>NZ_JBEGGL010000001.1:1102054-1308802 GCF_040203315.1 Xanthomonas sp. WHRI 8393 | reverse complement strand
GAACGACCGCTCCGCGCTTGAAACATTTGCCTGGTGCTTAATGGTGGGTGCTGAGGGTTTCGAACCCCCGACCCTCTCCGTGTAAGGGAGACGCTCTACCGCTGAGCTAAGCACCCTAGCGAGTCGATTAGTTTACTGCATCCTTCAGGGCTTTGCCAGCCTTGAATGCAGGATTCTTCGAAGCAGCGATCTTGATGCTGTCGCCGGTCTTCGGATTGCGGCCGGTACGCTCAGCGCGCGCGCGGACCTGGAAGGTGCCGAAGCCGACGAGGGTGACGGCATCGCCCTTCTTCAGCGCCTTGGTGATTTCGCTCACAACCGCGTCAACAGCACGGCCGGCCTCAGCCTTGGAGATGTCAGCGGCAGCGGCAACGCCATCGATCAATTCGGTTTTATTCATTCTTGAAACTCCCTTTGCGGCAGATGCCGCGGAATCGACAATCGGCGCTCTTGCCGTTAGCGAAGAACCCGACACAAGTGGTATCGCATGACGCATCACAATTTGCCGCGCCCACGAGTCGTGCATTTATACCAGCGCCCCCAACCGCACGCAAGCCAAAACCCAATAACGACGCGGGTTTTGGCTTGTTTTGCCTGGGTTTAGACAAGCGGTTTTAGTGCTTGACGCGGGTACCGGGAGTAGTACGCGATTTGCCGCGGACCGCAACCCGCGAAGCCGTCTTGCGGGCCTTTTCCTTGCCCGCCTTCTTCGGTGCCAACGGACGTTCCAACGCGAGATCCAGCACTTCGTCGATCCACTTGACCGGCACGATCTTCAGATCGCGCGTGACGTTGGCCGGGATGTCAGCAAGATCCTTGCGGTTCTCGTCGGGGATCAGCACGGTGCGGATGCCACCGCGCAACGCTGCCAACAACTTTTCTTTCAGGCCGCCGATCGCCGACACGCGACCACGCAAGGTGATCTCGCCGGTCATCGCCACATCGGCGCGGATCGGCACCTTGGTCAACACCGACACCAGCGAGGTCACCATCGCGATACCGGCGCTCGGGCCATCCTTCGGTGTCGCGCCATCGGGCACATGCACGTGCACGTCCTGCTTCTGCAGGAAATCCACGTCGATGCCGAGTCGCTCGGCGCGCGAACGCACCACCGACAAGGCGGCCGATGCCGATTCCTTCATGACGTTGCCGAGCTGACCGGTCAGGATCAGGTTGCCCTTGCCCGGCACCAGCGTGGACTCGACCTGCAGCAGCTCGCCGCCGACTTCGGTCCAGGCCAAGCCGGTGACCAGGCCGATTTCGTTCTCTTCTTCGGCACGGCCGAAATCGAAGCGACGCACGCCCAGATACTTGTCGAGGTTCTTCGCGTTGACCGTGACCAGGGCCTTGGGCTTGCCCTTCTTGGCGACCACCTTCTTGGCATCCGGCTGCGGGCCGGCAAGCGCGATTTCCTTGACCACCTTGCGGCAGATCTTGGCGACTTCGCGCTCGAGGTTACGCACGCCCGATTCGCGCGTGTAGTAACGCACGATGTCCTGGATCGCATCGCTGCCGATCTCGATCTCTTCCGGCTTCAGGCCGTTGGCCTTGATCTGCTTGGGCACCAGGTAACGCATGGCGATGTTGAGCTTCTCATCCTCGGTGTAGCCGGGGATGCGGATGACTTCCATGCGGTCCAGCAACGGACCGGGAATGTTGAGCGAGTTGGAGGTAGCGACGAACATCACCTCCGACAGGTCCAGGTCCACTTCCAGGTAGTGGTCGTTGAAGGAGTTGTTCTGCTCCGGATCGAGCACCTCCAGCAGCGCCGAGGACGGGTCGCCACGGAAGTCCATCGACATCTTGTCGATCTCGTCCAACAGGAACAGCGGATTCTTGCTGCCGACCTTGTTGAGGTTCTGCACCAGGCGGCCGGGCATCGAACCGACATAGGTCCGGCGATGGCCACGGATCTCGGCCTCGTCGCGGATACCGCCCAGGCTCATGCGCACGAACTTGCGGTTGGTCGCCTTGGCGATCGACTGCCCGAGCGAGGTCTTGCCCACGCCCGGCGGCCCGACCAGGCACAGGATCGGGCCCTTCATCTGCTTCACGCGCGACTGCACCGCCAGATACTCGAGGATGCGTTCCTTGACCTTGTCCAGGCCGTAGTGATCGGCGTCCAGGGTGTCCTCTGCGACCTTCAGGTCCTTGCGGACCTTGGTGCGCTTCTTCCACGGCACGCCCAGCAGCCAGTCCAGATAGTTGCGCACCACGGCCGCTTCGGCCGACATCGGCGACATCTGCTTGAGCTTGTTGAGCTCGGCCTTGGCCTTGGTCTCGACCGGCTTGGGCATGCCCGCCTCGGCGATCTTGCGCGCCAGTTCCTCCAGCTCGCCCGGCGCATCATCCAGATCGCCCAGCTCCTTCTGGATCGCCTTCATCTGCTCGTTGAGGTAGTACTCGCGCTGGCTCTTTTCCATCTGCGACTTGACGCGGCCGCGGATGCGCTTTTCCAGCTGCTGCACATCGATCTCGCCGTCCACCAGCCCGACCAGCAGCTCCAGCCGCTCGCCGATCTCGGTGATTTCCAGCAGGCGCTGCTTGTCGGCCAGGCGCACGCCAATGTGCGCGGCGATGGTGTCGGCCAGACGGCCCGGCTCGTCGATGCCGGCCAGGGTCTGCAGCAGCTCCGGCGGCAGCTTGCGGTTGGTCTTGACGTACTGCTCGAACAGCGACATCAGCGAACGCGCGATGGCCTCCACTTCGCGCGGCTCGCGCGCGTCGCTGGCTTCGATCTCGATGCCCTGGCCCTGCAGTGCGCCATCCAGCTCGACGACCTTGTCGACGGTGACCCGCGACAGACCTTCGACCAGCACCTTGATGGTGCCGTCGGGCAACTTGAGCAGCTGCAGCACCTGCGCGAGCGTGCCGACGGTATAGAGGTCGCTGGCGGTCGGGTCGTCGGTTTCGGCCGACTTCTGCGCAACCAGCAGGATGCGCTTGTCCGCCTCCATGGCTTTTTCCAGCGCGCGCATCGACTTGTCACGGCCGACGAACAGTGGAATCACCATGTGCGGAAACACCACCACGTCGCGCAGCGGCAACACCGGCAGATCGAGAACTTCTGGTTGGGACTGGGCCATGGGGCGCTCCGCAGGAATGGGGGTTTTGGGGCGTAAAAAAAGCCGATGGCCCCGTTATGGGGCCATCGGCCAGGTGTTGCAAGTAGCGTTCGGAAACCCTTTATCCGCGAGCGAGGCCGGGGCCCGGCGCGACGGCATCCAGGCCTCAGTCGCCGGACGCGGCCTTGGCCGGCGCCGGTTGCGCCTGGTAGATCAGATACGGCTCGGATTTGTGCTCGATCACCGACTCGTCCACTACCACCTTGCTGACATTTTCCTGCGAGGGCAGCTCGTACATCGTGTCCAGCAGCACCGATTCGACGATGGTGCGCAGACCACGCGCGCCGGTCTTGCGCTTGAGCGCCTTCTTGGCGATCGCCGACAGCGCATCGGGGCGGAACTCCAGCTCCACGCCTTCCATGTCGAACAGCTTCTTGAACTGCTTGGTGATGGCGTTCTTGGGCTCGGTCAGGATCTTGATCAGCGCCGGCTCGTCCAGTTCCTCGAGCGTGGCGACCACCGGCAGGCGGCCGACGAACTCGGGGATCAGGCCAAACTTGATCAGATCTTCCGGCTCGACCTCGGCCAGGATCTTGCCGACTTCCTGCTTGCGCTCACTGCTCTTGACCTTGGCACCGAAGCCGATGCCGCCAGCGTCGTTGGAACGCTGCTGGATCACCTTGTCCAGCCCGGCGAACGCGCCGCCGCAGATGAACAGGATGTTCTTGGTGTCGACCTGCAGGAATTCCTGCTGCGGATGCTTGCGACCGCCCTGCGGCGGCACCGAAGCCACCGTGCCTTCGATCAGCTTCAGCAGCGCCTGCTGAACGCCTTCGCCGGACACGTCGCGGGTAATCGACGGGTTCTCGCTCTTGCGCGAGATCTTGTCGATTTCGTCGATATAGACGATGCCCTGCTGGGCCTTCTCGACGTCGTAATCGCACTTCTGCAGCAGCTTCTGGATGATGTTTTCCACGTCCTCGCCGACATAGCCGGCTTCGGTCAGCGTGGTGGCATCGGCGATCGTGAACGGCACATTGAGCAGGCGCGCCAGCGTTTCGGCCAGCAGCGTCTTGCCCGAGCCGGTCGGGCCGACCAGCAGGATGTTGGATTTCGCCAGCTCGACGTCATCGTTCTTGCTGCGGCTCTCGATACGCTTGTAGTGGTTGTACACCGCCACGGCGAGCGTGCGCTTGGCGCGCAACTGCCCGATCACGTATTGATCCAGCACCTCGAGAATCTCGCGCGGCTTGGGCAGACTGGAGCGTGCCGACTGCGCCTTCTCTTCGAGTTCCTCGCGGATGATGTCGTTGCACAGCTCAACGCACTCATCGCAGATGAATACGCTGGGACCGGCAATCAGCTTGCGGACTTCATGCTGACTCTTACCGCAGAACGAGCAGTAGAGAATCTTGTTGCTGTCGCCGGAACGACCTTGGCGGTCTTCGCTCATGCTTCTGTTACCCAGTTACCCCACCCGATGCACGGGGGTTCGATTTCGAGAATAGCACAGGGTCGGGAGGACATCCGCCCAGCCCGACCCTGCCGGTTTTTCCTGCAATTTCAGCAATCTGGCGATCAAGACGGCTGGATCGACTCTTCCGGACGGCGTTCCAGCACCTGGTCGACCAGGCCATAGGCCTGCGCATCGACCGCACTCTTGAAGTTGTCGCGCTCGGTGTCGCGCGCGATCGTCTCCAGGGATTGACCAGTGTGCTTGGCCAGGATCTCGTTCAGACGCGAACGCAGGGTCAGGATCTCGCGCGCATGGATGTCGATATCGGTGGCCTGGCCCTGGAAGCCACCCAGCGGCTGGTGGATCATCACGCGCGAGTTCGGCAGCGCATAGCGCTTGCCGGCCGCGCCCGATGCCAGCAACAGCGCGCCCATCGAGGCAGCCTGGCCGACGCAGATGGTGCTCACGTCCGGCTTGATGTACTGCATGGTGTCGTAGATCGCCATGCCGGCGGTGACCACGCCGCCCGGCGAATTGATGTAGATGCTGATGTCCTTTTCCGGGTTGTCCGCTTCCAGGAACAGCAGCTGGGCCACGATCACGTTGGCCATGTGGTCGTCGATCGGACCGACCAGGAAGATCAGACGCTCCTTCAGCAGACGCGAGTAGATGTCATACGCACGCTCGCCGCGGCTGGTCTGTTCGACCACCATCGGCACCAGGTTCAGGGCTTTGGTCACAATGCTCATCAGTCTTCCTGTAGTGGCAGCGGCTTGCGCCGATGCCCGGGTTTGACATCCGCATCCCAGCCATCGGGATGCGGGTTGGTGTCACGCGGTCGCTTACCTTAGACCCGAATGGCGTCCTGGAACGACAGCGACTGCTCGGTGTGCTGGGCGCGCTCGGCGATCCAGTCGATCACCTGCTCTTCCATGACACGGCTCTGCAGTCCACTCATCAATTGGGGGTCGTTGCGGTACATCTCAATGACCTGCTCCGGCTCTTCGTAGGTCGAGGCGATCAGACGCAGCGTTTCGCTGACGCGCTTGGATTCCAGGCGCAGCTCGTTGCGACGTGCCACCTCGCCCACCAGCAGACCGACCAGCACGCGCTTGGCAGCCGCGTCCATGAAACCCTGGTGGGCATCGGCCGGGATCTCGCCCGGGTTGCGGCCGCTGCGACGGACCTGCTCGACCTGCTGCGCCAGCATCGAACGGGCTTCGTTCTCGACCAGACGCGGCGGCATTTCCACGTGCGCATAGGCGGCGATCAGCTGCTCGCCCACTTCGCGACGCAGGCGGTTCATCAGCGCGCCCTTGAGCTCGCGCTCCAGGTTGGTGCGGATGTCGGCGCGGAACTGCTCGGCATCGCCACTCTTCACGCCGAAGCTCTTGATGAATTCCTTGTCCACCACCGGCAGCACCGGCTCGGAGACCTCGACCGCCTTGACGTGCACCTGCACGGTCTTGCCGGCCAGCTGCGGCACGCGCCACTCGGCCGGGAAGTCGATGGTCAGGGTCTTGTCCTCGCCCTTGGCCAGGCCTTCCAGGCCCTTTTCGATCTGGTCGAACATCACGCCCGAGCCCAGCACGCTGCTGCCGGTCTCCACGCCTTCGGCGGGCAGACGCTCGTCGCCGGCCTGCGACCAGGTCTCCAGTGCCACCAGGTCACCGACCTGCGCGCCGCGCTCGACCGGGTTCCAGGTGCGGCGCTGCAAACGCAGGTTCTCGATCATCTGATCGATGTCGGCATCGGTCACTTCGGCGGTATGACGCACCACCGACAGCTTGGCCACGTCGATATCGCCGAAATCCGGCACCACTTCGAAGGTGGCGACGAAGTCGAAATCGCTCTCGCCCTGGTCGATACGCGGGTTGCCGGCCAGACGCAGCGAATGCTCGCGCACTGCCGAATCGAAGGTCTCACGCAGCAGGCCTTCCATCGCCTCGGCACGCACCTGCTGACCGAAGCGCTGCTCGATGACCTTGGTGGGTACCTTGCCCGGGCGGAAACCCTTGATGCGCGTGGTCCGCGCAAGTTCGCGCAGGCGGCCACCGACATGCGTCTCCAGGCGCTCCTGCGGCAGGGTGAAGGTCAGGCGGCGTTCCAGATTGCCGGTGGATTCGATCGATGCTTGCATGTTGACTCCTGCCACCGACTGCACAAGCGTCGGCACGAGATGGAAGATGCGGGTTGACGGATGGCGAGAAAGCCGCCGAGCCTTGTAGTTTCGCCGATAACGGCGGCCGCTGCCAGCGGAATACGCGTCACTGCGCCGCGCAATGGAAAGCCCCCAGGCCTGCGGCGGGAAGCGGCCGGAACACGCACGGCCGCACTGCATTGGTGCGAAAGGGGGGACTCGAACCCCCACGCCTTGCGGCGTCAGAACCTAAATCTGGTGCGTCTACCAATTCCGCCACTTTCGCGATGCTGCCAGCCCGGCCATTGTTGCAGGGATGCCGGGAAAGAAAAAGCATCGCGAGGGCGATGCGGCTGGTAGAAACAGGAGCCGGCTTGCGTGCCTGCCGCCCGCACGGGCAGCACGATGCAAGGCGGCCCTGAATCCGACACACTAAAGGTAAATGCATTCATCATGCCACCCGGCCTAGCGGCGTACCTTCCGCCCCGCTAGCGCTGGGTAAAGCCTAGGTTCGCTAAAATTCCGTTAACACCAGTAGAGGCAGTCATCGCGATGAGAGATCGGTATCGGCAGATCGTGGCCCTGTCCCGCGACTGCATCAAGGAGATCGACCTCGATGGGCGGATTACGGCCATCAACGTCAATGGCCTGACCGAGCTTGGCGCCAGTCATCAGGATCAACTGATCGCGCGGAAGTGGCGCGACCTGTGGCCAGCGGAGGCAGCCGGGCTGGTGGATGCGGCCATCGCCGGCTCCCGTGCCGGTTCGATCCAGGAATTCGAGGCCGCCGGCGTGAACTTCGCCGGCGTGCGCCAGATCTGGCAGGTCGTCACCAGCCCGCTGTTCGATGCGCTTGGCAAGGTCGAAGCAATCCTGGCGGTGAGCAGGAACATTTCCGACCGCCGCGCGCTGGAGACCGCGTTTCGCACACTGGATTCGACCCTGGCCGCAGAGCGCGCGTTTTCCAGCGGCGTGCTGCGCCTGGCGCGCGCGCGCGAACATTCGCTGTCGAGCGAACTGCACAGCCTGCGCGACCTGCAAGAGCGCATCGAAGGCGACCTGGACATTGCGCGCGCCGCACAGAGCGCTGCCGAAAAGATTTCCGAGCAGGCGCAAAAGGGCGAAGCGGTAGGACAACTGCTGGCCGGCGTGGTGCACGATTTGAACAACGTGCTGCAGGCGGCAACCTCGGCCATCGAACTGGTGGTACAGCGCGCCAGGATCGATGCGCACGATGCCAAGCTGTTGAGCGTGGCCGACGCGGCGCTTCAACATGGCTCGGTCATGGCACAGCGCCTGGTCGGGTTTTCGCGGCAATATCCGTACAGCCCGGAATCGGTGGACCTGGCGGCCTTGACCGAACAGCTCGGCCCCCTGCTCGAACAGGTGGTCGGCGCGGATCTGCAATTGCAGCTGCGCACCACCGAAGGTGGATGCTGCGCAATGGTCGATCGCCATACGGTGGAACGCGCCATCTTGAACCTGGTGATCAACTCCCGCGATGCCTGCCAGGGCGGCGGCGTCATTCGCGTGGAGACCGGCGACGCCGTGGTCGCTGAAGAACAGGCCAGCCTGGCCAGGCCGGCCGGGCGCTACGTCACCATCGCCGTGGCCGACAACGGGCATGGCATGGATGCGCACGTGCAGGCGCACCTGTTCGAAGCGTATTTCACCACCAAGGATGCCGACAAAGGCGCGGGCCTGGGGCTGGCGCAGGTGTACAGCTCGGTCCGTCAGGCAGGTGGCTTTGTCGAAGTGACATCGGCGCCCGGCCAGGGTGCATGCTTTACGCTGGCGTTCCCACGCATGCAGCAGAGCGCGGCGCCCGCGCCCGCCGCAGCGCCGTAAGCGGCCACGGCTGCAGTTGCCCATCGCCGATCCGGCGTAGCGCATCGCTTCGGGGCCGTCAGCGCTGTCCAGTGCAGCAAAGAACCTCTTCCTGCGCGTGCCGATGGACGTTGCCTGGCGGCCCCCGTCACCTCGCGCGAGGCGACACTGCCAGGCGCGACCACATCAGCCAGACAAGCACGGCGCAGGCGCCACCTGCCGCCAGACCACACTGCAGCAGCGTCAGCATGACCGTGCGGTCGGACATCATCGACCAGCCGCCGATGATCGCCAGCAGCAGCACGATCACCCCGGTCGAGAGCAGACCGCTCAACGCACCGATGCCAACGTGGACCAGCAGGTTGGGCCGGCGCCCACGGTACCGCCAGGCACAGATGCGCGCACACAGCCATCCCGCCGCAGCGCAGGCAGTCACCGGCAACACCAGGCCGTAGGACCAGGCAACGATCAACAACGCGGTCTGCAGATCGAAACGGGTCAACAGCACCAGGCCCAGCAGCCCGCCGAGCGGAGGACCGACGATCGCGAAGACGCCAACCTGGCCCAGGATCGAATGCCGCAATGCTCCGGACACAGCAGGCCTCATGTGCGCTCGCTCGACCGGGCAGCGACGACCGGTGGCGATTGCGCACCTGACACAAGCCAGACATCGTGCCCGGCCGAGATCGGCACTGCGTTGCCGCGGCCGCCGACCGAGACGACAGCGAAGCTGCAGCCGATTCCTTGCGTCATCTTTTCCTCAGCACAAAAAGAAAAGCACCTAGGCAGATGCCTAAGTGCTTTTGTTTGGTGGGCCGTCAAGGATTCGAACCTTGGACCTATTGATTAAGAGTCAACTGCTCTACCAACTGAGCTAACGGCCCTGAAACTGGTCGCACATTGTATGCGCGTTTTTGCGTCGTTGCAACACCCCGCGATGCATCGGGTCCAACTTTTCCTGCAATCAGTGGGGTGGCTGAGGGGACTCGAACCCCCGACATCTGGAATCACAATCCAGTACTCTAACCAGCTGAGCTACAGCCACCACTGAAACCTACTTCCTACCGCACCGCCGATGGCGCGCCCGACAGGACTCGAACCTGTAACCGCCGGCTTAGAAGGCCGGTGCTCTATCCGGTTGAGCTACGGGCGCCCGGACCGAACTTCGCATTCCCACGCCGTCAAGAGCTCGGAATGGTCGGGGTAGAGGGATTCGAACCCCCGACATCCTGCTCCCAAAGCAGGCGCGCTACCAGACTGCGCTATACCCCGGCGGGACCTTTCAATCCCGAAGGCTGGAAAGGTCGGCTATTTTGGGAATGATTGGGCTTGCTGTCAATCACTCTGTGTAAATCGGACGATCCGGTATCCTCGCGGCATCGCTCGCCAAGTCGGCAGGCATCTACATTTCATGGAGAACACGCATGCGTAGCGGCAATCCCGCCCTTCGGGAATCCACCTTCCTCGACCTCGGTTCCGGCTCGGTAGTCACCCGCGGTGGTCAGGCGATGACGCTCAACGGCACCGTCAACAAGACCGGCCTGCTGTTGCTGATGGCAGTGGTCACCGCCGCCTTCGCCTGGTCGCAGTCGATCGGGGCCGATGGCGCTCCGTTGCCTGCCGCGCGGCTGTACATGATCGCCGGCGCGATCGGCGGGCTGGTGTTCGCGCTGGCGACCAGCTTCAAGCCGACCTGGGCGCCGGTCACCGCGCCGTTGTACGCACTGGTGGAAGGCTTCTTCCTGGGCGCGATCTCGGCAGTCTACGAGGCGCGTTTCAACGGCATCGTGTTCCAGGCGGTCCTGCTGACCTTCGGCACCATGTTCGCGCTGCTGTTTGCCTATCGCAGCGGCATGATCAAGGCCACCGAGAACTTCAAGCTGGGCGTGGTGGCAGCCACCGGCGGCATTGCGCTGGTGTATCTGGCGACCATCGTGCTGGGCCTGTTCGGCGTGCGCATCCCTTTCATCCACGACTCGGGCCTGATCGGCATCGGCTTCAGCCTGTTCGTGGTGGTGGTGGCTGCACTGAACCTGGTGCTGGACTTCGACTTCATCGAAAGCGGTGTCGAACAGGGCGCTCCCAAGCACATGGAGTGGTATGGCGCGTTCGGCCTGATGGTGACGCTGGTGTGGCTGTACATCGAGTTCCTGCGCTTGCTGTCGAAGCTGCAGTCGCGGAATTGAGCGGGGAATCGAGCGTCGGGATTGGGGATTCGTAAGAGCGACTCCCCAAACCCCTGGACTCAACGCAAAAAAGGGCGCCTGGGCGCCCTTTTTTTTGCTGTCGCCGTGTCGCTCAGAGGCGGCTGGCGATGGCCTTGGCGAAGCCCATGGTGTTGCCGGTGCCGCCCAGGTCGGGGGTCAGCGAATCCTTGGCTTCCAGGGTGGCCACGATCGCTTCGCGCAGGCGCTCGGCGTTCTGCGGCTGACCGATGTGGTCCAGCATCTGCGCAGCACCCAGCAGCAGCGCGCATGGGTTGGCCTTGCCCTGCCCTGCGATGTCCGGCGCCGAGCCATGCACGGCCTCGAAGATCGCCGCGTCCACACCGATGTTGGCGCCCGGGGCCAGGCCCAGGCCGCCGACCAGACCGGCGCACAGGTCGGAGATGATGTCGCCGAACAGGTTGGTGGTCACGATGATGTCGAACTGCTCAGGACGCATCACCAGCTGCATGCAGGTGTTGTCGACGATCATTTCCTGGAATTCGATTTCCGGGTACTGCGTGGCCACATCGCGTGCCACCTTCAGGAACAGGCCCGAGGTCGACTTGATGATGTTGGCCTTGTGCACCGCGGTGACCTTCTTGCGGCCGGTGGCGCGCGCCAGGTCGAAGGCGTAGCGCACGATGCGCTCGGAGCCCTTGCGGGTGACGCGGGCGCCGGAGAACGCGGTCTCGCCGTCCTCGGACACGGTCTGGCCTTCGCTCAGGTAGGCGCCTTCGGTGTTCTCACGCACCGTGATCAGGTCCACGCCATCGGCGAAACGCGACTTGGTGTTGGGGAACGACTTGGCCGGACGCACGTTGGCGTACAGGTCGAACTTGCGACGCATGGCGACGTTGATCGAGCTGAAGCCCTCGCCGACCGGGGTGGTCAGCGGGCTTTTCAAGGCCACCTTGTTCTTGGTGATCGAGGCCAGGGTGGACTCGGGCAGCAGATCGCCGTGCTTTTCCAGCGCGACCAGGCCAGCGTCGGCGTACTCGTAGGTCAGGCCAGCCTGCAGCGCGTCGAGCACGAACAGCGTGGCATCCATGATCTCCGGGCCGATACCGTCGCCGCGGATGACCGTGATTGTCTGCGTCATAACGTTGGGTTTCCGAACTTGAAGGGGGGAGCGCCAGCCGCAATACCCGGCAGAGCGGCGCAAGGAGGTTTCACAGGCAATTATGCCCGATGCCGGTGAAGGCGCCCAAACCGACCTTGGTCTAAGAGCCCCCGGATGCGCACGGCAGCCATTCGGTGCAGCGAACGGCCGCGCGTACCACCGCCTGCAGGCACAACTTCGGTGCAGCTGCCTGAAAGCACCTGCCGTCCCAGCCAGCGGCCGGTGCCCAAATCGGACCACCCCAACGCAAAGCCGCCAACAACAGGCGGCACGCGCCCTCGCCCGCCGTTACGAATCCCGAATTACCACTCCCCACTCCCGCCCCACTCACCCGTGCGCGTGCTGCTCCGGTGCCGGGGCGCCGCCGTCGAGCTGGTCGAGGAAGTCCACCGCGCGGCGCAGATGCGGGATGACGATGGAGCCGCCGACCACCAGGCCAACCGAGAAGGTTTCGAAGAATTCCTCACGGGTCACGCCGGCCTCCTTGCACTGGGCGACGTGGTAGCTGATGCAGTCGTCGCAGCGCAGCACCATCGAGGCGACCAGGCCGAGCAGTTCCTTGGTCTTCACGTCCAGCGCGCCCGCCTGGTAGGTCTGGGTGTCCAGCGCGAAGAACCGGCGCACCACCTGGTTAGGCTCGGCCAGGATGCGCTGGTTCATGCGCTGGCGGAATTCGGTGAACTCGCGCAGCCGGTCGTCGCTGCCGCTGCCGGTCTCGCTCATGCCTGGCCGCCTGTGTTGCCGGCCAGCAAGGGCTCGAGCTTGCCGGCCCGGTGCATCGCCATCATGTCGTCGTAGCCGCCCACATGGACGTCGCCGACGAAGATCTGCGGCACGCTGGTGCGCTTGGCCAGCGCAACCATCTTGTTGCGCTCGGCCGGGTCCAGATCGATGCGCACCTCGGTCCAGGTCCGGCCCTTGCTCTTGAGGAAGTTCTTGGCCGCCACGCAGTACGGGCAGATCGCGGAGGAATACAGGGTGATCTGCGGGCCGCTGGCCGCATCCTGGACGTTGGTATCTTGGCTCACGGGAAACTCCGTGGTTGGTCTGAGGTCTGACAATGGTACCGGGCGACTGGAATTTCCATGTCGTCACCGCAACACTGTGGATTAACCGATGATTCACGCCATCGCGCCGTGCTGCCCGCATGCTCCGCGCACCACCTGGGAGTTCCACTTGCGCCTGCTACCGCTCGCCACCGCCCTCACGCTGGCCGTTGCCATCGGGGTGGCACCCGCGCAGGAAAACCGCCTGCCCGACATCGGCTCCTCTGCCGGCGAGCTGCTGACCCCGGCGCGCCAGGCCGAGTACGGCAAGATGATGCTGGCCGAGTTGCGCAACTACGACTACGTGCTGGACGACCCGCTGATCACCGACTGGCTGCAGACCATGGGCACCCGGCTCGGCGCCAACAGCGACCAGCCGCAGCAGCCGTTTACGTTTTTCATGCTGCGCGACCGCCAGATCAATGCCTTCGCCACGTTGGGCGGCTATATCGCGGTCAATGCCGGGCTGGTATTGACCGCCGAGCGCGAGGACGAGGTGGCCGCGGTGCTGTCGCACGAAATCGCCCACGTCACCCAGCAGCATGTGCTGCGCGGGGTGGAACGGGCGCAGCGCGACCAGATCCCGATCCTGCTCGGCATGCTGGCAGCGGTGGTCGCCGCGCAACAGGCCGGCGGCAATTCCAAGGGCGATGCCACCATGGCCGGCATCACCAGTGCGATGGGGCTGATGCAGCAGCGCCAGATCGACTACACCCGCTCCAACGAATCCGAGGCCGACCGGCTGGGCATCCGCACGCTGGTGCGCAGCGGCTACGACGTGGATGCGATGGCCGGCTTCTTCGAGCGCATGTCGGTGGCGATGCGCGCCAACGAAGGCGGCTACAGCGCGCCGGACTTTCTGCAGACCCACCCGGTCACGGTCACCCGCATCAGCGAGGCCAAGGCGCGCGCCGAGCAGATGAAGAAGAACACCGTGGTGCTGACCACCTCGGTGCCGGGCGGCACGCGCCAGGAACGGGTGGACCCGGCCGACCCGTCGCTGTCCGAACCGTTGAGCCGCAACGGCAATGCGCTGCTGCCGTATGCGCTGCGGCTGCCGGTGGATGCGCTGAGCCGCAGCGGCGACCAGCAGAACTTCGACTGGGCCAAGGAACGCCTGCGCGTGCTCAGTGCCACCACGCCGGATGCGGCCATCCGCGAATACGAGACCCTACGCCGCAGTGCCAAGCACGGCTTGACCGATGCGCAGCGCTACGGGCTGGCGCTGGCACGCCTGCGCAACAGCGGCGGCCGGCCCAGTGAACCGGTGGCCGAACTGACCAGCCTGCTGGAAACGCACCCGGACAACCTGTGGCTGACGCTGGGGCTGAGCGAGGCGCAGGCGCGGGTGGGCCAGCGCGAGGTGGCCAATGCGCGTTTCGACGCGCTGCTCAAGCAACTGCCGAACAACCGCGCGGTGGCGCTGACCTATGCCGGCGCGCTCAACGAGCAGGCCAGCAAGGAGTCCGGCCAGCGCGCGCGCCAGGTGCTGGAGCCGCTCCTGCATCGCAGCAGCGAAGATCCCCTGTTGCAACAGACCTACGCGCGCGCCTGCGAGCTGTCCGGCGACCATCTGCGCGCCAGCGAGGCCTATGCCGAAGCTGCGTACTTGAACGGACGCCCGGAACAGGCGCTGATCCAGCTGGAAGCGCTGAAGAAGAAAGATCTCGACTATGTGACACGGGCGCGGGTGGATGCACGCATCGCAGCGATCACGCCGACCGTGCTGGAGCTGCGCCGGCAAGGCATCCGCGACCCGGATCTGTCGACGCGCTAGCGCATGTGACGGTTGGCGCAATGGTCATTCAGGCGTGTGTCGACGGGTTCAACACCGCGCCTGCCAGCGGCACAGGCCGCTTTGGCCGCGGCGGCTGTCGTCAGGCATGTCACATTAGAGTCACAAAACCGTAGTCTACTGGCGATCAACCAAAGCCAGACGGTAAGCCCCGCGTGCAAAAACGCATTCTGATCGTCGACGACGAACCCGCGATCCGCGACATGGTGGCGTTCGCGCTGCGCAAAGGCGAGTTCGAACCCATCCATGCCGGCGATGCCCGCGAGGCGCAGACCGCCATCGCCGACCGCGTGCCGGACCTGATCCTGCTGGACTGGATGTTGCCAGGCACCAGCGGGCTGGATCTGGCACGGCGCTGGCGCAAGGAACAGCTGACCCGTGAGATTCCGATCATCATGCTGACCGCACGCGGCGAAGAGAACGACCGCGTCGGTGGCCTGGAAGCCGGGGTCGACGATTACGTGGTCAAGCCGTTCTCGGCGCGCGAGTTGCTGGCGCGCATCCGCGCGGTGATGCGCCGCACCCGCGAGGACGACGAGGACGGCAGCGTGGCCGTGGGCCGCCTGCGTATCGATGGCGCCGCGCACCGGGTGTTCGCCGGCGATGCGCCGGTGCCGATCGGCCCGACCGAATACCGCCTGCTGCACTTTTTCATGACACACCCCGAGCGCGTGTATACCCGCACCCAGCTGCTGGATCATGTCTGGGGCGGCAGCGTGTATGTGGAAGAGCGCACCATCGACGTGCACATCCGCCGCCTGCGCAAGACGCTGGAACCGTTCGGCCTGGAAAACATGGTGCAGACCGTGCGTGGCTCGGGCTACCGTTTCTCTTCGGCAACCTAGTGCTTGCCGCACAGCCGGTCGGCCCTGCCGCTGGGCTGGCTCGCACGCCCACCTGACGCTCCGTGGTAACGCCTTCCATGCCTCAACATATCCGTTCCGCCTGGCTCAAGACGCTCGGCACTCTCGCGCTGTTGCTGGGCGCTGCCGTGCTGGTCGGCGTGCTGATCGAGCATGTGTGGATGGCGTTGACGCTGACCGCGCTGGGGGTGCTGGCCTGGCATTACTGGCGGCTGCGCCAGGTGCTGCAGCGCCTGACCGCGCGCCAGCGTGCCGAGCCCGCCGCCGGGATCGGCGCCTGGAACGAGCTGGATCGCCTGCTCTATCGCAGCCAGGCCGAAATGCGCGCGCGCAAGCGTCGCCTGATCGAGATGCTGCGCACCTACCGCGCCGCCGCGCAGGCGCTGCCGGATGCGGTGGTGGTGGTGGATCGCAACAGCCAGCGCGTGCAGTGGTTCAACCGGGCCGCGGGCGGACTGCTGGGGCTGCATCATCCGGGCGACATGGGCGTGTCGGTGGTGGAGCGGTTGCAGCCGTTGCCGCTGGCGCACTGGCTGGCCGCCGGCCGCAACGCCGAGCCCATGCTCGACGCCGCCTCGCCGGTGGATCCGGATCTGCGCCTGAATCTGCGCCTGATCCCCTACTCGGACGATTACTGGCTGCTGGTGGCGCGCGATGTCAGCAAGCTGCTGCGGCTGGAGCAGGTGCGCCGCGACTTCGTGGCCAACGTCTCGCACGAGCTGCGTACGCCATTGACGGTGGTGCACGGCTATCTGGACATGCTCGACCCGGAAGACTTTCCCGATTCGGGCCCGATGCTGGCCGAGATGCGCAAGCAGTCGCAGCGCATGGCGCAGCTGGTCGAAGACCTGCTGACGCTGTCGCGGCTGGAATCGCAGGAAGAACTCGGCGAGGAACACGTGGCGATGGCGCCGATGCTGTCGACGCTGCGGCGCGAGGCCGAAGCGCACAGCCAGGGCCGCCACACCGTGGAAGTGTTCGACGAGGCCGGCGTGGACCTGCTCGGCTCCAACAAGGAGCTGCATAGCGCCTTCTCCAACCTGGTCACCAATGCGGTGCGCTACACGCCCGGCGGCGGCACGGTGACGATCCGCTTCGTGCGCGAAGGCGATGGCGCGGCCCTGGCGGTGCGCGACACCGGCTACGGCATTCCCGCCTCGCATCTGCCGCGCATCACCGAGCGCTTCTATCGCGTCTCCAGCAGCCGCTCGCGCGAGAGCGGCGGCACCGGGCTGGGGCTGTCGATCGTCAAGCACATCCTGGGACTGCACCAGGCGCGTCTGGAAATCGAAAGCGAAGTCGGACGCGGGAGCGAATTCTCATGCCATTTTGTCGCTGCGCGCGTCGTGCAGCGCGATCAGTCCCTGCCACTGTCACGTTCGGCGTGATATGTAAGAGGTGCGCGCCGCACCGCGGTGCGATGCACGCGCGCATGACGCGCTACATCGCCTGCGCTGCCTCTGGCGCGCTGCCACGCCGCACACCATCTCCGTCTTGATGACCGATTCCAATGGGCCACGCCAAAGAACTGCACGACGTCACACCTTCCGAGGACATCGCCACCGATCCGTTGCGCGATCCGGCGCTGTACATCAACCGGGAACTGTCGCAGCTGGACTTCAATTTCCGGGTGCTGGCACAGGCGTTGGACGAGCAGGTGCCATTGCTGGAACGGCTGCGGTTCCTGTGCATTTCCTGCACCAACCTGGATGAATTCTTCGAGATCCGCGCCGCCACCGTGCGGCATGCGCAGGAGTTCGGCCTGCCGCCGGCACCGGATGGCCTGAGCCCGACCGCCATCCTCAACGCGGTGCACGACCGCGCCGCCAAGCTGGTCGAACAGCAGTACCACGCGTGGAATGAAGTGCTGCGCCCGGCGATGGAAGATGCCGGCGTGGCCGTGCTCAGCCGCACGGCCTGGACCTCGCGTCAGAAGCGCTGGCTGCGGGCGTACTTCCGCAACGAGATCATGCCGGTGCTGTCGCCGCTGGGGCTGGACCCGGCGCATCCGTTTCCGAAGATCCTCAACAAGACCTTGAACATCGTGGTGGTGCTGGAGGGCCAGGACGCATTCGGGCGCGCCGGTCATCTGGCCATCGTGCGTGCGCCGCGCTCGTTGCCGCGCATCATCCAGCTGCCGGCGAGCCTGTCGCCGGAGGGCGCGCAGAGCTTCGTGTTCCTGTCCTCGGTGCTGTCCGAGTTCGTCGACGAGCTGTTCCCCGGCATGCAGGTCAAGGGCTCGTATCAGTTCCGCGTCACCCGCAACTCCGAGCTGGTGGTGGACGAGGAAGAAGTCGAGAACCTGGCGCTGGCCTTGCGCGACGAGCTGGTCACCCGTGGCTATCGCCCGGCGGTGCGCCTGGAGATCGCGCACGACTGCCCGGCGCCGATCATGCGCACCCTGCTGCAGAACTTCGGCCTGAACGAAAACGCGGTGTACCGCATCGTCGGGCCGGTCAACCTGAGCCGCGTCACCCAGGTCTACGATCTGGTGCAGCGCCCCGAACTGAAGTATCCGTTGTTCAATCCGCGCACCCTGCGCGACAACGACGGCATCTTCGAGATCGTCAGCAAGGGCGATGTGCTGCTGCATCACCCCTTCGATGCGTTCACCGCGGTGCTGGACGTGATCCGCCAGGCTGCGGTCGACCCGAACGTGCTGGCGATCAAGCAGACGCTGTACCGCACCGGCAAGGACTCGCTGATCGTCGATGCGCTGATCCAGGCCGCGCGCAACGGCAAGGACGTCACCGTGGTGGTGGAGCTGCGCGCGCGCTTCGACGAAGAGGCCAACCTGGGCCTGGCCGACAAGCTGCAGGAAGCCGGCGTGCAGGTGGTGTACGGCGTGGTCGGCTTCAAGACGCACGCCAAGATGCTGCTGATCGTGCGCCGCGAGGGACGCAAGCTCAAACGCTATGTGCATCTGGGCACCGGCAATTACCACAGCGGCACCGCGCGCCTGTACACCGACATCAGCCTGATCACCGCGGATGTGGAAATCGGCAACGATGTGCACATGCTGTTCCAGCAGTTGTCCGGGCTGGCCCCGCGCATGAAGCTGGAGCAGTTGCTGCAGTCGCCCTTCACCCTGCACGCCGGCGTGTTGAAGCGGATCGAGCGCGAAACGCGGCTGGCCCGCAACGGCCGCCCGGGCCGCATCATCGCCAAAATGAATGCCCTCAACGAGCCGCAGGTCGTGCGTGCGCTGTATACCGCCTCGCAAGCCGGTGTGCAGATCGACCTGATCGTGCGCGGCGCCTGCACGCTGCGCCCGGGCGTTCCTGGCGTGTCCGACAATATCCGCGTGCGCTCAATCGTGGGGCGTTTTCTGGAACATAGCCGCGTGTACTGGTTCGGCAACGATGGCGCGGCAGAGTTGTATTGCGCCAGCGCCGATTGGCTGGAGCGCAACCTGCTGCGGCGCGTGGAGACCTGCTTCCCGATCCTGGACCCGGATCTGGCCAAGCGCGTCTACCGCGAAGTGCTGCAGAACTACCTGGACGACAACGTCAACGCCTGGGAGCTGGATGCCGACGGCGTCTATCACAAACGCCTACCAGGCCCTGGCGAGCCGGCCCATTCGGCGCAGATGACCTTGCTCGAGCGGATCTGAAAGCGGCGCGGGCGTGGCCCCTCACGGGGCCAACGGCCCATCAGCTACCATGCGCCCATGCCAATGCCCTCCCCCACGATCCCGCCCCTGCGCGATGGCGATTTCCTCGCCGCCATCGACTTAGGATCCAACAGCTTCCACATGGTCATTGCGCGCTACCTGATGGGTCAGCTGCGCGTGGTCGATCGCCTGCGCGAAACCGTGCGCATGGCCGACGGCCTGGATGGCAAGGGTGGCCTCTCCAACGAAGCGCGCCAGCGCGCGCTCGAATGCCTGGCGCGCTTCGGCCAGCGCATCCGGGAAGTGCCGTCGTTGCGCGTGCGCGCGCTGGCCACCAACACGGTGCGTCAGCTGCGCTCGCCGCAGGCGTTCCTGATGCCGGCCGAAACCGCGCTCGGGCATGCGATCGAAGTCGTCAGCGGACGCGAGGAAGCGCGCCTGATCTATCTCGGGGTTGCGCATGCGCAACCGCCCAAGCCCGATCAACGCCGGCTGGTGATCGACATCGGCGGCGGCTCGACCGAGTTCATCATCGGCCGCGGATTCCAGACCCTGGAACGCGAATCGCTGCAGGCCGGCTGCATCGCCAGCACGCGCCGCTTCTTTCCCGGCGGCAAGCTGTCGAAGAAGAAATGGAAGGATGCGCTGACCGAGATCGGCACCGAATTCCAGCAGTTCGCCAATCAGTACAAGGCGCTGGGCTGGCACGAGGCGATCGGCTCGTCCGGCACGCACAAGGCCATCGGCGAGATCTGTGCGGCGATGAAGCTCACCAAGGGCGCAATCACCGCCGAGGCGCTGCCGGCGCTGCGCGATGAACTGCTCAAGGCCAAGCGCATCGAGGATATCCAGTTGCCCGGCCTGGCCGCCGAGCGGCGGCCAATCATCGCCGGCGGCATCCTGGTGCTGGAAGCGGCGTTCCAGGCCCTGGGGCTGGAGAAGCTGATGGTCAGCAAGGCGGCGATGCGCGAAGGCATCCTCTACGACATGCTCGGCCGCGGCGGCGAGAACGACCCGCGCGACAGCTCGGTGGCTTCGCTGGTGCAGCGCTACGGCATCGACGAAGTGCAGGCGCAGCGCGTGGAAGCCACTGCCTGCCGGCTGTTCGACCAGGTCTGCGAATCCTGGCAGCTGGATGGCGACGACGCGCAGGTGTTGCGCCGCGCTGCGCGCCTGCACGAGCTGGGCCTGATCATCGCGCACAGCCAGTATCACGTGCACGGCAGCTACATCCTGGAGCACTCGGACATCGCCGGTTTCTCGCGGCAGGAGCAGCAGGTGCTGGCATCGCTGGTGCGCACGCACCGGCGCAACGTGCCCAAGACCGCGTTCGATGCGCTGCCGGACCGCCTGCTGCTGCCCACCCGACGCAAGGCCGCGCTGCTGCGGCTGGCGGTGCTGCTCCATCGCGCCCACGAATCGGACCCGATTCCGACCCTGGAACTCACCGCCGATGACACCCGCCTGTCGTTGATCCTGTCGCAAAGCTGGATCGACTCGCGCCCGCTGCTGCGCGCCGACCTGATCGGCGAAGTCGAGAGCATGGCCGGGCTGGGGATCGCGTTCAAACCGTTTGTGACCTGAGGCCTGCGGCCTCAGGCGGGATTTGGGATTTGGGATTCGGGATTCGTTGACCGCGGCACGTAATGTATTGCGTGTTCGCCCAGATGCGCAAAAGCCGCTTTTGCGAATCTCCAATCCCGAATTCCTAATCCCGTCGCACTTGTCACCGCCGCGACTTATCCGCGCAACATCCATGCCATCGCCCTCCCGGAAGCTAGCGAAAACCGGAGGACGGGCATGCGCTACGCGATCGTTACCGAAACCTATCCCCCCGAAGTCAACGGTGTTGCGCTGACCGTGCACGGGCTGGAAATCGGCCTGCGCGCACGCGGACACCAGGTGGACGTGGTGCGTCCACGGCAGAGCGGCGATACCGATGCGGCCACCGCCCTGCTGGTGCGCGGCGCGGCGCTGCCGCGCTACCCGGGACTGAAATTCGGATTGCCGGCAACCCAACGCCTCGTTCGTCATTGGCAAATCACGCAACCGGATGCGGTCTATGTGGCCACGGAAGGCCCCCTGGGCTGGTCGGCGATGCGTGCGGCACGCCGGCTCGGCATTCCGGTCGCCACCGGCTTCCATACCCGCTTTGACGAATACCTGCCCGACTACGGTGCCGCTTGGCTGCAGGGTACTGCGCTGCGCTGGATGCGCCGCTTCCACAATCAGGCCGAGGCCACCCTGGTGCCCACGCGCGAGCTGCAGCAGTTCCTGCGCGACGGCGGCTTCGAGCGCGTGCAGTTGCTGGCACGCGCGGTGGACAGCCAGCAGTTCGATCCGGCCCGGCGCGATCCGGCCTTGCGTGCCGAATGGGGCATCGAGGGCGAAGGCTTCGCCGCGATCTATGTCGGACGCATCGCCAACGAAAAGAATCTGCCGCTGGCGATTCGCGCCTTCCGCAAGCTGCAGCAGATCCGCCCGAAGGCGCGCTTCGTCTGGGTGGGCGATGGCCCGGCACGCGAAAAAATCGCGCACGAGAATCCGGACTTCATCTTCTGCGGCATCCAGCGCGGCGAGGCGCTGGCGCGCCACTTCGCCAGCGGCGATCTGTTCCTGTTCCCCAGCCGCAGCGAGACCTTCGGCAATGTGACCCTGGAGGCGATGGCCAGTGGTGTGGCCACCGTGGCCTTCGACTACGGCGCCGCACGCGAGTATCTGCGCAGCGGCCACAGCGGTGCGGCAGTGGAGAACGACGAGGCGTTCATCCAGGCGGCCGTCGCACTCACCGACGACGATGCGATGCGCCAGCGCCTGGGTGCGGCGGCCGCACAGGCGATGAAGAAACTGCATCCGGACAACGTGGTCTCCGACTTCGAGGCCTTGCTGATGGGCATCACTGCGGCACGGGGGCGTTATGTCGGCAACGCGGCTTGAACTTCTGCGCGGTCACGAAGCGCGCTGGTGCCGGCGCGCCAACCACTGGTGCCGGCGCCACCCGGTGCGGCGCGCATTCGCCACCATCAGCCGGCTCGGCGATGGGGTGTTCTGGTACAGCCTGATGGGCTTGCTGGTGCTGCTCGACGGCATGGACGGCGTGCGCGCATCTGCGCACATGGCCGCCACCGGCGTGCTCGCGCTGACCTTGTACAAATCACTCAAGCGCTGGACGCGTCGGCCACGCCCGTATGCGGCCGATGTGCGCATCCGCGCCTGGGTGGCGCCGCTGGACGAGTTCAGTTTTCCGTCCGGCCACACCTTGCACGCGGTGTCCTTCAGCATCGTGGCACTGGCCTACTACCCGTGGCTGGCGCCCCTGCTGGTGCCGTTTTCGGCCGGCGTGGCGCTGTCGCGCGTGGTGCTGGGCCTGCACTATCCCAGCGATGTCCTCGCTGCCACCGCGATCGGCGTGCTGCTGGCCAGCCTGTCGCTGTGGGGATTGCCGGTGTTGTTGGGGTAAGGAGCAAGCCCTGTCATCGCTGCGTTGGCCCGACCAGGCCAGCGATCCTCTCGTTGCCGCAGCCAGCCGTTCACCCGGCACTCGCTCCGCGATGCAACGCTCCCCCGATTCCCGATTCCCGATTCCCGTGCCGCGCTCCCGCCGTACAATGGCGCGATGACGACCCTGTTCATTTCCGACCTGCATCTGGATCCGGCCCGGCCGGCGATCACCGAGCTGTTTCTGGACTTCCTGCGCACGCAGGTGCCCGGTAGCGACGCGCTCTACATCCTTGGCGATCTGTTCGAAGCCTGGATCGGCGATGACACGCCATCGACCGCTGCCGATGCGGTGGCCGTGGCGCTGCATGCGGTGGCCGATAGCGGAGTGCCGGTGTTCTTCATGCCGGGCAACCGCGACTTCCTGGTTGGCGAGGCGTATGCGCAACGCGCGGGCTTCCGCATCCTGCCCGACCCCACCGTGGTCGATCTGTACGGGCATCCGACCTTGCTGATGCATGGCGATTTGCTGTGCACCGACGACACCGCCTACCAGGCGTTCCGTGCGCAAACGCGCGATCCGGTCTTTCAGGCGCAGTTCCTGGCGCAGCCGCTGGCCGCGCGGGTGGCCTTCGCGCAGCAGGCGCGCGCTGCCAGCCAGGCGCGTCATGCAGAACTCAAGCAGGGCGACCAATCGCGCTTCGAGACCGTCACCGATGTCACCCCGGCCGAGGTGGAGGCCACCTTCGTGCGGTATGGCCTGGACCGCCTGATCCATGGTCACACCCATCGCCCTGCAATCCACACCCTGCAGGCCGGCGGCCAGACCTGCACGCGCATCGTGCTGGGCGACTGGTACGAACAAGGCTCGGTATTGCATGTGGATGCCGACGGCGTGTCGCTGGAGCAGTTGCCGCTTTAACGTGGCTGTCAGCAGCTAGCGAGCGGCCAGCTCGGCGCAGGCCGCTCGCCCGGACCCCGTTTGCAAGCGACAGACCGCGATGGGCACGTGCCGCTCCGTCTGCAGGTGAGCGCCGTGGTTTCGAGATCATGCCTGCGCGCCCTCGGTGTGCTGTTCACCCGTGCTGGAATGCAGCTTGACGCGTTGTCGGCACGCCTGATCGCGCCAGCCTGCTGATACGCAACCGCACGGTCCCTGCAGTCTCCAGAAGCCTCACTGCATGCTGCGCGCATGTTCGGCGTAGTCGACAAAGTCGGCGTTGACTATGTCGTACCAGAGCACCGTACCATCGGCCTGCACGCGGAACCGATCGCGCACCGGGTTGGTCTGCGGATCGCCCGGGCACTCGTTGCCATGCCGCTCGCGCACTGCGAAGTCGAACGCATCCGCTGCGGGCTCAGCGTCGTCTTCGTCGACGATGCTGATGCAGTTGTCCGCATAGAAATGGTCGTTCTGCAGGCGGGTTTCCAGCACATCCAGCGCGCGGGCGCGGGCATCGTTGGCGGTCGTGGCTGCCGGCGCGGACACCGCCGGTTTGGGTGGCGCAGGGGCCGGGTCGGCAGGTTGCTGTTTGCAGCCGGCAACTGCCAGCGCGACCAGGCACAGCGCCGCATAACGCAGGGACTTGGACATGGGTGCTCCGCTCCGCAGGACACGCCGGCAGCTGCCGGCAGTGCCTCTAGTCTGCGCGATCGCTGCGCCTGCGTGTAGCGGCAAAGGCCCGGCACCTGCGTGCCGGGCCCGACGACGGAACGATCGGCTTGGTCCTCAGCGGAAGCCGGCGATGGTGGCCTTGGTGTTGACCAGCACGCGCTGGTTGTCGGCGGTGCTGGCGTTGCCCATGGGCACGCCGTTGTAGCTGATGTTGGGGTTGGACCAGTAGTTCAGGCGCGGGCAGCTGCTGCTGCAGTCGTAGGCCATGATGGTGCGCCAGCTGTTGCCGTAGCGATAACCGTGCCCGTACGCATATGGCGAGGTGCTCGGGTCGTTGGTGGCGTCGTGCCGGGCGCTCTGCAGATGGCCGATTTCATGCGCGAAGCTGTAATAGCCGGTGGCGCAATCCCAGTACACCGAGGCAAACGCGGTCGCCGCGGTGGAGCCGATGCCCGATGCCAGGCCGCAGTAACTGCTGTTGTTCAACACGATCACGCCCACATCGGCGGTATAGGTGTTGCGGCTGGTGTGGATGCTGTCCATGTAACCGTCGTTGGTTACGCGGAAGCGCTGCAGGTCGGTAGTGAAATTGCCGGTTTCGCTGTAGCTGGTGGTCTCGTAACGCGCCAGCTGCAAGGTGATGCCGACATTGCTGTTGATGTAGCCCTGGTTGGCCTCGGCCACTGCCAGTTGCACCAGCGACTGCATGTTGCCGCCGTAGGCGGTCACCGCCTGATTGGTGGCCACTACCAGCACGCGGATGGTCGCCGGGCTGCCCGACGATGCGGCGGCCGCAGTGAAGCGCCCGTCGCTGGGCATGTCGATCTTCGGCAGCAGGCTGTATTCGGCCGGGTGTTCCTGCGGCAGGCGGCTTTCTTCCACCTGCACCAGCACGTGGCGGCCATCGGCGAGCGGCCGCAGCCGATACAGCTTGCCGGCGTAGCGGATGGTGCCGGTGACGGTATCGCCGCTGCGTACCAGGATGGCCGAGTTCAGCGGATCCACACCCGACAGCGTGCGGGCACGGGTGCCGGCGCCCGTGCCGAGATTGCCGTACCACACGCTATCGCCGCCTTCCAACGCATCGACCTTGGCCTGGGTGGCGGTGATGGTCTGGCCGTCCAGCTGCAATTCCAGCAGCTTTTCCGAAGCGGTGACGGCACCTGCATCAAGCTGGACCACCTGCGCGTTGGCGGTGGACGGTGCGCTGAGCAGGCGCTGCAACGAGGGTTCGGCAGTGGCGGTGGCGCTCGCGCTGCGGCTCAGCGCAGGGCCGGATTGATACAGCGGCTTGCCGGCAGCGGCGGCCGAACCGGCCAGACACATGGCGATCAGACCCGCCGTGGTGCACATCGACTTCGACTTCATCGTCTCTCTCTCCTTAGACATGGAAGTAACGGATGTGAAACACCGGGCCCCTGCCCCCGGGACGCCATTAAGGCGCGTCGGTCCGTGCCGATTGCAAGTTGTTACAAAAGAAAATTACGGTTTTGTGATGTCTGCCGTTGAATGGATGCGATTCCGGCAGCTGTGCGGGAGGACCCAGCGCACAGTCCGGTGATCGAACGCGCGTTGCCGCGCAGATGGCCTGTCGCGTTTGGCGTTAGCTAGGCGTGGGGCACGATGTCATGACGAAGGGATGCGATGCGCATTGCCCCAGTGCGCTGCGATCGTTCTGCCGCGCAATGCGCTCGGTACTTCATGAGCGAGGCTGCAAGGCGCCTCACCCAGCGTGGCGTCGGTGCGAGCCAACTCGATATCTGCTCCGCAAATGGCGATCGACAGATCGCGCACTGCAGCCCGCCCACACATTCACCACCGGCGGCTCAGCCGGCCTGCTCCACCAGATCGGCCAGTTCATCCTCATCGAAGCCGGCAAGCAGCCGCGCCTGCAGATTGAACGGCCCATGCAGGTAACCGCCGGCGTACTCGTGCAGCAGCGCCTTGAAGCGCGCGCGCGGCTCGATGCCGGCCTGCGCGCAATACCAGCGGTACCAGCGCGAGCCGGCCGCCACATGCGCCACCTCTTCGCGCAGGATGGTGTCCAGCACCTCGGCAGTGGCGGTATCGCCGAGCGAGCGCAGCTTGACGATCATCGCCGGTGTCACATCCAGCCCGCGCGCTTCCAGCACGCGCGGCACCAGCGCCATGCGTGCCAGGCCGTCATGTGCGGTTTTCTCGCACATTTCCCACAGGCCGTTGTGCGCGGCGAAGTCGCCGTAGTCGTGGTCGTGCGCATGCAATCGCGCGCGCAGCAGCATGAAGTGGCGCGATTCGTCGTCGGCCACGCCAACCCAGTCGGCATAGAACGCCGCCGGCAACCCACGGAAGCGATACACCGCATCCCAGGCCAGGTCGATGGCGTTGAGCTCGATATGCGCGATGGCGTGGATAAAGGCGGCGCGGCCTTCCGGGTTGCCCAGCCCGCGCCGCGGCACCTCGCGCGGATGCACCAGCACCGGCCTTGCAGGTCGGCCAGGCATGCGGATCGGCTCCGGATGCGCCGCCTGCGGCGGTGGCAACGGCAACGCACCGGCGCGGAACGCGGCCGCATGTCGCTGCGTCAACGCGACCTTCTCCAGCGGATCGGCCGCTTGCAGGCAGGCATGTGCGGCTTGCAGAAGATCCATCGTGTCCATCACTCCGTCGTTGCGGTAGCCGCCAGATCGACAACTGGCGCTTCGATCTGCAGCGGCGATCGAGATCCCTACGCAGCCGTCGCAGGTGCGATCTGCGTACAACCAGCGGCTGGCGCCACTATCGAACCAGCGCAGCGCACCCGCCTGTCGATCGGCAGCAATCAAATCGCGCGATCGCCACGCAGGTACTCCTGCGTGGCACTGCGGCTCTAGGCCACGTCTGGGTAGCGCCGAGCTGCAGCGCTACCGCACTGCCTCACGCGCGGCGACGCTTCTTGGCATCGTCCGAGCGCAATTGCTGGATGCGTTCGAAATAGCCCGGTTCGATGCCGGTGATGTACTCGCCGTTGAAGCACGAGGAATCGAACTGCTGGATGTCCGGGTTGCCTTCGCGCACGGCCACTTCCAGGTCTTCCAGATCCTGGTAGATCAGCCAGTCGCAGCCCAAAAATTCCTGGATTTCCAGCTCGCTGCGGCCATGCGCGATGAGTTCTTCGGCCGCCGGCATGTCGATGCCGTAGATATTGGGGTAACGCACCGGCGGCGCGGCCGAGGCCAGATACACCTTGCGCGCACCGGCATCGCGCGCCATCTGCACGATCTGCCGGCTGGTGGTGCCGCGCACGATCGAATCGTCGACCAGCAGCACCACGCGGTTGCGGAACTCCAGGTGGATCGGATTGAGCTTGCGCCGCACCGATTTCTGCCGCTCGCCCTGCCCCGGCATGATGAAGGTCCGGCCCACGTAGCGATTCTTGACGAAGCCCTCGCGGTACTTCACCCCGAGCACGTTGGACATCTCCAGCGCCACATCGCGCGAGGTGTCCGGGATCGGGATGATGGTGTCGATATCGTGGTCCGGGCGCAGCCGCAGGATCTTCTCGCCCAGCTTCAGGCCCATGCGCATGCGCGCCTTGTGCACCGAGATGTTGTCGATCATCGAGTCGGGACGCGCGAAGTACACGTACTCGAAGATGCACGGCGCGTTGACGGTTGGCGCAGCGCAGACTTCCGAAAACAGCTCGCCGCGCGCGGTGATCACCATCGCCTCGCCGGGGCGCACGTCGCGCACGCGCTGGTAGCCGAGGATGTCCAGCGCGGCCGATTCGGAGGAAACGATGTATTCGGTGCCTTCGGCATGCTCGCGCTTGCCCAGCACCAGCGGACGGATGCCATGCGGGTCGCGGAAGGCCACCAGGCCCAGGCCCAGCACCACGCTGACCACCGCATAGCCGCCCTTGCAACGGCGATGCACGCCGGCCACCGCGCGGATCGCCGCTTCCGGGGTCAGCATGCGCTGCGCGTCCAGCTCGTAGGCGAACACGTTCAGCAGCACTTCGCTGTCCGAATCGGTGTTGATGTTGCGGCGGTCGGCTTCGAACACCTGCTGGCGCAAGGCCTCGGTGTTGATCAGGTTGCCGTTGTGCGCCAGCGCGATGCCGTAGGGCGAGTTGACGTAGAACGGCTGCGCCTCGTCCATGCCTTCCGAGCCTGCGGTCGGGTAGCGGCAATGCGCGATGCCGACCCGGCCTTCCAGCACCGCCATCTTCTTTTCGTCGAAGACGTCGCGTACCAGCCCGTTGGCCTTTTGCACACGCAGGCGCGTGCCGTCTGCGGTGGCGATGCCTGCGGCGTCCTGCCCACGATGCTGCAGGACGGTCAGGCCGTCATAGAGCTGCCCGGCGACGTTCTGGTTGCCGACAATACCGACGATGCCACACATGGTGCGCGTTCTCCGCTACGGCTTGCGCCGTTACTGTGAAGGGGGCCGTGCCTGGCCTTGGGACTCAACCCGAGCCGGGTCGCTTTCTCCGCCGCGAACCTGCGCCGGATCGATATTGGCCGGCATCGCCTGCGCCGGATCGCGTCCGTCGCTGGCGGCTTTGCCGGGTTGCCCGAGCGCACGCGTGATGGTGTCGCTCAGACCGGACCCGGACAGCGCCTTGCCCAGGTCCGTATTATCGCCTGCCGAAGGCAACTTCCCCAACTCCGTTGGCAAGTTGCCGAGTTCCATTGATGGCATGTCCATCGACGGCATCCGCCAGGCCGGCAGTTGCGCCCGCATCCAGCTCGCGCCCGGCGACAGCATCGGCATCAGCATCGACTGGCGCCAGGACGGCTCGCGCGGCAGCGGCGTGAAGCTCATCAGCAGCACCAGCACGCTGGCCAGAAAACCGCCGCGCACCAGGCCCAGGCCGAACCCGAGCATGCGGTCCATCCCGCCCAGGCGCACCGCATCCACGCCGGCACGGATCACCATACCGATCACCGCCACGGTGATCAGCACGCCGACGAACACCATCGCGTAGCCGCCGAACGATTCGGTGGCCGACGGATGCT
Organism: Xanthomonas sp. WHRI 8393; assembly: GCF_040203315.1. Lineage (NCBI taxonomy): Bacteria > Pseudomonadati > Pseudomonadota > Gammaproteobacteria > Lysobacterales > Lysobacteraceae > Xanthomonas > Xanthomonas sp. WHRI 8393. The sequence goes on along the minus strand of NZ_JBEGGL010000001.1, from coordinate 1,279,638 downwards.
TGCCGTCGGCGATCCAGCGCGCGGCCGGGCCGCCGAACTGGAACGTCGCCCAGCCGGCCAGCAACCACGACAGCGTGCCGACCACGATGGCGACAAATCCGCGCAGCAGGCCCAACAGGGCCGACACCAGGATGATGACGCCCAGCACCATGTCGATCATTGCCCACTTCTCCGCGCGGCGCGTGCGCCGCTGGTCCAACCTGGCTCGGTGTTCATTGCGCTCCCCTCCATGGGTGTGAGGCGATCAGGAAATCCGCTCGCCGCTGGCGATACCACGCAAGCGGCGATCGGGCGGGCTGCGGACGAGCCGCACTGCGCGTAGCGAACCAACCGTCATGCCGATCTCCGGCATGTACCGCGCCCGCCGGTTGGCGGCGCAGTCGTTTACGGATGCGGACGCACCATGCCGGAAATGCCGACCTTGGCCGCCACCTGCGCACGCAACTGTTCGGCATCGCCACGGTTGGCCACCGGGCCGACCCGCACGCGGTTGAGCGCGCCCTTGTCGGTCCGCACCTGTTCGACGAAGGCACTGAAACCGGCGGCGCGCACGCGGTCGCGCAAGGCGTCGGCGTCTTCGGCGCGCCCGAAGGCGCCCAGCTGCACCGCAAAGCCGACCGAACTGGCCGCAGGGGCTGCCGGCGCGGCGGGCGCCGCGACGACCGGCTTGGTCGGCTCGGGCTTGGCCGGCTCCGTTTTCGCCACCTCCGGCTTGGCCGGAGCGGGCTTGGGCGCGGCGGCCACCGGCTTGGCCGGCTCTGGCGGCAGGCTTTCGGTCTTGGTCGGTGCGGCGGTGCTGGCGGCGGCCACGCTGCTGCTGGGTTTTGCGGCCGGGGTCGGGGCCGGTGCCGGCGTCGGTGTGCTGGCTGCAGGCGCTGGCGCGGCGGCGTTGGCATCCAGCGTCACCACCTGGGCGTTGACGTCGCTGCGCACCTTTACCGCCTGCAGGCGCGCCGATTCGGCCTGCGCCTGGTCGACATACGGCCCCACGCGCACGCGCCAGGCCGGGCGGCCGTTGATCTGGGTCCTTTCGCTGAAGCCGGGCAGCTGCGCCTGCTTGAGCCGCGCCAGCACCGCGTCGGCGTCGGCGCTGGTGGCGTAGGCGCCGAAGTTGACCGCGTAGTTGCCGGCCGCCACCTCAGGCGCCGACGGCGCGCTGGACGGGTTGGCCAGATCGGCCGCGTCCGGGTTGTCCTGCACCGCAGCCGGCGCCGAGGCGGCGCCGCGCATGCCCAGCGCGCCACCGGCCGGCGCATCGCCCGGGGTGACCAGCGGCAATTCGCGGGTTTCGAACTCGCCATTGGCCGGTGCGGCAGGCGCCTCCAGCGGCACATCGGCCACGCCGCTCGACGGCGCAGGGCCCTTGACCAGCATCGGCAGGAAGATCACGGCAAGCGCCACCAGAACGATGGCGCCAATCAGTCGCTGTTTCAGAGCAGTATCCACGTAGAGAGACGAGAGGCGGCGTGGCGGGGTGCCGCGGCGATTATAAGGCCGCAGCCGGGCTACCGACCCGGGTGGACTGAACGAAGTGCGCTTAGGGCGTCGGCAACGGTATGAAACGAGCCGAACACCAGCACCCGATCGCCCGGTGAGGCCTGCGCCAGCACCGCGCGCAGTGCGCCCGCCACATCGCCATGGCAGGCCGCCTGCGCTGCGGCACTGCCCTGCAGACGGGCCTGCAAGGCCTGCGCCGACTGCCCCCGCGCACCGTCCAGCCCGGCCAGGGCCCAATGGTCGACCTGCGCGCCCACCGCCTCCACCACGCCCAGCACATCCTTGTCCGCCAATGCGGCGTAGATCGCATGGGTACTGCCGGTGTGCGCCTGCGCGCCCAGCGCATCGGCCAGCGCGCGCGCGGCCTGCGGGTTGTGGCCGACATCCAGCAGCACCTGCACGCCATCGATGTCGCTGCGCTGCAGGCGCCCGGCCACCCGTGCATTGGCAATGCCCTGCGCCCAGGCGGCATCGGGCAGTTCCACCGGCAAGGCCTGCAACACGGCGATCGCCGCGGCGGCGTTGGCCAGTTGCACCGGCGCCTGCAAGGCCGGCATCGGCAGCTCCAGGGTCACCGCAACATCGCGCCAGCGCCACTGCGGCGCGTCCGGGTGCTGCGCCTCGATCGGCTCGAAGAAATAGTCGCTGCCGGCGCGGATCGCATTGGCGCCCAACTGGTAGGCCCGCCGCAACACGCTCGACGGCGGGTCGATTTCGCCCAGCACCACCGGCTTCCAGGCGCGGATGATGCCGGCCTTCTCGGTGCCGATCGCCTCGCGGTCTTCGCCCAGCCAATCGGTGTGGTCGATATCCACGGTGGTGATCACCGCCACATCCGAATCAATGATGTTGACCGCGTCCAGGCGCCCGCCCAGGCCGATTTCCAGCACCGCCAGGTCCAGCCCGGAGCGCTGCAGCAGCCACAGCGCCGCCAGCGTGCCGTATTCGAAATACGTCAGTGCGGTCTGGCCACGTGCCGCTTCGACGGCGGCAAAGGCGTCCACCAGTTGCGCGTCGCCGGCCTCGTTGCCGTCGATGCGCACGCGCTCGTTGTAGCGCAGCAGATGCGGCGAGGTGTAGCTGCCCACCTTCCAGCCGGCGGCCTGCGCGATCGCCTCGATAAAGGCCACGGTGGAGCCTTTGCCATTGGTGCCGCCTACGACAATGACATGCCTGGCTGGCGCTTCAATCTGCAACCGCGCAGCGACCTCGCGCACGCGCTCCAGGCCCATGGCGATGTTCTGCGGATGCTGCTGCTCGATGTAGGCGAGCCAGTCGGAGAGGGAGTCGGTTGCGTTCACGGTCAGGGCTGCGCGAGAAGAAGCGCATTATCGCCGTTTGCCGGCGCGCAGCGCATATCACCAGGCACGCCGGCAGATCGCGCACCGTCGCATGGGCCGACAGGGTGCGCGCGCCTCAGCCAGCAACTGGAGGAGCGCTGTCGCCCGCAGTCAGGGGACATCGGAAATGGACGCAATGCGCATGCCCAACACGGAGCGTTGACCGCGCAACAGCACCGAAACGCGCTGCTCGGGATGACGCCGATATTGCGCTTCGTCGATGCACAGATGGCCCGGAAAACGATGCGCGAGCGGCCCGCCACTCAACCGGTATTTGCACGCTCGCGCGCCGGGCATGGCGGCGGTCTGCATGACATGCGTCTCTTCGAAATCGACACCGGCGATGCGGGTGTAGACCCAGGGCCCACCTCTGGCCAGCACCAGCCAGCACAGCAATCCCAAGAGCGGCGGCGCCAGGCAGAGCGCCATCACGGTGTTGAACAGCTGCTTGCCAACGACCGCCTTCCACCCGCCGATGCGATAGGCCGGCGCGACGATCGATACCGTCAGACCGCTTCCCAGCAGCAACATCGGCGCTATCCAGGCCCGACCGGACAGGAAAGGCGCAGGAATGAAGTCGGAGAACGCCCCCAGCGCCAGCAGGCCGGACACGCTGCCAAAAACAGCGTAGCGAAGCGCCCTGGGCCACCTGGCAATTGTGCCGATATCACAGGCCACGGTCTCATCCAGCGTCCGTGCCGGGCGTTGTCTTACAGCGCCCGATGCTTGGCTTCACCGAAAAACGGCGTGTGGTGCGCGCAGTCGTTGAGCCGCACCACTTCCAGGTGATCCACGTCCTCGCCTTCGAGCAGGTTGAGCGTGGTCGGTGCCTGGCGGAAGGTCCACAGCCGGGACAGCGGCAGGCCCAGGATCTTGCACAGGATCACGCGGTTGACCGCATCGTGCGCGACCACCAGCAAGGTATCGGCCGCGCCCAGGCCTTCGGCCGCGCGCGCCAGGCCGCGCCAGCTGCGGTCCAGCACCTGCCGCAGGGACTCGCCGCCGGGCATCAGCACGGTATCGGGCTCGTCGCGCCAGGCGCGCAGACGTGCCGGATCCTTGTCGTTGATCTCGCTGGCCAGCAGGCCTTCCCATTCGCCGTGGGCGATTTCCTGCAGGTCCGCATCGGTCTGCAGCAGGCTTTCGCGGTTGCTGCCCAGCGCCAGCCTGGCGGTGGCCTGCGCACGCGACAGCGGCGATGCCACCGCGCGGGTGATCTCCAACGATTGCAGACGCGCGCCGAGGGCAGCGGCCTGGCCTTCGCCGACCGGCGACAGCGGGATATCGATCTGGCCCTGGTAACGGCCTTCGGCGTTCCACGGCGTCTCGCCGTGACGGGCAAGCAGGATGCGCATGCGCGAGGGATTCCTTGGGGGAAGGGGCCGGCTCGCCGCAGCGAAACGGGAGCGCATGATAACCCCTCCCGCTGCGGTGCCGGCCGCCCGCGTCGGCACACGCCGAATTCCGGCAACAGCTGCGATGCCGGGCGACTCCGGCATGACCCAGCGCAAATACCGGCTATCCACGGCGACCGTGCGGGTCATCGCCGGATCGAAGATCCCGTTGTAGCCCACCGACGCTGGGTTGCCGTCGAGGCCAGAACAACCCGCCTGCCCTGCGCGTCCATCACCGGTGCGCCCCCGGCGCCGGCTCAGGCGCGCCCGAATGCCGGATCGCTGCGGCTGGGCCTGCCGGTCTCCAGATGCCCGGCCAGGCGGCGGCGGAATGCCGCGCCCGGTTGTTCCAGCACCACGTCGTACCAGTGATCGCTGGCAGCAAGCGCCAGACGCACGGTCTGGCGCTGACCTGCAGCCAGGTGCAGCGAGCGCGCGGTCGGGTCTGCGTAGTCCAGCGCGCGCAGTTGCAGCGTGCACGGCTGCTGCCCGGCATTGCCGATGTCCAGCACCAGCGCCTCGCCGTCCTGCCGCGCCTCCAACCATGGCGCAGCCGATTGCGTCCCGGCCGCAGCGAGGTCGCCGGCGAATTCGCGCAAGAAGCCATTGGGTCCATGCACGCTCAGCGCATAGGCATCGTTGTGCGCAGCGCCGACCGGCACATCGTCGAGGCGGGTGCCGGGCAACACGGTGTAGTACCACGGGCCCCCACTCGCAGCGCTGGTGTAGACGTTGAACGCGGCTGCCGCAGCGCCGCTGTTGACGAACTGCAGCTGCACGCCGCCGTCGCCCTGCTCGCGCGCATGCACCTGCAAGGCATACGGCAACGCGCGCGCCGGACGTTGTCCCGGCTCCTGCCGCGGCATGCTGGCCTGGGCCGGCGGCACCGGTAGCGGCTTGTTGCGCACCGCGGCGGTGCGCGCGCGGTAGTCGTCGACCGACGGCAATGCGCTCAGTGCCGAATCGTCCGGCTTGCGGAAATCGAACACGCTGGTCAGATCGCCACTGACCGCGCGACGCCACGGGCTGATGTTGGGTTCGGCCACACCGAAGCGGCGTTCCAGCAAGCGCAGCACCGAGGTGTGATCGAACACCTGCGAATTGACCCAGCCGCCACGCGTCCAGGGCGAGATCACCAGCATCGGCACGCGGATGCCCAGCCCCATCGGCACACCTTCGTAGACCTCCCCGCGCGTATCGACATTGCTGCGCCCCATGCGCGCATCCAGTGCCGGCAGCGCTGCGGGAACGTGATCGAAGAAGCCATCGTTCTCGTCGTAGTTGATGATCAGCGCGGTCTTCGCCCACACCTGCGGATTGGCGGTGAGCGCATCGATCAGGCGCGCCACCAGCGATTCGCCATAGGCCGGCGGCGCTTCCGGATGCTCGCAGTACGCGGTGGGCGGCACGATCCAGGACACCTGCGGCAAGCGATCGGCCTGCACGTCGGCGGCGATTGCGGCGATCAGATGATCAGCCTGCGTGGTGGCGGCATTGTCTGCAGTGGACCCGGGCACGCAGGCACGTGCGCGTCGATAGCGTTCGTCGCCGGGGTGCAGATCGCGGTAGTGCGAAAAATACGCCAGCGAGTTGCAGCCGAAGTTGTCGTACTCCTGGTACACGCGCCAGTCCACGCCTGCGGCCTGCAGGCGCTGCGCATAGGTGGTCCAGTCCATCGCCGCATAACCGGGCTTGTCGCGCGCCATGTCGGCAGTCCAGTTTCCGTCGTCGGCATTGGTCACCGCCTGCGCGCCGAGATTGCCCACGCTCGGGCCGCTGGTGCCGGTGAACAGGTACATGCGATTGGGATTGGTCGGCCCATGCAACGAACAGAAATAGCCATCGCAAATGGTGAACGCATCGGCCAGTGCGTGGTAGTACGGGATGTCGTGACGCTGGAAATATCCCATCGTCAATTCGCCCTTGTACGGCACCCAGGCGTCGTACTCGGCCCAGCGCGCCGGGTCCTGGCCGTGACCGGCTTTCCACGAATGATCCAGGCTCTTGATCAACGGCGCACAGGAGTCTTGCGAATCGAAGGCGAACGGCAGCAGGCGACGACCATCGGCGGCCGGCTGGCTCCATACCGGGTGACCGTCGCGCAGCTGCAACGGGCGCGGATCGCCGAAGCCGCGCACGCCGCGCAGCGCACCGAAGTAATGATCGAAGGAGCGGTTTTCCTGCATCAGGATCACCACGTGTTCGATGTCGCGCAGCGTGCCGGTGCGCGAGTTGGCCGGCAGCGCGAGTGCGCGGCCGATCGAGGACGGCATGACGCCGGCGGCGGTCAGCGCGGCGACGCGCTTGAGGAAATCGCGGCGCGAGGGGGAGGACGTCATGGCTACGGAACCTGCAGGAAATACGTGTACGTCGCCGCGCAGTGCGGCCGGGTACGACACGTATAGCGGTCAAGCACGACAGTTTTGCGACAGCCACCGTCATCAATGTTTCATACGTCGTTGACACCCTGCGTCGCGAAACGCCGGTCCTGCACCGCGCGTTGCCCTCAGCCGTGCTCGAACAGGATTCCCCCATGACTTCCGCTCGCCGTTTTCATGTCACTCCGCTGGCGCTTGCCCTGGCCGCGCTGCTCCCCGCCATCGCCTCTGCTGCCACACCGGCGGCCGATCCGATTGCCGGTGCAGATGCGCCGGTAGCCGATGCCCCGGCCAGCGTTGCCGATGCCGCCACCAACGCCACCCAGCTGGATGCGATCAACGTGGTGTCGCAAGGCAGCACCCGCCAGGTCCAGCGCATCAGCCGGCAGGACATCGAGCAGCTGACCCCGGGCAGCAGCGCCTTCAAGGCAGTGGAAAAACTGCCGGGCGTGCAGTTCCAGTCGGCCGATCCGTTCGGCACCTACGAGTGGTCCTCGCAGGTCACCCTGCACGGCTTCGATCAGAGCCGGCTGGGTTACACGCTCGATGGCATTCCGCTCGGCAACATGAGCTACGGCGTCACCAACGGCCTGCACATCACCCGCGCCATCATTTCGGAAAACCTCGGCTCGGTGGAAATCGCGCAAGGCGCCGGTGCGCTGGGCACTGCGTCCAACACCAACCTTGGCGGCACCATGCAGTTCTACTCCGCCGACCCGCAGAGCACGCCGGGCCTGCGCCTGGTGCAAACGGTCGGCAGCGATGCCACGCGCCGCACCTTCGTGCGCGGCGACACCGGCGACCGCAACGGCTTGTCGGCGTACCTGTCCTATGCCAATGCCAGCACCGACAAGTGGAAAGGCTTCGGCGACCAGCAGTCCGAGCAGGCCAACCTCAAGACCGTCTACCAGTGGGGCGACGGCAACCGTCTGAGCCTGTTCGTGGACACCTCGCGGCGCAAGGAATACGACTACATGGACCTGTCGTTGACCAGCCAGCGCGCACTGGGCTGGGACTACGACTACCTGCAGCCGGATTGGGCCACCGCCGTGCAGATGGCGCGTGCGTATCAGAACACCGGGGCCACCAGCGGCGTGGCCAACGGCTATCCGCAATCGCTGGCCGGGCTGCCGGACGATTACAGCTGGCTCGATGCCAGCTACTACGCCGGCGGCGGCCTGCGCCGCGACAACCTGGCCGGGCTGTCGGGCACGTTCGTGTTCGGCGGCGCCACCCTGGATGCCACCGGCTACTACCACGGCAATCGTGGCGAAGGTCAGTGGGTGACGCCGTATGTACGCACCTCTGCGCAGGTGCCGCTGTCAATGCGCACCACCGACTACGGGCTGGATCGTTTCGGCGGCACCAGCGCCTTGAAATGGGCGTGGGGCAACCACGATCTGGAAGTGGGCCTGTGGGCGGAAAACGCACGCACCACGCAGCAGCGCAACTACTTCGCGCTCGGCAATGAAGGCTATACCTCGCTGTACAACGTGTATGAAGCGCAGACCCCATTCCGTCGCGATTTCCTGCAGCGCTACACCACCCAGACCCGCATGCTGTACCTGCAGGACACCGTGCGCCTGCTCGACGATCGGCTGACCCTCAACTACGGCGCGAAGGCGCTCAGCACCACCACACGCGCGCAATCGCTGGTGCCGACCACCGCACTGGCACAGGGCCGCATCCGCGCCGAAGACAACTTCCTGCCGCAGGTCGGCGTGAACTACAAGCTGGACGAGCGCCAGGACCTGTACGCCTCCTACAGCAAGAACATCGCCGCGTTCGGCTTCACTCCGTTCGGCACCTCGCAGGCGGCGTTCGACCGCAGCCGTTCCACGCTGGAACCGGAGGAATCACAGACCGTGCAGGTGGGTTACCGCGTGCAGGATGCGCAGTTCCAGCTGTCGGCCGATGCCTACTTCACCAAGTTCTCCAACCGCTTGTTGACCACCTCGCCGTGTACCGCCGTGCAGACCTGCGCGGCGATCCTGAGCAACGTCGGCGCCGTGCATAGCGCGGGTGCCGATCTGGCCTTGATGTGGCGCCCGGTGGAGGGCCTGAGCTGGTTGAACTCGCTGTCGTGGAACCGCTCGCGCTACCAGGACGATTACCTCAACAACGGCGTGGTCGCCACCTCCGGCAAGGACGTGGTCGGTATCCCCGCGTTGATGTTCTCCTCCAGCGCCAGCTACCAGCTCGGCAACCTGCGCCTGGATCTGGACGGCAAGTACGTCGACAAGCGCTACATCACCTTCCTCAACGATTCGCAGGTGCCCTCGTACTGGCTGTTCAATGCCGGCGCGCGCTACGACTTTGGTCGCGTGGGCGGGGTGGCCGATGTGGCGTTGGCGCTCAACATCACCAACCTCACCGACAAGCGCTATTTCGCCAGCACCGGCACCAACGGCTATGTCGCCTCCGATCCGGATGGCTACAACCAGACCATGGTGGTCGGCGCACCGCGGCAGTACTTCATGAGTCTGGATGTGAAGTTCTGAGTCTTCTCGCCCTTCCCCTCGGGCGAGAAGACACGGCTTGCGCACCCAGGCGCGCGTGCTTTGGAGCGTCCCGCCGCGGGTGCGGGCAGGGGCGCGGAGCTGGAGCGTTGAGGGTGAGGGTGACGCCGATCATTCACCCTGGCGACGCGCCTGCCATCGCAGGCGGCGACAGATCTCTGAGGCGCCCCTTAATCCGGCGCTGCGCGCCACCTTCTCCCGAGGGGAAACGGACGGCACCGGCCCTACCCCGCCATGAACCGGGTCAGCCGACATCACTCACTTCCCGCACCGCCGCATGGCCCCGACCTCGCGCCGCATATAATCGCCGTCTTACTTTCACTCAGCAGGTCCCGCCAGATGGCGCAGACGATGAAGGCGCTGGTCAAGCGCGAAGCAAACAAGGGCATCTGGCTGGAACAGGTCGCCGTTCCCAGCCCCGGCCCCAACGAGGTGCTGATCAAGCTGGAAAAGACCGCGATCTGCGGCACCGACCTGCATATCTACCTGTGGGACGAGTGGAGCCAGCGCACCATCAAGCCCGGCCTGACCATCGGCCATGAGTTCGTCGGCCGCGTGGCCGAGCTCGGTTCGGCGGTGACCGGCTACCAGGTCGGCCAACGCGTGTCGGCCGAAGGCCACATCGTCTGCGGGCATTGCCGCAACTGCCGTGGCGGCCGCCCGCACCTGTGCCCCAACACGGTCGGCATCGGCGTCAACGTCAACGGCGCCTTCGCCGAGTACATGGTGATGCCGGCCAGCAACCTGTGGCCGATCCCCGACCAGATTCCCTCGGAGCTGGCCGCGTTCTTCGACCCTTACGGCAACGCCGCGCACTGCGCGCTGGAATTCGACGTGATCGGCGAGGACGTGCTGATCACCGGCGCCGGACCGATCGGCATCATTGCCGCCGGCATCTGCAAGCACATCGGTGCGCGCAACGTGGTGGTCACCGACGTCAACGACTTCCGCCTCAAGCTGGCGGCCGACATGGGCGCCACGCGCGTGGTCAACGTGTCCAAGACCTCGCTCAAGGAGGTCATGGCCGACCTGCACATGGAAGGCTTCGACGTGGGCCTGGAAATGAGCGGCAACCCGCGCGCCTTCAACGACATGCTCGACTGCATGTACCACGGCGGCAAGATCGCCATGCTCGGCATCATGCCGCGCGGCGCCGGTTGCGACTGGGACAAGATCATCTTCAAGGGCCTCACCGTGCAGGGCATCTACGGCCGCAAGATGTACGAGACCTGGTACAAGATGACGCAACTGGTGTTGTCGGGTTTCCCGCTGCACAAGGTACTGACCCACCAATTGCCGATCGACGATTTCCAGAAGGGCTTCGACCTGATGGAAGAAGGCAAGGCCGGCAAGGTCGTGTTGAGCTGGAACTGATCGGCCAATACGCTTCAACGCAAAAGGCGCCGCAAGGCGCCTTTTGCATGTCCATCTTCAGAGCACTGGCAACGCAGCAGGCAAAACTCACTGGTTGAGGGCGCGGCGCCCTTGCCGCTCGCGGGAAACGCGGTGAATCCATCCCTGCAGGCGCCTTGGCGGCATCCATCCATGCCGCCAAGGGTTCCGCAACCGGCAAGGACACCGCACCAGAGAAATAGTCTGTGACCGCATAAGAAAACGCTTCGCCCAACCTACATTGGATATTGAGCCTGCATACCATTGTCGAACAGCGCGCATCAAGCACTGCTCCTACCGTGCACACCGACCATCTCGACTAGTCCTTGCCCGCTCACCATCGCGGGACCTTACGCGGCATGGATGCCGCGTAAGAGCCTACATGGACGTCCTTGCGGCGTGTCCCGCGACGGTGGGTGGGCAAGGGCCCTGCAGCCAGGCAGCAGATCAGCCGCTCCGCAAGTGATCTATCCGCACGATGCATCACTCAAAGACAAAACCAACGAGACTTGAGCCTCGGTGTCCTTCAAATGTAGACACTGAAGAACCCGGGCATCAACTCTTGTTACCGCCTCACCACTACCACTGCACGGCCGAGTCGTTAGAGCCGCTGTTCAAGCGATTGCCATCACGCATCACGGCCAGGTGACCGTGGCAGTCGCGACCAGATGGTTCTGCGAATTCTGCCGACCGAAGCCGAATTCCGCCGCCTCGCTGGTGTCGTAATAGCCAACGCTCAGGCCCAGCGGACCGAAGGCCTTGCCGACATTCACGCCGAAGTCGTTGTAGTCGTGATCCACCTGGCTCAGCGACGAGGTATAGACACTGTGCCCCGCATGCGCGCCGAAGGTGAAGTCGTAGGGCAGCGACCAGTTGGCATCCAGCGCGTAGTAATAGCCATCGGTCTTGGTGCCGTAAAGATCGTTGGTGTAGGCAACGGTGAGGCTATAGGTTTTCAGGAACGTGGTCTTGGTGATCAACTCGGCGTAATTGGACGCGCCTGCTCCCAGATACTGGTAGCGATTGACCATCACATCGAAATTGAAATTGGTGCCCAGATCGGTGTTGTAGCCGACAAAGCCATCCACTTCCCAATCCGGATCGCCGGCACCGTAGTCGACGTTGGACGTCCAGGTGCCGATGTACAGGCCGAACGGCGTCTTGTAGGTGAGTCCGGCCTGGAAGGCGGGCTCTTCATTGGTCTGCGAAATACCGCGGAACAGATAGTCGCTGGTCACCGCAAAGGTGCCGCTGAAGGGAGAAGCGGGGGCTTGTTCGTCCTGCGCCTGTGCCAACGGCACCACACCGAGCAGCAGCAACGACAGACAACACGCGAGCGAGGACGGCTTCATGGACATCTCCTGGAACGATGGGCGGTCGGATTGCGCAAGGCGGGACTGCCATGACTTCTTAGTCCAACCGTCATTGCAGCGCAACATACACGTCGCGCTCGCTTGACCCAGCGCACACGCTCAAGCGCAGATGACGCCGGTTAGCGTTCTGTCTCATCGACCGCCGGCGCGGAATCTTGATGGGCCGGGAGTGGAGATTGGGGATTCGGGATTGGCAGGGATTCGCTTCGCTTCTGCGAATCCCCCAATCCCCAATCCCGAATCCCGGCTTAGATCAGACCGGAAACACGCCGTAATGCCGCGCGGCCAGCCGCAACTGCTGCCCGGGCTGAAAGCTGCCCGCCGATGCCGGCAGCTCCACCTCCACCTCATTGCCTGCTGGCTCCAGCGTTGCACGCAGGCGCAGACGCGCCCCGCTACGCTGCGACCAGGCCACCGTGGCCGGCCAGCCAGCGTCGTCCGGCACCAGATCTTCCGGCCGCACGTAAACCTCGACCGGGCCGGCCGCCAGCGCAGCATTGGCTGCCGGCAAGGCATGCCCGGCAACCTGGATCTGGCCTTGCGCCAGCACGCCGGGAATACGGTTCACCGCCCCCACGAACGAATACACGAACGGCGAAGCCGGCTTGTCGTAGATCATCGCCGGCGTGTCGAGCTGCTCGATGCGGCCACGGTTGAGGATCGCCACCCGGTCGGCCAGCTCCAGCGCTTCTTCCTGGTCATGGGTGACGAACACCGTGGTCAGGCCGGTCCGCTCGTGCAGTTCGCGCAGCCAGCGGCGCAGATCGCGGCGCACCTGCGCATCCAGCGCACCAAACGGCTCGTCCAGCAGCAGTACGCGCGGCTCGATCGCCAACGCACGCGCCAAGGCCACACGCTGCCGCTGGCCACCGGACAGCTGGGTGGGATAGCGCTGCTCCAGGCCCTGCAACTGCACCAGCGCCAGCAGCTCCTCCACCCGTGCGCGGATACGCGCTTCGGCCCAGCGCTCGTTGCCGCGTCGCACCCGCAGGCCGAACGCGATGTTCTCGAACACGTCCATATGCTTGAACAGCGCGTAGTGCTGGAACACGAAGCCGACCCGGCGCGACTGCACGCTCATGCGGGTGGCGTCTTCGTCGCCAAACAGCACCTGCCCGCCATCGGCATGCTCCAGCCCGGCCATGATCCGCAGCAGGGTGGTCTTGCCCGAACCGGACGGCCCCAGCAAGGCCAGCAACTCGCCCTGACGCACGTCCAGGGTAATGTCGTCCAGCGCGGTGAACGTATCGAACTGCTTGCGCAGGCGGTGGATGCGGATGCCCATGTTCACCTCAATGTCGGTGGTTGGCGGCGAGCGAATCGCCGTGCCGCCATTCCAGGTACGTCTTCAGCGCCAGCGTCAGCAGCGCGGTCAGTGCCAGCAACGAGGCACACGCAAACGCGGCGCTATAGGCGTATTCGTTGTAGAGAATTTCCACATGCAGGGGCAGTGTATTGGTGCGCCCGCGGATATGCCCGGACACCACCGACACCGCACCGAACTCGCCCATCGCACGCGCTGCGCACAGCAACACGCCGTACAGCAGGCCCCAGCGGATGTTCGGCAGGGTCACCCGCCAGAACATCTGCCAGCCGTTCGCGCCCAGGCTCAAGGCGGCCAGTTCTTCATCGCTGCCCTGCTGCTCCATCAACGGCATCAGCTCGCGCGCGATGAAAGGAAAGGTGACGAAGGTCGTCGCCAGCACGATGCCGGGCAACGCAAACACGATGCGCGGCAACTGGATCAGCAACTCGCCAAAAAACGGCAACTGCAGTCGCCAGCCTTCGTCGATCAACGGCCACGCCCAGCCGCTGCGGCCGAAGATCAGCACGAAGATCAGGCCCGCCACCACCGGCGACACCGAGAACGGCAGGTCGATCAGGCTGATCAGCAAGCGCTTGCCGGGGAATTGGTGCTTGCTGACCGCCCACGCCGCCGCCACGCCAAACACCAGGTTCAGCGGCAGCACGATGGCAGTGACGATCAGGGTCAGCTTGATCGCCGACAATGCATCCGGGTCGACGATCGCGCGCAGAAAGGTTTCCCAGCCGCCGCGCAGCGCCTCGGCAAACACCAGCACCAGCGGCAGCAGCAGGAACGCCAGCAGGAACAGCAGCGCCCCCGCAATCATCAACCACTGCACCCAACGCGGCTCGTTGGTGGCCGAGTCGGTGATGCGGCGGGCCTGTTCGGTCATCTGGCGGGTGTGCAACATGGCAGGCAGCGGCGAAACAGCATCGTTCATGCAGTCCTCCGTTGATAGCGCAGCAGGCGTGCCTGCAGCGTATTGACCACCAGCAGGATCACGAACGACAGCAGCAGCATCGCCGCGGCAATCGCGGTGGCGCCGGCATAGTCGAATTCCTCCAGCCGGATGGTGATCAGCAGCGGCGCGATCTCGGTCGAATTGGGCAGGTTGCCGGCGATGAAGATCACCGAGCCGTACTCACCCACACCACGCGCGAAGGCCAGCGCAAACCCGGTCAGGACTGCCGGCCAGAGCCCAGGCAGCACCACTCGCCACACTGTCTGCCAGCGCGATGCGCCCAGCGTGGCCGCGGCCGCTTCCAGCTCGCGCTCGCTCTCGGCCAGCACCGGCTGCACCACCCGTACCACGAACGGCAACCCGACGAACACCAGCGCCAGCACGATGCCCAACTGCGTGTAGGCCACCTTGATGCCGATCGCCTCCAGCCAGCGCCCGACCCAGCCGTTGCCGCCGTACAACGCGGTCAGCGCGATGCCGGCCACCGCGGTCGGCAATGCGAACGGCAGGTCGATCACCGCATCGAAGAAACGTTTGCCGGGGAAGCTGTAGCGCACGAACACCCAGGCCACCCAGGTGCCCATCACCGCATTGAAGGCGCCGGCCGCGAACGCGGTGCCGAAGCTCACCCGCAACGCCGACAGCACGCGCGGCTCGCTCCACACCCGCCACAGCCCATCCCAGCCCAGCCCGCTGGTCTTGATGAAGATGCCCAGCAGCGGGATCAGCACGATCAGTCCCAGCCAGGTCAGCGTGATTCCAAGACTCAAGCCCAGCCCCGGCATCACGCGTCGGCGCGGTGACGGCGCTGGGTGGGGTGCAACCGACATCGGCATCGCCTACTTTTTTGCCTGGATCTGATCGAACACGCCACCGTCGGCGAAGTGTTCCTGCTGCGCCTTGTCCCACGATCCGAACGCGTCCTGGATGGTCACCAGCTTGATGTCCGGGAACCGTGCCAGGTCGGCAGGGTCGGCAAATTCCGGATGGCGCGGCCGATAGAAATGCTTGGCCGCCAACTTCTGACCTTCCGGCGCATACAGGTAACGCAGATAGGCCTCGGCCACCTCGCGGGTGCCGTGCTTGTCGACATTCTTGTCGACCAGCGCCACCGACGGCTCGGCCAGGATCGACAGCTTGGGCACCACGATCTCGAACTTGTCCTTGCCCAGCTCTTCGCGCGCCAGCAGCGCCTCGTTTTCCCAGGCCAGCAGCACATCCCCGATGCCACGCTGCACGAACGTGGTGGTGGCGCCGCGCGCACCGGTATCGAGCACCGGCACGTTGCGGAACAGCGCCTGCATGTAGCGCAAGATGCGCTCGCGGTCGCCCTTGAAGATATGGTCGGCGTAGGCCCAGGCGGCCAGGTAATTCCAGCGCGCGCCACCGGAGGTCTTGGGGTTGGGCGTCACCACCGCCACGCCGGAGCGCAGCAGGTCCGGCCAATCGTGGATGTTCTTCGGGTTGCCCTTGCGCACCAGGAATACGATGGTCGAGGTGTACGGCGCGCTGTTGTCGGGCAGGCGCTCTTCCCAGTCGCTGTCGATCAGCTTGGCCTTCTCGGCGATCGCATCGACGTCGTAGGCCAGCGCCAAAGTGACCACATCGGCTTCGATGCCGTCGATCACCGCACGTGCCTGTTTGCCGGAGCCGCCATGCGAGGTCTCCACCGTGACGGTGTCCTGCGGATGCTGCTGCTTCCAGTTCGCGGCGAAGGCGCTGTTGTAGTCGCGATAGAACTCGCGGGTGGGGTCGTAACTGACATTGAGCAGGCCGATATCGCGCGCGCCTGCCGGGCCGGCCAGGACCAGCAGGCTGCACAACACGGTCGATACAAGACGGAAGCGGGGGTGGGTCACAGCAATCTCCAAACCGTTGGGGCGCAGCTGAACAGCAAGCATGCCATGCTGCGCAGCGGCACGCAGGCGGTGAAATGACATCAAGGCCGCACCTTATGTCGATTTTGCATGACGTAGTGGTATGCCACCGTGATCGTTAAAATCATGCGTCTCTTGCCACTGCGACCGCCATGACCAACGCTCCCGCTGCGCTGACTGCCCATTACGCCGCCGAACTGGAAACCATCCAGTCCCAGGGCCTGTTCAAGTCCGAGCGCATCATCACCGGCCCGCAGTCGGCGCGGATCACCCTGGCCGATGGCCGCAGCGTGCTCAACTTCTGCGCCAACAACTATCTGGGCCTGGCCGACCACCCGGACATCATCCAGGCCGCCAAGGACGCGCTGGATACGCACGGCTTCGGCATGGCCTCGGTGCGCTTCATCTGTGGCACCCAGGACCTGCACAAGCAGCTCGAGCGCACCATCGCCGATTTCTTCGGCACCGAGGACACCATCCTCTACGCGGCCTGTTTCGATGCCAACGGCGGCCTGTTCGAACCGCTGCTCGGCGAAGCGGACGCGATCATTTCCGATGCGCTCAACCACGCCTCCATCATCGACGGCGTGCGCCTGTGCAAGGCCAAGCGCTTCCGCTACGCCAACTGCGACATGGCCGATCTGGAAGCGCAGCTGCAGGCCGCCGATGCGGCCGGCTGCAAGACCAAGCTGATCACCAGCGACGGCGTGTTCTCGATGGACGGCTTCATCGCCCCGCTGGACGAGATCACCGCCCTCGCCCGCAAATACAACGCGCTGGTGCATATCGACGAATGCCATGCCACCGGCTTTCTCGGCGCCAGCGGCCGCGGCTCGGCCGAGGTCAAGGGCGTGCTGGACCGGATCGACATCATCACCGGCACGCTGGGCAAGGCGATGGGCGGTGCCCTGGGCGGCTTCACCACCGCCAAGCGCGAAGTCATCGAACTGCTGCGCCAGCGCTCGCGCCCCTACCTGTTTTCCAACTCGCTGCCGCCGCATGTGGTGGCCGCCGGCATCAAGGCCTTCCAGATGCTGGAAGCCGCCGGCGAGCTGCGCACGCAACTGGTCGACAACACCCGCTACTTCCGCGAGCGCATGACCGCTGCCGGCTTCGACCTCAAGCCCGGCGTGCACCCGATCAGCCCGGTAATGCTCTACGACGCGCCGCTGGCGCAAAAATTCGCCGAGCGGCTGCTGGAAGAAGGCATCTACGCGATCGGCTTCTTCTTCCCGGTGGTGCCCAAGGGCCAGGCGCGTATCCGCACCCAGATCAGCGCCGCGCACACCCGCGAGCAGCTGGATCAGGCGATCGACGCGTTCATCAAGATCGGCCGCGAACTGGACGTCATCCAGCACTGATGCGCTCGGTGCTGCGCCAACGGCTGCTGCTCGCGGCGCAGACCGATACCCAGGCGCAGCTGTTGGATAGCAACTGGGAAACCCGCTGCCTGCATTGCCGTCGGCGCCTGCAACTGCGCGCCGATGGCGAACCGCTCGGGCACACCACGCTGGAACACGTGGTCCCGCAGGCCTGGTTCGGCCGTCGCGCGGCGGCGGCCCTGTGTGCGCTGGTCGGCAACGATGCCAATGCAGCGCGCAATCTCGCCCTGGCCTGTGCCGGCTGCAATCACGCCAAGGGCCGACGCCACGATGCCAACGGTGCCGGCGACGCCCGCGCCGTCGAGGTGGTGAGCGCCTTGCTCAGCGCGCGTCTGGCGCGCTGGCGGGAGCCGCCGTCAGCGCACTGACTTCCGCTGGGCTGAGCATCCGCCACGCACCCTTGCCCAGCTCGCCCATCGCCAGCGAGCCGATCGCCACCCGCACCAACCGCAGCACGCCGATCTCCACCGCAGCCAACAAGCGGCGGATCTGCCGATTGCGGCCTTCGTCCAGCACGATCTCCAGCCACGCATTGCGCTCGCCTTCGCGCAGCACGCCGACCCGCTTGGCGCGCAGCAGTACGCCCTCGCCGTCCGGATCGGGATCGACCACACCGGCCTGCAGCTGCGCCAGTTGCGCAGCGCTCGGGCGGCAATCGATCTGCACGTGATAGGTCTTGTCCGGCCCGGTCATCGGGTCGGTCACCGTGGCGGCCCATTGCGGATCGTTGCTGAAGAGCAGCAGGCCTTCGCTGGCCTTGTCCAGGCGCCCGACCGGGGCGATCCACGGCAAGCCGGCACCATCAAAGCAGCGATACACCGTGTCCCTGCCCTGC
The DNA here is from genome assembly GCF_040203315.1 of Xanthomonas sp. WHRI 8393. Taxonomy (NCBI): domain Bacteria; kingdom Pseudomonadati; phylum Pseudomonadota; class Gammaproteobacteria; order Lysobacterales; family Lysobacteraceae; genus Xanthomonas; species Xanthomonas sp. WHRI 8393. Next base: position 1,261,384 of record NZ_JBEGGL010000001.1, on the reverse strand, counting down.
TCGTCGCGCGCGGTGGTGACCACGCCACGCGGCTTGTTGAGCATCAGATAGCAACGCGCCGGGCCGGCCAATGGCTGTGCGTCGACACGGATGGTGGAGTGCTGATCGGCGCGGATCGGATATTCGGGATCGCGTATTACGCGCGCGGCCACGCTGACCCGCCCATCGGCGATCCAGCGCGCCGCTTCGGTACGCGAACACACGCCCAGTTTGGACAGCACGCGCGCCAGCCCGTGGCGTGGCGCGCTGGTCGCCGCGGTCGTACCGGAGGCGCGCGACGCGCCCGCCGAACCACGCGTGCGCTGCCGGGACGTCGCCGGCGCAGGCCGCCGGGTCATGCCGTCCCGACCGCGTTGCTTACTTGCTTTCGACCGACTTGGCGTCGGCCGCAGGCGTTGCGGTTGCGGCAGCAGCCGGAGCCGGCGCAGCCACCGGGCGTGCCTTGACCACGCGCACACCGCGCGCCTTCATCCAGGCATCGAATTCTTCGGCGGTCATGCGCTTGCCGTTCTGGCTCATGTCAAAGCGCCACGGCGTGTTGTCGAACGCGGTGGTGGCCTTGTAGGCGGCCGGATCGTTCGGATTGACGGTGCCGCCAGGCGGAATGACCTTGGCCAGATCCTGGCAGCCTTCCACGCGCAGACGCAGCAGCACGCGGTCCACCGACTGCTCGGTGGTGTAAGGCTGTGCCAGCACGCCGGTGGGCATGCCCAGCTGCACGCTACGGGTGTAGAACTCGGCGGCCGCCGGCGCAATGACGGTGGCGGGCAACGGCAGCGGCTGGGACACCGTGCTGCCGGCGCAGTTCGGAGCGGCGTAGGCGGCGGGAATCAAGGCGAGACAGAGCAATCCAGCCGTAGCGGTACGCAGCATCGGGTTCTTCCAATTATGAGTGTGGTGTTGACGCGGCGAGTGTAGGCAGCGATGAACGCCGTTTCAACCGGAAACGTGCCTGGATGGCAACGCAGACAGGATTCGCACCGTCCAGGCGCAGGTTTTGCGGTCCCCACAAAGACAAAACCCGGCGCAAGGCCGGGTTTTGTATGCAACAGCTAGCGGTCCAATTAGTTCTGGACGTTCAGCTCGGTACGACGGTTCTTCGCACGGCCTTCCGGATTGTCGGAACCATCCGGGTTGGTGTTCGGAGCAATCGGACGGCTCTCGCCGTAGCCGATCGGACCAACCAGACGCGACGCATCGACGCCGTTCTTGGTCAGGTAGTCGTACACGGTGGTCGCACGACGCTCGGACAGCTTCTGGTTGTACTCGTCGGTACCCTTCGAGTCGGTGTGACCAGCAACCTCAACCTTCAGGTCGGGGTAACGCTTCAGGATCTCGGTCGCTTCGCTCAGGATCGAGACGGCGTCCGGACGCAGGGTCGACTTGTTGAAGTCGAAGTTCACGCCCTTCAGATCGATCGACACAGGCACCGGGCAACCGTCCGGACCGATGGTCTGGCCAGGCTGCGAAGCCGGGCACTTGTCGTCGCAGTTGTTGACGCCGTCACCGTCGTCATCCAGGTCTGCGCAGCTCGGAGCAACCGGAGCCGGAGCCGGCGGCGGAGCGGTCGACGGAGCCGGTCCCAACGGGATCACGACGCCGACCGAAGCCAGCACGTCGCCGAACCAGTCTTCCTGCGGAGCAGCAACGCTCTGGTCGTTGAAGTCAGCGCGGTAGGCCAACTCGGCACGCACGGCGACGCGCTTGTCGAAGGTGGTCTGCAGACCGACACCAGCCTTGGCGGCAAAGTTGCCGTCCTTCTGCTGGCCCGGCGAAACCGGGTTCGGGGTCGCGTCGAATTCTTCTTCCGAACGCTGGTAGCCCAGACCGAACAGCAGGTAGGGGTTCCAGCCGCGGCCTTCCTGGATGAAGTGGCGACGCAGGTCGAACGAGATGCCGTACTGGCTCCAGTTCTGATCCTGGTTGGCATCGAAGTTCGGGTTCTGATAGTTCAGCTCGCCGTCGATCGACCAGTTCGGGCTGACGAACTTGCCCAGACCCAGGGTGACGAACGGGGCATCATTGGTCAGACGATCGCTGTCCTGGAAGTTGAAGCCAGCGCTACCGGTCAGGTACCAACGGTCATCGAACTCCTGCGCGGAAGCAGCCTGGGCAACCGCCAGACCGCCGAGCAACGCGGCAGTGAGAATTTTCTTGTTCATGTGTATACAGCTCCTTCTTTGGGAGATAAAACCGATAGAGGCGTTGTTCTTGGTAAAGATGCTCGTCACATCCAGAGCCATCGGGGCGCAGATTAAGCCGGCTTCAGTGAAGATCGCGTTAACGGTCATATAACATGTGAAAGCAATCACCAGGGCCGGCGATCCCTTTCAATACTACGTATACAGTTTCATGAAGGGAAGGACCGCGCACTCAGTTTGCACATCTGACCTGCATGAACCGCAGCCCAATTTAGCCAGTTGAATACGCTGGCGGATCTACCGCGCCGGCGGGCTGCACAGTGATGCGAAAACCACATTGGTGAACGCCAGGCCCCGTCCGAGCTGAATTGTGGGGTCAGTGGTTGCGGCGCGACAGCTTCACAACGCACCCTGAACTCCCCACATGGAGCGCCCCGATGAAAGCTGTCGTCATCACCCGTCATCTTCCGATCGACGATCCCGCCGCACTGCTTGACATGGAACTTCCGGCCCCGTCGGGCCCTTCGGGGTATGACTTATTGGTTCGCGTCGAGGCGATCTCGGTCAATCCGGTCGACACCAAGGTGCGTGCACCCAAGCCACAGACGCTGGATGCGCCGAAGATCCTGGGCTACGACGCGGCTGGCGTCGTCGAAGCGGTAGGCCCCGACGTCACCGCGTTCGCGGTCGGCGACGAGGTGTATTACGCGGGCGATATCGGCCGCCCGGGCAGCAACGCGCAATACCAATTGGTCGATGCGCGCATCGCCGGCTGCAAGCCCACCTCACTCAGCTTTGCCCAGGCCGCGGCCCTGCCGCTGACCACGTTGACCGCCTGGGAGCTGCTGTTCCAGCGCATGCCGTTCTCTTTCGACGGCGCGCGCAATCGCGGCAAGCACGTGCTGATCATCGGCGGTGCGGGCGGCGTGGGCTCGATCGCCATCCAGCTGGCGCGGCATGCCGGCTTCAGCGTGATCGCCACCGCCTCGCGACCGGAAACCATCGAATGGGTGCGGCAGATGGGCGCCCAGCATGTGATCGACCATCACCAGCCGCTGCAGCCGCAGTTGCAGGCCTTGGGAATGCAGAGCGTGGACGCCGCACTCAACCTGGCCGACACCGACCGCTACTGGGAGCAACTGGGCGAGATCCTGGCACCGCAGGGGCATGTGGGCTTGATCGTGGAGCCGCGCGGCCCGCTGTCGATCGGCGATCCCTACAAAGCCAAATGCATCGGCATCCACTGGGAGCTGATGTTCACCCGTGCCCGCTACGCAACCGAGGATATGGTCGAGCAACACCGCATCCTCAACCGTGCCGCCAGCTTGATCGATGCGGGCGAGCTGCGCACCACCCATACTGAAACGCTGTCGCCGATCAATGCGCAGCAATTGCGCGAGGCGCACCGACGGCTGGAAAGCGGCAGCACGATCGGCAAGCTGGTACTGGCGGGTTGGTGAGGTGATCGCCGTTACCGCTTGAGTCCGGCTGCCGCATCGGGCACGGGCCGTTGGCTCGCAGAGGAAGAAGGCAGCACGGCCCCAGCGCGCGCACGTGACCCAGCGGCAAGGCGGGAGGGGCACCCTGATCGTGCGGTCCGCCTCGCTGCTGGGGCGCAGGCCCGATCGCAGAGGCGTTTCCTGTAATGCGAGGCGATCTGTTCCGCGGCAGCGGCGCGGGCGGGGCGGCCCCGCTCGACAGAGACTCGCCCCCGCGACCCGCGCAGCGCTGGAGCGCGGCCGCCCAGCTGACAGCACTGATCAAGAAGTCGGCAAGTGCGGCTCGAGCCTCAGCCAGCCAGCGGGCCAGCAGGGACGTCTTCTTCGCGCCATTGGTTGCGCTTGGCAGACATGGGCACCTCCACTGAGATACGGCCCGATGTGCAGGCCAACCGTACCGCCCTCCCCCCCGAAACTCCCGATTGCGCCGTATGAGCGGGTCAAGACTTGCCGCCAGGCCCGTTTGCCTGCATCGTGCGCACTCCGTACGCCAGCGTATCCACACCATGTCGCCCGCCACCGGCCCATCCGTCTCGTCCTACCCGCACCTGTTCGCACCGCTCGATCTGGGCTTCACGCAACTGCGTAACCGCGTCCTGATGGGCTCGATGCACACCGGTCTGGAAGACCGGGCGCGCGATTTCCCCAAACTGGCCGCGTATTTCGCCGAGCGCGCTGCCGGCGGGGTCGGCTTGATCGTCACCGGCGGCTTTTCGCCGAACGTGGTGGGCTGGCTCAAGCCGTTCGGCGGCAAGCTGTCGTGGCCGTGGGAGGTGCGCCCGCATCGTCAGGTCACCCGGGCGGTGCATGCGCACGGCGCGAAGATCTGCCTGCAGCTGCTGCATGCCGGGCGCTATGCCTACCACCCCCTGTCGGTGGCACCATCCAGGCTCAAGGCGCCGATCAACCCGTTCACCCCACGCGCGCTATCGGCACGTGCGGTGGATCGTCAGATCGCCGCTTACGCGCGTGCGGCGCGACTGGCGCGCGACGCCGGCTACGACGGCGTGGAGGTAATGGGATCGGAAGGCTATCTGATCAACGAATTCACCGCCGCGCGCACCAACCAACGCAGCGATGCCTGGGGTGGCGATGCGACCAAGCGCATGCGCTTTGCGGTGGAGATCGTGCGACGCATCCGCGAGGCGTGCGGGCCGGACTTCATCATCATCTACCGGCTGTCGCTGGTGGACCTGGTCGAAGGCGGCAACCAGTGGCAGGACATCCTGACGCAGGCGCAGGCGATCGAAGCGGCCGGCGCGACCATCATCAATTCCGGTATCGGCTGGCACGAGGCACGCATCCCGACCATCGCCACGTCGGTACCGCGCGCCGCATTTGCCGGTGTGACCGCCAAGCTCAAGCCGCACCTGCGTATTCCGGTGGTGGCGACCAACCGCATCAACATGCCCGAAGTGGCCGAGCGCATCCTGGCCGACGGCGCCGCCGACATGGTGTCGCTGGCGCGCCCGCTGCTGGCCGACCCGCAGTGGGCCAACAAGGCACGCACCGGCCAGTCGCACGCCATCAATACCTGCATCGCCTGCAATCAGGCCTGCCTGGATCATGTGTTCGACAACAAGCTGGCGAGCTGCCTGGTCAACCCGCGCGCAGCGCACGAAACCGAACTGATCTACCCACCGACCCCCAACCCCAGGCGCATTGCGGTGGTCGGTGCCGGCCCGGCCGGTCTGGCTTGCGCGACGGTGGCCGCCGAGCGAGGTCATCGCGTCACCTTGTTCGATGCGGGCGATGCAATTGGTGGGCAATTCAATGTCGCCAGGCGCATCCCGGGCAAGGAAGAATTCAACGAGACGCTGCGCTACTTCGGCCACCGCATCGACGCGACCGGGGTGCAGCTGCGCCTGAATACCCATGTAGAAGCGGCAGACCTGAAAGACTTCGACGAGATCGTGCTGGCCACCGGCATCGAGCCGCGCAAGGTGGATTTCCCCGGCGCCGATCACCCGATGGTCGTGAGCTATCTCGACGTGGTGCTGGGCCGCCATGTCGCTGCCGACAAGGTCGCGATCATCGGGGCCGGCGGGATTGGCTTCGATGTCGGCGAATTTCTCGTGCACACGGGGCCATCGCCGTCGCTGGACCCTGCACGCTGGATGGCCGAATGGGGCGTGGACCCCAGCTTCGAAACGGCTGGGGCATTGGCCAGGCCGCAACCCGAGCGCCCGGCCCGCCAGGTCTGGCTGCTGCAGCGCAGCCCCGGCAGACCCGGCGCGCGCCTGGGCAAGACCACCGGCTGGATCCACCGCGCCACACTCAAGGCCAAGGGCGTCAAGATGCTGGGCGGCGTGGAATATCTGGGCGTGAACGACGCCGGGCTGCGGATCCGCGTGGACGGCGCCGAACAAGTACTCGATGTCGGCACGGTGGTGGTCTGCGCCGGGCAGGAGCCGCGCCGCGACCTGCTGGCCGCGCTGCAGGCCAACGGGCAGCAACCGCATCTGATCGGCGGTGCGGATGTCGCCGCCGAACTGGACGCCAAGCGTGCGATCGATCAGGCCTGCCGACTGGCGGCGAAGTTGTAACACGCGTTGCCGCAATGCGCTGAACGTCACAGCAGCCTGAGCGCGATACCCGCTCCAACCTCTTTGCGAGCGTCATGGAGCGGGGCTGGCGCGACGTCAACGCCGGTGGCGGCGGTGATGAAGCGATGACCGGTTCACCCATGAGATGCCGGCGCCGGAATCCATATGCGCCGGATCGATGCAGGCGCTAACGCTGCCATCGACCTGGCGCCCAACCCCGTGAGCGCCGCTGATCGGTGCAGCGCAGTCCATTCTTTTTCCTGTCGCAGCTCGGCGATAAACCGGGCATGCCCACGACGCCGACTACATCGCTGCATCGCATCCACTTCCCGCCGATGTCCGCCTGATCAGCGTATTGCTGCTCAGCCTGCCCTTCCGCGCCGCTTATGCAGTCGGCGACGTCGCACAGAACACCTTGCTGGGATTGGGCCACTGGTCCTGGCGTGGCACGCGCGGCGTCAGTGCGCTGCGTCCGATCGGCAGCGGGCTGGCCGCGCTCTTGGTCAGCGCCGCGATCAGCCTGGTTCTGAAGGCGGCACGCCTGCCGCCGCGTCGACTGCGTTGATGGTGGTCGCTTTGGTCAGCAGTATTGCCGTGCTGTCGGCATGGTGGTTACGCAACGCATTGCAGCCTTACGCGCATACGGCTGCCACGACTGCATCGCCACTAGCTGCGCTGAAGTGGCGGCGCGATCAGTTGCTGCCCTTGGCGGTCATCGCAGCACTGGCCCTGGCATTGCTGACGCTCACCAAATTGGCACCGTATCCGGCGCAGTTGCGTACCGGCTCGTCTGCTCGTCTGCATGTCTGCTCGTCTGCATGTCTGCATGTCTGCATGTCTGCATGTCTGCATGTCTGCATGTCTGCATGTCTGCATGAGATTGTTTCGCACCATGTTGAACTTGATGCGTGTGATTCAACACGCCTGATGCGTTCGAACATGTGCACTGCAAATAGCAACAGCGTTAGCAAGCGCGCGCTGCGATTGCCGCATGGCCAACGCCGCTGTGCCACCGATACCGTCGAAGGAATCGTGATCGATGATTTTGACGATCTCGGCTGCACATCGTCGTGCAGCCACTACAAGCCATCTAAAATTCCGCTGACGCATTTGTGCACGATGGATATGCAAACTTGACGCACGACTTGGTGCTGCGATGCGAGCGCCAATACCGTCGTGGCGCTTGGTGTTCACTCGCCACCATCAACGCGCATCGAGCACCTCGGACGCCTCCTCTAGTGATTACAACACCGCGTTCTACGATGCACATGCGAGCGCTCGATGCATGATCTGGACAACATCAAGCACCATGCACTGAAAGCTCCTTTATGCGCCCCGCGTTCGCATCTCGATGCATCCCCGCTGCAGTAGAAAGCGGCGATACGCAAGCACATCCCTCAGTGACGATGACGTGTAGCGCAGACTGCAGATCGCATTGCATGCGTAGCCTAAGTGTAACGCGTTGCACGTCTCGAGCCATTGCGCAGGTGCAACAGCGCACGCGCACCGTATCGAGATCCGTTGCGGCATCCGCTGTCGCCAGCGCGATGCGACGCACACGACGGATGCGTCGCGCTGGTGTCATCGAACCAAGCCGCAGACGCAGCAAGCAATCACACCCGTCAACCCTGCCTATTCAGCCGCGATTCTGTGATCGACGCCTACCTTGCGCCAACTTTTTGACCCGCCGCATTTGGCGGGCACCTCCGGTAGATCTTCTTTCGCCGGAGACCGGGCGACCCGTGGCAGGTCGCCTCCCCATGACGCCAAGCCCTCTGTACTGGTGCATCCACCTTGGATGCTCTGCGGATCGGCCCATACGGAGCAAGGAGTTATATGAAACTGGTTTGGATACTTTGGCTGTCGCAGTTGTTGCCGCAGCCGGCTGCAGATTCGTTGTGCTTGAGCACTACCGTGTACCTGGAAGCGCGTGATCAGACCTTGCGCGGCCAGCAAGCCGTCGCCGAAGTTGCGTTGCGTCGGCTGGACAGCGGCTTGTGGGGCGACTCGATGTGTCAGGTGGTCACTGCACGCAAGCAGTTCGCGCCCACCATCGTGGCTCCGGGAACGCAGCTGAAAAACGACGATGCCTGGAACAAGGCGCTGGATGTGGCACTGGCTGCAGAGCGCAACTGGGCGCTGCCGGTGGGGCAACGCAAGGAAATCGTGCCGGGCGCCAGTCACTTTGCCGCAAGCGCGATCGCAAGCCCGAGCTGGCGTAATGCCTACCAGGTGGCCACCATCGGCGACCACACGTTCTATCGCGTACAGAAGCTGCGCCCGCGCACCGCATCCTGAGGCTGCCCACGCACTCACGCGTTGCCGCTAAGCTTGCGTCTTCGTTCTTGTGCGGAAATTCTCATGAAGCTGTACACCAAGCCGGGCGCATGTTCGCTGGCAGATCACATCGTGCTGCGCTGGTCGGGGCTGCCCTTTGATCTGCAGGTGGTTGACGCCGCCACGATGAAGTCCCCCGAATATCTGCGCCTCAACCCGGCCGGTGCTGTGCCGCTGTTGGTCGTCGACGACTGGGCACTGACCCAGAACGCCGCCATCCTCAACTACATCGCCGACATCGCGCCGCTCACCGGTCTGTCCGGCGATGGCACCGCGCGCAGCCGTGCGGAGATCAATCGCTGGATCGCCTTCGCCAATGCGGATGTGCATCCGGCCTTCAAGCCGATCTTCGGCAGCACCGCCTATCTGCAGGACGACGCGCTGATCGCGCGCAGCCATGACGACGCACGCAGCAAGCTGCGCACCTTGTACGAACGTGTCGACGCGCATCTGCAGGGACGCAACTGGCTGGCAGGCGACACCCATACCGGCGCCGATGCGTACCTGTTCGTGACGCTGCGATGGGCGCAGAAGGTGGGCGTGGATCTCAGTGGCCTGAGCGCGGTAGATGCATTCATGCAGCGCATGCTGGACGATGCCGATGTGCAGGCCGCATTGCAGGCCGAAGGCCTGGCCTGAGCCGGGAGCATCGCACAAGCGCCACATAAAAAACGCCGGGCATTGCCCGGCGTTTTCGTTACAACAGCAAGGCGAGAAACTCAGCCCAGCAGATGCGACACGCCGCTGCGCTCTTCTTCCAGCTCGGCCAGGGTCTTGTCGATGTACTTCTGGCTGAAGTCGTCGATCGGCAGATCCTTGACCAGGGTGTACTCGCCGTTGGCGGTGGTCACCGGGAAGCCGAAGATCACGCCTTCCGGGATGCCGTAGGAGCCGTCGGACGGCACGCCCATCGTCACCCACTTGCCGTTGCTGCCCAGCACCCAGTCGCGCACGTGATCGATGGCGGCATTGGCGGCCGACGCAGCCGAGGACAGGCCGCGCGCTTCGATGATCGCCGCGCCGCGCTTGCCCACGGTCGGGATGAAGGTGGACGCGTTCCATTCCTGGTCGTTGATCGCATCGCCGATGGACGCGCCATCGGCGGTGGCGAACCGGTAGTCCGGGTACATGGTCGGGCTATGGTTGCCCCAGACCACCAGCTTCTCGATGCCGCCCACCGGCTTGCCGAGCTTCTGCGACAGCTGGCTGAGCGCACGGTTGTGGTCCAGACGCAGCATGGCGGTGAAATTCTTCGGGTTCAGATCCGGCGCCGACTTCATCGCGATGTAGGCATTGGTGTTGGCCGGGTTGCCGACCACCAGCACCTTCACGTCACGCTTGGCGACCTTGTTCAACGCCGCGCCCTGCGCGGTGAAGATCTTGGCGTTTTCCAGCAGCAGGTCCTTGCGCTCCATGCCCGGGCCACGCGGACGCGCACCGACCAGCAGGGCGACGTCGATGTCCTTGAACGCCACTTCGGCGTCGTCGGTGCCGACCACGCCGGCCAGCAGCGGGAATGCGCAGTCTTCCAGCTCCATGATCACGCCCTTGAGCGCGGCCTGGGCCTTTTCATTGGACAGTTCCAGCAATTGCAGGATCACCGGCTGATCCTTGCCCAGCATTTCGCCGGAGGCGATGCGGAACAGCAGGGCATAGCCGATCTGGCCGGCAGCGCCGGTCACGGCAACACGAACAGGTGCTTTCATGGGGAGTTTCCTCTGCTAAAAAACATGGGTGGAGGTGCACGCTGGCGTGGCGCAGGGCCTGGCGGCGCGCAGTGACAGACGAACGGCCGCACAGGGCGGCCGTTCGGGGGAAAGACATCAGGCGGCGAGGATCTTGTTCCACTCCGCGACACGGTCGGCCTTGGCGGCCAGCACGGCGTCGGTATCGCCTTCGATCGTCACCTTGTTGATCACATCGCCCTGGGCGACGGCATCGACCACGTCCAGGCCCTGGGTGACCTTGCCGAACACGGTGTGCTTGCCGTCCAGCCACGGGGTGGCGGTGTGGGTGATGAAGAACTGGCTGCCGTTGGTGTTGGGGCCGGCATTGGCCATGGACAGCACGCCGCGCTCGTGGCCGACGCCGTTGTTGGCTTCATCCTCGAAACGGTAGCCCGGGCCGCCGCGGCCGGAGCCTTCCGGGCAGCCGCCCTGGATCATGAAGTCGGCGATGACGCGGTGGAAGCTCAGGCCATCGTAGAAGCCGCGCTGGACCAGGTTGACGAAGTTGGCAACGGTCAGCGGGGCCTTGTCGGCGAACAGCTCGACCACGATCGGGCCGCGGGTGGTGTCGAAATGGGCAATCAGGGACATGGAAATCCTTGCAGGTTTCAGGGTGTATGACAGCCCATTAGAATACACCCGGGCGTGCAGGCGGCCGTGCAGGTTGGACCATCGTCGGGGGTGTCCAGGCTAGCTGAATGGGCGTTTTGGACCGCTCGGCGGCCGAACGCAACGGTGCGGCAACGAAACCGCTATAATGTCGGGCTTACCTCATCTCAAGACTGGCGCCAGACAGGGGCCCTTTCCGCATGTCTATCGAAAAACTCCGCAATATCGCCATCGTCGCGCACGTTGACCATGGCAAGACCACCCTCGTCGACTGCCTGCTGAAGCAGTCCGGCACCCTGTCCGAACGCACCGTGCTGGCTGAGCGCGTGATGGACAGCAACGATCAGGAAAAGGAGCGTGGCATCACGATCCTGGCCAAGAACACGGCCATCACCTGGAACGGCAACCGCATCAACATCGTCGACACCCCGGGACACGCCGACTTCGGTGGCGAAGTCGAGCGCGTGCTGTCTATGGTGGACTCGGTGCTGATCCTGGTCGATGCGATGGACGGCCCGATGCCGCAGACCCGCTTCGTGACCCAGAAGGCGTTCGCGATGGGCTTCAAGCCGATCGTGGTGGTCAACAAGATCGACCGTCCCGGCGCACGCCCGGACTGGGTCATCGACCAGGTGTTCGACCTGTTCGACAAGCTTGGCGCAACCGACGAGCAGCTGGACTTCCCGATCGTCTACACCTCCGCCCTGAACGGCTACGCCAGCCTGGATTCGAGCGTGCGCGATGGCGACATGACCCCGCTGTACGAAGCGATCATGCAGCACGTGTCGGCACCGGACGTGGATCCGGACGGCCCGTTCCAGATGCGCATCAGCCAGCTGGACTACAACAACTTCGTCGGCGTGATCGGCATCGGCCGCATCCAGCGCGGCGTGCTGAAGAAGAACATGCCGGTCAGCGTGATCGACCGCGAAGGCAAGAAGCGCCAGGGCAAGGTGCTGCAGGTGCTGGGCTTCCTCGGCCTGGAGCGCATCGAGCAGGACACCGCCGAGGCCGGCGACATCGTCGCCATCTCCGGCGTGGCCGAGCTGACCATTTCCGACACCGTGTGTGCGCTCGACGCCCCGGAAGCGCTGCCCGCGCTGACCGTGGACGAGCCCACCATCTCGATGACCTTCCAGGTCAACAACTCGCCGTTCGCCGGCAACAAGGACCTGTCCGGCGGCAAGTTCCTGACCAGCCGCCAGCTGCGCGACCGTCTGGACCGCGAGAAGGTGCACAACGTGGCACTGAAGGTCGAGGAAGGCTCCGACGCCGACAAGTTCCTGGTTTCCGGCCGTGGCGAACTGCACCTGTCGGTGCTGATCGAGAACATGCGTCGTGAAGGCTACGAGCTGGCCGTGTCGCGCCCGGAGGTCATCATCAAGGAAATCGACGGCAAGCAGATGGAGCCGATCGAACAGCTGGTGGTGGACATCGAAGAACAGCACCAGGGCGGCGTGATGGAAAAGCTGGGCACCCGCAAGGGCCAGCTGAAGAACATGGAGCCGGACGGCAAGGGCCGCGTGCGCCTGGATTACATGATCCCGGCGCGTGGCCTGATCGGTTTCCAGAACGAGTTCCGCACCCTGACCCAGGGCTCGGGCCTGCTGTTCCACGTGTTTGACCATTACGGTCCGAAGGAACAGGGCGCGATCGCCAAGCGCCAGAACGGCGTGATGATTGCCAACGCAGCGGGCGCCACCCCGGCCTATGCACTGGGGCCGTTGGAAGAGCGTGGCCGTCTGTTCGCTGCCGAAGGCGACAACGTGTATGAAGGTCAACTGGTCGGTATCCACTCCAAGGACAACGACCTGACCGTCAACGCGATCAAGACCAAGCCGCTGACCAACATGCGCGCTTCGGGCAAGGACGATGCGATCAAGCTGACCCCGGCGATCAAGTACACGCTGGAGCAGGCACTGGACTTCATCGAGGACGACGAGCTGGTGGAAGTCACCCCGAAGGAAATCCGCCTGCGCAAGAAGTTCCTCACCGAAAGCGACCGCAAGCGCGCTGGCCGTTCCGGCTAAACACGGGACGTCCATCTTCGTGAGCAACACGCCCTACAGCCCGGATCCGCGTGCGCATCCGGGGCTGCATGTGATCGCCTTGCTAGAGGCGGTCAAGGGGACGCTTGCGCTGTTGGCGGCGACGGGCCTGGAAATTCTGGGCCCGCTCCCGCTGCAGAACGCGGTCAGCACGCTGATCCGCCGCTTCAACCTGGATCCCGACCACGGCGCACTGCCGTCGTTGCTCAAGACCATCAGTCCCGACGCCGTCCATCTGGCCGCTGCCGCAATGCTGGCCTATGGCCTGTTGCATGTGGTGGAAGCCTGGGGTCTGTGGCGTGCCAAGGCCTGGGCGTCGCTGCTGGGCTGCCTGTCGGCGGCCATCTACCTGCCGTTCGATATCTACGCCATCGTCCGCCATCCCGGCTGGACCGCCTGGGGCGTACTGGCGATCAATCTGATCGTGGTCGGCGTGCTGGCACGCGATCTGATCAAACGCCGGCGCCACTGAGGCCCCCTGCCCGTCTGCGGGCATGTCATACACATTGTCACCCCGCCGCAGCGCCGTTAGCCTGCGAACAATCCCCGGGGAACACCGCCAATGCGATCCACCACCTTGTCCTTCGCGCTGCTGCTTGCGCTGTGCGGCTGTGCGCATACCGAAAGCCTGACCCCGGCCGGTGCCAACGCAGCCACTGCCAGGCAAGACGATCTGATCGACGCCGACATCGTCGGCCTGCAGGCACGCATGGCGTCCGGCACGACCAGCAGCCTGGATCTGACCCGCGCGTACCTGCAGCGTATCGCCACCATCGATCGCGCCGGGCCCACTCTCAATTCGGTGATCGAACTCAACCCGCAGGCCGAAGCCGACGCACGTGCATTGGACGCCGAACGCCACGCTGGCCATGTGCGCGGGCCTCTGCATGGCATTCCGGTACTGCTCAAGGACAACATCGACGCGCTGCCGATGGTCAACAGCGCCGGCTCGCTGGCATTGGCCGATTTCAGGCCCGGCCGCGATGCGTTTCTGGTGCAGCGCCTGCGCGCCGCTGGCGCGGTGATCCTGGGCAAGACCAACCTGAGCGAGTGGGCCAACTTCCGCTCCACCAAGTCCAGCTCCGGCTGGAGCGCACGCGGCGGGCTGACCCGCAATCCGTACGCGCTGGATCGCAATCCCTGCGGCTCCAGTGCCGGCACCGGCGCGGCGATCGCCGCCAGCCTGGCCACGGTCGGCATCGGCACCGAAACCGACGGCAGCATCACCTGCCCGGCCTCGGTGAACGGCCTGGTCGGGCTCAAACCGACCGTGGGCCTGGTCAGCCGCGACGGCATCATTCCGATCTCGGCCTCCCAGGACACCGCCGGCCCGATGACGCGCAGCGTCGCCGATGCGGCGGCGGTGCTGCAGGCGATTGCCGCACCCGACCCGCAGGATCCGGCGGCGCGCACTGCACCGACGTCCACACCGGACTATCTGGCGCATCTCAGGCCCGATGGCCTGCGCGGCGCCCGCCTGGGCCTGCTGCGCAATCCCTTGCGCGAAGATCCGGCGATTGCCGCCACGCTGCAACGCGCGGTGCAGACCCTGCGCGCCGCTGGCGCCACCGTGATCGAAACCAGCCTGGCGACCGAGGGCCAGTGGGACGCCGCCGAGCAAACGGTCTTGTTGGTCGAATTCAAGGCCGGCCTGAACGCGTATCTGCGCAGCCACGCCGCGCCGGTGTCGAGCCTGGAGCAGGTGATCGCCTTCAATCGCAGCCACGCGCAGCGCGAGATGCCCTACTTCGGGCAGGAGCTGTTCGAGCAGGCGCAGGCCGCGGCCGGACTGGACGATGCCGCGTATCTCACGGCCCGCGCCACTGCCAAACGGCTGGCCGGGCCGGACGGCATCGACGCCGCGCTGCAGGCCAATCGCCTGGACGCGCTGATCGTGCCGACCACCGGCGCTGCCTGGGTCACCGACCTGGTCAAGGGCGATACCTTTCCCGGAGCCGGCTACGGTGCGGCCGCGGTGGCCGGTTATCCCAGCCTGAGCGTGCCGATGGGACAGACCCAGGGCCTGCCGCTGGGCCTATTGTTCATGGGCAGTGCCTGGAGCGAGCCGCGCCTGATCGAACTGGCCTACGCCTACGAACAACGCAGCAAGGCGCATGTTGCGCCCCGCTATGCGCCGACTGCGCCCAGCGCACCGGCGGCCGCGCCTGCAGCTATACCGTAGTCGCAGGCTCACCGTCTTCGGCACCGGGCGAGCGCACGCTCTCCTGGGCGATGGGCGCGGCGGCGCGCAGGGGTGGCTTTTCCTGCGCGGCGATTTCGGCGCGAATCCTGGGCAGTGCGTACGGGTGCTCGCGGGTCAGGAAGTCGATCATGCGCTCGCGGCTGATGCAGCGCAGATCGAACGCATCGCCGGAATTGCGCGCGCTCACCAGCAGGCGTACCTGGATCGTGCTCTCGCTGGTTTCGGTTACCTGGGTCACGCACACGCGTCCATCCCACAGCGGCTCGCTCTTGCAGATGCGCTCCAGCTCGGCGCGCACCGCCGCGATCGGGGTGCGGTAATCCAGCCACAGGAATGCGGTACCGAGCAGGTCGGCGCTGCTGCGCGTCCAGTTCTGGAACGGGTGCTCGATCCACCAGGTCAACGGCACCACCATCCGCCGCTCGTCCCAGATCCGCACCACCACATACGAGCTGCCGATCTCCTCGATGCGGCCCCATTCGCCTTCCACGATCACCACATCGTCCAGCCGGATCGGCTGGGTCAGGGCGATCTGCAGACCGGCGATCAGGTTGCCGAACACCGGCTTGGCCGCGATGCCAGCCACCAGGCCGATGATGCCGGCCGAGGCCAGCAGCGTCTTGCCGATCTGGCGCACCTGCTCGAAACCAAGCAACACCACCGAGATGCCGAGCAGGATCACCGCGCCCATCACCACCCGGCTCAGCACGCGTGTCTGGGTCTGGATACGCCGTGCGGTGAGGTTGTCGGACACCTCGATCGGGTTGCTGCGCAGGATCGCCATCTCGCCGGCGGCGACCGCGCGCACCAACAGCCAGGTCACGCAGCCAACGATGCCGACGTGCAGCAGATGCTGTATCGCCGCCAGCCCTTTGCCGGACAGCGGCGTCGCTTCGGTGGCCACGCCCAGAAACAGCAGCGGCAGGATGAAGGCAGCCGGCAGCGTGACCACGCGAATGATGCGTGCACGGCGATAGTCGCGGCCCTGCATGCGGCGAAACAGCCACAGCATCAGCGACCAGGTGACGATGCCCGCCAGCAGCGCGGCACCAAGCGGGATTGCGTATTCGCGGATGACGTTCCAATCGGCAGTCAAACCGTTCCTCCTGTGGGGGAAAGAGGGATGGCTGCAGCATCATGCCGCACGCGGCATGAGCATCACGTCATGCGTACGGTGACATCACGCGCCCAGCGGCTGCGACGCCACCTGCTGTTGCTTGCGCACGATCGCCATTGCGATTTCCAGCGACTGCTCGTAGTTCAGCCGCGGATCCACGCTGGAGCGGTAGGCGCGTTCCAGATCGCGCTCGGTCAGCTCGCGCGCGCCACCGGTGCATTCGGTGACGTCTTCGCCGGTCAGTTCCAGATGCACCCCGCCCAGGCGCGTCCCGGCGGCCGCATGCAGATCGAAGGACAACTCGACCTCGCTGCGGATATTGTCGAAACGCCGTGTTTTATAGCCATTTCCGGTGCTTTCGGTATTGCCGTGCATCGCATCGCACACCCACAACACCCGACGCCCATCGCGCTTGACCGCCTCCAGCAGCGGCGGCAACTTCTCGGCGATCTGCGCCGCACCCATGCGATGGATGAAGCTCAGGCGGCCGGGTTCGTCTTCGGGATTGAGCACGTCGATCAGACGCAATAGCTGATCCGGCTGCACCGATGGCCCCACCTTGATCGCGATCGGGTTACGCACGCCACGCAGGTATTCCACATGCGCGCCATCCAGCGCAGCAGTACGCATGCCGATCCACGGGTAATGCGTGCTCAGGTTGAACCAGCCCCACTGGCGCGGCACCTGCCGGGTCAGGCCTTCCTCGTACGGCAGCAACAGCGCCTCGTGCGAGGTGTAGAAGTCGATGCGATTGAGGTTGTAGACCTCCGCGCCGGACAGGGTCTCCATGAAGCGCACCGCATCGCCGATCGATGCCACCATCTTCTGGTAGTCCGCCGCCAGCGGCGAATACCCCACCCAGTCCAGATTCCAGTATTCGGGATGGTGCAGGTCGGCAAAGCCGCCGTCGATCAGAGCGCGCACGAAATTCATCGTCATCGCCGAGCGCGAATGCGCGGTGATCATGCGCTGCGGATCCGGCACGCGCGCCGCTTCGGTGAAGGCTGGCGCGTTGATCACATCGCCGCGGTAGCTCGGCAAGGTCACCCCGTCGCGGGTTTCGGTATCGGCCGAGCGTGGCTTGGCGTACTGCCCGGCAAAGCGCCCTACCCGCACCACCGGCAGGTGCAGGCCATGCACCAGCACCAGGCTCATTTGCAGCAGCACCTTCAGGCGATTGGAGATCGTGCCCGATTCGCAATCGCTGAAGTTCTCGGCGCAATCGCCGCCCTGCAGCAGGAAGCGCTTGCCTTCCTGCGCCTCCGCCAGCTGGCGCTTGAGCGCAAAGATTTCCCAGGAGGTCACCAGCGGCGGCAGCTGCCGCAACTCGCCCAGCGTGTGTTCCAACGCAACGGCGTCCGGGTAGACCGGCATCTGCAACGCCGGACGCTGCCGCCAGCTCTGCGGCGACCACTGCTCTGCCTGGTTGACGGACGAATGAGGGGAAGCGGACATCGTGAACTCCAGAAATCTCGGGCGCCGGCCAGCGCCGGAACGAAACGATCAGAACAGTTTGCGCGGACCACGCTGCCTGAAGCCGGCGTACAGCGCCCACAGCGCCAGGCCCACGAACCACAGCATGCTCCACATCGGCATGCTCAGGCCCAGAAAGCGCCAATCGATATTGCCGCAGTCGCCGGTGCCGGTCAGCACGGTGCGGAACACTTCGAACGGCCCCATCGTCTCGCTCAGGAAGCTCAACGGCGGCCCGCACGAGGACATCATGTCCTTGGGCCGGATCTGCACCCAGACATGCCGCGCCGCGATGCCCATGCCGACGCCGGCAGCGATGAAGCTGAGCACGCCATAGAGCTTGCGCGTGCCCGCTGCGCGCGGCCCATGCAACGCGCCCAGCAGAAACAACAGCGCCAGCGCCGCAAACGCGATCCGCTGGAAGATGCATAGCGGGCATGGCTCCAGCCCAAGATGCAGCTGTACGTAGATCGCATAGGCAAGCAATCCTGCGCAGGCAAGAAAGCCCAGCAAGAACTGCGCCCGGAAACCCCAACGAAATGGATTCATCGCTACCGCTTGCCTAGGATCGAATGCCCGATTATCAGCCATCGCTGCCGCGGTGACCACGGATGCCTGCATCGGGCAGGTCGCCTGGCAGCAGGCCCGGTGCAGCCATGCATGTCGCCAGTCATGTGTCGGTCTGCAGACCTCGACACCGCCCGGAGACGGCCGCCTTTGCGGCGGCGAGCTTGATCCTGGTTGAGCCATGCACATCGCTGCGCTGTTGCCGAAACACCCATACCAAGACCGACCGCCATGGTCCGGCACAGGCAATAAAAAAGCCCGGCGCTAGCCGGGCTTTTCGAGAATCTTTGCGAAGGGCGAACCGATTACTCGGCCACTTCCTCGGCGACGACCGGACGGTCGACCAGCTCGACATACGCCATCGGCGCATTGTCACCGGCACGGAAGCCGGCCTTCAGGATGCGCAGGTAGCCGCCGGGACGGGTCGCGTAACGCGGGCCCAGTTCGACGAACAGCTTGCCCACCGCTTCCTTGTCGCGCAGGCGAGCGAACGCCAGACGACGATTGGCAACGCCATCGACCTTGCCGATGGTGATCAGCGGCTCGGCGACGCGACGCAGTTCCTTGGCCTTCGGCAAGGTGGTCTTGATCAGCTCGTGCTTGAACAGCGACGCGGCCATATTGCGGAACATGGCTTCGCGGTGCGCGCTGGTGCGGTTGAATTTACGACCGGATTTCTGGTGACGCATGAGTGTGATTTCCTAAGGAATGTTGAGACTGCTTGAGAGACGCTGTCGCCATCCTGGCGCTGTTGAATGGACTGCGGTTGGTCCGAGCCGGCCGTCCTTTGACCGGATGTCACCGCGGGCTTTGGCCCGTCGATGTAAAAAAACAGCATGGGCGCCCGAAGACGCCCATGCGGTGATGCATTAACCAAGCATGCCGTGCTGGGCGACACCGGCCGGCGGCCAGTTCTCCAGCTTCATGCCCAGTGCAAGGCCGCGCTGTGCCAGCACTTCCTTGATTTCGGTCAGCGACTTCTTGCCGAGGTTCGGGGTCTTGAGCAGCTCCACTTCGGTCTTCTGGATCAGATCACCGATGTAGTAGATGCTCTCGGCCTTCAGGCAGTTGGCCGAACGCACGGTCAGCTCGAGGTCGTCGATCGGGCGCAGCAGCACCGGATCCACGCCGCTGGCAGCCGGCTTGGCCGCACCGCGATCGCGGTGGGTGAAATCGCCGAACACCGATAGCTGATCGCTGAGGATGTCGGCGGCGGTGCGCACGGCTTCCTCGGCATCGATCGTGCCGTTGGTTTCGATATCGATCACCAGCTTGTCGAGGTCGGTGCGCTGT
Source organism: Xanthomonas sp. WHRI 8393 (assembly GCF_040203315.1). Taxonomy (NCBI): domain Bacteria; kingdom Pseudomonadati; phylum Pseudomonadota; class Gammaproteobacteria; order Lysobacterales; family Lysobacteraceae; genus Xanthomonas; species Xanthomonas sp. WHRI 8393. Next base: position 1,241,824 of record NZ_JBEGGL010000001.1, on the reverse strand, counting down.
TCAACGCGCGCAGCTTCCACGGCATAGGCAACGCGACGCACCGGCGAGAACGACGCATCCAGCATCAGACGACCGATGGTGCGGGTCTCTTCGTCCGGACGACGACGCGCGGCAGCCGGCTGATAGCCGAAACCACGCTCGATCTTCAGGCGCATGTTCAGCGCCGTGTCCTTGGTCAGGTGGCAGATCACGTGGTCGCCGTTGATGATCTCGACGTTGTGATCGGTCCTGATGTCGGCCGCAGTGACCGTGCCCGGACCCTGCTTGGACAACGACAGCGTCGCGCTGTCGCCACTATGCATACGAATCGCCACGTCTTTCAGGTTGAGCAGGACGTCAAGCACGTCTTCCTGCAGCCCTTCGACCGTGGTGTATTCGTGCAGCACGCCGTCGATCTCGACCTCGGTGATCGCAAAACCCGGGATCGACGACAACAGCACACGACGCAGGGCATTGCCCAGCGTGTGCCCGTAACCGCGCTCCAAGGGCTCGATCACGACCTTTGCGCGATTGTCGGTAAGACGTTCGATCTGCGGACCACGGGGGCGCAGAACCTGGTTGGCGGTAACCGTCATGTTGCGGGGTCTCCTGCGAACCTCCGGCGGTGCCGGAGGCTCTCCAATGTGAATTACTTCGAATACAACTCGACGATCAGCGCTTCGTTGATATCCGAAGGCAGGTCAGCGCGATCCGGAACGGCCTTGAACACGCCGCTGAACTTCTTCGAATCGACTTCGACCCACGACGGCGTCATGTCGTGCTGCTCAGCCACGGTCAGGGCTTCCTGCACGCGAAGCTGCTTCTGTGCCTTTTCCGACAGCGTGATCGCATCGCCAGCCTTGATCTGGTACGAAGCCAGATTCACCGACTTGCCATTGACCAGCACGCCACGGTGCGACACCAGCTGGCGCGCGGCCGGACGGGTGACGGCAAAGCCCATGCGGTAGCAGACGTTGTCCAGACGGGTTTCCAGCAACTGCAGCAGGTTCTCGCCGGTGTTGCCCTTCTTGGTCGAGGCCTTCTTGTAGTAGTTGCGGAACTGACGCTCCAGCAAACCGTAGATGCGCTTGACCTTCTGCTTTTCGCGCAGCTGGGTGGCATAGTCGGAGAGCTTGCCTTTGCGAGCCGCGCCGTGTTGGCCGGGCTTCTGCTCAAGCTTGCACTTGGAGTCCAGCGCGCGCGCCGGGCTCTTGAGGGAAAGATCGACGCCTTCGCGCCGGGCGAGCTTACAGGTAGGACCGATATAACGAGCCATTTCTTATCGCTCCCTTTAGACGCGACGCTTCTTCGGCGGACGGCACCCGTTGTGCGGGATTGGCGTCACGTCGATGATGTTGGTGATCTTGTAGCCCACGTTGTTCAACGAACGCACGGCCGACTCACGGCCCGGACCCGGACCCTTGATACGCACTTCCAGCGACTTCACGCCGTAGTCGAGCGCAGCGCGGCCAGCCTTTTCGGCGGCAACCTGAGCAGCGAACGGGGTCGACTTGCGCGAACCACGGAAACCGGCGCCGCCGGACGTGGCCCACGACAGTGCATTGCCCTGGCGATCGGTGATGGTGACGATGGTGTTGTTGAACGAAGCGTGGACGTGAGCGACGCCGTCAGTGATGACGCGCTTGATCTTCTTCTTCGTTTTCTTTTCTGCTGGCTTTGCCATGATCTATCCCTTACTTCCTGATCGCCTTGCGCGGACCCTTGCGGGTGCGGGCGTTGGTACGGGTGCGCTGACCACGCAGCGGGAGACCACGGCGATGACGCAGACCGCGATAGCAGCCCAGGTCCATCAGTCGCTTGATCGCGATACCGATTTCGCGGCGCAGGTCGCCTTCGACGACATACTTGCCGACCTCGGCGCGCAGGCGCTCGATTTCGGGTTCGGACAGATCACGAATCTTCGTGGTCGAGGTAACGCCTGCGGATTCGCAGAGCTTCTTCGAACGGGTACGGCCGATGCCGTAGATGCTTTGCAACCCGACCCAGACGTGCTTCTGGGCTGGCAGGTTGACGCCTGCAATACGCGCCATGACGCGATTCTCCAACTGAGTGATGGCCCGACAGCGCCCAGGCGCCATCCGGCAGGATGGATCAAAAGTGAACTCGGAATTGTAGCAAGGCCTCGGATTGCTTTGAAGCCCGTGGAACCAAAAGTTCCATGGACCCGGCGTGGGGAGTGTGCCCTCGCTCCGGCGCCGGACGATGTTGATCCAGAAAATTTCTCCGAATCGCCTGTACTACTCCCGCACAGGACCACCTCGTCACACCCGCGCGCGAGACGTCGCGCGAGCCGCCCTTCTGATCGGAAGATCGTGGCCCGGGAACCAGGCCGTCTTCACGCAATGAAGATCTAGTGTACCACTTAACTGCGCGCCAGACCGCCGCGCGAGCCACCCTTGAGGTTGGCCTTCTTCAGCAGGCTCTCATACTGATGCGACATCAGATGGGCCTGGATCTGCGCGATGAAGTCCATCACCACCACCACGGCGATCAGCAACGACGTACCACCGAAGTGGAACGAGGTGCCCAGCTGGGTGCGCATGATTTCCGGCAGCAGGCAGACGATCACCAGGTACAACGAACCCGCTGCGGTCAGGCGCGTCAGCACGCCGTCCACATAGTCAGCCGTCGCCTTGCCCGGACGGATACCAGGAATCAGTGCGCCCGACTTCTTGAGGTTGTCAGCGGTTTCCTGCGAGTTGAACACCAGCGCGGTATAGAAGAACGCGAAACCGATGATCAGTGCGGCGAACACCAGCATGTGCACCGGCTCGCCGGGCCCGAGCGCATTGGCGATCTTCTGCAGCCACGAACCCACACCGCTGCCAGACGCCGCCTGACCCGACCACATGGACAGCGTGGCCGGGAAGGCCAGGATGCTGGAGGCGAAGATCGGCGGAATCACGCCTGCCATGTTGAGCTTCAACGGCAGGAACGAGGTCTGGTTCATGTACGCATTGCGGCCTCCCTGGCGGCGTGCGTAATTGACTGTGATACGCCGCTGCCCGCGCTCGACGAACACCACGAACAGCGTGAACGCCAGAATGGTGATGACGATCAGCAGCAGCGAGATGAAGCTCAGATTGCCTTCGCGGAAGGCCTCGACGGTCTGGATCGCCGCCGACGGAAGGCCTGCAACGATGCCGGCAAAGATGATCAGCGACACGCCGTTACCGATGCCACGCTCGGTGACCTGCTCGCCCACCCACATCAGGAAGATGGTGCCGGCGGTCAGTGCAATCACTGCGGTGAGCACGAAACCCATGCCCGGCGCGTACACCACCGGAGCGCCACCAGGCGCGGTCTGGTTCTGCAGTGCCAGCGCGATACTGCCGCCCTGCACCACCGCCAGCAGCACCGCACCGATGCGCGAATACTGGGTGATCTTGCGTCGGCCGGATTCGCCTTCCTTCTGCATCGCCTTGAGGGCGGGAAAGATGTGCGTGGCCAACTGGATCACGATCGATGCCGAGATATACGGCATCACGTTCAACGCAAAAATACTGAAACGGTGCAGGGCGCCGCCCGAGAACATGTTGAACATGTCCACGATGCCGCCGCCCTGCGCCTGCATCAACGAAAGCATGGCATCGGGATTCACGCCCGGCACCGGCACATAGCAGCCGATGCGATAGACGATCAATGCCCCGAGGACGAACAGTAGCCGCTGGCGAAGTTCCGTGAACTTGCCGAGCCCGCCACCGAGGTTACCAATGCCAGCCTGCGCCATCTGCCGATTACTCCTCTACGCTGCCGCCGGCAGCTTCGATTGCTGCCTTGGCGCCCGCACTTGCGGCGACACCCTTCAGCACGAACTTCTTGCTCAGCTCGCCCTTCAGCACGATCTTCGCCTTCTTGGCGCGGCTCGGGACCAGATTGGCCGCACGCAGCGCTGCAAAGTCGATCTCACCGGCTTCCAGCTTGTCCAGCTGGTAGGACAACACTTCGGCACTGTCACGCGCCATCTTGGAACGGAAGCCGATCTTCGGCAGACGGCGCTGCATCGGCGTCTGGCCGCCTTCGAAGCCGGCCTTGATCTTGCCGCCGCCCTTGCGAGCGAACGAACCCTTGTGGCCGCGGCCGCAGGTCTTGCCGAGGCCGGAGCCGATGCCACGACCGACGCGGGTGCGCTCGGTACGGGCGCCGTCGGCGGGCTTGAGGTCATTGAGATGCAAAGTCATGGGATTAGTCCTCAACCTTGACGAGGTAGTGAACGGTATTGATCAGACCGCGAACCTGCGGGCTGTCCTTCAGTTCACGCACATCGTTGAGCTTATTCAGGCCCAACGCACGCACCGACAGGCGGTGACGCGACTGGGTTCCACGCAGGCCACGCACCAGGCGCACCTTCACGGTCTTGTTGGTGTCCTTAGCCATGGTTGAGCTCCTCCACCTTCTTGCCGCGCTTGGCCGCAACACGGGCCGGCGACTGCACTTCCGACAGACCCTTCAGGGTTGCACGGACCAGGTTGATCGGATTACGCGAACCAACCGCCTTGGCCAGCACGTTCTTGACGCCGACCGCTTCCAGCACGGCGCGCATGGCACCGCCGGCGATGACGCCCGTACCTTCCGACGCCGGCTGCATGTAGACGCGTGCTGCGCCATGGCCGGACTTGACGGCATGCCACAAGGTACCGTTGTTCAGATCGACAGTCGCCAGGTTCTTGCGCGCCTGCTCCATCGACTTCTGGATGGCGACCGGCACTTCGCGCGCCTTGCCATAACCGAAACCGACCTTGCCCAGACCATCGCCGACCACGGTCAACGCGGTGAAGGTGAACTGGCGACCGCCCTTGACCGTCTTGCTGACGCGATTGACCGCGACCAGCTTTTCGATCATGCCATCGTCGACTTTCTCTTCGCGGTTACGGTCGCGATCACGACCCCGCGGTGCACGTTCTTCTGCCATCTTGATTCCTTGATTGATTGGGTATGTACGGCTCGAAGCCGCTTATGGTTGTGAAGTCACGCTGTGTTCCCGGCACCGTTGCAAAAGAACGGGACGGTCCGGCATCTCCCCTGCCGGCGGTAACGCGGATGTGGCCGATGGCCACATCCGCAGCAGTGCTTAGAACTGCAGGCCGCCTTCGCGAGCTGCGTCGGCCAGCGCCTTGATACGGCCATGGTAGCGATAGCCCGAGCGGTCGAATGCGACCTTCTCGATGCCCGCAGCCTTGGCGCGCTCGGCGATCAGCTTGCCGACCTTGACGGCCGCATCGCTGTTCTTGCCGTTCTTCAGGCCTTCCTTGACATCGGCCTGCAGGGTGTTCGCCGCAGCGATCACCTTGGAGCCGTCGGCGGTGAAGACCTGCGCATACAGATGCTGGCCGGTGCGCAGCACCGACAGGCGAGCGACGCCCAGTTCACGGATGTGCGAACGGGTGGACTTGGCGCGACGCAGACGGGCGATGTTCTTGTTGATGCTCATGATATTTATCCTACGGAAGCTGAAGGGAAAGCGTGCTCCTATCAAAAGTCCGCACAGGGATGTGCGGGCTCTTGCGAGGGACTCGCCATTAAGCCTTCTTGGCTTCCTTGCGAATGATGACTTCACCGGCGTACTTCACACCCTTGCCCTTGTAGGGCTCCGGCGGACGGAAACCGCGAATCTTGGCGGCAACTTCGCCGACGCGCTGCTTGTCGGCGCCCTGGACCACGATTTCGGTCTGGGTCGGGGTCGACAGCGTGATGCCTTCCGGCGCCACGAACACCAGCGGGTGCGAGAAGCCGAGCGCCAGGCTCAGGTCCTTGCCCTGCATGGCGGCACGGTAACCGACACCCACCAGCTCGAGCTTGCGCTCGAAGCCTTCGGACACGCCCTTGACCATATTGGCAAGGATGGCGCGCACGGTGCCGGTGATGGCGATCTGCGACGGCTCGTTGGCCGACAGCGTGGCAACGTCGCCGTCAACGGCGATTTCGACGCCAACCGGCTTCGGCAGGGTCAGGGTGCCCTTCGGGCCCTTGACGCTGACCAGCTCGGGCTGGACCTTGAGTTCAACACCCTTCGGAAGGGAGACAGGCTTCTTGGCTACACGGGACATGATCGATTCCTTCCCTTAGGCCACGAAGCACAGGACTTCACCACCAACGCCGGCTTCGCGAGCCTGCGCATCGGTCATGATGCCCTTCGACGTGGAAATGATGGCGATACCCAGGCCACCCAGGACCTTGGGCAGCTCGGTCTTGCCGCGGTACTGGCGCAGACCCGAGCGCGAGAAACGCTTCAGGGTCTCGATGACCGGACGGCCTTCGAAATACTTCAGCACGATTTCCAGCTCCGACTTGTTGTTCTCGGTCGCTGTCACGCGCAGGTCGGTGATGTAACCCTCGTCCTTCAGGACCTGGGCGATCGCGACCTTGATCTTGGACGACGGCAATTTCACCGTCTGCTTACCAACCGCGGCCGCATTCTTGATGCGTACCAGCAGGTCGGCGATGGGATCAGTCATGCTCATATGAGTACCTTTGAGTGCACCGATATCCGCTTTCGCGAAAATCTTGTGTTTTCCTGGGGATGGGCCAGGACCCTTTACGCCATGCCAGGCCCGTGCGGGCTAGACAGAAGCGGAAGTATACGACAAAAGAGCCCGACTTGCGTCGGACTCCCATGTTGAACAGAATCATCCTGCTCAAGCCGGCCGCGAGCGACCGGCAATGCTGTTACCAGCTTGCCTTGCGCAGGCCCGGAACGTCGCCGTTCATGGTGGCCTTGCGCAGCATGTTGCGACCCAGACCGAACTTGCGGTAGACACCGCGCGGACGACCGGACAACTCGCAACGGTTGCGGTGGCGGCTCGGCGACGAATCGCGCGGCAGCTTCTGCAACTTGGTCGACGCATCGATCTTCTCTTCGTAGGACGCATCCTGGCTGGAGAGGATCTTCTTCAGCGCATCACGCTTGCCGGCGAATTTCTTCGCCAGCTTTGCACGCTTGATGTCGCGGTGGATCATGGAGGTCTTTGCCATTTCGGATGTCCTCGACGGTCAGTTACGGAACGGGAACTTGAACGCTGCCAGCAGCGCCTTCGCTTCCGCATCCGTCTTGGCGGTGGTGGTGATGGCGATATCCATACCGCGGATCGCGTCGACGGCGTCGAAGTCGATTTCCGGGAAGATGATCTGTTCCTTCACACCCATGTTGAAGTTGCCACGACCGTCAAAGGAGCGACCGGAAACACCACGGAAGTCGCGCACGCGCGGCAGCGAGATGTTGATCAGACGATCCAGAAACTCGTACATCTTGGCGCGACGCAACGTGGTCTTGCAGCCGATCGGCCAACCGTCACGAATCTTGAACGATGCGACCGAAACGCGCGACTTGGTGACCACCGGCTTCTGACCGGAGATCTTGGACATGTCGGCGACCGCATTTTCCAGAATCTTCTTGTTGGTAGCCGCCTCGCCCACGCCCATGTTGAGCGTGACCTTGACCAGCTTCGGCACTTCCATCGGATTGGTGTAGCCGAATTCCTTCATCAGGGCCGGCACCACGTTTTCCTTGTAAAACTTTTCGAGACGAGTGTTCATGATCGCATTCCTCAGGCGTCGAGCGCCTCACCGCTGGAGCGGAACACACGCAATTTGCGTCCATCCTCCAGCACCTTGAAGCCAACGCGCTCGCCCTTGCCCGTTGCCGGGTTGACGACATTGACGTTGGAGATATGGATCGACGCTTCACGCTCGACCACGCCGCCGGCGACACCCGCCTGCGGGTTCGGCTTGGTGTGGCGCTTGATGACGTTGGCATTGGAGACGATCACGCGATCGCCATCCACACGCACAACTTCACCCTGCTTACCCTTGTCCTTGCCGGTGTTGATGACGACCTGGTCGCCCTTCTTGATACGGTTAGCCATGTATATGTCCTCCGCTCACAGCACTTCGGGAGCGAGCGAGACGATCTTCATGAACTTCTCGGAACGCAGCTCGCGCGTCACCGGCCCGAAGATGCGGGTCCCGATCGGCTCCTGCTTATTGTTCAACAGCACAGCGGCGTTGCCATCGAAGCGGATCAGCGAACCGTCGGGACGGCGCACACCCTTGCGGGTACGCACCACGACGGCGTCGTAGACTTCGCCCTTCTTGACCTTACCGCGCGGAATGGCGTCCTTGACGGTCACCTTGATGATGTCGCCAATGTGTGCGTAGCGGCGCTTGGAGCCGCCCAGCACCTTAATGCACATCACTTCCTTGGCACCCGAATTGTCGGCGACATCGAGGTAGCTCTGCATCTGGATCATGATTCAGATCTCCCTTATTCGGCCGAACGGGTGACGATTTCGACCACCCGCCAGTTCTTGGTCTTGGACATTGGAGCAATCTCGGTCACACGCACGACATCGCCTTCGTTGCAGGCATTGTCGGCGTCGTGTGCGTGGAGCTTGGACGAGCGCTTGATGTACTTACCGTACAACGGGTGCTTGACCTGGCGCTCCACCAACACGGTGACCGTCTTGTCCATCTTGTTGCTGACGACACGGCCTTCGACCGTGCGCAGCGCTTGCTTTTCGTTGTTGTCGCTCATCGCGGCCGTCCTTACTTGGTGCTGCCGAGCAGGTACTTGACGCGAGCAATCTCGCGGCGCACCCGGCGGGTATCGTGGGTCTTCGGCAGCTGGCCGGTGACCTGCTGCATACGGAGCGAGAACTGCTCCTTACGCAGATCGGTCAGGTGGGCCTTCAGTTCGTCAGCCGACTTCTCGCGGAGTTGTTTGATATCCATCAGCGCACCGTCCGGGTCACGAAAGTGGTGGTCACCGACAATTTCGCGGCGGCAAGGCGGAACGCCTCACGTGCGATATCTTCGGGAATACCCTCGATTTCATAGATCATGCGGCCCGGCTGAATCTGCGCGACCCAGTACTCCACGTTGCCCTTACCGGAGCCCATGCGGACTTCGATCGGCTTCTTGGTGATCGGCTTGTCGGGGAACACACGAATCCACATCTTGCCGCCCTTCTTGACGTGGCGGCTGATCGTACGACGTGCTGCTTCAATCTGACGCGCGGTCAGCTGACCGTGCGCGGTTGCCTTGAGGCCGTACTCGCCGAAGCTGACGGCGTTTCCGCTCCATGCCAGGCCGTCGTTACGGCCCTTGTGCATCTTGCGATATTTGGTTCGCTTGGGTTGCAACATTGCCGTTACCTCGCTTCACGAGCCGGGCGCGAAGGACGGTCACCACGGTCGCCGCGATCATTACGATCGTTGCGCGGGCTGTCGTCCTGCTTCTCCTGGCCAACCTGGGAGAAGTCGAAGACCTCACCCTTATAGATCCAGACCTTGATGCCGATGATGCCGTACGTCGTGGACGCCTCGGCAAAACCGTAATCGATGTCGGCACGTAGCGTGTGCAGCGGCACGCGGCCTTCGCGGTACCACTCCGAACGGGCGATTTCTGCACCGTTGAGGCGGCCAGCCACATTGACCTTGATGCCCAGGGCACCCAAGCGCATCGCGTTGCCGACCGAGCGCTTCATTGCGCGGCGGAACATGATGCGACGCTCAAGCTGCTGCGCGATCGACTCGGCGACCAGCTGCGCATCCAGCTCCGGCTTGCGCACTTCGGTGACGTTGATGTGGGCAGGAACACCCATCATCGCGCTCACTTCCTTACGCAGCTTTTCGATGTCCTCGCCACGCTTGCCGATCACCACGCCCGGACGGGCGGTGTGGATCGTCACGCGGGCGGTTTTGGCAGGGCGCTCGATCAAGATCTTGCTGATACCTGCCTGCGCGAGCTTCTTGCGCAGCATTTCACGCACTTTCAGGTCGGCTGCCAGGTAGGCGGCGAAGTCGGCCTTGCTTGCGTACCACTTGGAATTCCAGTCCTTGGCGATGCCAAGGCGAATTCCAGTCGGATGAACTTTATGACCCATGGTCTTTTCCTTTCCGCTTACTTGGCGGCGCCGACAATCACAGTGATGTGACTGGTGCGCTTGAGGATGCGGGTACCGCGGCCTTTCGCCCGCGCCATGAAACGCTTCAGGGAGGGACCTTCATCAACCATGATGGTCTTGACCTTCAGCTCGTCGACATCCGCGCCCTGATTGTTCTCGGCATTGGCAATAGCCGACTCCACAACCTTCTTGATCAGGTGCGCAGCCTTCTTGTCCGAGAACTTCAGCAGATTGACCGCACGTTCGGCGGACAGTCCACGCACCTGGTCAGCGACCAGGCGGGCCTTCTGCGGGGAGATGCGCGCGGTGCGCAGGATTGCTTTCGCTTCCATCGTCATCTCTCCTTACCTGCTCGACTTCTTGTCGCCACCGTGACCCTTGAAGGTCCGGGTGACGGCAAATTCGCCGAGCTTGTGGCCGACCATATTCTCGTTGACGAGCACCGGAATGTGGTTCTTGCCGTTATGCACGGCGATGGTGATGCCTACCATTTCCGGCAGGATCATCGAACGGCGCGACCAGGTCTTGATCGGCTTCTTGCTACCCGCAGCGGACTCCACCTTCTTTGCAAGGTGGTGATCGACGAACGGGCCCTTCTTAAGTGAACGTGCCATGGTCGATTAGCCCCTACGATCGCGGACGATGAATTGCTGGGTGCGCTTGTTCTTGCGCGTCTTGTAACCCTTGGTCGGAACACCCCACGGGGTGACCGGATGCGGATTACCCTGGCCAGCCTTGGCCTCACCACCACCGTGCGGGTGATCGACCGGGTTCATGGCCGCACCGCGAACGGTCGGACGAACACCGCGCCAGCGCTTGGCGCCAGCCTTGCCCAGCTTCTCGAGGTTGTGCTCGTCGTTGCCGACTTCGCCGATGGTGGCGCGGCACTCGACCGGCACCTTGCGCATTTCGCCCGAGCGCAGACGCAGCGTGGCATAGATGCCTTCGCGAGCGACCAGCTGGACGGCTGCACCGGCAGCACGTGCGATCTGAGCGCCCTTACCCGGCTTCAGCTCGATACCGTGGACCGTCGTACCGACCGGGATGTTGCGCAGCGGCAGCGTGTTGCCGGTCTTGATCGGTGCGTTGGCACCGGCAATGACCTGATCGCCAGCCTTCAGGCCCTTGGGGGCGATGATGTAGCGACGCTCGCCGTCGACGTAGCACAGCAGGGCGATATGAGCGGTACGGTTCGGATCGTATTCGATCCGCTCCACACGCGCCGGAATGCCTTCCTTGTTGCGCTTGAAGTCGATGATGCGGTAGTGCTGCTTGTGGCCACCACCGACGTGACGCACGGTGATGCGGCCATGGTGGTTACGACCACCGGACTTGCTCTGCGAGTCGAGCAGCGCCGCGTGCGGTGCGCCCTTGTGCAGATCGGGAGTAACCACGCGCACGGCGGAACGACGGCCGGGAGAGGTGGGTTTGAACTTCATCAATGGCATGGGATGGACCTCAGGCCTTGGCCGTTACGTCGATGGACTGACCATCAACCAGGCGGACGTACGCCTTGCGCCAATTGCCACGGCTGCCAGCACGGTTACGGAAGGACTTGCTCTTGCCCTTGACGTTGACCACGTTGACTGCTTTGACCTTGACGTCGAACAGCTGCTCAACCGCGGCCTTTACATCGGCCTTGGTGGCTTCGTTCGAAACTTCGAAGACATACTGGTTGGAGATTTCCTGCAGGCGCGCGGTCTTTTCGGAGACTCGCGGAGCACGCAGCACGCTGAAGATTTTTTCGTTGCTGCTCATGCCAGCCACTCCTCGACCTTCTTGACCGCATCGGCGGTGATCACGACCGTATCGGCCCCGACCAGAGCGACCGGATCCAGACCCTGCACATCACGCACCTGCACATACGGCAGATTGCGGGCGGACAGATACAGGTGCTCGGACGCTTCCTCGGTGACGATCAGCGGGCGCTTGCCCACGTCCAGTCCCTTCAGCTTCTCGATCAGACCCTGGGTCTTGGTGGTTTCGACGTCGAACGCATCGACGATCATCAGGCGACCCTGGCGGTTAAGCTCAGAGAAGATCGCGCAGATGGCCGCACGGTACATCTTGCGGTTGACTTTCTGTTCGAAGCTGCGCGGCTTGGCCGCGAAGGTCACGCCGCCGCCGATGAAGATCGGAGCCGTCAGCGCGCCATGACGCGCACCGCCGCCCTTCTGCTTCTTCGACTTCTTGGTCGTGCCCGCAACTTCCGAACGCGTCTTCTGAGCCTTGGTACCAGCGCGGCCGGCATTGCGATAAGCGACGACGACCTGGTGAACCAGATCTTCGCTGAATTCGCGACCGAACACGGCATCGGAGACCGAGACCTTGTTATTGCTACCCGTGATAACGAGTTCCATCGTCATCTCTCCTTATGCCTTGCTCGCCGGACGGACGATCACGTCGCCACCAGCTGCGCCAGGCACGGCGCCGCGGATAGCAATCAGACCACGCTCGACGTCGACCTTGACCACTTCCAGGTTCTGCGTGCTTTGCTGCACGGCGCCCATGTGGCCCGACATCTTCTTACCCGGGAAAACGCGACCCGGGGTCTGGCGCTGACCCAACGAACCCGGCGCGCGATGCGACAGCGAGTTACCGTGAGTTGCATCGCCCATACGGAAGTTGTAGCGCTTGATGGTGCCCTGGAAACCCTTACCCTTGGTGACGCCCTGGACGTCGACCTTCTGGCCGACCTCGAAAATGTCCGCCTTGATTTCGCCGCCGACGGCGAAATCGCCGAGCTGCGCATCTTCAACGCGGAATTCCCACAAGCCGCGACCCGCTTCCACCTTCGCCTTGGCGAAGTGACCAGCGGCCGGCTTGTTGACCAGTGCGGCGCGACGCGCGCCAACGGTAATCTGCACTGCGCTGTAACCGTCGGTTTCAACGGTCTTGATCTGCGCGATGCGGTTCGGAGTTGCTTCGATCAGCGTAACCGGCACCGAGCGGCCGTCTTCAGTGAAGACGCGGCTCATGCCAGCCTTGCGGCCCACGAAGCCCAACGAATATTTCTTCGTCATGGTCGTAGTCCTCAGGTCAACTTGATCTGTACGTCGACGCCAGCCGCGAGTTCGAGCTTCATCAGCGCGTCCACGGTCTTGTCGTTCGGGTCGACGATATCGAGCACACGCTTGTGCGTGCGGGTTTCGTACTGGTCACGCGCATCCTTGTCGGCATGCGGGGATACGAGGATGGTGTAACGTTCGATCTTGGTCGGCAACGGGATCGGGCCACGCACTTGCGCGCCGGTCCGCTTAGCCGTTTCGACGATCTCGCTGGCCGAACGGTCGATCAAACGATGATCGAACGCCTTCAACCGAATCCGGATCTTTTGTTCCGACATGACGGAAGCTTCCTTCGTTAAAAGAGCGACGGGCAAGGCCTCTGGGATACCTGCCCCGATATTCCTGACGTAGATGAAATCGCCGCGCATCCTGCTGGCGAGGGCATTTCCTCCGCCCAAAAACTGAGGCAGACCGGTAAACCGGCCTGCCCAGACGGAAAAGTATAGTGCGCAACAAGAGCACGGTCAACAACATGTGAGTTGTTGAGTGCTCCATGCAACGCGACCTTCCCGGTCTGGCGAACACGAGCGGCATCCTGCCGTTCTTTTCGCTGTAACTCAGCGCCCTACCCAGGGACACCGAGCCGCGCATTATAGCGGCGTGATTGTGGTCGCGCAAGCACCCTGCCCTATAAGGACGTCTGCGAGCCCCGGCCCCGGACCAAAAAAAGGGCCGGCTTGCGCCGACCCTCCTTCTTGCAGATCCAGTGACTAAAGCCGCTGGATTGCAGGCACTTACTTGATGATCTTGGCAACCACACCGGCGCCGACGGTACGACCGCCTTCACGGATGGCGAAGCGCAGACCTTCGTCCATCGCGACCGGGTTGATCAGGGTCACGACCATCTTCACGTTGTCGCCCGGCATCACCATCTCCACGCCTTCCGGCAGCTGGCAGGCGCCAGTGATGTCGGTGGTGCGGAAGTAGAATTGCGGACGATAGCCCTTGAAGAACGGGGTATGACGGCCACCCTCGTCCTTGGACAGCACGTAGACTTCGGCTTCGAACTCGGTATGCGGCTTGATCGAACCCGGCTTGCACAGCACCTGGCCGCGCTCGACGTCGTCACGCTTGGTGCCGCGCAGCAGCAGACCGGCGTTGTCGCCTGCCTGGCCCTGGTCCAGCAGCTTGCGGAACATTTCCACACCGGTGACGGTGGTCTTCTGGGTGTCGCGGATGCCGACGATTTCGATTTCGTCGCCGACCTTGATGATGCCGCGCTCGATACGACCGGTCACCACGGTGCCGCGTCCGGAGATCGAGAACACGTCTTCGACCGGCATCAGGAACGGACGGTCGACGTCGCGGGTCGGCTCCGGAATGAACGAATCCAGCGCCTCGACCAGCTTCAGGATCGCCGGCACGCCGATGTCGCTCTGGTCGCCGTCCAGCGCCAGACGCGCCGAACCGTGGATGATCGGGGTGTCATCGCCCGGGAAGTCGTACTTGCTGAGCAGCTCGCGCACTTCCATCTCGACCAGCTCGAGCAGCTCGGCGTCGTCGACCATGTCGGCCTTGTTCAGGAACACCACGATGTGCGGCACGCCGACCTGACGCGAGAGCAGGATGTGCTCGCGGGTCTGCGGCATCGGGCCGTCAGCAGCCGAACACACCAGGATCGCGCCATCCATCTGCGCCGCACCGGTGATCATGTTCTTGACGTAGTCGGCGTGGCCGGGGCAATCGACGTGCGCGTAGTGACGGGTCGGGGACTCGTATTCGACGTGGGCGGTCGAAATCGTGATGCCGCGCGCCTTCTCTTCCGGCGCCGCGTCGATCGCGTCATACGCCTTGAACTCGCCACCGAAACGCTCAGCACCGATCTTGGTCAGCGCGGCTGTCAACGTGGTCTTGCCATGGTCAACGTGACCGATGGTGCCGACGTTCACGTGCGGCTTGGTGCGCTCAAATTTAGCTTTTGCCATGACTAACTACCTCTAATTGAAAAATTTGTGAGAAGCGGCTGAGCGAACTCAGCCCTTCTTGGTGACGGCGTCGGCGATGTTGGCCGGTGCCTCTTCGTAGTGGTCGAATTCCATCGAGAACGTCGCGCGACCCTGGCTCATCGAGCGCAGCGAGGTCGCATAGCCGAACATTTCACCGAGCGGAATCATCGCGTTGATGATCTTGCCCGACGGGCTGTCGTCCTGACCCTGCAACACGCCACGACGGCGGCTCACGTCGCCCATCACGTCACCCAGGTAATCCTCCGGGCTGACGATTTCGACCTTCATGATCGGCTCCAGCAACACCGGGCTGGCTTTCGCAAAGCCCTGCTTGAACGCCATCGACGCGGCCAGCTTGAACGCCATTTCCGAAGAGTCGACGTCGTGGTACGAGCCGAACACCAGCTTGACCTTCACGCCCACCACCGGGAAGCCAGCGATCGGACCACTGGTGATCGTCTCGCGCAGACCCTTTTCGACCGAGGGGATGAATTCCTTCGGAATGATGCCGCCGGTGATGTCGTTGATGAAGAGGAAATCGTCCTTGACGTTGTCGCTCTTGCGATCGTCCTCGGTCATCGGCGACAGCTCGATCACCACGTGACCGTACTGACCCTTACCACCGGACTGCTTGGCATGCTTGTAGTCGGACTTGACGTCGGACTTGCGGATGGTTTCGCGGTAGGCCACCTGCGGCTTGCCGACGTTGGCCTCGACATTGAACTCGCGACGCATACGGTCGACGATGATGTCCAGGTGCAACTCGCCCATGCCCGAGATGATGGTCTGGCCGGATTCCTCGTCGGTCTTGACGCGGAACGAGGGATCTTCCTGCGCCAGACGGCCCAGGGCCATACCCATCTTTTCCTGGTCCGACTTGGTCTTGGGCTCCACCGCCATCGAGATCACCGGCTCCGGGAACACCATGCGCTCCAGGGTGATGACCTTGTCCTGCGCACACAGCGTGTCGCCGGTGGTGACGTCCTTCAGACCCACGGCAGCGGCGATGTCACCAGCGCGCACTTCCTTGATCTCTTCGCGATTGTTGGAGTGCATCTGCAGGATGCGGCCCACGCGCTCTTTCTTCGACTTGACCGGGTTGTAGACCTGGTCGCCGGAGTTCAACGTGCCCGAGTAGACACGGAAGAACGTCAGCGAGCCCACGAACGGGTCGGTCATGATCTTGAACGCCAACGCCGAGAACGGCGCGGTATCGGTGGCCGGACGGGTGTCTTCCTTCTCGTCCTCATCGATACCCTGGACCGGCGGACGGTCGGCCGGCGACGGCAACAGGTGCACGACGCCGTCCAGCATGGCCTGCACGCCCTTGTTCTTGAACGCCGAGCCGCAGAACACCGGCACGATCTCGACCTTCAGGGTGCGCTCGCGCAGACCCACCAGGATCTCTTCTTCGCTCAGGTCGCCTTCGTTGAGGTACTTGTCCATCAGGTCTTCGCTGGCTTCTGCAGCCGCCTCGACCATGAACGAACGCGCCTCGGTCGCGATCTCGACCAGATCGGCCGGGATGTCACGGTATTCGAAGGTGGTGCCCTGCGATGCGGTATCCCAATGGATCGCCTTCATCTTGAGCAGGTCGACCACGCCCTCGAAGCCGTCTTCGGCGCCGATCGGCACCTGCATCGGCACGGCGTAGGCACCCAGACGGGCCTTCAGCTGCTCGACGACCTTGTCAAAGTTGGCACCGGTACGGTCCATCTTGTTGACGAAGGCCATGCGCGGCACGGAGTACTTGTTGGCCTGGCGCCAGACGGTCTCGGACTGCGGCTGCACGCCACCGACGGCGCACAGCACGAACACCGCACCGTCGAGCACGCGCAAGGAGCGCTCCACTTCGATGGTGAAGTCGACGTGCCCGGGGGTGTCGATGATGTTGAAGCGGTGCTGCGGCATGGACTTGTCCATGCCCGACCAGAACGCGGTGGTCGCAGCGGAGGTGATGGTGATACCACGCTCCTGCTCCTGCTCCATCCAGTCCATCACTGCAGCGCCGTCATGGACTTCGCCGATCTTGTGACTGACACCGGTGTAGAACAGGATGCGCTCGGAAGTGGTGGTCTTGCCGGCATCGATGTGGGCCATGATGCCGAAGTTGCGGTAACGCTCGATAGGGGTGGTGCGGGCCACGGGGAGCCTCTCAATTTCTTGGATTTCGGATGGCCGAACGCCGCCTTTCGGCGGCCTTCGGATTGGATGCGACGCGTAACGCGTCGCAAACAGCACTCAGATGGTGCTGAAGGGCCCCGTTACCAAGGCCCACGAGGTCACCAGCGGTAATGTGCGAACGCCTTGTTCGCCTCCGCCATACGGTGCGTCTCTTCGCGCTTCTTGATCGCGCCGCCGCGGCTTTCCGAGGCGTCCAACAGTTCTGCAGCCAGCTTGCGCGGCATGGTGTTCTCACCACGCTTGCGCGCGGAGTCGATCAACCAGCGCATTGCCAGCGCCATGCGACGGGAGGAGCGCACTTCGACGGGCACCTGATAGGTAGCACCACCGACGCGACGCGATTTAACTTCGACAGCCGGGGCCACGTTGTCCAGTGCTTTCTGCACCAGCTCGACGGCATTCGGATTCTTTTCGCCAATGACGTCCATCGCGCCATAGACAATTTTCTCAGCAACCGACTTCTTGCCACTTTGCATCACCATATTGATGAAGCGGGCAATGGTTTCGCTGCCATGCTTTGGATCAGGCAGGACGGTGCGCTGCGGAGTAGAACCTTTACGGGACATTGGAGTGTTTCCTTAGCTCTTCGGGCGCTTGGCGCCGTACTTGGAACGACCTTGACGGCGCTTTGCGACGCCGGCGGCGTCCAGCGAACCACGGACGGTGTGATAACGCACACCGGGAAGATCCTTGACGCGGCCACCACGAATCAGGACCACGGAGTGCTCCTGCAGGTTGTGGCCTTCACCACCGATGTAGCTGATGACCTCTTCCTGGTTCGTCAGGCGCACTTTGGCAACCTTACGCAGGGCCGAGTTCGGCTTCTTCGGGGTAGTGGTATAGACGCGTGTGCAGACGCCACGGCGCTGCGGACACTTGTCCAGTGCCGGGGAGGCACTCTTGTAGGTGGTCGCTTGCCGAGGCTTGCGGACCAGCTGATTGATCGTCGTCATCAGTTGATTCTTCTGATTGAGAGGCCGAGACGGCCTTGCACGAAAACAAAGGCAGGCCGAAAAACGGCCCGCCGAGACAGGGAAGTATAGCTGGCAGGACGAAACTCCGTCAACTTCACGGAATTCTAACCCTGCTGGCCCATCCAAGGCCGGAAAACGGAGGGCCTCCTGCCCTCCTTTTCGCTTGGCTTACGGCGGTCTTGCGACCGCCGTCGGAGCGCTTACTCCTCGTCCGCGCCAGCGTCGGCCACGGCTGCGACCGGTTCGGCCACCGCCGGCTTGCCCGACAGCGTTTCCATTTCCGAGTCGGTCAGACCCGACGACTTGCGACGTCCGGCGTGATACGCCAGGCCGGTACCGGCCGGGATCAGACGACCCACGATCACGTTTTCCTTCAGACCGCGCAGGTTGTCGCGGGTGCCGCGCACAGCAGCCTCGGTCAACACGCGGGTGGTCTCCTGGAACGAGGCCGCCGAGATGAACGACTCGGTGGCCAGCGAGGCCTTGGTGATACCCAGCAGCACCGGATCGTACTTGGCCGGCAGTTCGTTGCGCTTGACCAGGCGTGCATTTTCCTCGATGACGCGCTGGCGCTCGACCTGCTCGCCGTTGAGGAACTTGCTGGTGCCCTGGTCGACGATCTCGACCTTGCGCAGCATCTGGCGCGTGATCACCTCGATGTGCTTGTCGTTGATCTTCACACCCTGCAGGCGGTACACGTCCTGGATTTCCTTGACCAAGTACGCAGCCAGCGGCTCGACACCCAGCAGACGCAGGATGTCCTGCGGGCTCGGCTCGCCGTCCACCACGGTCTCGCCCTTGGTCACATGCTCGCCTTCGAACACGATGATCTGGCGGTACTTCGGGATCAGCTCTTCGTGTTCCGACCCGTCGGTGTCCTTGATGATCAGGCGCTGCTTGCCCTTGGTGTCCTTACCGAAGCTGATGATGCCCGAGCGCTCGGCCAGGATCGCAGGATCCTTCGGCTTGCGTGCTTCGAACAGGTCGGCAACGCGCGGCAGACCACCGGTGATGTCGCGGGTCTTGGACGCTTCCTGCGGGATCTTGGCAACCACGTCGCCCACGCCGACGGCGGCGCCGTCCTGCAGGTTGACAATGGAGCGCGGCGGCAACAGGTACTGGGCCGGCAGATCCGTATTCGGGATCGTCAGGTCGTTGCCCTTGCCATCGACGATGCGCACGATCGGGCGCAGTTCCTTGGCATGTGCACCGCGACGCTTCGGGTCGGTGATTTCGCGCGAGGCCAGACCGGTCAGTTCGTCGGTCTTCTCGATGACAGTGACGCCGTCGACGAAGTCGATGAAGCGGATGAAGCCGGCCACTTCCGACACGATCGGGTGGTTATGCGGATCCCAGTTCGCCACGCTCTGTCCGGCCTTGACCGCATCACCGTCTTTGGCGGTGATGGTGGCGCCGTACGGCAGCTTGTAACGCTCGCGCTCGCGGCCGTGGCCGTCGAGCACGGACAGTTCGCCCGAACGCGAGACAGCGACCAACGCGCCGCTGGCGTGCGCCACCGACTTGAGGTTGTTGAACTTCACCGAACCAGTGGTCTTGACGGTGATGTTGTCCACTGCCGCCGCACGCGATGCCGCACCACCGATGTGGAACGTACGCATGGTCAGCTGGGTACCCGGCTCGCCGATCGACTGGGCGGCGATGACGCCGACCGCTTCACCGATGTTGACCTGGTGACCGCGTGCAAGATCGCGACCGTAGCAACGTGCGCACACGCCGAATGAGGACTCGCAGCTGATGGTCGAACGCACCTTCACCGACTGCACGCTGGCGTCTTCCAGCTTGGCAACCCAGGCTTCGTCCAGCAGCGTGTTGCGGGTGACGATCGGCTCTTCGTCGTTGCCCGGCAGGTAGACGTCCTCGGCCACCACACGGCCCAGCACGCGCTCCCTCAACGGCTCCACCACGTCGCCGCCTTCCACGATCGGGGTCATGATCAACCCTTCGGTGGTGCCGCAATCGACTTCGGTGATCACCACGTCCTGCGCCACGTCGACCAGACGACGGGTCAGGTAACCCGAGTTCGCGGTCTTGAGCGCGGTATCGGCCAGACCCTTACGGGCACCGTGGGTGGAGTTGAAGTACTCCTGCACGTTCAGGCCTTCGCGGAAGTTCGCCTTGATCGGCGTCTCGATGATCGAGCCATCCGGACGCGCCATCAGGCCGCGCATGCCGGCCAGCTGACGGATCTGCGCCTGGCTACCACGCGCGCCGGAGTCGGCCATGATGTACAGCGAGTTCATCGACTTCTGGTCGATGGTCTCGCCCTTGGCGTTTTCGACCTTCTCGGTACCAATGGTGTCCATCATCGCCTTGGCGATGCGCTCGCTGGTACGCGACCAGATGTCCACGACCTTGTTGTAGCGCTCGCCGGCGGTGACCAGACCGGACTGGTACTGCTCCTGGATTTCCAGCACTTCGGCTTCGGCCTCGGTGAGGATGCCCTTCTTCTCGTCCGGGATCAGCATGTCGTCGATGCCGATCGACACGCCTGCGCGGGTTGCGTAGGCATAGCCGGTGTACATCAGCTTGTCGGCGAACACGACGGTGTCCTTCAAGCCCAGCAAACGGTAGCTGGAGTTGATCAGACGCGAGATGTTCTTCTTGGTCATCTCGGTGTTGGCCAGCTGGAACGGCAGGCCTTCGGGCAGGATTTCGCTCAGCAGCGCACGGCCGACCGTGGTGTCCACGATCGAGGTGCCGCTGCTGCGCTTGCCGTCGGCTTCCACGTCCACCTGGGTGATGCGGACCTTGACCTTGGCGTGCAGTTCCACCACGCGGTTGTCGTAGGCGCGCTTCACTTCGCTGGTGTTGGCGAACACCATGCCTTCGCCCTTCTTGTTCTCCAGGGCGCGGCTCATGTAGTACAGGCCCAACACCACGTCCTGCGACGGCACGATGATCGGCTCGCCGTTGGCCGGCGACAGGATGTTGTTGGTGGACATCATCAGCGCACGCGCTTCCAGCTGGGCTTCCAGCGAGAGCGGCACGTGGACGGCCATCTGGTCACCGTCGAAGTCGGCGTTGAATGCAGTACACACCAGCGGATGCAGCTGGATGGCCTTGCCTTCGATCAACACCGGTTCGAACGCCTGGATGCCCAGACGGTGCAGGGTCGGCGCACGGTTCAGCAGCACCGGATGCTCGCGGATCACCTCTTCCAGGATGTCCCAGACTTCGGCTTCTTCGCGCTCGACCAGCTTCTTGGCCGCCTTGATGGTGGTGGCCAGGCCGCGACGCTGCAGCTTGGCGAACACGAACGGCTTGAACAGTTCCAGCGCCATCTTCTTCGGCAGGCCGCACTGGTGCAGCTTGAGGTACGGACCGACGGTGATGACCGAACGGCCGGAGTAGTCCACGCGCTTGCCGAGCAGGTTCTGACGGAACCGGCCCTGCTTGCCCTTGATCATGTCGGCCAGCGACTTCAGCGGACGCTTGTTGGTGCCGGTGATGGCACGGCCGCGACGGCCGTTGTCCAGCAGCGCATCGACCGATTCCTGCAGCATGCGCTTCTCGTTGCGCACGATGATGTCCGGCGCATTGAGCTCGAGCAGACGACGCAGACGGTTGTTGCGGTTGATCACGCGGCGGTACAGATCGTTCAGATCCGAGGTCGCGAAGCGGCCACCATCCAGCGGCACCAGCGGACGCAGATCCGGCGGCAGCACCGGCAGCACGGTCATGACCATCCACTCCGGACGGTTGCCCGATTCCAGGAAGGCTTCGATCAGCTTGATGCGCTTGGTGAGGCGCTTGAGCTTGGTTTCCGAACCGGTGCTGGCGATTTCCTCGCGCAGGCGGGTCATTTCCGACTGCAGGTCGATCGTGCGCAGCAGCTCGTACACGGCCTCGGCGCCCATGGCGGCGTCGAAGTCGTCGTTGTACTCCTGGCGTGCGGTCAGGTACTGCTCTTCGGTCAGCAGCTGGCGGCGCTCGAGCGGGGTCAGGCCCGGCTCGGTGACCACGTAGGCTTCGAAGTACAGCACGCGCTCGATGTCACGCAGGGTCATGTCCAGCATCAAGCCGATGCGCGAGGGCAGCGACTTGAGGAACCAGATGTGCGCGACCGGCGAGGCCAGGTCGATGTGACCCATGCGCTCGCGACGCACCTTGGCCAGGGTGACTTCGGTGCCGCACTTTTCGCAGACCACACCGCGGTGCTTCATGCGCTTGTACTTGCCGCACAGGCACTCGTAGTCCTTGATCGGTCCGAAGATGGCGGCGCAGAACAGGCCGTCACGCTCGGGCTTGAAGGTACGGTAGTTGATGGTTTCGGGCTTCTTCACTTCGCCGTAGGACCACGAACGGATCAGGTCAGGCGATGCCAGCGCGATCTTGATCGCGTCGAAATCCAGCGTCTGGCGCTGTTGATTGAAGAGGTTGAGCAGGTCTTTCATTTGATATCTCCGGGTCGGAGGAATTTCGTAGCTGAGATGAAACCGAGGGCCTTACGTTCCGGATCCCGGCGCCGCGTCGCGGCGCCAGGATCCAGCTCGATCACTCTTCCAGTTCCATGTTGATCGCCAGCGAGCGGATTTCCTTCACCAACACGTTGAAGGATTCCGGCATGCCCGCGACCATCTCGTGCTCACCATCGACGATGTTCTTGTACATCTGGTTGCGGCCCTGCACGTCGTCGGACTTCACCGTCAGCATTTCCTGCAGGGTGTAGGCCGCGCCGTAGGCTTCCAGCGCCCAGACTTCCATCTCACCGAAGCGCTGACCACCGAACTGCGCCTTGCCGCCCAGCGGCTGCTGGGTGACGAGCGAGTACGGACCGGTCGAGCGTGCATGCATCTTGTCGTCGACCAGGTGGTTCAACTTCAGGTAGTGCATGTAGCCGACCGTGGTCTTGCGATCGAACGCTTCGCCGGTACGACCGTCGTACAACTGGGTCTGACCGCTCTGCGGCAGTTCGGCCAGTTCCAGCATGCGCTTGATCTCCGCTTCGCTGGCACCGTCGAACACCGGGGTGGCCATCGGCACGCCATCGACCAGGTTCTTGCCCAGGTTGAGCAACTCCTCATCGCTGAACTGCGACAGGTCCACGCGCTGTGCATTGATCGCGCTGTCGTGGTTGTAGATGTCGTCCAGGAACTTGCGCAGTTCGCTGACCGCCGCCTGGGCTTCCAGCATGCGCTGGATCTTGCGACCCAGGCCCTTGGCGGCCCAGCCCAGATGCACTTCCAGAATCTGGCCGATGTTCATACGCGACGGCACGCCGAGCGGGTTCAGCACGATGTCGACCGGCTCGCCGGTGGCCATGTACGGCATGTCCTCGACCGGCACGACGTTGGAGACCACACCCTTGTTGCCGTGGCGGCCTGCCATCTTGTCGCCCGGCTGGATGCGGCGCTTCACTGCCAGGAACACCTTGACCATCTTCAGCACGCCCGGTGCGAGGTCGTCGCCCTGGGTGATCTTGCCGCGCTTGTCGGCAAAGCGTGCCTCGAATTCCTTTTCGTGCGCCTGGATCTGCTTCTGCGCACGCTCGATGGCATCGGCAGCGTCTTCGTCCTTCATGCGCAGCTGGAACCAGTCGGACTTCTTCAGCCCGTCCAGATACGCGTCGGTGACGTTGTCGCCCTTCTTCAGGTTCGGACCACCGTTAGCAACCTTGCCCACGATCTGCGAGCGCAGACGTGCGTAGATGGCCGCTTCCAGGATGCGGAACTGGTCGTCGAAGTCCTTCTTGACGCGCTTGATTTCGGACTCTTCGATCTGACGCGCACGCTTGTCCTTCTCGATGCCGTCGCGGGTGAAGACCTGCACGTCGATGACGGTGCCGTCCATGCCCGGGGGCACGCGCAGCGAGCTGTCCTTCACGTCGGACGCCTTCTCACCGAAGATCGCACGCAGCAGCTTTTCTTCCGGAGTCAGCTGGCTCTCGCCCTTCGGCGTGACCTTGCCGACCATGATGTCGCCGGCGCGCACTTCCGCACCGATGTACACCACGCCGCTCTCGTCCAGACGGTTCAGGGCCTGCTCGGACACGTTCGGGATGTCGGCAGAAATTTCCTCCGGCCCCAGCTTGGTGTCGCGCGCAACGCAGGTCAGTTCTTCGATGTGGATCGTGGTGTAACGATCCTCTTCCACCACGCGCTCGGAGAGCAGGATGGAGTCTTCGAAGTTGTAGCCGTTCCACGGCATGAACGCGATCAGCATGTTCTGACCCAGCGCCAGCTCACCGATGTCGGTGGACGGGCCGTCGGCCAGCACGTCGCCGCGTGCGATCACGTCACCCACGTTCACCAGCGGACGCTGGTTGATGCAGGTGTTCTGGTTGGAGCGGGTGTACTTGATCAGGTTGTAGATATCCACGCCGGCATCGGTGCCGCCGCCGATTTCTGCCTCGTTGACCTTGACCACGATGCGGGCCGCGTCGATCTGCTCGATCACGCCACCACGCAAGGCATTGACGGTCACACCCGAGTCGCGCGCGACCGCACGCTCGATACCGGTACCGACCAACGGCTTCTGCGAACGCAGCGTCGGCACGGCCTGGCGCTGCATGTTGGCGCCCATCAGTGCGCGGTTGGCGTCGTCGTGCTCCAGGAACGGCACCAGCGCCGCGGCGACCGACACGGTCTGCATCGGCGAGACGTCCATGAAGTGCACTTCGGCCGGCGGCTTGAGCAGCGACTCGCCCTGGAACCGGCACGGCACGAACTGCTCGGTGAGCATGTTCTTGGCGTCGGTCAGCGCGTTCGCCTGGGCGATCACGTACTCGTTTTCCTCGATCGCCGACAGGTACTCGACGTCGTCGGAGACCTTGCCGTCCAGCACCTTGCGGTACGGCGTCTCGAGGAAGCCGTACTGGTTGGTGCGTGCGAACACGGCCAGCGAGTTAATCAGGCCGATGTTCGGGCCTTCCGGGGTTTCGATGGTGCAGACGCGGCCGTAATGGGTCGGATGCACGTCGCGCACTTCGAAGCCGGCGCGCTCGCGGGTCAGACCGCCCGGGCCCAGTGCGGAGACGCGACGCTTGTGCGTGACTTCCGACAGCGGGTTGTTCTGATCCATGAACTGCGACAGCTGCGAGGAACCGAAGAATTCCTTGATCGCCGCAGCCACCGGCTTGGCGTTGATCAGTTCCTGCGGGGTCAGGCCCTCGGACTCGGCCATCGACAGGCGCTCCTTGACCGCGCGCTCGACGCGGACCAGGCCCACGCGGAACACGTTCTCGGCCATTTCGCCGACCGAACGCACGCGACGGTTGCCCAGGTGATCGATGTCATCGACCACGCCGCGACCGTTGCGGATCTCGGTGAGCACCTTGATCACTTCCAGGATGTCGGAGGTGTCGGTGTGCTCGGAGACCAGGCGCTTGGATTCTTCGTCATTGCGCTCGGCAAAGTACTTCTTGTCGTACAGCACCGACTCGCCCAGCACGTCCTTGCGGCCGACGCGACGGTTGAACTTCATGCGGCCGACCGTGGACAGGTCGTAGCGCTCGAAGGTGAAGAACAGGTTGTGGAACAGGTTCTGTGCGGCTTCCTTGGTCGGCGGCTCGCCCGGACGCATCATGCGATAGATCTCGACCAGCGCTTCGAGCTGGGTCTTGGTCGGATCGATCCGCAGGGTGTTGGACAGGTACGGACCGCGGTCCAGATCGTTTACCCACAGGGTGCCGACCGCATCGACGCCGGCCTTGCGGAACGCTGCCAGCTGGTCTTCGGTGATCTCGTCGTTGGCATTGGCCAGCAGTTCGCCGGTGGAGCCATCGACCACGTCGTGCGACAGGATGCGGGTGAGCAGATAGTCGTCCGGCACGGCCAGCGCGGCAACGCCGGCGGCTTCGAGCTGCTTGACGTGACGGGCGGTGATGCGCTTGCCCGCTTCCACGATGACCTTGTCGCCATCGGCCAGGTCGAAGTTCAGCGTTTCGCCACGCAGACGCTCCGGCACCAGCTCCAGCTGCACGCCTTCGTCCGGATTGATGTGGAACGTATTGATCTCGAAGAACTCGGCCAGCATCTCTTCGTTGCTGTAGCCGAGCGCGCGCAGCAGGATCGACACCGGCAGCTTGCGGCGACGGTCGATACGGGTGAACAGCGCGTCCTTCGGGTCGAACTCGAAGTCCAGCCAGGAACCGCGGTACGGAATGATGCGGGCGCTGTACAGCAGCTTGCCCGAGCTGTGGGTCTTGCCACGGTCGTGGTCGAAGAACACACCCGGCGAGCGGTGCAGCTGCGAGACGATGACGCGCTCGGTGCCGTTGACGATGAAGGTACCGTTGTCGGTCATCAGCGGGATTTCGCCCAGATAGACCTCCTGCTCCTTCACGTACTTGATGGCCTTGGTCGACGACTCGCGGTCGTAGATCACCAGGCGCACGGTCACGCGCAGCGGCGCGCCATAGCTCATGCCACGCTGACGGCATTCACGCTCGTCAAACACCGGCTGACCCAACTTATAGCCCACGTATTCCAGCGCGGCATTGCCGCTGTAGCTGGAAATCGGGAACACCGACTTCAATGCCGCGTGCAGACCGAGGTCCTTACGCTTGTTCGGCTCCACGTCTTCCTGCAGGAATTCGCGGTAGGAATCGACCTGGATGGCAAGCAGGAACGGCACTTCGAGAATCGAGCGCTGCTTGCCGAAGTCCTTGCGGATACGCTTTTTTTCGGTGAACGAATAAGACGTCATGAGTCTTCACCCTAGGCTGCGGGGGCCGCGTCGCGGCGGCCCTGAAATAACAAAATTGTCAGTTGGAAGTCGCTGGTATTGCCGGCACCAGCACGCCTTCTCCCGCTACTTCCAACTACCAACTCGGTGAAGCGGGGATTGGGAATCGCGTGATTGGGGATGCGCGAAGATTGCCTTCGAATCCCGAATTCCGCCTCTCAAATCCCGGCTTTCCATCAACGGCCAAAGGCCGGGAGCTTTACGCTCCCAGCCTTCAGTGCATCACCGTGAAACGCTGGCGATGCAAGGGACTGCTTACTTGATTTCGACAGTCGCGCCAGCTTCGGTCAGTTCCTTCTTGATTTTCTCGGCTTCGTCCTTCGACGCGCCTTCCTTCAGCATGCCACCGGCTTCGGTCAGATCCTTGGCTTCCTTCAGACCCAGGCCGGTCACGGCGCGGACGGCCTTGATGACGCCGACCTTGTTGGCGCCGCAGTTGGTCAGCACCACGTTGAACTCGGTCTGCTCTTCGACCACGGCAGCCGGGCCAGCTGCAGCAGCAGCGACCGGAGCGGCGGCGGAGACGCCGAACTTTTCTTCGATGGCCTTGACCAGCTCCATCACTTCCATCAGGGACTTCTCGGCGATGGCGTCGACGATCTGTTCGTTGGTAAGGGACATTGTGATTACCTTTAAATGATTTTCTGGATTGGGGTTCTAGCGAACGCTAGGACATCAAGCTTCGGCAGTCTCGGCGACCGGCGCGGCGGCTTCGTCGCCACCACCCTGCTTGTCGCCCACGGCCTTGACGGCACGGGCAAACATGGCAGCCGGTTCGGACAGCACGCGGGCCAGCATGGCCAGGGCCTGATCGCGGGTCGGCAGCGAAGCCAACACGTCGACATGGCCAGCCGGGAACAGTTCCCCGCCGATGGACACGACCTTGGCCTGCAACTTGTCGTTGCCCTTGGCGAATTCCTTGATCAGGCGACCGGCAGCGCCGGGCTCCTCCATCGAAAACGCATACAGCAAAGGACCGACCAGCTTGTCAGCGACGACAGCGAAATCAGTACCTTCAACGGCGCGCGCAGCCAGGGTGTTCTTGACAACTTTCAAGAACACGCCGGTTTCGCGGGCCTGCTTGCGCATCGCGGTCATCTGGGAGACCGTGATGCCAGCGTATTCGGCGGCGATCAAGGAGTGAGCCTTGGCGGCGATGTCTGCCAGCTCGGCGACTACTTCTTGCTTCTGAGACAGATTGAGAGCCATTGCACTCCTCCGTTAAAGCCGGGATTCGGGATTAGCGATTCGGGATTCGCCAGAGCTGATGAAGCCGCTTCTGCCAATCCCCAATGCCGAATCTCCAATCCCCGCTTCAAACTACTCCGCTCGCGGCTCCTGCCGGTTGCGGTCCAGGGCAGCCTCCTTCCTGGAAGCCGGGAACATCGACCGATGTTCCTTTGGTGGCCGTTCTAGACCTGGAGTGGGCTCGATCCGGGATGTCCCAGACGCGCGTAAACCAGAAAGCTCCAGAAGGGCGACACCATCTACGCCGGCCGGCTCTTGCGAACCTGATTAAGCGATCCCGCTGCATCGACGGCGACTCCTTGCCAAAGCGAGCATCCATGCCCGTCGTCGATCTGCGCTGACCGCGCCTGCGGTCTTTGACGGCTACCGCCGGACATGCCGGCGATCGCCTTCAAAATGTCCGTTACCCCAAAGGAGGGAACGGACTCCCAGCACACGGTGACCCGGGCCGGAAAAACGATGCTGTACTACACAGACGGGTCAGGCCCATGACAGGCCCGACCCCTCAACTCACTTCAGCGCAAGGCTGGACTGGTCGACCGTCACGCCAGGGCCCATCGTCGAGCTGACCGACACCTTCTGCAGGTAGGTCCCCTTCGAGGTAGCCGGCTTGGCCTTGATCAGGTCCAGCAACAGCGCCTGCAGGTTCGACTTCAGCGCTTCGTCATCGAAGCTGGCCTTGCCGATGGTGCAGTGGATGATGCCGGCCTTGTCGGTGCGGTAACGCACCTGACCCGACTTGGCATTCTTGACCGCTTCGCCCGGATTGGCCGACACGGTGCCGACCTTCGGGTTGGGCATCAGGCCGCGCGGGCCCAGCAGGGTGCCGAGCTTACCGACGACGCGCATCGCGTCCGGGGTGGCGATGACCACGTCGTAGCTCAGATCGCCGGCCTGCATCTTCTCGGCCAGGTCGTCCATGCCCACCGCCTCGGCACCAGCGGCCAGCGCTTCGTCAGCCTTGGCACCGGCCGGCGCGAACACCGCAACGCGCACGCTCTTGCCGGTACCGGCCGGCAGCACGGTCGAACCGCGCACCTGCTGGTCGGACTTCTTGGCGTCAACGCCCAGGCGCACGGCAACGTCGATCGACTCGACGAACTTGGCCTTGGTCACGGTCTTCAGGATCTTGATTGCGTCTTCGAAGGCATAGGTCTTGCCCGGAACGACAGCGGCCGCAATGGCCTTAACGCGCTTGCTCTGTGCCATGTCTTAGCCCTCCACCGTCAAACCCATGCTGCGGGCAGAACCCGCAATCGTGCGTACTGCCGCTTCCAGCTCGGCTGCCGTCAGATCGGCTTCCTTGACCTTGGCGATCTCTTCCAGCTGCTTGCGCGTCACCTTGCCCACCTTGTCGGTGTTGGGGCGCTTGGAGCCGGAGCTCACGCCTGCAGCCTTCTTGAGCAGCACGCTGGCCGGGGTGCTCTTGGTGATGAAGGTGAAGGTACGGTCGGAGTACGCGGTGATGACCACCGGCGTCGGCAGACCCGGCTCCAGCTTGGACGTCGCTGCGTTGAACGCCTTGCAGAATTCCATGATGTTCAGACCGCGCTGACCCAGGGCAGGGCCGACCGGCGGCGCAGGATTGGCCTGGCCGGCCTTGACCTGCAACTTGATGTAAGCAGTTATCTTCTTTGCCATTTCAATACTCTCCGGGTGCTAGCGCCTTGACTGCAGGCTCCCCATCGGACCGGGAAATCACGTGTCCCGGCTTCACGTTTCTGACCACACGCAGATGGCTGCCATGCGGCAGCCATTGGTTCCCAGCGGTTCGCCAGGTCAGCGAGCCGCGCACTATAGCAGCATTCAAGTCGAGCGCCTAGACGGCGCCCGGCCGGTGTCAGCCCTTCTCGACCTGACCGAACTCGAGCTCGACCGGCGTGGAGCGACCGAAGATGAGCACGGCAACCCGCAGCCTGCTCTTCTCGTAATTGACCTCTTCCACAACGCCATTGAAGTCGTTGAACGGACCGTCGGTGACGCGCACCATCTGACCCGGCTCGAACAACACCTTCGGACGCGGCTTCTCGACACCGTCCTGCACACGCTGCAGGATCGCATCGGCCTCTTCGTCGCGAATCGGCAGCGGACGGTCGGCAGTGCCGCCAATGAACCCCATCACCTTGGAAGTTTCCTTCACCAAGTGCCAGCTTTCATTGTCGATGCGCGGGATACCGGCCTCTTCGTGGGTCTCGATCTGCACCAGCACGTAGCCGGGGAAGAACTTGCGCTCGGACCGACGCTTCTGGCCGGCCCGCATTTCGATGACCTCTTCGGTCGGCACCAAGACGTCGCCAAAACGGTCTTCCATCTCGGCACGGGCGATACGGTCACGCAATGCCTGCGCAACAGATTTTTCGAAGCCTGAATAGGCGTGAACGACATACCAACGCTTCACTGCTTGATTCTCCTCAACGAGCCAGGAACCACTGCGTGAGCTTCTGGATGACAAAGTCGAAGCCGCCCAACAGCAAACTCAGAATGATCACAACGACAATCACGACCCAGGTGGTGCGGATGGCTTCCTGACGCGTCGGCCAGACCACCTTGCGCAACTCGAACCTGGATTCGGACATGAATTCACGGGTTTCCCGGCCCTTGCCGGTTCCCAAAAACACGAATGCGCCGGCCACCAGCCCCACGATCACTGCCAGCGCACGCAACTGCGGCGTCCAGGCACCAAACTGGGTGGCGCGCTCGGGCGCAGAAAACCAGAACCACACAAACAACCCCGCGATCACCAGGAGCGCGGAGATGACGTATTTCACGATATCAGCGCTTGCAGCAGACGCGCTTTTGGAAGGCTCGATTTTGCTATTCATCCGGCTCTAGTTACCGATCTGACCCGAATCGCTGGGCCGGAAAGAGGAGTGGCACGCCAGGAGGGACTCGAACCCCCAACCTGCGGTTTTGGAGACCGCTGCTCTGCCAATTGAGCTACTGGCGTATGTACTCGTTTACCGCAAACCCTAAGACAACGAAGGCGGACCGCGGTTCAGCCGGCCCGCCATTCGTTTGGCACCAGCCGCCGCGAGGCGACTGGATGCAGGCACTTACTTGATGATCTTGGCAACCACGCCGGCGCCGACGGTACGACCGCCTTCACGGATGGCGAAGCGCAGACCTTCGTCCATCGCGACCGGGTTGATCAGGGTCACGACCATCTTCACGTTGTCGCCCGGCATCACCATCTCCACGCCTTCCGGCAGCTGGCAGGCGCCAGTGATGTCGGTGGTGCGGAAGTAGAACTGCGGACGGTAGCCCTTGAAGAACGGGGTATGACGGCCACCCTCGTCCTTGGACAGCACGTAGACTTCGGCTTCGAACTCGGTATGCGGCTTGATCGAACCCGGCTTGCACAGCACCTGGCCGCGCTCGACGTCGTCACGCTTGGTGCCGCGCAGCAGCAGACCGGCGTTGTCGCCTGCCTGGCCCTGGTCCAGCAGCTTACGGAACATTTCCACGCCGGTGACGGTGGTCTTCTGGGTGTCACGGATGCCGACGATTTCGATTTCGTCGCCGACCTTGATGATGCCGCGCTCGATACGACCGGTCACCACGGTGCCGCGTCCGGAGATCGAGAACACGTCTTCGACCGGCATCAGGAACGGACGATCGACGTCGCGGGTCGGCTCCGGAATGAACGAATCCAGCGCCTCGACCAGCTTCAGGATCGCCGGCACGCCGATGTCGCTCTGGTCGCCATCCAGCGCCAGACGCGCCGAACCGTGGATGATCGGGGTGTCATCGCCCGGGAAGTCGTACTTGCTGAGCAGCTCGCGCACCTCCATCTCGACCAGCTCGAGCAGCTCGGCGTCGTCGACCATGTCGGCCTTGTTCAGGAACACCACGATGTGCGGCACGCCGACCTGACGCGAGAGCAGGATGTGCTCGCGGGTCTGCGGCATCGGGCCGTCAGCAGCCGAACACACCAGGATCGCGCCGTCCATCTGCGCCGCACCGGTGATCATGTTCTTGACGTAGTCGGCGTGGCCGGGGCAATCGACGTGCGCGTAGTGACGGGTCGGGGACTCGTATTCGACGTGGGCGGTCGAAATCGTGATGCCGCGCGCCTTCTCTTCCGGCGCCGCGTCGATCGCGTCGTACGCCTTGAACTCGCCACCGAAACGCTCAGCACCGATCTTGGTCAGCGCGGCTGTCAACGTGGTCTTGCCATGGTCAACGTGACCGATGGTGCCGACGTTCACGTGCGGCTTGGTGCGCTCAAATTTAGCTTTTGCCATGGGTGCGTGTCTCGGTAATCGTTTGGAGTTGAAGACGATTGAGTAGTGGTGCTCACGAAAGGAATCGAACCTTCGACCTCCTCCTTACCAAGGAGGTGCTCTACCGACTGAGCTACGTGAGCGAGTTTTGTATTATGCCATGCATTTGCGTTCAATGGAGCGGGAGACGGGAATCGAACCCGCACCATCAGCTTGGAAGGCTGAGGTTCTACCGTTGAACTACTCCCGCGCCGGGAACTGCATGCCACAACATGAAACTGGTGGAGGGAGGTGGATTCGAACCACCGAAGGCGTAAGCCAGCAGATTTACAGTCTGCCCCCGTTGGCCGCTTGGGTATCCCTCCAGCTTTTACTACCGGACCGGTGCGCGATGAGGCGAATTCGGTTCGGGGTGAAGCAGCCCGTTATTTTGTTGTGGGATGCATGCGGTGTCAACAAAAATTTTGAGCAGATCGTCAGTGCCGAAAACGCGCGACCATCGGGGTCGCGCGCAACCGGTCAGACGTTGAAGCGGAAGTGCAGCACATCGCCTTCCTGCACGCGGTATTCCTTGCCTTCCAGACGCAAACGCCCGGCGTCGCGCGCACCGGCTTCGCCGCGGTGCTTGATGAAGTCGTCGAAGCCGATCGTCTCGGCGCGGATGAAGCCCTTTTCGAAATCGGTATGGATCACCGCTGCCGCCTGCGGCGCGGTCGAGCCAGCCCTGACCGTCCACGCACGCACTTCCTTGACGCCGGCGGTGAAATAGGTCTGCAGGCCAAGTAGCTTGTAGGCGGCACGGATGACGCGATTCAGACCCGGCTCGTCCAGACCCAGGTCGGCCAGGAAGGTGTCGCGGTCCTCGTCGTCGAGCTGCGACAGCTCTTCCTCGATCGCTGCCGAGACCGGCACCACTTCCGCACCTTCGGCCAACGCATGCCGACGCACCGCGTCCAGGTGCGGATTGTTCTCGAAACCGTCCTCTAGCACGTTGGCGATGTACATCACCGGCTTGAGCGTCAACAGGAACAGATCGCGCACCAGCGCCTTTTCATCGTCATCCAGGCCGGCTGCACGCCCCGCCTTGCCATCGGACAGCGCGGCCTGCAACTTGGCCAGCACCGGCTTGCGCGCCGCAGCATCCTTGTCGCCACCCTTGGCGCTGCGCTCGGCACGGTTGAGCGCCTTTTCCACGCTGTCCAGATCGGCCAATGCCAGTTCGGTATCGATGGTTTCGATATCGCTGATCGGGTCGACCTTGTTGTTCACATGGATGACGTCGTCGTTTTCAAAGCAACGCACCACGTGGGTGATCGCGTCGACTTCGCGGATATGCGCCAGGAACTTGTTGCCCAGCCCTTCGCCGCTGGCCGCACCCGCCACCAGGCCGGCGATATCGACGAACTCGACCGCGGTCGGAATCAGTTTCTGCGGCTTGACGATCTCAGCCAGTTGATTGAGGCGCGGATCCGGCACCGGCACGATGCCGACGTTCGGCTCGATGGTGCAGAACGGAAAATTGGCCGCAGCGATGCCCGCCTTGGTCAGCGCATTGAACAGGGTCGACTTGCCGACGTTGGGCAGGCCGACGATGCCGCATTTGATACCCATGGGTCACATCCGGGATTTGGGATTCGGGATTGGAGATTCGCCATGCCGCACGGCTGCAAATCCCCAATCCCCAATCACGCATCCCTGCTGGTATGCAGGCGCTTCATCGCCTCGTTGAAATTACCTTGCAGTGCCAGCGGCAGGATATCGATGGCCGCGTCCACCGCAGCGCCGATTGCCGCGTCGTCGTCGCGCCCTGCCCGTCCCAGCACCCAAGGCACCACGCGGTCCTTGTGGCCGGGATGGCCGATGCCGATCCGCAAGCGATGGAATTTACCGTGCCCCAGCAGGCGAATGGTGTCGCGCAGGCCATTCTGGCCGCCGTGACCGCCATCGAACTTGAGCCGCGCGATGCCCGGCGCAAGATCCAGTTCGTCGTGTGCAACGAGCAGTTGCTCCGGCTCGATCTTCCAGAACCGCAACGCGGCGGTGATCGATTTGCCGCTGAGATTCATGAAGGTGGCCGGCTTGAGCAGCCAGACCGATTGCCCGGCGATCTCGACCTTTGCGGTCTCGCCGAACAACTTGGCGTCCAGCCCCCAGCGCACGCCATGGCGTTCGACGAGGGCATCGACGAAACGAAACCCGGCGTTGTGCCGGGTTTGCGCGTGTTCCGGACCGGGATTCCCGAGTCCGACAATCAGGCGGAGTGCAGACATGCCAGTGACCGCAGCCGATCCCGCGCAGTGCGAGGAATCGGCCGACGGCTTACTTGGTCTCGGCGCCTTCGCTGCCTTCTTCACCGGCAGCGTCTTCTTCCTCGATCCGCACGTGCTTGGCAGCAACCACCGCCACGTCGTGCTCCTTGCCCAGCTTCAGTTCCGGAATTTCCACACCGGCCGGCAGCTTGATCTCGGACAAGTGGATCACGTTGCCCACTTCCAGGGCACCGAGGTCCACTTCGATGAACTCCGGCAGATCCTTCGGCAGGCAGACCACCTGAACTTCGTTGAGTTCATGGGTCACGACCACTTCGCTGGACTTACCGGCCGGCGAGGCCGCTTCGTTGATGAAGTGCAGCGGCACGGCGGCACTGAGCTTCTCGTTGGCGCTGACGCGCTGGAAGTCGATGTGGATGATCAGCTGCTTGAACGGATGGCGCTGCATGTCACGCAGCAGCACCTGCTGCACGTCGCCATTGAGGTTCAGGTCGAGGATCGACGAGTAGAACCACTCGTTCTGCTGGGCAAGCCAGATCTGCTCGTGGTTGAGCTGGATGCTGACCGGCTCGAGTTCGCCACCGTAAACGATGGCCGGAATGACGCCAGCGTGACGTAGGCGGCGGCTCGCACCCTTCCCCTCGTTCGCGCGGCGCTCGACCTTGATTTCGTGAGTCTTTGCCATGTTGTTTCACTACCTAGATTGGAATACCGCCTCGCGGCGATGAAGCGTCTCACCCGCGACCAGGCGAGACGTGGTACCGGCACCCGGAACTCCGGGCACCGAATGCGGCATCAGTCGACGTAGAGCGAACTCACCGACTCGCCGAAGGCGATGCGGCGAATGGTCTCGGCCAGCAGTTCGGCCACGCTCAGCTGACGAATCTTGGCGCAGGTGCGCGCAGCTTCGTTCAGCGGAATCGTGTCGGTGACCACCAGCTCGTCGAGCTGCGAATTGTTGATGTTGTCCACTGCCGGGCCGGACAGCACCGGGTGGGTGATGTAGGCGACCACCTTGAGCGCGCCGCGCTGCTTCAGCGCTGCGGCGGCGGCACACAGGGTACCGGCGGTATCGACCAGATCGTCGACCAGCACGCAGGTCTTGCCCTGCACATCGCCGATGATGTTCATCACCGTGGCGACGTTGGCGCGCGGACGGCGCTTGTCGATGATGGCCAGATCCGCATCGTCCAGGCGCTTGGCGACGGCGCGCGCGCGCACCACGCCGCCCACGTCCGGCGATACCACGATCAGGTTGTCGGTGCCGTAGGCGCGCCAGATGTCGGCCAGCAGCAGCGGCGAGGCATAGACGTTATCGACCGGCACGTCGAAGAAGCCCTGGATCTGGTCGGCGTGCAGATCGACCGTCAACACGCGGTCGGCCTCCATCGCGCAGATCATCTTGGCGGCGACCTTGGCGGTGATCGGCACGCGCGAGGAGCGCATGCGACGGTCCTGGCGCGAGTAGCCGAAGTACGGGATGACCGCGGTCACCGACGCGGCGCTGGCGCGCTTGAGCGCGTCGATCAGCACCAGCAACTCCATCAGGTTTTCCGCGCTCGGCGCGCAGGTCGGCTGGATCACGAACACTTCCTGCCGGCGCACGCTTTCTTCGATCTCGACCTGTACCTCGCCATCGGAGAAGCGCGTGACCAGCGCCTTGCCCATGCGAACGCCGAGCTCCTTGCAGATGCTCAGGGCAAGCGGCTTGTTGGCATTGCCGGAGAACACCAGCAGGTTACGTTGGTCTTGCATGGGATCTCTCGGGCGGCGGCAAAGAGCGTGCGGGCGATGATGGAGCTAGACAAAGCCGACCAAATGCCGGGCTTCTTGTTCAATCCCCGCACATGGATGTGCGGGCTGTTGCAGAGGGACCTGCATATACGGCTGTTGCAGGGGACCTGCATGTACCACTGTTGCAGAGGGACCTGCATCAACAACTGGCAGGGGCGGTAGGATTCGAACCTACGAATGCCAGGATCAAAACCTGGTGCCTTGGGCCTCTTGGCGACGCCCCTGCATCAAACCTGTCTCGCGTCCAGCGCGTCGAGCAGTGGCGAGTGCGCTGCACCCTCCACGACCCACGCCCTCAGGTTGTCCGGCAACTGCGCCATGGCCTGCTCTGCAGCAGCGCGCGTGGCGAATTCGACGAAACACCCGCTCCCCGACCCGGTCAAACGCGGCGTCCCGATCCTGGACAGCGCCTGGAACACTGCCTCGATGGCGGGTTCACGGCGCCGCAGGACCGGCTCGAACGCATTGTCGAGCAGGGAACCCGAAGCGAAGTCCGCTATTTTCACGGGCGCAGCATCCCGCGTCAATTCCCGTGATTGAAATAAGACCGGGGTGGGCACGTGAATTCCCGGATCGACCAGCACGTAGGACGCCGCCGGGAGACCGATCGGGGTCAGTCGCTCGCCGACACCCTCGGCCCAGGCATTGTGACCGCGCACGAACACCGGCACGTCGGCGCCCAACCGCAGCCCCAACTCGGCCATTGTCTGGACCGGCAAGCCCAGGCCCCACAAGGCATTCAGCGCGACCAGCACGGTGGCGGCGTCCGACGATCCGCCGCCGAAGCCGCCGCCGGCGGGGATGCGCTTGTCGACCCGGATGTCGGCGCCGGCCTGCGTGCCCGCGCTGGATTGCAGCAGGCGCGCGGCCCGGATGACCAGGTCATCGTCTTCCGCCACGCCGGGCAGGCTGTCGCCGATGCGCCGGATCAGCCCGTCGTTGCGCACACGAAGATGAATGGTGTCCCCCCAGTCCAGCAGCCGGAACACGGTCTGCAGCAGGTGGTAGCCATCGGCGCGGCGCCCGACAATCTGCAGGAACAGGTTGAGCTTGGCCGGCGCAGGCCACGCCGACCAGCCCGTCTCCACCGCGGACATCAGGGCGATACCGTCCATTGATCGACCAACAGGCGCACCTTGGCCTCGCCGTTGCGGGCTTCGATGCGCTGCGGCAGCTCGGGTTGCCCGGCGCCGGCCGGCGCCCAGGCGAGAAAGTCGATGGTCCAGCCATCCTGCTGCACGGTACGCGGTCGCCCGGCCGCATCCAGATCGGCGCGTTCGGCGCCCGTGTCGGCGATGCGCAGCGCGCGCACCCAGTCCGGCATCTGGTTGACCGGGATGGTCCACCCGGTCGCTTCCAGCAGCACCTGCTCGGCATCCGGACCGCTGCGCGGGCCGCCCTCCAGCCCTTCCAGGCGTCCGGCGCCGCTGGCGGTGTCGCCAGTGAGCACCCAACTCTGCCGGGTTACCGGCGCACTGAGCTGCACGCGATACTGCGCACCGTCCTGCTGCCAGTCGATGCGGCCGCTACCACCATTGCTGCCCTTGCTGATCGCCACCCGGCCCTGGAACGACCAGGTCGGATGCGCCTGCAGCCAGGCCTGGCGTGCGGCTTCGGCCTGCCGCGCACCCTCGGAAACCTGCGCGACCACTGCGGCGCCACCGCCCTGCCCGCGCGGCACGCTGACGCAGGCCGACAGCCCGACCAGCACCAGCCCGCTCAGGGCCAGTGTTCGGATCGTCCCGCTCATAGTCCGAATTTTTCCACGGCGCGTTGCAGCGCGCGGTTGTCCGGATCCAGACGCCGCGCCTCATCGAAGTAGCGCCGTGCCTCCTCCTGCTTGCCGCTGACCCACAGCACCTCGCCCACGTGCGCGGCGATTTCCGGGTCCTTGACCAGCGCCCAGGCACGGCGCAGCTGTACCAGAGCTTCCTTGGTGCGGCCCATGCGATACAGCACCCAGCCGTAGCTGTCGACGATGGCCGGGTTGTCCGGGTCGGCGGTGCGGGCGCGGTCGATCAGCGCCAGCGCTTCCTTGTAGCGGGTGGTGCGGTCGGCCAGGGTGTAGCCCAGCGCGTTCAGCGCCGCCACGTTTTCCGGTTCGGCCACCAGGATCTTGCGCAGGTCGGCCTCGGCACGCGCGACATCGTCGCGGCGCTCCCAGGCCAGGCCGCGGGCGTACAGCAGCGCGCCGTCGTCCGGATAGGCGGCCAGGCCGCGCTCGAAGGCATCCAGTTCACCCGCTGCGTCGTCGGCGCGCTGGTGCAGCTCGGCTTCGAGCACATAGGCGTCGCGACGCGCGTCGTCGTCGGCAGTGGCATCGCTCTGCAATGCGCGCGCTTCGGCGAGCGCCTCGGGCTTGCGACCCAGTTCGTACAGGGCGCTGGCGGCGCGCAGGCGCGCCTCGCTCAGCTGCGGGCCGCCGGGCACGCCGCGATACCATTCCACCGCCTCGTCGTAGCGCTTGAGGAATTCGGCGATCTTGCCGAGCAGCAGGCGGCGGTCAGGGTCGGGCTTGGCGGCATTGCTCTTGAGCTCGCCGTACAGCGCCTCGAGCGCGGTGCGATCCTTTTCCTTGGCCAGCATGGAGGCACGCAGCCCGTAGGTCTGGGTGTCCTGCGGCCCGGTCGACAACACCCGTGCGGCGGCTTCGGTCTGCCCCATGGCGTCGTAGGCAAACGCCAGCGCGCCACGCAGCTCGGAATCCTTGACCGCCTGCGGCTCGACATTCTTCAGCAGTGCCAGCGCTTCGTCGTTCTTGCCTTCTTGCTGCAGCTGGGTGGCGTGCAACAAGGCAACGCGCGGCTCTTCGGGGAAGCGGCGCACCACTTCGTCGACGATGCGCTTGGCCAGCGCCGGGCGCTCCATGCGCAAGGCAAGCCGGCCGAATTCCTGCCAGGCTTCGATCTGATTGGGGATGGCGCCGGCCTTGACCAGGTCCTCGAGCACGTCGGCGGAGGCTTCCGGCTCGCGCCCGCCATTGGCCAGGGCGATCAGGGCGAAGCGCCAGCCGCGCGGGTCTGGCTCCTTGAGCAGGCCGAGCAGATCACGGCGGGCGGTACGCAGGTCGTTGCGGCGCAAGGCCAGCGAGGCTTCGGTACTGCGCATGGACATCGACGAGGGTGCGCGGGAGCGCCACAGCGCCAGGGCCTCGATCGCACGCGGGTCGTCGTTGGCCAGCATGGCGATGCGGGCGGCGCGTTCGGCCAGCCCGGCGTCGCCGGCCTCGGCCTTGGCGGCGTCCAGGTAGGCGCGGGCGGCATCGTCCAACTGCCCGGCCTGCAACGCGAATTCGCCGGCGAGCACCGGCTCCAGCGAGGTGGCGCCGGCGCGACCGGGCGGCGGCGCGGGCGGTGCTTTCTTGGGTGCTGCAGTGGCGCTGGCGGAGACTGCGACCAGCAAAAGAACACACAGGATGCGAATCGGTACAGGCATCGGGGGCAACCGGGCCGTAAAATGGGGCCCTGAATGGCCGCCAGCTTATCGCAAGCAACTGAACAATGACGTTGTGGGTGCTCGGACTGAATCACCAGACCGCACCTGTGGACCTGCGCGAACGCGCGGCGTTCGCAGGTGACGCGTTGCCGCGCGCGCTCGAATCCCTGCGCGCGTTGCCGCAGGTGCGCGAGGCCGCGTTGCTGTCCACCTGCAACCGCACCGAGCTGTATGCGATGTCCGACGACCCGCACAGCCTGGTGAGCTGGCTGGAGACCCATGCGCCGGGCTTGAGCGGCTACCTGTATCAGCACCAGGAGGAAGCGGCGGTGCGCCACCTGTTCCGCGTTGCCACCGGGCTGGACTCGATGGTGCTGGGCGAGCCGCAGATCCTGGGCCAGGTGAAGGACGCCTGGGCAGTGGCGCGTGCACATGGCGCGCTGGGCAGCGGGCTGGACCGCCTGTTCCAGCAGACCTTCTCGGTGGCCAAGCGGGCGCGCACCGATACCCGCGTCGGTGCCAATCCGGTGTCGGTGGCCTCCACTGCGGTACGACTGGCGCAGGAATCCTTCGCGCGGCTCAACGAATCCACCGTGCTGCTGATCGGCGCGGGCGAAACCATCGAGCTTGCGGCCAAGCATCTGAGCGAAGGCCGCGTGCGCCGCTTGTTGATCGCCAATCGCACGCTTGCGCATGCGCAGACGCTGGCCAGCCAGCACGGCGGTTACGCCCTGCCGCTGACCGATCTGGACCGCCATCTGGCCGAAGCCGACGTGGTGTTCTCGGCCACCGCCGCGCGCGAGCCGATCGTGACGCGGGTGCAGGTGGAACAGGCACTGCGCGCGCGCAAGCGCAAGCCGATGCTGCTGTTCGACCTGGCGGTGCCGCGCGACATCGAAGCCTCGGTGGCCGAACTCGGCGACGCCTACCTGTACACGGTGGACGACCTGGAACGCGCGGTGGAAGACAACCGCCGCGGCCGCCGTGAAGCCGCCGATCAGGCCGAAGCCATCATCGACCTGCAGGTGGCTCGCTATGTCGAGACCTTGCAGGCCAACGCGCGCCAGGCGCCGCTGAAGCGCTTGCGCGCGTTCGGCGACAGTACCCGCGACGAACTGCTGGCCAAGGCGCGCCAGCAATTGCACAACGGCAAGCCGGCCGACGAAGTACTGGAACAGCTGGCGCACGCGCTGACCAACCGGCTGCTGCATCCGCCCACTGCCGCGCTGCGCGATGCCGCGCTCAACAACGACCTGGACTTGACCAACGCGGCCGACCGGCTGTTCCCGGAAAAGCCGGGTTATCGACATCCCCCTGTAGCCACCCCGATCGTGAGGACCGATGACGCCGACCCTGCGCCGTAAGCTCGAAGCGCTGGCCGAGCGCCGCGAAGAACTGCAGCACCTGCTCTCCGACCCCGATGTGGTCAACAACAACGACAGGTTCCGCGCGCTGTCGCGCGAACTGTCGCAGCTGGAGCCGGTGGCCGTGGCCCTGGAAGACGAAGCGCGCGCCAAGGCCGACCTGAGCGCGGCCGAAGCGATGCGCAACGATCCGGAGATGCGCGAGCTTGCCGAAGAGGAGATCGCCGCCGCACAGGCGCGGCTGGAAGAACTGGATGCGCAACTGGCCTTGCTGCTGGTGCCGCGCGACCCGCGCGATGACGGCAACCTGTTCCTGGAAGTGCGCGCCGGCACCGGCGGCGACGAGGCGGCGATCTTTGCCGGCGACCTGTTCCGCATGTACGCGCGCTATGCCGAGCGCCAGGGCTGGAAGGTGGAAATCGAATCCGACAGCCCCGGCGAGCACGGCGGCTACAAGGAAGTGGTGGCACGGGTGGTCGGACGCGGCGCGTACTCGCGGCTGAAGTTCGAATCCGGCACCCATCGTGTGCAGCGCGTGCCGGCGACCGAGTCGCAGGGCCGCATCCACACCTCGGCGGCGACGGTGGCGATCATTCCCGAAGCCGACGATGTGGAAGAGATCGTGATCAACCCGGCCGACCTGAAGGTGGACACCTTCCGCTCGTCCGGTGCCGGCGGCCAGCACGTCAACAAGACCGAGTCGGCGATCCGCATCACCCATGTGCCCAGTGGCGTGGTGGTGGAATGCCAGACCGAACGCAGCCAGCACGCCAACCGCGACAAGGCGATGAAGCGGCTGAAGGCGCAATTGGTGGAAGCCGAACGCAGCAAGGCGGCCGCCGCCGAAGCGCAGACGCGCAAGTTGCAGGTCGGCAGCGGCGACCGCAGCCAGCGCATCCGCACTTACAGCTTCCCGCAGGGCCGCATCACCGACCACCGCGTGGAAGGCCTGACGCTGTACGACCTGCCCAACATCATCGAAGGCGATCTGGATGCACTGATCGCACGACTGCTGCACGAGCATCAGGCCGACGAACTGGCACGGTTGAGCGACAGCCCGTGAGTGCGCAGGTCCCGCGCGAGCTGCTGCAGCTGCGCGAGGCGGTGCGACGCCAGCCGGGCGACTTCATCGCCTGGCTGATGCTGGCCGATGCCGAGCTCGGCATGGGCGCAATCGTTGCAGGCGAGGCCGCGGTACAACGCGCGCTTGCACTGCAGCCGGGCCATCCGGAAGCGGTGGCGCGGCTTGGCCGGGTGCGCTGGACACAGCAACGGCATGCCGAGGCGGCAGCGTTGTTGCAGCAGGCATCGGACCTGGTGCCGCAACATCCGGGCATCGCGCTGTGGCTGGGGCATGCATTGGAAGATGCAGGCCAGGCCGAAGCTGCCGCGGCCGCGTATACGCGTGCGCATCAGCTGCTGCCCGATGAGCCGTATATCGCTGCGC
The DNA here is from genome assembly GCF_040203315.1 of Xanthomonas sp. WHRI 8393. Classification (NCBI taxonomy): domain Bacteria; kingdom Pseudomonadati; phylum Pseudomonadota; class Gammaproteobacteria; order Lysobacterales; family Lysobacteraceae; genus Xanthomonas; species Xanthomonas sp. WHRI 8393. The sequence continues at coordinate 1,199,264 of NZ_JBEGGL010000001.1, read as the reverse complement.
AACTGCTCAACTGGCGACGCCGCCTGTGCGACTGGCGTGAGCTGGATGCGCTCGCTGCGCAGGTGCGCAGTGCCGTGGCCCAGGGCGCTGCCGCGGTGGAACCGTTCGCCTTCCTGAGTGAGGACACCAGCGCTGCCGAACAGCTTGCATGTGCACGGACGCGCGCGCAGGCAGTCGCTGCGATGTTGCGCCCGTTACCGCCGACTGCAATGCGCAGCCAGGGCGGGTTGCGGCTCGGCTTCGTTTCCAACGGGTTTGGTGCGCACCCCACCGGCTTGCTGACGGTCGCGCTGTTCGAAGCGCTGAAGCGCCGGCAGCCGGCGCTACAACTGCATCTGTTCGCCACCAGCCATGACGACCGCAGCGAGATCCGCGCGCGCCTGGCGCAAGCCACCACGCTGCACGATGTCACAGCGCTCGGGCACCTGGCCACCGCGCAGCACATCCGCGACCAGGGCATCGATCTGCTGTTCGACCTGCGCGGCTGGGGCGGTGGCGGGCGCCCGGAAGTGTTCGCACTGCGGCCGGCGCCGCTGCAGCTCAACTGGCTGGCATATCCGGGCACGTCGGGCGCGCCGTGGATGGACTATGTGCTGGGCGATGCGTTTGCGCTACCGCCGGCGCTGCAGCCGTTCTATCGCGAGCGAGTGCTGCGCCTGAACGGTGCGTTTCAGCCGTCGGACACCTCGCGCGTGGTCGCCGAGCCGCCGCCGCGGGCGCAGTGCGGTTTGCCCGAGCATGGCGTAGTGCTGTGCTGCTTCAACAACAGCTACAAGCTCAATCCCCGCAGCATGGCGCGCATGCTGGCGGTGTTGCGTGCGGTGCCGGGCAGCGTGCTGTGGCTGTTGTCCGGACCCGGCGAGTCCGACGCACGCCTGCGTGCGGTGGCGCAGACGCAAGGCGTGGCTGCGCAGCGCCTGGTGTTCATGCCGAAGCTGCCGCACGCGCAGTATCTGGCGCGCTACCGGCATGCAGACCTGTTCCTGGATACGCATCCGTACAACGCGCATACCACCGCATCGGATGCCTTATGGGCGGGTTGCCCGGTGTTGACCACGCCCGGCGAGACATTTGCCGCGCGCGTGGCCGGCAGCCTGAATCATCATCTGGGCCTGGATGAGATGAATGTGGCCGATGACGCTGCGTTCGTTGCCAAGGCGGTGGCGTTGGCGACTGACCCAGCGGCATTGAGTGCGTTGCGTGCGCGGGTGGCGGAGCGTCGGCGCGAGTCGGGCGTGTTCGATATGGATGGGTTTGCCGACGGATTCGCGGACCTGATGCAAGCACTCGCGCGCCAACATGGTTGGTTGGGTAACTAGCGGGCTGCTTGCCTTTTCAAGCTAGATGGCTGTCTTCCGCCGCACCCCACCCAAACCCGCGCGTCCGTGCCCCGGCCCGCGCTTGCGGCGCGGGCGCTCCAAGGCACGCGCGCCCAGCTGTCCCTCCTCGCCCCTGCGGGAGAGGTGCTTGAAAGCGTCATTGAGTTTCTTCGAGACCTTTTCATGTCATGGAAACAACGTGCAGAGCGGCAGCGTGGCCGGGGATTGGCGGAGAGCGGCACAGGGATGTGCCGCGGCGGCGAGTCAGACAGGATGTCTGCCGAGCCGAGGAGCCGATCCCCGGCCGCGCTGCCGCCCTCGCTGAAGCGAGTACCGACAGGCATCTTGCTTCGCCGTACCCTCACCCCACCCCCTCCTCCCGGCGGGAGACCGGCGTCCAATCTTGCCGCGTGGGCGCTCGGCGGAACGCACACCAGTGGCGCGCAAGATGCGCCTTCTCGCCCGCAGGGAGAGCGACTGGTCGATTTGCCACGAACTGTCAGTTGCTAATTGCCAGTGTCAGCGAACCCCGCTGGCAATCAATGTTGTGCGGCTTCACGCCGTGGTGCTGTACCCGGTCGTTCCGGCTCGCTAGGCTTGGGGCATGCCTTCCAATCCCGACTTCATTCCCTTGCACCTGTGCGTGCTGACGGTGTCCGACAGCCGCACGCTGGCCGATGATCGCTCCGGCGACTATCTGGTCGATGCCCTCACTCACGACGGTCACGTGCTGCACGAGCGCGCCCTGTGTCCGGACGATCGCTACCGCATGCGCGCGATCGTCTCTGCGTGGATCGCCGATGCGCAGGTCGACGGCATCCTGATCACTGGCGGCACCGGCTTTACCGGCCGTGACAGCACGCCGGAGGCAATTACCCCGTTGCTGGACAAGACCATGCCCGGTTTCGGCGAGTTGTTCCGCGCGGTCAGTGTCGACGAAATCGGCACCTCCTCACTGCAGTCGCGCGCGTTTGCGGGGCTGGCCAATCACAGTTTTGTGTTCTGCCTGCCCGGCTCCACCTCGGCCTGCCGCACGGCCTGGGAAAAGATCGTGCGTGCGCAGCTGGATGCGCGGACCAAGCCCTGCAATCTGGCGACACTGCGTCCACGTCTGGGCGAATAGCCTGCGCGCTCCATCGCTGTTGGAACGCGCATGTCGCACCTGAAACGCAAGGCCTACAAGAAGTTGCTGGCACCGCTGCAGCTGGAACTGGTCAACATGGCGCGCTGGCTGCGGCATACCAACCAGCGCGCGCTGGTATTGGTGGAAGGCCGCGACACCGCCGGCAAAGGCGGTGTGATCCAGGCCATCGCCAGCCATCTGAACCCGCGCCAGTGCCGGGTGGTGGCGTTGCCGACACCCAACGATCGCGAAAGCACGCAATGGTATTTCCAGCGCTATGTGGCGCACCTGCCAGCGGCCGGCGAGTTGGTGCTGATGGATCGCAGCTGGTACAACCGCGCCGGCGTGGAACGGGTGATGGGCTATTGCACCGACGCGCAATACGACGCGTTCCTGGAGCAGGCGCCGCGCTTCGAACAACTGCTGGTCGACGACGGCATCCTACTGTTCAAGTATTGGCTGTGCGTGGATCAGGCCGAGCAGGAACAGCGCTTTGCCGAACGCCAGGAAGATCCGCTCAAGGGCTGGAAACTGTCGCCGGTGGATCTGCAGTCACGCAGCAAGTACGAGGACTACACCGCCGCGCGTGAGCGCATGCTCGAGGTGACGCATACGCCGGACGCGCCATGGACGCTGGTGGATTTCAACGACCAGAAGCGCGGCCGGTTGAGCCTGATCCGCAATCTGCTGGATCGGCTCCCGGACACCGCGGTGCCAGATGACACGCTGCAGCTGCCGCCACTGGACGGCAAGCCGCACAAGGAACGTTACGGCGTGCTGGAACCGATCGACGATTACGCCGGCCAGTCCTGAGAGATCTCGTCACTGGCCGCAGTGGCACGTGGCAAGGGGTACAGCCCGGCCTGGCGCTCGGCCTGCTCGGCCTGCAGCACCAGCTGGCTCAGGCGCTGGCTGAACAGCTGCATGAAACCGCGGTGCAGCGGGCGCATCGCTTCGATGTAGTCGACGTCGTCGGCCTGCGCACCGAGCGGGCTGCAGGACGACAGCAGCACTTCGTCCAGGCGTAGCGCGCTGTCGGGCAGACGCACCAGCGCGGCGCGGCGCAACCAGTCGCGCATGCCCTGGCGGTACTCGGCAGCCAGGATATAGGCCACTTCGACCTGATCCAGGTCCACATCCGGGTTCCATGCAAGCACCTGGATGACCTGCGAGCGCTCGTCCAGCATGCGGCTCTCGGCAACCAGGCCGTGCAGTTGCTGCAGCAGACGCCACTGGACGCCGGCGGCCTCGCGCTGCGGGGCAGGCATGGTCTCGATCGCCAGCGCCAGGCGGCGTGCGAACAGCGCCGGCACTTCGGCCAGGACGATCGGGCCGGCATCGGCGCCGAGCAGGAAACGTTCGGTGCGCAGCGTGGCGGTGTCGGGCAGGTAGCCGTCCTGCAGCGGGCGCATCACGCCGTGGTCGAGCAGCGACAGCACCACGTCCAGCCAATAGCGACGCTCCTGTTGCAGCGCGCGGTTGGCGGTGGCGTTCTGCCAGGCCGGACGGAGATCGTCCAGACGCGCGATGCAGGCCTGGGCATCGAGGGTGTCCCAGGGCGCGCGGGTGGCGTCGTTGGGATCGAAATTCTCCACGTTGAGCATGCCGCCGCCGAAACGGTGCCAGGCTGCGCCGCGCTGGGTGCCGGCGGGATCCGGCCTGGAGGCCGACAGCGGCACCGCGGGGGCCGGGCGCAACAGGGCTGCGTAGGCGTCGGCCCAGGAATCGGGCAGACGCGCCGACAGCGGATAGCTGGCAGCGGACGCGCCCAGGCCGTGACGTGCGAGCTTCAGGCTCCACAGCACCGCAGCGATCACGATGCCGCCGAAGATCCAGGCCAGCAGCCAGCTGGTGGCCGCCTGCCCCGGCTGCAGCACGCGGGTCTGCGGCTGCAGAAACAGCAGCCAGCCACTGCCCGACAGGACGCCCAGGTACAGCCATGGCGCCAGCTGCGCCAGGCGACGGTTGCGGGTAGGCAGTTCCTGCCCGTCGGTGTGATCTTGAGATGGAGCGGCCATATATTCCCCCTGCACGCCTGATCGCGCTGACAAGGTTATCGGCGACGCATCGCAAGTCTGTTGGCCTGCTCGACTGGCAGCGACTCAGCCAGTTACAAATTCTTCAGTCGCAAGTCTGTTGGCCTGCTCGACTGGCAGCGACTCAGCCAGTTACAAATTCTTCAGTCGGCGGCGGCGCGCAGGGCGTGCGGGTCACCGCCGCGACCCTGGCCGCCGGCGGGCCTTGCCATAACCAGGATTCCAGCGCATCCAGCGCGACGGCGGGCCCGGCAGCGACCACCTCCACACTGCCGTCGGGCTGGTTGCGCGCATGCCCACGCAGGCCCAGCGCAACCGCACGCTCGCGGGTGGAGGCGCGGAACCACACGCCCTGCACCACGCCGGTGACGATAAAGCGCGCCGCCTGCATCAGCCGGCCTTGCCGGTGATGCCCACCGCCGTCTCGATGTCGCGTGCGGTCACCGGGCCGAGGAACTGCTTGGCGACCTTGCCGTCCGGCCCGATCAGATACGTCATCGGCAAGCCGCGCGGCGTGGCGAAGTCCTGCGGCGGTTGGTAAGGGTCGAGAATGGCGATCGGGTACGACACCGGGTGGTCCTTCAGGAACGCCTGCATGTCGGCGCTGCTGATGTCTTCATAGGCCAGGCCCACCACTTCGACGGTGTCGCGCATGGTGTGCAGCGCCGACAGCTCGGGCATTTCCTTCAGGCACGGCGCGCACCAGGTGGCCCAGAAATTGACCACCACCCACTTGCCGCGATGCGCGGCCAGGTCGTAGGCCTCGCCGGTCACGGTCGGCAGCGACAGCTTGGGCATCTCGGCGGTCTGCTGCACCACCGAGGTGTCGGTTGGGCTGGCCGGGTCGGCGGGAGCGGCCGGCTTTTGCGGCGTCTGTGCGGTGGTCGCCGGCGCTGCACCGCCGGCGGAGGGCGTGCCCTCGCCGGTGGGCTTGCAGGCGGTCAGCAGCAACAGCGGCAACAGCAGCGCACAGGCGCCGCGCACAAGGCGCACGGTCATGGGAGGTCTCCGGGAAGGTGGGTGTAGAGGTCGCCGACCGGTTGCGCCAGCACGCTGCGCAAGGGTTGGCGCAGTTGTTCCAGCGCAGCGGCAGCGGCCTGGCCGTAGGCATCGTCGCGGCACGGCAGGGGGCGGTCTTCGATCGGCACGCGCAGCTGGCAGCTTTCGTAGAGTTCGGCCAGCGGCACCACGTCCAGGTCGCGCGCCAGCAGCCATTGGCCGCGCTCGTCGCGGCGCAACAGGCGGATGCGTTTGAGTTCGCACAGCAACTCCTGCATCAGCGTGTCGGTGAGCATCGGCTCCAGCGCCAGGATGCGGTCTTCATCCAGGCCGTTGCCGTGGATGCGTGCCTGGCGGAAGCGGCCGAGCAGGCGCAGCAGGCCATAGATCTCGAAACCCGGCGGCAGCCGCATCGCTTCGGGCTGGTAGCGGAATGCCGCCATCGAGGAGGCCAGCGAGGCGCCCAGCAGCACCGAGACCCAGCTCAGGTAGATCCACAACAGCAGGATCGGCAGCGCCGACAGCGCACCGTAAATGCGCTGGTAGGTCTGGAAATTGCCCAGATAGAAGCCGAAGCCCCATTTGACGATTTCCATCAGGATCACCGCCAGCAACGCGCCCGGCAGCGCATGCCGCAGGCGTACCCCATGCTGCGGCACCACGCGGTAGATCAGCACGATGCAGACGAATTCCACCGCCATCGGCGCCAGCCGCCAGGCGAATTCGGCCAGCCACTGGCCTTCGGTGGTGCGGAACAGCGGCAGCGCGAACACGTAGGCGGCCATCGCCATCGAGGCGGCGGCCAGCATCGTGCCCAGGGTCAGCACCGTCCAGTAGATCAGGAAGCGTGTCACCTTCGGCCGTGCGGCGGCCACCCGCCAGATGCTGTTGAAGGTCTGCTCGATGCTGTGCAGGGTAATCAGCAGCGAGGCCACCAGCGCGACCATACCGGCCACGGTGAACTTGCCCAGATCCTCCAGCGAACGATTGAGGTAGTTCTGCACCGAGCGCGCCGCGCCGGGCACGAAGTTGTTGAAGATGAAGTCGGTCAGCGCGTCCTTCCACTCGTTGAAGGCCGGGAACGCCGACAGCACCCCGAACACCACGATCGCCAGCGGCACCAGCGCGAACACCGTGGTGTAGGCGAGCGAGGCGGCCGCCTGGAACAGGCGGTCGTCGAGAAAGCGACGCCACAGGAAGCGCCCGAAGCTGACCGTCCGCGCGCGGTCGCGCAGCCGTTCTTTCCATTGGTGGATTTTGTTCACGCGCAACATCGCGCAAGGGTACCCGATGCGCCGTCATCGCGGCCTTGCCGCAACTGCGGCGTGCAGGCAGACGGTGGCTTGGCCGATACTGCGGCAACTCACACAGGCGGTAGATGCGCGATGGCGGAGATTCTGGTGCTGTATTACAGCCGTGGCGGTTCGGTGGCGCGGCTGGCGCGGCAGATCGCGCGCGGCATCGGCGAAGTGCCGGGCATGGGCGCGCGGCTGCGCACGGTACCGCCGGTAGCGGCGGTGACCCAGACCAGCGCCCCGCCGGTGCCGGACGAGGGCGCGCCGTATGTGGACAAGGCCGATCTGGCCGAGTGCAGCGGCTTGCTGCTGGGCAGCCCGACCCGCTTCGGCAACATGGCCGCGCCGATGAAGCATTTCCTTGACGGCCTGGGTGCCGAGTGGGCCAGCGGCATCCTGGCCGGCAAGCCGGCAGGCGTGTTCACTTCCACCGCCTCGATGCACGGCGGCCAGGAATCCACCTTGCTGTCGATGCACCTGCCGCTGCTGCACCACGGCTGCCTGATCGTCGGCATCCCGTTCACCGAGCCGGCGCTCAGCCATACCACCAGCGGCGGCACGCCGTATGGCGCCAGCCATGTCTCCGGTGCCGGCGACGACCCGCAACCGAGCGAGGACGAAGCGCTGCTGGCGCGTGCGCTGGGTCGCCGGGTGGCCGATATCGCCCGGCGCCTGGCCAGCCCATGAGCGTGCGTGCCACGCACTGGCTGCTGACGGCCGCGCTGATCGCGCTGACGGTGCTGTTCGTGAGCTGGTTTCACGACGACCGCCACCGCACCGCGGCGCTGCTGGTGTTCGCACTGCCGCCGGCGCTGATGGCCGCGCTGGCGCTGCGCAGCGCACGTGCGCGTTTCTGGGCCGGCGTGTTTGCGCTGGGCTGGTTCAGTCACGGCGTGATGGCCGCCTGGAGCCAGCCGCAGGCGCGTGGGCTGGCCTGGCTGGAAGTGCTGCTGGCCCTGCTGGTGGTGGCATTGGTGGGCGGCCCCGGCATGGCGGCGCGCTTCGGCCGCAAGCGCCCTCCACGTTGACCCGCTTGGGCAGCACCCGCGCCGGGGTCGTATCATGACGGCCCTCGCGCGGCCTGCACCGCGCCCGTTTGAAGGACCCGCAGCAATGGAAGACCTCCTGATCGTCACCACCGGTGGCACGATCGACAAGATCTACTTCGACGACAAATCGGACTACCAGATCGGCGACCCGCAGATCGGCCAGATCCTCAAGGAGCTGGGCGTGACCTTCCGCTTCTCGGTGATTCCGATCATCCGCAAGGATTCGCTGCACATCACCGATGCCGACCGCGAACTGGTGCGCGCCACCATCGCCGCCCAGCCGACCCGCCACGTGCTGATCACCCACGGCACCGACTCGATGGTGGAAACCGGCAAGGTACTGCAGTCGATCGCAGACAAGACCATCGTGATGACCGGCGCGCTCAATCCGGCGCGCTTTCGCGGCTCCGATGCCGAGTTCAACATCGGCTGCGCGGTCGGCGCGGTGCAGTCGCTGCCGGCGGGCGTGTACATCGCCATGAACGGGCGCATCTGGAATCCGGAAAAGGTGCGCAAGAACGTCGCCGCCAACCGCTTCGAATCGCTCTGACGCCATGAGCAAGGCCACCCGCGCGACCAGGGCATTGGATGCCGCCGGCGTGGCCTATGTGTTGCACCCCTACGCCTACCAGGCCGATGCCGACGCGAAGGGCGTGCAGGCGGCGAACGCCCTGGGACTGGTGCCGCACACGGTGCTGAAAACATTGATGGCCTGGGTCGACGACGAGGCGGTGTGCGTGGTGATTCCGTGCGATCGCCGGGTGTCGCTGAAGAAACTGGCCAGTGCCTGCAACGGCAAGTCGGCGCGCATGATGGAGGTGGCCGATGCCGAGCGTCGCACCGGCTACAAGGTCGGCGGCATCAGCCCGCTGGGGCAGCAACGCCAGGCGCCGGTCCTGATCGAAGCCAGTGCACTGGATGCCCCGTCGCTGTGGATCAACGCCGGGCAACGCGGCTTGCTGCTGGAATTGCCGGGCGATGGCATCGTTGCCGCATTGCGGGCGCGGCCCTGCAGTGTTTGCGACTAGCCGCGGCGAGACACCGCGCCGCGTGCGGGCCGGCTGACGCAAGCCGGCATCTGGAAATCCAAAGGTGGCTCCGGTTTGCGGCAGCGATCACGCACCTCCGCTGCGGCGTGAGGCACCGCCAGCGCCACATGGCCGATACAAGATCACGCCCCAAGGATGACCGGAGTCCTGCACCCCACCGGCGCAGGACTCCGCGCACGCTCAGTACGTAGCCACCAGCGTGACCGCCGAGAACGCCAGCGTGGCCTTGAGCCGCACGTAGTACACCCCTGACGCGGGCGCGCTCAGCGTGCAGCTGTCGGCATTGCCCACCACCGCAGTGCGGCAGTTGTAGGCGGTATCGCTCGGCAATGCACCGGCACGCAGCGACAGATCGGCATTGCCGCTGCCACCGCTGAGCGCCACCCGCAGGCTGCGCGTGCCTGCGGGCACGTTGACCTGGTAATACAGCGAGCCACCGGTGGCTGCAGCCAGGCCGTTGCGTGCTGCATTGCTGGTCAGGGTGGTCGAGGCGATCACCGCAGCCACCGCACCATCGGCGTTGACCAACCCTGCCCCACACCCCTGCGGACACGCCACCGGCAATGCACGCGCCGTGCTCTTGAGCATCGCTTCGACGCTGGCCGCACTGAGCGGATTGAGCGCCACCGACTGCATCAATGCCACCACGCCAGCCACATGCGGCGCCGCCATCGAGGTGCCGCTGTAGACCGCGTAACCTGGGGTGCCCACCGCCGTGCTGCCGCTGTTGAGCGTGGACAGAATCGCCTGCCCCGGCGCGGCGATATCCACGCCCTGGCCGAAGTTGGAAAAGCTGGCCTTGGCCCCGGCCGAGGTGGTCGCCGCCACCGCGATCACGTTCGGGCAATTGGCCGGCACGCTTTTGGATACGTCGATATTGCTGTTGCCGGCAGCCACCACCACGCTGGTGCCGCGCGACACCGCGCTGGCGATCGCATTGCTCAAGGTGGTCGAACAGGAACCGATGCCGCCCAGCGACAGGTTGATCACCCTGGCCGGGGTCGGATTGGCCGGCACGCCGGACACCGTGCCGCCGGAGGCCCACACGATCGCATCGGCGATGTCGGACAGGTAGCCGCCGCAACGGCCCAGCACGCGCACCGGCAGCACCTTGGCATTGAACGCCACGCCCGCGGTGCCGGCGCCATTGTTGGCGGCGGCCGCGACGATGCCGGCCACATGGGTGCCATGCCAGCTGGAACTGGACGCGCTTGCGCCGCTGCCGCACTCGTTGGCCGCGGCCCAGTCGCCCGGATCGGCGGCATCGGTGTCGCGCGCGTTGCCGTCGCGGGCGATGAAGGCATCGCTGATGAAGTCATAGCCGGCCAGCACATTGGCCGACAGCTCCGGATGCGCGGTCACGCCGGTATCGATCACCGCCACCACCGCGCCCTTGCCGGTGGCCTTGTCCCAGGCCGGGCGCACGTTGATGCCGGCGCTGGTGGTCCCCAGCGCCCATTGCTCGGACAGGCGGCTGTCGTTGGGCACCAGCATCGGGCGCAGCAGCATGTCCACTTCCACCCGCTTGACCGCCGGGTCGGCCGCCAGACGACGCATCAGGGTTTCCGCATCGACCCGGTCCAGCGCGCGATCGGCCACCAGCAATTGCGGCCCGACCCCGAGCCAGCGCGACGACGACAGGCCGAGCGCCCGCCCGCGCCGCGCCGGCACCGCACGGGCGATCTCGCGCAACGAGCCACTCAGGCGCCCACGGTTGCCGGCGCTGCTGTCCTTGTAGCTGACGATGAAACGCTGATGGGCCGATGCCGACCCCAGCCCCTGCAGGCTGACGTCGCCAGCGAATGCAGGCGCAGTGCCGCATAGCAGTGCACAGGCCAGCGCGACATGGCGCAGCCCCTTGAACGGTAAATAACGCATGGATCGACCCCTCCCAAGGATGTCGTGGTGCAGACCGGGGTGCGCGGATGCGCACCTGGTGGTGGGGCGCGCCGACTGGCGTCGTTGCCGACCTGCCCAGGCTATCGACCGCCCAGACACGGACCTGAGCCTGGTGCACCGGCAAGACCGAGCAAGCCACAGCGCCGGTTAAGCCAGTTGCGGCGCTGACCAGCTGCCGGAGCCATGCCGCCCCGCTCGTGCGCCGCCGCAAACGGCACTGCCCCGCATCGGCGGGGCAGTGGGAGATGTCCGACCTGACACGGTCGGGCGCATCACGCAGGACGACACGGTGCCAACGGCACAGCCGCTGGCACCGCGAGGCGTCTTACGGGGTCTGGCTGACCGCACCGGCCGCGTTGACGATGCCGGCACCGCAGCCGCCCGAGCAGGCGCCCGGCAGCGGACGGGCGGTGTTCTTCAACAGCGTTTCCACTGCAGCCGGGGTCAGCGGACGGCTGGCCACCGACTGCACCAGCGCCACCACGCCGGCCACGTGGGGTGCCGCCATCGACGTACCGTTGTAGGAGGCGTAGCTGGCGCTGCCCGGGGTGGTGGTGCCGCTGTTGAGCGTGGACAGGATCGCCGAGCCCGGGCCGGAGATGTCGATGGTGCTGCCGAAGTTGGAGAAGCTCGAACGCGCACCGGCCGAGGTGATCGACGCCACCGAGATCACGTTGGCGCAGCTGGCCGGGGTGAAGTTGGCCACGTTGGCATTGCTGTTGCCGGCCGCCACCACCACCGTGGTGCCGCGCGATACCGCGCCATTGATGGCGTTCTGGTAGGTGCTCGAGCAGGTGCCGTTGCCGCCCAGCGACATGTTGATCACTTCGGCCGGATTGGCATTGGCCGGCACGCCGGAGACGGTGCCGCCGGATGCCCACACGATTGCGTCGGCAATGTCGGAGGTGGTGCCGCCGCACAGGCCCAGCGCACGCACCGGCACGATGCGCGCATTGAATGCGGTCCCCGCCACGCCGGTGCTGTTGTTGGTGACCGCAGCAATGGTGCCGGCCACATGGGTCCCGTGCCAGCTGGAGTTGGCCGCTGCCACGCCGGAGCCGCATTGGTTGGCTGCGCGCCAGTCGCCCTGGTCGGCCGGGTTGTTGTCGCGGCCATTGTTGTCACGCGCACGCGCCGCGTCGCTGATGAAGTCGTAGCCCGGCAGCACGTTGGCGTTGAGGTCCGGGTGGCTGGTGATGCCGGTGTCGATCACTGCCACCACCACACCGGTGCCGGTGGCGGTATCCCAGGCCGGACGCACGTTGATGCTCGAGGCGGTGGTGCCGAAACCCCACTGCTCGGACAGACGGGTGTCGTTGGGGGTCAGCGTCGGGTACATGATCTGATCGACTTCCACGTACTCCACGCTCGGGTCGGCGGCGATCCGGCGCATCAGCGTCTCGGCCTCGGCACGGTCCAGGCCACGGTCGGTCTTGAGCACTTCCGACCCCAGTGCGGTACGACGCACGTGATTCAGGCCCAGCGCACGGCCGGCGCGGGCCGGCACGGCGGTGGCGACCGAATTGAGCGATGCGCGCAGCGAGGTCGGGCTCACCGCGGCGCTGGAACCGTCCCTGTACTTGACGATGAAGCGGTCCAGGGTGGGCTGCGAATCCAGCCCGGAAAGATTGACCTGACCAGCAAACGCCGGCACTGCCAGCAGCGAGGTCAGCGCGGACACACCTAGAACCACCAGCGCGCGCGTGGGCGCACGACGTTGCGACACATTGGACATCGATCGTTCCTTAATTGAGAGGTACCGCAATTGCGGCGAGATGGCCAAACCGGCTCCACGTGCTGCGGATCGGGTCAGGCAGTGCACGGGCGCGGGCGCCCGGCGAGACGACTGACCGATGTCCATTCCGGTCGAGCGGCAACACACCGCCGGCGCCTGCCGATGCGGCAGACGTGGGCAATAGGTCGCTGATGGGGTGAAGCGGATCGGATCGGCACTGCCTGGCCGGGGCCAGGCAGTGCCGACGTGCCTCAGTAACTGGCGCGCAAGGTCACGCCGGAGAACGTGCTGTACGCCTTGAGGCGCACGTAGTAAGTGCCAGACGGCGCGCTGATGCTGCAGGTCTCGGCATTGCCGCTACGGTACGGACGGCAGGTGTAGGTGGTGTCGGTCGGCGCACTGCCGGCACGCACGTACAGGTCTGCATCGCCGCTGCCGCCGCTGATCGCCACGGTCAGCGTGCCGCTACCGGCCGGCACTGCGATGGTGTAGTTCAGTTCCGCACCCGTGGCTGCGCCCAGTCCGGTGACCGGCGTGCCGTTGGTCAGGGTGTTGCCGGTGCCGCCACCGCCGCCGCCATTGCTGCCACTGATGGCGGCAGTCACCGCCGCATCGGCATTGACGATGCCGGCGCCGCAGCCGCCCGAGCAGGCGCCCGGCAGCGCACGCGCGGTGTTCTTCAACAGGGTTTCCACGGCAGCCGGGGTGAGTGCGCTCGGCGCGACCGACTGCACCAGCGCGACCACGCCGGCCACATGCGGCGCCGCCATCGAGGTGCCGTTGTAGGACGCGTAGCTGGCGCTGCCCGGGGTGGTGGTGCCGCTGTTGAGTGTGGACAGGATCGCCGAACCCGGCGCCGACACGTCGATCCCGGTGCCGAAGTTGGAATAGCTGGCCTTGGCGCCGGCCGAGGTGGTGGCTGCCACCGCGATCACGTTGGCGCAGTTGGCCGGCAGCGAACCGGACACGTTGGCAGAATCGTTGCCTGCCGCCACCACCACCGTGGTGCCGCGCGAGACCGCACCGCTGATCGCATTCTGCATGGTGGTCGAGCAGGTACCGCCGCCGCCGAGCGACATGTTGATCACTTCGGCCGGATTGGCGTTGGCCGGCACGCCGCTGACGCTGCCGCCGGAGGCCCAGATGATGGCGTCGGCGATATCAGAGAGCGAGCCGCCGCACTTGCCGAGTACGCGCACCGGCACGACCTTGGCGTTGTAGGCGGTCCCCGCCACGCCGGTGGTGTTGTTGGTCACCGCGGCCACCGTGCCGGCCACATGGGTGCCATGCCAGCTGGAGTTGGCGGCGGGAATACCGGAGCCGCACTCATTGGCGGCGTACCAGTCGCCTTCGTCGGCGGGATTGCTGTCGCGCCCGTTGCCATCGCGCGCCGTGGCGGCATCGCTGATGAAGTCGTAGCCCGGCAGGATGTTGGCGTTGAGATCGGCATGGGTGGTGATGCCGGTGTCGATCACCGCCACCACCACATTGGCGCCGGTGGCCTTGTCCCAGGCCGGGCGGATATTGAGGCCGGCATTGGTGGTGCCGAAGGCCCACTGCTCGGACAGGCGGGTGTCGTTCGGGGTCAGCGTGGCGTGCAGGATCTGGTCGACTTCCACACTCTGCACGTTGGGGTCGGAGGCCAGCTGGCGCATCAGGGTCTCGGCTTCGGCACGGTCGAGTGCACGGTCCGCCTTGACCAGCTCCGGTCCCAGCGCCAGGCGGCGCACCGAGTTCAGGCCCAACGCCTTGCCGGCCTTGGCCGGAACAGCGCGCGCGGCGGTGCGCAGCGAGGTGCTCAGCGCGGTTGGACTGGCCAGCGCGGTGCTGCCGTCCTTATAGGTCACGATGAATTTCTGGTGGGTTTGGGCGGTGGCGAGGCCATCCAGATACACCTCGCCGGCAAAGGCCGGGGTTGCCAGCAACAACGAGGTCAGCGCAGCTGCGCTCAGGATGGTCAGTGCGCGGGGGCGCTTGCGGAAAGACTCGTTCGACATCGAATTCCCTTCTAGATCAAAGAGAACCGCCGTAGCGGTGGTAGCCGGTGCCGCCTTCCATAGGTCAGCACCGAGGTCCCGGACCGATCCCCTGTTATCGATCCGTTCAGCGAACCTACCGCACTACAACCAGACTGGACAATAAGAAGTTCGCACTTTCGAAAAATTAAATATCAGATTTGTGACACCGTACGGCACCGTTCAGCCAGTTGACGACATATCCGGACAGGAATTGGCACACACCTGCTGCGTTGCCCCAAAAAAAAGACCCCTGCGCGACCGCACAGAGGCCTTCTTTGACGCGATGCGCTGGCTCAGGACAGACGCACCAGCCAACCGTGGCGGTCCGGGACGCGCCCGTACTGGATGTCGGTCAACTCCTGGCGCAGCGACATGGTCACCTCGCCGGCCGGTGCGGAGAGATCGCCGACCGCAAAGCCATCGCCCTTCAGCTCGCCGATCGGGGTGACCACGGCAGCGGTGCCGCAGGCGAACACCTCGGTGATCTCGCCCGACGCCACGCCCTGCTTCCACTCGTCGATGGCGACCTTGCGCTCGATCACCTGCATGCCGCGATCACGTGCCAGTTGCAGGATGCTGTCGCGGGTGATGCCTTCCAGGATGCTGCCGGACAGTTCCGGCGTCACCAGCGTGCCGTCCTTGTAGACCAGGAACACGTTCATGCCGCCCAGTTCTTCGATGTACTTGCCTTCCACCGGGTCCAGGAACAGCACCTGCGAGCAGCCTTGCGCATAGGCCTTCTGCTGCGGCAGCAGCGAGGCGGCATAGTTGCCGCCGCACTTGGCCGCACCGGTGCCGCCCTTGGCCGCACGTGCGTACTCGGTGGACAACCAGATCGACACGGGTGCCACGCCCTTGGCGAAATACGGACCGGCGGGACTTGCGATGACGTAGTACGAGGCCTTGTGCGCCGCACGCACGCCCAGGAACGCCTCGTCGGCAATCATGAACGGGCGGAAGTACAGGCTGGTTTCCGGGGCCGACGGCACCCAGCTCGCATCCACCGCCACCAGCTGGCGCAGCGATTCGACGAACAGGTCCACCGGCAGTTCCGGCAGCGCCAGCCGCCGCGCCGAGCGCTGCAGCCGCTCGCCATTGGCCTGCGGGCGGAAGGTCCAGATCGAGCCGTCGGCATGCCGGTAGGCCTTGATGCCTTCGAAGATTTCCTGGCCGTAATGCAGCACCGAGGCGGCCGGATCCAGCTGCAGCGGGCCATACGCGCGTACCTGCGCGTCGTGCCAACCGAGCTCGTTGGTCCAGGAAATGGCGACCATGTGGTCGGTGAAATGCAGCCCGAAGCCGGGCGCGGCCAGGATCACGGACAGCTCGTCGGCACTGCGCGGCGACGGGGAACGGGTGGAAGCGAAGGACACGGACACCGGAAGATTCCTGTATGGCGGGCGAAAGGACGCGGCGCCACCTGTTGGACATGGCGCCTGACGATCAGAGCATGCCGGTCTCGAGACGGGCTGCTTCGGACATCATATGCCGGCCCCACGGCGGGTCGAAGACCAGCTCGACGTCGGCCTCGGCAATGGTCGGGATCATCTCCACCTTGCTGCGCACGTCGTCGACCAGGATCTCGCCCATGCCACAACCGGGCGCGGTGAGGGTCATCTTGACGTCCACCCGGCGCTGGTCGTCTTCCTCGCGATGGCTGACCACCGCCTCGTAGACCAGTCCCAGATCGACGATGTTGAACGGGATCTCGGGGTCGAAACAGGTGCGCAGCTGCTGCCACACCAGTGCCTCCACCTCTTCGTCGCTGGCATCGGCGGGCAATTCCAGCCCCGGCGGGGCCTCCTTGCCGATCGCATCGCCATCCTTGCCGGCAATGCGGAACAGGTTGCCTTCGACAAAGACCGTATAGCTGCCACCCAGCGCCTGGGTGATATAGCCGTAACTGCCTGCGGGCAGGGTCACCGAATCGCCCTGCGGCACCATGACGGCATCGCAATCGCGTTCGAACTGGACGGGTTCGCTGCTACGGGAGTACATGGGCTGGATATGGGGCCGCGGCGGATGCGCGCAAGTCCGCCATTCTAGCCGACCACGGCAAGGCCGCTGCCGTTGCGGGATGGAGCCGGCGACGACGCTGCATTCCATCGGCGCGTCCATCACCGCGCAAAGTACATCGCGCGCTTTATCATGTGCGCACTGTCAGGAGCTCCAATGCCGCCTACCACCGCGTCCGCCAGAACCGCCCACTGGCTCTGGCCCCCGCTCCTGCTGCTGGGATGCGTCACCGCCCTGATCGCCTGGATGCTCATCGCGCTTGCGCTGGGCAACCAGGCCGGCTGGATGGCGGTGCTGGTGGCCCTGGAAATCGTCTGGATGCTGCGCCTGGGCACGCTGGGCGCCGGCCCGTTGCGCATCGGCATCGCGGTCGTGGCGACCGCGCTGGTCATCGTCGGCGCCAACTGGGGCATCGCCTCGGCGCAGCTGGGTGGCGCACTGGGCCTGGACCCGTGGACCTCGGCACAGAAGATGGGCGCCGGGCTGGCCTGGACCCTGCTGCAACTGGCCAACAACGGTTTCGACCTGCTGTGCTATGCCGCCGCGCTGGTCCTGGCGTGGTGGGCGGCGCGCTGAGTCGGACGCGTTCGCAACGGCTGCCATTCGGCATCCGTTGAAGCTGATGCTTCATGTACACAGCGCAAGTCACGCCGCTCCTGCTTAGCGCTGGCGCTTTATTTTCCTGACGCAGCGATATCCAGGGAGCTGTGCGGCTTGGCGGCGGGGTCCTTGCCCGCCCACCATCGCAGGACACGCCGCAAGTACGTCCTTGTAGGCTCTTACGCGGCTTCCATGCCGCGTAAGGTCCCGCGACGGTGAGCGGACAAGGACCAGTCGAGATAGTCGGTGTACATGGTTTTCGACAGAGCAACCGGTAACCGGTGCGGTGTCCTCGCCGCGCCCTCGACGCTGCGAGTTTGCTGCAGGGCCCTTGCCGGCCCACCATCGCAGGAAACGCCGCAAGTACGTCAATGTAGGCTCTTACGCGGCTTCCATGCCGCGTAAGGTCCCGCGACGATGGGCCGGCAAGGACCTGTCGAGATGGTCGGTGGTTTGGTTGCAAGCAAAGCATGGTGTGTGTTGTTCGGATCACCGTGCGTTCGATCGGCTTTCCAGCGCAAACCGGGTAACGGCAGCGGCTCAACTCGGTGGCTTGTTTCGGGCTGGCTGATAAGACTGGCCGGATGGTGCGGATAGAGCGTTCGTGAAGCAGCCGATCTGCGGCTCAGCTGCAAGGAACTGGCAGCGAGAACACCGCCCCCTCGACCAAGTGGCTTCGCAAATTCATCCGCCAAGTCAGCCGCACGACGCCTCAGTGCCCGCCCCCGTCCAGCGCCTTAAGCTCGCTGACCAGCGCGCCGGCCGCTTCCGCGCCATCGCCGTACAGCATGCGGGTGTTGTCGGCGTAAAACAGCGCATTCTCGATGCCGGCAAAGCCGGTGCCCTTGCCGCGCTTGATCACTATCGTGTTCTTCGAATTCACCACGTCCAGGATCGGCATGCCGTAGATCGGGCTGGCCGGGTCGGTCCTGGCCACCGGGTTGACCACGTCGTTGGCGCCGATCACCAGCGACACGTCGGTGCTGGCGAACTCGGGGTTGATGTCGTCCATGTCGGCGATCAGGTCGTAGGGCACGCCGGCTTCGGCCAGCAGCACGTTCATGTGCCCGGGCATGCGCCCGGCAACCGGGTGGATTGCGAACTTCACCTTGACCCCGCGCGCGATCAGCCGCTGCGCCAGCTCCCAGATCTTGTGCTGCGCCTGTGCCACCGCCATGCCGTAGCCGGGCACGATCACCACCCGCTCGGCGAACGCCATCATCGCCGCCACGTCGCCGGCCTCGATCGGCTTCTGCGCCCCGGCGATCTCCTGCGCCTGCCCGCCGCCGCCGAAGTTGGAAAACAGCACGCCGCTGATCGGCCGGTTCATCGCCTTGGCCATCAGGCGCGTCAGCAGGATGCCGGCCGCGCCGACCATCATGCCGGCGATGATCAGCGCCTCGTTGCCCAGCACATAGCCTTCGAACGCCACCGCCAGGCCGGTGAATGCGTTGTACAGCGAGATCACCACCGGCATGTCGGCACCGCCGATCGGCAGCGTCATCAACACACCCAGCGCCAGCGCCACCACGAAGAAGGCGATGATCGCCAGCGGCTGCAGGCTGCTGGCCGCCCAGATGCCGAGTACCAGCACCGCCAGTGCCACCAGCAGATTGAAGGCCTGCTGGCCCGCGAAGGTCACCCGACGGTCGAGCCGGCCATCCAGCTTGGCCCAGGCCACGATCGACCCGGACAGCGACACTGCGCCGATCGCCGAGCCCACCACCGCCAGCACCACCGTGCTGGTGTCCGGCCGCCGCGCCGCCAGTTCGGCGATCGCCTGGGCGCTCCAGTGGGTGGTATCGCGGTTGGCGAAGAAGGCAAAGCGCAGCAACTCCACCGCCCCGATCGCCGCCGCCGAGCCGCCGCCCATGCCGTTGTACAAGGCCACCATCTGCGGCATGTCGGTGATGGCAACCTTCCTGGCCGACCACCACGCCACGCCGGTTCCGATCGCCAGCGCGGCCAGGATCAGCGGCACGTTATGCAGCTCGGGCAGGAAGAATGTCGCCACCGTGGCGATCAGCATGCCCAGCCCGGCCCAGCGGATGCCGCTGCGCGCGGTCAGCGGCGACGCCATGCGCTGCAGCCCGAGCAGGAACAAGGTCGCCGCGACCAGATAGCTGGACTTCACCAGCCATGCCAGCAGCTCGGCAGTGGAGACGTTCATGGCGCGTCCCCGCCCGACGGCTTCTTGCTGGACTTGAACATGTCCAGCATCCGCTCGGTCACCACGTAACCACCGGCCGCATTGCCCGCACCCAGCATCACCGCGACAAATCCCAGCGCCTTTTCCAGCGTGGTATCGGCATGCCCCAGCACCACCATCGCACCGATCAGCACGATGCCGTGGATGAAGTTGGAGCCGGACATCAGCGGGGTATGCAGGATCACCGGCACCCGCGAGATGATCACGTGGCCGGCGATGGCCGCCAGCATGAAGATGTACAGCGCTACGAATCCGTCGCTCATCGTCGTTCGCTCCACTGGCCGGTGCGGCCCGCCGATCATACCCACGCCGTGCGCGCCCGGGCGCGTGTCAACCGAATCGGCACTCGCCCGTTGACGTCGTATCGTCTCCGCGGAAGCTACGCTGTGCTGGTGGGAACCCCTTTCGATCCGCAACCTGCCGCACCGGCCGCCACCGTGCCGGTTTCGCTGGACGCCTTCCTGGCCGGCATCGGCCCGCGTGCGTTCCGCTTTGCCGAGGCCGGCCTGCGTCACCGCGAAGATGCGCTGGACGCCGTGCAGGACGCCATGGTGAAGCTGCTCGGCTACCGCGAGCGCCCGGCCACCGAATGGACGCCGTTGTTCTGGAGCATCCTGCGCAGCCGCATCATCGACCTGCAGCGCCGGCGCAGCTTCCGCCTGAAGTTCTGGGCGCCGGCCGAACGCGCCGACGACGAGGGCACCATCGACTGGGCCGACCCCGGCACCGGCCCGGTGGACGAACAACAGCATCAGCAGGCCTACCAACGGCTGGTCGAGGCCTTGCGCAACCTGCCGGCGCGCCAGCGCGAAGCGTTCACGCTGCGCGTGCTGGAAGACCTGGACGTGGCCACCACCGCCAAGGCGATGGGCTGCTCGGAAGGCTCGGTCAAAACCCACCTGTCGCGTGCGCGCGACGCGTTGCAAAAACAGTTCGAGGATTTCCTGTGAACCGCTCCCACGACCCGGCCCAGCTGGATGCGCACCTGCGCCAGCTGCATGCCTCCGCACTGACCAGCCTGCCGCCGCAGACCCTGGCGCGCCTGCGCCAGGCCCGTCAGGCGACCGCTCCCACGCGCGCCCGGCGCGGCTACTGGTTGCTGGCGACTGCGTGTTCCGGCCTGCTGGCGGTCGGCATCGGCCTGCAGTTGCGTCCGGGCGAGCGCGCCTCGCCGGACCGCGCTCCGACCCAGGTGGTCGCCGGCACCACCACCGATACCGACGACATGCTCACCCAGAATCCGGACCTGTACGTCTGGCTGGGGTCCGATACCGCCCTGGCCATGGAATAAGCACGATGACCCGCACCACCCGCCTGTTGTTGACCCTGCTGCTGTGCGCCGCGCCCTGCGCGTCCCTGCTGGCTCAGGCCCATTCCCCCGGACCGCCGGGACCGCCACCGCCGGATGGCCCCGGCCCGCGAGGACCCGGACCGCGCGAGGCAGACACGCCGATGCCCGAGTGGGACAAGCTCACCCAGCAGCAGCGGCAGGTGCTGATCGATGCGCTGCGCGAACGCTGGAACGATGTGCCGGAAGAACGCCCGCGCATGTATCGCCATGCGCGCCGCTGGCTGGACATGACCCCGGAGCAGCGCAAACAGGCCAAGGCCGGCATGGACCGCTTCCGCAACATGAGCCCGGAGCAACGCCGCGAGGCCAAGGCCTTGTTCGAACGCATGCGCACGCTCAACCAGCAACAACGCAATGAGCTGCAGCAACGCTGGCAGAAAATGAGCCCGGCCGAACGCAGCACCTGGCTGCGCGAGCATCCGCCCACCGACGACTGACGCGGCGCTGCCGCGGCAAGCGCAACCCGCCAGCACACCGGTGCATCCCAGTCACGCGCGGCCACCGTAGGAGCGCGCTGGCGCGCGATGGAGCATCACAGATAAGCGCCATCGCGCGACGGAGCGTTACCGATAAAGCGCCATCGCGCGCCAGCGCGCTCCTACCCGCCAGAGCGCAAGGCGCATGGGCTCGGCGGGGCTACGCAGTCGCTGGCGCCGACCAGCGTGTCTTGGCCAGCAGTTCGTCGTCCCAGTCGAACGACAGCGCGCCATCCTTGATCAGCAATGCGGCGAACGCGTAGACGTTGCGCGCGAACATCTCGCTGGCGTGCACCGCGCCCTGGCTGGCCAGGTTGAGCGGGCCGGCGATCACCACGCCGTCGCGCTCATAGGTATCGCCGGGCCGGGTGGCAGCGCAATTGCCGCCGGTTTCCGCGGCCAGATCGACGATCACGCTGCCGGCGCGCATGCCGTGCAGCATCTCCATGCTCAGGATCTTGGGCGCCGGCCGGCCGGGCACGGCGGCGGTGCAGACCACCACGTCCACGCCTTTGAGGTGTTCGGCCAGCCGGCGTTGCTGTTCGGCGCGTTCGTCGTCGGTGAGCTGGCGCGCATAACCGCCCTCGCCGGCCGCGCTCACGCCCAGATCCAGGAAGCGCGCACCCAGCGAGGCGATCTGCTCGCGGGTTTCCGGGCGCACGTCGAAGCCTTCGACCTGCGCGCCCAGCCGTTTGGCGGTGGCGATCGCCTGCAGCCCGGCCACGCCCGCACCGATCACCAACACCTTGCTCGGGCGCATGGTGCCGGCGGCGGTGGTCAGCATCGGAAAGAAGCGCGGCGCCAGCTGCGCGGCGATCAGCACGGCCTTGTAGCCGGCCATGCCGGCCTGCGAACTCAAGACGTCCATCGATTGCGCACGTGTGGTGCGCGGCAGGCGCTCCAGCGGAAACGCGACCAGCGCAGCGGTGGCGATCGCCTGCGCACGTGCCGGGTCGGCGTCCGGCGCCAGCATGCCGATCAGCACGGTGTGGGGCCTGCATTGCTGCAGCAGCTCGGTGGGCGGTGCCTGCACGCTCAGCAGCACCTCGGCCTGCGCCAGCGTGTCTGCCGTGGCGAGCTGCGCCCCGGCCTGCAGATACGCGGCGTCGGCCATGCTACTGGCACAGCCGGCGCCTGGCTCGATCCACACGCTGGCGCCGAGCGCGACCAGTTTCCTGACCGTTTCCGGCGTGGCGGCGACACGGCGCTCGCCTGCCGCGTGTTCTTTCAGCACCAGCACCTGCACAGCCATGGCTTGCCCCGCTCGCGCCTGTCGTCGCGGCGATGCTAGCAGAGCGCGGCAGCCACGCTCAGGGCGTCAGCAAGGCCGGCAGCATCGGGGCGAGCAACTGCTCGGGCGGCGCCAGCGCCACCGCTTCGGTGCGGTGGTCGATGGCCAGACACGCATAACCATGCGCCGCGCTCCAGGCCAGCAGCACCCGTTGATGCAGCAGGTGCGCATCCGGCGCACTGCCGTGCCGGGCCAGCCAGGCCGCATGCAAGGCATCGCGCAGGCAGGCCATTGCCGCATCGGTGGCTGCCAGCAGGCGCGGCAGGCTGCGTCGCTGCGGCTCCAGGCTCTGCATCAAGCGAAACTGCTGCGGGTAGGCGATGGCGAACCGGATATAGCCCAGGCCGCCGCCCAGCAGTGGGTCGACCTCGCGCTGGGCCTGCACGATCCACTCGACCATGCGTTCGTACCCGTCTGCGACCAGTTCCACCACCAGGCCTTCCAGCGAGCCGAAGTGATGTGCCGGTGCGGCATGCGAAACGCCCGCACGGCGGGCGCACTCGCGCAGGCTCAGCCCGCGCGGACCCGATTCGCCGACGATCTCCCAGGCCGCGCGGCGCAGGGCGGCGGGCAGATCGCCATGGTGATACGTCGCTGACTTGGGCGCGTGGGACATGGCGGCTTCGCAAATCGGGATGTCATTGGAGCAGGGAATCTTGACGCTGACAAGATTGGCGGTGCAGACTCGCCCCGCATCTTGCCAGCGTCAAGATCGGCGCCGGATGTAGCCCCTCCCCAGCGAGTTTTTTCATGGCCAAGGCATTTTCCCGCTGGCGCATGCGCCTGACCCGCACGCTGTTCGGGTCGGCCAGCCGCCTGGCTCCCGGCCCGACCGGCCGCCTGCTGGCGCGCCGCTTCGTGACGCCGGATGCAGCATCACGCCGGCACGCCGCATCCACCCTGGCCACGCTGTCCGACGTGGGCCGCGACAGCCTGTCCATCGATGGTATCGAGATCGCGGTGTATGTCTGGGGCGACCCGGCGCAGCAACCGTATGTCCTGCTCTCCCACGGCTGGTCCAGCTATGGCCTGCGCTTTGCCGCCTGGGTGCCACGGCTGCAGGCGCTGGGCTATGCGGTGGTGGCCTTCGACCAGGCCGGGCACGGATTGAGCGGTGGGCGCATCAGCTACATGCCGCACTTTGTCGAGGTGCTGCGCCGGATCGGGCGGCGCTTCGGCCGGCCGGCGGCCTTCATCGGTCATTCGCTGGGTTCGGCATCGGTCGTGTTCGCCGATGAAGCGGCCTGGCAGCCGGCGCGCTACGTGCTGATCGCGCCATTGCTGGCCCCGGCCGAGACCGCACGCCGGCAGTTCCGCGCCTTTGGCATCGCGGCCAAGACCTTCGTTCCGTTCGAGGACCTGCTGCATGCGATCACCGGCAAACGCTTTGCCGATTTCGATGCGTCCCCGCATCTGCCGCGTTTCCAGCGTCCGGCCCTGATCATCCATGACCGCCGCGACCGCGAGACACCCTGGGACGAAGGCGCGCGTTTTGCGGCGCTGTGGCCGCAGGCGCAATTGCTGACCACCGAAGGCCTGGGACACAACCGCATGGTCGACCATGCCTCGGTCATCGAAGCGGCGCTGGACTTTATCGGACCGGCGCGGGCCTGAGCGTACCGCGATGCGGCAAGCGCATCGCGCGGTACCCGTTAGTGCACGGTGCTGTTGTGCAACGGATCCAGGCGGTCGATGACGCCCTGCATGGCGCTGTCGAAGGCGCCGTCGTTGATGTGCTCGCGCAGCCTGCCCAGGCGCACCATCACCGCCAGCTCCTCCGGCGAGGCGACGCAGAAGCGTACGCCGCGGCGATTGACGAACAGCAGCCGCTGCGAGATCGGGCTCACCCACGACAGCTTGCCCGCCTGCACCTTGCCGTCCTTGTCGACGAAATCCAGCCAGGTGCCGATATCCATCGCACGGAAACGCTCGGCATCGGCGCTGTCGATGCTCTGCGCCACCGCCTCGGCCCCCAGCACCACGCTGACGCTTTCGGCAGCCGGCGGCGGCAGGTTGACCTGCGGCAGCTCCGGCAAGGCCTTTTCCAGCTCCGGGCGCGCTTCGGCGATGGCCTGCAAGGTGTCGTGCAATGCGGTGATCGCCACCACCACCGCGTCGCCATGCAGGCCGACGCTGGCAAATACGCGATGCAGGGCCGGCTGCCAGACCTGCAGCCACGGCTTGCCGACGATGTGGCGACGTGCCTCGGCCAGTTCTTCCAGCACGCCATCGGCCAGGGCCAGTGCCTCGACGGTGCCCGGACCTTCCTCACCGTCGCGCAGGATCGCCATGGTCAGATGGTGCAGCCACGGCTGACGCAGGAAATCCTCCACGGCCCTGGGCAGCGGCGTGCCGGCCTGCGTGCGCTGTTCCAGCTCCGACAGCGCGCGGCTGCGTGCCAGCTCGAGCTTTTCCTGGCCGCGCTGGGTTTCGGTGGCGCGCCGCTCGGCAATTTCCACCCGGCGCCGATGCTGCGATAGGAAATCGCGGAATTCCTCTTCCAGGGTCAGGAAGATCGCCAGGTTCTCGTTGAATTCGGCCACCAGGCGGTCGACGATTTCCTCGACCTTGCCCATCAGCACACGCTCGGCAGCGCTGTCGCCGGTGTTGCCTTCGCAGGCCTCGGCCAGCGAATTGAGCAGGCGCCGCGCGGGATGGGTCTTCTGCACGAACATCTTGCGATCCAGCAGCGCGACCTTGACGAAGGGCACCACCAGCCGGCCGATCATTTCGCGCGAACGGTTTTCCAGATCGCGCTCGTCCAGCATCACGTCGAACAGCATGCCGACCAGGTCGATCGCATCCTCATCCATCGGGTCCAGGCGCGCGGTCGCCGGGTCCACGCCCAGCCGCGTGGCGCTGGACAGCACTTCGTTCTTCAGCCGCTGCGCCAGCGACTCGGTGTCGTCGCCGATGGCCGCCTGCAGCGTCGCGCTCGGCGTGGCCTGCAGCAGCGACAGCACCGACATCATCTCGCGCTGGCTCAGCGGGCGTTGCTGGCCCACCGCCACCGATGCGGCAGAGGCGGTGTTGTCGCGCACGCTGCGGGTCTGCTGCAGCAACTCGTGCAACGCTTCCAGCAACATGCCCTGGCTGCCGCCGGGGTGATCGGCCTCGCCCCCATCCATGCCGCCGGCAACGCCGCCACCGGCCTGGCCACGCTGGGCGGCGGCCTGCATGCGGCCGCGGCTGTGCGCCCAGCGGTCCAGGAAGCGGTTGGCCCAGGCCGGTGCGTACTGGTCGCTCTGGTCGTCGCCGCCGATGTCGGCAGCCGCGCCCTGGGCCTCGGCCTGGGCGCGCTCCTCGGGCGTGTCGCCGCGTGGCTGCACGCGCGGCGGCGGGCGCTTGGGCTGGGAGATTTCCGGCATGACGCCGGCCTTGGCCAGCGTCTCGTCCAGGCGCGCATACAGCTTGCCGATCGGCTCGGCCAGGTCGCGCTCGCACAGCTTGATCAGTACCAGGCGCACTTCCGGCGCCAGGTCGCAGGTGGCGAAGGCTTCGTGGATCGCCACGCCCAGATGCTCCGGACCGAGCGGGTTGGTGTCGGCCACCAGTTCCAGGCCGCCGGCGATCCAGCCCAGGCGGCGGTCCACCCGCGCCAGCACCTGCTTGAAGTCGCGCAGCAGCACCGTGGCCAGGTTGCGCACCGCCAGCCGCGATTCGAGCACGTGTTCGGGCACCAGACTCAGCGGGCCGGTGCCGATGTCGCCTGCCAGGACCACCTCGGCCGACAGCGGCTCGCCCAGCAACAACGCCTGCCAGCCGTCGTCCAGCTGCTGGCGGAACCGCGAGGCCACTTCGTCGCGCTTGCGGCGCAACTCGCGCATGCCGTCGAGAAACAACAACTGCGATGTGCCCGCGGATTCGGCGCGATCGAACAGCACATCGTCAAAGTGTGCGACTGCAGCGGCAAAAACCTGCGCGAGTGCGGGCACGAACACGGCGTGCGCCTGTTCGAGCAAGCGTTGGTCACGGCCCGGATGTCCCGACGGACTGGGCTGAAAAGTCATGCGCAAAGGCTCCCCGCCCCTGCAGGCGTGAAAATATTCAAACGAAAGAAAACAGACGCGGCCCCAAATTCCGCCACCGCATGGTAGGCGTTTCGCTCGTTTGTTAAGTGTGACGCAATTCGCACTTTAGTCGTGACCGCCCAGGGTTTGCGTGTCAGTCGGACATCCTAGCGTGCATCGCTGCGGTGGCGCTTGCCAGCGCGTATTAACCGCCTGCGGGGGTTAAGCCTTCAGCATGTGCGGCCGGTCCAGCGCATCGACGACATCCTGCATCGCGCTGTAGAACGCGTCCTCGTCGCGATGCAGACGCAGGCGGTCCAGCCACACCATCATCGCCAGTTCCTCCGGCGAGGACACGCACAGCCGCCCGCCGCGCCGGTTGACGAACATCAGCCGCCCGGAGATCGGGCTGATCCAGCACAACCTGCCGGCCTGCACGCGGCCATGCCGGTCGACGAACTCCAGGCAGGTGCCGAGCGCCATGCCGCGGAAGAAATCGGCGGTGACACGATCGAATTCCACCTGCGCAGTGACATCCAGCATCGGCGTCAGCGGCTCGCCGACCGGCTCGGCCGGACCGGGGCTGGGGCGCAGCGCGCTCAAGGTCGGCGCAAACAGGGCGGGATCCGGCGCTCCCGCAGCCGGCACCGATGACGTGGACAGCAGCGCGCGCTGCAGTTCCTGCAGGGCCAGCTCGGCGTCGCGTTGCGCCAGGCCGGCCAGCGCGAAAGCCTGCAGCAGCTGCGCACGCTGCGGCTCCAGCGCGGCGTCACCAGGCGCAGCACCCAGTTGCGCCAACACCGCATCGCCCAGGGCCACGGCCGCGTCCAAGGCCTGGCCGGTGCCGTCGCCACGCAACGCCACCTGTTGCACATACGGCTGCCAGACGCGGCCGAGGAAGTGCTCGACCAGCGGCGGCAGCGGCCCGCGCGCCAGGCGCTCTGCCAGCGCCTGCGCGGCAATGCTGCGTGCGGCTTCGCGGCGTTCTTCGGCGCGCTGCAATTCGCTGGCACGGCGCTCGGCGATTTCCACCCGGCGCCGATATTGTTCGTAGCTGGCGCCGAACTCGGCCTCCAGCGTCAGAAACAGCCCCGGATGCTCGTCGAAATCGCGCACCACCGTGTCGATCACCGCCTGCACCTGGCCGAGCAAGGCCTGCTCTGCCGCGGTTTCGCCGGCATTGCCATCGCAGGCGTCGACCAACAGGTTGAGCAGGCGGCGTGCGGGATGGCCGTCGCGCACGAACAGGTGGCCGTCCAGCATCGCCAGCTTGGCCATCGGCACCAGCAACTGGCCGAGCAGGCTGCGCTGCGCATCCGACAGATGGCTCTGCACCAGGATCGCGGCGAACAACAAGGCCACCAGATCCAGCGCGTCCTCGTCGTCGGGGTTGAGGCAGGTGGTGGCCGGATCCACCCCAAGCGCGGCGGCGGCGCGCCTGACCTGCTGCCGCAGGCCACATGCCAGGCCCGAATCGGTGCCGTCGATGGCATCGAAGCCGGCCGCAGGCATGGTCTGCAGCAGCGACAGCGCCGACACCACCTCGCGCGGCGACAGCAGGCGCTGCCCGGCAGGTGCGGGCGTGTCGCCATCGGGTTCGCGTTGGCGGCGTGCATGCTGCAGCAAATGGTGCAGGCCGGCCGGCAACAGCTCGCGGCCGCTGCGCAGATGCACGTCGATCGCCTCGACGCCGGCCAACGCGCCCTGCCCGCCCGACCAGTCGGCGAAGAAGCGTGCGATCCAGTCCGGCGTCTCGGCGGCCTGCTCGCCGGCGCCTTCGTCCTGGCGCGGAATGCCGCGCCGCCGGCTGCGCGGCTGCGGCAACTCGCGCAAGCGCGCCACCTGCGCCAGCGCCTGTTCCAGCGCGCCGTAGCGCTGGCCGACGCGTTCCATCAGGTGCTGCTCGCAGACCTTGATCACCGCCAGATGCGCCTTGGGCGCCAGCGTCACCCCCTGAAAGGCCTCGTACAGGGCCACGCCCAGATGCTCCGGCCCGAACGGATTGCTGTCGCCATCGATACGCAGCCCGCCGGCAATGAAGCCCAGATAGCGATTGAGCCGCATCAGCTCCGTGCGCCACTGGTGCTGCAGCGCGCCGGCCAGGTTGCGCACCGCCAGGCGCACCTCCAGGTCCTGCTCGGGCAGCAGGGTCAGCCCGGCCGCACCGCGGCCCAGGCTGCGATCGG
The DNA here is from genome assembly GCF_040203315.1 of Xanthomonas sp. WHRI 8393. NCBI lineage: Bacteria > Pseudomonadati > Pseudomonadota > Gammaproteobacteria > Lysobacterales > Lysobacteraceae > Xanthomonas > Xanthomonas sp. WHRI 8393. Next base: position 1,170,603 of record NZ_JBEGGL010000001.1, on the reverse strand, counting down.
CCGACAACGGCCGCCCGGATTCCAGCCCCTGCCAGGCCTTGGCCAGATGCCCGCGGAAACGCGCGGTGATCGGCTCGCGCTGCTGCCGCACCGCCTGGATCGCCTCCAGGAAGTCGTTCTGGGCCGGGCCGGCATCGGCCGCCAGCTGGAACAGCGCCTCGGCCAATGTGTCCTGGAATTGGACAAAGGCATCGGCCAGCGGCACCAGCACAATCTCGCGTACCTGGTCGAGCAGCTGCGAATTGCGGCTGGGGAGCACGGGGGTGGACACGAACTGGGTCATCGGGCGGCGCACAGGACGAACATGGAAGGGATGTCACGACCGGGCCGGCATCGGCCCGCCGCCCATGATGCGGCGGGCGTTGGGAAGGGCCCGTCTATAATTGCCCGCATCCTCGCCTCGACCCGGAATTATGCACGCACCGTATTCGCTCCAGGCGCTGGACGCGCGCCGCTCGGTCCCCTCCAAACAGCTGGGCGAGCCCGGCCCGGATGAAGACACCCTGCTGCGCATGCTCACCTCGGCGGTGCGCGTGCCCGACCACGGCAAGCTGGTGCCGTTCCGTTTCTTGCGCATCAGCGGCGATGCCCGCCAGGCACTGGGCGATTTCCTGGCCGAGCGCAGCCTGGCCGCCGACCCGCTGGCGCCGCCCGCCGCGGTCGAAAAAGACCGCAACCGTTTCAACGATGCGCCGCTGGTGGTCGTGGTGATCGCCGCGCTGCGCCCCGGGCACAAGGTGCCCGAGCAGGAACAGCTGCTCACCGCCGGCTGCGTATGTTTTGCGCTGCTGCAGGCTGCGCAGGCGCATGGCTTCGGCGCGCAGTGGCTGACCGCGTGGATGGCCTACGACCCGGCGGTGACCGGCTATCTGGGCCTGGAGCAGAACGAGCGCATCGCCGGTTTCATCCATATCGGCACCCCGCGCCTGCAGGTGCCAGAGCGCGAGCGCCCGGACCCGCGTGCGCTGCTGCGCGACTGGACCCCGTGACCACGCACGTCCCCATGCTTGCAGGCGCGCCGCCGTCGATCAGCCGCCCGACCCCGCTGTATCTGGTCGATGCCAGCCTGTACGTGTTCCGCGCCTGGCATTCGATCCCGGACGAATTCCAGGATGCGCAAGGCTGGCCGACCAATGCCGTGCACGGCTTTGCGCGCTTCCTGCTCGACCTGCTCGAACGCGAGGATCCGCAGCACATCACCATCGCCTTCGACGAGGCGCTGGACAGCTGTTTTCGGCATGCGCTCTACCCGGCCTACAAGGGCAATCGCACGCCGGCACCGGATGCGTTGCGGCGCCAGTTCGCGCATTGCAAGGCGCTGTGCGCGGCATTGGGCCTGAGCGTGCTGGCGCACCGCGATTACGAGGCCGACGACCTGATCGGCAGCGCCTTGCACAGCGTGCGTGCGCACGGCCTGCGCGGGGTGATCGTGTCGGCCGACAAGGATCTGTCGCAGCTGCTGCTCGAACACGACGAGCAGTGGGATTACGCGCGCAACCTGCGTTGGGGCATGGACGGGGTCAAGGCGCGCCACGGCGTGCACGCCCATCAGATCGCCGACTACCTGGCGCTGTGCGGCGATGCGATCGACAACATTCCCGGCGTCACCGGCATCGGCGCCAAATCGGCGGCGGTCCTGCTGGCGCATTTCGGCAGCCTGGATGCCTTGCTGGAGCGTATCGACGAGATCCCGTTCCTGCGCCTGCGCGGCGCGGCGCAGATGGCCGCGCGCCTGCGCGAGCAACGCGAACACGCGCTGCTGTGGCGTCAGCTCACCACCATCGCACTTGACGCGCCGCTGGCGCTGACCGATGCCGGTTTCACGCGCGCGCCAGCCGATACCGACATGCTGGGCGGCTTGTGCGAGAGCCTGCGCTTCGGCCCGCTCACCCGGCGCCGGTTGCTGGCCGCCTGCGGCGGCGCGCCGGCACCGCGCACTCCCGTTTCCCTGGAACAAGGCCTGCATCCATGAACCGACACGACACCCCGCCCACCGTGGTCTACGAAGGCAAGTACCAGCGCATGGTCGTGCGCGGCACCTGGGAATATTCCGAACGCGTGCACGCCGGCGGCCTGGCCGCGATCATCGTGGCGGTGACCCCGGACGATGCGATGTTGTTCGTCGAACAGTTCCGCGTGCCGCTGCAGGCCCGCACCATCGAAATGCCGGCCGGTCTGGTCGGCGATGTGCATGCCGACGAGTCGATCGAGCTGTCGGCCATTCGCGAACTGGAAGAAGAAACCGGCTGGACCGCCGAGCACGCCGAAGTGCTGATGATCGGCCCGACCTCGGCCGGCGCCAGCAGCGAGAAGATCGCCTTCGTCCGCGCCACCGGCCTGCGCAAGGTCGGCGCCGGCGGCGGCGATGCCAGCGAAGACATCACCGTGCACGAGATCCCGCGCACGCAGGTCGGCGCCTGGCTGGTGCAGAAGATGGCCGAGGGCTATCAGATGGATCCCAAGCTGTGGGCCGGGCTGTATCTGGTCGATCACGCACTGGACGGCACCCCGCGTGGCTGAAGCGACCGCTGCCCGCCTGCTCGGTGCCGACGATCCCGCACCGTTCAGCGTGCACAACCCGCAGGCCGCCTCGCCATGGCTGCTGATCGCCGACCACGCCGGTCGGCGCGTGCCGGCGCGGCTGGCCAATCTGGGCCTGCCGCAGCAGGAGCTGGACCGCCACATCGGCTGGGATATCGGCATTGCCGAGGTCACCCGCCTGCTGGCCGATGCGCTGGATGCGGTCGCCATCGCGCAGACCTATTCGCGCCTGGTGATCGACTGCAATCGCCCGCATGGTTCGGCCACGCTGATGCCCGAGATCAGCGACGGCACCTCAATTCCGGGCAACCTGCAGCTGTCGGCCGACGATCGGCAGCAGCGCATCGATGCGATCTTTGCGCCATACCACGCGCGCATTGCGGCGGAACTGGATGCACGCGCACAGCGCGGGCAACCCACCGTGCTGGTGTCGATGCACAGCTTCACGCCGATCATGGCCGGCAATGCACGGCCCTGGCATGCCGGCGTGCTGTACAACCGCGACACGCGGCTGGCGCACCGCCTGCTGCAGGCCTTGCGCGACGAGCCGGATCTGGTGGTTGGCGACAACCAGCCCTACGCGGTCAGCGACACCAGCGACTATGCGATTCCGGTCTACGGCGAAGGCCGCGGACTGCTGCATGTGGAGCTGGAACTGCGCCAGGACCTGATTGCCGATGCCGCCGGGCAACAGGCGTGGGCACAACGCCTGGCACGCATCCTGCCGCCGCTGGCGCAGGCACTGCTGCCGCACTGACTCCTACGAAGCATGCGGCGGCCGCGCTGATCTGCAGCCTCGGTGACGACGGTTGCCTCGTAGGAGCGCACCCGGGCGCGACAGGCCGTCCCGTTACCCTACGTCGCGCCCGGGTGCGCTCCTACCGCTGGCGCGCGAGCGCTGCTGCAGCTTCCCGTGCACGCTCGCGGTTGCGCTCAGGCGAACCCGTCGGTGGCGCGCACCAGCGCATCGACATTTTCCGGCTCGAAGGCCGAATGCCCCGATGCCGGGCTGACCTGCAGCTGCGCCTTCGGCCAGACCTTGTGCAGGTCCCAGGCGCTTTGCATCGGGCACACCACGTCGTAACGCCCCTGCACGATCACGCCGGGGATGTCGGCGATGCGGTGCGCGTCACGCAGCAGCTGGTCTTCGACCTCGAAGAAACCGCCGTTGACGAAGTAGTGGTTCTCGATGCGCGCGAACGCCAGGGCGAAGTGCGCGTCCTCGTGTCCGGTGACGAAGTCGGCGTCCACATGCAGGAAGCTGGTGGCACCTTCCCACACGCTCCACGCCTTGGCCGCGGCCAGACGCGTGGCTTCGTCGTCGCTGGTCAGGCGGCGATGGAAGGCGGAGATCAGATCGGCGCGCTCCACCACTGGAATCGCGTTGACGTAATGCTCCCAGGCATCCGGAAACAGCCGGCTGGCGCCCTGCTGATAGAACCATTCCAGCTCGAAACGGCGCAGCAGGAAGATGCCGCGCAGCACCAGCTCGGTGACCTGCTGCGGATGGGTCTGCGCATAGGCCAGCGCCAGGGTCGAGCCCCAGCTGCCACCGAACACCTGCCAGCGCGCGATGCCCAGGTGTTCGCGCAGGCGCTCGATGTCGGCGACCAGGTCCCAGGTGGTGTTGTTCACCAGATCGGCATGCGGGGTGGAACGGCCTGCGCCGCGCTGGTCGAACAGCACGATGCGGTATTTGGCCGGGTCATGGAAGCGCCGCATCTTGTCGTTGCAACCGCCGCCGGGGCCGCCGTGCAGCATCACCACCGGCTTGCCCTGCGGATTGCCGCACTGTTCGAAATACAGCGTGTGGCGGTCGTCGACCTGGAGGGTGCCGTGGTCGTACGGCGTGATCTCGGGATAGAGCGTGCGCATGCGTCGGTCCTGCGGGAAACCGCTAGTGTATCGGCACCCGGTCTGCACACGCGGGCGCCCCATGCGATCGAGCCAGGGCGGGCGCACGGCGAAGCGCGAGGACGTGGAGCGACGGAGCCAGGCTCCTGCACGCAGCGCCGGACGGGCACGGTCGGTGCCCGGAAGCGGCATGTCCTGTTTCAGCTCCGAGCGCGCCGTCCCCCCTCCACCTGGCGACCGCTCCGTGGCCGGCCGCGCTAGCCCGCAGCGGGCGACCAGCGCCCCGACGTCACTCGGTCACGCTGCTCCAGGTCCTGATGCGTGGCCACCGCGTCGAAGCCACGCGCCTGCAGCAGCCCGGCCACCGCCGCGCCCTGGTCCCAGCCGTGTTCGAGCAGCAGCCAGCCGCCCGACAGCAGATGCGCAGGCGCATCGGCGACGATCAGGCGGATGTCGTCCAGGCCATCGGGGCCGGAAGCCAGCGCACTGGCCGGCTCGTAGCGCAGGTCGCCTTCGCCCAGATGCGGATCCTGCGCGGCGATATACGGCGGGTTGCTGGCGATCAGGTCGAAGCGCTCGCCGGCCAGCGGCGCAAACCAGTTGCCCTGCCGGCATTCGACATTGCGCAAGCGGTGGCTGTCGGCATTGCGCCAGGCAACCGCCAGCGCCGCCGCGCTGGCATCGGTGGCGATCACCTGTGCCTGCGGCCGCTCGCTGGCGATGGCCAGCGCGATCGCGCCGCTGCCGGTACCCAGATCGGCAACGCGGCGGCCCGGCCGGGCGTCCAGTCGCTCAAGTGCCAGCTCGACCAGCACCTCGGTGTCGGCGCGCGGGATCAGCGTGGCAGTGGAGACCGCCAGATCCAGCGTCCAGAACCCACGCGTGCCGGTCAGGTACGCCACCGGTTCGCCGGCCTGGCGCCGCTGCACCAATGCCGCGAATGCCTGCGCGACCGACGGCTCGACCGGATCGCGGCCATGCGCGAACAGCCAGGCGCGGTCGCGGCCCAGCGCATGCAGCAACAGCGGCTCGGCATCACTGCGCTCGATCCGCTCGACCGCACGCCGCAGCAACTGCTCGGCGGCAAGACCGGCTGGGTCCTCACTCATACGGATCATTCACTTATGCGCAACATCGGCTGACCATTATCGGAGATGGAATCGGCCCCTGCAGCGGCAGACGCCGTCTGCAAACTCGATAGCCCCAGCCTATCTATACAATTCCATCAATCGATTTGAGAAATCTATCGATCCTGCCTAACATGGTGACTGTTCCATCCCCCGCCCCCTTCATCGCACGAGGAAACTCAATGTCTCTTATCAACACTCAGGTCCAGCCGTTCAAGGCGAATGCGTACCACAACGGCAACTTCATCGAAGTCACCGAGGCCAGCCTGAAGGGCAAGTGGTCGGTGCTGATCTTCATGCCGGCCGCCTTCACCTTCAACTGCCCGACCGAAGTGGAAGACGCCGCCGACAACTATGCCGCGTTCCAGAAGGCAGGCGCCGAGGTCTACATCGTCACCACCGATACGCACTTCTCGCACAAGGTGTGGCACGAAACCTCGCCGGCCGTGGGCAAGGCGCAGTTCCCGCTGATCGGCGATCCGACCCACAAGCTGACCCGCGCGTTCGGCGTGCACATCGAAGAAGAAGGCCTGGCCCTGCGCGGCACCTTCATCATCAATCCGGAAGGCGTCATCAAGACCCTCGAGATCCACGACAACGCGATCGCCCGCGACGTCACCGAGACGCTGCGCAAGCTGACCGCTGCCCAGTTCGTCGCCAACAACCCGGGCCAGGTCTGCCCGGCCAAGTGGAAGGAAGGCGCCAAGACCCTGGCTCCGTCGCTGGACCTGGTCGGCAAGATCTAAACCGACTGACACCTCCGGCCTGTGGTTGAGGCCGGAGCATCTCCGGCCCAGCACTGGGCCGGGGGTGAACCGGAGCCGGTGCCGGGCTGCCCGCCAGCCATCGCCAGCACGCATTCCCGACATCGCGCCGGCTGCGGTTCATCCCCTTCCTCCCCGGCGACCTGCCTCAGCGCAGCGACGCCACGCCCTCCCCTTGCCCATTCCCAGGAGTTCTCCATGTTGGATGCCAACCTCAAGACCCAGCTGACCGCCTACCTGGAACGGGTTACCCGTCCGATCCAGATCAATGCCTCGATCGACGACAGCGCCGGCTCGCGCGAAATGCTCGACCTGCTCGAGGATCTGGTGCTGCTGTCGGACAAGATCAGCCTGGACATCCACCGCGATGACAACCAGCGCAAGCCCTCGTTCGCGCTGACCACGCCGGGCCAGGACATCTCGCTGCGCTTTGCCGGCCTGCCGATGGGCCACGAGTTCACCTCGCTGGTGCTGGCGCTGCTGCAGGTGGGCGGCCACCCGTCCAAGGCTGCCGCCGAGCTGATCGAGCAGGTGCAGCACCTGGATGGCGACTACCAGTTCGAAACCTATTTCTCGCTGTCGTGCCAGAACTGCCCGGACGTGGTGCAGGCGCTGAATCTTGCCGCCGTGCTCAACCCGCGCATCAAGCACGTGGCCATCGACGGCGCGTGGTTCCAGGACGAGGTCGAAACCCGCCAGATCATGTCGGTGCCCACCGTCTACTTGAATGGCGAGCTGTTCGACCAGGGCCGCATGACGCTGGAGCAGATCGTCGCCAAGCTCGACACCAACGCGGCCAAGCGCGACGCCGCCAAGATCGCCGCCAAGGACGCCTTCGAGGTGCTGGTGGTCGGTGGCGGCCCGGCCGGCTCGGCAGCGGCCGTCTACGCCGCGCGCAAGGGCATCCGCACCGGCGTGGCCGCCGAGCGTTTCGGTGGTCAGGTGCTGGACACCATGTCGATCGAAAACTTTATCTCGGTGCCGGAAACCGAAGGCCCGAAGATGGCCGCCGCGCTCGAGCAGCATGTGCGCCAGTACGACGTGGACATCATGAACCTGCAGCGCGCCGAGCAGCTGATTCCGGCCGGTGCCGATGGCCTGATCGAGATCAAGCTCGCCAATGGCGCCTCGCTCAAGAGCAAGACCGTGATCCTGTCCACCGGCGCGCGCTGGAGGCAGATGAACGTGCCGGGCGAAGACCAGTACAAGAACAAGGGCGTGGCCTATTGCCCGCATTGCGATGGCCCGCTGTTCAAGGGCAAGCGCGTGGCGGTGATCGGCGGCGGCAATTCGGGCGTCGAGGCCGCGATCGATCTGGCCGGTATCGTGGCGCATGTCACGCTGGTGGAGTTCGACGACAAGCTGCGCGCCGACGAAGTGCTGCAACGCAAGCTGCGCAGCCTGCACAACGTGCGCATCATCACCAGCGCGCAGACCACCGAAGTGCTGGGTGATGGCCAGAAGGTCACCGGCCTGGTCTACAAGGATCGCACCGGCGGCGACATCCAGCACGTGGATCTGGAAGGCGTGTTCGTGCAGATCGGTCTGCTGCCCAACACCGAATTCCTCAAGGGCTCGGTGGCGTTGTCGCCACGCGGCGAGATCATCGTCGACGACCGTGGCCAGACCAATGTTCCGGGCGTATTCGCTGCCGGCGACGCCACCACGGTGCCGTACAAGCAGATCGTGATCGCGATGGGCGAAGGTTCCAAGGCTGCGTTGAGCGCGTTCGATTACCTGATCCGCTCCAGTGCACCGGTCAGCGCCGACAACGTCGCCCAGGCAGCATAAGCGCACTCAAGCCAGCGCCCGGCCAGCCCGGGCGCTAAGCTCCAGTCGTACCCCGTCACCGCAATGAGGGCTGCTGCACATGAATCTGCGTGACCTGAAATATCTGGTCGCCCTGGCCGACCACAAGCATTTCGGCCGTGCTGCGACGGCCTGCTTCGTCAGTCAACCGACGCTGTCCACACAGATCAAGAAACTCGAAGACGAACTCGGCGTGCCGCTGGTGGAACGTGCGCCGCGCAAGGTGATGCTGACCCCGGCGGGCCGCGAAGCGGCGATGCGCGCGCGCGGCATCGTGGCCGAAGTGGAACAGATGAAGGAAGCCGCGCGGCGCAGCCAGGATCCGGAAGCCGGCACCGTGCGGCTGGGCATCTTTCCCACCCTGGCGCCGTATCTGTTGCCGCATGTGGTGCCGCGGATCCGCGAGCGGTTCCCGCGCCTGGAACTGCTGCTGATCGAGGAAAAAAGCGATCAGCTAGTGCACCAGCTGCGCGAAGGCCGGCTGGATGCGGCGCTGCTTGCACTGCCATTGCAGGATGAGCAGCTGCATGCCGAATTCCTGTTCGAGGAACCCTTCGTGCTGGCCGTGCCGGAAGGCCATCCGCTGTCGCGTCACGACAGCATGACGCTGGACGATCTGTCCGAGCAGCGGCTTTTGCTGCTGGAAGATGGCCACTGCCTGCGCGAACAGGCGCTGGATGTCTGTCATCTTGCCGGCGCGCTGGAAAAATCCGAATTCCAGGCCACCAGCCTGGAGACGCTGCGCCAGATGGTGGCTGCCAATGTCGGTGTGACCTTGCTGCCGCTGCTGGCGGTCAAACCACCGGTCGCGCGCTCGGAGAACATCCGCCTGATCCGTTTCCGCGAAGACAAGCAGCCCAGCCGCCGCATCGCCATGGCCTGGCGCCGCAGCTCAGCCATGACCGCGTTCCTGGAGCAGCTGGCGCAGTTGTTCAAGGAGTTGCCGGAGAGCCTGTTTACGCTGGACCAGCCGGCGACTGGGCCTAAGGCGGTTGCGGCCTGAGGAATCGGGAATCGGGATTCGGGATTCGGGATTCGGGATTCGGGATTCGGGATTCGCAAGATCGTTTCATGGCTGCGGTTGCTTGGCGGGATGTTTTTTCACCTGTTCTCGGACAGAAGCGACGCGCAAGCGTCGTTTTTTGTTTGGTGGGTGGTTACGACGCGATGTCTCTGGACGCACATGGCGGTTGTGGTGTCATTGGCACGTGGTGGACTCCCAAGAGGCACTTCAAGTCAGTCGCTGGGTGATGGCAGATGGCACGCACCTGGGCGCTGCAGCGCTGCCTGCCTGATGCGCTGGCCACGGCCCGTCACTCGCGGTGCCGCGCCGGCCTCGCCCGATACCTGCCGTGCACTGCGCCATCTCGCCATGCATTGCGATCGGGCAGCGGCGCCCTCATCTGGGCAGTGAGGCTTGCCATGTTGGCGGGCCGTCATCGTCAAGGAGATTGCCATGACTTCGCAGCACCACAGCGGCTTGCCGCCGTCCATCCTGGTTTCCAGCCACGACCTCGCCCGGCTCGAGGCCCTGCTCGATTCCCCCGCTTTCAACAAGCACCCGGCCGCCACCGCGCTGAGTGACGAACTGGGCCGTGCACGCGTCGTGCCGCCCGACCAGATTCCCGGCGATGTCGTCACCATGCACTCCCGCATCGATTGCGAAGATGAGCTGCATGGCGAACGACATACGCTCACCCTTGTGTATCCGCACGAGGCCGATGTGCAGCACGGCCGCATCTCGGTGCTGGCGCCGGTCGGCACTGCGCTGCTCGGCCTGTCGGTCGGCCAGAGCATCGACTGGCGTACGCCCGACGGGCGCGACCTGCGTCTGCGTGTCAGCGCCGTGCACGATCAACATGCCCTGGCCGGCGCCTGACTTCACACGCCAGGCGCGCTACCGTAGCGCGCTGCGTCCTATCCACGACCCGTTCCACGATTCGAGAGAACCCGCATGACTGCTCCCTCCAAGCTTGCCCAGTTGCGTGACCTGTCCGTCGTCGTTGCCGACACCGGCGACTACGACGCCATCAAGCGCCTGAAGCCGGTCGACTGCACCACCAATCCCACCCTGGTCAAAAAGGCATTGGATCTGCCGGTGTATGCCGACCTGATCGAGCGCGAGCTGGCCTGGGGCCGCGAACACGGCGGCGAAGACCGCACTAGCACCGTCAACGAAGTGGCCGACCGCCTCACTATCGGCGTCGGCGTCAGGCTGGCCGAGCTGGTCCCCGGCCGCGTCTCCACCGAGGTCGATGCCGACCTGGCGCACGACACCGAGGCGACCATCGCCAAGGCGCGCAAGTTCATCGCGATGTACGCCGAGCGTGGCGTGTCCAAGGACAAGATCCTGATCAAGATCGCGGCCACCTGGGAAGGCATCGAGGCTGCGCGCCAGTTGCAGCGCGAAGGCATCGACTGCAATCTGACCCTGATCTTCAACCGCTCGCAGGCGCTGGCCTGTGCGGAAGCGGGCGTGTTCCTGATCTCGCCGTTCGTCGGCCGGATCCTGGACTACTACGTCGCCCAGGGGCAGACCCCGGCCAGCATCGACGAAGACCCGGGCGTGGTGTTCGTGCGCACGGTCTACAACGAGTTCAAGCAGCGCGGCTCGTCCACCGTGGTGATGGGCGCCTCGTTCCGCTCCACCGCGCAGATCGAAGCCCTGGCCGGTTGTGACCGGCTGACCATCTCGCCGGAGCTGCTGGAAAAGCTCGACGCCGAACACGGCGAACTGCCGCGCAAGCTCTCGCCTGCGCAGGCCGACAACGCGCAGATCACCCCGATCGACAGCGACAGCTTCGCCACCGATCTGGCAGCCGACCCGATGGCCACCGAAAAGCTGGCCAGCGGCATCGACGCCTTCGCCAAGGATCTGCAGGCACTGCGCAAGACCATCACCGACAAGCTCGCCGGCTGATTGCAGCACCGCGGGTCGCAGTACCAACGCCTGCAGCCTGGTGGCTGTGGGCGTTTTGGTTTTTGCAGTCTGGCTGCGCAGCACACAATGCAGCCACGACGCGTAAGGCAAGGCCCTCGCGATGCTGGCATTGGAAACTGCTGCCGGCCTGGGCCGCCGTACTTTTCAGGCATCGTCGAGCTTGTGGACGCATCGACGCTGCGCAGCCGCCACCAAGCTGCCATGCGCGCGTCTTGGCCTGAGCGGCGCGCGGATCTGCGTCGCTCTCCACGCGCCGCTTACACCCGCGCAAGCCGCACTGCCTAGAATCCGGGTTCCTCAACTGGCGTAGCGGACAATGGCAAACATTGCAGTGGTGATGGTCGACGGCGTGGCCGATTGGGAGATTGGCGTTGTCCTGCCGGCGGCGCGCGAATGGTTCGGCGACCAGATCGCCATCGCCAGCATCGATGGTCAGCCGGTGCAGTCGATCGGCGGGCTGCGCATCACCCCGGACTTCGCCCTCTCCGATCTGGCGCCGCTGGATGCCGATCTCTGGATCCTGCCCGGCAGCGAGCGTTGGCAGGCCGGCGAAATCCCCGGCCTGAGCGGCCTGCTGGTCGAGCGCGTGCAGCACCAGCGCCCGGTCGCGGCGATCTGCGGCGCCACCATCGCCCTGGCCTATGCCGGCCTGCTCGACCAGCGCGCACACACCAGCAACGCGCTGGCCTTCCTGCAGGAACACGTGGTGCCGTATGCCGGTGCTGCGCAATACCGGCACGAAAAGGTGGTGACCGCCGATGGCGTGATCACCGCACCCGGCACCAGCCCGGTCGGCTTCGCGCTTGCCTGCATGCGACTACTGCATCCGGAACGCACCGACATGCTCGCCCAGCTGCGCGGCATGTTCGCCGGCGAGTTCGTCTGATCCGGTGGATTCCGGCACGCCTGGCGCATTGGCTGCACTGACTGGATGCAGTGGGTCGCCGCACCGATCCATTGCACCGATTGGCGGTCAGGATTGACCGCAATGATGCGCCGGGCCGGTTCGCCGCTCGGCCACCCGCGGTGGCGGCGGCGCAGCTTACGCGCGCCGCAAAAAAAGATGGCCACGCCGTCTCCGGCGTAGCCATTCAAGTTGCCTGGCATGCACTCCCATGCGCTGCCTGATCGTGATAACGCTGCCGGTCACTGTTGGCCATCGGCACGCCGCCACGATCACGTGGATGACAGCGCTTCAATCCGGCCCGCCTTTCCGTCAGGCATCCAGCCCGATCGGGCAGCTCACTCCCGTTCCGCCAAGCCCGCAATAGCCATTGGGATGCTTGGCGAGATATTGCTGGTGATCGTCTTCGGCGTAGTAGAACGTGGGCGCCGGGAAACGGATCTCCGTGGTGATCGCGCCATACCCGGCGGCGTCCAGTTGCTGCTGGTACGCATCGCGGCTGGCAAGCGCGGCGTCGTATTGCGCCTGTGTCGTGCAATAGATCGCCGAGCGGTATTGCGTGCCGACATCGTTGCCCTGCTGCATGCCCTGGGTGGGGTCGTGGCTTTCCCAGAACGTGCGCAGCAACTGTGCGAACGACACCGACGCTTCGTCGTACACCACCAACACCGCTTCGGTATGGCCGGTCTGCCCGGAACACACTTCGCCGTAGGTGGCGTTGGGTGTCTCGCCGCCGGCGTAACCCACCGCCGTGGTGTACACCCCTGGCAGGTTCCAGAACTTGCGTTCTGCACCCCAGAAGCAGCCGAGCCCGAACTGCACCTGGGCCAGGCCGGTGAATTCCCCGCGCAACGGATGGCCGTTGATCAGGTGGGTGTTGTGGAGCGGTAGTGCCTGCTCGCGTCCGGGCAAGGCCTCGCCCGGACGTGGCATGCGTTGTTTGAAAGCGCCGATTCCCAGCATGGTGCAACTCCGCAATCGTGAGGATTGCCTGCTGGATGGCGCCGGCCGTAGCGGCTTTCAAGCCACTGCGGTCAATGCGGCGTTACTTCCTGGTCACCGAGGCGGTGGCGGTGTCCACTTCCGGCATCGCCGAGCTGTGGTGATTGATGATCAGCCACTTGCCGTCGCGCTTCTCGTACACGAAGGTGTAGCGCGCCTGCACGTCGGTTTTCTTGCCGTCCTTGTCGGTCAGCGTGAAGGTGTAGACACCCGCATCCACCGCGCTGTCGTCATCGAGCACACGCACGGTGCGGTAGTTGACGACGCCCTGCGGCTTCTTGGTCAGGAACATCTCGAAGTACTTTTCGATCTGCTCGCGCGAGGCGCGGACCTCGTTGGAGACCGTCGGCAGCAACACGCCGTCCGGGGCGTACAGGTCTGCCACCTTGTCCGGATTGCCGGTAGCCAGTGCCGCGTTCCAGGTGTCGAACAGCGCGGCGACTTCGCGTTCTTCGCCGCCGGCCGGCAACGTGGCCTTGTCGGTGTAGTGCATCACGCCGCCAGCCAGCGCCGGGGTGGCAGCCAGAGCCAGAACCAGAGAGAACAGAGTGCGACGCATGGGAAATCTCCGTGTGGTTGAGGGGGTTGCCGCATCGGGCAAGCGCAGTATCGAAACCAAGCGGCCCCAACAATTCTGCCGACTGGCATATACTCAAATATGCTGATCGGCCTAGAGCGAACTCATGGAAACCCCTACCAATGCTGGCGATTGGCGCCTGACGCTACGCCGCGAAGCATCCGACAGCGCACGCTGGCAGGCGCTCTGGGAAGTCGCGGTGGCGCTGCGTCAGGCACAGACGCCGGAACAGACCTGCGACGCGGTACTGGGCCGGGTGCTGCTGTTGCTGGGCCTGGAAGATGGCGCGGTGCTGGCACAGCGCGGGCCGCGCGCGCAGGTGCTGGCCAGCCGGGGCCGCGCATTGCCGCCCGGTGCCAGCGCAGCCGGCGACAGCCATGAAGCGGCCTGGCTGATGCCACCGCGCCCGGCCGATATCCGCGAGGCCAAGGTGCCGATCCAGGCGCTGGGCAGCACCCTTGGCATGCTGTGCGTGGCCTGGAACGACACCCGTCCCGCCCCCGGCAACGACGATGTGCAGGCGCTGCAGGCCTTCGCATTGCTGCTGCCGGCGATGGTGGCCGAACCGGCCAGACCGCTCGCCACGCGTCGGCGCAAGCCGGTGCAGGACGACCGCCTCACCGCGCTCAGCAAGCGCGAGAAACAGGTGCTGTCCCTGCTGCCGCGCGGCCTCACCAATGCGACGCTGGCAGCTGAACTGGGGATTTCTCCCGGCACGGTCAAAGTGCACGTGGAGCGAATCCTGCAGAAACTTGAGGTAAAAGATCGCACCCAGGCCGCGGTGTACGCGGTCCAAGCCGGACTCGCGCTATGAATGCAATGGCGGTGCGTTGGAACGATTGGCCGATCACCCGCAAGAGCCTGGCGGTGGTGACCCTGCCCCTGCTGCTGCTGGCGGTGGCCCTGATGGCGATCTACAGCGTGGAGCGGCAGAACATCGCCGCCGAAAACGATGTGCGGCAGACGCTGGAGGTGTTGAGCGATCTGTACGAAGCACACGCGCTATTGGCCGAAACCGCGGCCGGCGTGCGCGGGTATCGGCTGGTGCGCCGCGATGAATTCCTTACCCCGTACCGCGATGCCGAGCCGCGCCTGCAACGGGTGGCCGAGCGGCTGTCGCAACGCATCACCGACCCGGGGCAGGCGCAACGGTTTGCGCGCATCAAACCGTTGTTTGCGGAAAAAATGCAGGGGTGGCGCCGGTTGCTGGCACCGGATCTGAGCCGCGAAGAAGAGATCCGCCAGCTGTGGGACGGCAAGTACAAGCTCGACATCCTGCGTGCCGAACTGCGCGAACTGCGCAATTACGAAACCGCGCAATTGCAGCTACGTACCGCCAAGGCGCAGGGGCTGCGCCAGCGCAATCTCATCATCACTTTAAGTGCGGCGATGCTGGGCGGCCTGGGCGCGGTGTTCGCGGTGGCGTGGTTCGCCTCGGCGCTTTCCGGGCGCCTGCGCACGCTGGCCGCCAATGCCGACCGGCTGGGCGAAGGCCTGCCGCTGGCGCCGCAGCCGCGCGCCGGCGACGAGTTGGGCCAGGTCGGCCAGCGCCTGGCGCAGGCCAGCGAACTGCTGGCCGCACGTGCCGCCGAAGCGCAACTGGCACGGCGCGAGGCAGAAACCGCCAACCGCGCAAAGACCGAATTCCTGTCGCGCAGCAGCCACGAATTGCGCACGCCGCTCAACGCGATCCTGGGCTATGCGCAGGTGCTGGAAATGGATCTGCCCGAGCCCGGGCATCGCCGTCATCTGCAGCATATTCTCGGCGCAGGCCGGCACCTGCTGGGGCTGATCACCGAGCTGCTGGACATCGCGAGGATCGAAGCCGACCAACTGGATCTGAGCCCGGAGCCGATCTCGGTGCGCGCTGCCGTCCACGAGGCCTTGGGCCTGATCGCACCGGATGCGGACAAGCACGGCATCGCGCTGCAGCCGGCTGCCATCGACGGGCCGTGGACGGTGCGCGCCGATGCGCAGCGACTGCGCCAGGTATTGCTCAACCTGCTGTCGAACGCGGTCAAGTTCAATCGCACCGGCGGCCAGGTGCAGGTGAGCGCGCGGCCGGATGGCGAGCAGGTGCGCATCACGGTCGCCGACCAGGGCGCGGGCCTGACGCCGGCGCAGATCGAGCGGCTGTTCACGCCGTTCGAGCGGCTAGGTGCCGAGCGCTCGGCGGTGGAAGGCACCGGCCTGGGCCTGGCCCTGAGCAAGCGGCTGATCGAGGCGATGGGCGGGCGCATCGGCGTGGACAGCAGCCGCGATGGCGCGCGCTTCTGGATCTCGCTGCCGCAGGGCGAACCGCAACGCAGCGAGCCGGCACGCGCCATCGTGCCGCCGAGTAACGCGGGCACGGGCGTGTGCCGGCTGCTGAGCATCGAAGACAACCCCTCCAACCAAGCCCTGATCCGCACCCTCAGCGAACGCCGCCCGCAATGGCAGCTGCTGGAAGCGGCCAGCCTGGCGCAGGCGCGCGCGCTGCTGCAGCACGGCGTGCCGGATCTGATCCTGCTGGACCTGCATCTGAGCGACGGCAACGGCGAAGAACTGCTGCGCGAGCTGCAGGCGCAGCCGGCCACCGCCGGCGTGCCGGTGGTGGTGATCAGTGCCGATGCCACCACCGCTACCCTGGCGCGCGTCGGCAATCAGGGCGTGCGCGCGTATCTGACCAAGCCGCTCGATGTGGCGGAATTCTTCACTGTGATCGACGGGCTGCTGGCATGACACGCGACGAAATCCTGGGTTCCCGCATCCTCATCGTCGACGACGAGCCGGCCAATGTGCGGCTGCTCGAAGACCTGCTGCAGCGCGAGGGCTTCCAGCAGGTCATCGCCACCACCGACCCATTGCGGGTGATGGGGCTGGTGTCGGCATTCGCGCCGGACCTGATCCTGCTGGATCTGAAGATGCCGGAACTCGACGGCTATGCACTGCTGGAACAGCTGGCGCGGCTGTCCGATCCCGGTCACTTCCTGCCGGTGATCGTGCTCACCGCCGACCCCAGCCGCAGCGCGCGCCATCGCGCCCTGGGCTTGGGCGCCAAGGACTTCCTGACCAAGCCGCTGGACACTTTCGAGGTCGCGCTGCGGGTCTGGAACGTGGCCGAAACCACGGTGCTGTTCAAACGCCTGCGGGCGCTGGCCGCACCGGATGCGGCGCCGCCAGGGTGGCGCCAGCCGGAATGACGCGCGCACATCGTAGGAGCGCACCCGGGCGCGACCGGAGCTTTGCCGATAACACCAGCGCAGAAGCGCCGCCGGGCGCGACGTGGCGTTTATCGGCACCGCCTCGGCGCGCCCGGGTGCGCTCCTGCGACGGGCGCTGCGCTACAGCGCGCGGGTGACCTCGCCGCACAGGCCGATCTCTGCCAGTACCGCCTGTGCCTGGCTCAGGTGCAGGTCGGCCACGCAGACCTGCAGCACGCCGAAGGCAGGCAGTTCCCCGGCACCGCCCAAGAGCGACTCGCCAAACACGAAAGCGGTGATGCCGGCATCCTCCAGCGCGTGCTTGGCCAGATGCGCGTCGATGATGTGACTGGCGCGATACGCGATCTGCATGTCAGCCGCGCTCCAGGCGTTCGCGCGCGGCGTCCTGCTTCCACTCGCGCAGTGCCGGCAGCGCATCCAGTGCGGCCAGGTAATCGCCGGCAGCCTCGAACAACGGCACGCCGTAGCTGGCAAAACGCAGCGCGACCGGGGCGAACATCGCATCGACGATGCCGAAATCGCCGCACAGGAACTGCCCGGCATGGCCATGTTCGGCGCGCAGGCTGGCCCACAGCGCCTGGATGCGGGTGATGTCGCGCTCGGCAGCCGCGTCCCAGCGGGCCGGGCCAGGCGCGCGGGCCAGGTTCATCGGCAGCTGGGTGCGCAAGTCCACAAAGCCCGAGTGCATTTCCGCCGCCGCCGCGCGTGCCTGCGCCCGCACCGACAGCTCGGCCGGCCAGCCGCGGCCATCCAGCCAGCGTTCGTTGACGTATTCGCAGATCGCCAGCGAATCCCAGACATGCAGGGTGTCGTCCCATAGCACCGGCACCTTGCGGGTGGGCGAATAACCGGCGATGCGGGCCTGGAATTGCGGCGTGTCCAGCGGCAGCGCGATCTCTTCGAACGGTACCTGGAAATGCCGCAGCAGCAGCCACGGGCGCAGCGACCAGGAGGACAGGGTCTTGTCGCCGATCACCAGGCGGGGCAAAGGCATGCGTGGGGCACTCCGAAGGATCGCCGCAGCGTACGCGCCGGCGGCGGTGCCGGCCAGCCCGCTGTGCCGCCTGCCGATGGCAGCCGGCCTGGCTGCGGCCAGCCATGCAGGCCCCGGCAGCAAGGCGCTTGCGCGCAGGACCACCGCGCGCAGGTGGCGCGCGATGGCCGGCCCCGACACGCCGCCTACCCCTAACCGGTGCCACCGCCTAAACTTGCGGTTTACCTATTGCTGATGCGCGCATGTCCGAGACCCTAGCCACCGACGCCACCGCCCCGGCGGAGAAGAAAGACTTCATCCGCCAGATCGTCCGCGAGGATCTGGCCAGCGGCAAGCACACGGTCATCCGCACCCGCTTCCCGCCCGAGCCCAACGGCTATCTGCATATCGGCCACGCCAAGGCGATCTGCCTGGATTTCGGCCTGGCCGCCGAGTTCGGCGGGCTGTGCAATCTGCGCCTGGACGACACCAACCCGGCCAAGGAAGACCCCGAGTTCGTGGTCGCCATCCAGGACGACGTGCGCTGGCTGGGGTTCGAGTGGGCGCAGCTGCGCCACGCATCGGATTATTTCCAGGTGTATTACCTGGCCGCGGAAAAACTGATCCGCGACGGCCATGCCTTCGTCTGCGACCTGTCCGCCGAGCAGGTGCGCGAATACCGCGGCACGCTGACCGAGCCCGGCCGCAATTCGCCGTTCCGCGAGCGCAGCGTCGAGGAAAACCTGGACCTGTTCCGGCGCATGCGTGCCGGCGAATTCCCCGATGGCGCACGCACCCTGCGCGCCAGGATCGACATGGCCAGCGGCAACATCAACCTGCGCGACCCGGCGCTGTACCGCATCAAGCATGTCGAGCATCAGAACACCGGCAATGCGTGGCCGATCTATCCGATGTACGACTTCGCGCATTCGCTGGGCGATGCGGTGGAAGGCATCACCCATTCGCTGTGCACGCTGGAATTCGAAGACCACCGCCCGCTCTACGACTGGTGCGTGGACAAGGTGGACCTGGCCGCGCATCCGGAGCTGCTGCAGCCGCTGCTGGACAAGGGCCTGCCGCGCGAGGCCGCCAAGCCGCGCCAGATCGAGTTCTCGCGCCTGAACATCAACTACACGGTGATGAGCAAGCGCAAGCTCACCGCGCTGGTGGAAGAACAGCTGGTGGACGGCTGGGACGACCCGCGCATGTACACGCTGCAGGGCCTGCGCCGGCGCGGCTATACGCCGGCGGCGATGCGCCTGTTCGTGGATCGGGTGGGGATCAGCAAGCAGAACTCGCTGATCGATTTCTCGGTGCTGGAAGGCTGCCTGCGCGAGGATCTGGATGCGGCCGCGCCGCGCCGCATGGCCGTAGTCGACCCGCTCAAGCTGGTGCTGACCAATCTGCCGGAAGGCCACAGCGAGACGCTGAGCTTTTCCAACCATCCCAAGGACGAATCCTTCGGCACGCGCGAGGTGCCGTTCTCACGCGAGCTGTGGATCGAGCGCGAGGATTTTGCCGAAGTCCCGCCCAAGGGCTGGAAGCGCCTGGTGCCCGGCGGCGAGATCCGCCTGCGCGGCGCAGGCATTGCGCGCGTGGACGAGGTGATCAAGAACGACGCAGGCGAGATCGTCGAGCTGCGGGGCTGGCTGGATCCGGAATCGCGTCCGGGCATGGAAGGCGCCAACCGCAAGGTCAAGGGCACCATCCATTGGGTCAGCGCCACACATGCGGTGGAAGCGGAAATCCGCCTGTACGACCGCCTGTTCTCGGTGGAGAAGCCCGATGACGAGTCCGAGGGCAAGACCTACCGCGACCATCTCAACCCCGAGTCCAAGCGCAGCGTGCGCGGCTATGTGGAGCCGAGCGCGGCACAGGCTGCACCCGAGCAGTCGTTCCAGTTCGAGCGTACCGGCTACTTCGTTGCCGATCGCCGCGACCATAGCGCCGCCACGCCGGTGTTCAACCGCAGCGTGACCCTGCGCGACACCTGGGCCAAGTGAGTCAGACCGCGCCGGATGCCAGCCATCCGGCGCGGGAACGGCAGCAGGCAGCCGCAGCGAGGCCTGCGGTAATCGGCGCATCGCTGGTGGTCAGCGCGCGTGATGCAGCCAGCGGGGACGGCGCCTCAGAGCGGTATCTTCCGAGTTGATGAACAAGCGCAATGGAGACTGCGTGCCGCACTTCGTTGCATGCTGCATGGCATGAAGGAGCAGCACGATGCGTGAGCGCTTGATGGTGGGTGTTGCCTGCGGCATCGGCGCAGGTGCGTTATGGGGACTGGTGTTTCTGGCGCCGCAATTGCTGGCGGCGTTTACGCCGTTGCAACTGGCCGTGGCCCGTTACCTGTCGTATGGCGCGGTCGCAGCCCTGGTGCTGGCACCGCGCGCGCGCCAGACCGCTGCGCGGCTGGGGCGCACCGAATGGTGGGCGCTGGTGCGTCTGAGCCTGCTGGGCAACCTGATCTACTACGTGCTGCTCAGCAGCGCGGTGCAGTGGGCCGGCAGTGCGGCGACCGCACTGATCATCGGCCTGCTGCCGGTGGTGGTCACCGTGATCGGCACGCGGGCCGCAGGCGCGGTGCAACTGCGACGCCTGGCCGCGCCCTGCGTGTTGTGCGTCATCGGCGTGGCGCTGGTCGCCCTGGACACCTTGCAGCACGATGCCGCTCACCACGCCAGCGATCGCGCCACCCGCATCGCCGGCCTGCTGTGCGCAGTCGGTGCACTGGTGTCGTGGTCGGCCTATTCCATCGGCAATGCGCGCTGGCTGCGGCGGCGCCCGGACCTGTCCGGTGGCGATTGGTCGCTGCTGACCGGTGTGGTCACCGGCGCATTGGCGCTGTTGTTGGCGCCGGCCGCACTGATCGGCAGCGCGCCACATGCGCCGATCGACTGGGCCAGTTTCTGGGGTATTTCGCTGTTGCTGGGCATCCTGGCCTCGGTGATCGGCAACGCCTTGTGGAACCGGGCCAGCCGGGTGCTGCCGCTGACTTTGGTTGGCCAGATGATCGTATTCGAGACGATCTTTGCGTTGCTGTACGGCTTTGCCTGGGAAATGCGCCTGCCCACGCCACTGGAACTGGCCGCCATCGCCTGCCTGCTGGTCGGCGTGCTGTGGTGCGCAGCACTGCATGCGGAAGCGAAATGACGCCGGCACCTGATGCACGCAGCGGCCTAGATTGCAGGCTGTGTCCGCCAGCAACGCCGCCATGTGCCTCCCACAACCATGTCCACGCCCGCCTGCAAACACGCTGCGCAGCGCGGTGTTTTCCCTGTCGTTCGGCCTGGCGGCCTGCTCGCCGCAGCCACCGGTCTCGAACGCGGTGACCCCGGCCGAGGTGTTCTGCACGCTTCTTCCGGGCCGGCCAGATGACGATCTGCCCAGCGATCGCCGCGACGAAAGCATGCAGCAACTGGACCTTGCCACGCGCTGCCAGCGGGCGCTGCGCAGACAGCGTTGACTGCGGTGAACTGCAGGCGTGTTGCGGTCACCCGCCGCGCCCCGGCCAGGGTTGTCAGCCGCAACGCGTGCAGGGCCTGGATCGCGGGCTTTTCCGTAGCTGATCCAGCGCGCGCCACATTCCGCGCATCCGGGGCTTACCATGGCCGCTCACCTGTCCTGATCGGAGCGGCCGCATGTCCCGTCTTTTGTCCCGGTGTCTGAGCACGCTGTTGCTGCTGGCCTGCCTGGTGTCGATCGGCTGCGTGGCCGCACCACCGGCCGATACCGCCGCGCCGCCTCCGGCGACCGACTCGGCAAGCGGCCCGGCCACCGGCAAACCGGTCACCGTGACCACCACCTGCCGCACCGACGCCGATTGCACGGTGAAGAACGTGGGCAACTGCTGCGGCGCCTTCCCGGCCTGCGTCAACGTCAACAGTGCCACCGACCCCAAAGGCGTGATGGCGCAGTGCCAGGCCAGCGGCATGATGAGCGTGTGCGGCTTCCGCGAGATCAGCGCCTGCCAGTGCGTGGCCGGGCAATGTGCCGCAAAGGACGCCCAGGCCGATACACTGCGCCCCGCTCCCCCCTCTACAGAAATGGTCCACTGATGCTTTACGCGCAAGTCCACCTCACGCTGCCCGACTGGATCCACGCGCATGTCGACGACAGCCGCGCCTATCCCAGCGACGAGGACAAGGTGGCGCTGGCAATCGAACTGTCGCGGATGAATGTGCAAGAGCGCAGCGGCGGCCCGTTCGGTGCGGTCGTGTTCGGCCCGGACCACCGCATCATCGCCGCAGCGGTGAACCGCGTGGTGCCGCAGACCACCTCGCTGGCGCATGCCGAAAACATGGCCTACATGCTCGCGCAGCAGCGCCTGCAGACGCCGCGCCTGAACGATGTGCTGTCGCCGGTAACGCTGGCCACCTCCGCGCAGCCGTGCTGCCAGTGCTACGGCGCCACGGTGTGGGCCGGCATTGACCGCCTGCTGATCGGCGCACGCGCCGAAGACGTGATGGCGCTGACCGAATTCGACGAAGGCCCGCTGCCTGCCGACTGGGTGGGCGAGCTCACCCGCCGCGGCATCGAGGTAGTGCGCGACGTGCATCGCGACCAGGCCTGCGCGGTACTGCGCAACTATGGCGAGGGCGGCGGTGACCATTATTGATCTGCCCCGCAGCGATCGCGCACGCCAGGCACTGCGATGAGCGGCCTGCTGTGTTACTGCCGCCAGGGCTTCGAGCCGGAGCTGGCCGCCGAGTTGAGCGCGCGCGCCGCATTCGTCGGCATCGCCGGCTATGCGCGTACCCAACGCAACGACGGCTATGTGCTGTTCGTCTGCGATGAGGCCGCACAACTGGCTGCCAAGCTGCACTGGCGCGAGCTGATCTTCGCGCGGCAGAAGCTGGTGGTGATTGCCGAACTCAAGGGCATCGACCCCAAGGACCGCATCACGCCGATCCTGGCCGCACTGGAAGGCCAGCCGCGTTTCGGCGATCTGTGGGTGGAACACCCGGATTCGGACGCGGGCAAGCCGCTGGCAGGGCTGGCACGCAGCTTCGGCAACGCCTTGCGTCCGGCCTTGCGCAAGGCCGGCCTGCTCACCGACAAGCCGCAGCCGCGCCTGGCACGGCTGCATATCTGTTTTCTCGATGGCGACCACGCCTTGCTGGCAGTGGCCGACAGTGCCGACAGCGCGCCCTGGCCTCTGGGCATTCCACGTTTGAAGCTGTTGCCGGAGGCGCCATCGCGCTCGGCGCTCAAGCTCGACGAAGCCCTGCTCACCCTGCTCGCGCCGGACGAACGCGAAGCGCTGGTCAAGCCCGGCATGCGCGCCGCCGACCTGGGCGCAGCCCCCGGCGGCTGGACCTGGGTGCTCACCCGCCAGCACGTGCATGTCACCAGCGTCGACAACGGCCCGCTACGCGAGCACGTGCTGGAGACAGGCCTGGTCGAGCATCTGCGCGCCGACGGCTTCCATTGGAAGCCTGCGCAGGCACTGGACTGGATGGTCTGCGACATGGTCGAGCAGCCGCGCCGCGTGGCCGAACGCATGGCCACCTGGATCCGCGAAGGCTGGTGCCGCAACACCATCTTCAACCTCAAGCTGCCGATGAAAAAGCGCTGGGACGAGACCCGCCTGTGCCTGGACCTGTTCGAGCAGCAGGCCGAGAAATCGCTGATCGTGCGTGCCAAGCAGCTGTATCACGATCGTGAGGAGATCACGGTGTTGGCGATGCGGGGTTGAGAGCGGGGAATCGGGAATCGGGATTGGGGAATCGTAAGAGCTGGGATTCGGGATTCGGGATTCGGGAATCGTAAAAGCGCGGATTGGTGGCGTTGTTATTGCGGTGGGTGCTGGCGGGTATCGCGGGAGCTGGTGTGGTGATTCACCTGCGCCAGTCGCACTGATGGCAATCCGGCGTGATTGCTGGGTAGCCGCTTTTTGGTAGTCGACTGCACGGCCCTTGGGGATTTCATCGTGGCAGGCTGGTGCGCGCCAGCCTGCTCGCTTCGCTTCGGCGGGCAGCTCCGTCGGTTGACGGAGCTTAGGCGCGATCAGAGCACGATTCGCTTGCTGCCCTCGCGGGCCGAGCGGTAGATCGCATCGACGATGCGGATGTCGCGCAGGCCTTCTTCGCCGGGCGCACGCAGCGGGGTGCCGTTGATGATCGCCAGCGCGTCCTCGTCCATCTGCAGTGCCTGCTGGTGCGGCACCTTGGCGTCGAACACGCGCCCGTCGCTGGCCTTGCCGGTCACGCCCTGGTAGCTCTGGAACGGCGACAACTCGTACCAGCCGCGTTCGCATTCGGCACGCAGCACATTCATGTTGTTGCCGAAGCTGGTCTTGCACTCGGCACGCACCGCGTTCGGAAATTCCAGGGTGAAGTCCATATGCTCGTCGACTTCGTCGAACAGCTCGGGGCGATCGGTCCAGCGCTTGGCGGTCACGGCCAACGGCTCGCTGCCCACCGTGTAGCGCGCGGCGTTGAGCGGGTACACGCCCATGTCGTACATCGCCCCGCCGCCGAACTGGGAGCGCAAGCGCCACGGACGATCGGCCTTGGTCGCATCGTGATAGCCGTTGTACCCGGCCTCGGCGCGCACACGCTGCATCGCGCCGAACGGTTTTTCGCTGGCCATCGCGATCAGGCGACGCGTGTTGGGTTCGTGCTGCATGCGGTAACCGATGGTCAGCGCCACCTTGTTGCGCTTGCACGCCGCGATCATCGCCTCGCATTCGCCGGCATGCATCGCCATCGGCTTTTCGCACCAGACGTGCTTGCCGGCCGCCGCCGCGCGCAGCGTCAGCGGCGCATGCAGATGGGTCGGCGTGACGATGTACACCACGTCGATGTCGTCGTTGTCGGCGATCCGGTCGAAGTTCTCGTAGTTGTAGACGTTGCGGTCGGCGATACCGTACTTGGCCTGCCACTGCGGAATCTTCGCGGGCGTGCCGGTGACGATGCCGGCCAGCCTGCAATGCTTGGTCAATGCCAGGCCCGGCGCGAGCTGTTCGCTGGCATAACTGCCCAGGCCGGCCAACGCCACGTTGAGCGGCTTGCCCGGCTTTTTCTTCGGCAATGCCCAGCCGGGCGCAGCAAGCAGGATGCCTGCACTGCCGAACGCGGCGAGCAAACGGCGACGTGTGATCGATTCCACGGACATGCAAACCTCCTTGGCAAGATTGAGAGCGGCTGACACCATCGCATGCGGTCGTCAGCGACGACGACACACTCGCACGGAGTGTCAGTGGGTACATGCCGCACCGCGCCCACTCACACTGCCCGCAGATGGGCGCAGTGCTGCTGTTGGTCGCTCGTCGGCCAATGCTGCCCGGGCACCTTACTTGATCGTGCGTGATCACCGCCATGGCCGCTGCGCACGTTCTGGCACACTGGCAACGATCCCATCTGGAGCATGCCGCATGACCGCTGTCGTCCGCCGCCGTTTCCTGCCGTTGGCGTTGCTGTTGTCCAGCTCGCTGGCGACCGCTGCCGATGCGCCCTTCGTTGCGCGCGACCTGATCGGCGACGGCGCCTTCACCCACAATGCCGAAGGTCCTGCCGCCGGACCGGATGGCGCGCTCTATGCGGTGAATCTGGGCAAGGACGGCACCATCGCGCGCATTGCCCTGCACGCCGATGGCAGCGCCAAGGCAGAGGTCTTCGTGACTCTGCCCGAGGGCAGTACCGGCAATGGCATCCGCTTCCGCGACGGGACGATGTACGTGGCCGACTTCACCGGCCACAAGATCCTGCAGGTGAACCTGCAGACGCGTGCGGTCAGCACCTTCGCCTCGCTGCCCGACGCCGACGGCCCCAACGATCTGGCGATTGCGCCCGATGGCAGCTTCTATGCAAGCGACCCGAACTGGAAGGACAACAGCGGCCGCCTGTGGCACATCAGCCGCGAGGGCGTCGTCGCGTTGATGGAATCGGGCATGACCACGCCCAACGGGCTGGACGTCAGCCCCGACGGCAAGCATCTCTACGTCAACGAAAGCATGTCGCGCAAGGTGTGGGTATATGACCGCGTCGACGGCGGCCTGCGCAACAAGCGCCTGCTGATCAGCTTCCCGGACTTCGGCATGGATGGCATGCGTTGCGATGCCGACGGCAACCTCTATATCGCCCGCTACGATGCCGGGCAGATCGCGGTGGTCTCGCCGCAGGGCAAGTTGCTGCGCACGGTCGCGTTGAAAGGCCGCAAGGCCAGCAACGTCGCGTTCGGCGGCACCGATGGCAAACAGGTGTTCGTCACCTTGCAGGATCGTGGCGCAGTTGAAACGTTCAGGTCCGATCGTCCGGGCCGCGAAACCGGACGCTGAAACTGCTGCGCGCGTCGCAACGGTTCTCAGGTCGCGCAACAGCGTCCTGGCATCCTGCAGGTCACCCGTGGAGGACTCCCCATGCAACCGATCGAACTCAAGGACGCGGCTGCCTTCGGCAACGAATTCCTGCGCCTGACCCTGCTGCAGGGGTTCCAATCGCTGACCAAGCGCGATCTGGAATTGCTGATCTTCGTGCTGCTCGAACGCGACGGCGCGATCTCACGCAACAGCTCCAACGCGATGGTCGCGCTGCAGCTGCGGGTGACCTCGGCCAAGGTCAAGGCGCTGCGTCGCGACGGCTATGCGCGCTGGCGCTCGCTGGTACCCGAGGAAGGCGACGCGGCAATGCAGCGCATCGTCGCCAACGTGCTCACCGAAGACAACCTGCGCTCCGGTGCCAAGCACGTCAGCGAGCGTAGCCGCAAGGAAGGCTTTCTGGCGGTACGCATCGAGCACCCGGACGATGCGCAGCAATTCGAACAGGCCATCCTGGATGTGGGTGCCTTGCCGGTGTACGAGCGCAATCGCGAAGTGGTCGCGGTACGCTTCGACACGCTGCTGAAAGTTGCCGAGCGCTGGGGCTATCTGCAACCGGATCCGCAGGCCACCGTGCGCGAACTGCAAAAGCTCACGCCCACCGCCGAAGAAGTGGCGGACCTGTTGAAGAAGGACATCGCGCAGGTGCGTTGGGAAGACGTACGGCGCGCGCTCAACAGCCTGGGCGCCAAGGCCGTGGCCAGCACTGCCGAGGGCGGTCTGAAGGGCTTGTTGAAGATCGTGTTTCCATTCATCCCCGGCTGAGCCGCTTTCCCGGGTGCAGCGTGCGAGGTAGCGATGCAGCCATTGGCTCCGGATCCCATCCCGGTTGCCGATGCCGCATCGCGCACGCCGCACCGTCAGCTAGTGCATGCAGGCACTGTCGTCAGACATCGAGCGCACGTTGCACACCTCAGGACGCCCGACAGCCTCTATGCTTGCGGGCTGTTCCACATCAGGGGGATCTGATGACCACCGTTCGTACCGTTTCGTTTTCCGTATTGCTGCTACTCGGCGGCCACGCGCTCGCGCAACAGGCGCCAACGCCGGCCAGCAGCATGCCGCTGATCGATGTGCCCAATGTGATTCGCACCCAGCCGCTGTCCAGCGGCGAGGTCACCCATCAGGCCCAGCTGGAGCGCCCGCGCGGCGAGTCCAGCGTGATCGTGCGCTCGATCCAGCCCAACAGCGTGGTCGGCAGCTACCGCATCGACTTCCAGGCCATGGATACCGATGGCGACGGCAGCATCAGCCGCGCCGAGGCACAGGCCAACCCGGCACTGGCCGATGAATTCGACGCGCTCGACACCCAGCACAGCGGCCACCTGAGCCGCGAACAGCTGGCCGGCTGGCTGATCCAGTAAGGCATTCGGCAGCATCGCAAACAGGGCCGCGCGCGTCCGCGCTACGCAGGCGCGCACGGCCCTTCGTTTATGACCGCCACAACCTCTTGCAGTGCCCGCTTCGGTCGGCTAGATTGTATTTAACGGATACAATTTGGATGGATCGATGAGCGCTCGCCTGGCCCTTGCCGCAGACCTTGGCTATCAATTGCAACTGGCGACCCTGGCCTCCAGCCACGCCGCGCGCCAGGAACTGGCCGAACTGCATCTGACCCCGGCGCGCGTCACCGCCTTGATCCACATCCGCGACCAGCCCGGCTGCGACCAGACCGAACTGGGCAACCGCCTGCTGGTCAATCGCGCTGCCGGCATGAAGATCGCCAACGCACTGGCCGAGCAGGGCCTGATCGAGCGCCTGGCCGGCCGCGACCGACGCAGCAAGGGCCTGTACCTCACCCCGCTTGGCGAGCGCACGCTCGGCACCGCCCAGGGCTGCCTGGCGCGGGCGGTCGCGCGCACCTGTACCGGCCTGCAGGCCAGCGAGCAGCAGACCTTGTTGCGCCTGCTCTGCAAGTTGAACGCCAGCGCCACGTTGGAACGGGCAAACGTGCCGGACGCCGCGCTCGCCGAAGAACTGTGATTTCCACTCTGTACCGACTCGAAGGAGACGCCGCTTGAACGAGCATGACGTGGTATCGGTCCGCATCGAAAACCGCATTGCCTGGGTGAAGTTCGCACGCCCCGACAAACGCAATGCGATGAGCCCGGCGCTCAACCGCCGCATGATGGACGTGCTGGACGAGCTGGAATTCGACGACAACGTCGGCGTGCTGGTACTCGGTGGCGAAGGCACCGCCTGGTCGGCCGGCATGGACCTGAAGGAATATTTCCGCGAGACCGAGGCCCAGGGCCTGCGCGGTGTACGTCGCTCGCAGCGCGAATCCTACGGCTGGTTCCGCCGCCTGCGCTGGTACCAAAAACCCACCATCGCGATGGTCAACGGCTGGTGTTTCGGTGGCGGCTTCGGGCCGTTGTTCGCCTGCGATCTGGCGATCGCCGCCGATGAGGCGCAGTTCGGCCTGTCGGAAATCAACTGGGGCATCCTGCCCGGCGGCGGCGTCACCAAGGTCGCGGTGGAACTGCTGTCCATGCGCGATGCGATGTGGATGACGCTGACCGGCGAGATGGTCGACGGCAAGAAGGCCGCCGAATGGCGCCTGGTCAACGAAAGCGTGCCGCTGGAACGGCTGGAAGCGCGCACGCGCGAGGTGGCCGAGCTGCTGCTCAGGAAGAACCCGGTCGCGCTGAAGTATGCAAAGGACGCAGTGCGCCGCGTCGGCACCATGACCTACGACGAAGCCGAAGATTACCTGGTGCGCATGCAGGAAGCAGCCAATTCGTTCGACAACAACGCCCGCAAGGAAGGCATTCGTCAGTTCATCGACGAGAAGAGCTACAAGCCCGGCCTGGGCGAATACGACCTGACCAAAAACAGCGCCTGAGCACGTCCTACGGCGCCTGAAGCGATGCGTGCACCACATGCATCGCTGGCGCTGCCAGTGGTTTTCTGCACCGAGGAGGGAGTATGGAAGCCTTGTCCGCAACCCTGCGCGGAATCGCCGCGCGTGGGCCGTTGGGCCTGTTCATCGACGGCCAATGGCGCGCAAGCAGCGGCGATCGCGACGTCGATGTGATTGCCCCGCACACCGAACAACGCCTGCTGCGCTACACCGAGCCCTCGCCGGCGGACACCGAGGCGGCCATCGCCGCCGCGCGTGCCGCGTTCGACAGCGGCCCCTGGCCGCAGCTATCGCCGCAAGAGCGTGGCGTCGTGCTCAAGCGCGTGGCCGCACAGCTGCGTGCGCGCCTGCCGGAGCTGGCCGAAGCCTGGACCGGACAGGTCGGCGCCACCATCGGCTTCAGTCACCGCGCCTCGCAGCAGGCACCCGGCCTGTTCGACTATTACGGCGACCTGATCGCAACCCACCCATTCGTGGAGCCGCGTGCACGTGCCAACGGCGGCCGCGTGCATATCGTGCAGGAGCCGGTGGGCGTGGTCGCCACGATCACTCCCTGGAACGCACCGCTGGTGTTGCTCTGCTACAAGGTCGCTGCGGCCCTGGCGGCCGGTTGCACGGTGGTGGCTAAACCCTCGCCGGAAACGCCGATCGACGCCTACATCCTGGCCGAATGCATCAGCGCCGCCGGCGTACCCGATGGCGTGTTCAATCTGCTGCCGGGCGGTCGCGAGGTCGGCGAACAGCTGATCCGCCATCCGCAGGTGGACAAGGTGAGTTTCACCGGCTCCACCCAGGCGGGGCGGCTGATCGGGGTGGCCTGCGCCGAGCGCCTGGCGCGGGTCGGGCTGGAGCTGGGCGGCAAGTCGGCCGCGATCGTGCTGGACGATGCAGACATCGCCAAGCTGCTGCCCAGCCTGGTGCCCTACTCGATGCCGATCACCGGCCAGGTGTGCTTCGCGCTCACCCGCGTGCTGGTGCCGGCGCAGCGACGCGACCAGATCCTACAGGCGTACTGCGCGGCCGTTGGCGCGCTCAAGCTGGGCGACCCGTTCGCAGCAGAGACCGGCATGGGCCCGCTGGCGCTTGGCCGCCAGCTCGAGCGCGTGCAGTCCTACATCGCACAAGGCAGCGCCGAGGGCGCACGCCTGGTCATGGGCGGCGGCCGGCCAAAGCATCTGCCGCGCGGCTTCTTCATCGAGCCGACGGTGTTTGCCGAGGTGACGCCGGACATGACCATCGCCCGCGAAGAGATCTTCGGCCCGGTGGTGAGCTTCATCGACTACCACGACGAGGCCGACCTGATCGCCAAGGTCAATGCCAGCGACTTCGGCTTGCACGGCACGGTCTACAGCGAGGATCCCGATCGCGCCTACCGCATCGCCCGCCGCGTGCGTAGCGGCAGTCATTCGATCAATGGCATGTGGGTGGACTTCGACATGCCGTTCGGCGGGGTCAAGCATTCCGGGATCGGCCGCGAAGGCGGCATCGAAGGGCTGCACGCCTTCCTAGAAACCAAAACCATCTACCTCAATTAGGCCCTTCAGCCCACCGACCGCGCAATCACCAGAGCGCGGTCGCAACGCGATGCGACAGGCACTGCCTGTCCATCGGTTCCTGCGGTGTGTCCGCACTTTCTGGTGAACGTTCGCCAGGTGTCCTGGCGCAGGCGTCAACCTTCAGCCGCAGCCGTCGCACTCACGCCAGTCACTCCCCCAATCTGCATTCGGAAGACAGCGCCATGACCATGCCGACCGACTCGATCTCCTTCCACGCCCGCCTTACCCCACACCGGCTTGCCGCCCGCGACCTGCTGCAGGACCGGCAATGGACGTACGCAGAACTGGATGTCTTGATCGGCCGTCTGGCCGCCTTGCTGCAGGCGCGCGGCTGCATCGATGGCGAACGGCTCGCCGTGCTGGCGCGCAATTCGGTCTGGCAGGTGGCGCTGCATTTCGCCTGCGGACGCGTCGGCGCGATTTATGTGCCGCTGAACTGGCGGCTGAGCACGGCCGAACTGGATGCATTGCTGCAGCGCGCCGAGCCACGCCTGCTGTTGGGCGACGACGTTGCGGCAGGGCGCGCCGATGTCGCCTCGCTGGCCGACTTCGTCGATGCGGCGAACACGCTCGAACCGGCGGACACCGGGTCGATTCCACCCGAGCGCATCAGCCTGATCCTGTTTACCTCGGGCACCTCCGGCCAGCCCAAAGGCGTGATGCTGAGCGAGCAGAACCTGCAGCAGGTGGCGCACAACTTCGGCGTCACCACGCGCGTGGATGCCGGCAGCAGTTTCCTGTGCGAAGCGCCGATGTTCCACATCATCGGCCTGGCTACCAACGTGCGCCCGGTGTTGGCGGTGGGCGGCTCGATCCAGGTCTCCAACGGCTTCGAGCCCAGGCGCACGCTGGCCTGGCTGAGCGACCAGTCGCTGGGCATCACCCATTACGTCGGCGTGCCGCAGATGATGCAGGCCTTCCGCAGCCAGCCCGGTTTCGACGCGGCGTCGCTGCGGCATCTCACCGCGCTGGTCAGCGGCGGCGCGCCGCATGCCAGCGATGACCTGCTCGGCTGGCTGGACGACGGTGTGCCGATGGTCAGCGGCTTCGGCATGAGCGAGGCCGGCACGGTGTTCGGCATGTCGGTGGACTGCGCGGTGATCCGCGACAAGCTGGGCGCGGTCGGCATTTCGACCCCTGCGGTGCAGACGCGCGTGGTCGATGGCGATGGCAACGACTGCCCGGTCGGCGTGCCCGGCGAGCTGTTGTTGCGCGGCGCCAACCTCAGCCCCGGCTACTGGCGCGACCCGCAGGCAAGCGCCGCTGCGCTCGACGAGCACGGCTGGTTCCGCACCGGCGACATCGTGCGGCGCGATGCCGACGGGTTCTTCTGGGTCGTCGATCGCAAGAAGGACATGTTCATTTCCGGCGGCGAGAACGTGTACCCGGCCGAGATCGAAGCGCTGCTTGCCGATCACCCGCAGGTGCGCGAATGCGCAGTGGTGGGGATCGCCGACCCGCAGTGGGGAGAGGTGGGCTACCTGGCGATCGTGCCGGCCGACGAGACGCCGGATCTGGAGCAGATCCGCGCCTATCTGATCGAACGGCTGGCCAAATACAAGGTGCCCAAACACCTGCGCGTGGTCGAGGCGCTGCCGCGCACCGCGACCGGCAAGCTGCAGAAGGCGCGCCTGAAAGATGCGCTGGCTACCGAAGCGTGATGCGCCCGGATGTGGATTGCGCCGCGAGCGGCCGGCAGTGACGCGCAGGCTGCTGCCCCGCCACACCAGCGACACGGCAGCGGCCGATGTCAGACAGCACAACGGGCAGCCTGAGCTGCCCATTGCGTGCATGCCGCACTCCAGCGCCATCGCCACACGGCAGCGGCTTGCGCCGCGCATGCCGCGCTCAATCGATCAGGCGGACTCGCCCAGCAACAGGTTGTCCTCGCTGATCTGGTCGTCCACCCACACCGCTCCCTGCTCGGCCATGACCGCCAACTGGTGTTCCAGTTCGCGCATCAACAGGCGCACGCCGGGCTTGTGGATGGCACTGCCATCGCGATAGATCACCCCGCCTGCGCGCGCCTGCGACGGCTGCTGCAGCTGGAAGGCGCGCAGCTCGCCGCGTGCGATATCCCCGGCCACCATCATGCTCGGCATCACCGCGATGCTGTCGGTGCCGAGCAGGATCTCGCGGGTGAAGCTGGCCGAACTGGAACGCAGCTGATCGCGCGTGGCCAGCCCGTGCTCGCGCATCACCTGCGCCACGTCGCGTTCGACGTGCTGACTCAGCGTCGGCAACACCTGGCGATACGCAGCGGCTTCGGCGATGCGCACCTGGCCATTGGCAAACAGGGGGTGATCGCTGCGCGCCACCAGCGCGATCGGATCCTGGTACAGCACCTTGCGGATCAACGCGTCGTAGCGGGCCAGCGGATACAGCCGGCCCACCACCAGGTCGATCTCGTTACCGGCCAGCTTGGGCAGCAGTTCGTCGGTGCGTCCGTGCAGCAGGCGTACCCGCAGCGTGGGTTCGGCGCGATACAAGGCGGCCAGCACGGCCGGCAACAGGCCGCTGGCAGCGACCGGCAACGCGCCCACGGTGATGGTGAGCGCGTCGTCCTGCAGCAGCCCCTCGAAGGTGTCCTGCGCGCGGCGCAACTGGCCGAGCACGACATGCGCGGTCTGTACCAGCACCTCGCCCATGGCATTGGGGCGCACGCCGCGCGAATGGCGCTCGAACAGCGGCGCGCCGACGATCTCTTCGATCTCCTGCAGGGCACGCGTCAATGCGGGCTGGGTGACGTTCAACACGCGTGAGGCGCGGAGCAGGCTTTTCTGCCGGTCCAGCGCCTCGATGACACGTAGATGCCGGACCTTGATGCGGTGTTCGAAGAACACGGAGGACATGGTCATGGGGGTAGACCTTACGTTGGGAAGTCGGGGAATGCGGCGGGACGGCACCAGGCCGCCGCCTGCAGCTCAGCGTGCATCGGGTACACGCCGGGTCTGCATGAAATCTTCGAAGGATTCGCCACGCATGATGGCGTAGACCTGCAGATTGGTCATGCGCACCACGCGGGCAAATTTTTCGATGACGAAGAAATTGGCGCCGTACTGCACCAGCCCGAGCCAGTCGCGTGCACGGATCAGCGCCTTTTCATGCTCGGTGAGGCCGGCTTCCTGCATCAGGGTTTCGGAATCTTCAAGAAAGCGATCGCGCCATGGGGCGCGGATCATATGCCAGAAGAATCGGTTGATGCGCAACGCGCGGTTGCTGGTGCGCAGATCGAACAGGTAAGTGCCGCCGATCTGCTCCATGCCCTGTACTTGCGGATTCATCGGCCGGCCCTCATGCAGCATTCGCGGTAGGTGTGGCCTGCGCGAGCAACTGCGCCGAAGACGGCGCGTCAGCGGCTTCGACGCCCGGCTCGTACAGCACCACCGTCATCGCGGTGGTGGTCATCAGGTAGTAGTTCTGATGCAGCTTGCGGATCGGCCCGCCCAGCGCGCCACGCATCGCCAGCCACATGATCTGCTCCACGCTTTCGGCGCCGCCCAGGCGCACGTAATCGGTGTGGGTGAGATCGGTCAGCGTTTCCGGCGCATGCTGGAAGCGGTCCAGAAATTCCATGTCCCAGTCGGTGTTGTTGAAACCGGTGCGCTCGCCGTGGATCTGATGCGACAGCCCGCCGGTGCCCACCACCACCACCCTGAGATCCTCCGGATAGGATTCGATCGCCCGCCGCACCGCTTGGCCCAGGCGGTAGCAGCGGCGCGCGGTCGGCAGCGGGTACTGCAGCACGTTGATCGCGATCGGCACCACCGTGCCCGGCCAGTCCGGCACGTGCGGCCACAGCAACGGCAGCGGCGCCGCGCAGCCGTGGTCGATCGGCTTGTCTTGAAAGACAGTCAGATCGAACTCGTCGTTGACCAGACATTCGGCGATATGCGCCTGCAATTGCACATCGCCCCGGATCGGCGGCAGGTTGCGCAGCCCTGCGCCTTCGTCGGCCACCGGGAAGCGCTCACCGATGCCCAGGGCGAAGGTCGGATACAGGTCGAAGAAGAACGTCGTGCAATGGTCGTTGTAGAAGAACACCAGCACGTCTGCCTGCTGTTCGGCCAACCAGGCAGCCACCGGCGTGTAGCCGTCGAACAACGGCTTCCACAACGGATCCTGCTGTTTGCCCTTGTCGTAGGCCACCCCGATGGTGGGAACGTGCGAGGTTCCGATGCCGCCGATGATGCTTGCCATGCTGCACTCCTGCGATGCACGCCGGCCACTTTCCCTGGCCGGGTGCGCACCATTGATTGAGTCGAAATCCGTCCCGCCATGGGATCCCAACAACGCCGACCAGCCACTCCGGACCGCCAAAACGGTATCCTTGGGATCCAAAGTGCCACCAAGCGCTCTCATCTGCAAGGTTTTTATACCGGTTTTGCGAGTTTTCCCCGTCGAAGGAACGTGCGCTGCGGTACGGCGCGAGAGAATGGAGCCAATGGCGAACAACCACCGATTGCAAGCGGTCCAGCAGCTACGCGAACTGATCCTGTGCGGCACCTTCGCCCCCGGTGAGCGCATCACCGAAGCCGCGCTGGCCGAACGACTGGCCATCTCGCGCACCCCCATCCGTCAGGCCCTGCCGGCGCTGTGCCAGGAAGGCCTGCTGGTGCAGGCCGGCAACCGCGGCTATGCGGTGCGACGTTTCAGCCAGCAGGAAAGCCTGGACGCCCTGGCGGTGCGCGCCCTGATGGAAGGCATGGCCGCACGCGCCGTCGCCGAACAGGGCGCCTCGGCTGCGTTGCTGGCCACGCTGCATGCCTGTCTGGGCGAAGGCGACCGGATCCTGGCCTCGCGCAGCCTGGATGCCGACGACGAGCAGGCCTATGGCGCGATGAATGCCCGCTTCCACCGTGCCATCGTGGTGGCCGCCAACAAGCCGATCCTGACCGAGACCGTGGACCGGTGCACCGTGGTGCCCTTCGTCAGCCCGGTCAATGTGGTGTTCGGCCAACGCTCGCCCACCCTGGCCTACGACGATCTGTACTACGGACATCGGCAGCACGGCGCCATCGTCTCGGCCATCGAACAACGCGATGGCGCGCGTGCCGAGCTGTTGTTCCGCGAGCATGCCAATACCCAGCGC
Source organism: Xanthomonas sp. WHRI 8393 (assembly GCF_040203315.1). Taxonomy (NCBI): domain Bacteria; kingdom Pseudomonadati; phylum Pseudomonadota; class Gammaproteobacteria; order Lysobacterales; family Lysobacteraceae; genus Xanthomonas; species Xanthomonas sp. WHRI 8393. Next base: position 1,135,080 of record NZ_JBEGGL010000001.1, on the reverse strand, counting down.
CACAGCATGGGCATCTGACGCGCGCACGGGTTTGGCGCGGACAGCGTGCACTGGCGAGGCCTGGTCTGGCGCAGCAGCCTGCATAGCTCACAACTCGAACGTAGGATTACCCGGGCTTGCGCTGCATGCAGCGTTGCCTGCAGCAGCGTGCTGCATCCGTCTGCGCCGCAGCATGCACGCAGACGCGCCGGCGTGCATGCTGCGGATATGTGCGTGCTTCCACGTCAAAGGGAATGCACGAACATCAGGTTGACGCTGGTGCCGGCCACCGAGTTCTTCACCTCTACCGGCAGATAGACATTGAAATTCAGCAGGTTGTTGGCATCCAGCCGCCAGGACAGCCCCGGCCCGAGATAGAACTGCATGCGTTTGCTGTCCGGCACACGCTGCCCGTTGGTGCGGTTGTCCTTCAGCTGCTGCAGGTAATACCCGTTGATGCCCAGGCGCAGTTGCTCGCTGACCTTGACCGAGCTGGCCAGGTTGGCCCACAGCACATCGCCGGCCTGACCATTGCGAAAACGGAATCCCGGCATCGGCGGTACGCCGCCGGCGCGATCGGTGCGGAAATTGTAGAGATAGTTCAGCCGCATGCTGATCTCCCAGTTGTCGCTGGGCTGCACGGTGAACGCCCAATGCGGCGCCACCGACCAGAATCCGGTGCTCTGGTTGATCGCGACATCGCGATCGAACTTGCCCACCGGAGCGAACGCATCGATTGCGAAGCGCTGGAAGAACAGGACTCGTCCGTTGCGCATCACCGGGTCGATCTGCAGCGCCGGGCCGAAGGAAATGTCGCCCATCCCGAATCCGTTGCCGCGCAACTGCACGGGGCTGTCTGCGGCGAAGGACATGTCGTAATTGACCAGCGGCACGATCGCATTGAGGCTCAGCGACGCGCGCTTCCACCGATAGGGCGTGACGTAGATCAGCTGGGTCAGCAGGACGCTGACACCGACCTTGGGATCGCGGAAGGCAGCCGAATCGTCGCCGCGCGCGTCCTTGATCGCGTCGAAGTCGTAGTGGCGTAGATACTCGATCACCGTCCAGCCCGGCGTCGAGGAGCCGAAGCCATCGAGAAAACTCGTCCCGCCCAGGTTGATGCCCTGCGGCGGTGCAGCGGTTTCCGGCACCGCTTGTGCGGATGCCGCAACGGGCACGCCGGCGCCCAGCAGTGTCAGCAAGGTCAGGACACGGCGCCGGTACGACGGCAACCGTGGCGGTGCAACGGCACAACGGGCAGATGAGCTCACGCGTTCCACTAGGCGATTCTCCAATGGGATGGATGGATGACTGCGGCGCGACGTGGGGGAGGAAAGCGGTGCTGCGGTACGCGGCGGCGGCGAACGCGCCGTCTGTGCGTCGTTGAATGGGTTAGAGGCAGCGATCAGTCAGCGCCGATGCGCATCAGCAAGGCTCCAAGCCGCTGCTTGAACAACCAGCGCCCCTGCTCCAGTACCAGCACGTCGTCGAAACTGCCGAGCAACGCAGGCGATTGAGCCGTCCAGGGCGGCGCCGTCGAGGTGTCTGCAGCGGTGTAGAGCAGGACCTTGCTGTGCGCATGCGCCAGGGTCGGCGACTGGATGCTGACCAGGGTGTTGAGCATCAGGTGACAGGTCGTCCGCGGCGGGCGGGCGCGGAACGATTGCAGAATCGCCTCGCGCCCGTGCACCGGCAGCTCCGGCGCACTGGGGCGGGCGAACACGCCGTCGGCAGTGAACAATGCGGCGAGCCCGTCGTGATCGTGACGATCGTTGAGCAGTGCGAATTGGCGAATCGCCTGCTCGCAGGCAATGATGATCGATGCATCGTCGGGCATGCAGCCTCCTCGGGGTGTTGCTGAAAAAACCGACACGCCTGGTCAGCGACGGCAGCGCACGCGCCGCCGGCCGGACCGGGCCGCCATCACGCGTCCTGCAGCCAGTCGCGCATTGCTGCACTGACGGCCGCGGGCGCTTCCAGCGGCGCCATATGCCCGCTGTTTTCGAAGACCACCAGCCGTGCGTGCGGGATCTGCCGCGCCATCTGCTGGTGCTGGGCCAAGGGGCTCCAGACGTCCTGCCGACCCACGCCCAGCAAGGTCGGGCAGCGGATCTGCGCCAGCACCGGCGCGGCATCGGGGCGCTCCAGCAAGGCTTCGATCTGGCCGGCGTAGGTCTGCACGCTATGCCGCTGCACCATGGCCATCAGTGGGTTCATCAGCCCGGCATCGGCGTGCCGGTCCGGATGCAGCATCGGCGGCAGCCATTGCCGTGCCAGCGCCTGCATGCCTTGCGTCTGCGCAAGCCGCACCAGCGCCGCGCGCTGCTCACGCTCGCCGTCGCGGCGTGGCGCAATACCGGTGTCCAGCAAGGCCAGGCGCTGCACGCGTTGCGGCGCCTGGCGCACGATTTCCAGCGCTACCCGCCCGCCCATCGAATGGCCCGCCACCGCGAACTGCGGCGGAGCGACGGCCAATACGTGTGCTGCCATCTGCACGATGCTGTCGAAGCCGGCGAAGTCCAGCACCTGCACCTCGGCCAGATCGCTCAGCGCCGCGCGTTGCGGCTGCCAGATGCTGGCGTCGCAGAGCAGGCCGCAGAGCAGCAGCAGGCCGGGCTTGGACGAACGGGTGGTGGAAGATGACATGGCTCGACTGTAGCCACGCCGGCTGCGCCCGTCGTATGGAACATGCTGCCCGCGCTATAAGCGTATCGACATACCAACACATGACCGACGCCATGCGCGTCGGCCGTCAGGCGATCACGCGCTGCCGGAGGCGCGCTTCCACAGCACATCGACCAGCGGCGGCAACGTGCCGGCCAGCCCGAGCACCGACCCGCGCAACAGGGTCAGGTGCATGTCGTCGTTGGAGAACACCGTGTTGATCGCATCGAAGCCATAGGCGGCCACGGTGTTCTCGCTACGCCGGGTGCGCGCCCAGCGCTGCAGCCGATGCGGGGCGGCCCAGTCCGCACGCCTTGCCAGCGCATTGCGCACCTCATCGCGCAACGCAGCGACATCGCGCAGGCCCAGATTGACGCCCTGCCCGGCCAGCGGATGCACCACATGCGCGGCGTCGCCCAAGGTCAGCACGCGGCCGCTGACGTATTGCTCCACGAGTTGCCGTTGCAGCGGAAACGCCGTGCGCGCGGAGACCACACGCACCTGCCCCAGCCGCGCCGCGAAGGCCTGGGTCAGCTCGCGCGAGAAGTCAGCATCGTCCAGCGCCAGCACGCGCGCGGCCTCGGCATCCGGCAAGGTCCATACGATCGAACTGCGGCTATCGGCGAACGGCAGGAATGCCAGCGGGCCGGTGGTCAGGAAACGCTGCCAGGCAGTGGCCTGATGCGGCTGTTCGGTCTCCACGAAGGCGACCACGCCGCGCTGCGCGTAGGCATGCCGCGACACCGGCAGACCGGCGAGCTCGCGCAAGGTCGATGCGGCGCCATCGGCAGCGATGGCCAGCGCCGCTTCCAGGCGGCTGCCATCGTCCAGGCGCAGGCGCACGCTGTGTGCATCCTGCTCCAGCTCGACCACGCGTGCCGGGCAATGCACCTCGATGCCGGCCGCATGCACGGCGGCCCACAGGCGATCGACCAGCACCGCGTGTTCGATGATCCAGCCGAGTTGTTCGCGGCCCAGGGTGTCGGCATCGAAGCTCAGCTCGCCACCACCGGCCGCATCCCAGACCCGCATGCGCCGGTACGGCTGCACGCGGGCAGCGCGCACCAAGGCCCAGACGCCCAGGCTGTCGAGCAATGCGGCATTGTCGGCGGCAAAGGCATAGACGCGCAGATCGGGCTGATCGGCCCGCCAACGCGCGGGCTCGCGGCCTTCGACCAGGGCCACGCTCAGGCCGGCATCGGCCAGCGCCAGCGCGCAGGCGGCACCGACCACGCCACCGCCAACGATCAAGGCATCACGATTACCACGACGGCTCATGCGACGCCCCTGCACAACTGCGGCACATCGCCCCGGAAACCCATCGCCCCGCCGACCAGCATCGACTGCAGCGGCGCCGCCTGCGAAGTGGCGAGCAGGCCGAGGCTGCGCAACGGCCGCAGCAACGGCGCCGGATTGCCGGTAAGCCGCGCCAGCCCGCTGGAGAACCCGATGGTCTGCTCGCGGTCCACGCGTCGGCGTGCCAGGTAACCGGCCAGCAACGCGCCGGCCCCGGCATCGCTGCGATCGTGCTCGATCAATTCGGCCAGCGTCAGTGCATCGCGCAAGCCGAGGTTGAAGCCTTGCGCGCCGATCGGATGCAGCGTCTGCGCGGCGTTGCCGAGCAGCACCACGCGCTCGGCGACCAACTCGTTGGCCAGCACCTGCACCAGCGGGTACGCGCTGCGCTCGCCGCTGGCGACAAAGCGCCCGGCGCGCCATCCAGCCGCCCGCTGCAACCTGGCCAGCCATCCGGTCTCGTCGAGCGCGGCCACCGCCTCGGCCTCGGCGCGCGCCACGCAGTGGATCGCGCCGTAGTGGCGATCGCCGCGCGGCAACAGCGCAGTCGGCCCGTGCTCGCCGAAGCGCTCCCAGGCGGTGCCATCCGGTGGGCGGGAGGCACGCACCCGCGCCACGAACAAGGTCTGCAGGAAGTCGTGCGCATCGCTGCCGATATGCAGCAGCTCGCGCACTGCGCTATGGGTGCCGTCGGCGCCCACCACCAGCCGGGCCTGCACGCGCTGCTCGCCATCGGCGGTGGCAATCCGCAGCGCGCGCAGACCGTCCTGCACCGGCTCGACCCCGATGCAGCGTGCCGGGCGATAGCGACGCAACCGGGTCAGCTCGTCCAGGCGTGCCGCCAATGCCTCGCCGAAATCGCGCGCCACCACCACCTGGCCGAAGCTGTCGCGGCCGTAATCGGCCGCATCCAGCTGCACACGGCCGAAGTCGCCGGCCCGGCTGACGTGGATGCGCCGGATCGGCCCGGGGGCGCTGCGCAGCTTGGCCATCACCCCCAGCACGCTCAGCGCATTGACGGTGGCGGCGGCAAAACTCAGGTTGCGCTGGTCGAACACCGCTGGCGGCGTGCCGGCCGGGGTGGCTTCCACCAGCCCGACATCCAGGCCGATGCGGTCCAGCGCAATCGCCAGGCTGGAGCCGACCAGGCCGCCGCCGACGATCAGAACGTCATGTGGATGTGTCATTGCCACATGATAAGCCTTCGCCCATGACCCGTTGCCGCGAGCGGGTGGGACAGCTTGCCGCGCCCTAGCTGGTCTGACGCGGCCGGCTGCTCGCGCAGGGAGCGCTGCCGGCCCTGGCCGGTGCAGGACGCATCCGGGCACCCACCGATTTGCGTCCGCCGTGTCCAGCAACGGGGGCGGCGAGGTGCGCCACCGCAAGGCCGCCAATGGCGCGGGCGTGCCGGGTTCCACGCTACACTCGCCAGCCTGTGATCCGGCCACCTCCGCGCATGACTCCTCGCTCGCACGACACCCTGGTTTTGAGTCTGCTTGCCGTCCTGATGGCGGCCACGCGGATCAATCACTTCGCGCCGATCCCCGACGCGTCCTGGGCGGTGTTCTTCATCGGCGGCTTCCATCTGGCCGCGCGCACCAGGCTGGCGTTCCCGCTGCTGATGCTGCTGGCAGTGGCGGTGGATTGGCTGGTGATCACCAGCCAGGACCTGAGCTTCTGGCAGCACTACTGCGTCTCGCCGGCGTACTGGTGCCTGATCCCGGCGTATTTCGCGCTGTGGGCCGGCGGCATGTGGCTGCGTCGGCAGTACCACGGCGCGCAGTGGACCGCGCTGGCCCGGCTGGCGCCGGCGCTGTTGCTCTCGGTGGCGCTGTGCCAGTTGATCGCCCAGGGCAGCTTCTACTGGATCAGTGCCAGCGTGGCCGAGCCGACCGTGACCGGCTGGTTCAAGAACTACACCGACTGGCTGGGGCCGTATCTGCGCAGCGCCGCGCTGTATGTTGCCGCAGCCGCGGCGATCCAGGTGGCCGCCGAGCGCCTGACCAGCGCGCCCGGCCAGACCCAGGCCGGCTGAGATGGGCAACCGGCTGTCACGGATCTACACGCGCACCGGCGACGACGGCAGCACCGGGCTGGGCGACGGCAGCCGTACCGGCAAGGATGCGCTGCGGGTCAACGCCTACGGCACCGTGGACGAGGCCAATTCGGCCATCGGCGTGCTGCTGGCTGCCCCCGGCGTGCCGGAACCGATCGCCGGGCTGCTGACCACCATCCAGCACCAGTTGTTCGATCTGGGCGGCGAGCTGTGCATCCCCGGCCATGCCGCCATCGATAGCGCCGATATCGATGCACTGGAGCGCCAGCTGGACCTTTTCAACGACACGCTGCCCCCGCTGAAGGAGTTCATCCTGCCGGCCGGGGGCGAGGCCGCTGCGCGCTGCCACCTGGCCCGCACCATCGTGCGCCGGGCCGAGCGCGAGACCGTTGCGCTGTCGCGCCAGGAGACCGTGCGCAGCGAGGCGATCGGTTACCTGAACCGGCTGTCCGACCTGCTGTTCGTGCTGGCGCGCGTGCTGGCGCGCGCCGATGGCCAGCAGGAAGTGCTGTGGCGGCACGACCGCCGGCGCGGCTGACCTGCACATGGCACGGCGGACAGGCTAGATTTGCCCCATGTTGGTCTTTACCCATCCAGCCTGCCTCGGGCACGACGCCGGCCCCGAGCATCCCGAAAGCCCCGCCCGCCTGGAAGCGGTGGTGGAGGCACTGCGCGACGCGTTCCCGGACCTGGACTGGCGCGAGGCGCCGCTGGCCAAGCTCGGCGACCTGTGCCGGGTGCATGAGCGCGAACAAGTCGACGCGGTGCTGGAAACCGCCTTCGAAGGCCACCACCGGCTCGACGTGGACACCGTGATGTCGCCCGGCTCGCGCGCGGCGGCGTTGCGCGCGGCCGGGGCCGGCATCGCCGCGGTGGACGCGGTGATGCAGGACGCCACCCGCACCGCCTTCTGCGCCGTGCGCCCACCCGGGCACCATGCCACCGCGCAGGTGTCGATGGGCTTTTGCCTGTTCAACAACATTGCCGTGGCCGCCGCGCACGCGCGCGACCGGCATGGGCTGGAACGGATCAGCATCGTGGATTTCGACGTCCACCACGGCAACGGCACGCAGGCGATCTTCGAACGCGACCCGAGCGTGCAGTATCTCAGCACCCACCAGTCCGGGCTCTATCCGCACTCGGGCAGCGTTTACGAGCGCGGCATCGGCAACATCCACAACCTGCTGCTGCAACCAGGCAGCGACGGGCTGCGCTTCCGCAACGTGTGGGAAGACGAGATGCTGCCGCTGGTGGATGCCTTCCGCCCGCAGCTGATCCTGATCTCGGCCGGCTTCGATGCGCATCTGCGCGATCCGCTGGCCGATCTGATGCTCGATGCCGACGACTTCGCCTGGCTGACCGGCGCGCTGCGCACCCTGGCCGAGCGGCATGCCCGTGGCCGGGTGGTGTCCATGCTGGAAGGCGGCTACGACCTGCAGGCCTTGCGCGAAAGCAGCGTGGCGCACGTGGCCGCGCTGCGTTGAACCCTACCGGCGCCTTGCTCGCGCCCCCCATCGCGATGAACCTCGCCCTCCCGACCAGGGAGCTCTTCATTGCCCCTATGCGGGGTATACGGCAAGCTAGTCGCCATTTTATTGGTTGAATCACGCGTGCGCCGAGTTCTCCGCCTGCTGCCCCTGCCTTTGAGCATCGCCATCTGCCTCCCGGCCATGGCTGCCGACAAGCCGTTGAACTGGGGACTGTGCCCGGCCGTGGATCCGCTGCCAGGCTTCGACGGCGCGCCCGCCGCAGATGCCAAGGCCGCCGAGATGCGCCAGCAGTTGCCGACCGACATCGAAGGCGACCAGCTGTCCGGCACCAGCACCACCCCGCAGTACCAGGGCAATGTGGCGCTCAAGCGCGGCGACCAGTTCCTGGGCGCCGACAACCTGCGCATGGACACCGAGACCGGCAACTACATCGCCGAAGGCCATGTCCGCTACCAGGACACCTCCTTCCGCATGGTCGCCGACCGCGCCGAAGGCAATCAGGACACCGACGCCCACAAGGTCACCAACATCCAGTACCAGCTGGTGGACCGGCGCGGCAACGGCGCGGCCGAGTCGGTGGACCTGCAGGGCCAGGTCGGGCAGATGCACCGCTCGACCTATACCACCTGCGATCCCTCGCAGCCGATCTGGCGCGTGCGCGCGCCGGAAATCGACGTCGACAACGAAGAAGGCTTCGGCACCGCCCGCAACGCCGTGCTGCAGATCGGCAAGGTGCCAGTGCTGTACTTCCCCTGGTTTAAGTTCCCGATCGACGACCGTCGCCAGACCGGCCTGCTGTTCCCGCAGTTCGGCCTGTCCGGTCGCAATGGCTTCGACTACCTGCAGCCGATCTACCTGAACCTGGCGCCGAACTACGACGCGACCCTGCTGCCACGCTACATGAGCAAGCGCGGTTTCATGTTCGGCACCGAGTTCCGCTACCTGTATGAAGGCGGTCGCGGCGAGATCACCGGCAACTACCTGCCCAACGACAAGTTGCGCGACAAGGATCGCGGCAGCGTCTTCTATAGCGGCTATCACAACGTCAACAAGTACTGGCAGGCGCGCGCCAGCATCTCCTGGGTCAGCGACACCCGCTATGTGGAAGACTTCACCAGCCGCCTGAACGGCATGGGCTCGGCCTCCAGCCTGCAGAGCACCGTCGGCATCTACGGTACCGGCGAAACCTGGACCGCCGGCCTGATGGCCGATCGCTGGCAGCTGACCGACTACACGCTGGACGAGCAGGCACTGCCCTACAACCGCCAGCCGCGCGCGTATTTCACCTGGGACAAACCATTCGGCATCTTCGAGGCCGGCGTGTACGCCGAAGCGGTGCGTTTCAACCACGACGACTCTTACTTTGTCAGGCCTCCGACCGACGGGAACACCAACGGTGACGACGGCGATGATTACGTGCGCACCAACATCCGCAACAAGGAATACGGCAGCGGTTCGCGCTTTGACATCAAGCCCTATATCTCGATGCCGCTGTCCGGCGCAGCCTGGTTCTTCACTCCGACCGTGGCATGGCGCTACACCGCGTATCAGCTGGATTCGACGCTGGCCAACACCGCGCCGCTGACCGGCGACCGTTCTCCGTCGCGCAGCCTGCCGATCGCATCGGTGGACGCCGGTCTGTATTTCGACCGCGAGACCTCGGTATTCGGCACCAACTATCTCAACACGCTGGAACCGCGCATGTACTACCTGTACGTGCCGTACCGCGACCAGGACGATCTGCCGGTCTTCGATACCCGCCCGTTCACCTTCAGCTACGGGCAGTTGTTCCGCGACTCACGCTACACCGGCGCCGACCGTCAGAACGATGCCAACCAGCTGACCCTGGCAGTGACCTCGCGCTGGCTGCGCCAGGACGATGGCCGCGAGAAACTGTCGCTGAGTGCGGGGCAGATCCTGTACTTCAACGACTCGCTGGTCACCATCAACAACAGCACCAACACTGCCACGGGCGGCAGCGAGCAGCCGATCGAGCAGGGCAAATCCGCCTGGGTGGCCGACGCCAACTACATGATCAACGACCGCTGGTCGATGGGCGCCACCTATCAATGGAACCCGAATTCGCGCAAGGAAGATCTGGCCAGCCTGCGTACGCGCTACCTGCTCAACAACGACGGCATCATCAATCTGGCGTATCGCTACCGTCGCAACCTGATCGATGACAGCGACCAGCTCAAGCAGGCCGACTTCTCCTTCCTGTACCCGATCAACCCCAGCTGGAGTGCGGTCGGCCGTTATTACTACTCGCTGCTGGACCGCAAGCCACTGGAAATCATCGGTGGCGTGCAGTGGGACAGCTGCTGCCTGGCGGTGCGCGCGCTGGTGCGCCGGTTCGTGCGCAACCGCAATGGCGAGATGGACAACTCCATCCAGGTGGAGTTCGTGCTGAAGGGCCTGAGCTCGTTCGGGCAGAACACGGACCGCACTTTGCGCCGTGCTATTCTCGGCTATTACCGCGACGACCTGTACCTGGTCCCGCCCAGCAATACCACGACTAATCCGGACGATTACGATCCGAACTTGATTCCATGACCAAGCCTTTCTCTGTTGTTCTTGCCTCGCTGCTGGTACTCACCAGCACGCTCTCGCCGTTGGCCTCGGCACAGCAATCCCAGCCGCTGGATCGCATTGCCGCCATCGTCGATGAAGACGTGGTGCTGCAGAGCGAGCTCGATCGCGCCGTACGCAACGTCAAGTCGCAGTACGCCGGTCGGGAAAACCAGCTGCCGCCGGACGATGTCCTGCAGCGCCAGGTGCTGGAGCGTCTGGTCCTGGTCAAATTGCAGGTCGGGCGCGCCGATGGCAGCGGTATCCGTGTCAGCGACGAGGAACTCAACCGGGCAATCGCCAGCATCGCCCAGCAGAACGGCACCACTGTCGATGGCCTGCGCCAGAAACTGGCGGCCGACGGCATGGGCTATGGCGATTTCCGTGCTTCGGTGCGCGACGAAATCATCGTGCAGCGCCTGCGTCAGAGCTTTGCGCAGAGCCGCATCAGCGTGAGCGAAGGTGAAGTGGACACTGCGCTGGCGCAGCAGGCCACCACCGGCAGCCAATATCACCTGGCGCACATCCTGGTCGGCCTGCCGGAAGGCGCGACGGCCGATCAGATCGCCACCGGCCAGAAAAAGGTCGATGGCGTGAAGGCATTGATCGACAAGGGCGAGCTGGACTTCTCGGCAGCGGCAGTGCGGTATTCCGACAGCCCGAACGCGCTGGAAGGCGGCGACCTGGGCTGGCGCAGCCTGGACGAGATCCCCAACGCATTCGCCCAGCTGATCCGCGACATGCAGCCTGGTCAGGTCGCCGGCCCGTTGCGCGGCCCGAGCGGTTTCCAGTTGCTCAAGCTGGTGGAAATGCGCGACGCCAATGCCGGCGGCGAAAAGAAGCTGGTCACCGAATACAACGCACGCCACATCCTGGTGCGCATCAACGACAGCCAGACCGAAGCGCAGGCCAAGGCTAAGATCGACACGCTGCGTGCGCGCATCGTCGGTGGCGCCGATTTCCAGGCCACCGCGAAGGAGTCGTCCGAAGACACCAACAGCCGTGGCCAGGGGGGCGATCTGGGCTGGTTCCCGGCCGACGCATTCGGCCCGGACTTCGGCAAGCAGGTCGAAGGCCTGGCCGACGGCGCGGTGTCCGAGCCGTTCCGCACCCAGGCGGGTTGGCACATCGTGCAGCGCGTGGGCAGCCGTCAGACCGACGTCAGCGCCGAAAGCCAGCGTGCGCAGATCCGTGAAACGATCGGCCGCCGCAAGCTGGAAGAAGAGTACAACCGTTATCTGCAGGAACTGCGTGGCGAAGCCTACGTGAGCTTCCGCACCGGCGACCGCGCCGACGGCGATGCCAGTGCCGCTCCGGCCAAGCCAGCCGACCCTGCAGCGCCTGCCGCACCGACGCCGCCGCCGGCACAGCCGACGCGCTGATTCGATGCTCCCGTCGCTCGCGCTGGTGCCAGGCGAGCCGGCCGGGATCGGGCCGGAACTGTGCGTCCGGCTCGCCCAGCGGCCGCGCTCGGATGCCCACCTGATCGCCTACGCCGATCCGGACACCCTGCACAGCGCCGCAAAGGCGCTGTCTTTGTCTGTGCGGCTGCTCGATCCGGACCAGCGCGCCCGCGCGCCCGGCGACCTGCCGCTGCATCCGATCCCCCAGGCGGTGCCGACCCGTTTTGGCACCGCGGACCCCGCCAATGCGGCGGCGGTCATCGCCGGCCTGCGTGGCGCTGCCGGCGACTGCCTGTCCGGCAAGCTGCAGGGCATCGTCACCGGCCCGGTGCACAAGGCAGTGATCAATGCCGGCGGCATTCCCTACACCGGCACCACCGAGCTGCTGGCCGAGCAGGCGGGCTGCCCGGTGGTGATGATGCTGGCCAATGCCATCGTGCGTGTCGCCCTGGTGACCACCCATTTGCCGCTGCGCGCAGTGGCCGATGCGATCACTGCCGACGCGGTGACGCGCTGCCTGCGCATCACCGACGCCGCGATGCGACGCGACTTCGGCCTGGAGCGCCCGCGCATCGCGGTGCTGGGCCTCAATCCGCATGCCGGCGAAGATGGGCACCTGGGCCGGGAGGAACTGGACGTCATCATCCCGGTACTGGAGCAGCTGCGCGGCGGCGGCATGCAGCTGATCGGCCCGCTGCCGGCCGATACTGCATTCCTGCCGCAGAAGCTCAGCGGCTTCGATGCGGTGGTGGCGATGTATCACGACCAGGGCCTGCCGGTGCTCAAGTACAGCGGCTTCGAGCAGGCGGTCAACATCACGCTCGGCCTGCCCTATCCGCGCGTGGCGGTCGATCACGGCACCGCGCTGGAGCTGGCCGGGCGCGGTATCGCCGACCCGTCCAGCCTGATGGCGGCGACCGAGCTATGCGCGCGCCTGGCCGCACGCGGCTGAGCGGGACCTGATTGCCCGATCGACGGGGCGTCGCGTGCACGCAGCCCGTCTGGCGTGCCGGCGATGCGCAGAACCGGCACCGCGTGCAGGCGCTGCCACGTTAAACTGCGCACATGAATCATTCTTTCAGCGCACCGGCCAAGAAGTCGCTTGGCCAGCACTTTCTTGCCGACCGGTATTACATCGACCGCATCGTGCAGGCAGTGGACCCGCGCGCCGGCCAGCACCTGGTCGAAATCGGTCCTGGTCAGGGCGCAATCACCTTTCCGCTGCTGCGCAAGCACGGCGCACTGACCGTGATCGAATTCGACCGCGACCTGATCGCACCACTGACCGACGCCGCCGCACCGATCGGCGCGCTGAGCATCATCCATCGCGATGTGCTCAGTGTGGATTTCACTGCACTGGCCGATGGCACGCCGATCCGGCTGGTCGGCAACCTGCCCTACAACATCTCCTCGCCAATCCTGTTCCACGCGCTGGACCATGCCGGTGCGGTAGCCGACATGCACTTCATGCTGCAAAAGGAAGTGGTCGACCGCATGGCCGCCGGACCCGGCAGCAAGGTGTACGGGCGCTTGAGCGTGATGCTGCAGGCGTATTGCGAGGTCACCGCACTGTTCGTGGTGCCGCCGGGCGCATTCCGGCCGCCGCCGAAGGTGGACTCGGCGGTGGTACGGCTGGTGCCGCGCGATCCGGCCACGGTGCAGATCAGGGATCGGCGGCGCTTTGCCGACGTGGTGCGCGCCGGTTTCGGCCAGCGTCGCAAGACCCTGCGCAATGCCTTGTCCAACGTCTGCGAGCCTGCCCATTTCGAGGCCGCGCAGGTGCGTCCGGATGCTCGCGCCGAACAACTCGAGGTCGCGGATTTCATCCGCCTGGCCAATGTCGAGTCAGCTTGAGCGCCGCTCCCACACGGTTTTATTTAGACTTTCCGCATGCACGATGATCCGCGCTACCGGGTCGAGGTCGAGGTGTCGCCCCGCTTCCTCGCCCATCAATCGACCCCCGACGAAGGCCGCTATGCCTTCGCCTACAGCATCCGCATCCAGAACGCGGGGGCCGTGCCTGCGCGCCTGATCGCGCGCCATTGGCAGATCACCGACGCCAACGGACGCACCGAACGGGTGGATGGCGAAGGCGTGGTCGGCGAACAGCCCTGGCTGCGTCCCGGCGAGGCGTTCAGTTACACCTCCGGCGTGCTGCTGGAGACCGAGCAGGGACAGATGCAAGGTCATTACGACATGGTGGCCGACGATGGCACCGAATTCACCGCCCCGATCGCCGCCTTCGTGCTGAGCGTACCCAGGACGCTGCACTGATGGATGCTGGACTGATGGAGCGCACGCGATGAGCGTCTGGGCAATTGGCGACCTGCAGGGGTGTTACGACATCACCCAGCGCCTGCTGGAAAAAATCAACTTCGACCCCGCGCAGGACACCCTGTGGTTCTGTGGCGACCTGGTCAACCGCGGCGGTCAATCGCTGGAAACGCTGCGCCTGGTGCATTCGCTGCGCGCGCACAGCGTGGTGGTGCTGGGCAACCATGACCTGTCGCTGCTGGCGATCGGCGCGCGTTCGGAAGAGGAACAGCGCAAGGTCAACCCGGATTTGCTGCGCATCGTGCTGGCCGAGGACCGCGACCTGCTGCTCGACTGGCTGCGGATGCAGAAGCTGGCGCACGTGGACCGCGAACTGGGCTGGATGATGATCCATGCCGGGCTGGCGCCGAAATGGACCACGCAGATGGCCGAGAAACATGCGCGCGAGGTCGAGCAGCAACTGCAGGGCGGCGGCTATCGCAAACTGCTGCGCAACATGTACGGCGATCAGCCGGGCTGGTCGCCGGGCCTGAGCGGGTACGACCGCAGCCGCGCAATCATCAACCTGTTCACGCGCATGCGCTATTGCACCCCGCGCGGGCGCATTGCCACCGACGACAAGGGCACGCCGGGTACCCAGGCGCAGGGCCTGTATCCCTGGTTCGAAGTACCGGGCCGGGTCGAGCGCGATCTCAAGATCGTCTGTGGGCATTGGTCCGCACTCGGGCTGACCATCACCCAGGGCGTGCATGCCATCGATACCGGTGCGGTATGGGGCGGCAAACTCACCGCCTTGCAGCTGGATACCGACGAACTGCGCGTGGTGCAGGTGCCGGGAATCCCGATCACGCAGCCGTCGAAGACCGCACAGCGCAGCCGGCCACCGCGCCGCCGGCAACGCCAGCGTGGCGGTGGCGGAGACAATGCGAACGCAGGCACCGGCTCCGCCACTTCCAGTGCCGCCCCGCCCGCTGCCGCTGCGGACTAAGTAACGCGCGTGGCGGCGCACTGCCGCAGCATGCCGGGGTAATGCCTCGGCGCTTGCGAATCAGCCTGATCCTGCATCCGCCACGTGACTGGCAGGCTTGCACATTGGGCCTTTCGGCACGCAAGCGCATCGATTTGCATCGCTGTCTAGAAACCGCCGGACTGCATGCCCTCGGCAGCACCATCGTGCATGCGCTGCTAAGTGAGCTCAGCGCCGCTGATAGTCCACGTAATCGAATGCGAAGGCATGCCGCGCATCGGCCGCATGCGACGCGCGTTGCACCGGTTCCCACACGGCCGGGTCGATCGGTGGAAAGTAGGTGTCGGCCCGTTCCACGGTGGTGTCCACCTCGGTGACAGCCAGCAGGTCCGCACGCTCCATGGTCAGGCGATAGACCTCGCCGCCGCCGATCACGCACAGCTCCGGTGCACCTGCCGCCTCGGCCTGCGCAATCGCCTCATCGAGCGACGCCACCGCCTGCATGTCTGCGAACGGCACCTGCCCCGAACGCGTCAGCACCAGGTTCAATCGCCCCGGCAAGGCACGCCCCAGCGACTGCGCGGTCTTGCGCCCCATCAGGATCGGCTTGCCCACGGTCAGCGCCTTGAAGCGCTTGAGATCGTCCGGCAACTTCCACGGCAATTCGTTGTCGCGGCCGATGGCGTTGCTGCGGTCAAAGGCGACGATCAGGGTCAGTTTCATCGGTCCGGATACAGCGTGTCGTAGATTTTCATCGCGGCGTGCCGGCCCATCATTCCAAGGCAGAAAGCCACAAGGTACAACACGGCAATCACCGCCAGCGCCGCCGAAGACTGCCCGCCGAAGAGGTTCGTCAGCTGCAGGGGTTCGTCCTTGTACAAGGCAATACCGAAAAAGCCGATCGGTGCGATGAGCAGGATGCTCGTGAGATTCACCAACAGGCTGGCCTGCATTGCCATCAGCGAATCAGCCAGTTTTTCCCGTGCCTTGATCGAATGCTTGGCCATCACAGTGCTGTCGTCTCAAGTGGATGCCGGCGGACCATGCCGCAACTCGCTCGTCACACCGCCACCGGCGCCTTGATCGCCGGATGCGGGTCGTAACCCTCGATGGCGATGTCCTCGAAGCGGAACGCGAACAGGTCGTTGACGGCGGGATTCAGGCGCAGGCGCGGCAGCGCGCGCGGGGTGCGGGTCAGCTGCTCGCGTGCCTGCGCGAAGTGATTCGAGTACAGATGCGCATCGCCCAGCGTGTGCACGAAATCGCCCACGCCCAGGCCGGTGGCCTGCGCCACCATATGCGTCAGCAGTGCATAGCTGGCGATATTGAACGGCACGCCGAGAAAGATGTCGCCGCTGCGCTGATACAGCTGGCAGCTGAGCTTGCCGTTCACCACATAGAACTGGAACAGGCTGTGGCACGGCATCAAGGCCATCTGCGGCAGCTCGCCGACATTCCAGGCGCTGATCACCAGCCGGCGCGAATCCGGGTTGCGCTTGATCTCGTCCACCAGCCATTGCATCTGGTCGATCTCGACGCCGTCCGGGCCGGTCCAGCGCCGCCACTGCTTGCCGTAGACCGGGCCGAGATCGCCGTTGTCGTCGGCCCATTCGTCCCAGATGCGGACCTGGTGGTCCTTGAGATAGCCGATGTTGGTGTCGCCCTGCAGGAACCACAGCAGCTCATGGATGATCGAGCGCAGGTGCAGCTTCTTGGTGGTGACCAGCGGAAAGCCATCATTGAGGTCGAAGCGCATCTGCCAGCCGAACACGCTGCGCGTGCCGGTACCGGTGCGATCGGACTTCTCGGCGCCGTGTTCCAGCACATGCTGCAGCAGGTCCAGATAGGGCTTCACTTGGCCGCCTCCGCGCCCGCGGTCTGCGCCAGCATCGGCTGCAGCACTGGCGCGCGGCGCGACATCGCCAGCAACACCAGGCCGCCGATGATCAACGGAAGGCTCAGGATCTGCCCCATCGTCAGCCAGTTGAAGGCCAGGTAGCCGATCGGTGCATCCGGCACGCGCACGAATTCCACGATGAAACGGAACACGCCGTACAGCAGCGCGAACATCCCCGACACCGCATAGCGTGCGCGCGGCTTCATCGAGAAGGTCCACAGCACCACGAACATCACCACCCCTTCCAGCGCCGCCTCGTAGAGCTGCGAAGGATGGCGCGCGAACTGGTTCAACGCACCGGCGGCGTACTGCGCCTGGAGTTCTGCCGGCAACTTGCCGGCCAGTTCCGGTGCAAGCGGGAAGATCACGCCCCAGCCGGCATCGGTGAACTTGCCCCACAACTCGCCGCCGACGAAATTGCCGAGCCTCCCGAAGCCCAGGCCCAGCGGCACCAGCGGCGCCACGAAATCCATCACGTCGAAGAAGTGCAGCCGGTGCTTGCGCGCCCACAGCCCGCAGGCGATCAGCACGCCCAGCAGGCCGCCGTGGAAGCTCATGCCGCCCTGCCACACCTTGAACAGGATCAACGGGTTGGCCAGCAGGCTGTCGAACGCATAGAACAGCATGTAGCCGATGCGCCCGCCCAGCACCACGCCGAGCATGCCGTAGAACAACAGGTCGGAAAATCCGTCCATGTCCACGCCCGGCAGGCGGCCGCGCAGGATGCGCGAGCGTCCCAGTGCCCAGGCAGAGAAGAACGCGGCCAAGTACATCAACCCGTACCAGTGCACCTGCACCGGTCCAAGCGAGAAGGCGATGGGGTCGATGGCGTGCAGATAGATCATGCGGACCGCGGATCACGAAAAAGCGAGGCGTCTATTCTGACACCTCGCACGCGTTCAGCCTAAGAGCTGGGGACGATCGGGCAGCTCATCTTCATGCTGGGAGCCGGCAGCGGCAGGAAAATGCTCGGTCAACAGCTCGGTTACCGCCTCGATCCCGGCCAGCACCGCCGCCTCGTGCTCGCCCTCGCGCAGGAACTGCTGCATGCGCCGGCACACCTCGGCCCACTGCGCCTCCGGCACCCGGCTGCGCAGCCCACGGTCGGCGACCACTTCGATGGCGTGGTCGGCCAGCAGCAGATACAGCAGCACCCCGTTGTTGGCCTCGGTGTCCCAGGTGCGCAATTGCGCGAAGGCCTGCTCAGCACGCTGGCGCGCGGTGTGCCCGCGCCATAGCGCGCCCAGCGGCAGGTCGGCTTCCACCGCCACCATGACCTGGCCGGTATGGGTGCGCTCGCTGGCGGCAACCGCCGCGGCGATCGCGTCCATGCAGCCGGCCGGGAAACTGCGCTGCGCCGAGGGCGCGAAGACATGCCTGAGCCACCGCATTACCAGCTCCCCGAGGCGCCACCGCCTCCCGATGATCCGCCACCACCACCCCAGCCGCCGCCGCCAAAACCGCCGCGGCCACCGCCTCCAAAGCCACCGAATCCACCACCGCCCCAGCCACCGCCGCCGACAAAGCGCCCCGGCGAACCGGACGCCAGGCCGGCCAGCAGCCCGATCACCGCAGCGCCGGCGCTGGCAAACAACAGCGAGGTAAACAGCAGGGCGGCACCGCCAGCGGCGACGCCGGTCAGCAATGCACGCAGCGGCCGCGGCAGGGCGCCGAGAATGCCGCGCGCCACCATCGCGACCACAAAACCGATGAACAAGGCCATGATCCAGCCGCCGCCACCCGAGCCATTGCCGGCGCCGCCGTCGGCGTGCCCGCTGACCGGCGCCGGCAAGGCCTCGCCTTCGATCAGACCGGCCAGCGTCGCAGTCGCCGCACTGATGCCGCCGGCGTAGTCGCCCTCACGGAAGCGCGGCGCCAGATACTCCTGGATGATGCGGTTGGCCGTGATGTCGGGGATCGCACCTTCCAGGCCGTAGCCGGGCTGGATCCGCACCCGGCGGTCGTCCTTGGCCACCAGCAGCAACACACCGTCGTCCACGCCCTTGCGGCCGATCTTCCACTGGTCGAACACGCGCTGGGTGTACTGCTCGATCGCCTCCGGCTGCGTGGTCGGCACGATCAGGACCTGCAACTGCGCGCCCTTGCGCTGCTGCAAGGCCAGCGCCTGCTGCTCGAGTTGCCGGGTCTGCGTGGCGTCCAATGTGCCGGTGGTATCGACCACGGGCGAGTGCAGTGGCGGAATGGCTGCCAGATCCTGCGCCAGGAGCGAGGCCGGCAACAGCAACAGCGCCAACATCCAGAACACCCGCATGTAGTTCTTCCGCATTCGCAACTCCTGGCTGATTAGCACTGACACGTCATCGGCACTGGCTTGACTGATGCTTCTCCCTGCGGGAGAAGCTGCCCGAAGGGGCGGATGAGGATGCGAGCGAAGCTTCGTGTGAATGAATAACGCACAGGTTTCGCCTAGTCCCCTCCCCCGCACCGCGCCCCAGCCCTCGTTAGCAGCGTGGCCGCTCCAAGACACGTGCGCCAGCGGCGCGCAAGCCGTGCCTTATCGCCCCCAAGGCAGAGAGGCTTGATGTGCCGCTCCTGAAAGTTGGCATTGATCCAACTGACGATCGATGGGTTGCCATCGCAAACCTAACGATTGCCTCGACATGCCGTGCGGCATATTGCGCAGTATTTGGTACTGCGCAAATTGCATGTGTTTACTGCGCGGGCTGCGGTTGCTGCGCAGGCTGCTGCTGCGGCGCCTGCTGATTACCGAAATCCACCTGCGGTGCGCGCGAAATCTGCGCCTCGTTTTCCACGCTGAAATTGGGCTTGGGTTGGTAGCCGAAGATCTTGGCGGTGATCACCTGCGGAAACGAACGGATGTAGGTGTTGTACTCCTGCACCGTCTGGATGTAGCGACCGCGCGCCACGGTGATGCGGTTTTCGGTGCCTTCCAGCTGCACCTGCAGATCGCGGAACGACTGGTCGGATTTCAGCTGCGGATAGTTTTCGCTGACCACCAACAGGCGCGACAGTGCGCTGCCGAGTTCGCCCTGCGCCTGCTGGAACTGCTTGAGCGAGGCTTCGTCGTCGGCATTGACCTGGATCTGCCCGACCCGCGAGCGCGCATTGGTCACCTCGGTCAGCACCTGGCGCTCCTGCTGGGCATAGCCCTGCACGGTGCGCACCAGATTGGGAATCAGGTCGGCGCGACGCTGATACTGATTCAGCACCTCCGACCAACCTGCCTTGACGCCTTCTTCCTTCTGCTGGATCGCGTTGTAGCCGCAACCGGACAGCGAGACGGTCAGGATCAGCAACACCAGGGCGCGAATCAGGACGGGCATGCAGGCGATTCCGTTGAAAGAGAGCCGCAGCATGCCACGCGGCGAGTCAAGCCGGCATGCACGCGTGCGCCTGGCAGGCGATTCGACCAGGCACGATGACGCCCGGCCATCGGCAGAAGCAGTCGCGGCATGCCGCGTGACAGGTTGATACGTCAGCTGGCGCGATCCGGTGCGTCCCATCGCAACGAAGGTCTCCATGCACCTGCCAATCCAGTCGCCTACAGAAGCCGACTGGCAGCTGCGCGTCGCGCAGCCCACACTCTTCAGAGCAAGCGCGGCAGCAGGATCAGCCCCCAGCACAGCAGCACATTGATCAGCAGCAGGAACACCGCAGCCGAGCCCATGTCCTTGGCGCGGCCGGCCAGCACGTGGTGCTCGGGGCCGTAACGTTCGATCACCGCCTCGATGGCCGAGTTCAGCAGTTCGGCGGCCAGCACGATCAGCAACGGCGCGATCAGCGCAATGCGTTCCAGGCCGGACTGGCCAAGCCACAGCCCCAGCGGCAGCAGAACTGCCGCCAGGCACACCTCCAGCCGAAACGAGGATTCGTGCAGCCATGCCGCGCGCAGGCCCTGCCATGACCAGACCGCTGCCTTGAGCATGCGGCGCGGACCGCGTGGCACGTGTCCCAGTTGATCGGCCATGCGTCAGTGCTTCCGGCCGCAAGGGCATATCTGGGGACGGCTCGAACGCATGGCGTGGTCACTGCTGGGGAAAGTGCGAATCTTGCACCGTCGTGCAGCGCGCCGCCAGGGCGTGACCGAGTGCCGCAACAGCTGGCGTTGGGCCTGCAAGGCCGTCAGATGCTGCCGCATGGCGCAGTCTTTTCCACATTGCCGGTGCAGGCCCGGCGGCAGGCTCTGCGAGCAACCCGTGGCAGGCGCTGAACGCCCGCCGGTTTGCCCTCGGCTTCCAGCCTGTCGCACCATGGTGGTCCGCTTCACTGTCGCAGGTTCTTTCGCATGACCAAACATCCCTTGCGCACGCTGCTGTGCGCGCTTGCCTTGTTGTCCGGCCACGTCCACGCCGCCGCCCCGCACACCGCGCCACAGATACCGGCGCAGGTGTCCAACGCCGCCTGGGAAGACGACATGCGGCGCTTTTCCGACAGTGATGCGCAACAACCGCCGCCCAAGCACGGCATCGTCTTCGTCGGCAGTTCGTCGATCCGTTTCTGGGACACGCTGGCCCAGGATTTCCCCGGCATGCCGGTGATCAATCGCGGCTTCGGCGGTTCGGAAGTGCGCGACAGCACCTGGTACGCCGACCGCATCGTGGTCCCGTATGCGCCGCGCCAGGTGGTGCTGTATGCCGGCGACAACGATCTCAACAGCGGCCGCACGCCGCAGCAGGTGCGCGACGACGTGCTGGCATTCGTGCAGCGCATCCGCCGTGATCTGCCCACCGCGCGCATCAGCTATCTGTCGATCAAACCCAGCCCGTCGCGCGCTCATCTGCTGCCTTCGATCGTCACTGCCAACCGCCTGATCAAGGACGCACTCGCGCCGCTGCCGCGCGTGGACTACGTGGACGTATACACGCCGATGCTCGACGCCGACGGCAAACCGCGCGCCGAGCTGTTTCGCCAGGACATGCTGCATATGACCGCCGATGGCTATGCCATCTGGCGCAAGGCGGTGGCCCCGGTGTTGGAGCAGAAGTAGCGCCCTGCAGGTCGATCTGGCGAGGCGCTTGCCAGATCGGTCGATCAATTGCGGCAAGCGATCCCGCAGATGCAGCTGGCGTCTGCGGTGGATCAGCGAGGCGGACAGCCTCATGCTACGCGGTGGAAATAGCTGCGTCGTCAATCGCAAACGGCGCCCCAGGCGCATGCAGCGCGTCTGCCTCATTAGCAGACGGTCCCAAACCAGCCAAACCTTATCGATCAGTGCTGCGGGCGCTCCCCCGCGGCAACGGATGGCGACAGACCGCGCGAGCCAAGACTATCGTTAACTCAGGCCACCACCACCGCAACCGAGGTGCCGACACCGGACTCGCTATGCAGTTCGATCCGCCAGCCAAAGCGATCGCACAGCCGGCGCACGATCGACAGGCCCAGACCGGTGCCCTGCGGGCGGGTGGGATCGGCGCGGAAGAACGGCTCGAATGCGCGCGCGCGCGCTTCCTCGCTCATGCCGATGCCGGTGTCGCGCACGATGATGCGGTCCTGGGTGACTTCCACTTCGATGCTGCCGGTGTCGGTATAGGCACAGGCGTTGCGCAGCAGGTTGCTGAGCACCACCCGCATCACCCGCGGCGGGGCGAACATCTGCAGGCTGCGGTCGCCGACCATCGTCAGGGACACCGGCTTGTCGCCCAGCAGTTCGCGGGCGCTGTCGACTTCCTCGCTGGCCAGTTCGGCGGCATCGAAGGTTTCGCTTTGCGGGTCGATCTCGGCCTCGCGCGCCAGGATCAGGAAGGCGTCGATCACTGCTTCCATGTCGCGGCCGGCACGCTGGATCCGGCGCAGGCTGCGCTGGGTGCGCTGCGACAGTTCGTCGTCGGCCAGCGCCATGTCGCTGGCCACCCGGATCACCGTCAACGGTGTGCGCAGCTCATGGCTGGCATCGCGGGTGAAATTGCGCTCCCGTGCGACATGATCGCTGACCCTCTGCCCCAGCGCATGCAGCGCGGCGGCCAATTGCCGCGTCTCACCCTGCAGATCGGCAGGCAACCGCTCCGGCGCCAGTTCGTCGACATCGGGATTGCGCGGATCCCACTGCGACACGCGCCGCGCCAGCCAGCTGACCGGCGAGACCAGCCGCTTGGAAATCCGGTAGGTCACCCAGAACACGCCATAGATCGCCAGCAGCACCAGCATCGCCGGCACCACCCCGAACCAGAGTGTCAGGTGCGCCGCCCGCGAGCGTGGGAACACCAGGTACAAGCGCCCTTCCGGACGTTGGTCGACATACACCATGGCGTCGGCGGCGGCCACTTCGCTGAAGCCCGGCGACAACTGCTGCAACGCCGCGGGCGCAGGATCGCGGCCCTGGCCGGCGGGCGAAAAATAGCCCTGGATGTTGCGTGTATTCGGCGGCGGATTGCTCGGCGCGCTCTTGTGCAGGCGCCAGAAATGCACTGCCTCGTCGGCAAGCACGGTGCGCACCAGGCTGTACTTGATCACGAAGGACAGCAGATAGCCGCCCAACACGATCGCCAGGCTCGCCAGGGCGACCTGCAGCAGGAAGGCGAGACGTATTTTTCGTGGAAGCCCGTGCGGCATTGCTGCATCCAGGGGAGAGCGCCGGATTATAGGCAACGCTTCCGTAAGCCCGTCGTGCAGCCAGACGGCAGCACGCGGAAGCGACAGGCGCGTGGGCGCCTAAAGGAGGTGACCGGCCGCCAGAACGGCGGCCGGCCGGTGACATCAGGCCATCGGCTGGGCGATGTCGGCGATGCGATAGCCGGCGCTCTGCACGGTGTGCAGCAACGGACGGTCGAACGGCTTGTCGATGATCTTGCGCAGGTTGTACAGATGGCTGCGCAGGGTGTCCGAATCCGGCAACCCGTTGCCCCAGATCTCGCGCTCGATTTCCTGGCGGGTGACCACCCGCGGCGACTCGCGCATCAGGATGGTGAGCAGGCGCAGGCCGATCGGCGAGAGCTGCAGCTCGGTGCCGGCGCGGGTGGCGCGCATGCTGACCGGATCGAGCACCAGGTCGGCGACCTTGAGCACTTCCGAGCCGACCTGGCGGCGCTCGCGGCGGATCAGCGCACGCAGGCGCGCTTCCAGTTCCTGGATCGCAAACGGCTTGGTCAGGTAGTCGTCGGCACCGAAACCCAGACCGGTGAGCTTGTCGTCCAGCGTGTCGCGGGCGGTCAGCATCAGTACCGGGGTGGACTTGCGTGCGTCGTTACGTAGGCGGCGACACACTTCGATGCCGTCCAGACGTGGCAGCATGAGATCCAGCACGACCACGTCGTAGCTGTTCTCGGCGGCCAGACGGTAGCCGTCGAGTCCGTCCTGCGCATAGTCGACCTCGAAGCCACGGCCTTCCAGGTACTCGCCGATCATTTCAGAGATATTGCGGTTGTCTTCAACGACCAGCACGAGGCCGGACGTTTCCTTGGTCTGACGCATGGACTTTCCTCGGTCTTCAGCTTTGTGAAACATGCCGGATCGGCAGTGGAAAGGGCGTGAAGACCAACTAACGTTCTGTGACGGCGCGCGGTGGCCGCCGGTTGTCAGCGCCCGAGCAACGGACGCAGCGCCGGCCACACCGTTTCCAGCACCCTGGGCTGGGCAGCGGCAGTGGGATGCAGGCCGTCCGCCTGCATCAGCCCTGGCTGCAGCGCGACCTTTTCCAGGAAAAACGGCACCAGCGCGGTTTTGTACTGCCTGGACAGGTCGGCGTAGCTCGCCTTCAGGCGCTCACGGTAGGCGGGGCCGTAGTTGGGCGGCACATCGATGCCCAGCAGCAGCACCTTCGCCCCGGCCTGCTGGCTGAGCTGGATCATCTTTTCCAGGTTGCCCTTGAGCTGGGCTGGGGTCAGGCCGCGCAGCGCATCGTTGCCGCCGAGTTCGATCACCACCACGCCGGGGCGGTGCTTCTGCAGCAGGCCGGGTAGCCGCGTCAGCGCACCGGAGGTGGTTTCGCCGCTGATGCTGGCATTGACGACCGCCGGTGGCGTCGCCATGTCACGCTTGAGGCGTTGGTCCAGCAGGGTGACCCAGCCGGACTGCACCGGGATGTTGTGCGCAGCGCTCAGGCTGTCGCCGACCACCAGGATCGGTGCGGTCGCCACCGGACTTTTGGCAGAGGCAATTCCCGGCGCAAGCAGGGACAGTGTCAGCAGCCACAGGACCAGCGCGCCATATCGCAGTGTTCTTTCACGCATTCGGAGATTCCTCATCGACAGTCTGGCCCCCCGCTCCAGCACCCGCACCGCCATCGACGTCCGCGAGGTCGGCAAGTCCGTCAGCGGACCGGAGGGAACACTCCACATCCTCGACAACATCAGCTTGACGGTCAGTGAAGGCGACAGTATCGCCATCGTCGGCGCGTCCGGCTCGGGCAAGACCACCCTGCTCGGCCTGCTGGCCGGGCTGGACCTGCCCAGCCGCGGCAGCATCGCGCTCTCCGGCCAGCAGCTGGGCCAGTTGGACGAAGAGGCGCGCGCCGCCCTGCGCGCGCGCGAGGTGGGCTTCGTGTTCCAGAGCTTCCACCTGCTGCCGGCGCTCACCGCCGAAGAAAACATCGCGCTGCCACTGGAACTGGCGGGGCGCGAGGATCCGGCGCGGGTGCGCGAGGTGCTGGAGGCGGTGGGCCTGAGCGCGCGCGCGCGCCACTACCCGCGCCAGCTGTCCGGCGGCGAGCAGCAACGTGTGGCGCTGGCACGCGCGTTCGTGGCCAAGCCGCGCATCCTGTTTGCCGACGAGCCTACCGGCAGCCTGGACCAGGCCACCGGCGCGCAGATCAGCGACCTGCTGTTTGCGCTCAATGCCACCAGCGATACCACGCTGGTGCTGGTGACCCACGACATGACGCTGGCGCAGCGCTGCAACCACATCTACCGCATCGACAGCGGCCGCCTGCACGCCCAGCCCGGTTCGGCCGCATGAACGTGCTGCGCCAAGCCGCGCGCGCGGTACGCCGCGAATTCCTGGCCGGCGACCTGCTGACCGTGTTCGCCGCGCTGGTGCTGGGCGTGGCGGTGATGACGGCCGTCGGCACGCTGGTCGATCGGGTGACCCTGGCGCTGACCTCCAGCGCGGCCGAGGTGCTCGGTGGCGATCTGGGCGTGACCGGCCGCCAGGAGATTCCGGCCGACTTCGCCGCGGAAGCGCAGCGGCGTGGCTTGCAGAGCACGCGCATGGTCAGCTTCCCCAGCGTGCTGTTCCATGGCGACGCCAGCCAGATGGCCAATATCCGCGGGGTCGGCGCGGGCTACCCATTGCGTGGGCAATTGCTGGTGTCCACGGACAGTGCCGGCATGCAGGGCAAGCCGGCGGGCGCACCACCGCCGGGCCAGGCCTATGCCGATCCCCGGCTGCTGGAGGCCCTGGGCCTGCGCGTGGGCGAACAGCTGGAATTCGGCGCCGGCCATCTCACCATCACCGGCGTGTTGCGTGCCGAACCGGATGCCTCCGGCGAGCTGATGCAGCTGTCGCCGCCGCTGCTGGTCAATCGCGCCGATATTGATGGTGCCGGCCTGCTCGGCCCGGGCAGCCGCGCCTCGTACCGGCTGATGTTTTCCGGCGCGCCCGCTGCCATCGCCGACTTGCGTACCTGGCTGAAACCGCGCGCCAGCGAATACCGCCTGGTCGGCATCGAGGACACCCAGCGCGGCATGCGCGCGGCGTTCGACCGTGCGGGCCGTTTCCTGGCCCTGTCGGCGTTGCTGGCGGTGCTGTTGTCCGGTGTGGCCACTGCCTTGGCAGCCAACCGCTTTGCGATGCGGCGTATCGACACCGTGGCGGTGTTGCGCTGCCTGGGCGCACATCAGCGCGACATCCTGGCGATGCTGTCGCTGCAATTGCTGTTGACCGCGATCCCTGCCTGCCTGGTCGGTATCGGCTTAGGCATGCTCGCGCAGGAAGGCCTGGTGCAGGCGCTGGGCAGCCTGATCCCGAACCGGCTGCCGCTGCCGCAGGCCACCCCTGCCCTGGCGGGCGCAGGCATCGGCCTGGTGCTGTTGCTGGGCTTCGGCCTGCCGCCGCTGCTGCGGCTGCGCAACGTGCCGCCGATGCGCGTGCTCAACCGCAGCTTTGCCGCGGTGCCGCCGAGTTCCTTGCTGGTCTACGCCGCGGCATTGGCGGCCACGTTGGCGCTGACCGTGTACGCGACCGGCAACCTGGTGCTGGCCGGCTGGGTGCTGGGTGGTCTGGCCGCATTGGCGCTGGTGGCGATGGCGCTGGGACTGGGTCTGCTGGCCTTGCTACGGCCGATCCAGCACCGCCTGCGCGGCGCCTGGAAGCTGGGCCTGGCCTCGCTGACGCGGCGCCGCGGGCTGAGCGTGGTGCAACTGGTCGGGCTGTCGCTGTCGTTGTGCGCGCTGCTACTGCTGGCGGTGGTCGGCCCCGGCCTGCTCGGGCAATGGCGCGATCGGCTGCCGGCGGACACGCCCAACTATTTCCTGATGAATATCCAGCCCGAGCAGACCGAACCGGTGCTGCAGACGTTGCGCGGCCTGGGTGTGCAGGATGCGGCCGTGGAGCCGTTTTCGACCGGGCGCCTGGTGGCGATCAACGACAAGCCGCCGCTGCGCGGCGACCGCGATCCGGCCGACGATGGCGACGGCGACAACCGGCCGGTCAATTTCTCCTGGCGGCATGCATTTCCGCCGGCAAACACCTTGCTGGAAGGCAAGTTCTGGGCGGCCGACAGCATCGCGCCGGAGGCTTCGGTGGAAGAAGGCTGGGCGCAGCGGTATCAGCTCAAACTGGGCGACCGCATCACCCTGCTGCTGGGCGAGCAGCAGCGCAGCTTCACCGTCACCAGCATCCGCAAGGCCGACTGGGACTCGTTCCGGGTCAATTTCTTCCTACTGCTCAACCAGGGCTCGGTCGGCGATGCGCCGTACAACCTGATTTCCAGCTTCCACCTGCCGCCCGGCAATGCACCCAAGCTGGCGGCGCTGAGCCGCGACTACCCCAACATTTCGGTGCTGGACATCGATGCGATCCTCGGCCGCGTACGCGAGGTGATCGACCAGGTGGCGCAGGCGGTGCAACTGGTGATGGGTTTCAGCCTGCTGGCCGGCGTGCTGGTGCTGCTGGCGGCCTTGCAGGCCACCGCCGGCGAGCGTCGCTATGACAGCGCGGTGCTGCGCACGCTGGGCGCGCGTCGCGGCCAGTTGCGTGGTGCGGTGCTGGTGGAGTTCGGCGCGCTCGGTCTGCTGGCGGCGACGCTGGCGGTGACCGCCGCCGCGGTGATCGGTGCGGTGGTCGGGCAAAAGGCGTTCGAGATCGCATTGACGCCGGACTGGCCGCGCCTGCTGCTCGGCGGCGCGTTTGGCCTTGCGCTGAGCCTGCTGGCCGGCTGGTCGGGCACGCGACGCATCCTGTCCACGCCACCGGCGTTGGCACTGCGGACCGATTAAGGCCGGGTCGGTTGAACCCGCGGACGGGCGGCGCGCAGGCGTCGCCCGTCCGCGTTCCGTCACACCGCTGCATATACCGGCAGCGCATAAGCACCTTGCCAATCGTACGTTCGCAGCGGCGACCGGACTGCCTACAGTGGTGTGTCCGGCCGCCGGCCCAGGCGGCCATCCGTTGCCGTCGAGGTGCCACCGTCATGGCCAGCGTCACTTCCGCTGCGCGTGCGCAGCCGCCGCGCGATGCGGTTTCCACAGAGCATTCTTCCAGTGTCCGGATCGTACCGTTCGATGCCCCGCTGGGCGCTGAAGTGATCGGCCTGGATCTGTCACAGCCACCGGATGCAGACACCTTTGCGCGCATCCATCAGGCGCATCTGGACTACCACGTGCTGGTGTTCCGCGAGCAACGCATCACACCGGCGCAGCAGGTCGCTTTCAGCCGTCGCTTCGGCCCGTTGCAGATCCATGTGCTGCGCAACTTCCAGTTGCAAGGACATCCGGAAGTGCTGGTGGTATCCAACATCAAGGAGAACGGCGAGCCGATCGGTCTGGGCGATGCCGGCCACTACTGGCACTCGGACCTGTCGTACAAGGACACCCCCAGCCTGGGATCGTTGTTGCATGCGCAGGAACTGCCCAGCGAAGGCGGCGACACCTTGTTCGCCAACCAGCACCTGGCCTGGCAGACCCTGCCCGACGCGCTCAAGCACGCGGTGCAGGACCTGCGTGCCGAGCACAGCTATCTGGCCAAGTACGAAGAACTGCGTGCGCGCAATCCGTGGCGCCCGGCGCTGACGCCGGAGCAGATTGCCGAAGTGAAGCCGGTGCAGCATCCGATCGTGCGCACCCATCCGGAAACCGGCCAGAAAGCGCTGTTTGTCAGCGAGCATTTCACCACCCGCATCGTCGGCTTGCCCGACGACGAAAGTGCTGCGCTGCTGCAGGCCCTGTTTGAACACAGCACCGGCGATGCGCTGGTGTATCGGCATCGCTGGCAGCCGCACGACATGGTGTTCTGGGACAACCGCTCGGTCATGCATCTGGCCGCCGGCACGCCCGATCATCTGCGTCGCCGGCTCAACCGCACCACCATCGAAGGCGATGCGCCGTTCTAGCCAAGGTGCTGCCTCGCGCGCGTTTCGCAACACGTAATGCGCTGGGAAACGCGCCTTCTTCCTCCCCCCTCGACTGGAGCGCCGCATGCGTTTGACCGTCACCTCTCACGCACGTCCTCAGCGCCGACGTTTTTCCCGACGTGTCACGCTGCTGCTCCTGGCCGCATTGCCGTTGCTGCACAGCGCGCATGCGCAGGCCGAAGGAAAGCTGCGCATCGCCAAACAGTTCGGCATCGTCTATCTGTTGCTGGACGTGGCGCAGGATCAGAAGCTGATCGAGCAGCAGGGCAAGGCGGCCGGCGTGGACATCGACGTGCAGTTCCTGCAGCTGTCCGGTGGCGCGGCCGTCAACGATGCCCTGCTGACCGGTTCGATCGATATCGCCGGTGCCGGCGTCGGGCCGTTGTTCACCATCTGGGACCGCACGCATGGCCGCCAGAACGTGCGCGGCGTGGCGTCGCTGGGCAACTTCCCGTACTACCTGATCAGCAACAATCCGCGCATCAAGAGCATCGGCGATTTCACCCCGCAGGACCGCATCGCGGTGCCGGCCACCGGCGTGTCGGTGCAGTCGCGTTTCCTGCAGCATGCCTCCCAGCAACGCTGGGGCGACAAGGGCACCCACCAGCTGGATCCGCTGCAGGTCGCCTTGCCGCACCCGGACGCGGCCGCCGCAATCATCCGTGGCCGCACCGAGATCACCGCGCATTTCGCCAGCCCGCCATTCCAGGAGCAGGAACTGGCGCGCAACCCGGCCGCGCACATCGTGACCAGTTCCTACGAGATCGAAGGCGGCCCCTCCTCGGCCACCGTGCTGTATGCCACCGAGAAATTCCGCCGCGACAATCCCAAGACCTATCGCGCCTTCGTCGCGGCGCTGGATCAGGCCGCACGCTTCGTCACCGCGCATCCGGAGCAGGCGGCGGATATCTTCCTGCGTCGCAATGGCTCGAGCATCGATCGTGCGCTGGTGCTGCAGATCCTCAAGGACCCGAAAGTGCAGTTCACCGTGGTGCCGCAGAACACGCTGGGGCTGGGCAAATTCATGCAGCACAGCAGTGCGATCAAGCAGACCCCGAGCAAGCTGAGCGACTACTTCTTCGACGATCCGCTGATTGCGGGCGGGAGTTGAGCGATGAGTCCGTCCACACCATTGCTGCAGGTCGATCACGTCAGCCTGGAATACGCCTCGGCGCAACGCGTGGTGCGCGCCACCCATCGCGTGCGCTTCGATGTGCATGAAGCCGATCGCTTCGTGCTGCTGGGCCCCTCGGGTTGCGGCAAATCCACCCTGCTCAAGGCGGTGGCCGGCTTCGTCACCCCGCGCGAGGGGCAGATCCGTCTGGATGGCAAGGCGGTCACCGGGCCGGGGCCGGACCGGGTGGTGGTGTTCCAGGAATTCGATCAGCTGGCGCCCTGGAAGACGGTGCGCGAGAACGTGGTGTTCGGCCTGCGCGCAGCCCGCAAGCTGTCGCGTGCCGAGGCGCGCGAACGTGCCGACGACAGCCTGGCGCAGGTCGGGCTGAGCGCGTTTGCCCAGGCCTACCCGCACACCTTGTCCGGCGGCATGAAGCAACGCGTGGCGATTGCACGCGCGCTGGCGATGCGGCCGCGCGTGTTGCTGATGGACGAGCCGTTCGCCGCACTCGATGCGCTGACGCGTTCGCGCATGCAGGAGCAGGTGCTGGAGCTGTGGGAGCAATCGCGCTTCACCTTGTTGTTCGTCACCCATTCGATCGAGGAGGCGTTGGTGGTCGGCAATCGCGTGCTGCTGTTGTCGCCGCATCCGGGCCAGGTGCGCGCCGAGCTCAACGCGCATGCGTTCGGCCCGCACAGCGCCGGCAGCGTGGCGTTCCAGCAGACCGCGCAGCGCATTCATCGGCTGCTGTTCGACCTGCCCGACGACGCCCTGGAAGACGCCAAGGTGGCGCCGCTGCGTCGCCCGGCCGAGCGCCAACGCGAGGCGCTGCCATGAGCCGCAGCAACGCCACCGCGCTGCCGCCACTGCCACCGGTGCGGGCCGAGTACGAAGTCGCCCTGCAGCCGCTGGACCCGGCATTGGTTGCAGCCGCCGCGCCGACGCGCTGGCAGGCACCGCCGTGGCTGCGCAAGGCGCTGGTGCTGGTGGTGCTGGTCGCGGTGTGGGAGATCGCCGCACGCGTGGTCGGCGACGATCTGATGCTGCCCAGCGCGCTGCAGACCGCACGCGCGTTCTACGACGGGCTGCTGTCCGGCGAGCTGCTGCGCCGCGTGGGCGCTTCGCTGCGCGTACTGGCGCAGGGCTATGCGCTCGGCGTGGTGCTGGCCTTCGTGCTGACCGCGCTGGCCGCTTCCACGCGCTGGGGCCGCGACGTGCTCGGCACGCTGACCGCCATGTTCAATCCGCTGCCGGCGATCGCGCTGCTGCCGCTGGCCTTGCTGTGGTTCGGCCTGGGCACCGGCAGCCTGGTGTTCGTGCTGGTGCATTCGGTGCTGTGGCCGCTGGCGCTGACCACCTACGCCGGTTTCCAGGCAGTGCCGGAAACCCTGCGCATGGCCGGGCGCAACTACGGACTGCGTGGGCCACGCTATGTGGCGCAGCTGCTGATTCCCGCCGCGCTGCCGGCGATCCTGTCCGGGTTGAAGATCGGCTGGGCCTTCGCCTGGCGCACCCTGATCGCCGCCGAGCTGGTGTTCGGCGCCACCTCCGGCCAGGGCGGCCTGGGCTGGTACATCTTCCAGAACCGCAACGAGCTGTATACCGATCGCGTGTTCGCCGGCCTGGCGATGGTGATCGTGCTGGGGCTGCTGGTGGAAGGCGTGGTGTTCCAGGCCATCGAGCGGCTGACCGTGCGCCGCTGGGGCATGCAGCGCTAAGGAGTGAGCGCGGGAGCCACTGGCGCAGCGATGCATAACCAGGCGTTTTGCCTGGCCACGCTGCAGATGAACGTGTTGCGCCGGCCACCAACGCCCTGAGCCCGCGTGCCGGGCTCATCGGCACGGTCGCGTGCGCTTAACGGGGCTGGCTTATGCTGCCGGCCCCTTACCTGCCGTCTGCCGTCATGCCTACCGCCCCCTTCACTGCCTATCTGTATCCGGTGCTGTTGCTGATCGCCAGCAACGTGTTCATGACCTTTGCCTGGTACGGGCATCTGAAGTACAAGAGCACGCCGCTGATGATCGCGATCCTGGTCAGCTGGGGCATCGCGTTCTTCGAATACTGCCTGCAGGTACCGGGCAACCGCCTGGGCAGCGCGGTGTACTCGGCGCCGCAGCTCAAGGGCATGCAGGAGGTGATCACGCTGCTGGTATTCGCCGGCTTCTCGACCTTCTACCTGGGCCAGTCGTTGAAGTGGAATCACTGGGCCGCATTCGGCTTGATCCTGGTCGCGGCATTCCTGATGTTCAAGGAATAACGACCAAGCGCCGTCTCGCCGGTAGGAGCGCACCCGGGCGCGACCTCGCGTGAGCGTCCCGCGGCGCGATGGGCCTTCTCGGGAATGCCACGTCGCGCCCGGGTGCGCTCCTACGGCATGCGGGTGGCTAATTCGCCGGTTCGATCCACTGCGCGAACACCGCGTCCTGCTGCGCGTCCTTGACCCGCTTGCCGCTCTGCACCGCCTCGGCCTGCTGGAACATCGGCATGATCATCGCCATGCCGTCCGGTTTGGTCTTCAGATGCAGGCCGGGGGGCGTATCGAGCAACCTGGCCCAGCGCGTGCGCACCTTGGCCCCATCGCTCTGGGCGCCCAGCCGTCTCGCTCGTAGGAGCGCACCAGGGCGCGACCTCGCAGAAGCGTCCTGCGGTGCGATGGACCTTCTCGGGAATGCACGTCGCGCCCGGGTGCGCTCCTACGGCATGCGGGTGGCTAATTCGCCGGTTCGACCCACTGCGCGAACACCGCGTCCAACTGCGCGTCCTTGACCCGCTTGCCGCTCTGCACCGCCTCGGCCTGCTGGAACATCGGCATGATCATCGCCATGCCGTCC
>NZ_JBEGGL010000001.1:0-1101959 GCF_040203315.1 Xanthomonas sp. WHRI 8393 | reverse complement strand
CGTCCGGCTTGGTCTTCAGATGCAGGCCGGGTGGCGTATCGAGGAACCTTGCCCAGCGCGTGCGCACCTTGACCCAGTAGCCCTGGGTGCCCTTCCAGTACGCATAGGCCGGGGCGAAGTCGACCTCGGTGGTCTTGCGGTAATCGTTGAAACCGAACTCGCGCGCGATCGCTTCCTGGCTGCCGTCGGGCTTGCGCAGCACCTTGGTGTTGAACTGTTCGTGGGTCCAGCCGTTGGGCGTGAGCGTGTGGCGATTGATCACCGCGAGCGCGTTGTAATCGCTGCGCTTGGTGTACTCGCGGCGCGGCAACGGGCGCCAGCTCAGGTCGCTGGTCCAGGTGGGATGGCCGTCGGCATAGTCCCAGCGACCGGTGCCGCAATAGCGTGGCGCGTCGCTGACCTCGTAGACGCACTGGGTCCAGGCGCCGGTGGTGACTGCCGGCGGCAGCGCATGCACCGTCCAGGTCTGATCGGCGCTGAATTCGAAACGCTGCGGCGCCTCGTAGATCCAGTCCTGCCGCCAATGCTTGGTCACGTGCCTGCTCTTCTCGTCGACCAGCAGATGCTGCAACACCAGCTTGCGCGGTGAATCCTCCACCACGATCACCACTTCGCTGGCGCCGCTGCGCATGGCCGATGCACGCTCGTAACCGGGCTTGAGCAACACCGTCTCGTCGAAGGCAAAGTCCACTGCGTATTCGCCCTGCATCGCCAGGATGCTCTGCCGATCGCGCTGGGCGTCGGCGGCGGCAATCAACGGCAACAGGCTCAGCGTCAGTGCGATACAACGGGAAAACGTTCGGCTCATCGGAACTCTCGGGAGTGGTGGGAGACGTCAGCGGCGCAGGCGCACCAGCGACGTGGTCATGTCGGATGGGTTGTTGTTGCTGGATATGGCGGAGGCCGTGCGCAAGGCGGCAGCGCGCGCGCAGCAGCAATCGTCCACCGCCACGCGGCCGTCGATGCCCTCTTCGCGCGCCAGGCGTGCGGCAACCTCCGCACCCAGCGCCGACACGGTCGCCAGGCTGGCGACAAACGGCTGCTCGCGGGTGGCGGCGGCCTGCAGGCGCAGCGCGCTCAAGCGCCACGCCTCCCCACGCATGCGCCCGGCCAGACGACGCCACAGCCGCTCGCCGACGCCCAGCTCATGGTTTTCCATCGGCAACGGCGGCAGCCGCGAGACCAGGCGATCCCAGATCAGGAAATCGCTGTCAGGCAGCAGGCAGATGCGCCAGCAGCACTGCCCCTCGGCATCAAAGAACCAGATGCTCTCGCGCACGCCATCGCTGTCGACCTGCCGGCACGCCGCCGCATCCACCGCGTGCTGCCAGCCATCCAGTTCGTTGCCCAATGCGGGCCGGTACAGGCACAGCACCGTGCCCAACGCCGCCAACTGCTGCGGACGCGGCAGCGCGGCGCGGGTGGCACGTGCATGCGGCAACGACGGCAGCGGGCGGGCGATGGGCATGGCCGCTACCAGCTCACCGCCAGGCTGACCGAGGCGGTGCGCCCGGCGCCGGTGAAGCGATCGATCACCGTGCTGCTGGCCAGCGTGCCGTTGGGCAGCGCATTCCAGTCCACATAGCGGCGGTCGGCGAGATTGAAGATGCCTGCAGTGACCTTGGCACCGGGTGCGAACTCCCAATGCCCCAACAGGTCCAGCGTGGCGTAGCCGGCCGGGGTGTAATAGCTGTCCAGCTGCGGGCGACGCTTGCGCGCGACGAAGGTGCCGATCAGTTCCGCGCCCCAGGCATCGCTGTCGAAGGCCACGCCGAGCGTGCCGCGCAGCGGGTCGACCGAGTTGAGCGGGGTGTTGTCGGTGAGATTGTCGCCTTCCGCATACGCTACGGCGCTATTGAGCGACCAACCCTGCCAGCCGGCCAGCGCGCCCAGATCGATTCCGCCGCGCGCTTCGGCACCCTTGATCACCACATCGTCCACGTTGCGCGACTGGAACAGCATCAGCCCTTCGGCATTGAAGCCGGCCGGCGCATACGATTCGATGAAGTTGCGGTAGTCGG
This sequence comes from Xanthomonas sp. WHRI 8393, assembly GCF_040203315.1. Lineage (NCBI taxonomy): Bacteria > Pseudomonadati > Pseudomonadota > Gammaproteobacteria > Lysobacterales > Lysobacteraceae > Xanthomonas > Xanthomonas sp. WHRI 8393. Next base: position 1,099,938 of record NZ_JBEGGL010000001.1, on the reverse strand, counting down.
TGTAGTACACGCTGACACCCAGATAGCCGACTGCATCATTGAAACGCAGCCCGAGTTCGCCACCGCGGCTGGTCTCCGATTTCAGATCCGGATTGGCGATGGCGGTGTAGCGCGCCTGCAGATTGGTGAAGCCGATGTTGACGTCGTTGTACGGCGGCGCGCGGAAGCCGTGCGCGTAATTGGCATACGCCGACCACGCGTCCGAAAACCGCCACACCACACCGAACTTGGGAGACACCTGGGTCTCGTAGATGGTCTCGGCGGCAACGCCGGGATTGTCTTCGCGGAAGATGTCGTCCACCTGCGGCGACAGCCGGAAGTAATCCACGCGCACCCCGGGCGTCAGCGACAGCTGGCCATCGAACAGGCGGATCTCGTCCTGCGCATACAGCCCGAGCTTGGTGGTCTCGCTCTTGGGAAAATCGCGCACCGGGAACACGTCCTGACCGACGCGGTTGGTGATTTCGCCATTGGCCAGATTGACCGAGTAGCCATCGCGCTTGGCGCGGGTGTCGGTCCAGGTGCCGTCCAGGCCATAGGTGATGTCGTGGCTGAGCGTGCCGGTGTCGATGGTCTTGTGCGCGTTGACCAGCAGGCCGTACACGCGCTGATCGAAGTTGTGTTCGTTATGACGGCGGGTGTTGTTGCCGCGTAGCTCGTCGGTACGCTGCAGGCTCTCGCTGTCCTGGCGATACAGCTGCCACTGCAGGTCGTCGGCCAGTGCCCAATCCAATGCATCCAGCTCGTGGCGCAGCGAAACGCGCGCGCGGGTCTGATGGTCGCGTCCGTCCTGCGACAGGATGCGCAGCGATGGCGTGGTCACGCGCGGGTCGATGCCGGTCAACGCCTCGATGCTGCCGTAGTCTTCGTTGCCTTCCACGGTGAGCTTGAAGCGCTGCTGCGCGCTGGGCGCGTAGACCAACTTGGCGAGCACGCTGCGGCCATCGATGCGCTGCGGGTTGGCCGCGGTGCGGGTGAAATCGCGGCTGCGGTTGTCGCCCTGGTTCTGTGCCTCCTGGCCCTGGCGATGGCTGACAGCCACCATGCCGCTCCAGCGCTCGCCGCCGAACGCGCCGGTGGCACCGGCGAACAGGCCGTTCCAGTCGCCTTCATAGCCGAACTTGAGGCCGACATAACTGTGCTTGTCGGCGCTCAGGTAATCGGATGGATCCTTGGTGACGAAAGCCACCACGCCGCCCAGCGCGTCGGAGCCGTACAGGGAGCTGGCCGGCCCGCGCACCACTTCGACGCGCTTGAGCGTTTCCAGATCGACGAAGTTGCGATTGGCGTTGAGGTAGCTGCCGAAACTGAAGGTGTCCGACACCGGCACGTTGTCGACCAGGATCGCCACACGGTTGCCGTCCAGCCCGCGGATGCGGATGCCGTTGGCGCCGGTGAAGCGGCCGCTGGTGCTGGTCACCGACACGCCGGGCGTGTAGCGGAACAGATCCTTGAGCTCGCGCACCAGTTGGTTGTCCAGTTGTTCGCGATCGATCACATCCACGGTGCTCGGCACATCGACCAGGGCACGCTGGGTGCGCGTGGCGGTCACCTGCAACCGGTCGAAGTCGTGGACCTCACGCGCGGCGTCACCATTGGCGGCAAGGTCGGCAGCGTGGGCACTCAACGGAAGAGCGGGCAGCGCAAGCGACAGCGCGACCACCAGCGGATGCAGGCGAATCATCGGGAACCTTTGAGGGAAGTTCCCGGCAGCGTGTGCTGCAGACTAGGCCGCGACCGGCCGCCGGGAAAGAGCGTGGGATGCGCGGACGACGGCGGCAACGCCCGCGGCAGACAACCCGATCCCGGGCGCCACTGCGCGGAATCGGAGGGTAAAAACTTACTTGGTCAGGATGAGCTTGTCGTTGCTGGTGTGGCGCAGGCGATAGACGCGGTCGCCATGCTGGATCAGCACTTCGCGACGGCCTTTGAGCAGCGCCTCGCTGCTGATGAGGTCTTCTGCGGGGACGGCGCGCGGAGCAGCGCGGTCGCGCAGGTTGACCGGTTCGGAGCGGAGCAGCACGGGATGAGCGGTCATGATCTGGATCTCCAGTCGGTTGGCCAGACAAATAATAACCATTCTCATTTAATGATCAAGAGCCATTCTCATCTTCTTGACACGACCTTTGCATGGGTCAGGCGATTTCGATTCACCAATCCTATTGAAAAGATTCAGCCGCGATTTCTGATTGGGGTTTTCCGTGCACAGTTCGTGGCCTTGCTGATCACATCGGTGGTGAGGACTACGCTGGGCAAGCGCGAGGACTGAGCGGACGGCAGCACCTTGCGATGCATGGATTTGGCTGGCGTGCACGACCTGCCAGGTGCAACCTCTTATTCGCGTTGAGAACCAACAAACCAACGCAGCGCAGTCGACTGTCCCGCACGCATGCACGGCACAGGGCACTCCTCAGCGCGTCGCCCCCTCCACCCGTGCCCACCCGTCGGCATCGACCTGGGTCAGGGTCTCCAGCGCGCCGAGATTTTCTTCCAGCTGCGCGACCCGGCTGGCCCCCAGGATCACCGTGGACACGTGCGGGTTGCGCAGGCACCAGGCGATCGCCAGGCGTGCGGGCGACTGGCCCAGCTCGGCGGCCAACGCACAGAAGGCGCGGGTGCGTTCCAGGCGGCGCGCTTCCGGTGTGCCCAGCACTTCGTCCTGCAGCCACTGATTGCCCGGCTGGCCGAGGCGGCTGTCCGCGTCCACGCCGGCGTTGTACTTACCGGTCAGCAGGCCCGAGGCCAGCGGCGACCAGATCGTGGTGCCCAGCCCGCCCTCGCACAGCGGCGCGTATTCGCGCTCCAGCCGGTCGCGGTGCAGCAGGTTGTACTGCGGTTGCTCCATCGCCGGAGCGTGCAGGTGTTCCTGCTCGGCGATGCTGATGGCCTCGCGCAACTGCTCGGCGCTCCACTCGGAGGTGCCCCAGTACAACACTTTGCCCTGGCGGATCAGGGCATCCATGCTGCGCACAGTTTCGCGGATCGGCGTGTCCGGATCGGGCCGGTGGCAGAAGTACAGGTCCAGATAGTCCACGCGCAGGCGCTTGAGCGCGGCATGGCAGGCGTCAGTGACGTGCTTGCGCGAGAGTCCGCGCTGGGTCGGGCGCGGGCTGTCCACCGCGCCGAAGAACACCTTGCTCGACACGCAGTAACCATCGCGCGGCAGGCGCAGGTCGGCGATCACATCGCCCATCACCTCTTCGGCGCGGCCGCGTGCGTATACCTCGGCGTTATCGAAGAAATTGATGCCGTTGTCCCAGGCGGCGGCAATCAGGTTGCGCGCTTCGCTGCGCCCGATCTGCTTGCCGAAGGTGACCCAGGCCCCGAACGACAGGGCCGACAGCTGCAGCCCGGTGGACCCCAGACGACGGTATTGCATTGGCAGACTCCAACAACCTCCGCGGCGCCCTGCCCCGGATCGGCGTGCGCAGTGTAGGACGTGGTGCTGCCGGGGCGACAGGGTTGCGCGGCATCGATGCCGCTCAAGGTCCCATGCCGGCACGCGCAGGTACCACCGGTTCTATCGGTTCCGGAAAGAAGTGCGAACAGCCAGATGAGCTGCACGTTCTTCCTAGCGTCCATTCCTGGCGCGTGACGCCAGATGGATCGCTTACCGATCACAGCGGCCACGGAGTCCGCAGAGATCAACACGTGCTTGACGCATTGCTTGCCGATCAGCAGTGGCAATGCTGGGAGCGTGGTGTCGCGTCCGGGGGCGGGACCGTGTGGCGGCATGGATGCCGCCACCGAGCCTCCAGGGACGGATTCACGGCGTGTCCCGACGCCGGATGCGGCGCCGCGCCGCCGACCAACCACGCGCATGAGATCTTCAGGTTCTCAGTGCAAGCTCCGGTCTACCGAGGGCGCTTGCACGCGTACCGGCGTGGGACACGCCGCAAGTACGTCCATGTAGGCTCTGGCGCGGCATCCATGCCGCTCAAGGTCCCTCGCCGGTACGCGCGCAAGCACCACGGGTTTTGTCGACGGCTGACGGGAAAAGCGGCATCCGGTCGGCTGACCGTGCTTCGGGGCGCGGTCTTTGCGGGCGACGCTCGGCAGCGAATCGACGCCCCCCGATCAATGACCTTGCGCAAGCGCGGCTCGCCCGCCCGCGCGCAGGCAACTGCCCGCGCCCGCCCCGGCTCGCCTGCGGGCCAACGGGCGGGCCCTGAATGCTGCTCGCCTTGCCCACGGTCACCCCCTGCTCTAGGCTTCTCGTTTTGCCGTCAGCAGCCCCGGGGATTGGAATGGTCGAAGGTTTGGGAAGGATCGGTTTCGGCCTGTTCGGTCTGGCGGTGCTCATCGGCATCACCTGGCTGTTTTCGAGCAACCGCCGCGCGATTGACTGGAGGCTGGTCGCCACCGGTCTGGCGCTGCAGATTTCGTTCGCCGCGCTGGTGCTGCTGGTGCCGGGCGGACGCGACGTGTTCGACTCGCTGGGCAAGGGCTTCGTCAAGGTGCTGAGCTTCGTCAATGAGGGGTCCACCTTCATTTTCGGCAACCTGATGAACATCGACAGCTACGGCTTCATCTTCGCGTTCCAGGTGCTGCCCACCATCATCTTCTTCTCGGCGCTGATGGGCGTGCTCTACCACCTGGGCGTAATGCAGGTGGTGGTCCGCGCGATGGCGTGGGCAATCACCAAGGTGATGCGCGTGTCCGGTGCGGAAACCACCAGCGTGTGCGCCAGCGTGTTCATCGGCCAGACCGAAGCGCCGCTGACGGTGCGTCCGTACATCCCCAAAATGACCCAGTCCGAGCTGCTGACGATGATGATCGGCGGCATGGCGCATATCGCCGGCGGCGTGCTGGCCGCCTACGTCGGCATGCTCGGCGGCAGCGACCCCGTGCAGCAGGCGTTCTATGCCAAGCATCTGCTCGCTGCCAGCATCATGGCCGCGCCCGCCACCCTGGTGGTGGCCAAGCTGCTGGTGCCGGAAACCGGCACCCCGCTGACCCGCGGCACGGTCAAGATGGAAGTGGAAAAGACCACCAGCAACGTCATCGATGCGGCGGCAGCCGGCGCCGGCGATGGCTTGCGGCTGGCGCTCAACATCGGCGCGATGCTGCTGGCCTTCATTGCGCTGATCGCCTTGATCAACGCACCGCTGACCTGGCTGGGCGAGATCACCGGCGCCGCCGCACTGCTGGGCCGGCCGACCAACCTGTCGACGATCTTCGGCTACGTGCTGGCGCCGATCGCCTGGGTGATCGGCACCCCGTGGGTGGACGCGACCACGGTCGGTTCGCTGATCGGGCAGAAGGTGGTGATCAACGAGTTCGTCGCCTACAGCGAGCTGTCGCGTATCGTAAAGGGCGAAGTGCCGGGCGTTGGCCTGAGCGCGGAAGGTCGGCTGATTGCCACGTATGCGCTGTGCGGCTTTGCCAACTTCAGCTCGATTGCGATCCAGATCGGTGGCATCGGCGGGCTGGCACCGGAACGCCGTCACGATCTGGCCAAATTCGGCCTGCGCGCAGTGCTGGGCGGTTCGATCGCCACGTTCATGACCGCTACCATTGCCGGCGTGCTCTCGCATTTCGGTTGAGGCGGCGCGGGTTCATCGGCGTGACGGTCTAATCGCCGCACGCCACGTTTCATTCAGTCATTCAAGTCAAGGGTATTTATGAGTTCGGTCGTCGTTGTCGGGTCCTTCAATGTCGATCACGTGTGGCGCTGTGATGTCCTGCCTGCGCCGGGTGCCACCATCGCCGGTCGCTACAGCACCGGCCCGGGTGGCAAGGGCTTCAACCAGGCGGTCGCGGCCGCACGTGCCGGTGCCAGGACGCACTTCCTGTGCGCGCTGGGCGACGACGCCGGCGGCGCGCTGGCGCGCTCGCTGGCTGCGCACGACGGCTTTGCGTTGATCGCCGAGCCCAGCAATGAGCCGACCGGTACCGGCGGTATCTATGTCGACGCGCACGGCCGCAACACCATCGTGATCGGCGCCGGTGCCAACTCGGTGCTGAGCGCAGCGTTTGTGGACAACCAGCGCGCGCTGGTGGCCTCGTCCGGCGTGTTGCTGGCGCAGCTGGAATCGCCGGCGGAGACCATCGAATCGGCGCTGGCGCTGGCACGCGAATGCGGCGTGCTGACCGTGCTCAACGCCGCACCGGCCAATGCGCCGACCTCGATCGGCCTGCTCAAGCTGTCGGACGTGCTGACGCCCAACGAAACCGAATTTGCGGCCCTGCTCGGCCGCCACGTCGGCGAACGCATCAATGCCGACGATGTGGCGGCGCTGGACGGCAACACGCTGCATTCGCTGTGCCGCAAGCTGCTGCCGGGCGGTACCGTGGTGGTGACGCTGGGATCGGTGGGCGCCTTCATCTCGCATGCGGAAGAACAGCTGCGCGGCGACACGGCCGCGCATTACCGCGTGGGCGCGGAAAGCGCGCAGACGGTGGACACTACCGGCGCCGGCGACGCCTTCAATGGCGCGCTGGTAGCCTCGCTGGCGCAGGCGCCGACTGCCAGCTTCGTCACCCACGTGCGTTTTGCCACCCGCTACGCCGCGCGCTCCACCGAAGTGGAAGGCGCCGCCACCTCGATGCCGCGCATGGTGCCCGAACCGGCCGTGTGATCCGCACGCTTCAAGCAAACAACGAAGGCGACCGCAGCGATGCGGTCGCCTTTTGCGTTCAAGGCGTCGGCATACACAGGAGACTGCTTCGATCCGCGAACGGCATGTCGAGGCCTGTCCATCGACGGACGCCGCCAGACCCGCTGCGCCGGAGCTTCGATCTTCTTCATCGGATAGCAGTCTGGGCGGCAGGACCCGGCGTGATGCCGCGTCGGGCACCCGTACGCTCATCCGGCGCTGACGCGACACCGTCTCCCGACGGGAGAGGAGTTGGGGTGAGGGTACGGTCAGCCAGCAATCTCGCCGCTGCCCTCGCTCTACTGGTCACCTGACCCACACAGCAACCGCACAAGACCGAAGGCCGGAACTGCTTTCCCGATTCCCGATTCCCGATTCCCGATTCCCGATTCCCGATTCCCGAATCCCGAATCCCCACCCAGCTACAATGCCACCATGCAGATCGGCCCCTACTCCATCGACCCGAAAGTGATCCTGGCCCCGATGGCTGGCGTCACCGACAAGCCGTTCCGGCTGCTGTGCAAGCGGCTGGGCGCCGGGCTGGCGGTGTCGGAGATGACCATCTCCGACCCGCGCTTCTGGGGCACGCGCAAATCGCTGCACCGCATGGATCATGCCGGCGAGCCGGATCCGGTCAGCGTGCAGATTGCCGGCACCGAGCCGCAGCAACTGGCCGAGGCGGCGCGCTACAACGTCGACCACGGTGCGCAGCTGATCGACATCAACATGGGCTGCCCAGCCAAGAAGGTCTGCAATGCCTGGGCCGGCTCGGCGCTGATGCGCGACGAGGACCTGGTGGCACGCATCCTCAGCGCGGTGGTGCAGGCGGTGGATGTGCCGGTGACCCTGAAGATCCGCACCGGATGGGACTGCGATCACCGCAACGGCCCGACCATCGCGCGCATCGCGCAGGACTGCGGGATCGCCGCGCTGGCCGTGCACGGGCGTACCCGCGATCAGCATTACACCGGCACTGCCGAGTACGCCACGATTGCGCAGATCAAGGCGGCGCTGCAGATTCCGGTGATCGCCAATGGCGATATCGACTCGCCGCAGAAGGCGGCGCAGGTGCTGCGCGAGACCGGCGTGGATGCGGTGATGATCGGGCGTGCCGCGCAGGGGCGCCCGTGGATCTTCGGCGAGGTGGCGCATTATCTGTCCACCGGCGAGCTGTTGCCGCCGCCGTCGTTGGCGTTCGTGCGCGATACCCTGCTCGGCCATCTGGAAGCGCTGCATGCGTTCTACGGGCAGCCGCAGGGCGTGCGCATCGCGCGCAAGCATCTGGGCTGGTACGCCAAGAATCACCCGCAGAGCGCCGACTTCCGTGCAGTGGTCAATCGCGCCGAAACGCCGGAAGCGCAGCTGGAACTGACCCGCGCGTATTTCGACGCCTTGATCGCCGGTGTGCCGCCAGCGTTGTCGGTTGCCGCCTGAGTTTTCCTGCGTTGTTGGAGCTGCAGCCATGACCGCACCAAGCGACACCCCGACCTATCTGCATGGGTTTTCGTCTACCGAACAGGCACGCCTGCTCAAACAGGCGCGCCTGCTGGAAGCCACGCTGTTCAACCAGATCGACTACAGCGGCGCACGCCGGCTGCTGGAAGTGGGCAGCGGCGTGGGCGCGCAAACCGAAATCCTGCTGCGCCGCTTTCCCGACCTGCACGTCACCGGCGTGGATCTGAGCGAGGCGCAGTTGGGCGCGGCACGCGCCAATCTGGAACGGCTGGCATGGTGCCGCGAGCGCTACACGCTACAGCAGGCCGATGCCAGCGATCTGCCGTTCGAGGCGCGTCAGTTCGATGCGGCGTTCCTGTGCTGGGTGCTGGAGCATGTGCCCTCGCCTGCGCGCGTGCTCAACGAGGTGCGGCGTGTGCTGCTGCCGGGCTCGCCGGTGTATGTCACCGAGGTGATGAACGCCTCGTTCCTGCTGCATCCGTATTCGCCCAATCTGTGGCGCTACTGGATGGCCTTCAACGATTTCCAGCACGACCAGGGTGGCGACCCGTTCGTCGGCGCCAAGCTGGGCAACCTGCTGCTGGCCGGCGGCTTTCGCGATGTGCACACCGAGATCAAGACGCTGCATCTGGACAACCGCGAGCCGGGCCGGCGCAAGACCATGATCGGGTTCTGGGAAGAAGTGCTGCTGTCGGCGGCCGACCAGTTGCGCGAGGCCGGTGCGGTGAACGCAGACACCGTGGATGGCATGCGCCGCGAACTGGCGCAGGTGCACAGCGACCCGAACGCGGTGTTCTTCTACTCGTTCGTGCAGGCGCGCGCGACAGTGTATTGAGCCAGCGGGCTGCTCGGGCTTACTACGTCCGCGTTGCCGAGCGCCCCCGCCAAGCAGGCCTACCGAGCTGCCGGAGCAGGCGTGGTGGCGTGTTCCAGATCGCCGGTCAGCACCGTGCCGGCGGGCTCGTGCCAGATACGGCGCCACATCTGCGCCAGTACCTCACCAATTTGATCGCGCGCCACTGGCGCGCGGTAGGCGGCCTGGATCTGTCGCGGCGTAATCGGCTGCCACTGCCCGTCTTGACGGTGGGCCACCACGAAGTTGAAGTTGTAGTCCGGCTCCAGACCCATGCGCAGGTCGCTGAGCATCAGCTCGTCATCGACCAGGCGTGCGCGCATGAAACCGCGATTGAACCAGGTCAACCGGCGCACCGCGTCGAAACCGGCCACCTCGCCCAGGGCCTGGGTGTTGCTGGAATAGCCGCGAAACTGCATCGGGCCCTTGTCGGCCACCAGCGAGCGTTCGCCGATCACATAACCGTTGGGCGTCATCGCCACCACGCGCCACAGCAAGGTGTTGAGCGGCATCGGCACCGAGAAACGCGGCGCATCCTTCAAGCCGAGCGCGGCCAGTGCACGGTCCGCTTCCTGGTCGACCAGGTGCTTGGCCAGCAACGACCAGCCCAGATAGGCGGAGCTGAGCGCCAGCCCGATCACCAGCGCGTGCTGCGCGAGCGGCCGCGCGCGCGCAAACCATGCCACCGCGCAGGCCAGCAACAGCCATAGCGTGTAGGCCGGGTCGATGATGAAGACGCTCGACCACATTGCCGGATGCGGCTGCAGCGGCCACCACAGCTGGGTCCCGTAGACGGTGAAGGCATCCAGCAGCGGATGCGTGATCAAGGCCAGCTGGATCGCCCAGAACCAGCGCTTGGGCGCAGTGGCCACGCGCCCGTTGCCGTAACGGCGAAACATCCACCAGATCAGCCAGCCCAGCAACGGCAGCACGAACAACGAATGGCTGGCGCTGCGATGCACCGTCATCAGCGTGACCGGATCGTCGGTCAGCGGCAGCAATACCAGCGCATCGAGATCGGGCAAGGTGCCCAGTGCGGCGCCGGCCAACAGGGCTGCACGGCGCTGTCCGGCCGGTGCGATGGCGGCAGCGACGGCGCCACCAAGAACGATCTGGGTCAATGAATCCATCGGCCGATGCTAGCAGGACGGGCATCGTCCAGTGCCATCACGTGCGTTCCGGCCGGCCGGCAGTCAGCCAGTAGCCGCAGTGCTCGCATCGCGCTGCGGCTCGCGGTCGAAAACGGCGCTGCAGCCGCCGTCCGCAGTCCTTGCACCAGGACAGCGAACGCTGCACGCCGCGCACGTCCGATGGCACATACCGGCAGCTGCGGTCTGCCGGCAGCTGCTGCGCCTGGCCAACCTCACGCCGCGCGCTGCTGCGCGGCATGAGGTTGCGGCGCCAGCTCGGCCAGCACGTCGCCGTGATGGTTGACCAGTTGCAGTGCGCCGGACTGCGTTTCGCGCAGCGCCGTCAGGCTCTCCACCCAGTCGCCGGTGTTGGCGTAGAGATGGCCGGCCTGCATGCGCAGTGCGGCGCGATGGATGTGCCCGCAGACGATGCCGTCCAGATCGCGACGCACCACATCGGCCAGGCCGGCCGCCACGAAGCGGCCGATGTAGCGCTCGGCCGCACCGCTGCGGCGCTTGAGAAACTCGGCCAGCGACCAGTAGCGCATGCCCAGGCGCCGCCGCAGACGATTGGTCAGCTGATTGCCGGTGAGGATGCGGTAATAGAGCCAGTCGCCAAATCGTTCCTGCAAGCCGCCGAAATGGGTTTGCGCGTCGTAATCGTCGCCGTGGGTGACCAGCAGCCGGCGCCCGTCCAGCAAGGTGTGGACGCTGCGTCGGCGCACCTGCATGGCCGGCATTACCAGACCACAGAAGCGGCGGATGGCACGGTCGTGGTTGCCGGGCACGTAGATGATCTCGGTGCCGCGCCTGGCCTGCGCATGCAGGGCGGCGATCACCTGCTGATGCGCCGCATCCCAGACCGCGCGCCGCTGCGACATCCACCACAGGTCGATGATGTCGCCGACCAGATACAGGGTCTGGCAACGCTGGCGGCCGATGAACGCGGCGATCTCGGCGGCATGGCAGTGCCGCGAGCCCAGGTGCAGGTCGGACAGGAACAGGGCGCGGACGGGAGGGTGCAATGTGGACACGTGCATGCGGACATCTCCAGGGCAAAAAATGTCGACCGCGATCGGGCGCTGCGCAGGCAGGCTGCGTGCGCCGCCCGCAGGCATCGGCAGCGCGCTGACACAGATGCGCCCCGCAGCAAGCCGCGGCGTAGCACTGCAATCGGACGCGCGCATCCCGGCTCGTGGTCGCCATGGCAGCCATGCGCCCCTCGCCCCGGCACGCTGTCCGACGATATGGCTCATTCCCCTCCAGCGGCGTGGCTGCACGCAGCCATGCCGCCAGGCACGCGCGCATGCTGACAGTTCAGTACGACCGCTGCATGGCAAGCTGACGACACCCGGATGACCGTGCAAACCCCCGCCACGACACGGGTTTAACGCCACAGCGGGCTGTTCAGGCGCACAATGCACAGGGTTGTCGGACGGTGTATCATCCGCACCCATCTTTTCATCCGAATCAAGGGATATAAGCCTGATGTCCAGCTACCTGTTCACCTCCGAATCGGTCTCCGAAGGCCATCCGGACAAGATCGCCGACCAGATCTCCGACGCAGTGCTGGATGCCATCCTGGCCCAGGACAAGCGCGCCCGCGTGGCGTGCGAGACGATGGTCAAGACGGGCGTGGCGATCGTTGCCGGCGAAGTGACCACCAGTGCCTGGATCGACCTGGAAGCGCTGACCCGCAAGGTCATTCTGGACATCGGCTACAACAGCTCCGACGTCGGCTTCGACGGCGAGACCTGTGGCGTGCTCAACCTGATCGGCAAGCAGTCGCCGGACATCAACCAGGGCGTGGATCGCAAGAACCCGGAACAGCAGGGCGCCGGCGACCAGGGCCTGATGTTTGGTTACGCGACCAACGAGACCGACAGCCACATGCCGGCCGCGATCCATCTGGCGCACCGCCTGGTCGAGCAGCAGGCCAAGATCCGCAAGAAGAAGAACTCGGCGCTGTCGTGGCTGCGTCCGGACGCCAAGTCGCAGGTCACCCTGCGCTACGAAGACGGCGTTGCGACCGCGATCGACGCGGTGGTGCTGTCGACCCAGCACGATCCGGGCATCAAGCAGAAGGATCTGGTCGAGGCCGTGCGCGAGGAAATCCTCAAGCCGGTGCTGCCGGCCAAGTGGCTGCACAAGGGCACCAAGTTCCACATCAACCCGACCGGCAAGTTCGTGATCGGCGGGCCGGTGGGCGATTGCGGCCTGACCGGCCGCAAGATCATCGTCGACACCTACGGCGGCTGGGCGCGTCACGGTGGCGGTGCGTTCTCCGGCAAGGATCCGTCCAAGGTCGATCGCTCGGCAGCCTACGCCGCGCGCTATGTGGCCAAGAACGTGGTGGCTGCCGGCCTGGCCGACCGTTGCGAAGTGCAGGTCTCCTACGCCATCGGCGTGGCCGAGCCGACCTCGATTTCGGTCACCACCTTCGGCACCGGCAAGATCGCCGACGAGCAGATCGAAAAGCTGATCCGCAAGCATTTCGACCTGCGTCCGTTCGGCATCATCCAGATGCTCGACCTGATCCACCCGATGTATCAGCAGACCGCGTCCTACGGCCACTTCGGCCGCAAGCCGAAGGACTTCTCCTACACCGACGCAACCGGCGCGCAGCACACCGCCACCGCGTTCTCGTGGGAAAAGACCGACCGTGCCGACGCCCTGCGCGCCGACGCCAAGCTGAAGTAAGCCAGCTGCTCCTGCGGGAGTGAAACTGGCAAGAAGTGCAGATGGGCCGCTGATGCGGCCCATCTGCGTTTTGGCGGAATGCGTACCGTCATCAAGGCTTGCGTGGGAAGCATCGCCTGCCGATCAGCAGTGGCAACGATGGGAGCGCAGTGCCGCGTCCGGGGGTGGGGCCGTGTGGCGGCATGGACGCTGCCACCGAGCCTCCAGGGACGGATTTACGGCGTGTCCCGATGCCGGATGCGGCGCCGCGCTGCCGACCAACTCCGCACATCGATCGATCTTGCGCACGACATCTGGCGTTTTCATGCGACTGCTTCGGTCTACTGCGGCCGCTTGCACGCGTACCAGCGTGGGACACGCCGCAAGTACGTCCATGTAGGCTCTGGCGCGGCGTCCATGCCGCTCAAGGTCCCACACCGGTACGCGCGCAAGCACCACCGATCATCGTCGGCAACTGAGAGAAAAGCGGCCTTCGGTTGACTGGTCGTGGCCTGGATCTTGTTCCATCGGTTCCATGCGGATGCTTCGATGAGCTGAAGGTGCCTGCACATCGCAGCCCCGGCATTGCGTTCAAGGCTCACGTTGCAACTGTTGCTCCAACGCCTGAGCGAACGCCTTCAACGGGCACGCCATCCGTTGCTCGCCTGTGCATAGACCCAAGGCCAGTTCCTGCTGCAACGGCGGGTGCGCTAGATCCAATGGCGCCAGCGTCCGCAGTTGATCCAGCGATTGCGCAAGATACCGCGCATGCACCACCTGCTGCCCATTCGGTTCGCGCCATAGCTCCAGCAGCAACGCGCCGCCCGGCGGCGGATCGTCGGCACCGTAGCCGGGGAGATGAAAGTGCACGCCCAGCAAACCGCTCAAGGCAGCGATATGCGTATCGCTGCCAACGAAGACCGAGACCTTTGGCGCCTGCATATCGCCGAAGCGCTGCAGCACTTCGCGCGCCAGCGGTGCGCCCGAACGTGAGGCCATGTAATGCGGGCGCGCGTAGATGTCGAACAACAAGGCGTGCAGGCGCGAGACCTGCGCCAGCCGCTCGGGTGTGGCGCGGCCCCAGCCGACCTGCGACAGCGGCAGGCCTTCGGCGTATTGCAGCAGCAATACCTCGCCGGTGCCGGAGGTCAGGTCGATCGGCCCACCCAGGGCCAGGCCGCGCCCGTTGGCCGACGGTGCCAGCGTGGACGGCATCTGCGCGAAGTCGCAGGGGGTGCGCGTGCAACCCAGGATCTGCTGCATTGCCTGCAACTCGGCTGCGTGCCCTCGCAGCAATGCGGCGGGGCCACCGGTTTGCTTTTCGATCGCCGCAACCGCCGCCGTGCCATCGAACGGCACCGCGCCGGCTTCGATCGGGCGGAACAACGGATCGTTGCTGCCGGCCTGGCGATGTCCGGCGACGATCCCGCAGCCTGGTGCCAGCGCCTCGGCCAGCAAGGCGCCGCTGTCGATGGTGCGCTGATCGGTATTGGCCCAGACCGACACGCTGCCTGCTGCCGGGCATCCGCTACGCGGCAACACGCCCTGCTGCGCCAGCCATTGACGCAGATAGTCGCCGCTCAGCTGCACACCGATGCGCCCGTGTGGCGTCAGCAGGCTGGCCGGTGTGGACCATTGCGGCCATGGCGCGTCGGCATAGTGCGCGGCAGCGGCTTCGCCTTGCAGCGGTGCGCGCACGCCGTGCCGGAAGACAGCCACCACGCGTTCCAGCTGTGCGGTCTGCGCGATTGCGGGCGCCCCGGGCGGACGCGGCGTGCAGCCGATCAGCAGCAGCGCGCCGAGTGCGAGTGCCGGCATCCGCCATCGCGGCCGCAGCGCTGTCGTCGAACGTGGCCTGACGCCTGCGTGCAACGGCGCGACGATCCTGCACGACGGCAACGACGCGATCCCCATCGCGTCGCTGCCGTCATCGCCTGCGGGCGTCTGTTCACCACCCTGCCCCGTTTTCTTCGCTTGCCTGAAACCCATACCTGTCGGTCATCCGGTTGTTCATCGCGGAATTTACCGGGCCAATGTGCAAGGCAGACGACACCTGGCGGAACTTATCCAACATGTCCGGGAAGCTGCCACGCAGCGATGAATGCTCCTAAGCAGTCGCACGGTTGCGGTGCCAAGAGCGGACAACACAAGAAAGCTGGCGGTCGTCAGGTGGGTGCGGAGGGTGCGCTCAGAATCGAAATGTACGAATAGGTCCATACCGCTTCCGAGCACCGGCAGCGCCTCACCTGACGGCGGCGCAGTCGGTGTGTTGGCCGCTCGAAGCTCGGCATCAGCCTTGTACACCCGCAACTCACCGCATGGTGCGCCGCTTTGAGTAGATCCCCCGCGCACCGACCATCAGGACGCACTGCGCGAGGCCGCGCCGCGCTGACATGAGGTGGACCGGCATCCGTCCATCGACACACGCCTGCGCGGCGCGCCAGCTATCCGGGACCGTCGTGCTCCTGCGCCTGCATGCGACTGTATGCGTGCAGATCGGCCCGCACTCAGGTGCGCAGGAAGATTTCCACGCGTCGGTTGAGTTGTCGCCCGCCGGGGTTGTCCTGTCCATCCAGCGTATTGGGTGCCACCGGTTGCGATTCGCCATAGCCTTTTGCGCCGGCCGACTGCGCGGCACCGCGGGTGCGTAATGCGGCCAGCACCGCCTCGGCGCGGCGCTCGGACAGCGCCTGGTTATAGGCGTCGCTGCCCTTGGCATCGTTATGCCCGCGAACCTCCATGTCCTTGGCGCTGACCTT
Source organism: Xanthomonas sp. WHRI 8393 (assembly GCF_040203315.1). Taxonomy (NCBI): domain Bacteria; kingdom Pseudomonadati; phylum Pseudomonadota; class Gammaproteobacteria; order Lysobacterales; family Lysobacteraceae; genus Xanthomonas; species Xanthomonas sp. WHRI 8393. The sequence goes on along the minus strand of NZ_JBEGGL010000001.1, from coordinate 1,084,463 downwards.
GCCGAGTGCGGCCGCCAGCACGTCGAGTACGCGCGCGGCGTCGGGGCGGATTTCGGCCTTGTCGAAGTCGAACAGGATGCGCTCGTTCAAGGTGATCAGATAGCCGCACGGTGCGCCGGGAAGTGCGAACTTCTGCAGCAGCGGGAAGCGCCCGGCCGGCGGCACCTTCGGCAGCGGCGGCATGCGCACTTCGCGCGGCGGGGTACCGACGGTGCCGGTGCCATTGCCGCGGTTCTGCACCAGTCCGTCCGGGCCGTTCCAGGTTCCCGAGCCGTCGGCATTGATGGTGATCAGACCGCGCGGGCCGTTCCAGGTGCCGCTGCCATCGCCGTGGTTGTCGACCAAGCCACTCTTGTCGCTGTTCCAGGTGCCTGCCCCCTTGCCATCCAGACTGATCAGGCCGGCCGGGCCGTTGTAGGTACCGGCGCCGCTGGCCTGGACCTGGATGATCGCGTCGTCGCCACCGGCGCCGCTGGCGTTGATGGTGCCGCTGCCGTCGGCATTGACGCGGATCAGGCCGCCGTCGAAGTTGGCAGTACCGCTGCCATCGGCCTTGAGGTCGAACAGCCCGCCGTCGCCGTTGCGCAGCAGATTGCCGTTGGCATCGACGCTGGTGATGCCGGCATCGTTGATCAGGCTGCCGCCATCGCCGCAGCGTGCCGGCGTCACGCTGACGCCTTCGATCGGGTCGAGAATGTCCTGCAGCGAGGCCTCCAGTGCGCGCTGCGCCGGGGTCACGCCGGCAATCTCCGGCACCACGATCGACGGGATGGCCGGGAATTCGGGCACCGCTTCATCGGCGACCGGTGGCGATGCGGATGGAGGCGCTGCGGTCTGCGCTGCCGGCGGCGTGGCACTCACAGGGTCGGCCGCCTCGCGTTGACCTTCGCCGCGGCCGCAACCGGCCAGCAGCAAGGGCACCCAGATCACTGCCGACAGCGTCTTGCGCATTGCGTCTTCCCTGGTTCGAGCGTGTTCGAGAACCGCCTGATAGCACGGGCCAGGTAAACAACGCGCTAAACGCGGCCAACGCAACGACTGCGCGACCGTCAGGCAGTGCGGTCGGTGCCGGGATCGGCATGCTCGTGCACTCCACCTCCTGCGCGTCGTCCCCACCCACCGGATGACCGCGTGTTGCCCAGGTTTGCGGGCCCAGGCGTGAGCGATCACAACGCCGGGACGCGTACCGGACAATGGCGCGCATCGGCAGCGGACAAACTCCACACCCCGCGGTGCGTGACTAGTAGCCACACCTTCCAGCGAGGGTGCAGCGCACTCAGAACGTCGCAGGCGTCGCAGTCGGGCGCGCGGCCTGCGCCTGGTTTGTGTCTGCCGCTTCCGATTGCAGCTGCTCGTGCAGGATGCGGCGAATTTCCAGAATCGCCTGCGGGGTTTCCTGCACGCTATGCCAGGAGGTCACCACCAGCTCCGACTCGGCGCCGTCCAGATGCGCGCTGCGATACGGCACCAGGCCATCGTCGGAATCGGCCAGCGGCACCTGCGGTTTTTCGCGTCCGACAATGGTGTGGTAATGCACCTGCGGGGAGATCGGCAGGTCCATGCTGGCGCGCACGAATGGGTCGGTATCGCGCAGGTTGTCGATGCTGGTCGGTGGCAGCAGGCGCCGCTTGCGCCGTGGGTCGTTGCCCTGCGCGCGCCGCTCGCTGCTGGCCAGGTCCTGAAACACATCGCCGAAGCGATCCAGCAAGGCGATCGGCAAACGCACCAGGCGGCCGACAAAGCGCCCGAGACCACCTTCGGCCAGGGGCGTGCCGCGATGCGGCGCGGCGATGAAGATGGCGCGGTCGACCTGCGGCATTGGCGAAAAATGCAGCAACGGCGACAACTTCGCGCGGATGCGTGCGCCGCGCTCGCCGTCCAGCCGGTAGTCTTCCAGCAGCGAATTCCACAGGCGCTCGCCCGACGAAGACACCAGCAGGCGCCCGATCACCCCGCCCATGCTGTGGCCGATCAACACCATGTCGTGCGATGCGATCGCCGTGCCGGACGGATCGAAGTGCTGCAGGCTACGCTCCACCAGGGCCTGGATTTCGGCGCGGTTGACCGCCACCGGCGCATTGGTGGGGTAGTACACCTGCCAGATCTGGTAGCGCTGGCGCAGCGCTTCATCGCCCATCACTTCGTTGGCGACATTGACCCAGGCTTCCGGGCTGCTGGCAAGGCCATGCAGCATCAACAGCACGCGTCGGTTCGGGTCGTAGGGCTGCATCAGATACAGATGCGGGCGGTCGATGCCGCGCGCGCTGCCCAGCATCGAGCGCAGGGACTGCGCGGCAAACCCGGACCTGGCCAGCCACAGGCCATACGCGGCGGTGAAGTTGGCCGCCAGCGGCACGCGCTGGCCATGCAGTACCACTTCGTTCTGGCGATACGGGTCGTAAGGCACCACGGTGACGGCACGACCGCGCAGCACCGCATCCAGCGTATCGCCCTCGAAGCGCAGCAGCAGCGTTGCCGGTGCATACGGCATCTCGCTGAAGGTAGGCAGCGGACGCTCAGGTGTCGCGACAGCGGCAGCAGATTGTTGCAAGGCCAGTCCGGCAGGGTCGCCGACCACCTGCGGGTCCACCTCGGCCACCAGTTCGGCGCCGAAGCCGTCGCGTCGATACGTGCTGCGCAGCCCATCGAAGCGCAATGCCGAGGCGGCAAAGATCGCGCGCGGCGTGTTGCCGCCGCCCGGCAACCGATATGCAGACATGTCGATACCGACCTGCCAGCGGCCTATGCTGGTCGGCTCGCGCTCGCTCTGGCCGGTCTGCTGCGCGCGTGCGAACAGGCGTTCGATCACCTGCTGCACGGCGTAGTTGTAGTAGTCGCGCACCTGCGTCTGGCGATTTTCGAACGCACGCGCGCTGGGCGCCCGATCGGTGAAAAACAGATACGCGTACGCATGCCGCGCGGCCTCCAACCAGGCATCGACTGCGGCATCGCTCATGGTTGTCGGGTCGCGCCCGCCCAGCGCAATCGCATGCGCGGTCCATAGCTCGGCCTGCGTTGCCAGCCGGCGCTCATCGCCGATGCCTGCCACGGTGGCGAGTTGCTGCAGGCAGGGCATCGGGTCGCTGCGGCAGGCCTTGGGTTGCAGACCGGCCACCTGCACCGTCTCGCCGCTGGCCTGGCTCAACGCGCCAGTGCTGAGCACATCGCCACGCGTGCGCGCGATGAAGTCGCCGCTGCTGTGCGATTGCACCGTGACCATGGCGCAGCCGCTCAGCCACAGGCTCGCCAGCATGCCCGCCAGCACCGCGGCGGTACGACATCCACGCAGGCGCGGCGTCACCGGGGTGCGCTCGCGGTGGCCCCAGGCGCCGGTGCCTGCGGCATGCCGGCGCGGATGCGCTCGGAGAAGTCAGCCGCCTTGTCGGCGGCGATCGCACGTGCGGTGAAATGCCCGCACTGCTTCAGTGTGGCGAAGTCGTAGCCGGGCATCAGCCCATCGTGATCGTAGGCGTATGCGTCGGCGTAGCCGGACAGCAACAGGCGATGATCCAGCGGCAATGTGGGCTGCAATTGCCGCGCCAACGCAAACACGATCGTGGTGCAGTTGCTGGTGAGCGTGTTGTAGAACGCCGGCGCGCGATTCAAGTCGTTGGCCAGGCCCACGTAGCCCATGAACATGCGGCGCAGCCCGGCCTTGGGAATCGCCAGCCGATACAGATACATGTCCTCGCCGCGCACATTGGTGCGCACGCGCAGGATGTCGCGCTCGTCGGCGGCGACCAGGGTCTCTTCGAAACTGCGGAAAAACCCGCCCAATGCCGAGAACGACTCGTCGCGCTCCTTGCGGATTTCCAGCGAGAACACCACGTGCGAGCCGTCGTCGAAACCGAACGACACCAGGGTGTGCGCGATCGCCGGGCCCATCCAGTACGACAGCGCCAGATCGGCGCTGACCAGACGGTCCAGATCGTACTGGCGGGTTTCCCAGCGCGGCTGGTAGTCGGTTTCGCTATGCCAGTCGAAATTGCGCACGTTGTGCAGCGTGACGATGTTGCCGTGCACCTCGGGCCGCAGGCGCTGGGCGACATCGTCGGCCCAGTCGCGGTCCTGGCTGGGCTGCATCATCCACCACGACACCGCCAGCACCGCAAATGCCGCACTGAAGATGCCCACCAAGGCCCAGTTCTCGCGGCCACGGCGCAGACCCCACAATGCCGCGATTGCCATCGCGCACCACGAGCCCACCCACGCCGCGCGCACGAACGCATTGCCGGTCAGCGCGAAGTAGATCGCCAGCCCGCCCCAGAGCGCGGCCAGCACCAGCGCCACCCGCAGCGCCCAGCGCCCGATGCGCGAACGCGTGGCCGGTTTCATCGGGTGCCGCCTTCCGGCACCTGCATGCCCAATGCGTGCATCAACAGATCGGCCGAACGATGGGCAAGCCGTTTGCGTTCGGATTCGTCATTGCCGCGCAGGCAGCTGCCCAGCATGTCGATCACCAGCAGCAGCTGTTCGTCGTCGACATCGGCACGGCACAGGCCGGCGTCGCGGGCGCGATGCACGAACGGCAGGAAGATGCTCACCACACGCCGGTCGGCGGTTTCCACCGCCGGGTGCGCGCGTTCGATGGACCGCCAGAAATCCACCAGCGGCGCGGACTGGGCGATGTGCTCGGCCACGTCGTGCAGCAGCACGGCCAGTCCGTCCGGGCGCTCGGCCAGATCGGCGGCCAGCCGCTCCAGGCCATCCAGGCCGCGGGTCATCAGCGCGGTCATCAGCGCGAGCCGGTCGGGGAAATTGCGGTACAGCGTGGCGCGGCCAAGGCCGGCACGCTCGACCACCAGTTCCAGCGGGGCATTGACGCCGTGTTCGCTGAACACTTCGTCGGCGGCATCGAGTATCTGCCGGCGGCGCAGCGCGGCATCAGGGCGGGAAGTCGTCATCGCGGCATTATCGGACAGATTTGTCCGGTTACGCCAGAGTCCGCTTGTCGATTCCGCGCCCTCTCCGACCAACGGTCGGATCGGATTGGACCATCGAATCCGACGGTCCAATCAGCGAACCGGATCAGCCGGTGTTCTGCACGCCTTGCGAGACGCCGTTGACGCAGGCGACCAGCGCGCGCAGCAGTTCGTCGTCCTCGCCATCGGTGGCACGCCAGCGTTGCAGCAGGTCCACCTGCAGCACGCTGATCGGGTCGATGTAGGGGTTACGCAGACGGATCGACAAGGCCAGCCGCGGGTCGTGTTGCAGCAGCGACTGCTGGCCGGTCAACGCCTTCACCCAGCCCTTGGTCAGCGCCAGCTCGGCGCCGATGCCCGGGAAGAACCGCTCGTGCAGTTCCCCCGACAGCCGCGAGAACAGCTCGGCGATGGTGAGGTCGCCCTTGGACAGCACCATCGCCACGTCGTCGAGGAAGGTGCGGAAGAACGGCCAGTCCTGCGCCATCTCGCGCAAGGTGTCCTCATGCCCGGCATCCACTGCCGCCTGCAGGCCGCTGCCCACGCCGTACCAGCCCGGGATCACCGCACGCGCCTGGCTCCAGGCAAACACCCACGGAATCGCGCGCAGGTTGGACAAGGCCGCGTCCTGGCCGAGCCGGCGCGACGGGCGCGAGCCCAGCGTCATGCGTTCGATCACATCGATCGGCGTGGCGCGGCGGAAGTACTGCATGAAATCCGGCGCACCGACGAAGGCGCGATATGCCACGGTGCTGCGTTCGGCGACCAGGTCCATCACCGGCCGCCAACGATCCTCGCGTGGCTCGGGCGCACGCGGGCGCAGGCTGGACAGCAGCACCGCGCCGGTCATCTGTTCCAGCGAGCGCAGCGCCAGGGCACGGATGCCGTACTTGCGATGGATCACCTCGCCCTGCTCGGTCACGCGCAGCCGGCCATCGACACTGCCGCGCGGTGCGGCATCCAGCGCGCGGCTGGTCTTGCCGCCGCCACGTGCGATCGAGCCACCGCGGCCATGGAAGAAGGTCAGCCGCACGCCCAGCTCGGCGGCGGCTTCGAGCAGTTCCACCTGCGCGCGCTGCAGCCCCCAGCGCGAGGCGGTGATGCCGCCGTCCTTGCCGCTGTCCGAATACCCGAGCATCACCATCTGCGTATCGCCGCGCGCGGCCAGATGCTGGCGGTAGACCGGGTCGGCCAGCAGATCCTGCACGGTGCCGGTACCGCCGCGCAGATCGTCCACGGTTTCGAACAGCGGCACGATATCCAGCGGCACTGCGCCGGCGTCGTCGACCAGGCCGCCACGGCGCGCCAGCGCCAGCACGGTGAGCACGTCGGCGCGGTTGTGCGCCATCGAGATGATGTAGCTGCCCAGCGCATCGGCGCCGTGGCGGCTGCGCGCATCGGCAAGCGCGGCAAACACCGCATCCAGTCGCGCATTGCCTTCGTCATCCACGCGCGGCAATGCCTGCTCGCCGGCGGCATACGGACCGAGCAATGCAGCGCGCTGCCTGGCCTCCTGTTCGTCCCAATCCGCCTGGCCGAGTGCATCGGCCACCGCACGCGCATGCACGCTCGATTCCTGGCGCACATCCAGACGCGCCAGGTGGAAGCCGAAGGTGCGCACGCGCCACAACAGGCGGCGCACCGCGAACCAACCGGCGTGCAGGCCCTTGTTGGCCTGCAGGCTGTCCAGGATCAATTGCAGGTCGTGTTCCAGCTCGGACGGGCTGGTGTAGGCACCCTCGGCATCGTCCAGCGTGGCCTGCAGGCGCGCGCGCATCAGATCGTTGAGCAGCCGGTACGGCATGTCGCCGTGGCGCGGACGCGAGCGTGCGGCGTCCTCCGGCAACAGCGCGCGGTAGCGCTGCAGTTGCTCGCTCAACGCCGGGCTCACCGCCACCAGCGTGGTCGACTGGCTGAGCAGGCTGGCCAGTTGCCAGAGTTCCTTCTGATAACGGTCCAGCACCGCACGCCGTTGCGCATCCAGCGTGCCGGCGATGGTGACGGCATCCACGTTGGGGTTGCCGTCCATGTCGCCGCCGACCCAGGTGCCAAAGCGCAGCAGCCGCGGCAGGGTCGGCACGCTGCCGTAGGTTTCTTCGATGGCGTGTTCGAGGGTTTCGTACATCACCGGGACCACGCGATACAGCACCTGGGTGAGATAGAAGCCCACATGCTCGCGCTCGTCCTCCACGGTGGGGCGCACCGGCGAGGAGTCGGCGGTCTGCCAGGACGCGGTCAAGGCCATGCGGAAGCGCGCCGCGTCGGTGGCGCGCTCGTTGGGCGTGCGCATGCCGTCCAGGTTGTCGACCAGGCTGGCGACCATCAGCTGCTCTTTTTCCAGCAGCGCGCGGCGCACCGCTTCGGTGGGATGCGCGGTGAACACCGGCTCCACGTCAATCCGCGGCAACCACTCGCTGAGCTCGTCCAGCGTCACGCCCTGCGCCTTGAGCCGGCGCAAGGCATCGTGCAACCCGTCCGGCTGCGGCGTGTCGGTGCCGCTGCGCTGGTATTCGCGGCGGCGGCGGATGCGGTGCACGCGCTCGGCGATGTTGACCACCTGGAAATAGGTGCTGAAGGCGCGCACCAGCGATTCGGCCTCGCGCGGCTCGCGCCCGGCCAGCTGCTCGCTCAGCGTCGACGGCGGGGCATCGCTCTCGCGGCGCGCAATCGCCGTGGTGCGGACGCGTTCGATCTCATCGAGAAATTCCGCAGAGACCTGCTCGGCGAGCAGGTCACCGACCAGTGCACCGAGCCGACGCACATCGTCGCGCAAGGCAAGATCGGGGGTAGCGAACACAAGACTGCTGCGGTACTCGTTCATCGGAAACGCACACCCTCTCAAGCGCAAAGTCGTCGAAGACTAACCCAAAAGGATTAGATGATCGCGACCGGCACGACGGTTTCAACACCAACCATCGTGTGCTGGCGCTCCCTGCCCATGACCTCGTAGGAGCGCGCTGGCGCGCGATGGGGCTTTCCCGGTGATGCCCCATCGCGGGCAGGTCCGCTGCTACGCGAGGTGGCTGTCCTGGTCATGCTGCGTCGCGCCCGGGTGCGCTCCTACCGGTGATCGCGGCAATCGCGTGGACGGCGCAGCGAATCTTCCCGGGACGCGAGGCGGACGCATTCGCCGTAGGAGCGCACCCGGGCGCGACTTTCCTGGTAAGGCCCTCGCGGGCAAGCCCGCTCCTACGGGTGATCGCGCAACCATCCACGCGGCTCGGCAGACGTTGCCGGCAGCGCATCAGCCACATCCTCATCTGATGTAGGAGCGCACCCGGGCGCGACGAGGCGTTATCGATAAAGTCCCATCGCGCGCAAGCGCGCTCCTACCGGTCCCAACGCACCATCGATCAACGCGTGCGCGTCGCGCCGGTCTCCTTCATCGGCTCGCCGAGATTGGTCTTCAACCACTGCTCGCTCTCGGCCAGCATCTGCAGGATCGACTGCCGCGCACGATACGCATGCGATTCGTTGGGCAGCAGCACCAGCCGCGCGTTACCACCCAGGCCCTTGATCGCGGCGAACATGCGCTCGCTCTGGATCGGGAAGGTGCCGGTGTTGTTGTCGTCCTGGCCGTGGATCAACAGCAGCGGATCCTTGATCTTGTCGGCGTAGTTGAACGGCGACATCGCCTGATACACCGATTGCGCCTGCCAGTAGTTGCGCTCCTCGGCCTGGAAGCCGAACGGGGTGAGCGTGCGGTTGTAGGCCCCGCTGCGCGCGATGCCGGCCTTGAACAGCCGCGTGTGCGCGAGCAGATTCGCCGTCATGAACGCGCCATACGAGTGCCCGCCGATGGCGATGTGCTCGCGGTCGGTGACCCCGCGCCGCACCACTTCGTCCACCGCGGCCTGCGCATCGGCGACCAGCTGCGGCACATAGGTGTCGTTGGGTTCGGCATCGCCTTCGCCGACGATCGGCATGGTCGGGTTGTTTAGCACCACATAGCCGATCGCCAGAAACGCCTGCGGCCCCCAGTAGCTGATCGCGTTGAAGCGATAGGGCGAGTCGGTGACCTGGCTGGCGGTGTCGGCACTCTTGAACTCGCCCGGATAGGCCCACATCAGCAGCGGCCGCGGACCGTCGCGCTTGGGGTCGTAACCGGGCGGCAGCAGCAGCGTGGCAGTGAGGCCCACGCCATCGGCGCGCTTGTAGCGGATCTGCTCCTTCTGCACGCCACGCAACTGCGGCAGCGGATGGGCGAAATGCGTCAACGCCCGCGGCGCAGGCGCTGCATCGCCCAATGCCTGCACCACATAGTTGGCCGGCTCCTCGGGCGACTCGCGGCTGAGCAGCAACTGCGTGCCTTGCGCATCCAGCAATGCCAGCGGTGCGGAATAGCTCGGCGCCTGCGAATGGAACAGGCGCGTGGCGCGCCTGCTCTGCAGATCGAAGCGATCCACGAACGGGCGGTCGCCTTCCGGCGAGGCGCCCTTGCCGAGCAGGAACAGGCTGTTGCCATCGGCGCCGGTCTGCAGCAGCGTGCGGCCCTTGCCGTCGGCCACGGTCGCCGGCGTGCCGGGATCGTTGTAGCGGTCCTGCGAGGAGCGGTCCCAGAGCAATTCGGGCGCGCGCTGCGGCTGGTCCGGTGCGATACGCCACTGCTTGGTGCGGCGGGTCTTCCACCAGCTTTCGCTGAGGATGGCCAGATCGCCGCGGCCCCACTGGATGCCTTCGAAGCGGCTGCCCAGTTGCGCCAGCGTGACCGGCGCACGCGTAAATGGCGCAGCCTGCATCAGCACCGCATCACGGATCTTGCTCTCGCGTGCCGGGTCGCCGCCGTCCTGCGCCTCGGCCCAGACCAGCGTGGCCGGCGCATCGATGCGCCAGGCGATGTCGCGCACGCCGGTGGGCACGGCGTCATTGCCGGTCGGCAGGCCTTCCACCAACGGCAGCCTGGCGATCTGGCGCACCAGCTTGCCCTGCAGGTCCAGCACATCGATACGGCGTGCGAAGTTGTCCACCGGCACCAGATACGAGAACGGCCGTTCGCTGCGTTCGCTCAGGATGTAACGGCCATCCGGCGACACCGACAGATTGAGATAGATGCCGGGCGTAGCGACCGGGCGCACCTGCCCACTCACGCTGACGATGATGGGCTGGCCGGTGGCGTAATACTCGAACACGCGCGCATCGGCCTCGTTGCGCAGCAGGTCCTGATAGGTCGGCAGCGAGCGCACGCCGGCAGCGGCGCTGGTCTGCTGGATCGCCGGGCCGTCCGGCACCGCATCGCGGGTGGGCGGCGCGCCCTGCCCGGCCACTTGCTGCTGCAGCAGCAGGCCGCTGCCATCGGGCAACCAGCGCAGATCGTCGTTGACACTGGTGTTCAAACCGGCCACCAGACGCCGCGCCTGCCCGGCCGCCACGTCCACCAGCCACAGCTCGTTGGCACCGCTGGCCGCGTCCTCGCGGCGGAACGCCAGGTAGCGCTGATCCGGCGACCAGCTCAACGTGGCCAGCGACAACGGTGACGGCAGCCCGGCGATCTGCCGCTCGCTGCCGTCGGCCACCGACAGCAGCCACAGCTTGTCGGCAAAGGAGAACCGGCTGCTGGCAGAGGTTTTGGGATGGATGCGCAGGCCGGCCAGCTTGAGTTCGGGCTGGGCCACCTCGGCGATGTCCGGCAACGCCGGCAACTGCAGCATCGCGCCCAGGTCGCGTTTGGGCGACAGGTGCAGCAGCGGCGCGCGCGGGGCATCCACCACTGCCTGCAGCGCCTTGGAGGGCAGTTGGTAGCCAGTGCTTGCCGCAGCGGCAGGCGGGCCAGCCGACGCGACGGCTGCGGCCGCAGCCAGTGGTGCGCTCAGCGCCAGTACGCCTGCCAGGGCCCATCGCTGCTGCCGCCTGCCGTGCCGTGCATCGGGTGTCGCCTGCATTGTCCATCCCCAGTGTCGATCGACTGCGGACCATAGCAGCCACGCGCTCCCCCGCTCCCCTGCCGTTGGTTGGGGCGCGCGCCACTTCAAGCCGGCCAATTCATGCCGGAGGGGGGTGCTGCCGATATAATCAACGCTCTCGTCGAGGGGCGCTGCGACCGGTATGGCGGACTGATCCGCCAACTGCACGAAAAGTGCGGGAAATACGGCCAGGCTCGACAAGCATTCATCGTTCAACGGCGCCCCGCATTGCAGACATTGGTCTGCTTACCGGAGCTATTGCATGAACGCTGTCACGAAAATCGCCCCACACACCGATTACAAGATCGCCGACCTCTCCCTGGCCGATTGGGGCCGCAAGGAGCTGGACATCGCCGAGCACGAGATGCCGGGCCTGATGTCGATCCGCCGCAAGCATGCGCAGACCAAGCCGCTGAAGGATGTACGCATCACCGGCTCGCTGCACATGACCATCCAGACCGCGGTGCTGATCGAAACGCTCAAGGACATCGGCGCCAACGTGCGCTGGGCCTCATGCAACATCTTCTCCACCCAGGACCACGCGGCCGCCGCGATCGCCGCCTCCGGCACGCCGGTGTTCGCCTGGAAGGGCGAGACGCTGGAAGAGTACTGGGACTGCACCCTGGACGCGCTGACCTTCACCCTGCCCGACGGCACCCAGACCGGCCCGGAGCTGGTGGTGGACGACGGCGGCGACGTCACCCTGCTGATCCACAAGGGCTATGAGCTCGAAAATGGCAGCACCTGGGTCGACGAGCCGGCCTCCTCGCACGAGGAAGGCGTGATCAAGGCGCTGCTCAAGCGCGTGGCCGTCGAGCGTCCGGGTTACTGGACCCGCGTGGTCAAGGACTGGAAGGGCGTCTCCGAAGAGACCACCACCGGCGTGCACCGCCTGTACCAGATCGCCGAAGCCGGCAAGCTGCTGATCCCGGCCATCAACGTCAACGACTCGGTCACCAAGAGCAAGTTCGACAACCTGTACGGCTGCCGCGAGTCGCTGGCCGATGGCCTCAAGCGCGCGATGGACGTGATGCTGGCCGGCAAGGTCGCGGTGGTCTGCGGCTATGGCGACGTCGGCAAGGGCAGCGCTGCCTCGCTGCGTGCCTACGGTGCCCGCGTGATCGTCACCGAGATCGACCCGATCTGCGCCCTGCAGGCGTCGATGGAAGGCTTCGAGGTCAACACCATCGAATCCACCCTGGGCCGCGGCGACATCTACGTCACCACCACCGGCAACAAGGACATCATCACCGTCGAGCACCTGCAGGCGATGAAGGATCAGGCCATCGTCTGCAACATCGGCCACTTCGACAACGAGATCCAGGTCGATGCGCTGAACGCACTCAAGGGCGTGGAAAAGATCAACATCAAGCCGCAGGTCGACAAGTACGTGTTCGGCAACGGCAATGCGATCTTCCTGCTGGCCGACGGCCGCCTGGTCAACCTGGGCTGCGCCACCGGCCACCCGAGCTTCGTGATGTCCAACTCGTTCGCCAACCAGACCCTGGCGCAGATCGACCTGTGGGAAAAGCGCGACAGCTACGAGAAGAAGGTCTACATCCTGCCCAAGCACCTGGATGAAGAAGTGGCACGTCTGCACCTGGAAAAGATCGGCGTCAAGCTGACCACCCTGACCAAGGACCAGGCCGACTACCTCGGCGTGGACGTGGCCGGCCCGTACAAGCCGGATCATTACCGCTACTGATCAGCCGGGCGGTTGATTGCCCGGATGTCACCGCTTGAACAGAACGGGCGCCGCAAGGCGCCCGTTTTCTTTGCAGGATGCTGGATGGCCCTGCGTGCAAGCGGCCCCACATGGCGACCAATCTGCGTTCGTGCCTGCGGCATCGACATGCATCGCATGGATGCAACGCCTCGAGCAAGGCACCATTGAATCCAGCACGCCGGGTAGCCTTGTCGTCGGCATGGCAGCTGTTGCCGTGTGCGATACTCGGGCAAGGCTTGCGACTTACCTGCGTGGCAGCAAGACCGGTCAACCACTACGTAACACCCATCGTCAAAAGGAACCAACATGGGCGGCTTCAGCATCTGGCACTGGATCATCGTTCTTTTCTTCTTCTGCAGCATTGCTGCCGTGATCAGCCTGATCGTCTGGGTCGCAAAGCGCGCGTCGCGCAAATCGACTGTGGCAACGACGGGGTCAGCAGTGCCGAAGAGCGCTCAAGCCAGACTGCTGGAGCTGGACACGCTGAGGTCGCAGCAGTTGATCACCGATGCGGAGTACCAACAGCGCCGCAGCCATATCCTCAGCGAGATCTGAGCAGCGGCTGCAACGCATGAACCATGTTTCCGCTGTCCTGGATCAACATGTCCATGTGATCTGCGACAGTGCCCTGCGCCAGCGATTGCTCACGCGCGGCAGTTCGATGCAAGACCGCATCAGTCTGAGCTTCAAGGGCTCTGAGGAACTTGCCGAAATCCTCAGCCTGCTGCAATCACTGCAGGTTCCCTTTGCCGACGCACCTGCGGGCTGGCCCCCTGCGGCCGTCTTCGCGCAGCTCAGGGATCAGGGACTGGTGCAAGGCGCGATCACTACCGTCGCATGGGTCGCCCCGGACATGCCCGCGCTCGGCGTCGGCTAGCACGCATCAGCGCCAGGGGTGCCGGCAGCTGATCCGGTGCAATCCACGCAATGCCGCGCCTGAGACTGTCGCGCTGCGGCAAGGCCGAAAACTGCAGACGCAGCTCGGCTCTGCAGTCGCACCTGCAGCTACGTTTATGCTCGACGAAAGCAAGCGCCCGCGGTGGCGAGCGGAACCGCACTGCCACGCCTGAGTTCAAGAGCAGCGCTGCGTTCCCTGCCACGCGGAAGAATTGCACGACACGCCGTGGCTATCCGCGCGCTACGGCCGCCAGTTCGCATTGCGTTCCCAGAACGCAACGCTGCGCCGGTACGCATCGCGGTCCAGTGCCACACCGGAGCCGCCCTCGTCCACGCCCAGTGCATTGCGCAGCATGGTGATGGGCGCCATTGGAATTTCTTCCGGCTCGGTGGTGTAGAGGCAACCGACCACGCCCCAGTCGGCGTCGATCGGCGCGCCCTCCTTGGCCAGCTGATCGCGGCTATAGAGGATCGGCAGCAGATACGTCGCCACCGGTGGCTCCACACCTTCGAACCAGCGCACCAGCACCGGTAACTCCTGCGTGCTGCGTGCCTCGTAGCCGGAGCGCAGCTGGTGGCGGTTGTCGTCGGTGATCGGTGCAGTGAGGCAGCGCGTCGAGGTCCAGTTGCGGTGCACATGCAGCTGGCAGAACGGCGCATAGCCTTCGATCACGCGCACCGGCGCCTCTTCATTGAGCCGCTGGATGAACTGCTCGGGCGTGCAGTCCTGGATGGCGTTGCGACGACCATCGCGGGGAAACAGACGGGTGCGGGCAAACGGTGTGAGAACGATGGACATGACGGTGGTGGGTGGCAAAGAACGCCAGGGTAGCCTGCAGCCCTGCCATGCGACCACTTACCAGATCAGATCGTCCGGCACCTTGAACTGGCTGTAATAGTCGTCGTCGCTGTCCGGCGCCGAAGGCGTGCTGCTACGGCCATGATCCAGCACCACAGTGTCCGCATCGCGGCTGTAGACCTTGTCGGCGGCGGCGCGCGGAATCAGCTCGAAGCCATCGCCATGCCGCACGATCACCAGCGCTCCGCTGGCCAGCTGGCTGCGCAGCGTGGGATTGACCAGCACGCTGCGGATGACGCGGCCGTCGTTGAAGCGGTAGTCGATCTCTCCATCGCGCTTGACCTTGTTGGTCTCCACGATCTGCCGGACCTGGGCCAGCACTTCCTGCCGCCGCAGCTGCAGCTTGCGTTCTTCGGCCAGCGCGCGATCGCGCTCGGCGCGCTCGGCCTGTAGCCGCGCTGCGTCCACCTTGTCGACCTCGGCCGGTGCCACGGCCGCGCCCTTGGCATGACGCTGCTTGTTCTGCTCGCGCGCGACCTTGTCCACCTGGGCCTTCTTGACCAGGCCGGCCTTGAGCAGTTGTTCTTGCAGCGGATTGCGCATGGGAGGGGAACCGGTGAATGTGCGCCCAGTTTACCGCGCCCCGCGCCACCCAGCCTGACTGCCCAAGCCCGCCCCGGCTGCAGCACCGCGCCGTACCGCGGTACCGCGATCCACCCGCACCGCGCAAAGCGCGACCTGCATCGGGGTTTTCGCGGGTACTCGCATTGAATACGTATGCACAACAGCGATGTTGCGCCGCGATGCACGCTTAGCATCACCGCGCGCTGCACGCCGTGCGCGCGCTTTCCGGAACAGGGGCCGGAGGCCTTGATGCGGGCATCGCACAGCATGCGTGTGCTCGCGCTTACCGACTGGAGATCCATCCGATGCGCGATACGCACACTCCACCCCCACCCTCACGGCTTCAACGCAGCTCGCGGCTGCTGCTCGCCGCGCTGGTGCTGCTGCTGACCACCGCCAATGTGCAGGCCGATGTGATCCTGCACGCCTTCAATTGGCCGTATGCCACCGTGGAAGCACGTGCCAAGCAGATTGCCGATGCCGGCTATCGCAAGGTGTTGGTCGCTCCCGCGTATCGCTCGCAAGGCAGCGCGTGGTGGGCACGCTACCAGCCGCAGGATCTGCGCGTAATCGATGGCCCGCTGGGCGACACCGCCGCGTTCTCGCGCATGGTGCAGGCGCTGGCCAATAACGGCGTGGAAACCTATGCCGACGTGGTGCTCAACCACATGGCCAACGAGGCCGCGACACGCTCGGATCTCAACTACCCCGGCAGCGCCGTGCTCGCGCAATACGCTGCGAATCCAGGCCGTTACGATACCTTGCGTCTGTTCGGCACCTTGCAATCGAACTTCCTGAGCGCCAGCGATTTCGGTCCGGCCCAGTGCATCACCAACTACAACGACGCCTACCAGGTACGCACCTATCGCATCTGCGGTGGCGGCAGCGATCCGGGCCTGCCCGACCTGGTCGGCAACGATTGGGTGGTGCAGCAGCAGCGCGCCTATCTGCAAGCGCTGAAGGGCCTGGGTGTGACCGGCTTTCGTGTCGATGCGGCCAAGCATATGAGCTTCGACCATCTCAATCGGGTCTTCGATGCGGGCATTCGTTCCGGCGTGTATGTGTTCGGCGAAGTGATCACCGGCGGCGGCAGCGGCAATGGCGATTACGACCAGTTCCTGGCGCCGTACCTGCAGTCCACGCCGCATGCGGCCTACGATTTCCCGTTGTTCAACGCGGTGCGCAATGCATTCGCCATTGGCGCCAGCCTGCAGCAGCTGGTGGATCCCGCGTCCACCGGACAGGCGTTGCCGGGCAATCGCGCGGTGACCTTCGCCGTCACCCACGACATCCCCAACAATGCCGGCTTCCGCTACGCCATCCTCGACCCCGTCGACGAGACGCTGGCATACGCGTATCTGATCGGCCGCAACGGCGGCATGCCGATGGTCTACACCGACAACAACGAAAGCGGCGACAACCGCTGGGTCAACGCCTATCTGCGCGACGACCTGCGCCGCATGATCGGCTTCCACAACGGCGTGCAGGGCAGCGACATGCAGGTGCTGTCGTCCAGCTCCTGCCATGTGCTGTTCCGGCGCGGCAGCCTGGGCATTGTCGGCATCAACAAGTGCGGCAATCCGGTCACCACCACTGTGGCGATGAATGGCAGCGTGCTGTACTGGAATGCGGATTATGTGGATGCACTGGGCTCGGGCAGCGTGGTGCGTATTTCCAGCGGCTCCTACACCTTCACGCTGCCGGCGCGCGGTGCACGCATGTGGCGCCGCTGAGCTGTCTGGCCAGCACGAGGCGTCCGCTGCGTGGTTGAAGCACGTCTCAAAGACACCCAGCCTTTGACACAAAAAACACCGGCTTATCGCCGGTGTTGTGGGTGCTGCAACACGTTGGATGGTGCGACCGGCTACCAGGCGAACGGCGCGGTGACCTTGCGCGCGCCGAGCATGAACGCATCGGCCACATGCACGAACGGGGTGACATCCACCTCCGATTCGCCGGCGCGCACCAGCTGCACGAAACGCCGGTACAAGCCGTCGTATTCGCCGGCGGCTTCCACTGGCTGCGGCTGGCCATCGATACTGAGCCTGGCACCGCCCTCACTGAGCATGAGCAGGCCATCGGTGGTGTCCACTTCGATATCCCAGCGCTGATGGCCGGTCTGCAGAAAATCCAGTTCCGCCGTTACCGGCACCCCTGCGGTATCGACAAAACCGAGCCTGGCGTACAGCGGTGCCTGGCGATTTTCCGGCGTGTGCAACTCCGCTTCGCGCAGCGCGAAGGGGCGCGGCAGCAGATGCGTGACGATGGACAGCGCATTGATGCCGGGGTCGAACACGCCCATGCCGCCCGGCTCCAGGATCCAGTCCTGGCCCGGGTGCCAATGGCGAATGTCTTCCTTCCAGGTGATATGCGCGCGCAGGATCTGCTTGTCGGCCAGCCACGCCCGCGCAGGCTCCACGGCAGCGGCGCAGCGCGAATGCCAGCTGGTGAACAGGCTGCGTTGCGCACGCTGCGCCAACACGCGCAGATCGTCGATCTCGGCCAGGGTGGCGGCCGGGGGTTTTTCCAGGAACACATGGCGCCCGGCGGCCAGCGCGGCCTGTGCCTGCGCGTGCCGCCCGACCGGTGGCGTGCACAGCGCCACCGCTTCAATCTGCGGATGCGCCGCGAAGGCCTCTTCCAGGCTGTGGTAGGCCGGCACTCCATCGACCGTGCCATGCCGGCTCACCGTGGCCACCAGCTGCACATCGGCACGCGCGGCGATGGTGGGCACGTGCTGGTCGCGGGCGATCTTGCCGATGCCGACAAGGGCAATGCGCAATGCGTCTGGATGCTTCATCGAAACCTTCGGGCTGATAGGGACGTGGCGGGACCCGCGCGATCGCCCGTTTCGGGCGCATGCACGGACACTGCGGCAGCGGCGCGCTGCACGCGCACGCAACGGCGCAGTGTAAGGTCACGCTGCGGTTCGCTGCGAGACATCGCTCCTGCTTGTTTTGCTATACCTGCGCCGCCCGGTGGCCGTGCAGGAGCCGCCATGCTGCATCGGTGCAACTGCACGGCACGCCTTGCCGTTCGTGGCCTTCCACCTGGTCGCGCTGGAGCACTCGGCGGCTACGGTGGGGCGCCCGGGCTGCGGCCGATGTATGGCCAAGCCTGCGACGCCGGCTGCAGACAGAGCGACCTGCATGCGCCTTGCGATGCGCTCACATCTCCAGCACGACCTTGCCCAGGTGGCTGCCCTGCTCCAGATAGCGGTGCGCTGCAGCGGCTTCGTTGAGCGGGAAGCGCTTGTCGAGCAGCACGCGCAGCTTGCCCTGCGCGATCCACGGCCACACCACGCGCTCCACTTCCGCGGCCAGGCGCGCCTTTTCGTCGGCACTGCGCGGGCGCAGCGTCGAGCCGGTGAGGATGGCCTGCTTGCGCATCAGCAGCGGGATCGGCACCTCGATGGTCGAGCCGGCCTGCGAGGCGATGTAGACGATGCGCCCGCGTGGGTTGAGCGCCTCCAGGGTGTCGGCGAATACCGCAGCGCCCACCATGTCCAGCGACACATCCACCCCGCCGTGCGCCTTGGCCACGTCGACAAACGATTCGGTGGTGGAGTCGATCGCCACATCGGCACCCAGTTCGCGCGCCTGCGCCGCCTTACCTGCCGAACGCGCAGTCGCCAGCACATGCGCACCGGCGGCCTTGGCCATCTGGATCGCAGTCACGCCGATCCCGGACGTGGCGCCATGCAGCAGCAGCCATTCCCCGGCCGCCAGCCGGCCATGCTCGAACAGGTTGGTGTACGCGGTAAAGATGGTTTCCGGCAGCGCCGCGGCATGCGCCAGATCCATGCCAGGCGGAATCGGCAGCACATGCCGCGCGTCGACCGCTGCGTACTGTGCGTATCCGCCACCGCCCAGCAGTGCACACACCCGATCGCCGACCTTCCAGCGACCGGCCGGCTCCACGATCTCGCCGGCGATTTCCAGCCCGAGCGTCTGCGGCGCGCCGGGCGGCGGCGGATAGTGGCCGGCACGCTGCAGCAGATCGGGACGATTGATCCCGGCCGCATGCACGCGGATCAGCACCTGCCCCGGCGCCGGACGCGGGCGCGGCTGCTCGCTGGCGTACAGTGCATCCGCATCGCCCTTGCCATCGCGTATGGCGATTGCAGTCATCGTGGTATCGCTCATGCGCAGCACTCCGTAGAAAGTGCACCCAGTGTAGAGCTGCCCGCGTCAACGTCCGGCGCAAGCCCGCTCGCGACATGGCACGCAGGCGCAGCGCAACCACTGTCTCCGCCAAGTCACGGTAAGCAACCACGCGATGACCGGCATCACGCGTGAAACCAGTGCGGCGACAAACGCGATTCGCCTGCCCGCTGCAAGGCAAGGCTTCGCTCGCCGCCGCGCGGCAAGCGCCTGCAGGTCCCCGCAGATCGCGCCGTCATTCCGCTGACAGCACGCGAGGTAACCGAATGCAGGACACCCGCAACCAAATATGCATTCATCGCGATGAAGCGATATTATGCCAGTACGATCCGCCGGACCCGCCGCGATGACGCATCTCAGTTTCGAGTTCTACCCGCCCAAGACCGACGACCAGCGCGCCCAGCTGGACCGCACGGCGGCCAGGCTGAAGGGCTACGCGCCGGAATACGTGTCGTGCACCTTCGGTGCCGGCGGCTCCACGCTCAGCTACACCTCCGAGACGGTGCGTCACCTCAAGCAGAAGCACGGTTTCGAAGCCGCCCCGCATCTGTCCTGCGTCGGCGGCAGCCGCCAGGAGATCCGCGAGCTGCTCAAGCTGTATCGCGCGATCGGCTGTACCCGCATCGTCGCGCTGCGCGGCGACCTGCCCTCGGGCATGGGCCATCCGGGCGACCTACGTTACGCCTCGGACCTGATCGCCTTCATCCGCGCCGAGCACGGCGACGCGTTCCGGATCGAGGTCGGTGCGTATCCGGAAACCCATCCGCAGGCGACCGACGCGCTGAGCGATCTGCGTTACTTCAAGGCCAAGGTGGATGCCGGCGCCGATGCCGCAATCACCCAGTATTTCTACAACGCCGACGCGTACTTTCATTTCCGCGACGCCGTGCAGCGCATGGGCGTGGAGATCCCGATCATCCCCGGCATCATGCCGATCTCCAATTTCTCGCAGTTGCGGCGCTTTTCCGAGCAATGCGGTGCGGAAATTCCGCGCTGGATCAGCAAGAAGATGCAGTCCTACGGCGACGATGCCGATGCGGTGCGCGCCTTCGGTGCGGAAGTGGTGGCCACCGTGTGCGAGCGCCTGATCGCCGGCGGCGCGCCTGCCCTGCACTTCTACACGCTCAACCTGGCCAAGCCGACCACGCAGGTGCTGCAGCTGCTCGGGCGCTGAGCCAGCCGCTCGCAGCCATGCCCTCGGCAGGCGTATCTGTGCGGGCACATCACTGGCAAACGCGCGTGTGATGCGCAAACGCCGTGCAAGCTCTTTCGGTCCCGGCGCGTTGCTCGCCGGCTCACGCAGGCCCCGTTACGCTGCGCCGATGCCTCGCCTCCTGCTGCCGTTGCTGCTGTTGTTCTGCCTGTGCCCGGCCACGCGCGTGCAGGCGCAGGAGATCCGTCGCTGCGTGACAGCGGACGGGCAGACCATGTTCACCGACCGCCGCTGCGAAGATGTCGGCGCCGCGGCGCGCCCGCCGCCGGCCGCGCGCACGCAGGGCAACACCGGCCTGCATCGCTACGGCTGCCCGCGCCGGCTGAGCGAACTGGTGTCGTTGCTGCAACTGGCGGTGGACAGCCGCGACGTCAATCGGCTCTCCAGCCTCTACCTGTGGAGCGGCCAGTCCGACGCCGCTGCCAACCAAGTGCTGAGCCGGCTGGAGGCGATCGTGCAACGCCCATTGCTGGACATCGTGCCGATGTACCCGCAACGCGATCCGCCGACCTGGGAAGCCGATGCCGGCACGGCAGCGGCTCCATCCCTGGACGGCAGCGCCATCGACGCCCCACTCCCGGCACCGCCAAGCCGCCCGCGGCCCTGGGGCCTGCGCCTGGAACAGAACCTCGCCAGCGGTGCGCCCGCAAGCAGCGTGTTGCGGCTGCGCCGGCAGTACAACTGCTTCTGGGTGACGTTTTAGCGCAGCGCCCGGCGTAAGCGGATTGCAGCGGCCAAGTACATGCGACGGCGCATTGCCCCGGCAATCGGTGATGGTGACGATGGTGGTGTGGGCTGCGAGGCAGTGAGCGTATCGGCTCAGAGACCCCGAACCTCATGCCTCATAGGTGACGCTTGCAGGCTATGCGACAAGCCGGCCCATGATCTGCGTGACCGCCTGCTGCGGGCTCAGCACGGCGCTGTCGATCACCCAGTGCGGCTCGGTCCAGGCCACGTAATCATGCGCGAGCACGGAGGCCCACCCCGGCACGCGCAATCCGACCACGTCGCTTTGCCGCAATTCCACGCGCTGCCGATGCACGTTGCGATCGCTGCACACTACCTCGATCTCCAGCAAGCGGCTCCGTGCACGACGAGCTACATCGCGCCACGCTTCACGGGTGACCGGCAACGGGTTCACGCAATCGGCGACCACCACGTGACCCAGTTGCAGATTGGCCTCGGCAAGTGCGTAAGCGGTCATGTAGCCCGCTGCTCCGACATCGTTGGCGAGTGCACCACTTTCGCGTAGTGACTGCTCGATCGTATCGATACGCAAATAAAACGCAGTGCATTGCGTCAGTAGCGCCTGGGCAATGGAACTTTTGCCGACGCCCGGCAATCCGCCGAACACCACCAAGATCGCTGACTGCAGGGTCACTGCGGCCACAGCGCGCGAATCGCCGCGATGCCTTGTGCGCCATGCGAACGGGCTTCAAGCAGGTCGCCGACCTGCATGCCACCGAGTGCGTAGATCGGCAAGGAGACCTGCTCGCGCAAGCGTTCGAATCCATCCCATCCCAGGGGTATTGCACCCGGATGCGACGCGGTCGCCTGCACCGGGCCCAGCACCGCAAAATCGCAGCCAAGACGCTGGGCGTGGCGCAGGTCTTCCAGCCCGTGACAGGAAGCGGCGACCGGCTGCTCGGCCGGCAACGGGCGCTGCTGCAGGCTGGCCAGTTGCTCCGCGCCCAGATGCACGCCGATGCCGAGTTCGCCGGCCAGTGCGATGTTACGGTTGAGCAGCAGTTGCGCGCGCGCACGGCCACGCAGGCGCATCACCTGCTGCAGCAAGGCCTGCCAGCGCGCCGGTTCGGCCTGCCGCGCACGCAACTGGATGCGCGTGATGCCCTCCTGCAGCGCACGCTCCAGACCTTCCAGCCACAGCACGTCATCGGCCGGCTCGGGCGTGATCAGATAGCGGTCGGGCTGGCGCAGCACACCGACCACCGGCACATCGGCCGGCGGCATCGAATAACGGGTCAGCTTGTCGGCGGCCACCCAGGTCATCGCCTGGCCTTCGCGGCCGCGCGGGCTGCCTTTCCATGCGGTGATGTGGCGCACTTCCAGGCGCAGCCGCTTGTCCGGGTACAACTGCGGCACGTCCATCAGCCACTCGCCGACCTGCGCCTCGATACCGAGCTCTTCGTTGAGTTCGCGCACCAATGCCTGTTCGGAGGTCTCGCCAGGTTCGCGCTTGCCACCCGGAAACTCCCACAGGCCGGGCATGTCGCGGGTTTCGGTACGGCGGGTCAGCAGGATGCGGCCGCGGGCGTCAGTGATCACGCCGGCAACGACGTGGATGGATCTTAGAGAATCAGGCATGGCACAAGAGTGCCGCGAGTGAGCCGTTCAGTGCAATCGCTTGGCGGCGGGGAATGGAGATTCGGGAATCGGGAATCGGTTGAAGCAGGCACCATGCCCGCCTTTGCAATTCCCCATTCCCGATTCCCGATTCCCGATTCACGCCTACAGCGGATGCCCGATGCGCCAGAGCACGCCGCTAGGATCGTGCAAGGTGAAATCGCGTGCGCCCCACGGCCGATCTTCCGGCGCGCTGCAGCTCACCCCGAACTGCGCGCCCAGGCCGGTGTCGTGCACGTGCTGCCACCAGCTGTCGGCATCGTCCACCCACAGGTGCAGCATCAGGTTCTCGGCCAGTTCGCGCAGATAGAAATCCTGCAGCAGGAATGCGCAATGCGTGCCATGCCGGAAGCAGGTCACATTGCCTACCTCGTCCTCCTGCACGAAGCCCAGCGCGCGATAGAACCGCTGCGACACCGCGTAGTCGCGCGCAGGCACGAACACCTTCAATTGCTGGCTGGATAGCAACGCCATGACCGCACTCCACGCAGGATATGGATCGAGCATACGCCCCGCAGTGGCACCGGCGGAGACGCCTGCATGCGGCGGGCGCCGTTGGCGCCACAAGAAATGGACAGCGCGGCAGAGCTACCGTGCCGAGGCCCACCGCAAGACAAATCGCCGGACGCTTCCAGCGTCTATGCGATTGGTGTCCCGTCGTTGCCTGGCAACGATGCAAGCCATGCCTTCGCAGGGAATTGGCCAAGGGCGGCGAAACCTGAGCGTGGCCTCGTACCCGGTCTGCGATATCCCCTTTCCTGCTTCAAGACCCCCTCAGGATCCCATCCGTAAGCAGAGCCCCCCTTGGTAAGGGGGCGCGCCAAAGGCGCGGGGATCGGAAGCAAGGACCGTGCACCAGGCGTCCGCTATGCGGACGCCTGGTGTGCAGCCCGCCAAGCGGGCTGCACCACGGTCAACTCAGCTCAGCTGAGTTGACCGTGGCAATGCTTGTACTTCTTGCCGCTGCCGCAGGGGCACGGATCGTTACGGCCCACCTTGGGCTCGTCGCGGGTCACCTGCGACACCGGCACCGGGGCGTTGCCGCCCTGCATCTGTTCCACTTCCTCGTCGGCACCGTAGCCGCCGGCGTCCTGATGCTGGAACTGCGAGGCCATCAAGCGCGCCTGCGCCTGCAGACGCTCCTGCTCTTCCAGCTCGGCCACTTCCTCTTCGCTGCGGATGCGCACGCGCGCCAGCAGGTTGATCACTTCGCGCTTGACGTTCTCCAGCATCTCGGAGAACAGCTCGAAGGCTTCCTTCTTGTATTCCTGCTTGGGCTGCTTCTGCGCATACCCGCGCAGATAGATGCCCTGGCGCAGGTAATCCATCTTGGCCAGATGCTCCTTCCAGCCCTGGTCGAGCACGGTCAGCATCACGTGCTTCTCCAATGCGCGCATGGTGTCGTTGCCCACCGCCGCTTCCTTCTCGGCAAAGTGCGCATCCACCGCTGCCTGCACCTTGGCCGCAATCTGCTCGGCGTCCAGTTCTTCCTGCGTGCGTGCCATCTCGCTTAGCGCCAGCGGCATGCCCAGCTCCGATTCCAGCGTGGCTTCCAGACCCTTCAGGTCCCACTGCTCATCGACAGAGTTGGGCGGCACGAAGCGTGCGACCAGGTCGTAGATCACATCGCCACGGATGCCGTCGACGTTGTCCTTGACCGATTCGGCATCCAGCAATTCGTCGCGCTGGGCGTAGATCACCTTGCGCTGGTCATTGTTGACGTCGTCGAAGTCCAGCAGGTTCTTGCGGATGTCGAAGTTGTGCGCTTCCACCTTGCGCTGCGCCTTTTCGATCTGCCGGCTGACCAGGCGATCTTCGATGACGTCGTCTTCCTTCATGCCCATCATGCGCATCGCCTTCTGGACCCAGTCCGAGGCGAAGATGCGCATCAGGTTGTCTTCCAGCGACAGATAGAAGCGCGAGGAACCCGGGTCGCCCTGACGACCGGCACGGCCACGCAGCTGGTTGTCGATACGGCGCGATTCGTGCCGCTCGGTACCGATGATGTGCAGGCCGCCGGCCGCCTTGACCGCATCGTGACGACGCTGCCATTCGGTCTTGGCCGCAAGGCGCTGCTCGTCGCTGATGTCGTCGCCCATGGCATGCAGCTCGGTTTCCAGCGAACCGCCCAGCACGATGTCGGTACCGCGGCCGGCCATGTTGGTGGCGATGGTCACCGCGCCCGGCTGGCCGGCGTTGGCCACGATGGTGGCTTCGCGCTCGTGCTGCTTGGCGTTGAGCACTTCGTGCTTGACCCCGGCCTTGCGCAGGTGCTCGGACAGCATCTCCGAAGTCTCGATCGAGGTGGTACCCACCAGCACCGGCTGGCCGCGCTTGGCGCAGTCTTCGATGTCGGCCAGCACCGCGTTGAACTTGCCCTTGCGGTTGAGGAACACCTGGTCCGGATGGTCCTTGCGCACGGTCGGGCGGTTGGTCGGGATCACCACCACTTCCAGGCCGTAGATGCTCTGGAATTCGTAGGCTTCGGTGTCGGCCGTACCGGTCATGCCGGACAGCTTCTTGTACATGCGGAACAGGTTCTGGAAGGTGATGCTGGCCAGCGTCTGGTTCTCGCGCTGTACCGGCACGCCTTCCTTGGCCTCGACCGCCTGGTGCAGGCCATCGGACCAACGGCGCCCGCTCAGCGTGCGGCCGGTGAATTCATCGACGATCACCACCTCGCCATCGCGCACGATGTAGTCCACGTCGCGCTGATAGATCGCATGCGCGCGCAGCGCGGCATTGAGGTGATGCACCACGCTCAGGTTCTGCGCGGCGTACAGGCCGTCTTCGGCATTTTCCAGGATGCCGGCCTGCATCAGCAGTTCTTCGGCGTGGCCCATGCCCGCCTCGGACAGATGCACCTGCTTGCCCTTCTCGTCGATCCAGAAGTCACCCTCGCCCTCTTCGCTTTCCTGCCTGGTCAGCTGCGGCACGATGCGGTTGACGCGGATGTACAGCTCCGGCGACTCGTCGGCCGGGCCGGAGATGATCAGCGGGGTACGCGCCTCGTCGATCAGGATCGAGTCGACTTCGTCGACGATCGCGTAATGCAGGTTGCGCTGGTAGCGGTCGGCCTTGGACAGCGCCATGTTGTCGCGCAGGTAGTCGAAACCGAACTCGTTGTTGGTGCCGTAGGTGATGTCGCTGCCGTAGGCCTCGCGCTTGTCGCTGTGCGGCATGCCCGGATACACCACGCCCACGCTCAGGCCCAGCCAGTTGTACAGCTTGCCCATCTGCGCGGCGTCGCGGCGCGCCAGGTAGTCGTTGACCGTGACCACATGTACGCCCTCGCCCTGCAGCGCGTTGAGGTACACCGGCAGCGTGGCGACCAGGGTCTTGCCTTCACCGGTGCGCATCTCGGCGATCTTGCCCAGGTGCAGCACCATGCCGCCGATCAGCTGCACGTCGTAATGGCGCATGCCGAGCACGCGGCGGCTGGCCTCGCGGCACACCGCGAAGGCTTCGGGAAGAATCTTGTCCAGGGACTCGCCGGCGGCAAGTCGCTGCTTGAACTCCGGGGTCTTGGCTTGCAGCTCGGCGTCGGAGAGCTTCTCGATCGTCGGCTCCAGCGCATTGATCTGGGTGACGAGGCGGTTGAGCTGGCGCAGCTGGCGTTCGTTACGACTGCCAAAGACACGGGTAAGCAGACTGTTGATCATTGAAGAAACCGGTTGAAAAGGAACGGTTTGACCGACGCCGGTCCCCAAGACCCGGCCGCCGTAAACGAAACAGGGCGCACTGCGCCCTGTCGATGGCAACACCCTATTGTAGCTTGGGGCGGGCCTTCACGAATCAAGCGCCGCCCGCGCCGTCGTCAACCGCGCCCGCGGCGGCCCACCGGCGTGTTGGTATCGCCCAGGAACTTGCGCGGATTGACCACCCGCCCGTCCGCCCACACCTCGAAATGCACGTGGGCGCCGGTGGAGCGGCCGCTGGATCCGGCCCGGGCCACCTGCTGGCCGGCGCGGACCAGGTCGCCCACCTTCACCACCAGGCGCGAGTTGTGCGCATAGCGGGTCACATAGCCGTTGCCGTGGTCCACTTCCACCACGTTGCCGTAGCCGCCGCGCACGCCGGCATAGCTGACCACGCCGTCGGCGACCGACATCACCGGGTCGCCCACGTTGGCGTGGAAGTCCACGCCCTTGTGGAAGGCCGAACCACCGTCGAACGGATCGGCGCGGCCGCCGAAGCCGGAGGTGATGTAGGTGTTGCGGATCGGCATCCGCGAGGGCACCGAATTCTGTTCGAGCTGATGATCGAACATCAGCGCGGCCAGCACGTTCAGTTGCTGGCCGGAGGCGGAGAACTGCTGTTCGACCTGCCCCAGCGTCTGCTTGAGCGACTCGACCGGCATGTCGCTGACCGGCTCGTCGCCGCCACCGACGCCGACCGGGGCGTCGAAGTCGAACTCGCCGTCCTTCAGCTTGCCCATTTCGGTCAGCCGCTCGCCCAATGCATTGAGACGGGTGGCCTGCGCCTGCAGCTCGCCCATGCGCGCGGCCAGTGCGTTGACCTGCGCCTGCGAGGCGCGCTGCGCCTGGGCCAGCTCGGCCTGCTGCCGGGCAACCTTGGCCTGCAACGCGGAATTGGTCACCATGCCGGTGGCGGTGCTGGCACCGATGCCGATCAACATGCCCAGCCCAAGCACGGCGCCGAGGACTACCATCGGTCGATCCGCGGCAAAGCCCTGGAACTGGCGGGCCAACCGCTGCGCCCGGGTTTCGCGAGATTTGATTACAACTTTCTTCAACGCCATATGAGTGTCATGTCCAAGCCCAAGTCCAACGCACGCAACCCTTCCGTCCCACAACCGGCCATCGAGGCCGCGTTGGGTGAAAAGGCTGGCGACCCCTTGCGCCGAGCGTTGTGGCTCGATGCGCTGGACCGACAGTTGCGCCCCCTGTTACCGCCTCATCTGGCCACCCGTTGCCGGCTGGCCAATGTCAGAGACGAACAGCTCGTTTTTCTGGTTGATTCACCTGTCTGGCATGCCAAGTTGCGACTTGCCGAGACCCAATTACTGGATGCCGCCCGATCCATCGGACTGAAGGCCACCGCAGTGACCATCAAGACCACTACCACCCCGCTGCATTCCCCAATGCAGCAGAATCGCGAGCGTCCGCGCCCCGTCTCGGAGGCCACGCACAGAGGTCTGCGCGATGCGCTGGCCTCCCTGCAGGATGTTCCACCCACCAAACGGTGAGCACCGCGCCGCTGGTGCGAAGCGGCCGCCGCAGCGTGAAAGAATTGCGAAGACCGCGCACGACCCGACGCATCCTAGCGGGCCTCAGCCACGCAGGAGTTAGAGAAGTCTTAAATAAAAGTTAAGAACGGGCCAGTAATCCGACGCAGTTCACACTTCGAACGCCGACTGCGGCATTCCCCGACATCAGGCGTAGACGGGGCTGGCGTAGGTGACCGGCGGTTGCACGGTGCCTTCCGGGAAGCTGACCCATTCCCAGGCGGCCTGATCCGCCAGCAGCGCACGCACCAGCTTGTTGTTGAGCGCGTGGCCGGACTTGAAGCCTTCGTAGGCGCCCAGAATGGCGCCGCCGGCCAGGTACAGGTCGCCGATGGCGTCCAGGATCTTGTGCCGCACGAATTCGTTGGTGTAACGCAGGCCGTCCTCGTTGAGCACGCGGAACTCGTCCAGCACGATGGCGTTGTCCATCGAACCGCCCAGGCCCAGATTGCGCTCGCGCATGTATTCAAGGTCGCGCATGAAGCCGAAGGTGCGGGCGCGCGAGATTTCCTTGACGTAGGCCGAGGTGGAGAACTCGATTTCCTGGCGCGACTGCTTGGCCGGGATCATCGGGTGGTTGAATTCGATGGTGAAGCCGAGCTTGTAGCCCTCGTACGGCTCGAAGCGCGCGACCTTGTCGCCCTCGCGCACTTCCACCGTCTGCTTGATGCGGATGAAGCGCTTGGCCTTGTTCTGCTCGACGATGCCTGCCGACTGCAGCAGGAACACGAACGGGCCGGACGAACCGTCCATGATCGGCAGCTCGGCCGAGGACAGTTCGACGATGACATTGTCCACACCCAGGCCGGCCAGTGCCGACATCAGGTGCTCGACGGTCTGGATCTTGGCACCATTGCAGGTCAGGCCGGTGCACAGCGTGGTCTCGGTGACCAGTTCGGCATCGGCCGGGACTTCGACAATCGGCTCCAGGTCCACACGCCGGAACACCACGCCATGATCGACCGGAGCCGGTCGTAGCGTCATGTACACCTTGTCGCCGCTGTGCAGGCCGACGCCGGTGGCGCGAATGGTGTTCTTGAGAGTGCGTTGCTGGGTCATATGCGAAGTCTGGATGAACAATGCAGACAGACGCTGAACCGGCTGTCTAATCCGTACAGATTATCTGAATTTTAACAAGTCGCGCGTGACGGGAACTGTAATCCCCGGGTCACGCCGCTGCAAAAGCTGCCGGATCGTGGCCGACCCGGCAGAAAGGACATGGCACTGCACCCCGAGGCGAACCCCGGGCGGAACGGACCGCGCCGCCGTAGCGACGCAGCCGACGATCCTCAGTCGGCCTGGCGGCGCAGGAACGCCGGGATATCCAGGTAGTCGTTGGGCAGGTCTGCGGCCGGCGCAGCCGAACCGCCGCCGTTGTTGCTGCCGCTGCCGACCGAGTCGCTGCTCGGACGACGCAGGCCCAGGCCCATGCTGCCGCCGACGGCCTTGGACACCGCATCGCCGCCGCTGGTGTCGAAATCGCCGAACTCCGGCTGGCCGGTGGTGGCATTGCGCACCAGCTTGATCGGCGCGCGCTGGTCCGGACGCTGGGTCTGGCGGGCAACCGCACGGTTCAGGCCAGTGGCCACCACAGTGACGCGCACTTCGTCCTGCATGTCCGGGTCAAGCACGGTGCCGACGACCACGGTCGCATCTTCCGAGGCGAATGCCTCGATGGTGCGGCCGATCTCGTCGAACTCGGACATGGTGAAGTCCGGGCCGGCGGTGATGTTGACCAGGATGCCGTTGGCACCGGCCAGGTTGACGTCGTCCAGCAGCGGGTTCTGGATGGCGGCTTCGGCAGCGGCCTGCGCGCGATCGTCGCCGCGTGCCGAGCCGGTGCCCATCATGGCCAGGCCCATTTCCGACATCACGGTGCGCACGTCGGCGAAGTCGACGTTGATAAGACCCGGACGCACGATCAGGTCGGCGATGCCCTGCACGGCGCCCTGCAGCACGTCGTTGGCGGCGCGGAAGGCCTGGATCATGGTGGCGTTGCGGCCGAGCACGGTGATCAGCTTTTCATTGGGAATGGTGATCAGCGAGTCGCAATGCTGGCTCAGCTCCTCGATGCCCTTGAGCGCAACCTGCATGCGGCGACGGCCTTCGAACGGGAACGGCTTGGTGACCACGGCCACGGTCAGGATGCCCATTTCCTTGGCCAGCTGTGCAACCACCGGGGCGGCGCCGGTGCCGGTGCCGCCGCCCATGCCGGCGGTGATGAACACCATGTCCGCACCCTGCAGCGCGTCCATGATGCGCTCGCGGTCCTCCAGCGCGGCCTGGCGGCCGACTTCCGGATTGGCGCCCGCGCCCAGGCCCTTGGTGACGTTGGTGCCGAGCTGCAGCTGCAGCTTGGCGCCACAGTTCTTGATTGCCTGCGAGTCGGTGTTGGCGGTGATGAACTCCACGCCATCGACATTGGTGTTGACCATGTGCGCAACCGCGTTGCCGCCGCCGCCGCCCACGCCAACGACCTTGATTACCGCGTTGGGAGCCATCTTTTCGATCAGTTCAAAATGTGCCATGTCAGTGTCCTCTTGAGCCGGGATTGGGGGGTGGGGATTGGGGAGTCGCAAACGCGCTGGTCCCTGTCCCACTCCGCATCACGGCGAGTGTTGTTGTTTGAAAGTCGGGATTCGTGTGCCTGGGCCATGGATGCGCTGTTGCGCTCTACGACTCACGGCACCTACTCCTCGACGCAATGCCTGCAAAAAATTTTACCGCCTACCCGCTCGCCGCTCTCCACTTAATCGTTGCTACCACTCTGCTTTTTTTCGCCCTTGCCAATCCCAAATGCCGAATTCCAAATCCCGGCCCCTCAGAATTCCCCGCGATACCAGTTCTTCAATTTCTTGAACAAGCTCCCGGCGCGACCGGTCGGAATCGACGGGCGGCGCGGGTGTTCGATCTGGCTGCCCATCAGCAGCAGGCCCACGCCGGAGGCGTGCACCGGGTTGCCGACGACTTCGCCCAGGCCGGTGACGTGCTGGGGAATGCCCACGCGCACCGGCATCTGCAACATTTCTTCGGCCAGTTCGACCACGCCTTCCATCTTCGACGCACCGCCGGTGAGCACCATGCCGGCGCGCACCATTTCCTCGAAACCGGAGCGGCGCAGTTCGGCCTGCACCATTTCGAAGATTTCCTCGTAACGGCCCTGCACTGCCTGCGCGAGCGCATGCCGCGGCATGCGCCGCGGCGGGCGGTCGCCGACCGACGGCACCTGGATGCTTTCTTCGGCGGTGGCCAGCTGCGCCAGCGCACAGGCGTAGCGCACCTTGATCTGTTCGGCTTCCGGGGTGGGCGTGCGCAGCATGTGCGCGATGTCGTTGGTGACGTGGTCGCCGGCGATCGGCAGCGAGGCGGTGTGGCAGATCGCGCCCTGCACGTAGACCGCAAGGTCGGTGGTGCCGGCGCCGATATCCACCAGCACCACGCCCAGTTCGCGCTCGTCGGCGGTCAGGACCGCCACGCTGGAGGCCAGCGACGACAGCACCAGATCGTCCACCTGCAGGCCGCACTTCTGCACGCACTTGGTGATGTTGGCCGCTGCCGACTGCGCGCACACCACCAGATGCGCGTGCACCTCCAGGCGCACGCCGGTCATGCCGACCGGATTGCGGATGCCTTCCTGCGAATCGTCCAGCACGTACTCGCGCGGGATCGCATGCAGGATGCGCTGGTCAGCAGGAATGGCCACGGCCTTGGCTGCATCCAGCACGCGCTCCAGATCGCTCCAGGTCACTTCGCCGTCGCGGATCGGCACGATGCCGGGCGAGTTCTTGCACTGCACGTGGTTGCCGGAAATCGACGCGTACACCGAGCGGATTTCGCAGCCGGCCATCAGCTCGGCCTCTTCCACCGCGCGCTGGATCGACTGCACGGTGGATTCGATATCCACCACCACGCCGCGCTTGAGACCGCGCGATTCATGCGAACCGATGCCGATCACTTCGATCGGATTGCCGGGCGAGTACTCGCCGACCAGCGCGACGACCTTGGAGGTGCCGATGTCCAGTCCAACGATGAGGGATTTGTCGCCTTTGCGGTTCATGTCTTAAAGCCGGGATTCGGGATTTGGGATTCGGGATTGGAGAAAAGCGGGGTATGGGTGCGAGGGAGTTGCAGCACGACCGTGTGATGTGCGGCGGGCGTGGCCGGCGGAGGTTTTTTCTTGGTCTCGGGCACCGCGTTTTCCAAATTCCGTTCGACCGTGAAGCCGTTGGTGTAGCGCAGGTCGGCGCGGGCGATCGGGCGTTGCGGGTCGGCCAGTTGCGGCAGCACGCGGGCGAAGCGCTGCAGGCGCGCGCGGGCGTCGTCGCGGCCGATCACGATCTGCACGCCGTTGCTCAGGCCCAGCGACCAGCTGCCGCGCGCGTCCATTTCCAGACGCTCCACATCCAGCCCGGTCGGCGCGAACAACGCGCGCGACTCGTTGTAGAGCGCCACCACGTCCTGGGTCTTGCTGTCCGGGCCACCGAGTTGCGGCAGCTTGAAATCCTTCAACAACGGCGGGGTGCGGAACAGCCGGCCCTGCTCGGACAACATGCGGTCGGTGCCCCAGCGCGCGAACGGCTTATGCTCGGTGACGTGCACTTCCAGCACGTCCGGCCAGCGCTTGCGCACCTGCGCACTTTCCACCCACGGCAGGCGCGCGATGGCGTCCTGCGCGTTCTGCAACTTCACCGCGAAAAAGCCCGCGCGCGCATACGGCAGGACCACCGCACGCAACTCTTCGGCCGGCACCCGCTTGAAGTCGCCCGACACCCGCAAGCGCGCCAACGGCCAACGCTCGGCACCGACCCAGCCATTGAGCACAGCCACCACCGGCAACGCGACCAGCGCCACCGCGAGCAACCACGCCAGGATGCGCAGGGTGGCGTTCATGCGCGCGCTCCGCGCGCGGGAATGGGGAGTCGGGAATAGGGAATCGTCAACAGCGGCACACTGCCGGCTGTCGCTTTTGCGATTCCCGATTCCCGATTCCCCATTCCCCGCGTCATAGCGTCTGCTCCAGCACGCGCCAGACCAGTTCTTCGAAATCGATGCCGAGCTGGCGCGCGGCCTTGGGCACCAGCGAGTGGCTGGTCATGCCCGGGGCGGTGTTGACCTCCAGCAGATACAGCTGGCCGCTGGCACGGTCGCGCATCACGTCGACGCGGCCCCAGCCGCTGGCGCCGGCAGCGCGGAAGGCGTCCAGGGCGAGCTGGCGCAGTTGCGTCTCGGCATCGCCGTCCAGGCCCGGACACAGGTACTGGGTGTCGTCGGCCAGGTACTTGGCGTTGTAGTCGTACCACTGGCCCTTGGGCACGATGCGGATCGACGGCAGCGCGACCTCGCCGAGCACGGCCACGGTGAGTTCGTCGCCTTCGATCAGCTGCTCCATCAGCAGCGCGCCGTCGTAGCGCGCCGCCAGCAGCACGGCTTGTTCGAGCTGGGCCTGGTCGAACACGCGGCTGATGCCGACGCTGGAGCCTTCATTGGCCGGCTTGACGATCACCGGCAAGCCGATCTGCCGCGCGGCGGCATGGATGTCGTCGGCGCTGGCACCGGCGGCCAGGCGCGCATAGCGCGGCGTGGACAGGCCCAGCGACAGCCACACCTGCTTGGTGCGGATCTTGTCCATGCTCAACGCCGAACCCAGCACGTTGGCGCCGGTGTACGGCACCTTGAAGGCTTCCATCAGGCCTTGCACGATGCCGTCTTCGCCGCCGCCGTTATGACCGTGCAGCACATTGAAGACGCGATCGAAGCGTTTTTCGACCAGGGCCTGCGCCAGGGCCGGAATGCCGTCGACCGGCTGCGCGTCGACACCGCGCGCGCGCAGTGCGTCGAGCACGTTGCTGCCGGAGTTCAACGACACTTCGCGCTCGGACGAGGTACCGCCGAGCAGCACGGCGACGCGGCCGAACGCGGCCGGATCGCTGGTACGTGCATTGGGAATCACCGCGCTCATGCGCTCGCTCCGGTGAAACCGTTGTTGATGATGTGCTGCGCGACATAGCCGATATCGCCGGCGCCCATCATCAGCAGCAGATCGCCGTCCTGCAGCACGTCCGGCAGCACTTCGGCCAGGCCGGAAATCTGCCCGACCACCACCGGTTCGCTGCGGCCGCGCGCACGGATCGCACGCGCCAGCGCGCGCGCATCGGCGCCCGGAATCGGCGCTTCGCCGGCCGGATAGACCTCGCTCAGCACCAGCGCATCGACGGTGCTCAGCACCGCGGCGAAGGCATCGAACTGATCGCGGGTACGGCTGTAGCGATGCGGCTGGAATGCGACAACCAGACGCTTGTCCGGCCAGCCGCCACGGGCGGCGGCGAACACTGCTTCCAGCTCGCGCGGATGGTGGCCGTAATCGTCGACCACGCGCACGCGCGCACCGGTGCTGGTGGTGACTTCGCCCAGGTCGTTGAAGCGACGGCCGATACCGGCGAAGTTTTCCAGCGCACGCGCGATGGTCTCCGGCGCCACGCCCAGCTGCCAGCCGATCGCAGCGGCCGCCAGTGCGTTGAGCACGTTGTGGCGGCCCGGCAAGGCCAGCGTCACCGGCGTGGTGGTGCCTTCGGGCAGGCGCAGCGTGAAGCGCATGCGCGGGCCGTCCTGCACCACGTCTTCGGCGCGTACGTCGGCGTTTTCGCTCATGCCGTAGCTCATCACGTGGCGCGGCGTCTTGCCGGCCAGCGCGGCCACTTCCGGGTCGTCGATGCACAGCAATGCCAGGCCGTAGAACGGCAGGCGCTGCAGGAACTCGGCGAAGGCGGCCTGGATGCGTGCGAAATCGTTGCCGTAGTTTTCCAGGTGATCCGAATCGATGTTGGTGATCACCGCCATCAGCGGATTCAGGCGCAGGAAGCTGCCGTCGCTCTCGTCGGCCTCGGCCACCAGCCACTGGCCGCCACCGAGCTTGGCGTTGGCGCCGGCGGCCAGCAACTGCCCGCCGATGACGAAGGTCGGATCCAGCCCGCCCTCGCTCAGCACCGCTGCGGCCAGGCTGGTGGTGGTGGTCTTGCCATGCGTGCCGGCCACCGCGATGCCGCGACGGAACCGCATCAACTCGGCCAGCATCGCCGCACGCGGCATGATCGGAATGCGCTGGCTGCGCGCTTCCATCAGCTCGGGGTTATCTTCGCGGATCGCGCTGGACACCACCACGCAATCGGTGCCGAGCACGTTGGCCGCCGAATGCCCGCGCATCACCCGCGCACCCAGCTTGGCCAACCGCCGCGTCGCCACGTTATCGGAGTTGTCCGAGCCGGAGACTTCATAGCCCAGCGTCAGCATCACCTCGGCAATGCCGCTCATGCCGGTGCCGCCGATACCGACGAAATGCACGCGCGGAAATGCACGCACCAGGTCGCCACTGTCCTGCAGACGGCGGATCACGCGGCACCTCCGGTGGAGGTGCCGGGATTGGAAATTCGGGATTGGAGATTGGTGGCGATCAATTGCGCGGAGCGGTCGCCATTAACGGATGTCTGCATGCTGTCCTGCTTGTGCTGTTGCTCTTTACGAATCCCAAATCCCGAATCCCCACTCCCGGCTTCCTGAAGAATGATGTCGGCAATGCGTTCGGCGGCGTCCGGCTTGGCCAGGGTGCGGGCGGCCTGCGCCATCGCCAGGCGGCGGGCGGGGTCGGTGAGCAGGGTCTGCAAGACCTGCTGCAGGCGCGCGGCCAGGGTGTCGTCCTGCTTGAGCAGCACGGCGGCATCGGCGCCGACCAGGTATTCGGCATTGCGGGTCTGGTGGTCGTCCACCGCTGCGGCGAAGGGCACCAGCACGCTGCCGATGCCGGCGGCGCACAGTTCGGCCAGCGTGGAGGCACCGGCGCGGCACACGACCAGGTCGGCCCAGGCGTAGGCGGCGGCCATGTCGGCGATGAAGGGTTCGACGCTGGCGTTGACGCCCGCCTGCGCGTACGCGGCCTCGGCTTCGGCACGCAGCTTTTCGCCGCACTGGTGGCGCACGTCCACATCCGGGTGACCGAGCGCGGCCAGTGCCGCCGGCACGGCCTGGTTCAATGCGCGTGCGCCCTGGCTGCCACCGAGCACCAGCACGCGTACGGCACTGCCACGGCCGAGCAGGCGCGTGGCCGGCGCGGGAAGCGCTGCGATTTCCGCACGCACCGGATTGCCCACCGCTTCTTCGCCGGCGAAGCTGCCCGGGAAACCGGTCAGCACACGGCGCGCAAACCGCGACAACACCTTGTTGGTCATGCCGGGCGCACGGTTCTGCTCATGCACCAGCAACGGCACGCCGAGCAGCCGCGCTGCCAAGCCACCCGGGCCGGCCGCAAAGCCGCCGAAACTGATCACCGCACGCGGCTGGCGCTTGCGCAGCACGAAGCCGGCGGCGCGCACCGCGCGCATCACCCGCACCGGTGCACCGAGCAATTTCACCAGGCCCTTGCCGCGCAGGCCGCTGATGGCCAGCGTGTCGAGTTGAATATCGTGCTGCGGCACCAGCCGGGTTTCCATCGCGCCGTCGGCGCCCAGCCAGGTCACCGGCACGCCACGCGCGCGCAGCACCTTGGCCACGGCCAGACCCGGGAAGATATGCCCGCCGGTGCCGCCAGCCAGAATCATCACTGGTCGGATCCCCGCACCTGGATGTGCAGGCGTTTGCGCGGGATTTGCATGAGCGCTCATGCAATCCTCCCGAAGGTCGGTTCCACGCGCGGCTGCATGCGGCTGGTGCCGCGCAGGAACTCGGACGCATGCGCAGACGTGGCCGAGGCTGCAGCAACCGGTGCCGGCGCGGGTGCGGCGGCAACCGGCTCGCGCTGCGGCTTGCGCGCGGGCGCGTAGGCCGGCGTGGCCGACTCGACCACCGGTTCGGCCGGCTCGGCCGACGCTGCGCCCGCACCCTGCGGCGACAACTTGCTGCGCAGGCGCTCGGCACGATCCATTTCGTAGGACACGCGCAGCAGCAGGCCCATCGCCACGCAGGTCATCAGCACCGACGAACCGCCGGAGGAAATCAGCGGCAGGGTCAGGCCCTTGGTCGGCAGGATGCCCAGGTTCACGCCTACCGAGACGAAGCTCTGCAGGCTGATCCACAAGCCGATGCCGAAGGCGATGTAGCCGGAGAAGTGACGCTTCATTTCCACGCAGCGCATGCCCAGCCAGAACGCGCGGCCGACCAGCAGCGCATACAGCGAGATCACCCCACACACGCCGACAAAGCCGAGTTCTTCGGCGATGACCGAGAAGATGAAGTCGGTATGCGCTTCGGGCAGGTAGTTGAGCTTCTGCACCGAGGCGCCCAGGCCCACGCCGGTCCACTGGCCACGGCCGACCGCCATCAAGGCGTTGGACAGCTGATAGCCGGAGCCGAGCTGGTCGGCCCACGGGTCCAGGAACGAGGTGATGCGACGCAGCCGGTACGGCTCCAGGATCGCGATGAAGGCGAACACCGGCAGGCCGAACACGATCGGCATCGACATGCGCGGCAGGTTCACCCCGCCCAGCACCAGCATGCCGGCGGTGATCGCCAGCAGCAGCGTGGACGA
Source organism: Xanthomonas sp. WHRI 8393 (assembly GCF_040203315.1). NCBI lineage: Bacteria > Pseudomonadati > Pseudomonadota > Gammaproteobacteria > Lysobacterales > Lysobacteraceae > Xanthomonas > Xanthomonas sp. WHRI 8393. The sequence continues at coordinate 1,047,093 of NZ_JBEGGL010000001.1, read as the reverse complement.
GCCGAAGTCCGGTTGCATCAGCAGCAGGCCGACCAGGGCGATCGCCACGCCCAGCGGCTTGAGCATCGCCGGCCAGGTCGCATTGACCTCGTCGCGAAAGCGCACCAGGTAGCTGGACAGCCACACGATGTAGAGCACCTTGACCGCTTCGACGGTCTGGAATTTCGACACGCCCAGGTTGATCCAGCGCTTGGCGCCGTTGACGCTGCTGCCCAGGCCGGGCACGAACACCACCATCAGCAGGCCGAAGCAGGCCAGCAGCAACACCTGGTTGTACTGCTCGATGGTCTTGAGCTCGGTACGCATCGCCCAGAACGCCAGGCCCACGCCGATGCCCAGGAACAGCAGATGGCGGGTCAGGTAATAGAACGGGTTGTCGGACAGCTCGATCGAGCTGGACGCCACCATCACCACGCCCAGCGAGGCGAGCGTGGCCGCGGCCCCGAGCAGCCACGGGTCGTAGCGGCCGCCGATGGCGTCCAGTCGCGTGGCCTGGCGGGACATGTCGTTCATCAGCGCACCTTCAACGTGGCAAGGCCGATCAGCACCAGCACCACCGAAATGATCCAGAAGCGCACGATCACGCGCGGCTCCGGCCAGCCCTTGAGTTCGAAGTGGTGATGGATCGGCGCCATGCGGAACACGCGCTTGCCGGTCAGCTTGAAGCTGGCGACCTGGATCATCACCGACAGCGTTTCGATCACGAACACCCCGCCCATGATCACCAGCACCATCTCCTGGCGCACGATCACCGCGATGGTGCCCAGCACCGCGCCCAGCGACAGCGCCCCGATATCACCCATGAACACCATGGCCGGATAGGTGTTGAACCACAGAAAGCCCAGGCCTGCGCCAGCGATCGCCGAGCAGATGATGATCAGCTCGCCGGCCCCGGGAATCAGCGGGATCTTCAGGTATTCGGCAAACACGACGTTGCCCGAGGCATAGGCGAACACGCCCAGCGCGCAGGCCACCAGCACGGTCGGCATGATCGCCAGGCCGTCCAGACCGTCGGTCAGGTTGACCGCGTTGGAGAAGCCGACGATCCAGAAATAGGCGATCACCACGAAGCTCACGCCGGCCAGCGGCAGCGCGATCGACTTGAACATCGGGATGTAGAAGGTGATCGCGGCCGGCACGTCGGCGGTGTAATAGAGGAACAGGCCTGCGGCCAGGCCGAAGATCGACTGCAGCAGATACTTCCAGCGCGACTTCAGGCCGTTGGGATCGCGGCGCACGATCTTGATCCAGTCGTCGTACCAGCCGATCGCACCGAAACAGACCATCACCGCCAGCACCAACCATACGTAACGGTTGCGCAGGTCGCCCCACAGCAGCACCGACAAGGTCACCGTCAGCAGGATCAGCGAGCCGCCCATGGTCGGGGTGCCGGCCTTGGAGAAATGCGTCTGCGGGCCGTCCTGGCGAATCGGCTGGCCGCCCTTGAACTGGGCCAGCTTGCGGATCACCGCCGGGCCCATCCACAGCGACAGGAATAGCGCGGTCAGCGCGGCCAGGATGCCGCGGAAGGTCAGATAGTTGAACAGCCCGAACAGGCTCTCCAGTTGCTGCAGCCAACGCGCCAGCTCAAGCAGCATGGGATGCGTCCTCCGCTGGTGCGAGCAGCGCGGCGACGATGCGGTCCATGGCGCTGCCACGGGAGCCTTTCACCAGCAGCGTGGGCGGGGTTTGCGCCGTGGTGGCGGCAGTCTGCGCCGCCGCACCGGTGTGTTCGTACATCGAAGAAGATTCCTGCGTTTGGGTCGGCGAAACGGCGAGCTGCGCCAGATCCGCCTGCAAGGCCGCGATCAATGCGGCATGGGTGGCGAACACGCGGCCGCCCTCGCCGAACGCCTGTGCGGCGGCGGCACTGAGCTCGCCCAGCGCGTACAGCCGCTGCAGCTTGGCCGCGCGCGCGCGACGGCCGGCGGCGGCATGCAGGGCGGCGCCTTCCGGGCCGAGTTCGCGCATGTCGCCCAGCACCAGCCAGCCTTCGCCAGGCGCAGCGGCCAGGGTGTCGATGGCGGCATCCAGCGAGCCGGGGTTGGCGTTGTAGCTGTCGTCGATCAGCACCGCGCCGCCAGGCAGGGCGTGGGTGATCTGACGGCCGGCCACCGGGCGCACCTGCGCCAGGCCGGCGGCAATGATCGGCAAGGTGATGCCCGCCCCCAAGGCCAGGCCGGCCGCGGCCAGCGCGTTGAGCACGTTGTGGCGGCCCGGCAACGGCAGCGCGATCTGCGCCTGACCTTGCGGGGTCACCAGGGTGAATTGCGCGCCACTGGCCTGCAGCCGCAAGCCATGCGCGGTGATGTCGGCACTGGCCTGCAGGCCATAGCGCAACACGCGGCGGCCCTGTACCGGCTGCGCATGCAGCTGCTGCTCGAACCAGGCACCGAAGGCATCGTCGGCATTGATCACCGCCACGCCATCGGCCGGCAATGCAGCGTAGATGGCGCCCTTGGTGCGGGCAACGCCGAGCAGGCTGCCCAGGCGTTCCAGATGGGCGGGGGCGATGTTGTTGACCAGGGCCACGTGCGGCTGGGCGATGTCGGTGAGATAGGCGATATCGCCCGGCTTGCCGGCGCCCATTTCGTAGATCGCCAGGTCCGCATCGTCGGGGGCGGCGATCACCGCCAGCGGCAGGCCGATCTCGTTGTTGCGGTTGCCCGGCGTGGCGTACACGGTGGTGCCGTCGACACGCCCGGCCTCGGTCAGGATGGCCAGCAGCAGCGCCTTGACGCTGGTCTTGCCGTTGGAGCCGGTCAAGGCGATCACCCGCGTGGCGCGGTCGCGCTGCATGCCGGCGGCGATACGCGCCAGCGCCAGTTCGGTATTTTCCACCAGCACCTGCGGCACGCTCAGCGCCGGCAGCAGGCGATCGACCAGCACACCGCTGGCGCCGTGCGCCACCGCGTCTGCGGCAAAGTCGTGTCCGTCGAAACGCTCGCCGCGCAGCGCCACGTACAGGCTGCCGTTGGCCAGCGTGCGGGTGTCGTTGCCGACGGTGTCGATCATGGCGTCGTCGCCATGCAGCTCGCCACCGGCCCAGTGGGCGATCAACGACAGCGGAGTGAGCTTCATGCGCGCACTCCCAGTACGGTGCGCGGCAACAGGGCCTGCGCCGCCACGATGGCGTCGTCGAAGGCATGCCGCACGCCGGCGACTTCCTGGTACGGCTCGTGGCCCTTGCCGGCGATCAGCACGATGTCGGAGGCACTGGCCATGCTGATGGCCTGATGGATCGCGGCGGCGCGGTCGCGCTGCACGATAGCCGCATCCGGGCGTGCGAAGCCGCGCAGGATATCGGCCACGATCACATCGCCATCTTCGCCACGCGGGTTGTCGTCGGTGACGATCGCTACGTCGGCATTGACCTCGGCAATGGCCGCCATCTGCGGGCGCTTGCCGGTGTCGCGCTCGCCACCGCAACCGAACACGCAGATCAGCCGGTCCTGTGCATGCGAGCGCAGGCTGGCCAATGCCTGTTCCAGCGCGTCGGGCGTGTGTGCGTAGTCGACGACCACCAGCGGTGCGCCATGCGCGCCACCCAGGCGATTCATGCGGCCGTGGATCGGCTGCAACCGACCGAGCACTTCGGCGATCTGCGCCGGCGCGATCTCCAGCGCAAACAACGCACCGGCCACGGCCAGCAGGTTGTCCACGTTGAAGCGGCCCAGCAGCGGCGAGTGCACCGGATGCACCTGGCCGTCGAGATGCAGCGCGAAATTGATGCCGTTGTGATCCAGCTGCAGTGCCTGCGCACGCACGCTTGCCTGGGCCTGCGCGCGCGAACTCACGCCGATCGCGCGCAGCGCGGGGTCGAGCGAAGCCAGCAGCGTGCGGCCGAAGTCATCATCCAGGTTCACCACCGCAGCCTTCAATCCGGCGCGCGTGAACAGCCTGGCCTTGGCCGCGCCGTACTGGGCCATGTCGCCGTGGTAATCGAGATGGTCGCGGGTGAGATTGGTGAACACCGCCACGTCGAAATGCACCGCATCCACGCGGCCCTGGTCCAGCGCATGCGAGCTGACTTCCATCGCCACCGCCTGCGCGCCCGCGTCGCGCAACTGCGCCAGCAAGGCATGCGTTTGCAGCACCAGCGGCGTGGTGAAACCGGTCGGCACGGCGCTGCCGTACAGGCCGACACCCAGGGTGCCGAGCGTGCCGGCAGGGGTGCCCAGCAGCGTCAGGGCCTGCGCCAGCAATTGCACGGTGGAGGTCTTGCCGTTGGTGCCGGTGACGCCGACCATGCGCATCGCCCGCGAGGGCTGGCCGTGGAACTGATCGGCCATCGCGCCCAGGCGCGCACGCAGGCCCGGCACCGCGATCGCGTCGGCCGGTGCCGGCAGATCAGCCGGCGCCGGCGGCTCGAACAACACCGCCGCCGCGCCATTGGCGCGCGCCTGGTCAACGAAGCCCAGGCCATGCGCACCAAACCCGGCGATCGCCACGAAGGCATCGCCCGCACGTACCGCACGGCTGTCCATCACCAGGCCCGACACCTGCACCTCGTGCGCAAGCGGTACGTCCGGCAACAACTGCGACAGCGGCATGCTGCGGCTCACTGGCGGCTCTCCTGCAACGGTGCAGGCTGGGCGGGTGCGGGCAATGCAGCCGGCGCGAGTGCGGTGGGAATACCCGCAGACACTTCATCCACCGGGTCCGGCACCAATGCCGGGTCCAGATCGGCCGGCTGCGGCTTGACCACCGGCTGCCCGGTCTTGCCGGCGGCCTGCGCGGCCAGCCACGACTGGATGTCGTCCGGCGGCACGTCCATCAGCCGCAGCGCGCCTTCCATTACCTTGTGGAACACCGGCGCCGACACCAGGCCGCCGTAATACACCTTGCCCTGCGGATCGTTGATCACGATGACGGTGGCAAAGCGCGGTCGCGTGGCCGGCACCAGGCCGGCGAACAGCGCGTTGTAATGCCCGCGCTCGTACCCGTTGGCGCCATTCTTGCGCGCGGTACCGGTCTTGCCGGCCACGTGATAGCCCAGGATCGCCGCGCCCTTGGCGCCGCCCTGGGTGACCACGGTTTCCATCATGTCGATGACCTGGCGCGCCACTTCCGGAGTGACCACCTGGCGGGTTTCGTTGTGCTGGCCGCGCACGAAGGTCGGCGGGGTCAGCTTGCCGCCGTTGCCCAGCGTGGCGTAGGCCTGCGCGATCTGCAGCGGCGTCACCGACAGGCCGTAGCCGTAGGACATGGTGGTCTTGGACGGGCCGCTCCAGCGCGCCGGCTGCAGCACCACGCCGGCCGATTCGCCGGGAAAACCGCTGTGCGGGGCAGCGCCGTAACCGAAGTTGCGGATCGACTGATAGAAGGTCTGGTCCGGCACCTTGGCGGCGATCTTGGCCGCGCCGATGTTGGAGCTGCGGGTGATCACGCCGGTGACGTTGAGCACGCCGTTGTTGCGCGGCACATCGCGGATGGTGAAGCGCCCCACCGACATGTAGCCGGGGTTGGTGTCGATGACGGTGTCCTTGGTCACCACACCGGCGGTCAGCGCGGTGGCCACGGTCAGCGGCTTCATCGTCGAGCCCGGCTCGACCAGATCGGTGACCGCACGGTTGCGGCGCGCCGACGGGTTGATGCCGGTGACCGCGTTGGGGTTGTAGGTGGGCAGGTTGACCATCGCCAGCACTTCGCCGGTGGCCACATCCATCACCACCATCGAACCGCCGGCCGCATTGTTTTCGACCAGAGCGTTGCGCAGCTCCTTGTAGGCCAGGAACTGGATGCGGCGGTCGATGCTCAGCGTCAGGTCCTTGCCCGGCTGGGCCGGACGTACCAGATCCACGCTCTCCACGATCGCGCCGCGCGCATCGCGCACCACCTTCTTGGAGCCGGGCTTGCCGCGCAGCCATTCGTCAAAGGCCAGCTCCAGGCCTTCCTGGCCGCGGTCGTCGATATTGGTGAAGCCCAGCACGTGGGCCATCGCCTCGCCTTGCGGATAGAAGCGACGGAACTCGCGCTGCGAGAACACACCGGGGATCTTCAGGTCGACGATCGCATGTGCCTTGTCCGGGTTGATCCGGCGCTGCAGGTACATGAATTCCTTGCCGGCCTTCTGCGCCAGCTTGGCGTTCAACTCGTCCAGCGGCTGGCCGAGCGCCTTGGCCAGCTCGGGGATGCGGTCCGGGTTGCGCAACAGTTCCTGCGGATTGACCCAGATCGATTCCACCGGCGTGGACACCGCCAGCGGCTCGCCGTTGCGGTCGGTGATCATGCCGCGCGAGGTGGCGATCGGCAGTTCGCGCAGATAGCGCGCTTCGCCCTGGCGCTGATAGAAATCGCGGTTGACCAGCTGCACGAACGCCGCCCGGCCGATCAGCGTCACCGAGCACAGGCCCAGCGCGATGCCGACCAGCGTCAGGCGGCCACGCAGGTTGAAGTTGCTGCGCGCGCGGTTGCGGCCGGCCTTCATTCCGCACCTCCGTGTGCGCCACCCTGCGGGCGGCGACGCCGTGCACAACGGCTGTCCTGCCGTCCGCTCATGGGCGCACCACCACGATGTCGTTGGTCTCCGGGAACTTCATCCCGATGCGCGCACGCGCAACCTGATCCACGCGATTGCTTTCCGCCCAGGTGGCCTGCTCCAGCTGCAGCCGGCCGAATTCGATATTCAATTCATCGCGCGTGTGCTCGAGCTTGGACAACTGCACGAACAGCTTGCGATGCATGTGGCGCATGTACACGACCCCGATCGCCGAGGCGATGCTGCAGGCAAGCAGCACGATGAGCAGCAGGCGGCTCATGCGGCGTCTCCATTCGGAGACGCCGGGAATCGGGATTCGGGATTCGGGATTCGTGAAGCAGCGGCACTGTTGCCTTTGCCCATTCCCGATTCCCCATTCCCCATTCCCAGTTTTTCGGCCACCCGCAATACCGCGCTGCGGGCGCGCGGGTTGATGCTCAGTTCGGCGTCGTCGGCCTTGATGGCGCCGCTGATCAGCTGCAGCGTCGGTACGAACGGCTGCGCTTCGGGCAGGCGGCGGTTGCTCGGCGGGGCCTTGGCGTAGCGGGCCATGAACTGCTTGACGATGCGGTCTTCCAGCGAATGGAAGCTGATCACCGCCAGGCGGCCGCCGGGCTTGAGCGCGCCCAGGGCGGCGTCCAGGCCGGCTTCCAGATCGTCCAGCTCGCGGTTGATGTAGATACGGATCGCCTGAAAGCTGCGCGTGGCCGGATGGGTCTTGCTGTCGCCGCGCGGCATCACCGAGGCGATCAGCTCGGCCAGTTGCGCGGTGCGCAGCAGCGGCTGTTCGGCGCGGCGGGCCACGATGGCGCGCGCGATGCGGCGGCTCTGGCGCTCTTCGCCATAGGTCCACAGCACGTCGGCGATCTCGCGGTCGCTGGCATGCGCCAGCCACTCGGCCGCGCTCTGGCCGGCGTCCGGATCCATGCGCATGTCCAGCGGGCCGTCCTTGCCGAAACTGAAACCGCGCCCGGCCACGTCCAGCTGCGGCGAGGACACGCCCAGATCCAGCAGGATGCCGTCGACGGTTGCCGCAGCGACCACCTGGCCGAGACCGGCAAAGCTGCCGCGATGGATGGACACGCGCGCATCGTCACCGAACGACTGTTCGGCCACGGCAATCGCGTCGGGGTCCTTGTCCATCACCAGCAGTCGACCTCCCGGGCCAAGATGTTGCAGCACGCCACGGGCGTGTCCGCCACGTCCGAACGTGCCATCGAGATAGGTTCCGTTTTCGATCACCTGCAGGCCGTCCAGAACCTGCGTGTACAGCACCGGCACATGGGCCGCCGGTGGCTGCGACACCGGGTGACCGGGCTGCGCTTCACCGCGCATCCGGGCACCCCGGCTCACAACCTGAGATCGAGCAATTCATCGCCCAGATCCCCGTCAGACAATGTCTGCTGGATCAGTGCGCGATGTGCCTGCTCGCTCCAGAGTTCGAATTTGTCGCCCATGCCCAACAGCACGGCCTTCTTCTCGATGCCAACCGCATTGCGGTGGCTGGCCGGGATGCTCAGACGGCCATTGGCGTCCAGCTCCAGCACTGCGGAAGAACCCACCAGTTTCTGCTGCAGCGTGCGGACCACGCGCTGGGTATTGGGCTTGGACATCACATCGTCACGCACCCGCTCCCACTCCTTTTCCGCATACAGCCACAGGCATCCGGCTTCGAACGGGTTGTAGGTGAGCACCAGGCGATTGCCGCTCACACGCGTGACCAGGTCGCGGTACGCGGTTGGCACCGCCATACGCCCCTTGTCGTCCACCGTGATGGCAGTCTCGCCCTGAAACACCGAATACAACCTCGAATACCCGCTGGGGGATCATTGAACCACGAAAAACCACAAAACACCTGGTTTTCCCTCCGTTGCCCACCTTAGCAGCGCGTCAAAGGTTGTCAACAACTTTGAAGGTCATAAATCGCCAGTCGCATCAATGAGTTGCAGCACTCTTTAGAGACTTGTTCAAAGGTTATCCACAAGTTGCTGTTTCATCTCAGATTTTGAGATTGAACAAAAATTCAGGGGCGTGAAGGTCATGTAAACCGGACTGCAGTCTCACTTCACACTGCGCCAGCTGCACATGGGCATTGCGCAAACAGGCGACAATCAGACCTATGTGCCTGGTCGCTCTTGCCTGGAAAACCCACCCGCGTTGGCGTCTGCTGCTGGCGGGCAACCGCGATGAATTCCATGACCGGCCGACCGCTGCGCTGGCGCGCTGGCCGGCACCCGCCGACGGCGTGCTGGCGGGCCGCGACCTGCGCTCGGGCGGTAGCTGGGTGGGGTTGGGCAGCGACGGCCGCGCTGCGGTGGTGACCAATGTGCGCGACCCGCTCGCCACTGCGTCCGGCCGCTCGCGCGGGCATCTCATTGCCGACTACCTGGCCGGCAGCCTGGACGCGGCCGTGTACGCCGTCGACCTGGCAGCGGCCGCGCACGAATTCCCGCCATTCAATCTATTGCTGTGCGACGCCGAACGATGCGAACACCTCAGCAACCACCCACCGTTGGCACGCACCTTGGCGCCGGGCATCCACGGCATGTCCAACGGCCCGCTGGACGCGCACTGGCCCAAGACCACTGCACTGACTGCAGTCCTGCACGACTGGTGCGCGGCAGGTAGCGACGACCTGCAACCGCTGTGGACCGCCCTGAGCAACCCCGCCATCGCGCCCGACGCCGCCCTGCCCCACACCGGCGTGGACCTGCCCACCGAACGCCTGCTCTCGGCCGCCTTCATCAACGGCTCCAGCTACGGCACCCGCGCCACCACCATCGTCGCGGTGGACCACCAGGGCAGCGGCTTCATCCACGAACGCCGCTTCGGCCCCGCCGGGATCTTCCAGGGCGAAACGCGGCTGGACATCGTCGGGACGTGTCGACGATGACCGCAGCAACCAGCGCACATTGATCGCAGCCAAGGCAAGGCACCCAGCAACGCACCCAAGTGCAAGCCCCCTTGAGTCAAGGGGGCGCGGCGACAGCCGCGGGGGTTCTGGCATGCCCGGAGCGGGGCCCGCGTTTTGTACTGCCAAAGGCGGTACGAAGCGTGGGTGTCTTCTTGGGGCGAACGCCCAAAGAAGGCAGCGAAACAGCCGCGGGGGTTCTGGCCTGCCCGGAGCGGGGCCCGCGTTTTGTACTGCCGAAGACGGTACCAAGCGTGGGTGGCTTCTTGGGGGCGAACGCCCAAAGAAGGCAGCGAAACAGCCGCGGGGTTCTGGCATGCCCGCAGCGGGGCCCGCGTTTTGTACTGCCGAAGGCGGCACCAAGCGTGGGCAACTTCGCGAAGGGCGAACGCCCGAAAGAAGGTGGCGGAGCCGGCCGGTAAGCCGGGTTCTGTCGTGGACAGTCATTCGTCTAGGCGCTACGTCACCGCAGCGCTCAAGCAACCTACCCGGATCCAGCGCGGGCCACGCCAATGGATCCCTATTTGGTCTTGCTCCAGGTGGGGTTTGCCGTGCCGGTCCGTTACCGGACTCGCGGTGCGCTCTTACCGCACCATTTCACCCTTACCGGCCCCTCGCCACCCCTCTGCGGCCTCCGAACGCACTTGGCGATGCCTATGCATCGCCGACACGTTTCAGTGGCGGCAGAGGGGTGACGAGGGACGTAGGCGGTATCTTTCTGTTGCACTTTCCGTCGGCTTGCGCCGCCCAGGCGTTACCTGGCACCTTGCCCTATGGAGCCCGGACTTTCCTCGGCACTCTTGCGAGTGACGCGACTGTCTGGCCGACTCCGCCGGGGCGCACTATACGCTATCGCCACCTTTCAGAACGGCGCCGCGAGCCGGCCCCGCCATCGCCGGCAGGCCCGCAATTGCCCGTAGGAGCGCACCCGGGCGCGAGAGGCCTTACCGAGAAAAATCCCAGTGCACGTCAACGTGCTCCTGCAACAGCACACCTAGCCGCCATACAAGGCCTTGCGCGGCGCACCGGTCAGCTCGGCGGCCAGCTTGGCGGCGGTGGACGGCGGCAGGTGTTCGGCCAGCTTGGCGTAGACGCGGCGGCCTTCGGCCAGCTGGCCTTCGGCGGCGTCGGCGGCGCCCTGCACCATCACCACGAACTCGCCCTTGCGCTGGTTGTCGTCGGCTTCGACCCTGGCCTGCAGCTCGGCCAGGGTGCCGTCGAGCACGGTTTCGAACAGCTTGGTCAGCTCGCGGGCGATCACCGCCGGGCGCTCGTCGCCGAAGGCCCCGCGCAGGTCGGCCAGCGACTCGACGATGCGGTGCGAGGACTCGTAGAACACCAGGGTGCGGGTCTCCCCGGCCAGGTGCGCCAGGCGCTCGCGGCGCGCGGCGCTCTTGGCCGGCAGAAAGCCCTCGAAGCCGAAACGGTCGCTGGGCAGGCCGGCCACGCTGAGCGCAGCGATGGCGGCGCAGGCACCCGGCACCGGGCTGACCCGGATCCCGGCCGCACGCGCGGCGCGCACCAGCTTGAAGCCGGGGTCGCTGACCAGCGGGGTGCCGGCGTCGCTCACGATGGCCAGCGACTCGCCCTCGCGCAGGCGCGCGACGATGCGCTCGGACATGGCCTCTTCGTTGTGGTCGTGCAGGGCCAGCAGCGGGCGGTCGATGCCGAAATGGCCGAGCAGCTGGCGGGTATGGCGGGTGTCTTCGGCGCAGATCGCGGCCACGCCACGCAGCACCTCCTGCGCACGCGGCGACAGGTCGGCCAGGTTGCCGATCGGCGTGGCGACCACGTGCAGGGTTCCGGGGGAGGTCATCAACGGTATTCCGTAGGGCAAAGGGTAGAATCGTAGCGTTTTTAACGGTCCGCCCCGGCGGGCCCCGTCCAATGGATCTGAAATGAACAAGCGTGTTGCAAGGATCTCCGCCCTGTCGCTGATGGTGATGCTGGCCGCCGGCTGCGCCACCAGCAGCGTGACCCAGACCGCCTCGCCGACCCAGAGCGCGGCGCTGGCATTGCTGGACCAGGGCAAGCCGCGCGAGGCGGCGCAGCAACTGGAAGCCGAGGCGGCCAGCGCCAGCGGTGCGCAGCGCAGCCGCCTGCTGGCCGCGTCTGCATTCGGCTGGCACGACGCCGGCGATGACGCGCGTGCGCGCACGCTGCTGGCCCAGGTGACCCCGCGCCATCTCAGCGGCGAAGACCGCGCCCGCTTCGCGCTATTGACCGGCGAGCTGGCGGTGATCGACAAGCAGGCCGCGCAGGCGCTGCAGGCGCTGGGCGACAGCCCGCAAGGCCTGCCCCAGCCGCTGCAGACCCGCTGGCTGCTGGCACGCGCCGCCGCATTGGAAGGTACCGGCGACCTGTTCGGGGCCGCCGCCGACCGCGCACGCGCCGATGCCAGCCTGACCGGCACCCCGCGCAGCGAGAACCAGCGCGCGATCGTGCGCCTGCTCGCCGCACTCGACGATGCCACGCTGAAGGGCCGCACCGCGGCGCTGCCGGCGGGCGACCCGCTGTACAACTTTGCCGGCCGCGCCTTGATCAGCCGCGGGCTGGCGCTGCCGCGCGCCTTCGATCGCGACGCGCAATGGGGCTTTGACACCAGCAAGCGCCCGCCGGCCGAACGCGACGGCTACCGCCCGCCGGTCAAGCTGGGCGTGCTGCTGCCGCTCAGCGGCAGTCTGGCGACCGCCTCGGCGCCGGTGCGCGACGGCCTGCTGGCCGGTTACTACGCCGAAACCCGCCGCCGCCCGGAACTGCGCTTCTTCGACACCGCCGGCACTGCCGCCGGCGCCAATGCCGCCTACGACAAGGCGGTGAGCGCCGGGGTCGACTACGTGGTCGGCCCGCTGGGTCGCGACGAGGTCAGCGCCGTGTTCGCACGCGGCCAGCTGCCGGTGCCGGTGCTGGCGCTCAACCGCCCCACCGACAACAAGGCACCGCCCAGCGGCAGCGCCGGCTTCTCGCTGGCGCCGGAAGACGACGGCATCATGGCCGCCGAATACCTGCTCTCGCGCGAGCGCCGCAACGTGCTGATCGTCGGCACCAGCGACGACAACGGCAAGCGCACCATCAAGGCCTTCCGCGACCGCTTCACCGAACGCGGCGGCAGCGTCGCCGGCAGCATCAGCGTGGCCGAGGTACCGGGCGACATCGGTGCGCAGCTGCGCAACTACGGTGCTGCCGATGCGGTATTCCTGGCGGTGCGCGGCAACACCGCGCGCGCGCTGGCGCCGCAACTGGCCTTGAGCGGATTCGCCGGCAAGTCGCGCGTGGGCACCTCGCAGCTGGTGGCCGGCACCGGCAAGGTCGAAGACGACCTGGCCCTGGACGGCATCATCTACCCGAGCGAAACCTGGACCGCACTGGGCGTGTCCGGGCTGCCGGCCTCCACCCAGGTTGCCAGCACGCTGCCCAGCGCACGCGGACCCGGCGCGCGCCTGTTCGCTTTCGGCTACGACGCCTGGAAGATCAGCGCATATCTGGAAAAGCTCGCCACCGGCACCGACGGCGGCCTGCGCGGCGCTACCGGCACGCTGCATCTGGATGGCTTCGGCAACGTGCTGCGCACTCCGGCCTGGTCCACCTTCAACGGTGGCCGCCCGGTGCCGATCGCCGACGGCCGTTGACGCCATGCCGGCAGCGCGCCAGCAGCGGGGTGCGGCGGTGGAAGCGGCCGCACGCACGCTGCTGGAGCAGGCCGGGTTGCGGCTGGTGGTGGGCAATGCCAACTACCGCGGCGGCGAACTGGATCTGGTGATGCGCGACGGCCAGGCGCTGGTGTTCGTGGAAGTGCGCTATCGCCGCGACAACCGCTTCGGCGGCGGCGCGGCATCGGTGGATGCGCGCAAGCGTCGCAAGCTGGTGCTGGCCGCGCAATTATTCCTTGCCTATCACCCGGCACTGGCGACCTTGCCGTGCCGCTTCGATGTGGTGGAAGCCAGCGGTGAGCCGCCGGTGCTGAACTGGATCCGCGACGCCTTCCGCGCCGACGATTGCTGACGACGACGACCCACGCGCGATGCCCACCATCATCACCCATGCCGCGGTGCCGCTGGCGCTCTGGTGCGCCAGTGAACGCGGCCGCCTGTCGCCGCGCCTGCTCGGTGCCGGCATCGTCGCGGCGATGTTGCCCGATGCCGATGTGCTGGCGTTCGCGTTGCATGTTCCGTATGCGGATGCGTTCGGCCATCGCGGTGCCAGCCACTCGTTGCTGTTTGCCGGGCTGATCGCGCTGCTGGCTGGTGTTGCGCATCGCGTCTTGCGTGCGGACGCGCTGCAGGCAGCAGCGTTCTTGTTCGTCTGCGCCGCATCGCATCCATTGCTGGATGCGATGACCTCCGGCGGACTTGGCGTTGCGTTGACCTGGCCCTGGAGCGAGGCGCGCTGGTTCGCGCCATGGCGGCCGATTCGCGTGTCGCCCTTCGCCAACGGTTTCTTCAATGCGCGCGGCCTTGCCACGCTGCTCTCCGAGCTGCGCTGGGTCTGGCTGCCGCTCACCGTCGCGGTGCTGGGATGGAAATGCATCCAGCGCGCGGCACCACAGGATCACACTTCATGACCGATGTGCTTCCCACTGCCCTGGCCGCGTTGCTGGCCGCGCGGCTTGGCCCCGATGGCTGGTTGACCGGCGACGACGCGCGGCGCCGCTATGGCGAGGACGATTCGCGCCGCTGGGCCTTGCCCGCCGCCGTCGCCTTGCCGGGCGATACCGAGGATGTGGTGGCGATCGTGCAGGCCTGCCGCGCGCATGGCGTGCCGATCGTCGCGCGCGGCGCCGGCACCGGCACCACCGGTGCGGCGGTGCCGTTTTCCGGCGGCGTGGTGATGTCGATGGCACGCATGGATCGCATCCTCGCGCTGCGTCCGGCCGATCGCTGCGCCATCGTGCAACCGGGCCTGCTCAACGGCCAATTACAGCAGGCCTTGCAGCCGCACGGCCTGTTCTGGCCGCCGGATCCGTCCAGCGCGGACATCTGCAGCGTCGGCGGCAACCTGGCCACCAATGCCGGCGGCCCGCGCGCGGTGAAATACGGCGCCACCCGCGACAACGTGCTCGGCCTGGTCGCTGTGACCGGCACCGGCGAGGTGATCCGCTGCGGCGGCGCGTACACGAAAAATTCCACCGGCTACGACCTGACGCATCTGCTGGTCGGCAGCGAAGGCACCCTGGCGATCATCGTCGAAGCGACCTTGAAGCTGACGCCGCGCGCGGTCGCGCAAGCCGGCGTGCGCGCGCTGTATCGCGATGCGGCCAGCGCCGCGGCGGCGGTCTCGCGCATCATGGCGCAACCGACCACGCCGACGATGCTGGAATTCATGGATGCCAGTGCGATCGCATTACTGCGCCGCAACGGCAGCGATGTGCCCGAGGCCGGCGCGATGCTGCTGATCGAAGCCGATGGCGATCACGACACCCTGCCCTACGCATTGCAGGCCCTGCACGATGCCGCCGATGGCGAGGGCGTGGTGAGCCTGGACGTGGCCGCCGATGGCAGCGCGCGCGACAGGTTGTGGGCCGCGCGGCGTGCGCTGTCGCCGGCACTGCGCACGATCAAGCCGGGCAAGATCAACGAGGACGTGGTGGTGCCGGTCTCGCGCATCCCCGAACTGGTGGCCGGCGTGGAAGCGCTTGCCGCCGAATTCGCGTTGCCGATCGTCGCCTTCGGCCATGCCGGCAACGGCAACCTGCACGTCAACATCATGTACGACCCGGCCGATGCCGACGAGGACGCGCGCGCACATGCCGCATTGCCGCGTCTGTTCGCACTGGTGCTGTCGCTGGAAGGCACGCTCTCCGGCGAGCATGGCATCGGCGTGGCCAAGCGCGCGTTCATGACGCAGGCTTTCAGCGCACCGACACTGGCCGCAATGCGCGCGATCAAGGCTGCGCTGGATCCGGACGGGATCCTGAATCCGGGCAAGGTGCTGCCACCGCGCTAGTGGCGTTGTCGCCTCAACGCGTCACCCCGATAAAGCGCAAACCCACGCCCGGTTCGGTGACGATGTAATGCGGGTCGGCGGCATCGTCGTGCAATTTCTGGCGCAGCTTGCCGACCAGGATGCGCAGGTAATGGGTGTCTTCCTCGTGGGTGGGGCCCCACACCTCGCGCAGCAGTTGCGGCTGGGTGACCACGCGGCCGGCGTGCTTGAGCAGCAGCGCGAGCAGGGCGTATTCCTTGCGGCTCAAGGGCACCGCTTCGCCATCGAGGGTGACCTCGCGCAGGCCCAGGTGGATGTGCAGGCGGCCGTCGTCGAACACGCTCTCTTCCACCGTGCTGCCGGCGCCGGCCTGGCGCAGCAGCGCGCGGATGCGCGCCATCAGTTCCTGCACGCCGAACGGCTTGGTGACGTAGTCGTTGGCGCCGGCATCGAGCGCGGCGACCTTTTCGATTTCGCCGGCGCGCACGGTGAGCATGATCACCGGCACGTTGGACCACTGGCGGATCTCGCGCAGCACCTCGTGGCCGTCGCGATCGGGCAGGCCGATGTCCAGCACCACCAGTTCGGCGCCCTGCCCGGCCAGCGTGGCCAGGCCTTCCTCGGCGGTGCCGGCCTGCAGCACGCGGTAGCCCTGCGCACGCAGGCTGATGTCGAGAAAGCGGCGGATCTGCGGCTCGTCGTCGACGATCAGCACGCGGGCAGGCGGGATGGCAGTGAGGTCAGTCGGCATCGGGGCGAGGTGGCGCGGCGGGAACGAGCAACGGCAGCGTAATGCGGATCGTGGTGCCGTGACCATCGGCGCCGGCCAGCGCCTCCACGCTGCCGCCATGCGCGCCGATCATGCCCTGGCAGATGGTCAGGCCCAGCCCGGTGCCGTGACGGCCGCGGTCGCCACGCTCCACGCTGTAGAACATGTCGAAAATGCGCGCACGCTCGTCCTCGGGAATGCCGGGACCCTGGTCGCCGATATCGATCTGCAGGGCGCCGGCCTGCAGCCGTGCCTGCACGGTGACGGCCACACCGGCTGGCGAAAATTTCGCCGCATTCTCCAGCACGTTGAAGATGGCCTGTTCCACCAGCGCCGGGTGCACCCAGATCGCCGGCAGGTCGGCGGCCAGATCCAGTTGCAGGCGCACCGCCGGCTGGTAGCGCTGCAGCCGCCGCGTGGCCGAGCCGATCAGCTCGTCCACGCCGATCCAGTCGCGCTTCAAGGTCAGCCCGGTGTGGCCGAGCCGGGTCATGTCGAGCAGGTTCTGGATGTAGCGATCCAGCCGCTCGCCTTCGAGCTGGATGGTGTCGAGCAGGCTGTGGCGGTCCTGCGCGTCCATCGCATCGCCGTAGCTGGCCAGGCTGCTGGCCGAGCCGATCATCGAGGCCAGCGGCGAGCGCAGATCGTGCGAGACCGAGGACAGCAATGCCGAGCGCAGGCGCTCGGTTTCGCCACTGACACGCGCGCCTTCCAGATCGGCGACCAGGCGCGTGCGCAGCGCCGCCTGGCCGATGTCCTCCACCATCGCTTCGGCCAGCCGACGCTCCTCCAGGCCGGGCCGCTGCACGCTCTGACGGAAACGCAGCGCGGCCACCCCCAGGCTGCCGCGTTCGTGCCGCACCGGCAGGCACCACCACTGCGCACCGGCCAGCGTGTCGGTGAAGCGGCCGGCCGGCTGACCGTGGCGCTGGGTCCAGTCCGCCGCGCTGCGATCGAGTGCACCGAAGCTGGCCGGTGCATCGCTTTCGCGCTGCTCCAGGCGCAACCAGGCCTCGGCATCCAGGGCCGTGGTCAGCGCGCGACGGCCGGCTTCCAGCACCTGCCCCAGGTCGGCGGCGGTGCTGAGCTCGCGGGCCAGCGTCTGCAGCGCATTGGCATGCGCATTGGCGGCGCGCAAGGCCAGCACCTGGCTGCGCAGGCGCGAGGCCAGGCGGCCGGCGACCAGGGCGGCGATCAGGAACAGGCATACCGTCACCACGCCCTGGCGCGCGCTGATGTGCAGGGTGAAGCGCGGTTCGATGAAGAAGAAGTTGTAGGCGACAAAACTCAGCAGCGCGGCGATCACCGCGGCAGCCATGCGCGTGCGCGAGGCCACCAGCACCACCGCGACGATGAACACCATCGACAGGTCGTCGATGTCGGTCCAGCGCTGGATCACCCACGCCACCGCAACCGCGGCAGCGGCGGCGATCGCCGCGAAGGCCAGGTCGTAACGCTGCAGCCACTGGCGCGGATTGCGCCAACGCTGGCGTGCGCGTGCACGCGCATCGGCGGAGCTGACGATGACCAGTTCGTAATGCGCGCCACGCTGCAGCAGTTGCTGGGTCAGCGTGCGGTTGAACATGCGCGCCAGCGGGCGTTCGCGCGTGCGCCCCAGCACCAGCGTGGACACGCCGTTTTGCGCGGCGAAATCCAGCAACGCTTCGGCGACGTTGGCGCCGTGCAGCAGCGCGGTATCGCCCCCCAGGCGACGTGTCAGTGCGAAGGCGCGGTCGATCTCCAGCTGCCAGGCGGCGTCGGCCACGGTGCGCGTCTGCACGGTGACCACCGTCCACGGCGCATCGCGTCGTTCGGACAACCGCCGCGCCACCCGCACCAGATAATCCGAGCTGCCACGGCCATCGATGGCCACCACCACGCGGCGACGCAAGGCGGCAGTGCCCGGCAAACCGCGTGCGGCCTGGGTGTCGCGCAGGTCGCTGTCGACGCGGTCGGCCGCGGTCTGCATCGCCAGCTCGCGCAGCGCGGTGAGGTTGGAGGGCGAGAAAAACGCCTGCAAGGCCTGCGTCGCCTGCTCGGGCAGATACACCTTGCCCTGCTGCAGGCGCTCGATCAGTTCGCGCGGCGGCAGGTCCACCAGCACGATGTCGCGCAGGCGGTCGAACACCGCATCGGGCACGGTTTCGGACACGCGCACGCCGGTGATGCGCAGCACGATGTCGTTGAGGCTTTCCAGGTGCTGGATGTTGACCGTGGTGTAGACATCGATGCCGGCATCGAGCAGTTCCACGATGTCCTGCCAGCGCCGCTCGTGCCGGCTGCCCGGCACGTTGCGATGGGCCAGCTCGTCGATCAGCGCCAGCTTCGGCTTGCGCGCCAGCAACGCGTCCAGGTCGAGTTCTTCCAGCTCCCGGCCCTGGTAGTTGATGCGGGTGCGCGGCAGCAGCGGCAGGCCATCCAGCAGTGCCGCGGTTTCGCTGCGGCCATGGGTTTCCACCACTCCGGCCACCACGTCCATGCCCTGACGCAGGCGCTCGCGCGCCCTCGACAGCATGGCGTAGGTCTTGCCCACCCCGGGCGCCGCGCCCAGAAACACGGTCAGGCGCCCGCCATGTTCGCGCTGCAGTTCGCCGATCAGCGCGTCGGCTTGTTGGGTGCGGGCGTCAATCATGGAGGCCGGGATTGGGGAAGCGGGATTGGGGATTGGTGCAGCCTACCGCGAGCTGACAGCTCTAGTGCTGTTGCTTTAGCCCATTCCCGATTCCCGACTCCCCATTCCCCGCGCGATCCAGCGCCAGGTTCAGTGCCAGCACATTCACCCGCGGCTGCCCGAGCAGGCCGAACTGTGGCTGTTCGGTGGCAGCCCGTACCAGCGCGGCCACGCGTTGTTCCGGCCAGCCGCGCGCGGCGGCGACCCGGCGCACCTGGACCTGTGCGCCGGCCGGGCTCAGGTGTGGATCCAGGCCACTGCCGGATTGGGTGATCAGCTCGGCGGGGACCGCCTCCGGTGCGATGCCGTCGCGTGCAGCCACCTCGGCGCGCGTGGCGGCGATGCGGGTTTGCAGGTCGGGATTGGAACGCGCCTGGTTGCTGCCGGCCGCCGCAGTCGGGTCGTACTTGGCCGCCGAGGGCCGTGGCTGGAAATAGCGCGCATTGGCAAACGGCTGCGCCACCAGGGCCGAGCCCACCACACGCGCGTCATCGCGCAGCAACGAGCCGTGCGCCTGCTCGGGGAACAGCGCACCGGTGATGCCAGTGGCGACCAGCGAATAGCTCAGGCCCAGGCCCAGCAGGATGAACAATGCCAGCATCACCGCCCCGCGCAGGGCGCCGTCGTCGCGCAACGGCTGCGCCGTGGACGTACCGGTTTTCGAAGAAATCGTCATGACTCAGTTCCCCAAAGTGGCGACAAGCGCCAGGTCGATCAACTTGATCGCGGCAAACGGCAGCAACACGCCACCGACGCCGTACATCAGCATGTTCCGGCGCAGCAGGGCCGTGGCGCTGGACGGGCGAAAGCGCACGCCGCGCAACGCCAGCGGAATCAATGCCGGGATGATCAGTGCATTGAAGATCAACGCCGCCAGCACCGCATGCCGCGGGTTGGACAACTGCATCACGTTGAGCGCGGCCATCGACGGAATCGCCGCGGCAAACAGCGCCGGCAGGATCGCGAAATACTTGGACACGTCGTTGGCCAACGAGAACGTGGTCAACGCACCGCGCGTGATCAGCTGCTGCTTGCCCACTTCGACCACCGCCAGCAGTTTGGCCGGATCCGAATCCAGATCGACCATGTTGCCGGCCTCCTTGGCCGCCTGCGTGCCGGAGTTCATCGCCAGGCCCACGTCGGCCTGGGCAAGCGCCGGCGCATCGTTGGTGCCGTCGCCGACCATCGCCACCAGCCGCCCGCCGGCCTGCTCGGCGCGGATGCGGGCCAGCTTGTCTTCCGGGCGCGCCTGGGCGATGTAGTCGTCCACGCCGGCTTCGGCGGCAATCGCGGCGGCCGTGAGCGGGTTGTCGCCGGTGATCATCACCGTCTTGATGCCCATCGCACGCAGCTGCGCGAACTTTTCCTTGATGCCTTGCTTGACCACATCGCTCAGCTCGACCACGCCCAGCACATGCCGGCCTTCGGCCACCACCAGCGGGGTGGCGCCGCCGCGCGCGACTTCTTCGATGCGGCCATTCAACTCCGGCGACACCGTGGCGCCCTGCGCCTGCACATAGGCCACGATCGCATCGCCGGCACCCTTGCGGATGCTGCGCCCGGCCAGATCCACGCCGGACATGCGGGTCTGCGCGGTGAAGCCGATGAAATGCGCGCCCTCCGGCTCGACCGCCACCGCGCCCTGCTGGCGTGCCAGCTTGACGATGGATTTGCCTTCCGGCGTCGGGTCGGCCAGCGAGGCCAGCATTGCAGCATCGCGCAGCTGCGCACGGTCGATGCCGGCCAGCGGATGGAACGCGGTGGCCTGCCGGTCGCCGTAGGTGATGGTGCCGGTCTTGTCGAGCAACAGCACGTCCACGTCGCCGGCCACTTCCACCGCCTTGCCGGATTTGGCCAGCACATTGGCAGACAGCGCGCGGTTCATGCCGGCAATGCCGATCGCCGGCAACAGCCCGCCGATGGTAGTCGGGATCAGGCACACCAGCAGCGCGATCAGCAACAGCGGGTCCAGCGTAACGCCGACGAAGCCGGCGATCGCCGGCAGCGAGGCCACCACGATCAGGAAGGTCAGCGTCATCGCCGCCAGCAGCAGGGTCAGCGCGATTTCGTTCGGCGTCTTCTGCCGGTTGGCGCCTTCCACCAAGGCGATCATGCGATCCAGGAAACTATGCCCCGGCTCGGCGGTGACCTTGAACACGATCTCGTCGGAAAGCACGCGCGTTCCGCCGATCACGCCACTGCGATCGGTGCCGGCCTCGCGCAGTACCGGTGCCGATTCGCCGGTGACCGCCGCTTCATTGATCGTTGCAACGCCGCGCACGATCTCGCCATCGGCCGGGACGAATTCGCCTTCGGACACCATCACGTAGTCGCCCGGGCGCAGCTCTGCCGCCGGCACGCGGGTCTCGCGGCCGCCAAGTGCGGTTTCCACCCGGCGGGCGACCAGATCCTTGCGCGCACGGCGCAGCGATGCGGCCTGCCCACGCCCGCGCGCCTCGGCGATGGCCTCGGCGAAATTGCCGAACAGCACGGTGACGAACAGGATCGCCGTCACCGCCCAGCCGAACCCGGCATTGCCATGCCCGCTGGCGGTGATCACCGCCGCCAGCAGCGTGCCACCCATCACCACCGCCATCACCGGGCTGCGCAGCAGATGCCGCGGCGCCAACTTGAGGAAGGCCGCGCGCATCGCCGCCACCAGCACGGCGGCGTCGAACAACGCCGCGTCACCGCGCGCGCGTTTTTCAGTCGTATCGATCGTAGACATTGCTCAAACTCTCAGGACGCCGCCAGGGCGAGGTGTTCAGCGATAGGACCCAGCACCAGTGCCGGCATGAACTGCAGCACGGTGAGCACCAGCACGATCGCCATCAGGGTCAGCGCGAAGGTTGGCGTTTCGACCTGCAGGCTGCCGGCCGATTCCGGCGCGCGCCGCTTCACTGCCATGCGCGCGGCCACCATCAGCGGCAGGATCAGCGCGGGATAGCGGCCCAATGCCAGCACCGCCGAGCAACTCAGGTTCCACCAGTACGTCGCATCGCCCAGGCCTTCGAAACCCGACCCGTTGTTGGCAAAGGCCGAGGTGTACTCGTAGAACACCTGGCTGATGCCGTGGAAGCCGGGATTGGAATTGGCGGTAAATGCCGGCACCGCCAGCGCCACTGCGGTGAAGCCCAGCACCACCAATGGCTGCAGCAGGATCAGCAGCGCAAGCAACTGCACCTCGCGCGCTTCGATCTTGCGGCCGAACAACTCCGGCGTGCGCCCGGTCATCAAACCGGCCAGGAACACGCTCAGCAGCAGATACACCACGAACTGCTGCAAGCCGCAGCCGATGCCGCCCCAGATCGCGTTGATCAGCATGTCCACCAGCGTGACCAGGCCGCTCAACGGCGCCAGCGAATCGTGCATCGCATTGACCGAGCCGTTGGAGGTCTGCGTGGTCAAGGCCGCCCACAACGCAGACGCATCTGCGCCGACACGCACCTCCTTGCCTTCCATCAAGGCAGCCGAGCTGGCGCTGGCCGAATGCGCTTCGGACCACAGCAACAGCGCGGTGGACGCGACCGACATCGTCAGCATGGTGCCGAACACCAGCGCGGTGAGGCGCTTGCGCCCGGTCAGATAGCCGACCATGAACACCACGCTCATCGGCAACAGCACCAGCGCCAAGGTCTCCAGCAGGTTGCTCAGCGGCGTGGGATTTTCCAGCGCCACCGAACTGTTGGGGCCGTACCAGCCGCCACCGTTGGTGCCGAGCTGCTTGACCGCGACCATCGCCGCAACCGGCCCGACCGGAATGGTCTGCTTGGACATGCCGGCGCTGCTGTCCAGCGGTGCGGCAGTGGCCGCACCCTGCAGCGTGGAGGGCACGCCCTGCCAGCCGAGCAGCACGGTCCACAGCAGGCACAGCGGCAGCAACACACGCACGCTGGCGCGGATCACATCCGCCCAGTAATTGCCGACGTCTGCGTCCGGCAATGCCTCCAATCCGGCAGCCGACTGCTGCCGCCCCGGGCGCGGCGTGACGATCTCCGGCTCCTCCAGCCCGGCCACCCGTGGCTTGGCGCTGGCCGTCGCATTGGATGCCGGCAAGGCGTCGGACACAGTTGCAACGGCACGCCCACCGAACAATGCGCGCAAGGTCGCCACCGCCAATGCCAGGCCCATCATCGGCGTGACCACCTGCAGGCCGACGATGCCGGTCATCTGCGCCAGATACGACAACTGCGCCTGGCCCGAGTAGTGCTGCTGATTGGTGTTGGTGACGAACGACACCATGGTGTGCAGCGCGGTGTCCCAGCGCATGTTCGGGATGGCGTCCGGGTTGAACGGCAGCCACGCCTGGGTCATGAACACTGCCCAGGTGAGCAGGCCTACAACCAGGTTGCTGAGCAGGAACGCCACCGCATACCCACGCCACGACATGCCCTGCTGCGGGCGGGTACCGAGCAACGCATACAACGGCCGTTCGATCCAGCCGAACAGCACGTCGCCACGCATCGGGGCGCCGCGCATCACCGCTGCCAGGTAGCGGCCCAGGGGCCAGGCCAGCACGATGGCCAGCGCGTAGACAAGGAGAGTTTCAATCATTGGAGCGCACTCGCATCAGAAGTCTTCGGGGCGCAGGACCACGTACAACAGGTACGCGGCGGCAACGAGTACGGCCACGCCGCACAACAGGGACAACCAGGCAGGCATGTGGGCTACTCCCCGAGGCGCGCGCAACGCGGCGCGATGGATGCGAGATGCGACGGCGCATGCAGCGTCTGCAGGCCGACAAGGCAAAGCGCTGCCGCACCGCGCGCGCAGCGGCGATGGAGCAGACAGGTCAAGGGATGCATCGGGATCGTCCACGGCGGAACCGCTCCGCCAACCCGCGCAGTGTCTTCCCGGGCTGCGTAAAGTCGCTATGGACCTGCAACAGCCGCCGCGTAAATTCCGCATAAATGCTGTGTGGCGACGGTCTGCAGTCACGTCTCCACGCTATGCAGTCGTTTCCGGGTAACCGCGACCTCACCCACGCCGCCGGGTCCCAGCCCAGGACAACCACGTTTTGAGTCAAGGCGTATGAGGTCGTAGCAAAGCCTCATTGGTCGAGGGCGCGGTGCCCTCACCACTTCCGGGACACGCCGTAGATCCGTCCATGGAGGCTCCTTGGCGGCATCCATGCCGCCAAGGGTCCCGGAACCGGCAAGGTCACCGCACCAGGACGTTCTGAGGTTGCTTCATTGAAAGCCTGCTAACTGCTCGGCTCGTCTTGGCAACTGATTAGCCATGCTGCAAACACTGCATGCCACGCCCTGCTCGCCCGTGCACACCGACTATCTGGACTGGTCCTTGCCCGCCCACCGTCGCGGGACCTTACGCGGCATGGATGCCGCGTAAGAGCCTACAAGGACGTACTTGCGGCGTGTCCCGCAATGGTGGGCGGGCAAGGCCCCCGCAGCAAACTCACAGCGTCGAGGGCGCGGCGAGGACACCGCACCGGTTGCAAGCTGTTTGTTAAACACCATGCGCTCCGACCAACTCGACTGGTCCTTGCCCGCCCACCGTCGCGGGACCTTACGCGGCATGGATTCCGCGTAAGAGCCTACAGGGACGTACTTGCGGCGTGTCCTGCGATGATGGGTGGGCAAGGGCCCTGCAGCAAACTCACAGCGTCGAGGGCACGGCGAAGACACCGCACCGGTTGCAGGCTGGTTCGTTGAACACCATGCACACCGACCAGCTCGACTGGCCCTTGCCCGCCTACCGTCGCGGGACCTTACGCGGCATGGATGCCGCGTAAGAACCTACACGGACGTACTTGCGGCGTGTCCTGCGATGGTGGGCGGGCAAGGGCCCTGCAGTGGAGCCGCAGATCAGCCGCTCTACAACTGATCTAGCCGAGCGACCTCATTCCTAATACACGAGGAGCCAAAATCAGCCGGGATTCCGAGTTGCAGCCTCGTTCACCAGATGCCGTCAAGACCTGGCGGGACGAGCGCACAGCACCCTCTTCGCTCGCGGAACAGGCCGTGACTTCGCACCTGGAGGCTCCCACCTGTCCCCACCTGTCGACGGAGCGATCACCGTCGCTGCACTAACGTACCGGCGTCATCCATCAGAGTCCTTGCACATGCCTGTCAGCTACTCGATCAGCCTGCCCGACCCCAAGCTCGCCCGCGGCGGCGATGCGAGCGTGAGCTTTAGTGCCCATGGTGCCGAGGCCTTTGCCGAACAGTTGCAGGCCGCCTTGCGTGATCCGGCCTGGTTCGATCGCTGGCGCCAGCTGCAGGCCGACCCGGACGCGGTGGACCCCAGCCTGGGCGTGACCGATCCATCGGCCACGGTTACCGGCAAGCAGGGCGACCTGCGTGTCGACCTGGTCGCCACCACCAGCATCCCCGGCGACCTGCTCAAGCAGCGCATGCAGGCCCTGGCCGGGCACCACTGGGAACTGCGCGACGTGCGTTGACTTCCACGGCCGACGCGTGCACGACGCGGCGGCAATGTGGCTCAGGCCGGTGCGCTGTCTGCCACAGGCCGCGGCCAGCGCCATTTCAAATTCACCGCCAGCGTGCCCACCACGATCAGCGCCAGGCCCAGCCACTGCACCGGCACCAATGCGTGGGCGTAGAGCAGATAGTCCAGCAGTAGCGTCACCAGCGGATACACGAACGCCAGCACCGCAATCGTGGCCACATGCAGATGGCGATAGGACGAATAGAACAGCACATAGACGATGCCGCTGTGGATCACGCCCAGGCCCGCCAGCCACAGCCAGTGCAGACCCGGATGCAACGCCGCACTGCTGGAAAACCCGGCCAGCAGGAACGTGCCGACCCAGCATTGCACCGTCACCACCGCGAGCGGCCGCTCGCGGCTGATACGGCGCGACATCAGCAGCGACGCACCGCATAGCAACGCCGCCAACAGCGTCAGTGCAATGCCGATCAGATAGCCACGGTCGGCCGCCTGCCACAACCGGGCCGGATTTGCCGAGCAGGCCACGCCGACGAATGCCAGCAACGTCCAGCCCAGATCGGCACGCCGCGTGCGCTCGCCTTGCACCAGCGCGGCCAGCAGCAACATCACGAACGGAAACACGTGGTAGACCATGGTCGCCACGCCGATCGACGAGCGCGCCATGCCGGCGAACAACGCCACCCAATTCAACACCAGCAGCACACCGCTGACGATGGCATCGCGCAACAGCGCACGCTCGCGCCATAGCCCTCGTAGCTGTCCACCGACCAAGCCGCATACGGTAAGAAACAGCGCCCCGAACAGGCAGCGATAGAACACCGCCGTCACCGGATCCTGCCCGCTTTCGTGGACGAACACACCGACCGAACCGATCAGGACTTCGGCAACCAGCAATTGCCAGACCGCCCGTCGCCCAGCGCCGGCCGATACTGCATGCACAGATAGAGGACTGCTCATAGCGCAATGGTTCCCTGCAGATACTGGACAGCGCTGCCGCGCACGTAGACATGCCGCGGCTCGACCCGGCACTGCAGTTCGCCGCCACGCGCGGAGGCCTGCAGCGCGGTGAGCTGCGTCTTGCCCAGCCGCTGCGCCCACAACGGCGCAAGCGCGGCATGAATCGACCCGGTGACCGGATCTTCGCTGCCGCCGTTGCAGGGCCAGAAGTAGCGGGAGACAAAATCATGCTCAAGGCCTGGCGCGGTGACCGCCACATCGCGCGGCGCCAGTGCCAGCATCCGGCCCAGATCCGGCGTCACCGCACGCACCTGTGCTTGGTCGGCGTAGACGGCGATATACGCCTGCGCGTTCGCATAGACAGCTTGGGGCGCGATCGATAACGACTCAGACAACGCGTGCGGCACCACCTGCAGCAGCGACGGCTCCTGGTTGGGAAAGCGCAGCTCGAAGCTGCGCTCATCCATCCTGGCAACGGCGATCTCACCGACAGCCGGCGTACGCAAGCGTAGTGGAAACGCCGCCAGCTGGTGCGTCGCGATCACGAACGCGCTGGCCAAGGTCGCATGCCCGCAGAAGCCGACCTCCTTGAGCGGTGAAAACCAGCGGATGTCGAACACCCCGCTGTCGTCGCGAACGAAGAAGGCGGTCTCCGAAAGATTGTGTTCGCTGGCGATGGCCTGCATCACCGGCTCCGGCAACCAGGCCTGCAATGGCACCACGGCTGCCGGATTGCCCTTGAAACGCAGCGTGGTGAACGCATCGACGATAAACACAGGAAGCAGCACGGCAAACCTCACAGAAGGGAAGATACCTGGCGTACTCACCGGGCACGGCCAGTCTGCAACGTGCTACCCAACCATCACAGATTCAGATACGCTGCAAATCGACCAATACAGATGGAAGGCGCCCGCAGATGCTGCTGTACGAATCGCTGGCCACGCAGCTGCGGCAGCAGATCGAAGGCGGCACCCTGCGTGCCGGCGAGCGCCTGCCCTCGATCCGGCAACTGGCCGCCAACCATGGCATCAGCACCGCCACCGCCGTGCAGGCCTGCCTGCAACTGGAACGCGAGGGGCGCGTGCAAGCGCGCCCGCGCTCGGGCTACTTCGTGCGCAGTGCGGCGCCTGCATTGCCGGCCGCCGCACCCGTCCCACGTCGGCGCAAACCGGGCATGGTCGACAACCCCGCCTTGCAGCGCGTACTCGACACCTTGGCGCGTACCGACCTGGTGCCGCTGCACACTGCCACCCCCGCGCCTGCGTTATTGCCCACCGCGCAACTGGCCGCAGCCCTGTCGCGGCAGCTGCGTCGCCAGCGCACGGCGGCGCTGGATTACGCACCGCCGCAAGGCCACCCTGCACTGCGCCGCCAGATCGCACAACGTTATGCACACTGCGCAACCACCGTCGACGCAGAAGAGGTGATGATCACCGCCGGCGCGATGGAGGCGATCAGCCTGGCGCTGCGCACGCTCACCGCACCGGGCGATGTGGTGCTGGTGGAAACGCCCACGTATCACGGCATCCTGCAGGCGGTGGCGGCACTGCGCCTGAAGGTGCTGGAGGTACCCAACCGTCCCGGCCAGGGTATCGATGTCGCGCGTCTGGATACGCTGCTGCAGCGCACGCCG
Organism: Xanthomonas sp. WHRI 8393; assembly: GCF_040203315.1. Classification (NCBI taxonomy): domain Bacteria; kingdom Pseudomonadati; phylum Pseudomonadota; class Gammaproteobacteria; order Lysobacterales; family Lysobacteraceae; genus Xanthomonas; species Xanthomonas sp. WHRI 8393. The sequence goes on along the minus strand of NZ_JBEGGL010000001.1, from coordinate 1,019,317 downwards.
GTGCGTGCGGCAGTGCTGGTCCCCAACTTCAACAATCCCAGCGGCAGCCTCACGCCCGACAGCGCCAAGCGCGCATTGCTCGACAGCTGCGCGCGCCATGGCACCGTGGTGATCGAAGACGATATCTACGGCGAACTGGATTGGTCGGGCCAACGTCCACGTCCGCTGCGCCATTTCGATACCCATGCCAACGTGATCACCTGCGGCTCGTTCTCCAAGGTGCTCTCGCCCGGCCTGCGGGTGGGGTGGTTGCTGGGTGGCGACTGGACCGACGCCCTGGTGCGCGCCAAGTACTTTTCCACCGTCGGCAGCGCCAGCCTGCCGCAACTGGCACTGGCCGACTACCTGGCGCAACACGATCTGGAACGGCATCTGCGCAAGCTGCGCCGCACCCTGGCCGACAACGGGCAGCGGCTGCGCGATGCCATCGTGCGGCATTGGCCGGAAGGCACGCGCGTGGGCGACCCGGCAGGCGGGTTATCGCTATGGCTGCAGTTGCCCGACGGCGGTAGCGGCCAGGCCGTGTTCGAGGCCGCGCTGGCAGAACGCATCGGCACCTCGCCCGGTCATCTGTACTCCAGCCGTGGCGACTACGCAGATCACCTGCGGCTGACCTGCGGCCAGCCATGGAGCGACACGCTGGAGCGCGCGATGCGCCGATTGGGCAAGCTTGCGGCGCAGGTCGTGCGTTAGCCGTTCTTGGTTTGTGGCAATGGCGATAGCCGACAAGATAATGATGTGACGCAGCTGGTCGACGCAGACTTCAGATGCGAAAAGGCTGCTTGCGCGCTTTACCAGGAAGTCTGCAGGGCGTTGTGTTGAAGCCTGCCTGTTGAATGCGCTGTATTGAAAAGCTGACAGGACGCCGTTATCCAAACAACGGCACGCCATGCTCTGCTTGCACCAGCACACCGACCATCTCGCCTGGTCCTTGCCCGCCCAACGTCGCGGGACCTTACGCGGCATGGATGCCGCGTAAGAGCCTACAAGGACGTACTTGCGGCGTGTCCCGCGATGGTAGGCGGGCAAGGGCTCTGCAGCCACGCGCAGATCGGCTGCTCCACAAGGCCAGCTGCCCGCTCCATCGGGCGTCGCCCGTCCCTCATCCGCCCGTGCGGGGCACCGTCTCCCGAGGGGAGCAGGGAAGTCAATTCGACGCTTTACTCAAGCCGCGGCCCGCGCAACACGGCAGCGCGGCAATGCAAGGCGCACCACCATCCACCATCGCATACCACGCATCTACTGCGCACTCGACCAGCCGATCAACCACGCAACGCCGCAGCATGGTGTGCGATGTGTTCGCCGATAAAGCTGGCGATGAAGTAGTAGCTATGGTCGTAACCAGGCTGCAGCCGCACCGTGACCGGATAACCGGCGGCCTTGGCAGCCTGTTCAAACAGCGACGTCTTCAGCTGGTTCTCGAGGAATTCGTCGCCATCCCCTTGATCGATCAACAGCGGCAGGCGTTCCTGCGCCTGTGCGATCAACGCAGTGGCGTCGTACGCTTGCCACGCTGCGCGGTCCTGACCCAGATACTGGCCGAATGCCTTCTCGCCCCACGGCACCTGGCTGGGCGCCACGATCGGCGAGAATGCCGACACGCTGCGATAGCGGCCCGGATTCTTCAACGCGATGGTCAAGGCGCCATGGCCGCCCATCGAGTGGCCGCTGATCGCGCGCGCGCCGGTGGTGGCGAAGTTCGCTTCGATCAACGCCGGCAATTCGTTCACCACATAGTCGTACATGCGGTAGTGCGCCGCCCACGGCTGCTCGGTGGCATCGACATAGAAGCCGGCGCCCTTGCCGATGTCGTAGCCGTCCGCGTCGGCCACATCGTCGCCACGCGGGCTGGTGTCGGGCGCGACGAGAATCACGCCATGCTCGGCCGCATACCGCTGCGCGCCGGCCTTGTTGATGAAGTTCTGTTCGGTGCAGGTCAGCCCGCTCAGCCAGTACAGCACCGGTAGCGGGCCATCGGCGGCCTGCGGGGGCAGATAGACGCCGACCTGTATGCTGCAGTTCAAGCTCTGCGACTGATGCCGGTAGACGTCTTGCCAGCCGCCGAAACAGGCATGGTGTTCGATACGTTCCATGAGATTCCTTCGATAAAAACCCGCGGCCGGCACGAGCGCCGGCCGCGGGGTTGGACGATCAGTGCAGCAAACCTTTCTTGCGTGCCACGTTGGCGGCCAGCGCATCCATCAATCCCGGCGACAGGCAGTCGTACGGGGTCAGCCCGAGCTCGTTGAGACGCGCGCGCACGCCGTCCATGTCCGCCGGCGGCGTGCCGGTTTCGATGATGGAGGACACGAACGCCGCAAAGCCCGGCGTCGACCAGCCCGACTGCTGCGACAACTCGGTATGGATGAAGTCCAGACCGTAAAACGCGTGCCCCTTGTCTTCGATGCGACCGAACATATGCACACCGCAGCCGGTGCACGCATGCCGCTGGATCGCCGCGCTTTCGTCGACGACCTTGAGCTTTTCCGCATGCGCGGTCACCGTGACCTTGTCGCGCGGCACCACCGCAATTACCGAAAAGGTCGCGCCTTCCGGCTTCCAGCATTTACTGCAGCCGCAGGCGTGGTTGTGCGCGGTCTGCGCAGCCACGTCCACGGTCACCTTGTCGCTGGCGCAGTGGCATTCAAGGGTTCCGCCCTGAAAGCTCTCCGCACCGCCACGCGCTATACCACTGTCTACCGAAGGATGAATCGAGACGCTGGTCATCATGCCCCTCCCGGAGTATCGGGTACCACGTGCGCGGAAGCGGCCGCGCGCCGCTCCTGGCCGTACGGTCAGAAATGGATCACGGTGCGGATCGACTTGCCTTCGTGCATCAGGTGGAAGGCCTCGTTGATCTCTTCCAGCGGCATGGTGTGGGTGATGAACGGATCGAGATCGATCTCGCCGTTCATCGATTGCTCCACCATGCCCGGCAACTGGGTCCGTCCCTTGACGCCGCCGAAGGCCGACCCGCGCCATACGCGGCCGGTCACCAGCTGGAACGGACGGGTGCTGATTTCCTGGCCGGCGCCGGCCACGCCGATGATGACGCTCTCGCCCCAGCCCTTGTGGCAACACTCCAGCGCCGAACGCATCACGTTGACGTTGCCGATGCACTCGAAGCTGAAGTCCACGCCGCCATCGGTCAGCTCGACGATGACCTCCTGGATCGGCTTGTCGTAGTCCTTGGGGTTGATGCAATCGGTGGCGCCCATGCTGCGCGCCAGATCGAACTTGCCCGGGTTGGTGTCGATGGCCAGGATGCGCCCGGCCTTGGCCTGCACCGCGCCCTGGATCACCGCCAGCCCGATGCCGCCCAGGCCGAACACCGCCACGCTTTCGCCCGGCTTGACCTTGGCGGTGTTGTGCACCGCGCCGATGCCGGTGGTCACGCCGCAACCGAGCAGGCAGACCTTTTCCAGCGGCGCTTCCGGGTTCACCACGGCCAGCGAGATCTCTGGCACCACGGTGTACTCGCTGAAGGTGCTGCAGCCCATGTAGTGGTAGATCGGCTCGCCGTTGTAGGAGAAGCGCGTGGTGCCGTCGGGCATCAGGCCCTTGCCCTGCGTGGCGCGCACGGCCTGGCACAGGTTGGTCTTGCCCGACAGGCAGAACTTGCACTTGCGGCATTCGGCGGTGTACAGCGGGATCACGTGGTCGCCGACCTTGACGCTAGTGACGCCCTCGCCGACCTGCTCGACGATGCCGCCGCCCTCGTGGCCCAGCACGGACGGGAAGATGCCTTCCGGGTCGTCGCCGGACAGCGTGAACGCGTCGGTGTGGCACACACCGGTGTGGGTGATGCGGACCAGCACTTCGCCGGCCTGTGGCGGTGCGACGTCGATCTCGACGATTTCCAGCGGCTTGCCGGGTCCGAATGCAACTGCTGCACGGGATTTCATGTGGTGGCGCTCCTGACGATGGGGTTCAAGGACGGGCACGGCAGGCGCCGGCCCGGTGGGAGTTCATTTGAGATAGGACCGGACCAGCCCGAGCAGCTCCTGCACCCGCTCGGCGCGCTGCGCGTCGGAAGCGGCGGCGTGGCCGAAGTCCTCGCGGATATGCGCTTCGAGCACCTGCGACATCAGCCCATTGACGGCACCCCGGATTGCGGCGATCTGCTGCAGCACAGGCGCACAGTCTGCGCCCGCCTCCAGCGCGCGCTCAAGCGCGTCGCATTGCCCGCGCAGACGTCGCACGCGTGCTAGCGCCCGCTTTTTTTCCTGCGGCGAATGCGGCATGACGACTCCGGCCAGATACTGGGGGGCAGTATATGGATTCGCCCGAAAAAATCCATGCCCGCGAGGAAGACCGCTCGAAAAAGGCGACAGACCGCTGCTGCCTGGATCGGCGCCCAGCTACGACAACATCCGCGCCAGCCATGGCGCTTAACGTCCATCCAGGCACCTGCCGCTCGTCGACCCGTGCTGCTGCGCTGCTGCGGATTACGCGTGCCGGCCGCCGCTGTCGTCGCACTGCAGCACGCCACTGGCAGGCGTGTGCAGGCGCAACACGCGCCCGTCAGCTGTCGTCGCTGTCCAGACGCATGCTCTGCGATACCGGCAGCTCGATGGTGCAGCGCACGCCGTCCGGCCCCAGCGCAAGTCGTCTCGGCCTGCAGCTGGTACGGCAACGCGCGTTCGATCAGCTCGCGCCCATAGCCGGAGCCTTGCGCCGCTTCGCCAGGCGCCGGCATATGCACACCGGTCTCGCTCCACTCGATATGCAGGCGGGTGCCCTTGGCGGTACCCAGCAGGCGCCAGCGCACCCGCAACTGGCCGCCGGCCTGTGCAAGCGCGCCGTACTTGTTGGCATTGGTGGCCAGCTCATGCAGGGCCAGCGCAAAGGTCTGCACGGTGCTGGAGCGCAGACGCACGCCGGCGGGGCCGTCCAGTGTCACGCGGTCGCCTTGGCCTTGCGCATCGATCGCGCCCATGGCCGACAGCTCGACCCGGATCAATTCGTCGAACAGGATACGATCGCCCTCGTTCAGGCGCGACAGTAGGCCCTGCACGCGCGCCAGGGCATCCAGGCGATCGTTGTAGATCAGCGCCAGCTCGGCGATGGTCTTGCTGCTGCGCTGCGTGCGATTGAAGACCACACGCACCACACCCATCAGATTACGCGTGCGGTGCTGCAGCTCGGCCAGCAACACCTGCTGGCGATCTTCCCACTGCCGTCGTCGGGTCACGTCCTGGCCGATCTTGAGATAGCCCAGCGGCTCGGCGCTGCCATTGCGCAGCGGCCGCGTTGCGCCTTCGATGAAGACGTGCCGGCCATCCTTGCACCGATGCCAGCGCACATTCGGCGCGCCGCCGGTGTAATGCGCCTGCTCGATCTCGCGCTGCGGCACGCCGGTCAGGCGATCTTCGGCAACGAAGGTCATCGCGATGTGTTGGCCGATCGCCTCTTCCGCGGTCCAGCCGAACACCGCCTCCGCTCCCGGTGGCCAGGTCTGGATGTGTCCGCGCGTATCGGTGGTAAAGATTGCGTAGTCGAGCGCGCTCTCCAGGATCACCCGGTAGCGCTCCTCGCTTTCGAGCAGCGCGCCCTGTGCACGCGCACGCTCCAGCGCCGCCCAGGTGCGCTCGGCGGTTTCCTCTGCCAGACGGATCTCGGCGGCATTCCAGTTGCGTGCGCTGCGTTGATTGACCACGAAGGTCGCCACCAGCTGGCCGCCCCTGATCAGCGGCACCACGATCAGCGCAGCGATCTGGTTGCCCAGATAGGCCGCGCGCTGATCGTCGGGCAATGCAGGATCGGTGGCGGCATCGCGCACCACCCAGGTCTGCGCGTCGAGCAGCCAGGGCATCGGCCAGTCGGTCAACGCGAAACGACGTGCATGACTGGTTTCATCGGGCTGATGCCAGTCGCGCTCGACCACGTACTGCTGCGCCCTGGCATCCACCTCGACGTAGTAGGCGCGGCCGGCGGCCAGATGCTCGCCCAGCACGCGCGCGGCCTCGCCCTGGATCGCAGCCGGATCGGACAGCGGCCGCAGCGCGTCGGAGAGTTTCAGCAGGAAGGCATTGCGGTCCTGCACCTCGCGCAGCGCCGCTTCGGTGAGCTTGCGGTCGGTGATGTCGAGCACGAACTCGAAGCCGGTGCCGTCGGGCAAGCGCTTGGACGCAAACAGGGCCCAGCGCCGGGTTCCGTCCTTGCACAGGTATTGGCGCTCATACGGTGTGGCGCTGCCCTTGGTCCTGAGTTCCTCGAACGCCCGCTCGCACAGGTCCCTGGCTTCGGGTGGGGTTAGCGCCTGCCAGGAGAGCGTGCCCGCTTCCACGTCGGCACGGCTGTAGCCGCTCATTTTCAGGAAGGTGTCATTGGCATCGGTGAAGCGGCCGCCCATGTCGAAGTAGGTCGCACCGACGGTTTCGATCGTCAATGCGGTGCGGAAGCGTTCTTCGCTGGCACGCAGCCGCGCGTCGGCGCGTTTCTTGTCGGAGATGTCGCGGAAGTACACCGACATGCCGCCATCGTTGGTGGGATAGATGCTGATATCCACCCAGTACCCCAATGCCGGCGACAAGGCTTCCAGTCTGACCACCTGGCGTGTCTGTGCCGCGCGCACATGCGCCTGATACGGAAGCGACCCGATCGAGTCCGGAAACTGCTCCCACAGCAGGTTTCCCAGCAGTTGGTCGCGCGAACGCCCCCACAGCAGCTCGGCTTTCTGGTTGATGTAGGTGAAGCGCCCCTGCGCGTCGACGCCATAGAAGGCGTCGGAAATACTTTCGAGGATGTCGCGATTGCGCTCGGCAAGCGCGCCCACTTCCGTCTGCACCTGGCGCTGCACCGTGACGTCCTGCACCACCGCAACGCCACCGGTCACACCATCCTCTTCGCGCAGCGCCACCGCGGTGATGCGCAACCAGCGCTGCGCAGTGTCACGGGGATCGAGGAAATCCACCGGCATGGTCGCATCTTCGCCACGCAGCGCACGGGCGCAGGGAAATTCCTCGATCGCAACCGCCCGCCCCTGCTGGTCGACCCCGGCCCACGGTTGCTCCTGCAATGACTCGCGCGAGGGCACCCGCTCTGCCAGCTGCTCACGCAGTTGTGGATTACGGTAGGTGAAGCGGCCTTGCGTATCGAACAGGCCGATTCCGATCGGAACCTGATCGAGCACATAGGTCAGCCGCGCCTCGCTCTCGCGCAGATGTTCCTCGGCCTGCTTGCGCGCGGTAACGTCGGCGCCGGCACCGAACCACTCGGTGATGCGCCCGCCCGCACCCAGTGCCGGTACCGCCTTGGTCGCCATCCACGCAATGCTGCCATCGGCGCGTCGCACCCGGTGCTCGAACACGATCGCGCTGCGCGCGCGGATCCCTGCATCGATCCTGCTCCGCACCAGCGCCTGATCCTCTGCAGGGATGTAATCCATGATCCAGGAACGGCTGGTCGCCATCGCATCGGCAGTGCGTGCGCCGGCGGTCAGCTGGTGCATCTCGTCCCAGTCGGCGCTCATGCGGTAATGCACCTCGGAACTTGCCGCCGACAGCGCGGCCAGCCGCGACTCGCTCATGCGCAAGGCCAGCTCGCCGCGATGGCGCTCGATGTAGTCGGCAGCCGTCCATGCGAGCAGTTCGAGCAATCTGAGTTCGTGCTCCGCAGGCCGATACGGCACCGTGAACTGGGTCCCGAGCAATCCCAGCAGGCCACCGGCACGATTGAACAACGGAGTGAACTGGGCAGCACGGATGCCGCTGCACAGCGCGGCCTCATAATCGGGCGTTCCCTTCAACGGGGTGAAGGTTTCGATGTCCTCGATCACCAACTGCCGGCGTTCGCGCCGCACGGTGTCGCAGGTCGCCTGGAAGCCGTCCTTCAGGAACTGCTGGACGAATGTGCTGCGTTCGTCATGTCCGCGATAGACACGCAGCTCCATCTCGCTGTTGTGTGCACTGACCAGTTGCACACAGCCGCAGTCGGTACGCGCGAAGGCACAGGCAAGCGCGGTGATCTCCTGCAGCGCGATGCGCGCATCGGCCTGTGCCGCCAGGCTGACCTGCAGGGCATGCAGGCGACGCATGCCGGAAAGCTCGTCCCGCAGCGCCGCGTTGTCCTGCATGGTGTCGTCGGGCACGGCACTCATCGTGTCCGGCTCTTGCCTGCGCGCATCGTCATCGATCATTCGTACCGGGTGAGCGCACACAGTGGGCAATCGATGGCGAAGAGCTTGTCAGTAGCGTGCTCGACACTGCCGAGTGTCGTCGGGTGCCTGGTGTACGGATAGGACCCGGCTGAAGCATCACGGAGGGAAATCGCTTCAGTCGGCCTCGCGACTGCCTGGCGATTGTCAGAGGATCCAGGTAGAGGCCGCCAAGCGCGGCCAGCGTCCGCTTCTTCCGGACCCAGCAATGCATCGTGCAGGGCGACCGCCGCTCCTGCGCAACTCACTCCAGCTGCAGCGTCGCCGCCAGCAGCTGGAACCGACGGGCGGCGTGATCAGCACGATCAGCCATGCCGCGGCGGTGGCGCGAAACCTTCGGCCTCCAGGCATTGCGACAGCGCGGGCGGAGGCGGGCCAAGGGGCGGCGCGTCAGGCGCAGGCAACGCGATGCCTTGCGCGGTGGCACAGGCCTGCAACGCGGCGTCGAAGTCGGGATCGTGGGGTGGCGGACCATGTGGTTCGCCAGGCCCGTGCGGGCGATCTGGCGCCGGGCCGCCGGGCATCGGCGTTGGCCGCCGCACGCCGTTGCTGGCCAGACAGCGCTCAAACGCACTGCGGTCCATGCCTTGCGTGGGCGCATCGGGATGCGGCGTGGCCGCAGCTGGCGAGGGCAAGGCCACTCCCTGCTCTTGAGCACAGGCCTGCATCGCGGCCAGATCGCTCGCACTCGGTGGCGGTGGTGGTGGCGGACCACGCTGTGCCTGTGGTGGCGCGGGCGGCGGCGGTGGCCCGCCGGAAGGCGCGCCGCAGAAACTGGCGCAGCCGCCCAGGCCGAGCACTGCGAGCAATGCACTGATGGCAACGGCTGTGGAACGTGTCTGGACCATCGTCGATCTCCCTGGCTGGATGGCGCATGCGCGTACCGCACGCACATGGCAATGGCGGGCTGTACCCGCTTGGTCAGGGAGAGCGTTGCATCGCGATATGTCGTGCATTTGCCGCTGCGCGCCGATCGCCGGCGTGCGCCGTCATGCAGCGTGCAAGACCTGGGACCACGCCAGCACCGTGCTGCATCCAACACGCAGGGGCTTTGTCAGAGCGGTGACCCGGCCAAGCCAGGGGCTAACGCATCAATTTTCGACGACCGCCTGGGCCACGTCCGTGGTGACCTCCGCCGCATCTGCGGGCAATGACGCCAGCACCGCATTGCGAAAGCGCGCGGCGAACGCGGCATCGTTGGCCTGGTAGAACGCCCGCGCGTTGGCCGACAGCTGATCCAGCTGCGCCTGCGACAAGGCCAGCGCGGTTTCCACCGCCTGCGCAATGCCCGCCGCGTCCACGAAGTAGTACGACGCCAGACGCCGCTGGTGCACCTCGGCCACCGGAATCAGCACGCCGTGCTCGGGCCTGACCAGTTCGTTCATCGGCTCACCGTCGGTGGCCAGCGTCACCGCGCCCACGCTCAGCGCTTCCATCAGGTAGTGCCCGAAGCCTTCGGCCTCGGATGGGCACAGATGGAACAGGTGCGCGTTCTGCAGGCGGCGCAGTTCGGCGTCGTCGAGATAACGGACGCGGTGGTCGATGTTCGGCGCCACCACCGGCTTGCCGGCCGTGCGCGGATTCTGCACCACCGTCAGCAGCGGCCATTCCGGATGCCGCTGCCAGGTCTCCAGCAGCACACGGGTGCCCTTGGCGGTGCTGCGCCCGGCCAGATGGAAGAACGCACGCTGACGCACGACCTGTGCGTCGTAGCGATCCGGGCTGGTGAAGCCGATGAACCGCGTGGTGCAGCCCAGACTGCGGAAAATCCGCTCCGCGTGATGGGTCTTGCACAACACCGCGTCGAACTGCGGCAGCCGCGGCAGCCACTTGGGCAGCAACCATTCCGGATTGGGCACCAGCAGGTTGGTCTGGCCCAGCGGCAGGCAGCGCGCATACACGCGCTCGGAAAAGATCTGCACCGGCACCCGCCCGAACAGCGCGCGACTAGCCCACAGACGGGCTTCGCGTGCGGTGTCGTGCAGCCGCTGACTGGTGAAGCCCACTTCCTGCACCGGTATGCCGCCGGCACGCAGCGTCTGCGCCATCAGCACCATGTCCCGGGTCAGGCCCACGCCGTTGTCGCGGCTGATCACCCGCATCATCGGAAACGCCTTGTCATGCGTACACTCGCCATTGCTGCGGCACAGTGTCGATGGCCCGGTTTCCTGCGCGATGTCCCGTTCTGTCATGTTGCGTCACACGTGTGCCAAAGGTTGACAAATTCAATCATTATGATGCGTGCTCCAGCCCTGCAACTGCGAGCACCATGTACCCGGTCGCCACCACCCTGCGCGGGCCAAGCTCCGCGCCACCGACGATGATCTCCATGGACATGCAACAACCCTGCGTTCTTGTGGTCGACGACGACCCGGACCTGCGCAAGCTGATCGGCGAGTTCCTCAGCGCCCACGGTTACCAGGTGGACGTTGCCGAAAACGTGGCGGAGATGCGCAAGAGCATCGCTCAGCGCCGCCCGGACCTCATCGTACTCGACGTGATGATGCCTGGAGAAGACGGCCTGAGCGCGGCGCGGGCGCTGGCCAGCGAGCGCGGTTCACCTGCGGTCATCATGCTCAGCGCGCTGGGCAACGACACCGACCGCATCATCGGCCTGGAAGTGGGCGCCGACGATTACCTGGCCAAACCCTGCAATCCGCGCGAACTGCTGGCGCGGGTACGCGCCCTGCTGCGCCGCAGCCAGGCCAGCAGCGAGCAGGCCGACCACCGTGGCAATGTCTACGAGTTCGCCGGTTGGCGGCTGGACGTGGTGCGGCGCGACCTGCGTGACCCCACCGGCATCTTCATCAACCTGTCCGACGGCGAGTTCGCGCTGCTGCGTACCTTCGTCGAGCATCCGCAGCGTGTGCTCAGCCGCGACCAGTTGCTGGACTACGCCCGTGGCCGCGATACCGACGTCTACGACCGCGCCATCGACAGCCAGATCAGCCGCCTGCGCCGCAAGATCAACGAGCGCGTGCATACCGAGTTGATCCGCACCGTGCGCAACGAGGGCTACATGCTGCTGCCGGGCGTTTCGCGTCTGTGAGCAAACCGGCACGTCGCGGGCTGTCGATCTTTGCCCGTACCTTTGTGCTGCTGGCGGTGGCACTGCTCACCGCCCAGGTCATCGGCATCGCCCTGCTGGTGATGCGCACCCCGGTCTACGAGCCGCCGGTGCATCCGCCGGAGGTGGTGGCGCTGCTGTCCACGCGCATGCCGGCCGGCACCCAGACCCTGACGGTGCACGAATCGGCCCAGGCCCCGCTGCCGCCGGCAGGCCAGGTGCGCGACGGGTTTGCCGAAATGCTGCTGGCCCATTGGCTGGATGTCCCCGAGCAGCGCGTGCGCTTCTACCGCAGCGCCGACGATCGCCAGGGCCCGCGCATCGGCATGTCCCCACCGCCGCGCATGCCCGGCCAATCGCAGGCATCCGGGGCCGATGATGGCGATGCCAGTTACGCCGGCAATCGCCACGAGGCCTTGCAGCGCTCGCCGCCGGCGCCAGGCGACTGGCCGCACGAGCGCCCCCCCGGTGCCCCGCCGTTCGGCAATGGACTGCGTCCGGACGACAGCCCCGGCGCCTGGGAAAGCGAGCGCCTGACCCCGGGCGTGCCCTTGCTGGACGGCTTCACCGCCGCGCTGCAACAGCCCGATGGCCGCTGGCGCACGGTCGAATCGCCACCGCGGCGGCTGTCGGCCGAGTTCAAGACCCATGTGGTGCTGCTGTTCCTGGCCGGCCTGCTGGCCAACGTACCGTTGGCGTGGTGGTTCTCGCGTGCGTTGTCGGCGCCGATCAAGCGCTTTGCCGAAGCCGCCGACCGGCTGGGCCGCAACCCGGATGCTGCCGCACTGCAACGCAGCGGCCCACCGGAGATCGTGCGCGCGGCCGATTCGTTCAATGCGATGCAGGCCCGCCTGAACCGCCTGATCAACGAACGCACCCACATGGTGGCGGCGATCGCGCACGACCTGCGCACGCCGCTGGCGCGCCTGTCGTTCCGCCTGGACGGCCTGCAGCCGCCGTTGCGCGACAAGGCGCTGGCCGACATCGACGAGATGAAGGCGATGATTTCCGCCGCGCTGGATTTCATCCAGAACGATCGCCACCGCGGCAAGCGCGCGCCGCTGGACCTGCGCCTGCTGGTGGAAAGCGTGGTCGACAACGCCACCGACATCGGCGCCGATGCCGAACTGCTGCCCGGCCCGGCGATCACCCTGGATGGCGACCCGCTGGCCTTGCGGCGCGCAGTGATGAACCTGCTGGAGAACGCGCTGAAATACGGCAAGCGCGCGCGCCTGCAACTGCAGCGCGACGGCGAAGAGGGCGTGCTGTGGATCGACGACGACGGCCCCGGCATCGACCCGACCCAGCGCGAACAGCTGCTGTTGCCGTTCGTGCGTGGCGAGTCCTCGCGCAATCGCGACACCGGCGGCATCGGGCTGGGTTTGTCGGTGGCGCACAGCATCGTGCTGGCGCATGGCGGCGACCTGCGCCTGGACAACCGTGCAACAGGTGGCGGCCTGCGGGTGACGGTGCGCCTGCCGTGCATGCCGGAGCGGCGCTAGGGCCGGGTTGGAGTACGTTCTCTCGCCCGCAAGCTCGGGGGTGCCGGCCGGCGCGTATCCGAGAATTCACGCCTGCACACAACGCTCCGCGCGATCGATCAGCCGCGCGCGACCACTACTGCGATCAGCAAGCGCTCAATACGCAAACTCGCGGAACACGCGATCGATGTCGCCATTCCATGCACCGTGATACAGCGCCAGCTTGCGCTCGGCGGCGGTGACACCGCTCTCGGCGATCTCGGCGATCACATCCACAAAGCCGGTTTCGTCCTGACCATCGGCATTCAGGCGCGCACGCCGACGCAGGCCCTCGCGGGCGATCTTGACCGCTTCCACCGCCAAATCGCGCACCGTCCCATTGCGGAACGGCAGGCCGAGCGCATGCTTGGGCACGCCGTCGCGCAGCGCGTGGCGCTCGGTGGTGCTGAAATCCTTGACCAGATCCCAGGCCGCATCCAGCGCGGTGTCGTCGTACAGCAACCCCACCCAGAACGCCGACAGCGCGCACAGGCGGTCCCACGGGCCGGCGTCGGCGCCGCGCATTTCCAGGTACTTCTTCAGGCGCACTTCCGGGAACGCGGTGGTCATGTGGTCCGACCAGTCGCGCAGCGTCGGCAACGCGCCCGGCAATGCCGGCAACCTGCCCTGCATGAAGTCGCGGAAGCTCTGTCCGCTGGCATCGACGTAGACGCCGTCGCGGTAGGAGAAATACATCGGCACATCGAGCAGGTAATCGACATAGCGCTCGTAGCCGAAGCCGTCCTCGAACACGAAGTCCAGCATGCCGGTGCGGTCGGCGTCGGTATCGGTCCAGATGTGCGAGCGGTAGCTGAGGTAGCCGTTTGGCTTGCCTTCGGTGAACGGCGAATCGGCGAACAACGCGGTGGCGATCGGCTGCAACGCCAGCGACACGCGGAACTTCTTCACCATGTCCGCTTCGGTGGCGTAATCCAGGTTGACCTGCACCGTGCAGGTGCGGGTCATCATGTCCAGGCCGAGCGAGCCGACCTTGGGCATGTAGTTCTTCATGATCTGGTAGCGGCCCTTGGGCATCCACGGCATTTCATCGCGGCGCCACTTGGGCTGGAAGCCCATGCCCAGGAACCCCAGCTGCAACTCGCCGGCCACCTGCGCCACTTCGTCCAGATGGGTGCCGGTTTCCACGCAGGTGTGATGCAGGCTTTCCACTGCCGCGCCCGACAGTTCCAACTGGCCGGCCGGCTCCAGCGTCACCGAGGCGCCGTCACGCAGCAGCGCGATGGTGTGGCCGTTTTCCTGCACCGGCTCCCAGCCGAAGCGGGTCAACCCGGTCAGCAATGCCTGGATACCGCGCTCGCCTTCGAACGTGGGCGCGCGCAGGTCGTCGAGCTGGAAGCCGAACTTTTCGTGCTCGGTGCCGATCCGCCAGTCAGCGCTGGGCTTCTCGCCGGAGGCCAGCACCTGGACCAGCTCCGCGCGTTCGGTGATCGGCGTTTCGGCAACGTGGCTGGGACTCGACAAGGGCAGGCTCGCAGGAAAATTTAGGGGAACGATGTGGGGGTCCTCCCCTGCCACCGCAAGGCCCGCACTATAACCGCAGGGCATGGAAAGAATTGCTGCCATCGGCCGGGTCTGACATTTCCATCCATGCGCACGGCGTGGCCGCGGCAGCCGAGGCCGGGCGTGACGGAGGGCGCCGCAGGCCGCAACCGTCCAGGCTGAAACTGGACACCCGCAACTTCCTGCAGGCGCGGATGCACGGCGTTTGATCGTCCGCAGCCGCGCAGCCGCGATCCTGTAGCATCGCCCGGCCATGACCGTTGCGCCCACACCCACCGACGCCCTGCTCGCGCAGATGGCCAGCCTGCTGCACTGCGAGCGCGCCGAAGGGTTTGCCTGCGTGAGTGCGCGGCGCGAACACGGGGCGCGCTCGGTGGATCTGACCCAGGCGCAGTTCGCGATGGTGCTGCAGGGCCGCAAGCAGGTGCGCAGCGCGACCCAATCGCTGCAGTTCGTGCCGGGCGACCTGTTCCTGGTGACGCGCCGTTGCCGCATCGATGTGATCAACACGCCCGACCCGCAGACCGGACTCTACCTGAGCGTGGTGGTCCCCCTCTGCGAAGAGGCGCTGGCCGCTGCACGCGCATTGTGGAACGAGCCGCTGCCCGAGGCCGGCGCCGACATCGCGCAACTGCCGGCGATCGATTTCGCGCTGACACTGCGGCAATGGCGCGATGCGCTGCAGCACGGCCTGTATACCGAAGCACGCCTGGCGCTGGCCGCACTGGTCGTCACCCTCTGCCGCCGCGGCCACGGCGGCCTGTTGCTGCCGCCGGCGCCAAGCGTTGCCGAGCAGGTGCGTACGCTGATCACCGCGCAACCGCAGCGGGCGTGGCGCTCGCGCGATATCGAAGAGAGTCTTGGCATCAGCGGTGCCACCTTGCGCCGGCATCTGGCCGCCGAACACCGCTCGCTGCGCGAACTGATCACCGACGCGCGGCTGGCGCACGCCATGGCCTTGCTCTACAGCACACGCTGGCCGCTCAAGACCGTGGCCGCGCGGGCCGGCTATCGCTCTACCCGCAGCTTCAGTCAGCGCTTCCAGCAGCGCTACGGGCTGGATCCGGCCAGCATCGGCAATAGCCGCTAGATCGCCGACGCGAGCGCTTCGCGCAGCGCAATGAGCGAATCGCGCAGGTCGCAGCGGCCAGCATGGCGACACCGCGGCGCTTGCCGCCTGTCCTGGAGTTGCTCATGCCTGTTTTTTCCGCCCTGCGTTCGCTGGCGCCGCTGTTGCTCGCCGCAAGCGCCACGCTGGCGCACGCCGCTGCGCCCGCATCCACCCACGCACAGGTCCCCGGCTTCTACCTGCAGCGCATCGGCACGCTGCGCGTCACCGCCTTGTTCGACGGCAGCGTGGCGTTGACGCGGCAACAGCTGTCCAACGTGGCCCCGGCAGAGCGCGACCGCCTGCTCGCGCAGGGCTACGTGCCCGAAGACGGCAAGGGGCTGCAGACGGCAGTCAACGCCTATCTGATCCAGGACGGCAGCCACCTCAGCCTGGTCGATACCGGCACCGCGCAGTGCCTGGGGCCCGGCCTCGGTCAGGTGCTGAGCAACCTGCGCGCCGCCGGTTACGACCCCACCCAGGTCGACGATGTGCTGCTCACCCACGCGCATCCGGACCACCTGTGCGGGCTGCTCGATGCGCAGGGCAGGCCGGCCTTTCCCAACGCCACGGTGTGGCTGTCGGAGGCCGATGCCGCGTACTGGCTGGACCCGGCCTCGGAGGCCGGTGCCGTGCCGACACTGCAGTTCGCCTTCCCGCTGGCACGCGCGGCCGTCGCGCCGTATCAGGCCCAGGGTCGGCTGCGCCGCTTCCAGCCCGGCATCAGCGCATTGCCGGCCGGCATCACCGCGCTGGACAGCCAGGGCCACACGCCCGGCCACGTCTCCTATCGCTTCGACGGCGGCACCGGCAACACGGTGCTGGTGTGGGGCGATGTGCTGCACTACCACGCCGTGCAGTTTGCCCGGCCGGACGCCTCGTTCGAGGCCGACAGCGACCGCAGCAAGGCGATCGCCTCACGGCGTCGCCTGCTGGCGCAGGCCGCCGACGGCCGCTGGTGGGTGGCCGGCGCGCATCTGCCGTTCCCAGGGCTGGGTCATGTGCGCCGTGAGGGCAAGGCGTTCGCCTGGGTGCCGACCGAATTCGGGGCGGTACCGCAATGAAAAAACGGCGAGCCCTGGCTCGCCGTCCTGATGCTCTGAAGGCCAGGCGTCATGCGCCAGGCCCGCCCCGGCTCACTCCGCGGCAGGCGCCGCGACGTCCAGGCCCAGCCAGCCGCCGACGATGCCGCGCAACTCGTCCACGCCCTGGCGCGACTCGCCGGAGTAGGTCTGCACGGTCACGCTGTCGCCGAAGCGCGAGGTCACTTCCTTCTTGACCTTCTGCAGCGTCTGCATCTGCTGGCCACGGCCGAGCTTGTCGGCCTTGGTCAGCAAACCATGCGCGGGCAGGCCGCGCTCGGCCGCATAGCCGAGCATCTGCAGGTCGTAATCCTTGAGCGGATGGCGGATGTCCATCACCACCACCAGCCCGCGCAGGGCTTCGCGGGTGCGGAAATAGCGGTCGATGAAGGCCTGCCAGTGCGCCTGCAGGTCCTGCGGCACCTTGGCGTAGCCGTAACCGGGCAGATCCACCAGATAGCGCTCGGGCTGGATCTGGAAGAACACCAGCTGCTGGGTGCGGCCGGGGGTCTTGGACACGCGCGCCAGTGCGTTCTGGCGGGTCAGCGCGTTGAGCGCGCTGGATTTTCCGGCGTTGGAGCGGCCGGCGAAGGCGACCTCGTAGCCGCCATCGTCGGGCAATTGCCGGGCGTTGTGGGCGGACAGGTGGTAGCGGGCTTGTTCGATAAGGAGCGACATCTCCCTAGGATCGCACGTTCGGGGCCTGACGGTTTTGCTGCACTGTTCGTTGACCCTGGCGCAAAGGCGTGTCGATAATCGAAGCACGCCTGCCACAGCCAGCACCCAACGCGCGCGGGCCGGGTCCATACGGAGCTTTAGCTGATGCGCCATGCTCGTGTGCTAGTCCTCGCCGCCCTCGCCGTGCCGGTCATCGCCGCCGTGGCGTTTGCGCAGTCGGCGGTCACGCCGATCCCCGATCCGCCGCCGGTGCGCATTGCCCCGCTGGAGGTGGACCTGTCCAAGACCACCTGGGGCGATGCCAAGGCCGGCCAGACCAAGGCCGCCGCCTGCGCGGCCTGCCATGGCCCGGACGGCAATCCGGCGGTGGCCATGTACCCGCGCATCGCCGGCCAGACCGAGCGCTACGTGGCGCACCAGGTCGCCTTGATCGCCAGCGGCGAGCGCAATACCGGCATGTCGGCGGTGATGGTGCCGTTCGTCAAGGACCTCACCGCGCAGGACATGCGCGACCTGGGCGCCTACTTCGCCACGCAAAAAGCCGCTGCCGGGGTGGCCGACGATGCGGTGGTCAACGAGGGGCCGTACCAGGGCCTGAAGTTCTACCAAGTCGGCGAGAAGCTCTACCGCAGTGGCGATGTCGCGCGCGGCGTGCCGGCCTGCATGGCCTGCCATGGGCCGTCCGGCAGCGGCAATCCGGGCCCTGCGTATCCGCGCCTGGGCGGCCAGCATGCCGAGTACGTGGCGCGGCGCCTGAAGGAATACCAGGTCGGCACCACCCAGGAGCGCAACCCGGCGCTGTTCAATATCATGGCGCAGGTAGCGCACCCGCTGACCGAGCAGGAGATCCAGGCGCTGGCCAGCTACCTGCAGGGTCTGCACGACCGCGCCGACGATGCCGCCGCCGCGCAACTGCCCGCAGCAACGCCCGCCCGCTCATGAGCTGACCGCCGCAACCGCCACAGCGTGTCACGACGCCGGTCCCGCGACCGGCGTCGTCGTTTCCCGCCCTCCCCCTTTCCACCCCCACGGAGCCTGCATGAATCTGTTTTCCCGCCTGTCCCTGCTGTTGTTGCTGTTGATGCCGCTGGCGGCCTGTGCCGCCGACAAGAACGCCCCGCCGGTCGAAGGCGACGACTACATCGTCATCGACGGCGGCCAGCCGTACGCGCCTCTGGCCGGCAAGGTGGAAGTGGTCGAGGTGTTCGGCTACACCTGCCCGCACTGCGCGCACTTCGAGCCACCCCTGGAGGCCTGGGTGACCAAGCAGCCGTCGTATGTGCGCTTCACCCCGGTGCCGGCGGCCTTCGGCGGGTTCTGGGATGCCTTCGCGCGTGCCTACTTCGCCGCCGACATCCTGGGCGTGGCCAAGCGCAGCCATCGCGCCATGTTCGAGGCGATCCACGAAAAGCAGACCGTGCCGACCCAGAACGTCGCCCCGGAGGAACTGGCCGCCTTCTACTCCGGCTATGGCGTGCCGCAGCAGCGCTTCATCGAGACCTACAAGAGCCAGGCGGTCGACGCCAGGCTCGATGCCGCGCGCGAGTTCGCCAAGCGCAGCAAGCTGCCCGGCACCCCGGCGATCATCGTCAACGGGCGCTATCTGATCGGCGCGCGCAACTACCCGGACATGCTGCGCGTGGCCGACTACCTGATCGCCCGCGAACACGCTGCGCCTGCCAAGCGCTGAACCGCGTAACCGCCACCGACGGCCGCCCGTGGCATCATGCGCCCCGCGGCCGTCCGGCCCTTTCCTCGCCCCACGCTGGAGATCCAATCCGATGAAGACCCGCTTCGCCCTGACGCTGATGGCGCTGCTGCCGATCCTGGTCGCCTGCAAGGCCCAGGACGGCTCGTCCGACACCGCACCTGCCGCCACCACGCCGGCTGCCGAAACGGCGCCTGCTCCGGCTGCTGCCACGCCGGCCGCCGATCCCGCCGCACCGCCTGCAGTTGGCGAGAGCGCCAGCACCCCGCCGGCCGCCGCCCCCAGCGCCGCACCGCGCGCGCCGAACGGCCCCGAGCCGGTCGCCGGCACCGACTATCTGGATATCGAAGGCGGCCAGCCGTACCAGCAGGCCGCCGGCAAGATCGAAGTGGCCGAGGTCTTCGGCTATGTCTGCCCCGCCTGCAACGCGTTCCAGCCGCTGATCGGGCCGTGGAAGGCCGGCCTGCCGTCGGACGTGCACTTCGTCTACGTACCGGCGATGTTCGGCGGCCCGTGGGACGACTACGGCCGTGCGTTCTACGCCGCCGAAACCCTGGGCGTGCAGGAAAAGACCCACGAAGCGCTGTACAAGGCCATCCACACCGAGCAGACCCTCAAGGGCGAGCGCGGCAAGGATTCGGTGCAGGACATCGCCGCGTTCTACGCCAAGTACGGCGTGGACCAGAAGACCTTCATCGACACCATGAGCAGCTTCGGCGTGTCGGCCAAGACCAACCGCGCCAAGCAGTTCGCCACCCGCAGCAAGCTCACCGGCACCCCGTCGCTGATCGTCAACGGCAAGTACCTGGTCAAGGGCCAGAGCTTCCCGGACATGCTGCGCATCGCCGATCACCTGATTGCGCGCGAACGCGCCACGCTGGCCAAGTGATCCTGTCGATCGCCGCCCTGTGAACGCTTCGGATTCGCGCACCCTGCGGGTGCTGACGGCCAATATCCAGGCCGGCTCCAGCACTCGCCGTTACAGCGATTACGTCACGCGCAGCTGGTCGCATGCGTTGCCGCTGGGCAGCAAGCGCACCAGCCTGGACAGCATTGCCAAGCTGGCCGGCGAGCGCGACATCGTGGGCCTGCAGGAGGCCGACCCGGGCAGCCTGCGCTCGGGCTTCACCAACCAGACCCACTATCTGGCCGAGCGTGCCGGCTTCCATTACTGGAGCCACCAGCCCAACCGCCGCATGGGCGGGGTGGCCTCCAGCGCGAATGGTTTGCTCAGCAAGCTGGAACCGCTGGAAGTGCAGGACCACGCCCTGCCCGGCCGGATCGGCGGGCGCGGCATCCTGCTGGCCAAGTTCGGGCAGGGGCGCGAAGGCCTGGCGGTGGCGGTGGCGCATCTGTCGCTGGGCGCCAATTCGCGCATGGCGCAGCTGGCCTTCATCGCCGAATTGTTGTCCGAGCATCCCAACGCGATGTTGATGGGCGATTTCAATTGCATGGCCGACCGGCCGGAAATGCAGGCGCTGTACCGGCACACGCGGTTGCAGCCGCCGAGCTGCGAAGTGCATACGTTTCCGAGCTGGCGTCCGGACCGGGCGATCGACCATATCCTGGTCAGCGACAGCCTGACCATCGAGCATATCGAAGCGATTCCCGCCGCGTTCTCCGACCATCTTGCGGTGGGCATGGATATCCGCGTGCCACTGCAGCTGCTGCGCTAGCCACCACGCAAAGTGGCTACGGGTTTGCACTGGCGGACTCGACCGATGACACCCCCTCGACACCGCCTGTGCGATAACGCAGGCGGTTTTTCGTTGGGAGCACAGCACGTGATACGCGTCATATGAGTGTGTCGGCATGAGTGCGGTTGAGCCGCAGCTGTTGCCGGTGCGCACCCTGCGCCCGGTGTTCGTGCTGGCGGCCACGGTGGTGTGTACGTTTGCGTTGTTGGTGTCGTTGTTTCCGCTCGAAGCGGGCCGCGTGCTGCTGGACGCGCAGACCTGGGCCTCGCGCAATGTCGGCTGGTACTACCTGCTGGCGATGACGGTGTATCTGGTGTTTGTGCTTGGCGTGGCCTTGTCCAGCTACGGCAACATCAAGCTCGGCGCCGATCACGACGAACCGGAATTCAGCTATCTGTCCTGGGCCGGCATGTTGTTCGCCGCGGGCATCAGCATCACGCTGTTCTTCTTTTGCGTCTCCGAACCGCTCACCCATTATCTGCAACCGCCGCAGGGCGGCACCGGCAGCGGCGAAGCTTCCGCGCGGCAGGCGATGCAGCTGCTGTTCCTGCATTGGGGACTGCATGGCTGGGGCGTGTTCGCGCTGGCAGCGATGGCGCTGGCGTATTTCGCATTCCGCCACAACCTGCCGCTGGCCTTGCGCTCGGCGTTGTATCCACTGATCGGCAAGCGCATCAACGGGCCGATCGGCTACACCGTGGATGCGCTGGGCATCGTGGCCACCGTGTTCGGCCTGGGCGCGGACATGGGCTTTGGCGTGCTGCATCTCAACGCCGGCCTGAGCACCTTGATGGATGTTCCGCATACCCATTGGGTGCAGGTCGCGCTGATCGTGGCGATGATGGGCGCGGCGATCGTGGTGGCGGTGTCCGGCGTCGAGAAAGGCGTGCGCTGGATGTCGGACATCAACATGCTGCTGGCGATCGCGCTGCTGCTGT
The DNA here is from genome assembly GCF_040203315.1 of Xanthomonas sp. WHRI 8393. NCBI lineage: Bacteria > Pseudomonadati > Pseudomonadota > Gammaproteobacteria > Lysobacterales > Lysobacteraceae > Xanthomonas > Xanthomonas sp. WHRI 8393. The sequence goes on along the minus strand of NZ_JBEGGL010000001.1, from coordinate 997,840 downwards.
TCATGCTGTTCGCCGGCCCCACGCAGTATCTGCTCAACGCGCTGATCCAGAACCTGGGCGACTACCTGGGCAGTGTGGTCAACAAGAGTTTCGATGTGTACGCCTACGGCGGCCGCAGTGACTGGCTCGGCAACTGGACGGTGTTCTACTGGGCGTGGTGGATCGGCTGGGCGCCATTCGTAGGCCTGTTCATCGCGCGTATTTCGCGCGGCCGCACCATTCGCGAATTCGTGCTCGGCGTGTTGTTGATACCGCTCGGTTTCACCCTGGCGTGGCTGTCGATCTTCGGCAACAGCGCGCTGGACCAGTTACTGCATCACGGCCAGGGCGCGCTGGCGCAGCAGGCCATCGATGCGCCGCAGACGGTGCTGTATTCGCTGTTGCAAAGCTACCCGTGGAGCCGCACGGTGATTACGGTGACGGTGGCGATCAGCTTCGTGTTCTTCGTGACCTCCGCCGATTCCGGCACGGTGGTGTTGTCCACGCTGTCCTCGCACGGCGGCGAGCCGCACGACGATGGCCCGCGCTGGCTGCGCGTGTTCTGGGGTGTGCTCACCGCGGTGGTGACCGGCGGCCTGCTGCTGGCCGGCAGCATGGACGCATTGAAATCGGCCGTGGTGCTGGCCTCGCTGCCGTTCTCTGCGGTGTTGCTGCTGATGGCCTGGGGCTTGTCGCGCGCGCTCAGCGAAGAATCGCAACGCAAGCGCGCACAGCTCTACAGCCCCAGCCCGCTGATCGGGCAATCGCGGCATCACCGCGGCTGGCGTCAGCGCCTGGGCCAGGCGATGCATTTCCCGGCGCGCGATGAGGTCTATCGCTTCATGCACGACCAGGTACGCCCGGCGATCGAAGCGGTCACCACGCAGCTGCAGGAAGAAGGCTGGCAGGTCAGCAGCCGGCTGGACGACGACGACATGGAAATCAGCGTCGACCACGGCGAGCAGCAGGGCTTCCGCTACCAAGTGGTGATGCGCGGCTACCTGACGCCGTCTTTCGCCGCGCAACGCCTGCGCAACCAACGCTATTACCGCGCCGAAGTGTATCTGTACGAAGGCAGCCAGGATTACGACCTGGTCGGTTACAGCCGCGAGCAGATCATCAACGACATCATCGATCAATACGAGCGTCACCTGCAGTTCCTGCATCTCACTCGCTGAGGTGCCGCCGCTGCCGCGTGCGCCCCACAGGAGGTTTGTCATGCCACGTTTTCCCGACCAGTTGCTGTATATCGGCGGCCGTTACGTTCCCGCCCGCGGCGGCCACACCTTCGAGGTGGTCAACCCCGCCACCGGCGAGGTGCTGGCCAATGTGCACAACGCCGGTGCCGACGACCTGGACGCCGCGGTCGACAGCGCCACGGCCGGCCAGCAGCAATGGGCGGCACTGACCGCGGTGGAGCGCTCGCGCATCCTGCTGCGTGCGGTGGCGCTGCTGCGCGAGCGCAACGATGCGCTGGCCGAGCTGGAAACGCTCAACACCGGCAAGCCGCTGAGCGAAACCCGCAGCGTGGACATCGTCACCGGCGCAGACGTGCTGGAGTACTACGCCGGGGTGGCGCAGGCGCTGCAGGGCGCACAGGTACCGCTGCGCGAAGGCAGCTTCTTCTACACACGGCACGAGCCGCTCGGCGTGGTCGGCGCGATCGGCGCGTGGAATTACCCGATCCAGATCGCGCTGTGGAAGGCCGCGCCCGCGTTGGCGGCCGGCAACGCAATGATCTTCAAGCCCAGCGAAGTGACACCGCTGACCGCACTCAAGCTGGCCGAACTCTTCACCGAGGCCGGCCTGCCCGATGGCGTGTTCAACGTGCTGCCCGGCGACGGCGCCAGCGTGGGCACCGCGCTCACCGAACACCCGCAGATCGAAAAGATCAGCTTCACAGGCGGCACCGCGACCGGGCGCAAGGTGATGGCCAGCGCCTCGAGTTCGTCGCTGAAAGACGTGACCATGGAACTGGGCGGCAAGTCGCCCCTGATCGTCTGCGCCGACGCCGACCTGGATCTGGCCGCCGACATCGCGATGATGGCCAACTTCTACAGCTCCGGGCAGGTCTGCACCAATGGCACCCGCGTGTTCGTGCCGCGCGCGCTGCGCAACGCCTTCGAGGCGCGGCTGCTGGCACGCGTCCAACGCATCCACATCGGCGACCCGCTGGACGTGCGCACCACCTTCGGCCCGCTGGTCAGCGCCGCGCACATGCAGCGCGTACTGGACTACATCGAACAGGGCAAGGCCGAGGGGGCGCGCCTGCTGTGCGGGGGCGAACGTCTGCGCGATGGCGCGCTGGCACAAGGTTGCTATGTCGCACCGACCATCTTCAGCGACTGCACCGACGTGATGACCATCGTGCGCGAAGAGATCTTCGGACCGGTGCTGAGCCTGCTCACCTACGACGACGAAGACGAAGCGATCGCGCGCGCCAATGCCACCACCTACGGCCTGGCCGCAGGTGTGGTGACGCCCGACCTGGCGCGCGCGCATCGGCTGATCCATCGCCTGCAGGCGGGCATCTGCTGGATCAACACCTGGGGCGAGTCGCCGGCAGCGATGCCGGTGGGCGGCTACAAGCAATCCGGCGTGGGTCGCGAAAACGGCCTGGCCACGCTGCAGGCCTATACCCGCACCAAATCCATCCAGGTCGAACTGGAACGCTACGCGTCGGTGTTTTGACCGACCGACGCCACCTGGCAGGCCGTCGCCGGCGATACCGGCGAGCTGCGCAAGCTGCAGCCTGTAGATCGCGCTGCCATTTCGAACAAGAACAGCCGCCCACCACGCAATCGTCTTGAAAGCCGCTTCACGCCGGCACCGCAACAAGGAGAATCCCATGCAACGCGAATACGACTACATCATCATCGGCGCCGGCTCGGCAGGTAACGTGCTGGCCGCGCGCCTGACCGAAGATCCGGGCGTCAGCGTGTTGCTGCTGGAAGCCGGCGGGCCGGATTACCGGCTGGATTTCCGCACCCAGATGCCGGCGGCGCTGGCGTTCCCGTTGCAGGGCCGTCGCTACAACTGGGCCTACGAGACCGAGCCGGAGCCGCATATGGACAACCGACGCATGGAATGCGGGCGCGGCAAGGGATTGGGCGGCTCGTCGTTGATCAACGGCATGTGCTACATCCGCGGCAATGCACTGGATTTCGACCATTGGGCCAAGCGGCCGGGCCTGGAAGACTGGAGCTACCGCGACGTGTTGCCGTACTTCCGCAAGGCCGAGACACGCGACATCGGCGCCAACGATTATCACGGCGGCGAAGGCCCGGTCAGCGTGGCCACGCCGAAGAACGACAACAATGTGCTGTTCCATGCCATGGTCGACGCCGGCGTGCAGGCCGGTTACCCGCGCACCGACGATCTCAATGGCTATCAGCAGGAAGGCTTCGGGCCGATGGACCGCACGGTGACGCCGCAGGGGCGCCGCGCAAGCACCGCGCGCGGCTATCTGGACATGGCGCGTCCGCGCGATGGCCTGCACATCGTTACCCATGCCACCACCGATCGCATCCTGTTTGCCGGCAAGCGCGCAATCGGCGTGCATTACTTGGTCGGCAACAGCAGCGAGGGCATCGACGCGCATGCGCGCCGCGAAGTGCTGGTGTGTGCTGGCGCGATTGCCTCGCCGCAGCTGCTGCAACGCTCCGGTGTCGGCGCGCCGGATCTGCTGCGCGCACTCGACGTGCAGCTGGTGCACGACCTGCCCGGCGTCGGCCAGAACCTGCAGGACCACCTGGAGGTCTATATCCAGTACGCCTGCACCAAGCCGGTGTCGTTGTATCCGGCGCTGCAATGGTGGAATCAACCCGCCATCGGCGCGCAGTGGTTGTTCGCCGGCACCGGCACCGGGGCCAGCAACCAGTTCGAGGCCGGCGGCTTCATCCGCACGCGCGAAGAATTCGACTGGCCCAACATTCAGTACCACTTCCTGCCGGTGGCAATCGATTACAACGGCAGCAATGCGGTGAAGGAACACGGCTTCCAGGCGCATGTGGGCTCGATGCGCACCCCCAGCCGCGGGCGCGTGCATGCCAAGTCGCGCGACCCGCGCCAGCATCCGTCGATCCTGTTCAACTACCAGTCCACCGATCAGGACTGGCAGGAATTTCGCGATGCGATACGCATCACCCGCGAGATCATCGCCCAGCCCGCACTGGATGCCTATCGTGGCCGTGAAATCAGCCCGAGCGCGGACTGCAAGACCGATGCCGAGCTGGACGCGTTCGTGCGCGCACGCGCAGAGACGGCGTATCACCCGTCCTGCTCCTGCGCGATGGGCACCGATGACATGGCGGTGGTCGACGGACAGGGCCGCGTACACGGCATGGACGGCCTGCGGGTGATCGATGCCTCGATCATGCCGCGCATCATCACCGGCAACCTCAACGCCACCACCATCATGATCGCCGAGAAGATCGCCGACCGCATGCGTGGCCGCACGCCACTGCCGCGCAGCACCGCCGACTACTACGTGGCCGGCGATGCGCCTGTGCGCGGGTGATGCTAGAAAACGCAGTGCGCCACCCTGGGTGGAGTGCGCGGTGCCCTCACCGCTCGCGGGACACGACATAAACCTGTCGCTGGGGCCTCGGTGACGGCAGCCATGCCGCCACACGGTCTTGCAATCGGTAAGGACACCGCACCAAAGAGCTTGCAGGTTGTTTGTTGAACGCCATGCACACCAACCATCTTCGATGGTCCTTGCCCGCTCACCGTCGCGGGACCTTACGCGGCATGGATGCCGCGTAAGAGCCTGCATGGACGTACTTGCGGCGTGTCCTGCGATGGTGGGCGGGCAAGGGCCCTGCAGCGAAGTCGCAGATCAACCGCTCTCCGCTTTACGACCGACCCGACCTGATGGACTAAAACTTCAAGTCGACCCGCGCATACCAGAAGCGTCCACCGGGGATGTCGTAGGTGGAGGCGTCGTAGCCATTGAGTGAGCACGACAGGCAGAGCGGCGGGTCCTTGTCGAAGACGTTGTTCAAGCCGGCCGTGAGCTGCAGCCCCTTGAGCCAATCGACGCGATAACCCAGCTGTGCATCGTGGTAGGTGATCGCATCCAGGCGATTGGTGCCTGTGGCAGGATCGGAACACACCGCAAATTCCACTGCATCGCCGCATTGCTCGGTGAGTTTGGAGATGTGGCGCGCCGTCCAGGATGCGGTCCAGTTGCCCAGCGACCAGTCCAATACCGCGTTGCTGGTCCATTCGGGGATCGCGCTGTCCACCACTTCGATGCCCGGCCCCTGCGGCTGGCGCTGCCCTGCCGCACCGAGTGCCTCGTAGCGGCCCACAAAGGTGTTCTGCCAGGACACCTTGAAACGGCCAAGCGCCGTCTCTGGCAAGGTCCAGAACAGGTCCACATCCCAACCGTCGGTCTTGATCGAACCCAGATTGGTCAACCGGTTGTTGAACGCATTGATGCCGCCGGTGGAGGCGCGCCCGATGCCATTGCAATACAGTGCGTCCAGGGTATCCACGCACAGATCCAGCTGGGTTTGCGCATTGATCGCCTGGATCGCGCCATCGACATGATGGCGATAGAACGTCATCTCCAGGTCGAGGCGGTCGGACCAGCTGGCATTGCTGGCAAAGCCAGGACTGAACACAAAGCCGGCACTGAAGCTGCGCGAACGTTCCGGATCCAGTTGCTCGTTGCCGCCGGTGGTGACCGAGATCTGCTGGTTGGCCTGTTGATAGCCGGCCGGTACGCCGAGCGATGCGCAGTTCGCGGCGCTGCCGCGCGGCGCGGTGCCGCCCAACCCGATCGAGCATGGATCGGACAGCTGCAGATCGGCGCGCGCGGCCGAACCGAACAGCTCGCCGATGGTCGGCGCACGGAAGCCCTCTGCATAACTGGTGCGCAGCACCAGCTCATCGGTGACCTGCCAACGCAAGCCGTACTTTGGCGTGAACTCACCACCGAAAGTGGAGTAATCCGAATAACGGCCAGCGATATTCAGGTCGAGTTTGTCGCCCAACGACGAATTGGCGAAGATCGGGATATTGAGTTCGAGATAGGCCTCGTTGACGTCGTAGCTGCCTGAGGTCGGCAACGATGGCACACCGTTGTAGCGCCCCGCCACGGTGAGCGGATCGGGTTGGTAGGACCCTTCGTACTTGCGGTATTCGTAGCCGGCGGCGAACGACACCGCACCACCGGGTAGCTGGAACAGCTCGCTGCTCAGATTGGCGGTGAACAGGCTCAACTCGTTCTGGCTGCGGTCGCGCACCACCGGCTGGATCCAGCGCAACATCTCCGGCGTGATGCTGCCGGCGCCGCTGAAGATATCCAGTGGCACGCAGCCGGCCACCGCCGCGCACGCGGCCGGATCGCCCAGGCCAAGGTTGATGTTGTAGAGGTTGTAGCTGCCGTAGTTGGTCTGTTCGGCCTTGTTCTTGCTGTACATGCCGTTGATGTCCCAGAACCAGGTGCGCGCCGCACCTTCGAAGGTGCCCACCAGACCGGTGCCGAAGTATTGCGTGTCGACCTGCTGCTCGAAACGGCGCGCCCCGCCTTCCACCGGGCGGCGGCCGATCTGGATCAGGTTGGTGGCCGAGTTCAACTCGAAGCCGAACGGATTGAACGGATTGAGCGCGGAAATCACGATGTTGTCGGCCAGCGGATTGCCGGTGCCGGCATCGGGGCCGAGAAAGATCGGCTCGGGCGCGGCCTGGTTGGTCGACTCGCGCCGGTTGCCCAGCGCCTTGACGTACCACTGCACGTCGTCGTTGAAGTAGTAGCGGAATTGCGCAAACACGCCCTTGCGCTCGGACGGTGTCAGCAACAGGTTCTGTTCGGCAAAGTTGTAGCGGTCTGCGGTGCCGAAACAGTGGTAGTCGTCGCTGCGCGTACAGCCGGCGCTGCCATCGTATTGCGGCGTGCCGACGCCGGCATTGGGCGTGAGGTTCTGGCGCACGCCGGTGTTGGGGTCGACGAACTGGAAGCGACCATCGGGCGTTGCCGAGCTGGCAAAGGTCAGCCCGGTGCCCGGGATCGGGAAGCGGGCCTGCGCGCGGTCGCGTGCGTAGATCGGATCCTGCTTGACGTAGCTGGCGCCCAGAAACAGGCTGAAATCCTCGCCGCTGGTGCCCCAGGCCAGGTCCATGCCCTGGTTGGCGCCGTCGCCCTTGCCGTATTGCCCGTAGTTGAGCGTGACCTGCGCACCGTCGAAGCTGCGCCGGGTGATGATGTTGACCACGCCGGCGATCGCATCCGAGCCGTACAGCGACGAGGCGCCGTCTTCGAGCACCTCGATGCGCTCCACGATCGCCAACGGAATGGTGTTGAGATCGGTCGACGAGCCCACGCCGGAGGCCGAAGACTCGTTGACCCAGCGGATGCCATCGACCAGCACCAGCACGCGCTTGGAGCCGAGATGGCGCAGATCCACCTGCGCCGAGCCGGCGCCCACACCGCCGCCATCGGGCGGGAAGCCGAAGTTGCCGGACGAATTGAATTTGGCGTTGAGCGCCGAACCCGACGCGGTGAGTTCCTGCAGCACCTCGCCGATCGAGGTCAGGCCGGTGCGTTCGATGTCGGCGCGGTTGAGCGTCTGGATCGGCACCTGGCCCTGCAATTCTGCGGTCTTGATGCGCGTGCCGGTGACCTGCACGCTGTCGAGCGTGCGCGTGCTCGGGGCGGCCTCGGGCTGTTGCGCCCAGGCGAGTGTGGGAACCAGACACAACGACAACTGCACGGCCAGGCATGACCGCGGGGAGCCAATCAGACGCTTCATCCTTTCTCTCTCCAGAAGGACTGCTTAAGTGTCCGCACGCCCCCGTGCCCTGCGGTCCGCCCCAACTTTTAAACGAAACCTTAACGCCCCGCAAGCCAACCATGCAGGCAGTGAGAGACGCTTCCCATTGCGCGCCGGGCCGCAGACCAAGACCGCGCGCCAACGGGACGCTTCTGCACCTTGCGGCGCATGTCGCTGCCGACAGCGCTGACGGGCATCGATCCTGCGCGTATTCACTCAGGCGCGCAGGCGCGCTTCGGTATCATCGCGCAATGACTTATGCCCCCCGTCTTGCCACTGTTTTCGTCAGCCTGCTGTGCCTTGGCAGCACCACGCTGCATGCCCAAAGCCTCGACCCGCAACTGACCGCCATGCGCGATGCCATCGCCGCTGCAGAGCGCGGCCAGTCCGATGCCGGTCAGCTCGGTGCCCTGAGCCGTCACCCGCTCTATGGCTGGCTGGAATTTGCCACGCTCAAGCGCAACATCGACAACGTCTCCAACACGCAGGCGCAGGGATTTTTGCAGCGTTATGCAGGCCAGCCGGTGGCCGAAAGCTTCCGCAGCACCTGGTTGCCGGCGGTGGCGCGGCGCCAGGACTGGACCACGTTGCTGGCCAACTGGAAACCCACCGACAACGTCGGCCTGCGCTGTGCGCAGCTGACCGCGCGACAGGCAACCGGCAAGCTGGATGCGCAGTGGAGTCGCGATGCGTTGACGTTATGGCGCACTGGCAAGGGCCTGCCCGATGCCTGCGATCCGGTGGTCGCCGGGCTGGAGTCGCGCGGCGAGCTCACTCCGGCGCTGCGCTGGGAGCGCGTGGAGGCGGCCGCCGATGCGCAACTGCCCGCGGTGATGCGCACGGCCGCACGCGGTCTGCCGGCAGCCGATCTGGCCCTGGCCAACGATTACGCCGCGTTTCTGGACAAGGTGCATCCGCGTGCATCGAGCTGGCCCAGGACCGAGCGCAGCCGGCGCATCGCGGTCGATGGCCTGGCCAAGCTGGCCAAGAGCGACCCGGATGCGGCCGAGCAGCAGTTGCCGCAGCTGGCCAGCGCGCTCGGCTTCAGCGAGGCGCAGCGCGGCCAGGTGCTGTACCAGATCGCGCTGTGGACGGTGGCGTCGTACCTGCCGGATTCGGCGCGTCGCCTCAATGCAGTGCCCGATGCCTCGTACGACGAGCGCCTGCACGAATGGCGTGCGCGCGAGGCGATGGCGCGCGGCGACTGGCCGGCCGCCTTGGCGGCGATCCGCAAGATGCCCGCCAGCCAGCGCAGCGATTCGCGCTGGCAGTATTTCGAGGCGCGCCTGGCCGAGAAGACCGGCGCTGCCGCGGCCGCGCAGCCGCTGTATCGCGCAGCCGCGCAATCGCCGACCTTCCACGGCTTCCTGGCCGCCGATCGTCTGCAGCAGCCTTATCGGCTGTGCCCGTGGGAGCCCAAGGACACCCCGCAGGCCAAGGCCGCCGTCGCGCGCGATCCGGCGTTGCTCCGTGCCATCGCCTTGTTCCAGATCGACCGCCCCGGTTGGGCCGTGGCCGAGTGGAACGATGCCGCAAGCCGCTTCGACGACACCCAGCGCCGGCTGGCGGTGCAGGTGGCCAGCGAGAATGGCTGGTTCGATCGCGCAGTGTTCGCGCTCGGCAAGCAGCCGGACGAACAACGCCTGTATGCATTGCGCTTTCCGCTGCATCACGACGACAGCATTCGCCGCGAAGCGGCCAAGAACGCGATCGACCCGGCCTGGGTGGCAGCAGAGATCCGTGCCGAAAGCATCTTCAATCCACGCGCCCGCTCGCCTGCCAACGCGATGGGCCTGATGCAGGTATTGCCGGGCACCGGCGCGGCCGTGGCCAAGGGCATCGCCCTGCCCGGTTATGCGGGCGCCACCAGCCTGTACGAGCCGGACACCAACATCGCCATCGGCACCGCCTACCTGCGCCAGTTGCTCAATACCTACGGCCTGCCCTACCTCACCATCGCCGCCTACAACGCCGGCCCGGGGCCGACCGGGCGCTGGCAATCGCAACGGCCCAACTTCGAGCCGGACTTCTGGATCGAAACCATCAGCTACAAGGAAACCCGAGAGTACGTCGCGCGCGTGCTGGCTTTCAGCGTGATCTACGACTGGCGGCTCAACGGCGACATGCTGCCGCTGAGCGATCGCCTGATGGGCAAGCTGGTGGACAAGCGCCTGAAACCGGTGTGCACGCCAGGCCAGGCGACCAATAACGCGGCGCAGGACTGAGCTCCCAGTCAGCCGCCGAACATGGCGGCCGGATGAGGTGGTCGTGCTTGCGCGGTTGCGCGTGGTTGTCTTGGCCTGGGGCGCAAGCTAGGCGATGCCGCTCTGATACTTGCCTTTCGGTAGGCTCCTAAGCTTCGGGCTTTGGAGGCTTCAGGCTCTCAAGCTCTGGGGCTCTGGGGCCAACCAAGCGTTCCCGTCATTGCGTTGTTTAGGTGCAATCGAAAGCGCGGGTCGGCGAGTGCGCGGTGCCCTCACCGCTTGCGGGACACGCCGTGAATCCGTCCGTGGAGGCTCGGTGGCGGCATCCGTGCCGCCACACGGTCCCGCAACCGGCAAGGACACCGCACCAGAAGGTTGGTCGGTAGTCACGTGAAAGTAGCTTGTTACACGACGTGCATTGGACGTTGGCCGTTGGGCCGGGCAAGTACATCACTATCCGAAATGCACATCACGCGCTGCTCTTACCCATGCGCAGCAGACGTCCCGACTGGTTGCCGCTCGACGTGCACCGCGCATTGAGCCGGCGCATCGGCATCAAGCAACGCGCATCAAGCATTGCGCTTAGCTGTGCACACCGACCATCTCGACTGGTCCTTGCCCGCCCATCGTCGCGGGACCTTACGCGGCATGGATGCCGCGTAAGAGCCTACAGGGACGTACTTGCGGCGTGTCCCGCGAGGGTGGGCGGGCAAGGGCCCTGCAGCAAAACCACACATCACCCCGCTCTACAGCTGATCTATCCGCAAAGCCGTACTGCCTTGCGGCATGTCCCGCGATGGTGGGCGGGCAAGGACCCTGCAGCAAAGCCACACCGCACCGGCTCTACAGCTGATCTATCCGCAAAGCCGTAGATCGTCCACTGTGCCTTACAGCATGTCCGCGATGATGGGCGGGCAAAGGCCCTGCAGCCAAGCCGTGGATCAGTCGCTCTACGACGCACGCACCGCATCGGGCATCATGTCGCGATGAAGATCTATCTTGTTGGCGGCGCAGTCCGCGATGCCCTGCTTGGCCAGCCCGCTGGCGACCGCGACTGGGTGGTGGTCGGTGCCGATCAGGCGCAGATGGAACGCCTGGGCTTCAAACCGGTGGGGAAGGATTTCCCGGTGTTCCTGCATCCGCGCAGCGGTGAGGAGTATGCGTTGGCGCGTACCGAGCGCAAGTCCGGGCGCGGCTATCGCGGCTTCGTGGTGGATGCCGATCCTTCGGTGACGCTGGAGGAGGATCTGCTGCGCCGCGACTTCACCATCAATGCGATCGCACGCGACGAGGACACTGGCGAGCTGTTCGATCCGTATGGCGGCGCGCGCGATCTGCAGGCGCGCGTGCTGCGGCACGTGGGGCCGGCCTTTGTCGAAGATCCCGTGCGCGTATTGCGCGCTGCCCGCTTCATGGCACGGCTGGCACCGCTTGGTTTCACTGTCGCGCCAGAGACCGCAGCACTGATGCGCGAGATGGCCGCCAGCGGCGAGCTGGACAGCCTGGTGCCCGAACGTGTGTGGCAGGAATTGCGCCGCGTGCTGGAGAGTGCGCAGCCGTCGGCATTCCTGCGCACGCTGCACGACACCGATGCGCTGCGCGTCATCCTGCCCGAGATCGATGCGCTGTATGGCGTGCCGCAACGTGCCGAGTTTCATCCGGAGGTGGATACCGGCATTCACCAGGAAATGGTCAGCGACATGGCCGCGCGACTGGCGCCCGGCGACGCGCTGGTGGGCTTTGCCGCATTGACCCACGACCTGGGCAAGGCGCTCACGCCGGCGGAAGAATGGCCGCGCCACATCATGCACGAACAGCGCGGCGTTGCCCCGCTGCAGACATTGTGCGAGCGGCTCAAGGTGCCACAGGATTATCGCCAGCTCGCCATCACCGCCTGCCGCGAACACTTGAACGTGCATCGCCTGGCCGAACTGCGCGACCGCACCGTGCACGAGCTGCTGGTGCGCTGCGACGCGTTTCGCCGCCCCGAGCGCATCGCGCAACTCGCGCTGGTCTGCGAAGCCGACAAGCGTGGCCGGCTGGGCAGCGAAGACGCCGCATATCCGCAGGGCGAACAGCTCAAGCATCTGCACGCCGCTGCGCTGGCCATCAATGCGCGCGACCTGGCCGCACAAGGCCTGCAAGGCCCGCAGATCGGCGAGGCATTGGCGAAGGCGCGGATTGCGGCGATTACGGCCGCAAGAAAGGCCGGCACATAGCCGATGCATCGCGCATACCGTTGTCGCAACACGACAGGGATGTAGCCGTGCCAAGCAAAGCGTTGCCGCTCAGATCCGGACTAGCGAAAGATCCCCGGGTCGAAATTGCAACCGCGAGCCGCCGCCATTGCAACAGGGCGGCTGCCCGAAAGCAGCCGCCCGGTCGACGTCACAGCTTGAAATTCAGGCTCAGCATGAAGGAGCGGCCGTTCTTGTAGATGTAGTACGGCTGGTTCTTGTTGCCGATATAGCTGAAGTAGGTTTCGTCCAGTAGATTGGTGGCTTCCAGCGCCACGCGCAGGCGCTCGGTGGCCTGGTAGCCGAATGAGGCATCGACCTGGGTGAATGCATCGGTCATCTGCTGGCCGTTGAGGCGGCCAATCTGGGTGAAGTATTCCGAGCGCCAGCCCAGATTCACCCGCGCGCTCCATTTGCCCTGCTCGTAGTACGGGCTGATGTTGTAGGCGTTGCGCGAGTTGTACGGCAGGCTGTAATCGCCGTCGGTCTTGGAATCGGAATAGGTGTAGTTGGCCACCACGCCGAACCCGTTGCCGAAGTTGTGCTGCAGGTTGAGCGCAACGCCGCGCACCTTGGCATCGCCGGCGTTGGTCGGCACGGAGGTCTGATAGGTGCTCGAGCCGCCGGTGGCGTTGTTGAAGAACACCCGGTCTTCCACGGTGGTCAGGATGTAGTTGGAGATATCGCGCGAGAAGAACTCGCCGCTGAGCAGGCTGCTGTCGGAGAAGTACCACTCCAGCGATGCGCCCAGGTTGGTGGACTCGTACGGACTCAATCCAGGATTGCCCGTGGACGCGGTGAGCGTGGTGTCGTCGGTGGCCACGTACGGGGTCATGTTGGTGTAGCGCGGCCGTGCGATCACCTTGGACGCAGCAAAGCGCAGCATCAGATCGTCGCGCAGGTCGTAGGCGATGTTGAAGGACGGCAACCATTTGCCGTAGCTGTTGAGGAAGTTGACCGGCGTATAGCCGCCACCGGGCGCATAGCTGAAACCATCGGTGGAATCGCGGGTGTGCACGTAACGCACGCCGACGTTGCCGCGATAGCGCTCGCCGGAAAAATTGCCCTGCAGGAACCAGGCGCGGTTCTGCTCTTCGATGCTGTAGTTGCCGGCGTAGCTGATCGGCAAGCCGTCATCGCCCTCCAGGCCACCGATGTACTGGCTGATGGCGCCGCTGTTGATGGTCGACCAGCGCTGCATGTCGGCGCTGGTCGACAAGCCGTCCAGATAGCCCGACGGCGTGGTGCCCGGCGAGAATGCGGCCAGCGTGCTGCCGTCGTTCGGTGTCCAGGTGCGGCTGTAGGAGGACTGCCCGGTGGCATGATTGGTCAGCTTGATGCCGGTCAGGATCTGGGTGAACGGCCCCCACTCCACCGCATGGTCGAAGTCCAGCTGCAGGTAGCGTTCCTTGTCGTACTGCGGGCTGTGGCTGGCCGAGGCATTGTTGAGCTGCATCGCCGCCGCGTTGGTGGGGTCGGTACTGTAGTCCATCGCGGTGCGACGCCCGTCGATGTTGTAGCTGTAACCGGCGAGGTTGCGGAACTGGATGCCGTAGATGCGCTCGGCGCCACCCTGCGAACTGGTGTAGCCCACCTGGCTGGACGCATTCCAGCCATCGCCATGCCAGTCGGCGCGTAGATGGATGCTGCCGGTGCTGACCTCGCTGTTGCGCAGGTAGCCATCCAGGTAGGTGTTGGACTGGTCGCCGAACGTACCCGAGGTCGCCACGCCGTTCTCGAAGCCCAGCGCCTGCGCATCGCCGGGGGTGGAACCCCAGTAGCCATAGCGGCTCTGGTTGTAGTTGTCAAAACTCTCCTCGACGTACAAGCCGGTCAGATTGAGCTCGAAATCGGCATCCGGCTTCCACTGCAACGCCGCGCTGACGCCGTCACGCTTGCGCGTCTGCTGGAACAACGCGGTGTTGATCGAGGTCGGAAAGACGCCGGTGTTGTTGCCGACCACGGACGCCGGAAACCCTGCGCCTTGCACATTGTCGTAGCCGAAGATCTCCACGCCATCGCGGCGCAACACGCGCTGCGAATGCATCACCGAGGTGAGCACACCGAGCGTTTCATCCTGGTTCTTCCAGCTGTACAGCGCCGAGGCATTTGGCTTGCCTTCTTCGGAACGGTCGTTATAGCCGTAGCTCAGCGTGCCGGTCAGGGTGTTGCGCTCAAGGTCCAGCGGCTTGCGCGTGTGCACGATCACGGTGCCGCCGATGGAGCCCTCGTCGATGCGTGCCTCCGGTGTCTTGTAGACCTCCATCAGGCCGACCACTTCCGGCGCCAGCGTGCTGTAGTTGAACGAGCGGCTGTCCGGGTCGTTGGGATCGCCGCCCCAACTGGTGGAGGCAATGGTCTGGCCGTTAAGCAGCACGCGATTGAGTGCCGGATCGGTGCCGAGGATGCTGACCTTCTCGCCTTCGCCGAACTGGCGATCCACGGTGATGCCGGACAGGCGCGACAGCGACTCGGCAACGTTGGTGTCTGGGAATTTGCCGATGTCTTCGGCGCTGATCGCATCGACGATCGCATCGGCATTGCGCTTGACGTTGAGTGCCTTGCCGAGGCTGGCCTGATAGCCGACGACCTTGACCTCGTCCAGCGTGGACACCGAGGGATTGGTTTGCGCGGGCGCCTGTTCCTGCGGGCCTGCAGCCTGCTCCTGCGCACCTGCGGGCAACGCGGCAAGACCTGCCAGGGCAGCGCCACCGATCAACAGGCCGCGGACTGCAGTACTCAATGGGGTGCGACGCAGCGGATGCGCATGACAGAACAGGTGGCGGGACAACTCGAACACACGGGAAGACGGCATTGCGTAGACCTCTTGACGGATGTCAGGTGGCAACCATGTGGTTGCACGACAACGCGCGATGCGCGTGACATGCCCGCACTCCGTCCCCTGTGCCGGATGCGAGCAGCGTCCCGCATCGCCGTAGCGGCATGCGGGTCAGCGCCAGTCCGACCAGCGGCCGGACGACAACGCTTTCAAGATTTCAGAAGTGGCTCCTGCTCGCTGACAACGTTATCAGCGAAGGTGCCCTTTCGCAGCCGGGCCTGTCAACTCGCTGCCACAAAAGCCCAGTTTCATGCCTGAAACCGCACCGGCGATGCAGATATTGGAATGACAGCGTGATCGTGTTCGCACTCATGTGCATCGACGATGTAGACCACTGCGCGTAGCGACCTGATGCCATAAGGCTGCGCAGCCGGATGTTGCGATGCAGAGTGTGTTGCAGGCTTTGATGTGGTGGATGGTGTACGCAGTGCATTGCCAAACTACCGCGATTGCATTGCTGACGTGCTGCAAGTGCATGCGGCTGCAGTCATCGTCGAGCCTTTACTGCAACGGGCTGCGCGTCGGTTGCAGCCTGACGCAGGAAGCGACCGAGCTCTGTTGGCCGCTCCATCGTTCGACACGATTCTTTTCCAGAACTTGGCGAAAGCACGCCCTGCACTCGCGCACGCACGCACGCACGCACGATCATGCTGCAGCGTACCGACGATGGCGGTTCACCGCAGACACGACCGCAAACAAGGTTTCAAACGCATCGCGCCGCACGAACGGGTTCGTGCGGCGGCGAGCGGACTTACTCGCGCTGCCCGGCGACCCAGGTGGCAAGTACCTGCACGTCGGCATCCACCAGCACCAGGTCGGCCTGGTAGCCGGGTGCAATGCGGCCCAGGCGCTGGCCCAGGCCGATGCATTGCGCCGGATAGGTGGACGCCATGCGCGCGGCTTCGGCCAGGTCCACGCCCAGCCACTGCACGCTGTTGCGCACGGCCGTGGCCATGTCCAGCGCCGAGCCGGCCAGTGCGCCGTCGGCATTGCGTACCACGCCGTCCACGGCGGTGATGGTTTCGCCGTACAGGTCGAAACTGGGGCTGTCGGCACCGACCATCGGCATGGCGTCGGTGACCAGCAACAGCTTGCCGCGCGGTTTGGCGGCCAGCGCCACGCGCAGGCTGGCCGGGTGCACGTGCACGCCATCGACGATGATGCCGCACCACACATCGGGGTCTTCCAACGCGGCGCCGACCGCGCTGGGCTCGCGCCCGGCCAGCTGCGACATCGCGTTGTACAGATGGGTGAAACCGCTGACGCCGGCGGCAATGCCGTCGCGCGCCTGCTCGTAGCTGGCCGCAGTGTGGCCGGCAAACACGATCGCGCCGCCGGCGACAAAGGCGCGGATGTCGTTCAGCGGCACGCGCTCGGGTGCGAGCGTGATCAGGGTGACGCCGTTGTCCAACGAGGTATCGACGGCAATCTCGTGCGCGTCGGGCAGGCGGAACTTGTGCGCGTCGTGCGTGCCCTTGCGGGCCGGGCTCAGGTACGGGCCTTCCAGATGAATGCCGAGCACGCCGGGCACGCCTTGCGCGATGGCCTGGCGCGTGGCGGCGATCGCCTCGGCCATCACCTCGGCGGTGTCGCTGATCAATGTCGGCAGCATGCCGGTGGTGCCGTAGCGGCGATGCGCGGCCGCGATCGTGGCCAGCGCCTGCGGGTCGCGCGCATTGTTGAACAACACGCCACCACCGCCGTTGACCTGGATGTCGATGAAGCCGGGCAGCAAGGTGGCGCCGCCCAGATCCACGCGCGTATGCGCCTGCGCAACGCGCGCATCGTCGGCCGCCACCACCGCCTGGATCTGCGTGCCGGCCAGCAGCACCGCCAGCCCATCCTGCAAGCCGTCGTCGGTGAGCACGCGTGCATTGCACAACGCTTGAATCGGGGAAGCATCCATGTTCAAACGGTTTCCGTGACCTTGTTCAAATGCGGCGGCAGATCGGGATTGTTGCCACGCTGCAGGGCCAGCGCGTTGATCGCGCGGTAGAAGCTCTGCACGGTCAGCAGCGGCGCGCTGGCCGGATGTGCCGCATCCACGAGCGGCAGATCGCCGTCGGGGGCGGCCAGCCACACCTGCGCGCCACGCGCGCGGAATTCGGCCGCGAGCGCACGCGTGCCGGCGCCGGTTTCGTCGGGCTGGGCGAACACCAGCACCGGGAAGCCCGGCCCCACCAGCGCCATCGGGCCGTGTTTGACCTCGGCCGAGCTGTACGCCTCGGCATGCAGGCCGCAGGTTTCCTTGAACTTCAGCGCCGCTTCCTGCGCCGCGCCCAGGCCCAGGCCGCGACCGAGCACGAACAGGTTGTGTGCCGGCACCAGGCCGGCAGTGAGCGCGGACCAGTCGGCCTGCCAGGCGGCGCGCAACTGCTGCGGCAGTGCCTCTACCGCCGCGAGCAGGGCCGGGTCGTTCTTCCACACCGCGCCCAGGTGCAGCAGCGCAGCCAGCGAGGCGAGATAACTCTTGGTGGCAGCGACGCTTTTTTCCGGGCCTGCGCCCAGCGGAATCACCACCTCGGCCAGCTGCGCCAGCGGTGAATCCTCGACGTTGACCAGCGCGACCACGCGCGCGCCGGCCGCCTTGGCGGCCTCGGCATTGCGCAGCAGGTCCGGGCTCTTGCCCGATTGCGAAATCACGATGTACAGCGCACCGCGCAACTGCAGCGGCGATGCGTAGACCGAGCCCACCGACGGCGATGCAGAGGCGGTCACGATGCCCAGTTGTGTTTCGAACAGATACTTGGCGTAGGTCGCTGCGTGATCGGAACTGCCGCGTGCACAGGTCACCACGAACGGCGGCGGCGTATCGCGCAGCGACTGCGCGAGGGCGGCGACGGTGTCGGCATTGCGGGCGAACTGTGCGGCGACCACGTCGGCGGTCTGCGCCGCCTCGCGGAACATCAAGGTCTCGGTTTCGGTGGGAAGGCTCATCGTGCTCAGGCGGATTCGGGAGGAAGGGATTTGGCGGACGGCGTCTGCGCCGGTGCAGTGGAACCGCGCACCACCAGCTGCGGCACGAAGCCGCGGTTCTGCAATTGCGCGGGCTGGTCGTCGTAGGCATCGCTGCGCAGCTGGCTGATCAACAGGCGTGCGGCATGCCGCGCGATGTCGTCGGTGGCCTGCTTGGCGGTGGTCAGCGCCGGCCATGACTGGCGCGAGAACGGGCTGTCCTCGAAGCCGGCGATCGACAATTGATACGGCACGTTCATGCCGGTGGACTTGGCCGCGGCCAGCACGCCCGCGGCGATTTCATCGTTGCTGCCGAAGATGGCGGTGGGCGGCTCGCGCAACGACAGCAGCCGGCGCGCGCCACGGAAGCCGTCGTCGAAGGTGTAATCGCCGGGAATCACCAGGTGCTTGTCCAGGGTGATGCCGTAGTCCTTCAACGCCGCCTCGTAACCGGCGTAACGCTCGCCGCTGGAGCGGTGCTGCGGGCCACCCCACAGGAACCCGATGCGCTGATGGCCCAGCTGGACCAGATGCTCGGTGATCTCGTAGGCGGCAGCGCGGTCGTCGATATAGACGCAGGGGCCGTCGCCCGGATCGTCGGTGGCGGCGATGATGCGCACGCTCTTGATGCCGCGCGCAGCCAGGCCGGCCATCAACTCGGGGCGCTCGGACATCGGCGCGGTCAGCACCACGCCGGCCAGCCGCGAGCGCTGCACCCATTCGGCCAGTTCTTCGGCCAGCAATGGCGAGGTGGAATCGCAGGGATGGATCTGCAGGCCGAAGCCGGTTTCGCGGCAGGCGGCCAGCACGCCGTTCTGGATGCCGATGATGTGATACGGGTTGGGATTGTCGTAGACCAGGCCGATCACGAACGGCGTGCCGCTGCGCAGGTTGCGCGCGGACGGATCGGGTTCGTAGTCGAGATCGGCGATGGCGCGCAGCACGCGCGCGCGCGTGGCCTGCATCACCGACGGTTCGTTGTTGATCACGCGCGACACGGTCTTCAACGAGACCTTGGCGCGCTCGGCGACATCTTTGATGGTGGGCCTGCGCATGGGTGTGCCTTGTTCGTCGGAACGCATCATGCTGCCTGGTTCACTTGGCCTGGGCCGGCAGGCCCACACGGTAACCGCGCAGCGAATAGAACAGGATGTAGAGATAGCACGGCACCATCAGCGCAGCGAACACGACCTGGAAGTCGTAGTGCTGTTTGAGAATGGCGAACAGCTGCGGAATGATCGCGCCGCCGGCAATGCCCATGACCAGCAAGGCCGACCCGATCTCGGTGAAGCGGCCGAGCCCGCGAATGGCCAGCGGAAAGATCGCCGGCCACATCATCGCGTTGGCAAAACCGAGCGCGGCCACGAAGCCCACCGACACATAGCCGTGGGTCAGCAGCGCGCCCAGCGAAAACAGCACGCCCAGCACCGCCGACACGCTCAGGTAGCGCGCCTGCGAGATCACACCCGGAATCAACGCCAGGCCGACGATGTAGCCAACCAGCATCGCGCCCAGCGTGTAGGAGGTGAAGATCTTGGTGCTGTCCAGCGGCAGATTGAAGCCGTGGCCGTAGGTGCCGATCGCATCGCCGGCCATCACTTCCACGCCCACGTAGACGAACAGGCACAACACGCCCAGCCACAGGTGCGGGAACTGGAAGATGCTGGATTTCTGCACGCCAACCGCGCTGCCGGGCGTGGCATTGGCCTCGGAGGCCCGCAGCTCCGGCAGCGGCGAGAACAGCACGCCGATCGCCAGCAGCAGCAGCACGCCAGACATCACCAGATACGGTGCGTGGATCTTGGCGGCGAAGGCCGTGAGCAGCTGCTGCTTGGTCGCCGCATCAGCGCTGGCCACCTGCGCGGACAGATCGCCGATGCCGTGCAACACCAGCGAGCCGATCAGGATCGGCGCCAGGATGCCGGCGATCTTGTTGCAGATGCCCATCAGCG
This sequence comes from Xanthomonas sp. WHRI 8393, assembly GCF_040203315.1. Classification (NCBI taxonomy): domain Bacteria; kingdom Pseudomonadati; phylum Pseudomonadota; class Gammaproteobacteria; order Lysobacterales; family Lysobacteraceae; genus Xanthomonas; species Xanthomonas sp. WHRI 8393. The sequence goes on along the minus strand of NZ_JBEGGL010000001.1, from coordinate 977,893 downwards.
CGATCCGCCGCGCCGCGCTCTCGATCGGCCCAAGGATGCTGATGTACGGGTTGATCGCGGTCTGCAGCAGCGCCAGGCCGCTGCCAATCACGAACAGGCCGCCCAAGGCGCCCGGATACCAGCGCTGGGTGGCGAACTGGCCGAAGCCGGCCGCGCCCACCGCCATCACCACCAGGCTCAGCGCCAGCCCCTTCTTCATGCCGGTGCGCTTGAGGATCCACGACGCCGGCAGCGCCAGGAAGAAGTACGACAGGTAGAACACCATCAGCACCAGAAAGGCATTGACCTCGTTGAGGTCGAACGCCAGCCGCACGAAGGTGATCAGCGGCCCGTTGATCCAGGTGAAGAAGCCGATGATGAAGAACAGCACGCCGACGATGGCGATCGAGACAACGGGATTTGCGGGCCTGGCGGTAGTCATGGATCGGCTGGCTCTTGAGTTGTCGGTTGGGGGGCGCCGCGCTGGATCAGCGACGCAGTTCGGCGACGAAATCGTAGAAATCGTTGTGGCAATAGGTGTCGGTCAATTCGATCGCGCTGCCGTCGCGCGCATAGCCCACGCGCACCACATGCAGGATCGCCTCGCCGGTCTTCATGCGCAGGTGTTCGGCCAGCCGCGCGGGCAGATTGATCGCGCGGAAGTACTGCAGCGCGCGCACCACCGGGGTGCCCTGCGCGTCCAGGTAGCTGTAGAGCGAATCGCCGATCTGCTGCGGGTCGGCGACGATGCGCTGCGGCAACACCGCATGCTCGTAGGCCATGACCCGGTCGTCGGCGCTGCGCAGGCGGGTCAGCGAGGCCACCGCCGCATCCGGCGACAGGCCCAGCCGCAGGATCTCTTCGCCATGCGCCGGACGCAGCCGCCGCTCCAGCCAGCGCGTGCCGGGCTCGTAGCCCTTGATGCGCAGCGTCTCGCTGAAACTGGTCAGGCCGCTGAGCTGGTGCTGGATCTGCGTGGTGACGAAGGTGCCGGCGCCCTGCCGGCGCGAGACCAAACCCTGTTCGACCAGCACGTCCACGGCCTGGCGCAGCGTCACCCGCGAGATCTGCAGCCGCTCGCACAGCTGGCGCTCGGCCGGCAGCGCCTCGCCGGCCTTCCACTGCGCGCCGCGGATCTGCTCGTCCAGCTTGCTCGCCAGTTGCAGATACAGCGGCGTCGGCGCGGAGGCATCCAGCGTCAGCGCGTCCATCCGGGGGTCGGTGTCCGTCCTGGCTTCGGTTTTCGGTTTGGCCATTGCCTGTCCTCCGGACCGACTTGGATTCGTTAGGTCCAATATAGTACCAATTTGCTCAGCGCGCATTAGCGGCTGTGGATTATTGGGAGCGGTGATAGGCCCTGGCTGACCCAGGCTTTCGCCGCGTCAGTCATGGGCGGGCGTGCATGCCGATCAGCAGGCCGGTGCCGGGCTGCGTCACCGATTGCCGGGTCGGGCAATCACAGCCGCAGATACCAGCGCCGCCGATCCATCCACCAGCCCACGCACCAACACAGCAGCGTGTAGCTCAGCGCGCACAGCAGCGACCCGAGCGGGCCCGGCGCGATGGTCTGGAACACGCGGATGCCGGCCCAGGCGTACAGGTCCAGCCCGGAACTGCCGGCCGGGAGCAGCCGCAGCACCACCACGAACAGTTCGGAGAACAGGTAGATCGCCAGCGGGTTGCGCCCCAGCACGGTGAAGAAGCCGCTGCCGCCGCTCCAGCCGCGCAACTCCAGCAGGTAGACCAGGACGCCCAGCGCCAGCAGATCCAGGCCTACCGTGCAGGCGACGAACGACCCGCTCCAGAGCTTCTTCGACAGCGGCCAGGCCGGGTGCCAGAGCAACGCCAGCAGCACCAGCCCCGCGCCCGCCAGCAACAGGCTGCGCGTGGCGGCACCGGTCTTGCCGTGCCGCTGCAGGAAGCGCCCGCCCAGATAGCCGGCCAGCACGTTGACCGTGGCCGACAGCGTGCCAAGCAGGCCCTCGGGGTCGAAGCCGCCATCCTTGCGATACAGATGCGCATGCCCGTACAGCCACAGGTCCAGCCGGGTGCCGGCGTTGCCGGTCTTGCTCAGCTCCGCACCGGGCTCGCCAAAGACGTACAGCAATGCCCAGTAGCCCAGCAGCAGCGCGACGCAAACCGGCGCGATAGCGCGTAGCGGCAGATAGCGCACCAGCAGCGCTGCGAGCAGATAGCACAGGCCGATCCGCTGCAGCACGCCGGTCAGGCGGAGTTGATCGACTGCAGTGAACGCCCATCCACCATCGGGCTGCGGGTGGAAGAACGGAAACCAGTACATCAGCACGCCGCACATCACGATCAGCGCGGCGCGCTTGCCCACGCGGGCGAGGAACTGCCGGTGCGGCGTGCCGGTGGCCAGCGCAAAACTCATCGCGCTGCCGACGGCGAACAGGAACGAGGGAAACACCAGATCGGCAAGCGTGAAGCCGAACCAGGCCGCGTGGGTCAGCTGCGCATATGGCTGCGCGCCGGGCCCGGCGGTGTTGACCAGGATCATCAGGAAGATGGTCAGGCCGCGGAACACGTCCAGCGACAGGAAGCGTTCGCGCCTGGGTGCTGCGGTTGCAGCGCCAGCTGCAGCGGGGAGTGTTTGTGCGCTCATCGCAGTTCCTTGCCCAGCGACTGCAGGGGAAGGCGGCCTGCAGACGTGCTGCCCGTGGCGAGCGTCATTGCATCGGCGCGGAAGCGCTCATGTAGGGCCGCGATGTGCGATACACATCTGCTCATTGGGCAGTGCCTTGCGGGGTGCTGCGAATGGCATCGTGCGCCATGCCGTGCACGTCACCTTGGGCAATGCCTTGCATTGCATCGCGCCTACTGCCTTGCACATTGTGTTTCATCGCACGTTGCAAACCATCAGGCGCGTCCACCTGCGCCAGCAAGCTGCGTAGCAGGATCAGTGGGTCGCGGGGTGGCTGTCGCTTCGGCACTTCGTCCTGCGCGGCCCATTGGCGCTCCCACGCGGCAAGCTGCGCGTTGACTGTCGCTGCGTCGAACGGTGTGCCCGCCTTGCGTGCGGCGCGGTATGCGCCGAGAAAGCGCGTCCAGCGCTGCAGATAGAAATCCGCGTACATGCCCTGCCACGCCTTGGATGCGTAATCGGCCAGGTTGCCGTCGCCGCCCCAGATGCTGACCTGCGCACGTGCATTGCCGACATAGGCACGCCGCAGTGCGGCATCGTTGCCGGCGGCCGCAGCGGCCTGGCCGGTCCAGTCGGCCAGGGTTTCGTGCTGGCCGCCGACCAGTGCATCCAGCCCCTGCACCAGTTGCGTGGTGCGTGCCAGCAGCGCATCGCCGCGCGCGAGGTCGCCGGCGTCGTAGGCCTGCACCACCGCCTGCAATTGACGGTCGGCATGCAGGCTCAGGTAGTGCCGTGCGTCTTCGATCAGGTCGTAGCGGTACAGCGGCGCGTCGGCATAGCGGTGGGCCTGCTGCAGCAAAGCATTGATGGCGCGGCGCAAGCGTTGCGGATCGCCGGGGCGGTCGTCGAAGCCGACGATGTCGGCGGTCGGCCGCTTGAACAGCAGATACGCGCCGGCGCGCTTGTTCCACCAGCGCGGCGACCAGTAGCGGGTCTGGTAGATGCCCGCTTCCAGATCCGACCAGGCCTGCAGCAAGGCCGCATCGCTGCGGCCGTAGCGCGCGCGGGTGTATTGCGTGAGCCATTGCGACCAGGATTGCTGCGGGCCCTCCCAGGCCAGCGCGTAGAGATAGTCGTAGACCACCGAGTTGCTGTGCAGCCCTTCCGGAAACACGCCAAAGCCGCGCAGATTGCGTTTGTCCGGATCGGCCAGCAAGGCCTGCAGATCGTGTCGATAAAACGCGAAGTCGCCGTACACCGGGTTGCTGGCGCCGTAGTTGTGCACGTAGCCATAGATCCACTGCTTGTTGTCGAACGCCTGCGAGGACTTCCAGGTGCCGGGATAGCGGTCGTTGCCGATGTCCAGCACCATCAAGTGCGCGTCGGGCACCTTGCCGAGAAACGCGGCGATCGCCTGCGGTTGCCAGAACTCGCGGTCGGCACCGAACAGCCAGCCCTGCATTACCCAGGTGGCCTGCGGATTGACCTGCGCGATGGAGCGATACAAGGCCTGCCCGTACTCGGCCAGGCGTGCATCGCGTTGCGCCGCCGGCACGGCCTTGGCACGTGCGGCATCGGAGTTGGCGATGCTGTCGCCGTACTTGGCGGCGGCCACGTCGCTGCCGTCGTCGGCCACCGGCGGCAGCATCTCGTTGAAGGCGTCGGCCAGATAGAACTCGCCTGCACCGTAGGCCTGCGTGTACAGCTCCAGAAACCGGCGCGCGACCTGGGCGAACAATGGATCGCGCGGATCCAGCCAGTAGGTTTCGTGGAAACCTTCCCAGGCGCGCATGCGGTAGATGCGCGCGTTCGGATGCGCCTGCGCGAATGCCTTGGGCACGTAGCCGGCAAACGCCGGCAGCACCGGCTGCATGCCCAGCTCGCGCATGCGGCTGAGGATCTGCGTCTGCAGCACGCGCTTGCTGTCGATCCATTGCTGCGGCAACGGCGCGCGATAACCTTCGATATTGCCCATGCGCTGCCACGGGGTGAATGCGGGGCCGGAGAAATACTCCGCCAGCGCGTCATCGCCCACGTCGAACTCGCGCCACAGCGCCTGCCAGATCGCCTCCTGCCCTTCCATCGCCAGCGGCATGTCGATGCCGTGCAACGCCATCCAGTCGATCTCGCGCTGCCAGCGCGGCCAGTCCCAGAACGGCGTGGTGTAGCCGTAGGTGCAGGTGTTGAGATAGGCGCGATGCGCAAACGGCGTGCGCACCTGGCCGCTGCTGTAGGCCGGCCATTGCGCCGGCAGCGCCACGCGGTCGCCTTCCCAGCTCATCGAGGCTGCACCGGCCTGGCCCAGATAAGCGTAGGCGCCACGCGCCAAGGCCACCTGCGAGGAGCCGGCAATGCGCACCGTGTCGCCGCCGGCATCGATGCGATACCAGTCCGCGCCGTCGCCGCGCGGCGCCACGCGCATCTCGAACTGGGCGGCGCGTGCGTCGATCAGGCGTTGCAGCACCGCCTGTGCGGGTGGTGTGGCCAGCACGGTAAGGGGAATGGCGAGCAATGCGCCCAGCACTGCGCCGGCGAACAGCCGCGCGGGCGAGGACGGGAAAAACGATGAGGTAATCATGGCGAGTTCCGATACTGCACGGTGACGACGTCGTGGAATCCAAACGGTTGATCCGCAGCGACCTGCAGGATCACCGCCAGCGTGCGCGCGCCGGCTGCGGGTGCAAGCGCCAACTTGATCGGCGTACCGGCCGCCGCCTGCGTCACTGCACGGCCATCCAGAAACACCTGCGCCGGCCCGCTGAGGCGGCCCAGGTCGAGCATGCCGCCGTGGGCCTGCACGCCCTGCCACGGCGTGAACCGGGTGCGGTACAACACGTAGCCGGCGCGTTCGGGCGCGGTTTCCAGGGTGCCGGGCAACGTGTTGCTCCAGCTGTTGTTGTCGTTGGGGCGGCGCGAGAGATCCGGCGCCGGCGGCTGCGCGAAGGCGGCGGTGTGGCGCCAGCTTTCGACCACCATCACCGGCGCCACGATCGGCACCGTGGCTGGCAGCGGCACCGTCACGCACGCGATCTCGACCACCGCATCGCGCACGCCTGCGCTGCGCGCCTGCAGCCGTAATACGCCTGCGCCACGCTCGGCCTGCACGATCGCCTGCGCCAGCCCGTTGAACAGGGCCACTTGCATGCCCTGATCGGCGGCGTGTGCATTCGGGTCGCCATTGCCAACCCCCAGCAAGCGGCCACCGCTGATCTGCAGCGTCAGCATTGCATTGCAATCGGGCACGTGGCGACCTTGCGCATCCACCGCTTCCAATGTCACCGGCTGCGCATCGCGGCCATCGCCGCGCAGCTGGGGGCGGTCGGGCGTGAGCCGCAGCGCAACCGCTGCGCCGGTGGTTTCCACCCGCGTACGCGCCACCTCGCGGCCGTCGCGCCAGGCCACCGCTTCGAGCACACCCGGCGCATAGTCCACCTGCCACTGATTCATCTGCGCGCGATCCACCGCCTGTTTGCCCAGCGAGCGGCCATTGAGCCACAGCTCCACCTGCGCGGCATTGCAGAACGCCATCACCTTGATCGGCCGGCTTTCGCGACCCGGCCAGTTCCAGTGCGGCAACAGGTGCAGCACCGGCGCGTCGTCGATCCACAGCGCGCGGCGCAACCAGTAGGCCCCCTTGGCAAATCCGCATTGATCCATGATGCCGAAGAACGCGCCCACCGACGGCCATTCGAACGGTGTGGGTTCGCCGCGATAATCGAAGCCGGTCCACACGAAACCGCCGGCGACGAACGGGCGTTCGGCAATCAGCTGCCAGGCGCGGCGGTGGGTATTGCCCCAGTCCGCGGCCAGGCTGTCGTCTTCGGCCACCACGTGCGCGTCCAGGTCGGTGAACCACGCGCCGCGGGTCTGGAACGCGCTGGTGTCCTCGCTGGACAGCATCGGCGTGCGCGGCCGCGCCGCATGCACGCGGTCGTAGTTGAACTGGCGGTAGTTGAAGCCGAGCACGTCCACCACATCGGCCGCGCCACGGGTGGCGAACATGCCGTCGTTCATGCCGGCGGTGATCGGGCGGCTGTCGTCGAGCGCGCGCACGGCGCTGGCAGCGCGCGCCATGATCGCGTAACCGGTGGCGGTGCCCTGCAGCGGCTCCTCGTTGAGCAGCGACCACAGGAACACGCTGGGATGGTTGCGCTGGCGCCGCACCATGTTCTGCAGCAGCGCCACATACTCGGGTGCGGGATTGAATAGCCTGTTCTCGGCCATCACCAGCATGCCGAGCCGGTCGCAGGCCTGCAGCAGTTCCGGTGCCACCGCGTGATGCAGGCGGATGGCATTGCAGCCCATCGACTTCAGGCGCTGCAGGCGAAACGCGTGCAAGGCATCGGGCAGCGCCACCCCGACGCCGGCATGGTCCTGATGCAGGCATACGCCCTTGATCTTGAGCGGGCGGCCATTGAGGAAGAAGCCGTGGTCGGCATCGAAGCGCAGGCTGCGAAAGCCGATCTCGCACTCGGCACGGTCGCTGCGGCCGTCTGCGCCACGCACGCTGGCCTGCACCCGATACAGCACCGGCCTGTCCACGCTCCAGCGCTGCGGTTGCGGCACCGACATGCTGATGGCCGCCTGCACGGTACCGAATGCAGCCACGCGCAGTTGCGTCTCGCCACTCGCCACGACAACACCGTCTGGGTCGCGCAGCGCCACATCCACCCACGCCTCGGCAGGCTGTTCGCCGCTGTTGACCAGGTCCAGTTGCACCGGCAGCTGCCAGAGATCGCCCGGGCCTTCGCGCGGCGCCGCCGCCAGGCCATCGCCGGCGATATGCAAGGGCGCACGCAGCACCAGCCAGGTGTGCCGGTAGATGCCGCCGCCTTCGTACCACCAGCCATCCATCGCCTCGGCATCGACGCGGATGGCGATGCTGTTCACGGCATTGCCGTAGCGCGCGACCGGCGTGAGATCGATGACCAGCCCGTTGTAGCCGCTCCAGCTGCGCGCCATCAGCATGCCGTTGACCCACACGGTGGCATGGCTGGCGATGCCGTCCAGACGCAGTTCCACCGCCTGGCCGCGCACGGACTCGTCTAGCCGTAGCGTGCGCCGGTACCAGGCAATGCCGCGCGGGCGATAGCCCTGCGCGATGTTGGCGTCGGCGCGCACCGCCTGCTCCACCACGAAGTCGTGCGGCAGTTGCAGCTGTCGCCAGCCGGTGTCGTCGTAGTCCGGCGCCGCTGCGCCCCAGGCGCGGCCGGCCTTGGCGTTGTCGTAAGTCTCGTCCTGCGCCAGCAGGCGCGGCGGCGGCAGATCGCCGGCATGGAAGCGCCAGCCCTCGTCCAGGTCCAGCCACTGGCCTGCGCCATCGGTGCCCGCTGGCGGTGGCGCGGGACGCGGCGTGCCGCCACTGCCCGCGCGCGGCGCTACAGCGTTCGCCGCGCCAGACAGCAGCGCCGGCACGCCAAGCAGCGACGAGGCGCAGACGCTGCCGGCAAGGAACTCACGCCTGCGCATGATGGCGCCCGCCAGCCTGCACCGCAGGCGCGCTCCGTGACGCATGCGGCGCGCGCGCGGCCACTGCATGGCGCGCGTCCATCACACCTGCGGCAATGCCTGCGCTGCTGGCTGCCACCCGCAGCGATGCCTGCCGGCGCAGCGCTCGCTGGCCCGGCATCACAGCATGTCCCACTGCATCGACAGGTAGTAGCTGCGGCCGGTGACGCCGGTCATCTGCCAGCGGCTGGCGATGTCCTTGTAGGCCTGCTCGGTGCGGTTGGTGAGATTCAGGCCACCGAGCTGGAAGCTCAGCCTGTCGTTGACCTGATAGCCGAGCACCGCATCCAGCTGGGTGCGCGCCTTCATGGTGTGGCCTTCGCGCGCGAAGAAGCTGTCGCTGCTGTCCTGTTCGTACTCGCTGCGATGGTTGAGCGAAACGCGCGCCGAATAATGCGCACTCTCCCAGTACGCGGTGGCGTTCCAGGTCTGCTCGGACAGGTTGCGGATCTGGAAATCGGTATCGCGCTGCGGAATCACCCGGGTGAAGTTGGTGGTCACCCCGAAGCCGTCGATCGGCAGCCAGGCATCCAGCGATTGCGTCCAGCCCAGTTCGTAACCGCGGATCTTGACCTTGCTCGGGTCGTTGGTGGTGGCGGTGATCTCGTAGATATCGCCGCCACTGTCCACGCAGTCGCCGGCCGCATTGCTGGACAGCGCGGTGCCGTTGAAGGCGGCCGGGCAGACGATGCTGTTGAAAGTGCCGTTCTTGATGTTTTTCCAGAAGCCGGCCACGGTCAGCGCGCCACCGTTGCCGTAGTACCACTCCAGGCTCAGGTCGGCCTGGTCGGCGGTCAGTGCCTTCAGATCGGTCTGGCCCTGGGTGACGACATAGGTGGTGGTGCCGCCGGTATTGGTGCCGGTGGAGATGGTCGAGGCGATGGCGGTGTTGCTGTCCAGGATCGGCCGCACCAGCACCTTGGCGGCGGCAAAGCGCAGCAGCAGGTCGTCGCGCATGTCCAGCACCAGATTCAGGCTGGGCAACCAGTTGGAATACTCGTACGGCGCGCGCGCGGTGCCGATCACCACATTGGCGTCGTCGCTGGCAGCCTGCGCCTGGGTCAGGTAGGTGTCGGTGGTGCGCTTGGTGTTTTCGTAGCGCAGGCCGAGGTTGCCGCGCAGACGCATGCTGCCGATGTCGGTATCGATGCGCGCCATCGCATAGGCCGAGGAAATGTCGTTCTCGATGCTGTAGCTGCTCTGCGGTGCGAACAGCACCGGCACGCTGATGCCGGCCGCCGCCAGCGAGCGCGCGTAGGCCGCGATATCCGGGGTGACCCAGCTGTCCTGCGAGGCCAGCTGCCCGTCGAGGAAGTTGCTCACCGTGCTGTTGGCGGCCGACAGCTCCGGGAACATGTCGAAGCCCGACACCGCACCGGTCCTGAGCAGATACAGGAAGTCACGCCGGCGCACGTCGCGCTCGAAGGTTTCGCGGCGGTATTTGGCACCGAAGCGCACCGCATTCAACGCACCCAGCTCCAGATACCGTTCGGCATCCAGCTGCAGCGACCATTCCTTGTTGCTGAGCGACTGGATGGAGCCGTTGGGGTACTCGCTGCGCACCAGATTGCGCTTGTCCCAGGCGCTGGCATCGGTGGCGTCGGCATCGGTGGTCAGCGAGATCGCGTCGGGATTGGAGGTATCCAGCAGCGTCGCCGAGGGGATCCGGCCCAGGATCGCGGCGCGTTCGTTCTCGTCGGTCTTGCCCTGGGTGTAATTGGCCGCGCCGCTGAGCGTCCAGGCATCGCCCTTCCATTTGAAGTCGTAGGTGAGCAACTGTGTGGACAGATCGTGTTGTTCGATCTGGCGGTTGTTTTCCAGCCAGTAGTCCGATGCCGACACCTGCGTGGCGGTCAGGCCGTTGGTCTGCAGCACCGTCAGCGGGCTGCGCTCGAACGAGTACACCAGCTGGTTCATGTCGTTGGCGGTCTTGTCCTGCGAATACAGCGCAGTGAGGTTCATCTCCAGCTGGTCGTTGGGCTTCCACTGCAGGCCGCCATTGAACATCTTGCGCGTGGTCTCGCGCTCGATCGAGCGATAGCGTGGACGACGCGGGATGTACAAGGTGCCGGCGTCGGTGTCCTGCGTGTACCAGCGGTCGATCCACAGATAATCGGCGCGGTCCTTGAGCTTCTGGTAGCCGGCACTGAGGAACACGCCCAGATCGCCACCGCCGAACTTGAACTGGTCGATATAGGTCAGCACGCCCTTGGGCGTGGGCGAGCCACCGGCGAACTCTGCATATTGGGTCTTGGCCGAGAACAGCAACTTGGTCTGCTGGTAGTCCAGCGGTTTGGTGGTGTTGATGTTGACCGTGCCGGACAGGCCACCGGCATCCATGTCCGCCGAGGGCGACTTGATCACCTCGATCCCGGCGGCCACTTCCGGCTGGATGATGTCGTAGCGGAACCCGTCGGTGAAGTCGGCGCTCTTGATCACCTGGCCGTTGATGGTGGTGGCCGAATACTGCGGGCCCAGACCACGCACGCTGATGGTGGAGCCGCGCCCGTTGATGGTGGAGATCTGCACACCGGGGATGCGCTGGATCGCCTCGGCGATGTTCTCGGCAGGAAACTTGCCGATGTCCTGTGCGGAGATGCCATCGGTCATGCGCACGTCGTCGCGCTTGTTGTCCATCGCGGTGATCAGGCTCTTCTGGTAGGAGCTGGTGACCTTGACGGTATCGAGCTGGGAGATCTGCGCCGATGCCGGCGGCGGCGATTGTTGCGTCTGCGCACTGGCACCGCAGGCAAGCAGCGACAGCGCGATGGCGACTGACAGCGAGGAGGGCGAACAACAACGCAACGAGGCACGCGGGACAGGTGACATGGGAGATCCTGAGGTGGAATGGCTGGACGACGACGCGGCTGGCATTCCGATCGATCAGCAAAGACAGATCACGACGCTGGGCAACCCACCCACACGCGCACAGGCCACCAGTTCCGGACGTGCGGAACCGCCTGCGATCTGTTGTCTGCGAGCACCCCGTACGGCCCCCCGTGGGTGCCGATGCCGCCTCCCTCCCAGGACGGACATCGCATGCCATTGCTGATCAACGGCCCTGACTGGCAAATACCAATTCAGTGGATTTGATTCTTATGGTCTTTAAAAGATCCTGTCAACAATCACTGCCGAAAGTGTTTGACCGGCGGCTGCGAACGCGTCTGAGCCCTGCTTTTCAAGACCTTCGACGGTGCACAAAGGATCATTTGGGTGCGTGGCGGGCATCGTTGTCACAGGACCAGTCTCTGACCAATCCCCGGTAACCAGACCAATTCCGGTGGGTCCGGAATGTGTGGGCCGCAGCACACGCGTTGCGGGCTGGATCACAGTCCATACCGCACGCTCCCGTGTATCGGAAGCAGCACTTCTGCCTTATCGAAGCAACCCAGCAACTGGCGCAATGACTACGCAGGGTCCTACGCCGACAACGTTGTCAACAGATCAATGAAGTGTGCCACCGCAGCGGCCGCGATGAAGACGCCAGCCACCAGGCATGCACGCTAATGGTGCAGGCGACAGATTTCTCGCCGCGCCGCGCGTAACAGCAGTCCTAGCGCAATTGCCCCTGGTCGATGCGCAACAAGCTGCGCTCCGGGGTGGCGGCAAAGCCTAGCAACTGCAGGCCCACGCCCAACACTTCGTCCTGCCCCGGATCGATGCGTGACTGCAATTGCCAACGCCCATCGCGCCACACTTGCAGCTGTGCATCGGCCTGCACGCCGGCAGGCAACGGTGCATCGGGCAGCAGACTCAGCACGACGCTGTCATCCACGCACCGCGGCTGCCCGGACAAGCGCAACGGCGGCAGACCGGGCAGCTCGCCCGCCCCGCTCGCCAGCAGTTGCAGGCCGACCCGGCCACCTGCCTGCACGCAACCGGTGGCATCGAACAGCAGATCCACCTGCTGCAGCTCCACCGCCAGATCGATCAAGGCCATGCCCGCCGGCTGGCGCAACAGCAGCTGGCCCTGCGCATCGCCGATACCGTGTTGCGCGCCATCCACCAGCAGCAGTTGCAGCTGCGGGGCCTGCAGGTGCACCTGGCGCTGTCCACGCAATAGCGGCCAGATGCGCGGCCGCACCATGACATCGCCGAAGGCGATGCCCTGCCATTGCACCTGCCGCAAGGTGCCGGCCCACACCGGCCCCTCCACGTCCAGCGCCGAGAACGGCAAGCCCTCGCGTGGCAACACCAGGCGCAGGGGCAGCCATGCCAGCAGCGCAACGCCCACCATCAACAAAAAGACCAGGGTCCAACGCAGGCGCGTCACGGTGCAGGCTCCGTAAACCCGCAGCGTACCCGCAGTTGGCCCTGGTCGCGCACGATGCTCAGCTGCGTCGGCGCCAGGTCATGCGCCTGGCGCAGCCGCTCCAGCCAGCCGAACAAGCTGGCGGCGCTGACCGCATCGATCTGCACGTCCACCCCGCCCGCTGCGTTGCGCTGCTGGGCGGTGATGCCGACGCCGGCTTCGCGTGCGCTGCTTGCGATGAGCTCGTTCAGTGCCGCCGTACCAGGAGCAGCGGTACGCCTGCTCGCCGATGCCTGCGCAGATGCATCGAGCACCAGCTGCGCCGCAGCGGCATAGCGCGCCTGCGCCTGGGCACGCCAGTGCCGCAACGGGGTGTAGAGCGCATACCAGGCGACGAACGCGGCCACGGCAGCGCACATCACGCCCAGCATCAGCCGCTCGCGCGGCGCACGCGTCTGCCACCACTGCATGCCGCGTTGCATAGGTGCAGTCATCGCAATGGCTCCAGCGCGAACGGCGTCCGCAGGCGATCGTCCTCGCCCTGGCTGCTGCCGGGCTGCAGTTGCCACCCCTGCCCGGCCAGCCGCGTGGACAGCTGTTGCAGGCTGGCGCCATCGGCGTGCAGCAGGGTGCCGCGCAGCGGCTGGGTGGCGTGATAGTCGATCTGATCCAGTTCCGCCGCCGGCATGGCATCGACCGCTGCGAACAAGTCGCCGAGCTGCATGGCCAGGCGATCGGCCGCTGCCCCGGTATGCCGGCGTGCCTGCAGCGCGGCCGGCAGCGCCGCTGCATCGCGCACGCCCAACTGCGCGGCGGCGCGCGATTGCAGCAGGCGCGCGCCGATTTCGTAGCGCAGTGTCTGCGCCAGCACCAGCACCAGCGGCGACAGCAGTACCAGTGCGGCCAGCGCCGCAAGACGGCGCGTAGTGACCGTGTGCTGCGCGGCCGGCCGCGCAGCGAACGCGTGTTGCAGCAGGTTGATCGGTGCGCGCGTGGCGCCTTGTGCAAGGCAGGCAATGGCGTGCGCGGTGTCGTGCGCTGGCGGCTGTGCCGGCGCGCGCGCGCCCAGCAGCATGCGCGCAGCCTCCGGCTCCAGGCTGCAGGCCAGGCCTGCGCCACGGATCAGCCAGCGACCGTCCCAGTCCACCACTGCCGCCGCAGCGTCCGCGGCGGGCTCCAGCAACAGGCAATCGGGCACCACCGCATCGGGGACGACGCCCAGCTGCGCTGCGCGCGCCAACCACTGCTGCATTGTTGCGCCATCCACCGCAGCGACCAGGCGCGTGCCATCGGCCTCGCTGCGATCGGCGATCACCACATGCAGGGCCGACGTCTCCACAGCCAGATGTTCGGCCAGTTGCAGGCGCGCGGCCGCGACCGACTGCGCGATGCTGCGGCCAGGCAGGCTCAGCCAGCGCAGATGCACATCCACGCCCGGCACCACCAGCACTGTGCGTGCGGACGGTTCATACGGCGCGCTGGCCACACGCTGCGACAGTACCTGGCCATGCGCGTCCACACGCACGGCGATCGCGTGCGCGGTGGCATCGGCGGGCAGCAACAGCAAGGTGGTACTCATTCGTCGAAACTCCATTGGCGCGCCACCAGCCGCACGCGCCCGGCAGGATCCTGCTGCAGCAAGGCGTCCAGCACGACTTGTGCGTCGGCGTGGTCGACCTGGCTGTAGAGGGAGAAATAACGGGTACGTAATTCGATCTGTTCCAGCACTGCATTGGACAGCTCGGCCTGGATCAGCGCTGGCTGGCTCAGGAAGGTTTTGACGTCGCGCCATCCGCCGGCCGGCCGCGCGGCGATGACGCGGCGCGCGGCCGGCAACTCCAGGGCGCCTTCGGTCAGCGCCACCAGCACCGGCGCATCCTGCAGACGCAACGTATTGATGTTGACCGGCGACAGCCGCGCCTCCGGCAGTGCGCACACATGCGGCCGCAACTGCGCGATCACCTGCGGCGTGTAGCCGGCAATGGCACGCAGCTCGCTGACGCCCGCCAGCAGGGTCGCCCCGCTGCGCAACGGCACTGCCGATTGCAGGTAGCGATCGTCTTCGGCGCCCTGCGCACCGGGCTGGCTGTCGCTGTCGATCCAGTCCACCAGCGCATCGGTCAGCGCCTGCGCCTGTTGCGGTGCGATGCCCAGCACCGCCAGCAAGGCGCGGTACTGCGCTGCGCCGTCGTCGCTGCGCTGCCATTGCTCGGGCGCACCGGCGACCACGCTGTTGAGATTGAAGCAGCCGCCGCGGTCGCGCAGCCGCACGCTCACTGCGCCGTCGTCCAGCGGAAAGGTCACCGGTTGATCGTTCCAGCCACCCTCCAGCGTGGTACGCATCGGGTCGCGCCTGGCCAGTGCCTGCAGGCGTTGCCGGGCGATGGTTTCGGTGCCCAACGCATACCACTGCGCCTGCGTCATCGCCTCGCCATTGCCGCTGCGGCGCAGGCCAAAGCGCAGATCGTCCAGCACTGCGACCATCAGCAACGTCATCACCGCCACCAGCAACAGCACCGTCAGCAGTGCGACGCCGCGTTGCTGCCTGCATGCGTTCAAGGTCTTCATCCGCGCCCCTCCGGCAGCAGGAACAACTGGCGCACGCGGCCCCATTGCTCCAGGTCCAGCTCCAGCGAGATCGCATCCGGCAGCGCGTCGAGCCCGCCGCTCCAGCCATCGCTCCACTGCGCGCGATAATGGAACCCGACCACCGCCGAGCGCACCCCACGCAACACCACCTGCGGCGGACCGGCGATTGCACCGTCGAGTGCGGGGCGTGCACTGCGCTCCAGGCGTCCATCGACCACGCGGTATTCCACGTATTGCAGCGACGCGCGCGGCGCCTGATCCGGATTGCTCCAGCCGCGTCGCACAAATCCGAACAGCGGCCCCGGCACACCGGGCGGGCTGGCGATGAACGCGGTGCGTGCAGCGCCGCCCTCACTGTTGCGCGTGCGCCGCACTGCGGCCTGCTGCAGGTCGCTGCGCAACAGGCCATGTGCAAGCTGGAACTCGCGGACCTGCTGCAAACGTGCACGCACTGCATCGCGCTGGTCGATGCTCTGGCGCATCACCACCACCGCCGCGACTGCCACCAGCGCGAACACCGCCAGGGCGACCAGCAGCTCGATCAAGGTAAAGCCCGCGCTGCCACGACTGCCCGCTGCGCTGCGACGTACACGCATCATTCGGCGCTCCGCAAGACGCTGAGGCTGGCGATTTCCTGCGCCTGCGCTGCAGCGCGCACCTGCACCTGGATGCGCACGATGCCGGTACTGCCGGCCGGCATCGACGTACGCCGCCAGTCCCAGCTGCGTCCGCCCAGCATTTCCTGCCCGTTCGCCGGCGCCACTGCTGCGGCGG
This sequence comes from Xanthomonas sp. WHRI 8393, assembly GCF_040203315.1. Lineage (NCBI taxonomy): Bacteria > Pseudomonadati > Pseudomonadota > Gammaproteobacteria > Lysobacterales > Lysobacteraceae > Xanthomonas > Xanthomonas sp. WHRI 8393. The sequence continues at coordinate 962,189 of NZ_JBEGGL010000001.1, read as the reverse complement.
TGGGCGCCAGCATTGCGTCGATCGCCTGATTCTCCGCAACCACCGCAGCCAGGGCGCGCTCTTCCAGCACCACCGCGGTGCGCGTGCTTTCGCCGGACAGGTTCAGCAGGCCAACCACGGCCATGCCGAAGATCGCCAGCGCGACCATCAGTTCGAGCAGCGAAAACCCGGCGCAGGCATGGGGATTACCGCAGGGGCGCATCGACCCGTACCACGCCGGCGGCGTCCACCACCACCTGCAGCTGCTGCTGGCCGTCGGCCAGCGCGATGCGTTGCGGCGTGGCCGCACCGGTGGGATCGAAGCGCACGCTCAACTGCGTCCCGCCCACCGGCAACTGCGTCTGCACGCCGGCAGGCCAGCGCATCGCGGCGAACGGTTTTTCATCCAGCGGCACCCAGCGTTGCTGCGCCTGGCGGCGGAACCTGTAGCCACCTGCATCCACGGTCACCTCGACCATGCGCAGGCTCAGGATGGCTTCGTCGCGTGCGTGCAGCAGGGCACTGGCCAATGCATCGGCCTGGTCGTGCAGGTCGCGTCGCGTATCGGGCAAGGTCAGCACCACCAGCGTACTGGCCAGTGCGGTGATCACCAGGACGGCGAGCAGTTCGAGCAGGGTGAAGCCGCGCGCCTGCGCCCGCGACGCACATGCCCGTGCTTGCCTTGCCATGGCCGGTTGCGCGAGCACCGCTGCGACTCAGCGCCAGTTGCCGACATCGGCATTGTCGGCGTCGCCGCCTTCGGCACCATCGGCACCGAACGAGTAGACGTCGAAGCCACCACTGCGGCCCGGGCGGCGGTATTGATACGCATGGCCCCACGGATCTTCCGGCAGGCGGCGGATATAGCCGCCCTGGCGATAGCGCTCGGGCCGGGTCAATCCGCTCGGCGCATTGAGCAAGGCCTGCAGGCCCTGTTCGGTGCTCGGGTAGCTGAGGTTGTCCAGGCGATAGGTCTCCAGCGCCTGCTCCAGCACCGCCACGTCGGCACGCGCCTTCTCGACCATGGCGCGGTCCTGGCTGGGCATCACGTTGATCATCACCACCGTGGCCAGCAGGCCGATGATGACGATGACCACCATCAACTCGACCAGGGTGAAGCCGCGCGTTCGCGCTTGCGAGGACAGCGAGCAAGGACGTTGGCGGTGATGGATGGACTGCATGAGGATCTCCAGGGATGGGCGGCCGCGCTCAACCAAGCGCGAGGGTGTTGAATTGCAGGATGGGCAGCAGGATCGACAGCACGATCACCGCCACCACCCCGCCGAGCAGCACGATGATGGCCGGCTCCAGCAGGCTCATCGCCGCGGTGGTGAACGACGCGAACTCGCGCTCCAGATAATCGGCGGCGCGCTCCAGCATCGGCGCCAGGCGCCCGCTGTTTTCGCCGCTGGAGGCCATGTACAGCAGCGTCGGTGGAAACACGCCGGCGCGCTTCATCGCCGCGGCCAGGCTGCCGCCCTCGCGGATTGCCGTGACCATGTTGTCGGTGGCCAGCCGCAAGGCGCGGTTGTCGACAGTGCGCGCGGCGATCATCAGGCCTTCCATCAGCGGCAGCCCGCTGTTGACCATGATCGCCAGCGTGCGCGCCATGCGTGCGGCGTGCAGGTCGCGGATCAACCGGCCGAGCAAGGGCGCGCGCAGCACCGTACGGTCGGCCGCCAGGCGTAACTCCGGGCGCCTGAGCAGGCGCAGCGCTGCGATCACCGCAATGACCAGTGCCACCAGCAACGGAATGCCTGCATGCAACAGGAAGTTAGACACGCCGATCACCGCGCGCGTCAGCCATGGCAATGCGCGGCCCATCGAATCGAACTGGTCCACCACCTTGGGCACCACGAAGGTCATCAGCACGATGACCACCGCACCGGCAGTCAGGGCCAACGCCGCCGGATACACCAACGCAGACTGCAGCCTGCTGCGCACCTGCGCCTGCCGCTCCAGCAGGTCGGCCAGGCGCTCCAGCACCTGCGGCAGCGCACCGGCACTCTCGCCCGCGGCCACCATCGCGCGGTACAGCGGCGGAAACGCCATGCCCTGGCGCGCCATCGCATCGGACAGGCGGAAGCCCTCGACCACCAGCCCGTGCGTCTGGCCGGTGACCCGGCGCACGCCGCGCCGCTCGGATTGCGTGCCGATGGTGCGCAGCGCTTCTTCCAGCGGCGCGGTTTCCACCAGCGTGGCGAGTTGCCGGGTGAACAGCACCAGATCCTTGCCGCTGAAACGCGCCGGACGCACGCTGCTGGCCGCCACCGCCGCCTCCACGCGTACCGGCACCCACTGCCGCTGCTCCAGTTGCGCACGCGCAGCCTGTACCGTGTCCGCGCTGATCACGCCCTGACGGCTGTGCCCATGCAGGTCGAGCACGGTGTAGTCAAACCGCGGCATGCGCATCGTCCTGCTGGCGGGTGACCCGCAGCGCTTCTTCCAGCGTGGTGAGGCCTTGCAGCACAGCGGCGCGCGCGGCATCGCCCAGGCGCGCTGCGCGTGCGAAGGCCGCTGCCGCCAGGGCATCCTCGTCGGCGTTGTCGCCGATCAGGCGGCGCATCGCATCGTCCACCGCGATGGCTTCGTAAATGCCCACGCGCCCGGCATAACCGCTGTGGTGGCAGGCCGCGCAGCCCACGGCGGCGTAGATGGTTGCATCGTCGGGCGCCTGCAACATCTGCCGCGTGCTGGCATCCAGCAGGCGCGGTGCGCGGCACTGCGTGCACAGGCGACGGACCAGGCGCTGCGCCAGAATCAGCCGCAGGCTCGACGCGAGCAGGAACGGTTCGATGCCCATGTCGCGCAGCCGCGTGACTGCGCCCACCGCATCGTTGGTGTGCACGGTGGACAGCACCAGGTGGCCGGTGAGGCTGGCCTGCACGGCGATCTGCGCGGTCTCGGCGTCGCGGATTTCGCCGATCATCACCACGTCCGGATCCTGGCGCAGGATGGCGCGCAAGCCGGCCGCGAAGGTCATGCCGACACGTGCATTGACCTGGGTCTGGCCGACGCCGTCGATGGCGTATTCCACCGGGTCCTCCACCGTGAGGATGTTGCGCGAGCCATCGTTGAGCAGGCTCAGCGCCGCATACAGGGTGGTGGTCTTGCCCGAGCCGGTCGGCCCGGTCACCAGCACGATGCCGTTGGGCACCTGCAGGGCGCGCTGCACGGTGTGCATCACCGCCGGTGGCATGCCCAACTGGGCCAGCGACAAGGTGCCCTGCTCCTTGTCCAGGATGCGCAGCACCACCCGCTCGCTGCTGCGCGTCGGCAGCGTGGACACGCGCACGTCCAGTGCCTTGGCGCCCATCACCAGCGACACGCGGCCATCCTGCGGGATGCGTTTTTCGGCGATATCCAGCCGCGCCATCACCTTGACCCGCGACACCAGCAACGGCGCGATGCGTCCGGGCAAGGTGGCCGCCTCGCGCATCACCCCATCCACGCGCAGGCGTACGCGCAGCCGCGATTCGTAGGACTCCAGATGTACGTCCGAGGCGCCCAGGCGCGCGGCCTCGGCGATGATGCCGTTGATCAGGCGGATGATCGGCGCATCGTCCTGGCTGTCGAGCAGATCGGCGGTGGGGATGTCGTCGATCAACGAATCCAGGCTGCCGTGCAGGTCCAGCGCCTCGACCTGCACGCCCTGATCCATGCCGGCATCGGCGTAGATCTCCGACACATGCCGGTCGAACACCGACGGCGCCAGCGTGCGCACCTGCAACGGCATGCCCAGCGCACGCCGCAGCTCGATCAGCGCCTGCACGTCGCCGCCTTCGCGCAGGCCGATCTGCGCGGCGCTGTCGCTGCCCAGCAGCACCACGCCGTGGCGCTTGGCAAACGCGTAGGAAATGCTGGCGCGCGCGGTGTTCATGGCATCAGCGCTGCGCGGGACGCGCGCCGGGCGCAGGCGTTGTTGCCGGTGCGGGCACGGCCGACGATGGCGCGGCCGGCAGCTGCGGCGGCTGCGCACGCAGGTAGTCGCGCACCAACGCATCGAGCGCGGCTTCCGGGTCGCCATCGGCCAACTGGCGATCGCGCAGATAGGTGTAGCGCGGCGCGGTCATGCGCTGCGCATCGGCCGCGTCGCGGATGATGGTCGGGCGGATGAACACCATCAAATTGGTCTTGTCGCGATTGCGCGACTTGTGCCGGAACAGCGCGCCCAGCCCGGGCACATCGCCCAGCAGCGGCACCTTCTCCACGGTCTGCCGGTCGTTCTGGTCGAGCAGGCCGCCGAGCGCGACGATGGCGCCGTTTTCCACCACCACGCGGGTTTCGATCTGGCGCTTGTTGAACACCAGCTCCGACGACTGCGCGCTGACCGGCCCGGCAATCGCCGAGACTTCCTGCTTGATCGCCAGGGTGATGCCGCCGGCGGTATTGATCTGCGGGCGCACTTCCAGCTCCACGCCCACGTCCTGGCGCTGGATGGTGCGGAACGGGTTGTCGTTGGCCGCGCCCAGCACTTCGCCGGTGGTGATCGGCACTTCCTGCCCGACCAGGATGCGCGCCTGCTCGTTGTCCAGGGTCATGATCGACGGGGTCGACAACAGGTTGGAGCCGGTGTCGCTCTTGACCGCATCGATGATCATGCCGAACACCGCATCGTTGCTTTGCCCGGCCAGCCCGATCAGGCCGCCGCTCAGGCCCAGCAGCGATTGCGCGGCCACATTGCGCGCCTGTTCCAGCACCGAATCGTCGTCGCCGTTGTTGCTGCGCGTGCCGGCCGCCGCTGCGGCCAATGGCACGATGCCCGGCGAGGCGCCGCTGTACTGCGTGGCGATCAACGGCACCGTGCCATTGCGCCCGGCCAACAACAGCTGCACACCCAGACGCTTGGCGGCGGTGTCGGAGATCTCCACCACGATCGCTTCGACCAGCACCTGCTCGCGATGCACGTCCAGCTGACGGATCACATCCATCAAGGCACGCTGGGTTTCCGGGTCGGCATTGATGATCAAGGCGTTGGAGCCGGGGTAGCGCACGATCACCGGGCGCTTGCCGGCGGCCGGTGTGATCACCTGCGTCTGTGCAGCGCCCGCAGCAGCGGCGGCCACATCCACCGCGTTGGAGCGCGTGTCCTGCCCGGGCTGCGCCTCGTTGCCCGGGGTCTGCCCGACCAGCTGCTGCAACACCGGCAGCAATTGCTCGGCGCTGGCGTGCTGCAGCCGCACCACGCTGACATCGCCGCGACGTTCGGCACGCCCGTCCAGATCCACCGCGGTGCGCACCACCCGCTGCACCAGCGCCGGGTCGCCGCGCACGATCAGCGAATTGCTGCTTTCCACCGGCAACACCGACAGCACATTGCTGCGCTCGCCCCCCTGCCCGAACAGCGAGGTCAGCGTGCGCGCCAGTTCCTGCGCAGAGCTATTGCGCAAGCTCACCGTGTCGATCGCCGCACGGTCGGTGTCGATCTGCGCGACCAGGCCGCGCACGCGGCGCAGGTTATCGGCGTAATCGGCAATCAACAGGCTGTTGCCCTGCGGCATCGCCATGATCACGCCGCCGCGCCCGATCAAGGGCTTGAGGATCTCCGCGGCGCTGCGCGCATCCACACGCTGCAGGGTAAACACCTGCGTGGCAAATCCCAGGTTGCCGTTGGCGGCGCTGGCCGGCTGCTGTGCAGCGGTATCGTCGGGAATGATGCGGTAGGTCGACGGCCCGCTGGACACCGCGATCAAGCCATTGGCACGCAAGACCGCCAGCAGCATGCCGAGCAGATCCTGTTCCGACATCGCCTGCGCACGCGCCACGTTGACCGTGCCCTGCACGCGCGTGTCCACGATGAAGGTGATGCCGGTGGCACGCGACACATCCTGGATGAAGGCGCGCAGGTCCACATCCTGCAGGCGCACGGCCGGCGCATCGGCGGCATGCAGCGACAGCATCGGCACCGCCGGCAGGGCGAGCAACAACGTGGCCGAAAACAGCCATCTGGGGCGGGCAGCAGTCATTGCGGGCGCTTCAAGGTCATGGTGTGGGTCTGGCCGTCGCGGCGGTAGGTCAGCGTGGCCGCCTGGCCATCGCGCAGTTCGTCCTGCAGCTCGCGCAGGTGTTCGGCATCGAGCGTGCGGCCATTGAGTTGGGTGAGCACATCGCCCGGCGCCAGGCCGGCCTGGCGCAGCAGCGCACCATCGCCGCGCGGCATCACGGTGAAGCCACTGCCGTCTTCGCTTGCACGCAGGCCGGCGGTGGTCAGCAGTTGTTGCGGGTCGACGGCCGCCGCCGTGGCCGTGCCGGCCGCGGTGCCGACATTCGACGTCACCGCAGGTGCGCCGCCCGCTGCTGCAGTCGTGGTCGTTGCCGGCGATGTGGCCGCCGCAGACGCGGTGGATTCCACCAAGGCCAGACGTCGCACGCCGCTACCGGTACGCAGCAGCACGTGATCGCTCGCGATCGCCTGCACCGTCACGCCAGCCACCACGCCATCGCCGATGCGATACGCCCCCTGCCTGCCGTCGCCGCTGCTCAGGAACGCAGCCGCTTGCGCGCCACCCGCGCGTACGCCATGCAACACGATGCCGTCGCTACTCGCCTCCGCAACGCTGCGATAGAACACATCGCGGCGCAGTACCGGCAATTCCGCCTGTGCAGGCGTGGTGACCTGGGTGGTGCCCAACGGCCCGATCGGGGCGATCACCAACCACATCACGCGCGCGCACTGCAACGCGAGCAAGGCCAGCAGCACGCAGGCCAGTGCGCTGCGGCCGCGCGCCGACATCAGGGGTTTCAAGGAGGGCAAAGCGCGCTGCAAAGCGGACATCCGTCTCAGGATTGCGGTCGGATGACAGAATGCGGCAGCAATGTGTCAGTTCGAAGAAAGTGATGACACAGTCCGACACACGGCGACACAGACCCAGATGCAAACGCCCGCCATGCGAGGCAGGGCGGGCGTTTGCGATACCGGCAGCGGGCGTCGAATCAGAAGCGCGCTGTCACACTCAGGTCATACGTCACCCCGGGCTGGTACTCGTACAGGTCCACCCGATTGCTGCCCAGGCTCTGATATTCCTGGTACTTGGTCTTGAGCAGGTTGCGTGCGGCGAAGTTCAACGACAGCGTATTGCCCGACCATACCAGGCCCTTCTTGATCACCAGATCCAGCGAGGTGCCGGGCTTGTCGATGTAATCCGGTTGCCCCGGCCGGCCACGCGCGGACACCCGCTCGCCGACATAGTTGGCGATCAAGGTGGCCTGGCTATGGGTGCTCTCGCTTTCCACACCGATCTGCAGGTTGGCGATGTCATCGGACTGCCCCTGCAAGGCCGAGCCATCGCGGATGAACAAGGTCGCCTGCACCGGTGCGGTGAAGCCGAACGGCTGCACGGTGTCGCCATCGCTGGCACTCACCTCCGACTTGGTGCGCGTGTAGTTGCCGGACACGAACACCCGCTTGTCGCCCCACCAGTCGGCCGCGATCGGCAGGTCCAGATATTTCTTGGCCTCCAGCTCGATGCCGTACAAGGTGGCCTCGGGCGCATTGATGAAGCTCTGCACGATGCCGCCGCCGGGCGCGTCGTTGACGATGGCTTCGATCGGCTTGTCGATGCTCTTGTAGAACGCGCCGACGGTGAAATACTCGCCCGGCTCGAAGAACCACTCGTACCGCGCATCCAGGTTGACCAGCTCGCTATCGACCAGGAACGGGTTGCCGAAGAACTGGCGATCGATATCCGGGTCCAGATACTGCTGCGGCGCCATCTCGCGGAACTGCGGGCGCGCGATGGTCTTGGACGCACCAAAGCGCAGCTGCTGGTTCTCGGCAAAATTCCAGGTCACCGTGGCCGATGGCAGCGCGTAGCTGTTCTCCAGCGGTGCCACGCTGTCCTGGCGCACGCCAGTGAAGATGTCGTACGGATGCACCGCCTGGGTGGCGTCTTCGTAGCGCACACCGACGGTGGCGCGCAGGGTCGGCACGATCTCACCCTCGGCCTGCAGATACGCCGCCTTGACCTTCAGGGTCGCATCGTACGCGGCCGCACCGAAGCTGCCGGTGGTCTCGCGCAGGCGCAGCAGATCGTTGCTGAGGTTGTAATCGGAGATCAGGTGATCCACACGCTGGAACTGGTTGTAGAACGGCAGCGGGCCGTCCAGCGCCAGGAAGCGGAACTCGCGGCTCCACGCGCTGCGGTCGTTGTCCAGATAGGCCAGACCGCCCTTGACGGTGAAGTCGTGCTCGATCGGCAAACGCCAGGTCACATCCACCCCGCCGCTGGCCACCTTGTCGTCGACCTTGCTGAAGCGGGTGTAGTTCTGCACGCGCGAGGCATCATGCGCCCAGTAGCCATCGAGCAACTCGTAGCGAATGCCGGTTTCGTATGGCACATCGCGGCTGGCATTGGCCACCGCTGCGCGCCATTCGATCTTGAGATCGTCGTACTCGCCGAACGCGTGCGTGCCGCGCAGCTGGTTGTTGATCAGCTGGCGCTCGTACCACTCGGTGTTGTCGTCACGCACATCGAAACCGGCCAGCTCATCGCGGCCGGCACGGCTGCGTGCCACCTTCAAGGCATCGTGCACATACAAGGTGGTCCAGCCGATGGTGTGGCGGCCGTACTCCCAGCCCAGGCCCAGCATGCCGTTGGTGCGCACGTTGTTGCGGGTGGTGGCGAAGTCGTAGTTGGAGTTGAACTCGACCGTATCGCCGACAAAGATGCCGTCCTGCTGCTTGCCGGTGCGGGTGCGCCACTCGTTGTCGTAGCTGGCCACCGCGATGATGCCCAGCTTGGCCTCGCCCACGTCCATGCTGTAACCGGCACTGCCGCCGACATTGACGTCCGGGGCGATGCTGTCCTTTTCCTGCAGCACATACAGGTTGGCGTCGTTCAAGCTGCGGCCGATACGGCGGATGTCCTCGCGCGAGAAACTGCCCAGATCCACGCGCCGGCCGCTCTGGATCGCATCGCGCAACGCGGCAGGCTGCTTGCGGGTGCCATCGTCGTAGCCCCATTCGTCATCGCCGGAGCCGTAATAGGTCAGGCCTTTTTCGCCGGTGCTGACGCTGTTGACGCCGCCACCCACGGTCAGCGACAGGAACGGTTTGTCCGGCACCGCCATCGACTGCAGATCGATCACGCCACCGCCGAATTCGCCCGGATAATCGGCCGAATAGGTTTTCTGCACGGTCACGCTGGCCAGCACGTCGCTGGGGAACAGATCCAGCGGCACCACGCGCTGCATCGGCTCGGGGCTGGGCAACGGCGAGCCGTTGAACAATGCCGACGAATAACGCTCGCCCAGGCCGCGCACATACACGTACTTGCCGCGCGACAGGCTCAGCCCGGTGACACGCGTCAGCGCCACCGCCGCGCTGCTGTCGCCGGTGCGCTCCATGTCCTCACGGGTGACGAACGATGCCACCTCCGAGGTCTGCAGCATCGGTTCGGGAATGTACTCGCCGCGCACCACGACCTGGTCGAGTTGCTTGGGCGCACTGGTGGCGGTGCTGCTACTGCCGCTGGCAGAGCCGGCATCGGTGGTGGTCGACTGCGCCAGCGCAGCGCCGGAAAACAGCAAGGTGGAAATGGAAAGAGACAGGCCCGTCCGCGAGAGACGGGCGACAGCGGAGGTTCGCATCGTGGGAGCCCTGGCAACTGAAAGATGAAGCTGGACGCATCACAAGGCAGCCGCACGGGCTGCCTTGCGATGCTGTGCCTCAGCAGGGACGATCGGCGGTCAGGCCACAGGTCCAGCCCTGCCACCAGGTGTCGTTGGCATCGCGCACGCCACCGATGTAGTTCACCTGCTGGAAGAAGCTGCTCACCCCATTCAAGCCCTGGAAGGCCGGCACGGCGCTTTCGTTGGCGCCATTGACGAAGGTGTTCTGCAACGTGGACACACCGTTGGCGACGTTGTTGGTGCCGGCCGCGAACTGGGTGGCCGCACGCGCGTCGCTGCCGAAAGCCGTCGGGCAGGCGAAGAACACCGAGTTGAAGGTCCCGAGCGTGTCGGCATCGGCCAGGTTGAAGCACACCAGGCCATCACCGCTGCCACCGGCCGGACGCGTGACGACCGAGTTGTAGAACGCGGCCTGCGTGCCCTGGTTGAGCATGATCGCCGCACCGGCGCGCGCATTGCCCACGTAGGTGAAGTTGGCCACCTTCGGGCGCGAGTACGGTTGACGGCGCAGGCTGCTCCACTCGTTTATGCGGTCGCCGCCACCGGCGCGCTGCACCACGATGCCGAACTGCAGGGCGCCGTTCCAGCCGGCATCGGTATCCAGCGAATCGTCGTCGGCGCCGGTGATCACGATGTGGCTGCCGTTGACGGTGCCACCGAACCATTCGATACCGTCGTCGGAGCTATTGTGGATCTGCACATGATCCAGGCGCGTGCCGCTGCCCACGCCGGCCAGGGTGATGCCCTGCAGCTCGTTGTTGGGCGAAATTTCGAAGCCCGAATACATCACCCGCAGGTAGCGCATGGAGCCGCTGTTGTCGGTGGCGCTGTTGCCGCCGTAGAACGCATTGGTACCTTCCACCTGCGCCTGGCATTCCGGCGTACCGGAGACCGTGGTGCCCGGGCAGTTGTTGATGGCCGCACGGCCCAGCACCACGATGCCGCCCCACAAGCCGATGGTGTTGGCGCTGACCTGGCCCTCCAGCGCCTGGCGCGCGGTGAACACGATCGGGGCGGTGGCGCTGCCTTCGGCAAAGATCTGCGAACCGCGGTTGACCACGATGTAGTCGCTACCCGCCGAACCGAACAGGGTCACGCCCGGCTCGATGGTCAGGATGCCCTGCGTGCTGCCGGCGGCCGGTGCGATGGCGTTGCCGCCGCGGTCGGTGCCCACGTTGACGCGCCCGCTGATCGAATACGCCGTGCCCGCACGTGCCGGCACCACCAGGTTGCCGTTGATGGTGTCCGGCAGCTGGCAGGCGCGCAGCGTGTTGTTGGCGATGGTGCCGACGTTGGAGAAACCGGTCGGGCAATCGGCGGCCGGGCCGGTCGGTGCCGGAGCGGGCGTCGGTGCAGGCGTGGGCGCCGGGGTCGGTGCGGGAGCCGGCGTCGGTGCCGGCGGAAATGCGCCCTCGCCGGGCGAGGCGACACGATCGGCACCACCACCGCAGGCCGACAAGGCCAGCGCGGTACCAAAGGTCATGAGAAGTGTCTTGCTGCTATTGCGAACGGACATGCGGCTGATCTCCAGGTCAAGGAAGGTCCGGTATGAAGAGGAGTCGTCAAGAATTGGTTGCGTTCCGCTCACTGCAGTGGCGAGCACGTTCAAGATCCCCGTAACTTTTATAGGGGCTGTCTGTTTCATTTGTCTTACGACGACACAATTGACACATGTCTGCCACACATTGACATGCACTGTAGGAGGATGACTCCGCCTCCCATCCCCGCTGCCCTGGGCGACTGGATCATTGCGCAGGCAATGACCGGCCAGCCGCCCGAACAAGCGCTACAGCCGCTCCTGGATCAGGGCTGGAACGAACAGGACGCCATCGACGCAGTCGAGGCCCTGCTGCGCGACCACATCCACCAGCACGCGCAGACCCATGGCCTGCCGGTGCCGGTGCGCGTGCCGGCAGTGCTGCAGCACAACGATGCCTCGTTGCTGGACCTGGGCGATCGCCAGGTGCGCGTGCTGGTCAGCCTGTTGCTGCCGCGCGTGGCGGTGCTGGGCGATTTCCTGTCCGATGCCGAATGCGAGGCATTGATCGCACTGGCGCAGCCACGCCTGGCGCGTTCGCGCACGGTGGACAACGACAACGGCGCGCAGATCGTGCATGCCGCACGCACCAGCCACAGCATGTGCCTGCAGCTGGGGCAGGATGCGCTGTGCCAACGCATCGAAGCACGCATCGCCCGCCTGCTCGACTGGCCCGTGGACCACGGCGAAGGACTGCAGGTGTTGCGCTATGCCACCGGCGCCGAGTATCAACCGCACTACGATTACTTCGACCCCGCGGCCGCCGGCACGCCGGTGTTGCTGCAGGCCGGCGGCCAACGCGTCGCATCGCTGGTGATGTATCTCAACACGCCGGAACGCGGCGGCGCCACGCGCTTTCCCGATGCGCACCTGGACGTTGCCGCCGTCAAAGGCAATGCGGTGTTCTTCAGCTACGACCGCCCGCATCCAATGACACGCAGCCTGCATGCCGGCGCACCGGTCCTGGCCGGCGAAAAGTGGGTGGCGACCAAGTGGCTACGCGAACGCGCGGTACGCATGCCCGGCTAACGCTCCGCAGAACACCGGCACCAGCGGCCGGCACGTACCGACGCGACCAGCCCCCCCCTGCCGCCTGCCACCCAAGCCTGTTGCGCCGGGCCAGCCACGCCTGGACACCGGAGCTGCTGCCGGCCTCCAATCCTGCTGACCGCAGCCACCGCTGAGCGCGGTGCGAAGCGCGCTGGCTGCCGCGATCCAGCCCCCGGCAGCGCACGCGCACCGCGAGCACCCTGCAGCTCGGACCGAAGACTTGCCATTTATGTTATAATATTGCAAAAGATGCCACATTCGGTTTCCCACTTCGCATTGGTGCTGTCCGATCCATGAAGATCCACATTCTCGCGGCGGCCGTCGGCGCCGTTCTGCTGCTCCCTGAGGCACGCGCACAGTCGTCCGATTCAGCGCTGACGCTCGGCAAGGTCGATGTCCACCAGCATGGCGAAGGCCAACTCACCGCGCATCAGGTACTGACCTCGGTGGACGTGCTGGGGGCCGATCAGATCGAGGACAAGAACGTGTCCTATAGCTGGGAGCTGCTCGGGCAGATGCCCGGCATCCAGCTCACCGAAACCCGGCAAGGCGCCGAATCGGGCAAGGTCAGCTTTCGCGCCTTCAACGGCGAGGGTTACCTCAATGCGATCAAGACGCTGATCGACGGCATCCCCAGCAACGTCAACAGTGGCAACCAGCGCTTCATCGACATGCTGTTCCCGCTGGAAATCAGTTACATCGAAGTGGTGCGCGGCACCAATGATCCGCGCTACGGCTTGCACAATATCGGCGGCAACATCAATTTCGGCACGCGCCAGGGCGGCAGTTACACCGACGCGCGCCTGACCTACGGCAGCTTCAACACCCGCGATGCGCAGCTGGCCGTGGGACGCGAACGCGACGGGTTTGCGCAGAACTATTTCGTCGGCGTGCAGGCCTCCGATGGCTACCGCGACCACGACACCTCCAGCAAGTATTCGTTGGGCGGCAAATGGTTCTACGGCAACCTCGACGACGGCATGCGCATCGGCCTGACCGCACGCGTCTATCACAACCAGGCCGACGAACCCGGCTTCATGACCGCAGCGGAAATGCAGGCAGACCGTCGCAGTTCGGACCTGCGCAACCGCAACGACGGCGACGACCGCGACATGCGCCAGTTCGGCGTCCATCTGGATCTAAAGCTGGCAGACGGGCTGTTTTTCGGCACCAAGCTTTACTCCAACCGCTATCACGACGACCGCCGGGTGACCTTCAGCGACCTGCCCACCGGCAATGCGCCACGCCAGCGCCGCATCTGGGACGAGACCCAGGTCGGCATGCTCAACACGCTGACCTGGCGCAGCAGCGACACGCTCACCCTGGAAGGCGGCATCAACTACGAGCATCAGGACAACGCCTACCGACGCGAGCGTTTCAGCTATGCCGAGCCAACCGATTTCAATGCCACGCCGGCACGCATCCAGAACGACGACCGCCATACCTTCGACAACTGGGGCGCCTACGTGCAGGCGATCTATCAGCCGACCGAGGCGCTGAAGATCGTGCCGGCCTACCGTGTGGACCGCTTCGACGGCGACACCCGACTGCCCGGCGGCGTTCGCGCGCCGCTGCAGCGCTATGGCACCATCGAGCAGCCCAAACTGAGCCTGGTCTACGCCTTTACCCCGACCACCAACGTCTATGCCAACTGGGGCCGCAGCTTCCAGGTGCTGACCGGGTCCACGGCGCCGGCTTACCTCACCGCCGGGCAGGCGGACGTCCGCCCGTCCACCAATACCGGCGTGGAGCTGGGCATGAAATTCAGCCCGTTCCAGGGCGGCCAGGCGCGCATTGCGGTGTGGCAACAGGACGCGGCCAACGAAGTCTCCAACATGCCCGCCACCGGCACCACCGTCACCCTGGGCAAGACACGCAGGCGTGGGGTGGATGCGCAGATCAATGCGCAGCTGGGCGACAGGTGGACGCTATGGGCATCGCACGCATACCAGGAGGCAAAGATCGAACGCGACGACCGCGATGCCAGCGTGTCGCTGGTCGGCCGCGAAGTGGCCGCAACGCCGCGTTACATCAGCAACGTCGGCGTCGAGTACCGCCCGACCGCTGCGCTGCGCTTGGGAATGCAGGGCCGCGCGCAAGGCGACTACTATCTGGAGGAGCGCAACCTGGCCGGCAAATACGGCGGCTTCGCCACCCTGGATCTCACCGCCAGATACACCATCAATCCCGCCTGGAGCGTGGATCTGCAGGTCCGCAACGCCACCGGCCGCGAGTATGCCTACGTGTGGTACGACAGCTTCTTCTGGACGCAGGCGCAGCCGATGTTTTCGCCAGCGGCAGGGCGCCAGCTCTATCTTGGCCTGAACATGAAGCTGTAACCCGCGCATCCACAGGCTGCGATCGACGTCTCATCCGATGATGTACGCGTGGCTGCTACCCGATGCAGCCCTGCGCCGGATCCGGGACTCCACACGCTGCAGGCAGCTGCCACGACATCCCGCTACCCGCTGCCGATGCGTCAATGCGCCATCGCAAGTACACCGCTCGATAACGGCAGTGCCTGGCGCACACGCGCATTCGTACACGCATGCGCGCACGCAACTCAACCCCGCGCGAACAGGCGCTGGTCGATCCGCAACATCACAAGACACAACGGCGTCCACGCCAGGCACAGGCCTGCAGCAATGCCCAGCGTGTCGGCCAGCGCATCGTATGGGTCGGCGCTTCGATTGGTCGTCAGTGCGCCTTGCGCGATCTCGATGCCAACGCCTAAAGCCACCAGACCGATGGCCGCACCAACCTGCGCGCGGCGCGTGGCAAACAACTGCACCGCGCCCCAGCACAACAGCGCGAAGGTCAAAAAGTGCTCGGCCTTGTCGCTGTTATCCGGCAGCTCCGGAATCTCCGGCGGCGGCCCCAGGCAGACCGCGATCACCACCACGATCGCAGCGATCCACAACCCCACCCACAACCGCGGCCGATGAAACGGGCGCAGCGTCTGCGTCACAGCCGCCACGTGAGATCGCCCGCCAGAAATGCCGGCGCAAAATCGACGTCGCGCGCAAAACCCATCACCTGGAAGCGCTCGCCCATTTCGCTGGGCAAGGTCAGCCGCTTGATCTGCTCGCGCAGCCGCATGCGCCCTACTTCGTCGGTGCGCGTGTCGGCCTGCGCCAACAACGCATCCAGGCCATTGCCGAGCAGAAAACTCGCCTGCGTGCAGTAGCCGGCCAGTTCGAAACCGGCTCCGGTGCCGGCCTCGGCCAACGCGGTGAAGTCCACCGACGCAGTCAGATCCTGCAGGCCCGGCCAGCGATACAAATCCTCATGCATGCGATGGCGATAGAACGCGCGCAAGGTGCCGTCTTCGCGCTGCGCACGATAGAACTCGCCACGCGGGTAACCGTAGTCGACGAACAACATCGCGCCGCGCTTCAGACCGCCAGCCACCGCCTGGATCCAGTAGGGCAACTGCGGCAGCAGCTCGGAGCGATAACCATCGGCGAAGGGCTGCTCCAGATAACGTTCCAGATGCCGCACTGCCGCGCCCAGCAAGGCATCGGCCGGCTGCTCGCCGCGCGCGAATTGCTGCTGCGCATCCAGCACCACGGTTTCTTCATACACCTCGCCGTCGCGCAGCGTGAAGCGCGGCGTGGGCAATGCGTCGATCACTTCGTTGGCGAACAGCACCCCGTCCCAATCGTCCGGGAACGGCCCGTCCAGCCACTCCACCAGATCGAACACCGGCGGGATCAGGCTGCGTCCCAACCGCTCGCGCTGACGCTCGCGCAGGTCGGCACTGGGCTCCAGGATCGCGTAACGCTCCGGCAGCGCATCCAGCTCGAGCAGGCGCTTGAGCGTGACTTCGGCAAAGGCACCGCTGCCGCCGCCCACTTCCAGCACGCGCGCCTGCGGCCCGAGTTGCTGCAGCACCGGTGCCAGCGCACCGGACACGGTGGCCGCGAACAACGGCCCCAGCTCCGGTGCGGTGACGAAATCGCCAGCCTCGCCGAACTTGCTGGAGCCGGCGCTGTAATAGCCCAGACCCGGCGCGTACAACGCCAGCTCCATGAAACGCGAGAACGGAATCGCACCACCGGCGGCGGCGATCTCGGCGCGCAGATGCGCGGCCAGCCGGCCGCTATGCGCCAGGGCGTCCGGATCGGGAGTAGGAAGGTCGGCGTGCATGCGGGCACCGGTTGCGGGGACAATGCACAGGATAGCCGAGCCCTTTGCAACGCCGAGCGAGTGCGCCATGACAGACAGTTCCAAGGTGGTGTTGATCACCGGTGCAGGTCGCCGGATTGGCGCGCAGATCGCCACCACGCTGCATGCGGCCGGCTACCGCGTTGCCCTGCATGCGCACCGCTCCGGCGCGGCGCTCGGCGCGCGTGTAGCGGAGCTCTGCGCCCTGCGCGCCGGTAGTGCACAGGCCCTGCACGCCGACCTGCGCATGCCGGAGGCACCGGCGCAGCTGGTCGCCGACTGCATCGCCGCGTTCGGCCGCCTGGATGGCGTGGTCAACAATGCCTCCGCGTTCTACCCCACCGCGCTCGGCGCAGCGACAGCCGCGCAATGGGACGAGTTGTTCGCAGTCAATGCACGCGCACCGTTCTTCATCGCCCAGGCTGCCGCCGCGCAGCTGCGCCAGCATCGCGGTGCCATCGTCAACATCACCGACCTGCACGCGCAGCAGCCGATGCGCAATCACCCGCTGTACGGCGCGTCCAAGAGTGCGCTGGAAATGCTGACCCGCTCACTCGCGCTGGAGCTGGCACCGGAGGTACGCGTCAACGCGGTCGCGCCCGGCGCGATCCTGTGGCCGGAGCAAGGCAAATCCGCAGCGGCCAGGCAGGCGCTGCTCGCACGCACGCCGCTGGCCCGCATCGGCACGCCGGAGGAAATCGCCGAGGCGGTGCGCTGGCTGCTGGACGACGCCGGCTTCGTCACCGGCCACACCCTGCATGTGGACGGCGGCCGCCAGCTCAGTTGAGCTGCAACGGCGCTAGCGCGCCACATCCAGCGCCGGGGCCGCATCCAGCGCCACCGTCATGAACGCGATGCCGTGCTGCGGGTGCGCCTGCCACAGCGCGGCCAGGGTCTGCCCGCTGAGCGGATCGACAAAGTCGGGTGCGATATCGGCCAGCGGCTTCAACACGAAGGCATGCTTGAGCTCGGGCCGCGGGATGCGCAGATGGCCGGGGCCTTCGATGATGCAATCGCCGAAGAACACCACATCCACGTCCAGCGTGCGGTCGCTGAAACGCGGGCCGCTGCGATCGCGGCCGTGCGCATCTTCCAGCGCATGCAGCCAGTGGTCCAGCGCAGCCAGGTCCATGTCCGTGTCCAGCGCCACGGCGTTGTTGACGAAGTCCGGCCCGTCGAAGCCCACCGCCGGCGTGCGGTACGCCGGCGAGACGGCAAGCTGGCCGAAGCGTGCGCGCAAGGCGTCGACGGCCAGGCGCAGGTAGTGGGTCGGCTGGACGTTGCTGCCGAGGCTGAGAAGCACGGTGGTCATGCGTTATTCGCGCATGCGGCCAGCGTGGGCGTCAACTGTTGCAATCGTGTCGCATCTGAGCCTGCCCGCCCGCAGCGCGCCAGACCCTGGCCTCAGGCCGCTTCCAGCGCATGCGCCACCGCGCGGAACACCCGGCGCATTTCCAGCGGTTTGCGCAGCACATGCACCGGGATGTCCGGCGGAAAATGCGAACGTTGCAGCGGCGCGCCGACATCTTCGAGCACGATCGCCGGGCCGTGGTAGCCCAGCTCCTGCATGCTCAACAACACGCTCACCGCCGAGAGCTGGATGATGTCGCTGTCGATGATCACCAGGTCCGGCATCGCGTGCTGCTGCACCAGTTGCAGCGCCGCCGCGCCATCGGTGGCCAGCTGCGGTTGATAGCCCTGGCTGGACAAGGCATTGCCCAGTAGCGACAGGCGCGTGGCCTCGCCATCCACCAGCAGGATGCGCTGCCCATGCCCCAACGCCAGCGGCGGCTCGGTGTCGGCAATCGTCACTGCGGCCGCACGCATCGGCACGATCATGTCGAACCGCGTGCCCTCGCCCAGGCGGCTGTCGACCACGATGCTGCCGCCGTAGCTTTCGACGATGCGCTTGCAGGAAATCAGCCCCAGGCCGGTGCCATCGGCCTTGGTGGTGAAGAACGGACTGAACAGGCGTGCGCGGGTATCTTCGTTCATGCCCACGCCGGTGTCGGCCACGCTCATGCGCACGCGCGTGCCGTCGTGGCGATCGGCCGACAGGGTCAGCATCCCGCCGCCCGGCATCGCCTGGATCGCATTCAGGCCCAGGTTGAGCAGGCATTGCTGCAACTCGGTGTAGTTGGCCTCGATGGTCAGATCCAGCGGGATCGTGTCCATCTGCAGGCGCACGCCGTCGGGCAGGCTGCTCTTGAGCAACATCTGCACGGCCTGGAACAGGCTGGCGATCGACACCTGCTCGCGCGGCTTGTTGGAGCCACGCACGAACGAGAGCATCGACTCGGCCATCTCGTGCCCGCGCCGGCCGCACTCGGCCACCACGTTGGCCAGCTGGCGCAGCTGCGGATCGTCGGTGCGTCCGGCCAGCAGGTCGGGCACGATCAGCAACGGCTGCAGGATGTTGCGCAGGTCGTGGCTCAACCCGGCCGCCAGCATTGCCAGGCTTTCCAGTCGCTGCGCGCGCATCAGCTCGCTCTCCACGCGCTGGCGTTCCAGGTCGGCGCGCGCCTCGCGGATCGCACGAATCACCGCGCTCGGCAGGCGGGTCGGATTGTGCTTGATGATGTAGTCGTTGGCGCCGTCCTGCAGCGCCTTGACCGCGGTCTCCTCGCCCATGGTGCCGGAGACGAAAATGAAGGGCGTGGCGCCGCTCTGGCGCACCAGGCGCAGCGCCTGATGGCCGGAAAAACCGGGCATGCTCAGGTCCGACAGCACGATGTCCGGCTGGAATTCATCCAGTGCGGCACGCAGCGACGGCTCGCTGTCCACACGCTCGAACGCCGCATCCAGCCCGGCATCGAGCAGCTGATCGGACAACAGCTCGGCGTCTTCCGGTGAATCTTCCACCAGAAGGATCTTCAGCTGCTCCAGTTTGCCCCCCTCTTGCAGCATGGGTCAGTCCAGCTCCGGTGCCTGATTGATGACCGCCCAGAAGGTGCCGAGCGTCTTGACTGCGTTGAAGAACTGATCCACGTCCACCGGCTTGACCACGTAGGCATTCACGCCCAGGTCCCAGCTGCGGGCCAAGTCGCTCTCCTCGCGCGAGGACGACAGGATCACCACCGGCAGGCGCTTGAGCGACTCCTCGCTGCGGATCTGCTTGAGCACTTCCAGCCCGTCCAGGCGCGGCATCTTGATGTCCAGCAGCAACACCGCCGGCAGGCCTTCCTCGCGATCGGCGAAGATGCCCCGACGCAACAGGTAGTCCATGGTCTCCACGCCGTCCTCGACGTGCACGATGGGATTGGCCAGGCGGGCTTCGCGCAGCGCGTCGACGGCCATTTCCGCATCGGCCGGGCTGTCTTCTGCCAGAAGAATGGTACGGATGGCGGTCATACATTGAACTCTTGGTTGGGCGCTTCAAGCGCAGGAGGAAGCACAAAATAGAACGTGGCGCCTTCGTCGACCGCGCCTTCGGCCCAGACCCGGCCGCCGTGACGCGTCAGCACACGCCGCACGCTGGCCAGGCCGATACCGGTCCCGGGATATTCGCTGGCCTTGTGCAGGCGCTGGAACACGCCGAACAACTTGGCGCTGTATTCCATGTCGAAGCCGGCGCCGTTGTCGCGCACGCTGAACTGGTGGCCGCCGTCAGCCATCGGCGTATAGGTGACCTCGATCCTGGCCACCTCGCGCTTGGTGCTGTATTTCACCGCATTGCCGAGCAGGTTCATCCACAGCTGGCGCATCATGTTCTCGTCGGCCACCAGCACCGGCAACGGCGCGATATGCCAGTCCACACGGTGGCCGGTGTTCTCGCTCTGCACGTTGGAATCCAGGATCGCGCGGGTTTCCGACACCAGCGACTGCATGTCCACCGCCTGCAACCGCAGCGCGCTGCGGCCCAGGCGCGAGTACACCAGCAGATCGTCGATCAGCGACGCCATGCGCCGCGCCGAGCTGCTGATCACTTCCATGTAGTGACGCGATTTCTCGTCCGCCGCATCGCCCAGGTGGCGCGCCAGCTTGTCGGAGAATCCGGCCACATGGCGCAGCGGCGCGCGCAGATCGTGCGAGACCGAATAACTGAAGGCTTCCAGCTCGCGATTGACCTCCGACACCTGCTCCACCTTGCCTTCCATCTGCCGGTTGAGCTCCTGGATGCGCAGCTGCGAGGCCTTCTGCAGGCTGATGTCGCTGACCGTCATCAGCACCACGTCTTCGTCGCTGGTGTCCGGCAGCGGCATGCGCCGCGCGTTGATCAGCATGGTGCGCTGCACGCCATCGGCGGCGCGCTGCTCGTGTTCGTAGTCCCACAACTCGCGGCCGCGCAGCAACACGTCGGCCAGCCGCTGATGGATCTGCGCATCGCGCCAGACGCCATCGCCCACGTCCTCCAGCGGCATCGATTCGTTGCCGCGCTCGTCCAGCCCGTACAACTCGGCAAACGCCGGGTTGTGCAGCAGGATGCGCTGGCCGGAATCCAGCAGCACGATCGGCTCGCGCACGGTCTGCAGCACCGACGACGCGCGGCCGTTGGCGCGCAGGTATTCCTGCTCGGCCGCCAGGCGGCGACGGATCTGCCGCTGCAGCAACCAGGTCACCGTGCCCAGCAGCAGCAACTGCACCACCAGCGTGCCCCAGCTCAACACCGCGTAATGCGTGCGTTCGGTGTCGGCGCGCGTACTGCGCAACTCCAGCAGCTTGCCCTCGGCGTCCTGCAACTCGTCGATCAGCACGCGGATCGGGTTGTTCAGGGTCATGTCGTTGATCAGCAGACGGATCTGCTCCGGCGCGGTGGTCACCGCAATCCGCTCGGCCAGCAACAGGCGCCGCTCGATGGTGCTCTGGATACGCCCCATCCGCACCTGCTGTGCGGGGTTGTCCTTGGTCAGCACGATCAGCCGCTGCACCGCCGCCAGCGACTCGCGCCGGCCGCGCCGCATGCGCTCCAGCAGGGCCGGGCGCTGCACGCCATGCGAGCGCATCAAGGCTGCAGATTCGGTATCGCGCATCGCCGCTTCCAGGCGCTGGGCGGTCTCCTGCACCTCCTGGCTATGCGACACCCACACCGCGGCCTGGTTGGCGTTGTGCGCCATCTGCTGCAGCAGCAGCGACGGCACCACCACAATCAGAAACACGGCAACCGCCAGTAATGGCAGGCGCCAGCGATCCCATCTGTCTTCTTGGACCGTTGTCTGCATTGCTAGGTCTGTATCCGCTCGCTGCCAAGGCCCCGAAGGCAAGTCGGCATTGTCTCCGATCAGGCTCAGGATGAGATTAACGATTCAGCCTGATCACTCCCATGGCGACATAGCTGAATGGGCATATCATAAGTGCAGTAAACGTGAAAATGGCGCGAGCGCCCGGCCGCCCGTCGGCGTGCCCGTCTTGCGCGCAGGCAACAAAAAAGGCGCACCCCATGGAGTGCGCCTTGTGCTCGGTTCAGCCGCCTCGCCTCGGCTGGCCCGGCATTCGCTACCGCTGCAGTTACATCTTTGCAGCGACGACCTTCAGGCCGGTGGACTTGACGCTCTTGACGCCTTCGATGCCCTTGGCAACTGCCACGGCCTTGTCGTGCTCGGCCTTGGTGGCAACCGTGCCGGTCAGGGTGACAATGCCGTTCTTGGTCTCGACCTTGACGTCGGTGCCCGACACATTGTCAGTGGCCAGCAGATCGGCCTTCACCTTGGTGGTGATCCAGGTGTCGGTCACCGGCTTCTTGGATTCGTTCATGTTGTAGGCAGCGTGATCCTTGTGCGCGGCGTGCTCCTGCGGCGCAGCGAATGCCTGCGAGGCACCCAGCGTCAGACCGAGCGACAGCGCCAGAGCCAGCAACTTGCGTGCATGTGTGATGTTCTTCATCGGATGTACCCTCCTGTGAATGTGGCCGCAGTCTGCAGTGGCGCTCGTCGTGCATACGTGACTGCCGGATGCAGGGGTTGTGAACCCGGCGCACACGGGTGGGTGCAATACCATGCAGGCCTCCTCCGTCGTTGCGATGAACCGTTTTCAATGCCTAAACCGTTCAATCTGGCCGTCGTCGGCTATGGCTATGTCGGCCGCACCTTCCATGCCCCGCTGATCGCCGGCACCCCCGGTCTGGCCCTGCACAGCGTGGTGTCGTCCAAGCCGCAGCAGGTGCAGGCCGACTTCCCCGATGTCGCCGTGCTGGCCGATCTGGAAACCGCATTGGCCGATCCGGCGCTGGATGCGGTGGTGCTGGCCACCCCCAACCAGACCCACGCACCATTCGCGTTGCAGGCCCTGGCCGCCGGCAAGCATGTGCTGGTGGACAAACCCTTTGCGTTGGACGCCGCACAGGCGCGCGAGGTGGTCGCTGCTGCGGCGGCGGCCGGGCGTATCGTCAGCGTGTTCCAGAACCGGCGCTGGGATGCGGACTTCCTCACCGTGCGCCGGCTGATCGACGAAGGCCAGTTGGGCGAGGTGGTGGAATTCCATTCGCATTTCGACCGCTTCCGGCCGCAGGTGCGCGACCGCTGGCGCGAAAGCGACATCCCCGGCGCCGGTCTCTGGTACGACCTGGGGCCGCATCTGCTCGATCAGGCGCTGCAGCTGTTCGGCACGCCACAGGCGATCGGCGCGGACCTGCAGCGCCAGCGCAACCAGGCGCGCAGCGACGACTATTTCCACGTCACCCTGCGTTACCCGCGGCTGCGCGTGATCCTGCACGCCGGCTCGCTGGTGGCCGACAGCGGCCTGCGCTTTGCCGTGCACGGCACCCGTGGCAGTTACCTCAAGCATGGGCTGGATACCCAGGAAGACCAGCTACGCGCCGGGCGCCGCCCCGGTACCGCCGGTTGGGGCGTGGACCCGCTTCCGGGCACGCTGACCCGCGTCGACGACGAAGGCCGCGTGCATACCCATCAACCCGACACCACGCCGGGCGACTACCGCCAGTGCTACGCCGCGTTTCGCGATGCCCTGGCCGGCGCCGGACCGGCACCGGTCAGCGCTGCCGACGCGGTGCAGGTGATGGAGCTGCTGGAGCTGGCACAACGCAGCGCCGCCTCGGGCCAGGTGCAATGGCTGGAAGGCGCGAGCGCGGCTTCACGCGGCTGATGCACGGCTGGGCACCGGTGCAGGCGCCCAGCCGATATTCGGCATCGGCATGGCGCGCACGCGTCCTGCGCTGCCACGTCCGGGCACCGCATCGATGCGCACTGCCATCAGTCAGCGGGCACGCCGGCAGTCGCCAGACACAGACGCGATGGAACAGACCTGCACTGCGCGCCATGCAGGCGCGCAGGAATCGGCATCGCTCAGACGTCCTTGCTGCCGATCGTCGGCGCGGCTTCCGTGGTGGTCTTGACCGCATGACCACCGAACTGGTTGCGCATTGCGGCCAGCAGCTTGTCGGTGAACGAATCCTTGTCGCGCGAGCGCAGCCGCTCCATCAGCGACAAGGTGATGATCGGCGCCGACACTTCCAGGTCGATCGCCTCGGCCACCGTCCAGCGCCCTTCGCCCGAATCGGCCACGAATGGAGCGATACCGGCCATGGTCGGATTGTGCGCCAGCGCATCGGCGGTGAGATCCAGCAGCCACGAACGCACCACGCTGCCATCGCGCCAGATCTCGGCGACCTGGTGCAGATCCAGCGCAAAGTCGGTCTTGTGCTGCATCAGCGCGAAGCCCTCGGCATAGGCCTGCATCATTCCGTACTCGATGCCGTTGTGGACCATCTTGGTGAAGTGGCCGGCGCCGCTCGGGCCGACGCGGCCCCAGCCCTTGTCCGCTGCCGGCGCCAGCGTGGCCAGGACCGGATGCAGCGTGGTCACCGCCGCTTCGTCGCCGCCGACCATCAGGCTGTAGCCTTCCTGCAGGCCCCAGACGCCGCCGCTGGTGCCGCAATCGACAAAGGCGATCCCACTGGCATGCAGCAGCGCGGCGCGGCGTTGCGAATCCTTGTAATACGAATTGCCGCCGTCGATGACGATGTCGCCGGCCTGCAACAGCGGCAGCAGCTGCGCCAGGGTGTCGTCGACGATCTTGCCCGCCGGCACCATCAACCACACCACGCGCGGGCTCGGCAGCGCGGACACCAGCGCGGCCAGCGCATCGGCAGTGACAATGCCCTTGGCCTGCGCACTGCTACGCGCGGCTTCGCCAGGATCGTAGCCATGCACGCGGTGTCCGCCGTGCACCAGGCGCTCGGCCATGTTGGCGCCCATGCGGCCCAAACCCACCATACCCAGTTCCATAATCGCTCCTCATGATCTGATCAGTGCAGGGTGCCACGCCCGGCGTACGCTGGCGTGGCGGAATTCTCAATGGATTGTTCCGTCGCGGTGCCGGCGCCGCACTGTTGCAGCTGCCAGTCGATCCAACGCCAGTACAAGGTGCTGCGCAGATTGTGCAGGGTCAGGTCGATGGCATACGGCGTGCGCGGATTGCGATCGAGCAGGCGCGCCACGTGGTACCCGATCGGCTTGATGCCCTTGGGATGCACGTACACCAGAAAGCCCTGGTAGAACGGGTCATCCAGCAGGCCTTGCAGCGTCTGCAGGCGTGCCTGCTGCTGCGGGTCGAGCGTGGCGCGCAGCGCGGCATCGCGTTCGTACAACAGCCGCTCGAAGCGACGCTTGCCCGGTCCGCGCAGTTCCCTGGCCAGCTCCCAGATCTGCCGGTTGCGCGCGTCGTAGTGCGCAAAGCCGCCGTGCTGCGCCAGCGCCTGCGCCGCCGCATCGCTGACGTCCACCACCACGAAGTTTTCGGCCTGGTTGTGGATGTCGTCCAGAAACGACTTGTCGAACACATGCGCAATAAACCCCGGCGCACCGACAAATGCCTGCCGCCCCAGCTGCGCGGTTCTGGCCGCCTTGCCGTCGGCGAAGAACTCGCCGGCATGCGCACCCAGCAGGATGCTGTCGGTGTTGTGCAGGGTCAGAAACGTGCCGATCGACAATTCGCCCGAGGTGAACACCTGATCGAATCCGGCATCGCCATACAACTCGCGCTGGGTGGCCAGCTGGGCCACCTGCCGCCCCACTCCGCATTCGGAGCGCACCTGGCCGCGATAGAACGCATCCAGCGCCTGCGCATTGCTGCCACGCGGTTGATAGCCGCGCCCGAAACTGCGAAAGCCGCTCCAGCCCTGCGAGGCCGCGCCACGCCAGCCGAATCCGATCCAGCCCAGCTGCAGCGCCGAAAACCGGTAGCCCGGGTTGTCCTGTAGCTGCGTGGTGGCACGCCGTGTGGCCGCACCGAGTTCGAACGCGTATGCACATTGGGTGGCGCTGTCGTCCAGCAAGGCCTTGAGCGCGGCGCCGCGTTGCTGCGCGTTCCAGCTGGCCGGCAGCGTCAGTTGCAGATCGCCGGCCGCACGCGCCTGCGCAAGCGAACCGCGCGTACACGGCTCGCCGCGCTGGATCACCGGCGCACCCACTGCGGCGCTGCGAATGCTCCAGCCCAGCTTCTGCAGCAAGGCATCCACACAGTCAACGGACGCCTTGCGTGCGGTCTCGCTCGGCGCGGCCGCGGCAGCCTGCAACAGCTGCACACCGAGCAGCGCCATCGCGCATAGACGCACGGAGAGGCGGCGGCGCGGTCGGTGCGGCGCGAATACTGATACTGACGCAGGCCGCATCACTCCCGTCCACCGCCGCGGGCGGGGCTTCTGAAACGCACTCATCGGTACAAGGTGGTGTAAATCGGCAGCAAGCTGCTGCATCCTCAGACGTAGAAAGCCCCGGCAGGACCGGGGCTCGTAGGATTCACTGCATCAGGTTCAGCGGCGTTCGCAGACGCGCTCGACCTGACGGTTACCGTTGGCTTGCTGGCGGTTGCCCTGGATGGTGCGGCCCGCTGCGCCGCCGGCAACTGCACCGGCCACGGTTGCCAGCTTCTTGCCGTTGCCGCCACCAACCTGGTTGCCGAGCAGGCCACCAATGGCCGCGCCAGCAACTGTCCCGCCGATGCGATTGGGATCGGTCGAGTTCTTCTGCACTTCGACATTGCGGCAGCGCACGCGCGTGCCATCGCCGAACTTGCGGCCTTCATCTGCTTCGGTGTAACGCTGCTGGTACGAACGCGTTTGCGCCTGCGCCAGTGTGCTGGTTGCCATCAACGCGATCAGGGACATACCCACGAGGGAATTGCGCATCTTCATCGTCTGTCTCCATCTCGCCCCTTGGCGAGTCATGGCTGCACTTTCGCCACTTGGTCGAGAACGCGACGTGAAGCGTGCAACCGGCTATTCAGGCTCTGGAGCAGAGCCTGAATCGCTTCGTCACGGTTGGCTTGCTGGCTCGGTTTGCGGCAGCTTGGCTGGTGTCGGCGGTGGGTCCTGCGCCTCCACCGGCAATGGCGCCACCGGCGGCTGTGCGACATGCGTTGCAGCAGGTTGCGGCGCAGCTGTAGTGGGCGTGGGCGGTGGAGTGGCTGCCTCGCTGGCCTGAGTGGCCGCAGGCACCGGAGCCGGTGCTTGAGATATCGCATGCGGTGGCGGTGGCGGAGCAGCAGTTGCAGGTGCAGGCACCGCTGCGGTCACCTTGGGCAGATACGAATTTAGACGGTCGAAGAAGCGTTTGTAGAAGGCCGCGTCCTGCACCGTGGTGCTGGACACGCGCACCAGCGAATCGCCGCTGCTGCCGACCGGCAACGACAACGAACCGAGCACGCCGACACCGACGCTGGCCGAGGTCGAACTCTTCTTCAGCGCGTAACGGTCCTGCAATGCGCTGACGAACACCTGCGCCTTGCCGCCGTCCTGCGTGGCGCAGGAAATGCGCAGATTGAGTTGTTCGCTCTGGTCGGCTTCCTTGAGCTGGAAGTTCTTGCTGCCTTCCACCGCAGCGGCATCGGCACGCGTCACCGCATAGCCCTGGCTCAACAACACCCGGCGCGCGGCCTCGCAGGCCTGCGGCGAGGTGGAGGCCACACTGCGCGAGTAGGTGTCGTCGGAATTGAACGACTCACGCATCAGCATGGTGTCGCCCTTGCTGCCACCGCAACCAGCCAGGGTTGCCAGCGCGCCAAGCAGGGCACCGCGCGCAATCAGGGAAGAACAAGACATGGAGACATTCCGGCATCCAAAACCGGCACAGAGCATAGCCGCAACCGGTGTGCGCGCGGCGTCGCGTGGCCGATCAGGGCAACGGCGGTTCATCCGCTGGCAGTTGCAGGTCCAGCTGCAGGCGGCCGCCGTCTGCGCCGATGCGCTCGGCGCGCAGATAGTGGTGCGCACGCACCGCCGCCAACGCGACCGGCGCCCGGCATGGCTCGCCCCACAGGCTCAAGGCGAATCCCTGCGCCTGCAGCCAGACGGTGAGGCGGTCCCAGAGTGGCTGCTCCGCCTGCAGGATCAGGTCCAGATCCGCCGGCCCCTCCGGCACCGACTCGGGTGCCTGCAGCCAGCGCGCGTAGCTGCCGTGCACCTGCACCGGCAGGCCGTCTGCACGTAGCGCCTGCAGCAGCAGCGCTGCCTGCTGCAGGTCCAACTGCGCACGGCAGTGCTGGAAGATCAGCGCGTACTCGTGGCTGCGATTGCTGTGCGTGCCTGCAGGCGCCAGCGCTGCGCCCGGCCGCCGGTAGCACAGCACCCGCTCCTCGCGCAGGGTAAACAGGCTGGCAAGGATCCGCCCCAGATCCCACGCCTGCGGAATCACCCGCCCGCCGACGACGACGTTTTCCGCCATCGCCACACCGAAGCCATCCGCTCGCATCCGCTTGCGCAAGGCATGCAATACCGCCCGCATGCCGGACAGGTAGCCTGCGTAATCGGCGCTGGCATACAACTGCCCCGGCAATGCCGCACCGCGCCAGTGGCAACCGAAATAAGGCACGTTGGTCAGGCACAGATCGACCGCCGCAGCGGGCGCGGTGTCGACCAGCGTGCCGACCACGACCGGCGCCTGCACGCCGTGCCGCTGCAGGCGCGTGCGTGCCAGGCGGGCACGTGCGGCATCGATCTCCATGCCATGCGCGCCACGCCCTTCCAGCGCCGCCGCCAGCAGCGTGCTGCCGAATCCACAGAACGGATCGAACACCTGTGCACCCGGCACGCTGAAGTGCCGCACGAACGGGCGCATTTGATTCACCCAGCCGCAGTCGCGCCCGCCAAGCGGATCGGCTGCGCGCAGATCCTCGGGCAATGCCAAGGATGGCTCATCCGGCGCCGGCGTCCACCAGCTGCGCTGATCGAGTTCATCCATCGCCCGGCTCCCACAGCACATCTGCATCCGGGTCCCAGCCCGCACACAGGCGGCCATTGGCGAAGAACACCAGCTTGTAGAGGTCGCCTGTGGCGTGGCGTGCGTGCATGGCCGCGTAGTCGGCGCTTTCGAACACCACTTCCAGGCCGTCCTCGCTGCGCATGCGCAGATTCCAGAAGTAATAACCCTCGGTCATGCCGTCGGCTTGCCAATGCGACCACCACGGCTGCTGCATGCAGTCCGCCAACAGGCTTTCCATGCCGATGCGATGCTGCGCGATGTAGCGCCAGGTGCCATTGCTGCGGTACGCATCGTCCAGACGCGACAACTCGCGAAAGATCACCTGCGTGGCGCCACAGCGGCGCGCCCACGCGATGTATTGCGCCACGCCATCGGCACAGTCCACGCCGCCCCGCTGCACGATGCAGACCAGCCGCACCGGCAGGCGCGCTGCGATGCGTTGCGCCGTCCGCGCGAAAATGGCCGCATCGGCAATGGGCTCTTCTGGACGAAAGCGCATGATCGCGTCGTTGCCGGCCTGCAGCGGATGGTGACGCGACAGCTCGATCCACGACAGGCCGAAGTCGACCAGGGCATCGAGCAACTGCGCCCCCTGCGCGCGCGCCAGGCCGGCGCCATTGCTGTACAGCACACGTTGCTCCACGCACGGGCCATCGGGCGTCGTCGCCAGGGTCTGCAGCAAGGCCTGCAACCAGTCCGGGTCGTCGGTCATCTCCAGGCCGGACAAGGAATACGACAACGGCACCCCGTGCAGCAGCTGCAACGCAGCGCGCAACTGCGCAAAGTAGTCCGGCCCTGGCCGCAACATCGCTGCCGCCGGGCCACCACGGTGTTGACGCAGGTTTTCCGAACAGAAGCCGCAGCGCGCCGAACATGGCCGTACCGAGGCATACGGGGTCAAGGTGATCGGCAACGCTGCCCGATACGCGCGCTCGCCGATGCGCAACGCATGCCATCGGCTGCTTTCTTTCTGCTGCGGCACGCGCCGCCGCAGGCTGGGCGCGGCGGCGCGCAACCCGGCCAACAGCGGCGATGCAGACAGCAACGAGTCGTCATCCAGGGAGGCGTGCATACCGTCAGCCGCGCGGCGAACGTCAGCGACGCGCGGCATCGGCACGTGCGCGCACCTGCTCCAGCGTCCACTCCTGCTGCATGACGCCGTTCTCCCACACAGTCACCAGCGCATCTTCGCTGTCGGCATGCGCGTCGACTTCATCCAGCAACGCGCTGCGATAGCTGCCATCGGCACGGTCGCGCAGCAGGGTCAGCCGACCGCGCTTGCTCTGCTTGCCCTTGTCGGTGATCGGGTCCTTGTAGACATCGATCCATTGCCCGTCCACGCGCACGGCCGAGCACTTCAACGCGAACTTCTGGGTGTCGCGATCCACCTTCTGCAACAGCGCACCGCCCATGCCGAAGGCGACGTTGTCGGCGGCATAGCCGGCAGCAGTGATGCGTTCGAGAATCGCGCGCAGCGACTGCGGGTTGATGCCATCGCCCTGGATCACCCGCACATGGTTGAGCACCTTGTAGCCCTTGCCGTTGCGCTGATGGCCGAACGCCTCGTCCAGCAGCAGCAGGCATTGCTCGACCACATCCACCGGGTCGCCCGAATCCGGACGGATCACCACCGTCGCACCGGAGGCAATCACCTCCTCGCGCAAGGTGGTGCCCCAATGCTCGCGGATCGCGCGGTAGATGTCGTAGCTGTCCGATACCACCGCCACCAGCGAACCGGGGCGCGCGAACTGCGCCAGCATGTTGCGGTACGCATCGGCCTCGCGCTCGCGGCCCCAGCTGGTGATGGTGCTGTGCTCGGCAGCGGGAATCGAATAGCCGGCTACCGGCGTGTGGTAATGCGCACGCGCCAGCAGCAACGCCGACAAGGTATCGGTGCCGAGGAAGTTCACCAGATGCGCGGCACCGCCCAGCGCGGCCGAGCCAAGGCTGGACACCCCACGCGCGCCGAAGTCATGCAGCTTGAACGGCAACTGCCCTTCCGGATCGTCGCTGGTGCGCTGCAGGTAATCGCGTACCACCTGCTTCACCTGCCAGCTCACCGTTGCCACCGTCACCGGGTACCACACGCGCAACAGCAGCGTTTCCAGGTACGACGGCACCCAGAACGCCTTGGGATCGGTGGATTCGATCGTCATCAGCACATTGTGCGTGGGCACGACCGTGCCTTCGGGCACGGCACGGATGCGGATCGGCAGTTGCCCGCCGAGACGATCGACGATGTCACGCCAGCCGGCCTCGTTGAACGGCTCGCCATGCGCGGCCAGCAAGGCCTTCGCATCGTCGATGTCGGCATGCGTCACCGGCCGGCTGATGGCCTCTTTCAGGATCGACTGCAGGCCGAAGAACACAGTCTGGTCATAGACGCCACCGCGCGATTCGACATAGAAAAACGCTGCATCGGTGCCGGGTGGATACTGCAGCCAGTGGCTGGCCTTGTAGCTGTCGGTGTTGAGCAGCAGGTTATCGAGGTAATGCATGACGGAAGCTCCTTCGCGTCGAATGAACCAGCGGTCTGTCCGCCGGCAGGGAGGCTACGGTTCAAGCCGATCTTGGATTGCGCGCGGACGCATTTGGTGGATGACGGCACGCAATCGTTGTCGGCCTCAGCCGCGACCCAGGAAGAATTCGAGGATATGCAGATGATCTTCGTACAGGCGCGGGCCCATCGCCATGACTTCGGCAAGCGGAATCCAGCGCGCCTTGTCGGCATCGTCGCCGCCGCGCACCGCGGGCAACTCACCGGCCGGAAATTCGAAATGGAATGCATGGGTAATGGTGCGCCCGCGCAGGCTGCGCTCGGGGTGGTCGAACACCTGGCGTCCGCGCAACGAGCCCTTGAGCACCGGCACCGGCACCTTCAGCCGTGTTTCCTCGCGCAGCTCGCGCAGGCAGCCGTCCAGCAGCCCTTCGTCCTGGCCGACGAAACCGCCCGGCAATGCCCACAAGCCCTTGCCCGGCTCGGCGCGACGACGCACCAGCAGCACGTGGCCCGAATGCACCACCACCGCATCGGTGGTGACGAAGGTCGGCGGATACGGCGCATCCTTCCAGGCGGCGCGATACTGCTCGATGAAACGGTATTCGGCCACCAGCTGCGCGTAGCTCGGCGAGTTGCGCCGGAACGCTTCCAGCATGTCGTACACCGGCGCCGGCACATTGCCGCGCAGCATCAGCAACCCACCGTGGAAACCGATCTCGCCGGCCTCGAACAGATAGCGGCGCAACTCGGTGGCCGACAGCGTGGCGGTATGTTGCACATCTTCCAGCGGCCACTGCGGAAACTCGCGCAAGTAGTAGCTGCTGGCGTCCTTGTCCATGCCGATCAGGCCGATGCGCGCATCGGGCGTGCCGCCATCGGCCTGTACGGCCTCGGCGACCTGGCGCTGCACCTCGGCAATCCACAGGCTTTCGTTGTACAGATGGTCGCGCAACGGGCGCAGGATCAGCCGCTGGCTCTCGCCCGGCAACGCGGACTCGATCATCACCGCACGTTCGGCGACGGTCCACGGATTACGAATGGTGCGAGGCGTGTCGGCAGAGCCGATCAACACGATGAGCTTGTTCGCCTTGCCCAGCGCGTGGCGGGCGACGGCGGCGTGGCCGTTGTGAAAGGGCTCGAAACGCCCGATGAACACGAGATAGTCGTACTGCGGTGCCATGAGAATCCCTCACGGTTGAGTAGGCAGACCAGCGGTCTATCCGATGGCTTGGTGCAAATGCTACGCCGATGTGCGACGACGTCAAGCGGGCACGGTATGTCGATGACATTTCGGTCATGCATGCCGATTAGACTCGCCGATTGGTCCTTGAGGAATCCGCCTGCATGTCACGCCTGTCCGTTCGCGCCATCTCACGCTCCCTGTTCGCCGCACTCGCGCTGTTGTGCATCGCCTTGCCTGCGTTGTCTGCACCTGCGCCTGCGCCCTTGCGGGTGATGTCGTTCAATGTGCGCGTGCCGGTGGATACCGATGGCGACAAGCGTTGGAGCGTGCGCCGCACGGCGATGGCGGCATTGGTCGAACAAGCGCACCCGGACGTCTTCGGCACGCAGGAATTGGTGCAGGAGCAGGCGCAATATCTGGCTGCGCAACTGCCTGATTACCGCTGGTTCGGCAAGGGCCGCCGCGGCGACGACAGCGACGAGCACATGGGCGTGTTCTACGACAGCCGCGCGGTGTCGGTGGTGGAATCGGGCGACTTCTGGCTGTCGGAAACGCCACAGATCCCCGGCAGCAGCAGTTGGAACACCGACCTGCCGCGCATGGTGACCTGGGCCCTGTTCGAGCGTCGCAGCGACAAGCGCCGCTTCTATCTGCTCAACACGCACTTCGCCCACCGCGACCAGGACGAGGCCGCCCGCGAGCACAGCGCGCGCCTGATCCTGTCGCGCATCGCGGCGCTGCCGGCCAACATTCCGGTGGTGCTGACCGGCGACTTCAACAGCGATCCTGACCAGGGCACCTACCGCGTCCTCACCGCCTCGCTTGGCGATGCACGCGCCCGTGCCCCCGAACCGCAAGGCCCGGAAAAAACCTTCCAGGACTTCAGCACGCAGCCGACCCGTCGTATCGACTGGATCCTGTTCCGCGGCCTGACACCGACACGCTTTTCCACGCTGGATCAGCGTCCCGGCGGTGTATTGCCGTCCGACCACTATCCGGTGCTGGCCGAATTCGCCTGGCCGCGTTGATCGCGCCAGCGACGTGACGCTGTCACGATGCCGGCCGCTCTGACGCTACGCAGCTCAGTCGTGTTGCAGCCAATCCACCAGCGCTTGCAGCATGGTCGACGGCGCAGGCTCGCAACGCAGCACGATCGAAAGTTGCCGCGGTGCCCAGGCTGCATCCAGGGGCACCGTGACCAGTTGATCGCGCACGCATGAGCGTTGCACAGCGGCGTGCGGGAGAATCGCCACGCCCATGCCTTGCGCGAGCATGCGGCACAACACGTCGATGACTTGTACCTTTGCACGCATGCGCACCTGCACGCCGGCGCGGTTCATCTGCACGCGCAGATGCCGTTGCAAGGCGCTGTCGCCGGCCAGCCCCAGCGTGTCCATTCCCGCGAGCTCGCTCAATTGCAGCGTCGCGGCGCCGGCCAGCGGATGCGCTGCAGCCATCACCAGCACCAGTCGATCCTCACGGAACGGCAGCACCTGCAGCCCACTGAGATCGGCATGACCCGCGACCACGGCGATGTCGGCGCGTTCCTCGCGCACCGCATCGGCAGCTTCGTCGCTGCCCTGCTCGGTCAATGCCAGATCCAGCTGCGGATGTGCGATAAGAAAATCCGCCAACCGTTCGGGCAACCATGCCGACAGCGCCGCGGTATTGGCCGCCAGCCGCAGCGTCACCTGGCCACCGCCACCGTAGCCGCCCAGCTCCAGCTGCAGCGCCTCGGCCTGCCGCTGCAATTGCCGTGCGTGCCGCAGCAACACGCCGCCGGCCGGAGTCAGACTGACGCCGCGGCGCCCGCGTTCCAGCAGTACGGCGCCCACCTGCAGCTCCAGCGCACGAATCCGCGCACTGGCAGCGGCCAGCGACAACGCCGCGCGTTGTGCACCGGCAGTAATGCTGCCGGTCTCGACCACTGCGATGAACAACCGTAAATCGACAAATTCCAGATGCATCAGCGCTCCACAAGCACGTGCAGTCATCGACATGCGCTCGCCACCGACAGGACAGGCCAGCCAAGCCAGGGGCCTCTGCACGCGCGGCGTCCCGCCTTAGCCTTCGGCGCTGCCGAAGCCTGCATCAAACAATCACGCATTGTCCGCCGCGGAGCAAGCCCGGATCCTTGGCTGCATGGAGACATTGCACACCCACTGGTATCTGATCGCAGGCGTGTTTTTGCTGGCAGGCTGGGTCAAGGGCGTGGCCGGGATGGGCTTGCCGACCGTTGCGATGGGGCTGCTGGGTCTGTGGCTGACGCCTGCCGAGGCAGCGACCTTACTGGTTCTGCCTTCGCTTGTGACGAATGTGCAGCAAGCCTGGGGACCGGACACCGCGACCCTGTTGCGACGTCTGTGGCCATTGCTGGCCACCGTGACGCTGGGCACCTGGCTGAGTGCAGGGGTGCTGACAGGCGCCGACCCCAGCCTGGTCCGCGCCGGGTTGGGCGCGCTGCTGGCGCTGTACGCCTTGCTTGGGCTGGTCCGTCGGTACTGGACGATGCAGGCGCGTCACGAACCGTGGGCGGGGCCACTGGCCGGCCTGGCCACCGGTCTGTTGAGTGGCGCCACCGGCGTGTTCGTGCTGCCATCACTGCCCTACCTCACCGCCCTGCAACTACCACGCGAGCTGTTGATCCGCTCCCTGGGCTGGTGTTTCGGCGTGGCGACGCTGGCGCTGGCCAGTGCCCTGGCCTGGCACGGCGCGCTACCCCGCGCGGCGATCGCTCCGTCGTTGTGGGCACTGCTACCCACCGCCATCGGCATGTGGCTGGGCGCCTGGGTGCGCAACCGCATTTCCGCCGAGACGTTTCGACGTTTCTTTTTCACCACCTTGCTGGTGCTCGGTCTGCAAGGCGTCTGGCAGGCACTGGCGTAAGCACAACGGGCGTCGCACGACACGCAGGCACGGCAGCCAGCAATCGATCGTCAGTCAAATCCGCTCGCGACGTCGTGCCAGCCATGAAAGGGGCGGCCAATAAAAACGCCACCGCGATGCGGTGGCGTTTCTTGTATTTAACGCTGATGTCGTCGCCAGCTGTTCGACGAACGATCAGTCGGCCCAACGCCCCGGCGCGGTCGACTGCGGCAGCACCTGCGCCGACAGCGGCTGGTCCTGCGACAGCAGGCCCAGCGCATCGGCGAGGATGGCGGCCGATTCGTGCAGCAACGGATCCGGGCGCTTTTCTGCGGCCTTTTCGCGCGCAGTGTCCTTGACGATATCGCGCTCGTTGCCGGTCAGGCCGTCGTCGCTGTCTTCGGCAAGCGGGTCCAGCGGCAGGCCCAGCTGCTTGCGCACCTGCTGGCGATCCTTGCGCTGCTGATCCTGCTTCTGACGCTCGGCAACGCGCTCGGCTTCGTTCAACGAGATGTACTTCTTGGCCTTCTCATCGCGGAACTGCTTGACGTCCTCTTCCCACCACTGGAATTCCTTGTCGGTGGCGATACGCGCGGTGTGCAGGCCCTGCAATTTGGGCAGCAGTGGCGCGAAGTTGCCGTACTGGGTGTGCGGTGCGGCGGCGATGCGCGTCCACGGCAGCGCGTTGTCGTAGGTGCTCTCGCCGAACTCGGTGGCATCCACGCTGGCCGGGAATGCGATGTCCGGCACCACGCCCTTGTGCTGGGTGCTGGAGCCGCTGACGCGGAAGAACTGCGCGATCGTCAGCTTGACCTGCCCGTAGCGCTGGCCTTCCGCCGCCGGCCAGCGGTCCAGGTCGACGATGTTCTGCACCGTGCCCTTGCCGAAGCTGGTTTCACCGATCACCAGGCCGCGGCCATAGTCCTGGATGGCACCGGCAAAGATCTCCGATGCGGATGCCGAGCCGCGGTTGATCAGCACGCCCAGCGGACCATCCCAGGCCACTTTTGGATTGCTGTCGCCATTGACGGTGACCCGGCCGCCGGATTCGCGCACCTGCACCACCGGGCCCTGCTCGATGAACAGGCCGGTGAGCTCGATCGCCTCGTCCAGCGAACCGCCGCCGTTGTTGCGCAGGTCCAACACCACGCCGTCGACCTTGTCGGTCTTGAAGCCGGCCAGCAGCTTGGCGACGTCGCGCGTTGCCGAGGCATAGTCGGTCGCGTTGCGGCGACGGCCTTCGAAATCCTGATAGAAGCCCGGCAGCTTGATGATGCCGATGCGGCGCTCCGGCTCGCTGCCCTTGGCCGGCAGGGTGATGGTCTCGCCTTTGGCGGCCTGCTCGGCCAGGCGCACCTTCTGCCGGGTCAGCGTCACGGTGCGGTGCTTGCCGTCGATGCCCGATTCGGCCGGGATGTATTCCAGACGCACCTGGGTGTCCTTGCTGCCGCGGATCTTGGCGACCACGTCGTCGATGCGCCAGCCGATCACATCCTCGATCGCGCCGTTCTTGGCCTGGCCCACGCCGACGATGCGATCGCCCGGCTTGAGCGTGCCATCCACCGCTGCCGGACCGCCCGGGATGACCTCACGGATCACCACCATGTCGTCCTGCTTCTGCAGCTGCGCACCGATACCTTCCAACGACAGCGACATCTGCTGATTGAAGTTTTCGGCCGTGCGCGGCGTGAAGTAGTCGGTATGCGGATCGACTGCGTTGGTGTAGGCGTTGACGAAGAACTGGAACACGTCCTCGGCCTTCAACTCGTTGACCGAATCGGCCAGCGCCGCATAGCGCTTGTCCAACGTCTTGCGAATGTCTTCGGGCTTCTTGCCAGCCAGCTTCAGACGCAGCCAGTCGTTCATCACCGACTGGCGCCACAGCACGTCCAGCTGCTTGTCGTCGGCAGCCCACGGCACGTCCTTGCGGTCGTACTCAAACTTGTCGCTGCCGGTGAAATCGAAGTCCTGCTTGAGCAGGTCGCGCGCGTACTTGACGCGCTGATCGACGCGCTTCTTGTAGACCGAGAACACCTGGAACGCCGGATCCAGCTTGCCCCCGCGCAGCGCGTCGCCCACGCCTGCTTCCAACGGCGCGAAGCCGGTGATGTCGGTCTGGGTAAAGAACTGTTTGCTGCCGTCCAGGGTTTCCAGATAGCGCTTGAACACATCCTTGGTCATGGCCTCGTCCAGCGTGCGCGGACGGTAGGCGTAGCGGCTGTCGGAGAGCAGGCCATAGACCAGCTTGGTCGCTGTGGCCTGGTCGGGCGTGGCTGCCGCCGGCAACGCCGTGTCGGCGCGTGCGAGCAAGGCCATCGGAGTGGTCAACACCAGCGCCAGCAGGCCGGCCTTCATGGACGCAGAAACGTTGTAGGTCATCGAATGGCTCTCGGCACAGGGCCGACGAAAGAAAGGCGGTGAACGGATCAGACAGCATGACAGTGCCGAAAGTTGCTGGCGTTGTCATCCACTGGCTGAATCAGCCTAGCGCCGGGCCTGTAGCGGATTGTGAACGCGACCGTACCCTGCAAGCCGAGGGCAGCGGCCGGAGACGACACGACCCCGCGGTGTGCGGGGTCGTGTGGGTCGTTCTGGCTCGAAATCATCGGAGCTACGCGAGGGCGGTCGCGGGCAGTTCGCGACGACACGCACTCGGTGTGCGGCCGGCTGCGGCATCAGATGACGCCGGCACTGGCGGCCGCGCCCGCCTGAGCATGGGCGCAGGCGTGATCGGCGAGCTTAAGCAGCGACGCCCGCGCCGGCGGCCTGACGATCGGCGTGATACGAGGAGCGCACCATCGGCCCGGAAGCGACGTGGCTGAAGCCCAGCGCATTGCCGTAGTCCTCCAGCGCCTTGTATTCCTCCGGCGTCCAGTAGCGCATCACAGGATGATGGTGCGGCGTCGGCTGCAGGTACTGGCCGATGGTGATCATGTCCACATCGTGCGCGCGCAGGTCGCGCAAGGTGGCGTGCACCTGCTCCATCGTCTCGCCCAGGCCGAGCATGATGCCGGACTTGGTGGCGATGGACGGATGCTGCGCCTTGAAGCGCTGCAGCAGGGTCAGCGACCACTGGTAGTCGGCACCCGGACGCACGTTCGGGTACAGATCCGGCACGGTTTCGATGTTGTGGTTGAACACGTCCGGCGGGCTGAGCGCCAGGATCTCCAGCGCGCGGTCCATGCGGCCCTTGCCGCGGAAGTCCGGGGTCAGGATCTCGATGCGGGTCTTGGGTGAGCTGACCCGGATGGCCGAAATGCAGTCGACGAAATGCTGGGCACCGCCGTCGCGCAGGTCATCGCGATCCACGCTGGTCACCACCACATACTTCAGGCCCATGTCGGCCACGGTGGTGGCCAGGCTGGCCGGCTCGTTTGCATCCGGCGGCTTGGGCCGGCCATGCGCCACATCGCAGAACGAGCAGCGCCGCGTGCAGACCTCGCCCAGGATCATGAAGGTGGCGGTGCCGTGGCTGAAGCACTCGTGGATGTTCGGGCAGCTGGCTTCCTCGCAGACCGTGACCAGGCGGTTTTCGCGCAGCTTGGCCTTGAGGTTCTGCACTGCATTGCCGGACGGAATCCGCACCCGGATCCACGACGGCTTGCGCAACACCGGCGCATCGACGAACTGCACTGGCGAGCGGTTGATCTTGTCGCCACCGATCTGCTTGACGCCGGTCTGCAGCGGCGCAGGTGCGGCGGTGTCGCCGGAGACGACCTGCAAGGGGATGGAACGGGCGATAGGCTGGGTCATGGCAGTAACGGGCGCTCAGGCCGGAAGCGAAAGGTCGGGCAACGCGGAGACAGGCTGCAGGACGAGACCGAACTGGCGCGCCAGCTGATCGAGCAGCACCGCCTTGACGGCGTCCATCCCGGAGGGGCCGCCCAAGTCTAGCACCGAGGTCACCTGCAGGCCCTGATAGCCACAGGGGTTGATGCGGTGGAACGGCTCCAGGTCCATCGCCACATTGAACGACAGGCCGTGGAAGGTGCAGCCGCGCCGCACCCGGATCCCGAGCGCGGCGATCTTTGCCCCGCCCACGTACACGCCCGGCGCGCCCTCGCGGCGCTCAGCGAGGATGTTCCATTCGTCCAGCGTGTCGATCAGCGCCTGCTCGATCTTGCACACGTAATCGCGCACGCCGATCTTGAGCCGACGCAGGTCCAGCAGCGGATAGACCACCAGCTGGCCGGGGCCGTGATAGGTGACCTGGCCGCCGCGATCGACCTGCAGCACCGGAATTTCGCCCGGCGCGAGCACATGCTCGGGCTTGCCGGCCTGGCCCAGCGTAAACACCGGCGCATGCTCGACCACCCACACTTCGTCGGCCGTGGCCTCATCACGCGCATCGGTGAAACGCTGCATCGCACGCCAAACTGGCGCGTACGCCTGTCGGCCGAGATCGCGCAACTGCGCCGGCAGGACGGGGACAGGGCTTTCCGCAGCCTGGATCGCTACAGCGTCCACTTCACTTCCGGGTGGTCGCGCAGCGCCTGGTGCGCAGCGTCGAACTGCTCGCGGCTCTCGGCACGGAAGCCGATCTTGACCGAGACATATTTGCCGCTGGACGAATGCTTCCAGCTGATGCTTTCCTCCAGCAGCTCCACACCGGTGGCGGCGAGCAGGCGCGGAAGTTCGCTTTCCAGCCCGCGCTCGGCCGCGCCCATTGCGCTGAGCTCGAAGGTACCGGGAAACTGGAAGCCGTGATCGGGGTTGTCGGTGCTGATTTCCATCCGCCCATTATCGGGACGATGGTGGACAAACCCAAGCCCGCCGCGCGCGGGACAACACAACGGGGCCGCAGGGGCCCCGTTGTTTCACGCCGTACGCGTCATGCCCAGCGTGGGTCTGGCCAACTGCTTACTTGGACAGTTCCAGCATGGCCGACGACACCCAGCCGCGGTTGCCCATTTCGTCTTCGACTTCCCACATGACGCCTTCCTTGGTGCCAGTCGGGTAAAGCATCATGCCCGGCTCCAGCGTACGCACGGCCGCGCCAGTGCCCTTGGCATTGCCCAACAGACGCCCCGCGCGGGTCACGGTCACAGCCTGCTGCACATTGGATGCAGCCGCGTTGCCGGACAGACCGCCGAGCTGGGTGACGACGTCGGTGTAAGCCTGCAGATAGGCCAGGGTAATCACCTGTCCGATCTCGGTATTGGCATAACCGCCGGCACCGGCGGCGCCGTAGTCGCCGCCGCTGAAGACGTTGCCACGCGCGCCCCAGCCCAGGTCGGTCTTCTTGGCGTTGCCTTCGGCCATGGCGACCTGTTCGGAGGAACGCACATCGGTGATGGTCAGCACCACGTCGGCGGTCTTCTTGTTGAGGTTCAGGCCACCGACCAGGTTGCCGGCATTGCCGCCCATCAGGCCGCCCAGCATGCCGGCAATGGCGCTGCCGCCGGCATTGTGGTTCTGCGAAATGAGGTCCGGCGTCATCACATAGTCGGCTGCGCGGATCTGGCCCTTGCCGACGTTGGAGCGGGCGCGCAGGTCGCCGTTTGCC
This sequence comes from Xanthomonas sp. WHRI 8393, assembly GCF_040203315.1. NCBI lineage: Bacteria > Pseudomonadati > Pseudomonadota > Gammaproteobacteria > Lysobacterales > Lysobacteraceae > Xanthomonas > Xanthomonas sp. WHRI 8393. Next base: position 921,620 of record NZ_JBEGGL010000001.1, on the reverse strand, counting down.
GCCATGTCGCGCTCGCGCTGCGATGCCGCCATGCCCGCGCCACGGTCTACCAGGGTGAAGCAGCGCGAACGGTTGACGAATACCTTGATCAGCTTAGAAGGCGCCGGCAACTGCTGACCCGACCACCAGTTGACTGCATCCTCCGGCTCGAGCACCGACAGGCTGCCCAGCGGTTTGGCGCACACCGGGATCTGCGCGACGGCCTCCTTGCGCTGATCCTGTGCAGACCCCTTGAAGGCATCCTTCAGTCCGGCCGAAGCCGGCGCGCTGACACTGACCAGTGCAACACCCAACACGCTGGACAACAGCGCTGCGCTCACAGAAATCGTCTTGCTCATATTTGTTCCCCTGACACCTGCGCTGCCGTCGGCAAACGCGATCCGTTGGTGATGAAACGGCCTGAGAAAGGCCGCCGTTCCTTGGGGCTAGTTCCCCCGGAGGCGGATCATATGCGATTCGCGCGGGCTTTTCATGGCCGCCGTACCGCAAATGGAACGGACTGGTGTTCCAGGCTCTGCCGCTGCATCCGGGCGGCTCGGGCATGATCCCGGAGCACATTCACGCGGCGCAGCAGCGGCCGCAGGCACCTTTGCTGAACATCGCCCCTCCTTACCTTTCCAGGCCCTCCATGCTTCGACCGCGCGCCTTGTCCGCTGCCCTGCTGCTCTCTCTTTCCGTACTGTCGATGCCGGCCGTGGCTGCCGACCAGTGCGATTCCAGCAGAATGAGCCGGACGCCGCCGGCGGTGAACTTCCGGGTCGACAACGACCTGTTCGGCGGAGAGGATCAGGACCAGGGCTATTCCAACGGCGCGGTGCTGACGCTGGTGTCGCCCAACCTGGTCGACTACACCGACGACCCCTGCCTGCCGCGCACCGCGCGCTGGGTCAACGGCTATCTGGAGCGTCTGCATCCGGGCGAGTTCGATCAGCAGAACATGGTGTTCTCGATCGGCCAGGCGATTTTCACTCCCACCGACCCCACCCGCCGTGATGTGATCCCGGACGATCGCCCGTATGCGGGCATCCTGCTGGCGAGCTTCGGCTACAACGCGCGTAACGATGCGCATCTGCGCACCACCCAGCTGCAGGTCGGCGTGGTCGGCCCGTGGGCATTTGCGCAGGAAGCGCAGGATGCGATCCACGATGTGCTGGGCGACGAAAAATTCCAGGGCTGGGACAACCAGCTGCACAACGAGCCGCTGATCAACCTGGTGCACGAGCGCATGCGCCGCTGGCCGGGCGACGCGGCAGTCAATGCGGACGGCTTCGGCTGGGATTTCATCTCGCATTGGGGCGGCGCGGTCGGCAACATGGCCACGCATCTGAATGCCGGTGGCGAGGTGCGCTTCGGCTGGAAGCTGCCGGACGACTTCGGCAGCACCCCGACCCGCCCGGCCGGCGAGAACACCGCCCCCAGCCGGCTCGGACGCGCCAGCGGCTGGTCGGGCCATCTGTTCCTGACCACCGATGCGCGCTGGGTGCTGCGCGACATCACCCTGGACGGCAACACCTTCCGCAACAGCCACAGCGTGGACAAGCGCCCGTTCGTAGGCGACGTCGGCTACGGCCTGGCGGTGATGTACGGCCGCTGGAAGTTCGCCATCGCCCGCTACCACCGCACCCGCGAATTCGACACCCAGCGCGAAACGCCGGTGTATGGCAGTTTCACGATCAGTCGGATGCTTTGAGGGCTGGGAATTGGGAATCGGGAATGGGGAATAGGTAGAGCAAGAGCGACACCCCCGCTTCTGCGATTCCCACCTCTCCGATTCCCGCTCTCCGATTCCCGATTCCCGATTCCCGATTCCAAAAAAATGCCGGCTTTCGCCGGCATTTTTTTATTCTGATTCCCACCACATCCAGAACGCATCCCAGAGGCGCTTGAAGAAGCCGCCCTCCTCGACTGCGTTGATGGCGACCAGCGGGGCCTGGGCGATGATCTTGCCGTCCAGGCTGACCTTGACGGTGCCGATCTGCTGGCCCTGCTTGATCGGGGCCTGCAGGTTCTTGGCCACTTCCATGCTGGGCTTGAGGTCGTTGTAGCGGCCGCGCTGCAGGCTGACCAGCAGTGGCTGGGCCACGCCGAGCTGCACTTCGTCCTGCTGGCCCTTCCAGACCTTCTGCTTGGTCACGACCTTGCCGGGCGAGTACAGGCTGTGGGTTTCGAAGAAGCGGAAGCCCCAGTTGAGCAGGGCCAGGCTGTCGTCGGCGCGCTGGCGCTCGGACGAATCGCCCATCACCACCGCCACCAGGCGCTGGTCGCCGCGCTTGGCCGAGCTCAGCAGGCAGTAGCCGGCCTCGGAGGTGTGGCCGGTCTTGATGCCGTCCACCGCCGGGTCGCGCCACAACAGCAGGTTGCGGTTGTTCTGCTTGATGCTGCCGACCTGGAATTCCTTGATCTTGTTGTAGGCATAGGTCTCCGGGTAGTCGCGCACCATCGCGCGGCCCAGCATCGCCAGGTCGTAGGCGGTGGAATGGTGACCTTCGGCGCTGAGGCCGTGCGCGTTGACGAAGTAGGAGTCCTTCATGCCGATCTTGGCGGCGTAGCTGTTCATAAGCGAGGCGAAGGCTTCTTCGCTGCCGGCCACATGCTCGGCCAGTGCGATCGCGGCATCGTTGCCGGACTGGATCGCCATGCCCTTTTCCATGTCTTCCAGACGCGCGGTCTGGTTGACCGGGAAGCCGCTGTAGCTGCCGTCGGTGCCCGCACCGCCCTCGCGCCAGGCGCGCTCGCTCATCATGACCTGGTCGTCGCGCTTGACCTTGCCATTCTTGATTTCGGCAGCGACCACGTAGGACGTCATCACCTTGGTGATGCTGGCCGGGGCCAGCTGCTGGTGGATGTTTTCACCAGCCAGCACCTGCCCGGTGGCGTAATCCATCAGGATCCAGGACTTGGACACCGCCGGCGCGGGTGCGGGCGGAACCGGGACGGCGGCCGGCGCAGCGGCAACGGCAGGCGTCGGCTGCGGCGCAGGGGTCTGCGCGCAGACCAGGCCAAAGGCGAACGTGGCCACCGCAGCGGCGGCGAAGCGGAATTTCATTGAAGAACGACTCCTGACGGGCCCGAAGGCTGGGTAATGCGAAATTGTAAGGCGCCACGGCGATCAGGGCGACGCACGCGATGCTGCGCGCGCCTGCGCAGTTCAGCGATGGCGGCAGACGACGCGCCGAACGTGGCTGACGCACTGGGCGATCGAGCAAGCTGCATGGGGCGCGTCGTGATCGCGGCTGCCCGACGCTAGCTGTCGATAGCGGGCGCCGGCCTACCCACCGACGCCTTGGCTGCCGGATCGATCGTGGCTAGTTGGCGACGATCTGCGGGCGCCCGAAGCCCAGGCCGGCGATGCGCTGCGCGATTTCCGAGGCATTGGCGTGATCGCGCGCATTGACGCGCAGCCGCCACAAGGTGCGACCGCCGCTGACGATGTCGCTGACGCTGGCACCGGCGATCCCGGCCGAGGCAAGCTGCGACAGCGCGCGGTTGGCGTTCTCGCGGCTGGCGAAACTGGCCACCTGCAACAGGATGTCGCCCAGTGCCGCCTCGGCCACGCTCGGCGCCTTGACCGGTACCGGTTCGCTCCTGAGCGGACGTGCCGGCGCGCTGTCGGCGGGCTTGATCGCCGCCACCGCGACCGGGGCGGCTGGCGCGACCGCGACCGGGGCAGCCGAGGCAGGCCGCGGCGCGGCGGCAGCCGGCTTGCCGGTGGCCACGCGCACGCCCTGCGACTTCATCCAGGCATCGAAGTTGTCGGCGTTGCCGGGCTGGCGCGAATCGGCCACGCGGTAGCGCCAACGCTCGCCCGCGGGAATCGCAGCGGCCCCTGCACTGCCTGCCGCTGCGGCGGCTACCGGAGCGGCGGCACTGGCGGCCACTGCGCGCGGGGCGGCGGCCGGCACGGTACGGGTGGGCAGGCGCTGCACCAACCCATCGATCTGGCTGGCGCTGGCGGCCGGCCGTGCGGCGGCCACCGCAGTGCTGACCGGCGCGCGGCCGCTGCGGCGCTTGGCCAGCAGATTGCCGTTGTCGGCTTCGGTCAGACCGCGTACCTCGACGTTGCCGGTGCCCTTGCCGGTGATGCCCAGCTTGACCGCAGCGGCGTAGCTCAGATCGATCACGCGGCCATCGTGGAACGGGCCGCGGTCGTTGACGCGCACCACCACCGAGTCGCCGGTGTCGGTGTTGGTCACCAGGGCGAAGCTGGGCAACGGCAAGGTCTTGTGGGCGGCAGTGAAGGCGTACATGTCGTAGACCTCCTTGTTGGAGGTCAGCCGGCCGTGGAATTTGCTGCCGTAATACGAGGCGGTCCCGCGTTCGACATAGTCGCCGGGGTTGTCCATCACCACGTAGCGTTTGCCCAGCACCTCATACGGCGAGCGGTTGCCCACCGCCGAGCGCGGCTCGTTGGTGACCAGCGGTTCGGGGATGCAGGCCACGTTGGGCACGTGGTCCGGCGTGGCGTCCTTGACCCCCGGCTTGTACAGGCCGCCGGCGGTGTAGTCGCCGCGCGTGGACGGGTCTTCCTTGGCGGGTGCGTAGGGCGAGGTCGAGGGGCAACCGGTGGCCACATACGCCGGCCCCTTGCCGTCGACCTTGACGCCCTTGATCGCGCCGCTGCCGCCGGTGCCGGCGCTTTTCTTCGGTGCACTGCTACAGGCCGCCAGGCCGAGCATCAGCGCCATCGGGATCAACCACTTGGGGCCTGTCATGCTGTTCATGCCGGGGGTAACTCCTTGCCGGCGATGGCCTCGGACAGCTGGAACACGGCCATCGCGTACATCTTGGAAATGTTGTAACGGGTGATTGCGTAGAAATTCTGGAAGCCCAGCCAGTACTGCTTGCCGTTGGCATCGTCCAGGGTGATCGGGGTGGCGGTGCTGCCGGCCACCACCGGCGCATTCGGGTGATAGCCGCGCGCAGACAGGTCGGCCAGCGTGTACACCGGCGACCAGTCGGTGGGATTGAATTCCTCGTGGCCGGCGGCCAGCGTGGCCGGCACCGCGACCTGGCCACCGCGCACCCAACCGCCCTTCTTGACGAAGTAGTTGGCGACCGAGGCGAACACGTCGTTGTGGTCGGTGAACAGGTTGCGCTTGCCGTCGGCATCGCCGTCGACGGCGAACTGGCGGTAGCTGGACGGCATGAACTGGCCCATGCCCATCGCGCCGGCATAGCTGCCGATCAGCGTGGTGACATCGAGCTGCTCTTCCTTGCCGAGCGCGAACAGTTGGCCGAGTTCATCGCGGAAGAACAGCTCGCGACGCACTTCGCGTTCGAGCTTGGCCGGGTCGCCGCTGCGCGGGTAGCGGAACGCCAGCGTGTATAGCGCGTCCAGCACGCGGTACTTGCCGGCGTTGCTGCCGTAACTGGTCTCCACCCCGATGATGGCCACGATCACCTGCGCCGGCACGCCGGTGGCCGCTTCGACCTTGCTCAGCTCGGCACGATGCTCGGCCAGGAACTTGCGGCCGCCATCGATCCGCGCCTGGGTGATGAACATCGGGCGATATTCGTTCCACGGTTTGACCCGCTCGGCCGGGCGCGACATCGCGGTGACGATGGCGTCCTTGAATTGCGCCTGCGCCAGCACTGCTTCGATCTGTGCGGCGTCGATGCCGTACTTGGCGGCGGTGTCGCGCACGAAGTTGGCGCGGGCGATCTCGAACGGCACCGGGGTCAGGTCCACCGGCGGCAGCGCGGGCGCTTCGGCAGCGGCACTGACGGGCGCGACCGGGGCGCTCGGCGGCTTGGCCGGGGGCGCGCTGGCGGCCGGCGGCGGGGTCGGAGGGCTGGGCTGAGTCGCGCAGGCGACAAGGCCGAGGGTGAGCAGGCAGGTCAGAGTGCGTCGAATCATCGGCCGAGGGTAACAGAGAACAGATGAACTTCTGGCAATAAGACCATGAAAGGAAAGAGCTTTAGCTTGCCGCTCTGGGCGGCGGGGATTTGGGAGGGGGGATTGGGGATTGGTTTGGGTGCTGCGGGGGAATGGGGAATGGGGAATGGGGAATGGGGAATGGGGATTCGGGATTCGGGATTCGGGATTCGGGATTCGGGATTCGGGATTCGGGAATTGTGGGGTGCGGGGTGCTCGTGTGCCGACCGGGGTTGTCTGGTGGACCGGGCCAGGCGCTGGCGGAGCTTGCGTTTTCGTGGGCCTGCTTCTGGTTTGTTCCTCTGATGGCATTAGCGGCCGTCTTGGGTCCTTTGATGTCACTCCGGCCGTCAGGCGCGGCCGGTGGCCGCGCCTGGTCGATCACAGGGCCGGGAAGCGTGGCGCAGTCGAGCAGGCGGGTACGCTGCCGCCAAGTTGCACGCTGGAGGTGGTGACGTTGCTGCCGGTCGGGGTGAGCGCGCTGTTGCTCAGCCCGATCTGCGCATCACTGGCGGAGACCGCGGTATTGCCAGTGGCCACATTGGCCAGCGTCAGGTCCAGCGGCGTCTGCGCATCGAAGCCTTTCAGGATCCAGCCCTTGCCCTTGAGGCCGACATCGCCGGTGGTACGCAGGCCGTTGACGACGACCCCGGCGAAACTGGGCTTGGTGCCGCTGCCGCCCACCGAATAGAACGGGTTGATCACCAGCGGGCTGGTCACCCCGTACAGGCAGGTATTGCGATAGGTGACCAGGCTGACCGGGCCGCCCTTGGCGAGGCTGGTCTTGATGCGCAGCCCGGCGTTGTCGGTACTGCGGTTGCCGGCATCGTCGGTGGCGGTGATGGCGTTGTTGTCGACCAGCACGTTGTTGACCCCGGACATCACCTCGCTGCCGATCGAGATGCCGTGGGTGCCGTAGCAGCGGTTGTCGCGCACGCTGATGTTGCCGGACCTGGACGCAATGGTCTTGATCGCCACGCAGTCGTCGCCGCCCATTACATCGTTGTCGACCAGGCTGGCGTTGACCACGCTGTCCAGGTCCAGGCCATCGGTGTTGGGGCTGGTCGCCGGCGACTTCACCCGCACGCCCCAGATGGTCAGGCCATCGACGATATGCGCGAAGAAATGGAAGTACGCCGCATTGATCAGATTGACGTTGTAGAGGGTGAACGTGTTGGAGTTCTGCACCTTGATCAGGTCCGGGCTGTTCTGCACCTGGCCGGCAGCCTTGGCGTTTTCGCCGAACTCCCACCAGGTGGTGCTCTTGCCGAGCATGGGCAGATCGCCGCGTCCGTCGATCGTGCCCTGGCGCCCGCCGGTGCGTACGCCCATCACGCCCGACCTGGTGCCCTTGACGCTGATCAGCGGCAGGCAGCCGCCGCTCTTGGCGCCTGCGACACCGCAACCGCTGCCGTAGTCGGCCGGATTGCGCGAGCCGTACAGGGTCACGCCCTGATCGACGACCAGGGTGACGCCGGTGGGAATGGTCAGCGGGCCGCTGAGAAACGCGTTGCCGGTGCCGGCCTTGAGCAGCACGCTGCCGTTCTTGCCGGTGCAGGCAGTCAGTGCGGCCTGGATGGCTTTGGTGTCGGGCGGTGCGCTTTCCAGCGCGGCGTCGAACAGCCGTCCGCTTGGCGTATGGCTGGCGCTCACCGGCTGGCAGGTGGCGGGAATCGCCGGCTCGGAGACCGCGCGCGTATCGCCGGTGGCAAGGTTGATGGCGCCGGCGTGAGCGGCGAACGTAATACAGACACCGCCGATCGCGGCGGTTGGCAGTTTCATGGAAGAGGTCACCTGGAAGAGGAATGGCGCGCGCCTGCAGCTGCAACGCGACCCGGCCGCGCGCAGGACGGCGGCGCATCGGACTCTACGGAGCGACGCGCCCATTCACAGACGCCGCGCGAACCCGATACCGCATGCGCGAAGCGGCCCCGTGCCGGGAGGTCGTCATTGCAACGCAGCGCGCAGAACCGCGCGTGCGTTGCGATGCGCCGGTTGCGTAACCGGCACCTGTCGAGTGCGCCCTCAGAACGGCGCGTCGATGTCCACCACGTCGATCAGCTTATGGTTGACGAACTCCTTGATGCCCAGGCCGATCAGCTCGCGGCCGTAGCCGGAGCGGCGCACCCCGCCGAACGGCAGGTCGGCCTTGACCATGGTCGGATGGTTGACGAACACCATGCCGGTGGAGATACGCCTGGCCACCGCCACGCCACGCGCGGTGTTGGCGGTGAACACCGAGCCGCCCAGGCCGAACGGCGAGTCGTTGGCGATGCGCACCGCATCGTCCTCGTCGGCGGCCTCGAACAGCATCGATATGGGCCCGAAGAACTCCTGGTAATAGGCCGGGTTGTCCGGGGTCACACGAGTCAAGATGGTCGGCTGCACGAATGCGCCCTGCGTCGGCACCGGTGGTCCGACCTCGGTGGCGGTGGCGCCATGTTCGACCGCCGCGGCGATCTGCTGCTTGAGCTCGTCGGCCGCGTCCTGCGAGGACAGCGGCGCCAGCGTGGTCGCCGGATCCATCGGATCGCCGGCCTTCAGCGCCGCCACGCCCTCGCTGTAGCGGCGCAGGAATTCCGCATACACCTCGCGCACCACGATCATGCGCTTGGACGATACGCACACCTGGCCACCGTTCCAGTGGCGGCCGAACACTGCCCACTTCACGGTCTTGTCCAGTTCGGCGTCGGCCAGCACCACGAACGCGTCGGCGCCGCCCAGCTCCAAGGTCGACTTCTTCAGCGCCCTGGCCGCCTGCGCGGCAACGATGGCACCGGCCCCCTCCGAGCCGGTCAGCGCCACGCCGTGCACGCGTGGGTCGTTGAGGATGGTCTCCACCTGGGTGCGGGTGGCGTAGAGGTTGGCGAACGCGCCGGCAGGCAGGCCCGCTTCGGCCATCAGCGCCTCGAACCTGGCCGCGCACTGCGGCACGTTGGAGGCGTGCTTGAGCAGCATCGTGTTGCCCGCCGACAACTGCGGGGCGATGATCCGCGCAATCTGGTAATACGGGAAATTCCACGGCTCGATCGCCAGCAGCACGCCCAGCGGGTCGTGCACCACGATCGCCTCGCCCTCGGCCGGATCCACCACCGGCAGCGACTCCGGCGCCAGCAGGCGCTCGGCGTTCACGGCGTAGTACTCGAAGATGTCGGCCGACAGGATCACCTCGGCCTCGGCTTCGCCGATCAGCTTGCCCATCTCCAGGGTCAGCAAGCGGCCGTAGCCGCGCACGTCGGCACGCAACAGCTGCGCCGCCTTGTGCATGACCTTGGCGCGCTCGGCAAAGGAAGCGTGCTTCCACTGCTGGAAGGCGGCATCGGCAGCGCCGATCGCGGCGAGCACCTGCGCGTCGGTGGCGTCGGGAAAGCTGGCGAGCAGTTCGCCGGTGTAGGGATTGCGGGTCGCATAAGCCATGCTGGTGTCCTCGTGGGATGGGTCGGGAAGCGCGTCGCGTCGCGCCGGATCGGTTCGGTCAGACGGCCAGTTCCTTGACTGCCTGCACCATGCGGTTGAGCACCGCGGCGGCATCGCCGTAAACCATGTCGCAGTTGTCGCCGTAGAACAGCAGGTTCTCCACGCCGGCGTAGCCCTTGCCCTGGCCACGCTTGATCACGTAAACCTGATGGGCCTGGTCGGCGTTGAGGATCGGCATGCCGTAGATCGGCGAGGCCTTGTCGGTACGTGCGGCCGGGTTGACCACGTCGTTGGCACCGATCACCAGCGCCACGTCGCTGCTGGCGAAGCTGTCGTTGATGTCGTCCATGTCGAAGATCAGGTCGTAGGGCACGCCGGCTTCGGCCAGCAGCACGTTCATGTGCCCGGGCATGCGCCCGGCGACCGGGTGGATGGCGAACTTCACGTCCACGTCCGCGGCCTGTAACAGCTTGACCAGTTCGTATAGCCGCGCCTGCGCCTGTGCCACCGCCAGTCCGTAACCGGGCACGATGATCACGCTGGAGGCATAGCGCATTGCCACCGCCGCATCGCCGGCATCGACTGCGGTCATGCGCCCCTGCACATCGCCCTGCGCCACCGCCGCGCCGTCGCCGAAATTGCTTAACAGCACATTGGCCAGCGAGCGGTTCATCGCCTTGGCCATCAGCACGGTTAGCAGCGTGCCGGCCGAGCCGACCACCATGCCGGCGATCATCAGCGCCGGGTTCTGCAGCGCGAAACCCTCCAGGCCCACCGCCAGGCCGGTGAAGGCGTTGTACAGCGAGATCACCACCGGCATGTCGGCACCGCCGATCGGCAGCGTCATCAACACGCCGAAGCCAAGCGCGGCGACGAAGAACACCAGCGCCGCCCAGCCGCCGCCGACCTGCGCCACGACCAGCGCGCCGAGCACCAGCGCGGCGACGAACACACCTGCGTTGAACACGCTCTGGCCCTTGAAACGCCATGCGTTATCGATGCGGCCGTCGAGCTTGGCCCAGGCGATCACCGAACCTGACAGCGAGATCGCTCCGATCAGCGCGCCGAGCACGGTCACCGCCAGGTGCAGGCCGCCGTGCTGCGGCTGCCGCGAGGTCAGCGCGACTGCGGCGACCGCCGCCGCCGCGCCGCCGCCCATGCCGTTGTACAGCGCCACCATCTGCGGCATGGCGGTCACCGCGACGGTGCGACCGCTGCGCCAGGCCCAGGCGCCGCCGAGCGCCAGTGCCAGCAGCGCCAGTGCGAGATTGGTCAGCGCATGCGGCTGCGCGGCCGGTTGCAGGTCGGCCAGATAGCCGAACGCGGCGGCGACCGCGACCAGCATGCCAATGCCGGCCAGCACGATGCCGCGCAGCGCGGTCACCGGCGAGGACATGCGTTTGAGACCGAGAATGAACAACAGCGCGGCGGTGAACCCGCTCAGCTCCACCAATAACTGCAGCATGACGCTACTCCTTCGTGGCGGCGGATGGGGAGGCGGGCTTTGCGCTGGGCTTGAACATCGCCAGCATGCGGTCGGTGACCACGTAGCCGCCGGCGGCGTTGCCGGCACCAAGCAGCACGCCGACGAAGCCGATCGCCTGGCCGGCGATGCCGTCGGCGTTGAACAGCGCGTGCATCGCGCCGACCACGACGATGCCGTGGATGAAGTTGGAGCCGGACATTAGCGGCGTGTGCAGGATCGAGGGCACCTTGCCGATCACTTCGTAACCGGTGAAAGCGGCAAGCAGGAACAGGTACAACGCGATCATCCAGCTCATCGACAGGTCGAGATTCATCGCTCAGGACTCTTTGGCGGTGGATGCAGGCGCGACGGCCTGCACGGTGGGGTGGCAGGCGCGGCCGTCGCGGGTCAGCAAGGTGCCGGCCACGACCTCGTCGTCGAAGTCCGGCGCCAGTACGCCATCGCGCACCAGCAGCTCGATCAGGTTCAGCAGGTTCTTCGCGTACAGCTCGCTGGCGTGCTGGGCCAGCGCCGAGGGCACGTTGAACGGCGCGACGATGGTCACCGTCCCCACCTCGACGGTCTGCCCGGGCACGCCGCCCTCGCAGTTGCCGCCGCTGTCGGCGGCCAGGTCCACGATCACCGCGCCAGGCTTCATGCCGGCGATCTGGGTGCGGTCGATCAGGATCGGGGCGGTACGGCCGGGCACGTTGGCGGTGGTGACGATCAGGTCGGCCTGTTGGATATGCTGGGTCAGCACCACGGCGGCCCTGGCGCGTTCGTCGGCGCTGAGTTCGCGCGCATAGCCGCCCTCGCCGCGCGCGTCGATGCCGGTGTCGACGAACCTGGCGCCCACCGATTGCGCCTGCTCGCGCGTTTCCGGGCGCACGTCGTAGCCTTCGGTGACCGCACCGAGCCGGCGCGCGGTGGCCAGCGCCTGCAGGCCGGCCACGCCCAGACCCATCACCAGCACGCGCGCGGCGCGCAGCGAACCGACCGCGGTAGTCATCATCTGCAGGATCCGCGGCAAGTGCACCGCACCCAGTAGCGGCGCGTAATAGCCGGCCAGCGCGGCCTGGCTGGACAGTACGTCCAGCGCCTGCGCGCGACTGATCCGCGGCACGGTCTCCATCGCGAACGCGGTGATGCGGCGTTCGCACAGCAGGTCCAGCAAGCCCGGTAACTTCGCCGGATACAGCATCGCGATCAGCATGCTGCCCGGACGCATCCCCGCCAGCGTCTGCAGCGAGGGCGCCTGCACCGACAGCACAAGATCGGCACCAGCGACGACTTCCCTTGCGTCGTCGAGCACGGTGGTACCGGCATAGGCCGCATCGGCCAGGTACGAAGCGAGGCCGGCGCCGGCCTGCAGGCGCAGCTGCGCGCCCAGTTTTGCCAGCTTCGGCAGCACTGCGGGCACCATCGCCACGCGGCGCTCGCCAGCACGTTGTTCCTTGATGATCGCAACAGTAAATGCCATCCGCTTGAGCCCGTTTCGAGGACGGGGGCACTGTGCGCGTGCCGCCGCACGGCGGCATTGATTCAGATCAAGTCGGCGCGCGGCGATGCGCAGGCCCTTGCGGCCCCGCCGGCGGGACGTGCACCGAGCCGCTCAGCGCATGCAGGTGGGATGCGCGGGACCTGCCGGCGCGCTCCGGCTTATCGACCGGACGGAAGCGGCGCGAGAGCAGGAAAAGCCAACTCGCGCGGCACCGGCCGCGCCGCGATCGGTCGCGCACAGCCGCCGAGCCGCAGCGCGACCGGGCGCCTTAGCAGGCGCAGCTCAGTAGCCGTGCACCGGGCGGTGCGCCTTGACCGCCATCACCAAGCCCAGCCCGGCCAACAGCGACACCGCCGAGGTACCGCCGTAACTCATCAGCGGCATCGGCACGCCCACCACCGGCAGCAGCCCGGAAATCATGCCGCCGTTGACCAGCACGTAGACGAAGAAGGCCAGGCCGGTGGCACCGGCGACCAGGCGCGAATAGGTGTCGCGCGCCTGCGCGGCGATCCACAGGCAGCGCGCGATCACGATCAGGTACAGGCTGAGCACGGTCGCCACGCCGATCCAGCCGAACTCCTCGCTGAGCACCGAGAACGCAAAGTCGGTGGTCTGTTCGGGAATGAAGTTCAGATGCGACTGCGAGCCCAACCCCCAGCCCTTGCCGTCGAAACCGCCCGAGCCAATCGCGATCTTGGACTGGATGATGTTCCAGCCGGCGCCCAGCGCATCGTTTTCCGGGTTGAGGAACATCATGATGCGGTCCTTCTGGTACGGCCGCAGCAGCCAGAACCAGGCCACCGGCGCGGCCGCCGACACGCCGCCCACGCCCACCGCCACCCACCACCACGGCAGGCCGGCCAGCAGCAGCACGAACACACCGCTGGCGGCGATCAGCACGCCGGTGCCGAAGTCCGGCTGCAGCATGATCAGTGCGGTCGGCACGCCGATGATCACGCCGGTCACCAGCACGGTGGAGATGCGCGGCGGCAACGGCATGCGGTGCAGATACCAGGCGGCCATCATCGGCAGGCTGATCTTGAGCAGTTCGGCCGGCTGCAGGTAGAACAGTTTCAGGTCCAGCCACTGGCGACCGTACTTGCCGGTGCCAAGCGCGAACACCGCCAGCAGCGGCAGCATCGACAGGCCGTACACCCACGGCGTCCAGGCGCGCAGGCGCAGCACCGACATGCGCGAAATCCCCCACATCGCGGCCAGGCCGATGACGAAACGCACGGCTTGCGCCATCACCAGATGATCGCCGTTCGCGGCGCCGCCCGCGCTCTTGAGCACCGACAGGCCGATCACCATCAGCGCACCCAGCGCCAGGCACAGCACCCAGTCCAGGCTGCGCGTGAAGCGCGCAACCATGTCCACCAGCCAGCGCAGGATGTCACTCAATGGTCGGTCTCCTGGACCGCATCGGGCACATCCGGCACCACGGGCTGCGCCGGCGTGTTGGGGTCCAACGCCACCGCAGTCTGGCCGATCACCACCGGCAGCTCGTCCAGCGTGGCCGCGGCCGCATCGCCGGCCTGGCGCGCATCGGTGGCGCCGGCTTCGAACTGGTTGACGCCCACCGCGGTCATGCCGAGCTCGCTGTCCAGCGGCTCCAGGCCGGCGGGCAGCTTGCCGAGCAGCCAGGCGTCGAAGATCTTGCGTGCGATCGGCGCTGCCGAGCTGGTACCGAAACCACCGCCCTCCACCGCCACCGCCACCGCGATGACCGGGTTGTCGGCCGGCGCGAAGCCGACGAACAGGCCACGGTGGCGCAGGTGCAGCGGCAGGCTGCGCGGGTCCACCGCGGCCACGCCCTTGCGGCTGACTACCTGCGCGGTGCCGGTCTTGCCGGCCATCTGATACGGCGCGCCCGGCGTGATCGCATAGCCGGTGCCGCCCGGGCGCATGGTGTCCATCATGCCCTCGCGCACCACCTGCAGGTGCGCCGCGCTCGGGCTGATCGGCTTGCCCGGCGGCTGGATCATCGGCTGCCAGGGGTGATCGAAGCCGGTGCGCTGCTCCAGCACCAGGTGCGGGCGCAGCAGCAGCCCGCTGGCGATCGCCGACACCCCGCGCACCAGTTGCAGCGGGGTCACCTTCCAGTCGCCCTGGCCGATGGCGATGTTGACGGTGTCGCCGGGATACCAGCGCTCCTTGCGGGTTTTGTACTTGTAGGCCGGCGACGGCAGGATGCCGCCGATCTCGCCGAGCAGGTCCACCCCGGTCGGCTGGCCGAAGCCGTACTCGCCCAGGTAGTGGTCGAAGCGCTCGATGCCCATGTCCACCGCCAGCCGGTAGTAATAGGTATTGACCGACTGGGCGATGGACTTGCGCAGATCGGTCCAGCCATGGCCGCCGCGGTGCGAGTCGCCCCAGCCGCGGCTGACCCCGGGCAGGTAGAACATGCCGGTGGACAGCACCCGGTCTTCCGGCCGGCGCAGGCCGCTGTCCAGGCCGGCCAGCGCGATCAGCGGCTTGAGCGTGGAGCCCGGCGCCACGCCGCCCAGCACCAGCCGGTTGAACTGCGGCCGCGACGGGTTGTCGTTGAGCATCTTGAAGTCGGTATGCGAGATGCCGTTGACGAACAGGTTGGGGTCGTAGCTGGGCAGGCTGACCATGCCCAGGATCTCGCCGGTGCGCGGGTCCATCGCGATCGCCGCGCCTTCGTGCTCGCCGAACGCGGCCACCATCGCGCGCTGCAGGTCGGCATCCACCGACAGCCGCAGGTCCGCGCCCGACTGCGGCGCGACCCGGCCGACGGTGCGGATCGCCCGCCCCTGCACGTTGGTTTCGACCTGCTCGTAACCGACCTGGCCGCGCAGGTCCTGCTCGTAATAGCGCTCCAGCCCGGACTTGCCCATGTGGGTGAGCGCGGCATTGCCCTCGCCCAGCACCGCCAGGTCCTTCTCGTCGATGCGGCCGACGTAGCCGATGATGTGCGCGAACAGCGGCCCGTACGGGTAGCGGCGGGTCAGGTAGGGCTCCAGCTCCACGCCGGGGAAGCGCCAGCGCTCCACCGCAAAGCGCGCCATTTCCTCATCGCTCATGCGCAACTTGAGGGTGACCGGCAGGAAGCTGCGGCGCGCGCGCCGCTCGCGGTTGAAGCGCTCCAGATCCTCCGGCGCGATCGGGATCACCTTGCCCAGCGCGGCCAGCATGGCGTCCATGTCGGCGACCTTGTCCGGGGTCACGTCCAGGCGGAAGGCCGGCACGTTCTCGGCCAGCAGCCGGCCGGTGCGGTCGTAGATCATGCCGCGCCCGGGCACCACCGGCTTGGGCTTGATGCGGTTGGCTTCCGAGCGCGTGGCATAGACCTCGTGGTCGAGCACCTGCAGCTTGAAATACCAGCCGCCCAGCCCGACCAGGCAGATCACCACCATCACAAAGCCCAGCACCGCGCGCCGGCGGAACTGCTCGGCCTCCGCATGCGGGTTCTTGGGATGACGGCGCCCGTGCATGGCTTACTTCTTGCTCCGCTTGCCCAGCCGCACCGCATCCAGCAACACGAACAGCGGCGGCCACAGCGCCATGCCCAGCAGCGGCGCCCACCAGTAGCTCCACGGCAGGGTCGGCTCGCCCACCGCCAGATGCACGGCCGAGGAGACGATGCGGTCGTTGAGCAGCAGCCCACCGATCGCCAGCGCCTGCTGCGAGACCGGGAAGAAGCGCATCCGCGCGCGGAAGCGCTGCAGGATGAAGGTCATGATCACCAGCCGCAGCGCCTGCTCGCCGAGCAGCCCGCCATACAGCAGGTCGGCCAGCACGCCGGCCACGAAGGCGATGCCCAGCCCGACCCGGTCCGGCTCCTCGATCACCCAGTACGCCAGCACCAGCGCCAGCCAGTACGGACGCAGCGGCTGCACCACCACCGGCAGCGGCAGCAGGCCCAGCACCAGCGCGATGACGATGCTCGCCGGCAGGATCCAGGTGTTGCGCATGCGGGTCATTGGTCCGTCTCCTGCGGAGCCGGACGGGATTGGGGAGTGGGGATTGGGGATTGGCTGGAAGCAGCGCCCTGTGGCGGGGACGAACGGGAATCGGGATTCGGGCCGTTGGATGCGGTCGATGCGGGACGCCGGGCGGACGTGCTGGCCGGGCGGCCGGACGCTGGCGCACTGGACGGCTGCGCGCCGGGCGCGGCAGGTGTCGCCGCGGACTGGGTAGGCGCCGAGGTACCGGTGCCCGATGCCGCGGCGGCCGTCGGGCGCGCGGTATCAGTCGCTGCGTTGGAAACACCGCCCGCAGGCGTGCGCGGTGTCGCAGTCACCGGCGCGCCGGCCGCCGCCGCGACGCCGTTGCCGTTGCCGTTGCCGTTGCTGTTGCTGTTACCAATCCCAACTCCCGAATCCCCAATCCCGGCCCCAGGCACCACCCGCAACGGCTTGCCGGCGCGCAGCAGCAGCACATCGCGGCCGCGATCAAGCTTGGCGGCCGGGGTCAGTTCGCCGACCAGGAAGGCGTGGGTGTCGTCCGGGTGCAGTTCGGAGACCTTGCCGACCGGGAAGCCGGCCGGGAAGCGGCCACCGAGGCCGGAGGTGACGATTTCGTCGCCCACCTGCACGCCGGCACTGAGCGGGATGTCGCGCAGTTCCAGCCGGTCGCCGCGGCCGTAGACGATCAGGCGCACGCCGTTGCGCGCCACGCTGACCGGCACCGCGTGGTCGGGGTCGGTCAGCAGCAGCACGGTCGAATGCAGCGGGGTCACTTCGATCACCTGGCCCATCAACCCGCCGGCATCGATCACCGCCTGGCCCAGCAGCACGCCATCGCGGCTGCCGGCGTCCAACAGCAGGCGCTGCCGGGTCGGGTCCAGGTCGATATCCAGGATCGGCGCCAGCTGCACGTCCAGCCCGCGGCGCTCGGCCACGTTGAGCAGTTCGCGCAGCTGCGCATTGTCCAGGGCGGCGGTCTGCAGCCGGGTCAGGCGCGCATTGGCCACCAGCAACTGATTGCGCAGGGTACGGGTTTCTTCCACCAGCTGCGCATGGGTGGCGGCGTTGTCGCGCACCTGCGAGCCGATCCGCCCCGGCAACCCGGCCACCGCCCAGATCGGCTGGATCAGCAGGTTGGCCTGCAGACGCACCTGGCTCAGCCAGCCCCCCCGGCTATCGAGCGCGATCAGCACGATCGCCAGCACCAGATAGACCAGCAGCCGCAGCGTGGAGGTGACTTCGCCCGGACGGGAGGCGACGGGAGGACCGGCGTAGGAGGGCACTGTCAGGGCCGGGATTGGGGATTCGGAATTGGGGATTCGGGGAGCGGTTGGCTGCCCCCGATACGGATGCGGCTAAAACGTGAACTCGCGGAACTGCGGAGCAGTCCTACCGGGCCGTGGGCCGGAACCGCTTTTGCGAATCCCGAATGCCGACTCCCCAATCCCGAACGCTTCACTCCGGCGCGAAGAACTCGTTGCCGTGCATGTCCACCAGCTCCAGCGCGCGACCGCCGCCGCGGGCCACGCAGGTGAGCGGGTCGTCGGCGACCTGTACGTGCAGGCCGGTTTCTTCGGAGATCAGGCGGTCCAGGTCGCGCAGCAGTGCGCCGCCGCCGGTAAGCACGATGCCGCGCTCGGCCACGTCGGCACACAGTTCCGGCGGGGTCTGTTCCAGCGCCAGCTTGACCGCCGAGACGATGCCCGACAGCGGCTCGTGCAATGCCTCGAGCACTTCGTTGGAGTTGATCTTGATCATCTTCGGCACGCCTTCGGCAAGATTGCGGCCGGAGATTTCCATCTCCTGCACCTCGTCCTGCGGGTAGGCGCAGCCGATCTGCAGCTTGATGCGCTCGGCGGTGGCTTCGCCGATCAGCATGCCGTGGTTGCGGCGCACGTAGTTGGTGATCGACTCGTCGAAGCGGTCGCCGCCCACGCGCACCGACTGCGAGTAGACGATGCCGTTGAGCGAGATGACCGCCACTTCGGTGGTGCCGCCGCCGATGTCGATGACCATCGAACCGCGCGCCTCGGTCACCGGCATGCCGGCACCGATCGCCGCGGCCATGGGTTCCTCGATCAGATACACATCGCGCGCACCGGCTTCTTCCGCCGATTCCTTGATGGCGCGGCGCTCGACCTGGGTGGAACCGGCCGGCACGCACACCAGCACGCGCGGGCTCGGGCGCAGGAAGCGCGACTTGTGCACCTTCTTGATGAAGTGCTTCAGCATTGCCTCGGTGTAGGTGAAGTCGGCGATGACGCCGTCCTTCATCGGGCGGATCGTGGTGATGTGACCCGGGGTGCGGCCGAGCATCTGCTTGGCCTCGGCGCCGACGGCGGCCACCGAGCGCGTGCCGCCGATTGCGCGGTCCTGACGCACCGCCACCACCGAAGGTTCGTTCAGTACGATGCCCTGCCCGCGTACGTAGATCAGCGTATTGGCCGTGCCCAGGTCGATGGACAGGTCGTTGGAGAACATGCCGCGGAGTTTCTTGAACATCGAGGGAGTTGTTCCTGGGTAAGTCGCGTGCCCGCCGCCAGACTGGCGAAATTTTGGGCAGAAAACGAAGTCCACTAGCCTAGCAATCCCCCCCGGTGCGGGCAAGGAAAAATCGGCCGTTGCGGCGTCGTTTTCATGTGCCGGTCACGCCGGGCGTGGCATGCGCTTGTGGCCCTGATCGGTCGCAGCCGTTACCCTTTGCGCCGCGGCGCGCGCGCCGTCCCGCTGCCATGCCCGGCAACTGGCGGGTATTTCCCAACGCAAAGGCCTGACTCGATGTCCGCACTGATCTGTGGTTCCCTCGCCTACGACACCATCATGGTGTTTCCGGACCAGTTCAAGAACCACATCCTGCCGGACAAGGTGCACATCCTGAATGTGTCGTTCCTGGTCCCGCGCATGCGCCGCGAGTTCGGCGGTTGCGCCGGCAATATCGCCTACAACCTGCATCTGCTCGGCGGCGCGCCGATCCCGATGGGCACCGTGGGCCAGGACTTCGGCCCGTACCGCGAACACTTCGAAACGCTGGGGATCGACCTGTCGCGGGTGAAGATCATCGACGACCTGTTCACCCCGCAGGCCTTCATCACCACCGACCACGACAACAACCAGATCACCGCCTTCCATCCGGGCGCGATGATGCGCAGCTACGAGAACCACGTGAAGGATGTGCCGGGCGTGACCCTGGGCCTGGTCGGCCCGGATGGGCGCGAGGGCATGATCCAGAATGCGGAAGAGTTCGCTGCCGCCGGCATTCCCTTCATCTTCGATCCCGGCCAGGCGATGCCCTTGTTCAACGGCCCGGAACTGCGCCAGTTCATCGAGCAGGCCCAGTACGTGGTGGTCAACGACTACGAATCCAACCTGCTGCAGGAACGCACCGGCTGGGACGAGAAGGACATCGTCTCGCGCGTGCAGGCCTACATCACCACGCAGGGCCCCAAGGGCGCACTGGTGCATACGCCGGAAAAGACCTACGACATCCCGCCGGCGCACGAGCGCCGCGTGGTCGACCCGACCGGCTGCGGTGACGCCTTCCGCGCCGGCCTGATCTACGGCATCCAGGGCGGCTACGACTGGCTGACGATCGGGCGGATGGGCAACCTGATGGGCGCGCTGAAGGTGGAGCACCCGGGCACGCAGAACCAGCGGTTCGACTTTGCCGAGTTCAACGACCAGTTCAAGCAGCAGTTCGGCTACGCGCTCTGACGCGGCACCACCGCTGATCAGCGCTGTGCCCTTCTCCCCTCGGGAGAAGGTGCCCCACAGGGGCGGATGAGGGGACGGGCGAAGCCCCGTGCAAGTTGAACAGCTTCGGGTTTCGCACCGCCCCCTCACCGCACCCCCGCTCCCGCTCCCGCTCCCGCAGGAAAGGGGCGCGTCGGCACCGCAATTGCTGCAATGCAGTTTGAGCATCGGCCCGATCTGTGCCTCTACTGACGCTTCGCGCCCACTGAGGAACGCTGGCCCATGTCCGAGCCAAGCGTTGTCGCCGCCACGTCCATCGCCCTGCCGGAGATCGAGCCGGATGCGCTCCGGCAGATCCGCCGGCTGCGCGACATCGCGCCGCTTGCCGCGCCACTGTCGCGCTCGTGGCGGCGCTGCCTGGACGATTACGCGTTGTTGCCCGAGGCAGCCCCCGAGCCGCTGGTGCACGATGCGCTGCACGTGCGCGAGCGCCAGCAACGTCTGGGCGATGTGCTACGGATTGCCAAGGTGGAGATGGAAAACCTCTACGAGCAGATCGCCGGCAGCGGCTACGCCGTGATCTTTGCCGATGCAGAGGCGACCGTGCTGCACAGCGTGCACGACCCAACCCTGCTGCGCGAATTCCGCCAGGCCGGTCTGTTCTGCGGCGCCAGCTGGGCCGAGTGTCACCAGGGCACCAACGGCCTGGGCACCTGCGCCGCCGAACGCACCGCAGTCAGCGTGCACCGCGGCGAACATTACCTGACCCGCCATCTGCCGCTGTCGTGCAGCGGCGCGCCGATCCTGGACCCGCATGGCGGGCTGCTGGCGGTGCTGGATGCATCCACCCCCAACGCGCAGGACGGCAAGCAGATCCAGCGCCACACCGTGGCCCTGGTGAGCATGTCGGCGGCGCAGATCTCGCGCTCGCATTTCCTC
The DNA here is from genome assembly GCF_040203315.1 of Xanthomonas sp. WHRI 8393. NCBI lineage: Bacteria > Pseudomonadati > Pseudomonadota > Gammaproteobacteria > Lysobacterales > Lysobacteraceae > Xanthomonas > Xanthomonas sp. WHRI 8393. Next base: position 900,801 of record NZ_JBEGGL010000001.1, on the reverse strand, counting down.
AACCAGTTCGGCCATGCCTTCATCCTGCGCTTCCATAGCCGGCCCGAGTTCGCCGGCCTGCTGCACGAGGCACTGATCGCGATCGATACCGATGGCCGCGTGCTGGCAGTCAACGAGGCGGTGCTGGAGCAACTGGGCAAGATCGATCGCAGCCAGCTGGTGGGCCGCAACATCGCACAGGTGATGCAGCTGGATTTCGACACCCTCGAGCACCGCGCCGGCAGCGATGCCGGCACCTTGTGGTCGATCCGCTGCGCCTGCCATGGGCGGCGGTTCTACGCACTGGTGCGCCCGCCGCGCGCGCGCGCTGCGCTGCCGGCGGTGGGTGGGCCGGCGCAGCTGGCACCGGATACCGAGCTGCAACCCGGTGAGCATGTCGGCTCGGATTCGCGCATGCGCCACAACCTGGCCAATGCCTTGAAGCTGGCTGCGCATCGGGTGTCGATTCTGCTGTGCGGCGACACCGGCACCGGCAAGGAGGAATTTGCCAAGGCGGTGCACCGCGGCTCGCCATGGGCCGGCGGCGCGTTCGTGGCGATCAACTGCGCGGCGATTCCCGAGGCATTGATCGAGAGCGAATTGTTCGGGTATGCGCGCGGCGCGTTCACCGATGCCGCGCGCGAAGGCCGCCATGGCAAATTGCTGCAGGCCAGCGGCGGCACCCTGTTTCTGGATGAAATCGGCGACATGCCGCTGCCCTTGCAGAGCCGCCTGCTACGCGTGCTGGAAGAACAATGCGTCACCCCGCTGGGCAGCGAACGCGCGGTACCGCTGGAGCTGCACGTGATCAGCGCCAGCCATCGCGATCTGGCGCAGCGGGTGGCGGCCGGCGAGTTTCGCGAGGATTTGTATTACCGGCTCAATGGCGTGGTGCTGCACCTGCCACCGCTGCGTGAGCGCAGCGACAAGGCCGAACTGATCCGCACCCTGCTGCGCGAGGAAGCCAGCGAGCACAGCGTGCGCATCAGCGAAGAAGCGATGCACAAGCTGCTGAGCTACGCATGGCCGGGCAACCTGCGCCAGTTGCGCAATGTGCTGCGCACGGCGGCGGTACTGTGCAGCGACGGAGTGATCCGCCTGCCGAATCTGCCGCAGGAAATCGTCGATGCTGGCAGCGCACCGTGCCTGGTCGATGGCGGCGCGGTGGCCGCCGACGACATGCCCGGCCGCGTCGCACTCGACCAGGCCGAACGCCTGGTGCTGCAGCAACAACTCGAACGCCACCGCTGGAATGTCAGCCGCACCGCCGATGCCCTGGGCATCAGTCGCAACACGCTGTATCGCAAGCTGCGCAAGCATGGCCTGGATACCGGGTGATTGGAGGGCGGGGATTTGGGATTCGGAATTGGGGATTCGTTAGAGCCCATGCTGGTTCTTGGCGCTGGTATTTGGAGCGATTTATCAAGAGCACTTCTTGACAATCAGGTGGGTGCCGCTGTTGTTTGGTGTGGCATGCACCACGTGTCGATGCCGCGATTGTGGAGCGGATGATTTGGAGCTTGGCTGCAGGGCCCTTGCCCGCCCACCCTCGCAGGACACGCCGCAAGTACGTCCTTGTAGGCTCTTACGCGGCATCCCTGCCGCGTAAGGTCCCGCGACGGTGGGCGGGCAAGGACCTGTCGAGATGGACGGTGTGCATGGTTTTAAACAAGGCAACCAATCAACTGTCTGGTGCGGTGTCCTCACCGCTTGCGGGACCGTGTGGCGGCATGGATGCCGCCACCGAGCCCCCAGGGATGGGTTTACGGCGTGTCCCGCGAGCGGTGAGGACACCGCACCCTCGACTAGCGCAGCTCGGCACCATCCAGATAACGCTGCGGGCGACTGGCGATTGCACTTTGCGCCTTACGAATCCCTAATCTCCAATCCCGAATCCCCAGCCTCATAACGCCCAGCGTATGCCGATCAGATACTGCCGCGGCACGCCCGGCGCGAGGAACCTTGCCGGGCCGGTTTCCACCGGCGCTTCCTGCGGGCGCGCGAGTTCGCCATCGGGGAACACGTCTTCGGCCACGGCCGCATAGGTCGCATAGCGGCGGTTGAAGACGTTGTCGACGCGGGCGAACAGCGATAGCCGCTCGCTGAATTGCAAACGTGCCTGCAGGTCTACCAGCGCGTAGCCGGCGGTGCCGATGTCGATGCGCTCGGGTGCGGGCTCGTCGTCGTCGGCATTGTCGACCTGGCCATCCTCGTTGCCGCTGGCCACGCGCCCGGACACCGCACGCACCCCGGCGCCCAGGGTCAGCGCATCGTGCTGCCATTCCACGCCGAGCTTGAGGTTGTGGCGCGGCAATGCGGCGATGCGCAGGCCTGGACGCAAGGCGATCACGCGCTCGCCGGACAGCAGCTCGCCATCGCTGCGGTAGGTCGCATCCAGGAAGCTGTAGCCGGCCGACCATTGCCAGTCGCCGCTGCGCAGACGCAGCGCCAGATCCGCGCCCTGGTAGCGGGTGCGGCCGACGTTGTCGAAGTAACCCAGCTGGGTGTCCGGTGCACGCAGGAACAAAATGTCGTCGCGATTGTCGGCGCGGTACACCGACAGGCTGGCGTTGCTGTTGGCCGACGGCGCCCAGCGCGCGCCGAGCTCGTACGTGCGGGAGACGATCTGCTCCAGGCGCGGGTCGGCCTGCAGGCCGGTCGGCAACCGACACGGCTGGGTGGGATCGGCGCAACCCAGTTCGATCGCGGTCGGTGCGCGGCTGTTTTGCGCGACCGAGCCGTACAACGTCAGCCCCGAATCGAGCCGATGGGTCAGACCCAGGGACGGATTGGCCTTGGCATAGACGAAGCGCTCGCGTGGGCGGTCGCCGTCGTCGGCGGTGGAAAGGATGTTGTCCACCACCACGCGATTCCAGCGCACTGCGGCACTGAGATGGGTGGCATCGTCCAGCGCCCAGGTGTCGGCGACGAACACGCCCAGCGTTTTGGTGCTGCCGCGCACGCCGGAAAAGAACGCGCGCTCGGCATCCGGATCGGCAGCGACCGAGCGGTCCGGTTGCACCCAGCCGTCGCGGGCGAATTGCTGATAGCGCACGTGACCACGATCGAAGGTGACGCCGGTGCTGAGCGCATGCGCACCCCACTGACTGCTCAGGTTGACTGCCAGACCTTGCGCCTCCTGGCGCATCTGGGTGGTGTTGAGCGCGCCGGTGGGCAATGCATCGGCATCGGCGCGCGCGACATCGCAATCGGCATCCAGCGCGCTGCCGTCGGCGGCGTAGCCGGAGGCGCATTCTTCGACGAACTCCTCGTAGTCCTCGCCGATATCGCCATTGACAGTGTCGCGGCGGCCCACGCGTGCGTAGGCCAGTGCATGCAATGCGGTGTCCGCATCAAAGCGATGGTCCAGTTGCGCGGTGAACAGCGTATTGCGATTGCGGGTGAGATCGGGCGAGGTGTACACCGCGCGGCGGTCGGCGCGATACAGGCCGGGCTCGGGGCCATCGTCGGTGTAGCGCGTATCCGGCAGCAGGCCATTGCCGATCAGGCGGCTGCGCCCGTGCAGCACCGACAGGCTCCAGTCGGTCTGCTCGCCCTGCTTGCCGACCTTGCCGAACACGGTGCCCAGGCGGCCCTCGGAGGCATCGCGCCAGCCGTTCTCGTCGAAACCGGTCACCGCGACGAAGCCATGCCAGCCGTCCTGGCTGGCGAGCCCGTAACTGGCATCCAGGCGCTTGCGCGCACCGCTGCCGATGCTCAGCTCGCCCTGCACTCCCGGTGAGGTGAGGCCCGATGCGGTAGACAACACCACCGCGCCACCGAGCGTGTTCGGCCCGAACAAGGGATTGGAGCCGGGCATCAGGGTCACTGCATTGATTGCCGACTCGGGCAGCATGTCCCAGCTGACGATGTCGGCGAACGGTTCGTTGAAACGCACGCCATCCAGATACACCGACACGCCTTGCGAGGCGCCGGGCAAGGCGGAGGCACGAAACCCGTGGAAGGTGAGGTCGTTCTGGAACGCGCTGCCCTGCACATCGTTGCCGTCCACGCCGACGAAGCGCCGCTGCAGCAGATCGCCGAGGTTGTTGCTGCGCGCGCGCGACAGCTCGCTGTTGGTGGCCGATTGCACCATGTACGGCAGTTGCGCCGCATCGATGGTGGTGCCGGGGATCGGCGTGGCGGTGACCTCGATGCGGTCCAGCCAGGTCACCTGCGGCGCCTCGGCCGCCACTGCCAGCGCACTGCTTGCGAGCAAGGCGCTAGCGCAGGCGCCTGCCAGTACGTGACGGTGCAACTTCGCTGTGCTGCGTGTGCCTGCTGCCATCTGCGTCTCCTCAATAGAGCACGATCGATTTGATGCCGCGCGCCGCACGCAAGTCCGCCAGCGCCTGATTGATGTCGTCCAGCGCCAGCGTGCGGGTGATCAACGGCGCCAGCCGGATGTCGCCGTGCAGATAGCGCGCGACATAGCCGGGCAATTCGCTGCGCCCCTTCACTCCGCCGAAGGCGCTGCCGCGCCACACCCGCCCGGTCACCAGTTGAAACGGGCGCGTGCTGATCTCCTGCGCGTCGTCGGCCACGCCGAGGATGACGCTCTCGCCCCAGCCCTTGTGGCAGCACTCCAGCGCCGCGCGCATCGCGCCGACATCGCCCACGCATTCGAAACTGTGGTCGGCGCCGCCATCGGTGAGGTCCACGATCACCTGCTGGATCGGTGCGCCGTAGTCGCGCGGATCCAGGCAATCGGTGGCGCCCAACGCGCGCGCCAGCGCGAACTTGGTCGGGTCGATATCCACCGCGATGATGCGCCCGGCCTGCGCCAGTACCGCGCCCTGCACCACCGACAAGCCGATGCCGCCCAGGCCGAACACCGCCACGCAGTCGCCGGGCCGCACATGCGTGCTGTTGAGCACCGCACCGACGCCGGTGGTGACCGTGCAGCCGAGCAGGCAGACCTGATCCAGCGCTGCCTCCGGCTGGATCCGCGCGACCGCGATCTCCGGCACCACGGTGTATTCGGAAAACGTGCTGATGCCCATGTGGTGCAGGATCGGTCGGCCCTGCAACGAGAACCGGCTGCTGCCATCGGGCATCAGCCCGCGCTCCTGGCTGCTGCGGATCGCCTGGCACAGGTTGGTGCGGCCGGAACGGCAGAACTTGCACACGCCGCATTCGGGCATGTACAGCGGGATGACGTGATCGCCGGGCTGCACGCTGGTGACGCCGATACCGACCGCCTCGACAATGCCGGCGCCTTCCTGCCCCAGGATCACCGGGAAGCTGCCCGCCTGCGCATGCGCCAATGCATGCGCATCGCCATGGCAGATCCCGGTGGCGACCAGGCGCACCAGCACCTCGCCGGGCCGCGGCGGCTGCAGGTCCACCTCTTCGATGGTCAGCGGCTGGTGCGGACCCCATGCCACCGCAGCGCGTGTCTTCATCCGGCCTCCCTGGCGCGCTGCGGCATGCCCGCCGCTCAGCGCGCGATGACCACGCCCCACGGCAGTTCGCCGACGGGGATCTGTTTGATCTCGCGCAACGCGACGGTGTCGATCACGCTGACCGTGTTCGAGCGCCCGTTGGCGACATACAGCTTGTCGCCGGCCGGGGTCAGTGCCGGATTCCACGGCCGCAGCCCCACCGCGATTTCGGCGAGACTGCGCGCAGTGTTGGTATCGATCACGCTGAGCGTGCCGGCACCGCCGTTGGACGCATACAGCCGCGTGCCGTCGGCAGACAGTGCCACGCCCGCCGTGCGCACGCCGGCTGGCAGGCTGGCGCGGCGTTGGCGCGTCTGCAGGTCGATCACGTCGACCACATTGGCGGTTTCCTGCGCGATGTAGACGCTATGCCCGTCGGGCGCAAACGCCATGCCGCGCGGATGGCCGCTGGTGGCGACCACGCCACGCGAGCGACCGGTGGCCAGCTCGATCATGTCCATGTCGTTGGAACCCTCGTTGCTGGTGAGCAGCCACTGCCCGTCCGGCGTGTAGGCGCAGTGCTCGGGCGCCTGCCCGCGCGTGGCGATCACCTGTTGCACGCTGAACTGCGCCGCATCGATCAACATCACCTGGTTCTGGCCTTCCACGCACACCGCAAACTGCTTGCCGTCCGGCGACAGCGCAATGCCTTCGGCGTTCTCGCCGATCTCCACGCTGCGCAGCACCGCGTCCTTGTCGGTATCGAGTTCGATCAGGCGGTGATGCTCGGCATCGATCAGGTACAGATGCCCCTGCGGGCCCGGCAATACCTGCTGCAGACGCTTGCCCAGTTGCCCCTGCGCACTGAGCGTACGCACCACCGTGTCGGTGTGCGTATCGATCACCGACACCGTGCCGCTGCGCTGGTTGGGCACATAGGCAAATACCGGCGGCGTTGCGGGCACCGGTGCCGCGGCCTTCGTTGCAGGCGTTGCTGTCGCCGGCGCAGCGCTGGACGCCGGCGGCTCCGCATCGCGCCGGCAACCGGCCAAGGCCAGCAGCGCGCCCAGCGCAGTTGCCGCAAGCAGGCACCGCCACCCGGTTGCCACTGGCCTCATTGCGCCTTGCCCGCGGTCTTGTTGATCGAATGGATGAAGGCGAGCAGTTTTTCGGTATCGCCCGGCTTGAGCACCGGCGCGAACGGCGGCATCTGCCCGACCACCTTTTCATGCCCGACCCGGGTCTTGCCGTGGGTGATCATCGCGGCGGTGCCTTCGCTGATCAGCGTGCGCAAGGTGTCGTCGTCGCTGCCATACACCCAGATGTCGTTGGTCAACGGCGGGCACATGCCGCCGCCACCGGTGCCGCCATGGCAGGCATTGCAGCCGGCAGAGAAATAGATTTTCTTGCCCTCGGCGATCAGCTCGGGCGTGGCCTTGACCTCCGGCCCCTTCGGGATCGGCACCACGGTGGCCGGCGCTGCGGGCGGCGTGGCCGGATCCGGCGCAGGCCCGGCGGCCGGGTTGGGCACCGCGGCGCTCGCCGCCGCAGGCGCAGGCGCGGCAGTACCGGTGGCCGGCGCCGGCGGGCTGGCAGCCGGTGCGGTGGCCGCCTCAGGCGCGGGCGCGGGCGGCGGTGCGTCCTTGCCGCAGGCCGCCAGCACGACGCTGAGCATCACCGCGCACAGCGGTGCGCGCATGGAACGATCGAAACAACCCACGGTGGACTTGCGCATGAACGAACCTTTCTGATCGGAGGGAGCACCGCGCACCCCGTGCGCGCGGCGGGTGACACAGTCATTGCCGGGAGGGGCGCCTGGCCTCGGTAAGCAGCGTGGCCAGCGCGTTATCGCCGCGTGCCTGCGCTAATGCAGCGGCGGTCTTGCCGTCGCGATTGCGTGCGGCAGGGTCGGCGCCGGCCGCCAGCAGGCGCTTGGCCGCCGCGTCGCGCCCGGCCGCGGCGGCCAGCATCAATGCGGTGACGCCGGCCTGGTTGGCGTGGCCGACGTCGGCACCGCCGGCCAGCACCGCATCGAGCATCGCCGGGTCGTCGCGCGCCACCGCGAACATCACCGGCGTGAAGCCGGTGGCATTGGCACGCCGTACATCCGCGCCCGCCTTGAGCAAGGCCTGCACCACGCCGACATCGGCATAGGACACCGCCAGGTCCAGCGCGCTCCAGCCATCGCTGGAGACGGTGTCCACCGGCGCGCGCTTGCCGAGCAACCTGGTCACGCTGTCGGCATCGTTGGCCCAGGCCGCCTTCATCAACGCGGTCCAGCCGCTGCCATCGCGCGCATCCAGGCGTGCACCGGCATCGAGCAGCAGGCCGACCAGATCCGGTTCCTGGTTGCGGATGGCCTGATGCAACGGCGGCTCGCCGAGCAGGTTGGGACGGTTGGCATCGGCGCCATGCCGCAACAGCCACGCCGCACGCACCGCGTCGCCGGCATCCAGCGCATGCGCCAGTTCCTGGTTCGGGTCGGCACCGTCGGCGATGCGCAGTTGCAGCTGCGCCAGCTCCTGCGAGGACGCGGCCGGGCTTGGCGCCTTGGATACTGGCGTCGGCGTGGCATACGGCCCGTGCGCGGCCAGATCGCCGGCTACCACGCAGTCGCCACAACGCACCAGCGGCACGTGATAGCTGCGCAGGATCTGGGCAATCTTTGCCGCGCTCTGTTGCATCGCGGTGTTCAACGCATCGCGCAGGTCTGCGTTCTTGCGCGACACCGCCCACGCCATCGAATACTCCAGCACCGCATCGTCGATGGTATTGAGCGGCACCATGCCCAGGCCACCGCGTTGCGCGTAATAACCGGCCACCGGGCCCCATGATTCGGCCGCATCCAGTTCATTGGCGGCGACGCGCTCGACCAGCTTGCCGGGATGTTCTTCCGGCGCCGTGGCCGAGTCGTAGAACAGGTATTGCACCTGGCCGCTGATGCCGTGCTCGTACAGGGCCTGGCGTGCGGGCGAGCTCTGGAACACGCCCAGCCGCAGTTTTTTCAGCGCCGGATCGTCCAGCGACGTCGGCACCAGATCCAGGCCCTTGCGCGTCACCAGCACATAGGCCGAGCGATACAGCGGGCGCGTGGTCAGGCCCTGCTCGAAATCGCTGTTGAGGTCCATCAACACATCGCAGCGGCCGGCAGTGATCGTGCTGCGTGCCAGCCCGCGTTGGTAATAGGTGCGCCACTCGTATTCCAGGCGCCGGCCCATGGCATCGGCCACGACTTGCGCGATCTTGTTCTGGAAGCCTTCGCCGGCCTTGTTGGACAGCGGCATGTTGCCCGGGTCGGCGCAGACCCGCAGCACGTGCGGATCGGGCGCTGGCGGTGGAGCACTGGCCGTGGCCGGTGCCGCAGTGGAGGGCGCCGCAGCGGGCGCCGCAGCGGAAGCAGAAGCAGAAGCGCGAGCCGCCGGTGAGGACGGCTCGCGGGTGCAGCCTGCGGCGACGAGTCCGAGGCTGCAAAGCACCAGCAGCCGACACAGCTGCCGGTGCATGCCACGCGCACCGGCAGCGAACTGCCAGTGCGCGCGTCCAACGCCTTGCGTGGAACTCATCGTGCGGTCTTCGCTGCGGTGTTGGCGGTGCCGCCTGCAGCCGCCGTGGCGGTTGCACTGGCGGTCACGGTCTTGCCGGCACCATCGATCCGGAAGCTGTGCACCATGCCGCCGAGTGGGATCTTGTCGAAGCCGGCACCAAATGCCAGACCGGCTGCGCCCAGCGCGCCATACGGATCGGACGGATCCAGACCTGCGGCCACCGGCAGGCCGATCCAGCCACCGATGCCGGAGAACACCGCCACGTACTGGTGCCCATTGGCCTTGTAGGCGATCGGGTTGCCGATGATGCCAGAGGGCAGTTTCATCTCCCACAGCTTCTTGCCGGTGTCCTTGTCCACCGCACGGAACCAGCCATCCAGCGTGCCGTAGAACACCAGCCCGCCGTCGGTGACCAGGGTGCCGCTCCACACCGGGAACTTCTCCTTGATCTCCCACTTGGACTTGCCTTCCACCACGTCGAAGGCCTTGACGATGCCCAGTGCACCCGGCTCGTTGGGCTTCATCATCACGTTGGCGAACACGTAGGGCAGGCCCATCATGGTGTTGCCGCGTTCCTGCGGTTCCAGCTCCATATGCCAGTTGTTGGTGCCGCAGAAGAACACCGCCGCATTGGCCGGATCCACCGAGCACGGCTGCTGGTCCTTGCCGCCCATCGCCGACGGGAAGGCCTGCACCTTCTTGCCGCGCTCCAGCGGCGAATGCGCGGCCACCTTGACCGGGCGGCCGGTCTTCATGTCGATGCGTTCGGCCCAGTTGGCCGGTACGAACTTGTGCGCGCGCAGCAAGGTGCCGTCGCGGCGATCGAGCACGTAGGCAAAGCCGTTGCGATCGAACTGCACCACCGATGGCACCTGCTTGCCGTCGATGGTCAGGTCCACCAGGATCGGCTCGTTGATGCCGTCGTAATCCCACTGATCGAACGGGGTCTTCTGATAACCCCACACCGCTTCGCCGGTATCGATCTTGCGGGCGAACAGGGTCATCGACCACTTGTTGTCATGCTCGCCGTTGTTGCATTCCTCCTGCGAGGTCTTGCCGCAGCGATACGACGGGCTCCACAGGCCGGGATTGCCGGTGCCGTAGTAGAGCAGCTTCAACTTCGGGTCGTAGCTGTACCAGCCCCAGGCCGCACCGCCACCACGCTTCCATTCGTCGTTGGGAAAGGTCTTGACGCCTAGATCGCCGAGCTGGCCATGCTGCGGGTTGGCCTTGTTGAAATCCGCACCCAGGCAGATCGATTTGTCAGTACCCGCCGCATCGCAGGACCATGCCTGCTTGCCATCGGCCAAGTTGTAGGCAGCGACACGCCCAAGCACGCCGAACTCGTTGCCGCTGATGCCGGCCACCACTTTGCCGTCGGCGATGATCGGTGCCATGGTGATAGTTTCGCCCTTGTCCGGGTGCGCGAGTTTCTGCTTCCACACTTCCTTGCCGGTCTTGGCATCGAGTGCGATCACATCGCCGCTCAGGCTGCCGAACACCAGCTTGCCATCGGCATAGGAGGCGCCGCGGTTGACCGTATCGCAGCACGCCACCGCCACCGAGCGTTCGTCCTGCTGCGGGGTGTACTTCCACAACACCTTGCCGCCGTCGTCCTGCGCTGCCAGGTCGATGGCGAACACGTTGTTCGGATACGCGCTGACCATGTACATGATGCTGCCGATTACCAGCGGCTGGCCTTCGTGGCCGCGCGTGGCATCGGTCTTCATTTCCCACGACATCTTCAGGTTCTTGACGTTGTCGCGATTGATCTCGGCCAGCGGACTGTGCCGGGTGAGCGCGAAGTCGCGCCCGATGCCGCCCCAGTTATCCGGGTTGCTGGCATTGGTGGTGAACTCGCTGTCGGTATCGACTACGGCGGCGGCCGCCGGCGCGGCGGGTTTGGCGGCCGGTGCGGGCGTTGTCGTCGTTTCCGTGGCGGCGTCTTTCTTGCAGCCGGCCAACGCGGCGCTCAGCGCAAGCATGAGCAGCACACTGCTGCGCAGGCTGCGACAGGAAGATTGGTGCATATGCGTCTACCCCTCTCGATTGAACAACCAGTCGGTTGAAACATCCCGCAGCGCAGGCGTTGCACCCGCCAGTTGCACCGCGGACGTCGGAAACGTCGAGAGGGAAAGAGCAAACGCCATGCCAGCGCACTGGTGCGACGCACCATGTTGGAGCAGCAGGGTTTGATGTGATGGCAGTCGCTTGCGCCAGGTGCACTGTCACGGTTCTGGCACAGTTTGCGCCGGGCGTGCTGTGACATGGATGGTGCAGCGGGGGTGGGACTGCCTGTCGGTCAGTGCTGCGCACCCTGCAGGCTTGAGGCGACATAGCTTGCTGTGGCTCGCGCAAGGCAACACCTCACCTCACCGAAGGCCAGCTACGTTGTCGAACGGGGTGCTGCCGCGTTTCCCTCCTCCCATCGGGAGAAGGTGCCCGAAGGGCGGATGAGGGTACGGCGTAGGCCAGTTGCATGATGTCTGGCAGTGCTGATGACGCATTGCAAGATTCAGCGGCGTCCACGCCCCTTCGAGCGCATGTCACTTCCAATGCGATAACGGTGTCCTGATCGCCAGCGTTATCCAACGACACGCGGCCAGCCACGCATCGCACTCCATGCTTCGCGCGCTTGGCCTACTCGCCAAAGCTCACGCTAGCGGTTCCACTGCGCCAGCAACTGCGTGCAATCCTGCAACCGCCAGTCGGCAAGGCCGGGCCATGGATCGCCGGGTGTGTTGACCAGCACGGTGCAGGCACCGACTGCACGGCCGCAGGCCAGGTCGTTGTGGTGATCGCCGACCATGACCAGTGCTGTGCCCCCCACTGCCCAGCGTTGCGCAAAATACTGCAGGCCATCGGGTGCGGGTTTGGGGGCGGCCTCATCGCGGCCGACGATGTCGTCCCAGGCGAATGCATCGTGCAGGCCGATCGCCTGCAATGTCACCTGCGCCAATGCGCGCGCATTGCGGGTGAGCATGCCGAGCCGGCATCCGGCTGCCTGCAACGCACGCACCAGGGCCACTGCACCGGACGCAGGCTGTGCGGCGTGTGCGAGTTCACGCTCGTGCGCGAGCAACCAGGCGTGTTTGGCTGCGGCCTGCTCGGCCGGCAGCGATGCCAGGTGGTGCAGGATGTCCGCCTCGGGCGGGATCTCCAGCGCGCGTCGGATCAACGCGAAATCGTGCACCGCTTCAGTCAGCGTGCCGTCCATGTCGAACACCCAATGGCGGTAACCGGACAACGCGGGAGAGATCTGTGTGATGGCCATGGCGTCCATACGTGAGGAGACTCCAGAGATGGTTGAGGCAACGCCGCAAGCCGTCAGGGAACGCACATCGCGCACTCACCCGAATGGACCGGCACCTCATGCCGATGCCGTACGTCGACTGCGCAGCTGGTGCCGTGCAAGGGCGGTGCGCCTACTTCCAGCCCGGCATCTGGGTGGTATCCAGGCCACCCACTTCGAACTCTGCCGTGCGCGTGCCGCCGGCTTTCACCGGGAACGCGATGCTGATGCGCTTGGCATTGCGCACCAGCTTCCACAGCGCCTTGTCGTCGTCGATGAACATCGCGATCGCTTCATCGGTGTCGGGGCGGTGCGCGGCCATCGCGCGTGCTGCGCCACCATCGGCCGAGACCTGCACCTTGCAGCCGCCATAGCAGTTGAAGTCGCCGGCCTTGAGCACGAGATAGCTGTGACGCTTCCACTGCGGGTGATCGCGGAACACCAGGCTCACCGGCTTGGGGCCGCTGCCGTCGACATCCACGCGGCTCTTGGCATCGATCATCGCCGAGCGCTGCGTGCCGCCCTTGGCGGGCACCTGCGAGTACTGCCACAACGCCTGCATGCGGCGCAGTTCGCGCGCCTGGTCGCCCTTGGCCTTGATGTCGGCATAGCCGGGTTCGATGCGTGTGGCCGCCGCGGTACCGGCGTAGCCTTCCAGCAGTGCGGCACCATGCGCACGTGCCATGTCCCAGTTACCGGCCGTCACCGCCTCGTCGTATTGCTTGGCGAGTGCATCGGCCTGTTGTTGCTTGGCCTGCGCCTGCGCGCTTGCCTGCGCCTGACGCTGCGCCTCGCGGTCGGTACAGCCACTCACTGCAGCGACGCACAAGGCCGCGCTCAGCAGATACTTCATCGTCGACTCCGGAAGGCATGAAAGGCAGCGGCAACGATACCAGCCTGCCCGCGACAGCCGCGATCAAACTGCGGCACGCTGTAGGAGCGCACCAGGGCGCGATGGAGCATTCCCGGTAACGCCACGTCGCGCCCGGGTGCGCTCCTACAACGGCGATTGCAGGGCGCGGTGCTGCCTGCACGATGCAGCAAGGAAAGCGGCGGGAGGGCGTCGGCAACGCCCTCCCCTGCCATTACGGCTGCGGCTGCGGCTGCGCCGGCGGTGCCGCCTTGGCCTTGGCGATCATCTCGGCCACCGATGCGGTGGTGATCGGGTGGTAGCTGGGCTTGGCCTTTTCGAAGGCCTGCTCGGCGAAGGCGATGCCGTCCGGGGTCTTCAACAACTCGGCGTAGATCGGCAGCACCAGCTTGCGGCGGCCGACGCGTTCGATGAACTCGCCTGCAGCGGGGCGCGCATCGGTGTAGCCGCTGCGGATCGCCAGCGGATACCAGCGCATGGCGATTTCGCCGTTCGGGGTGCCGGTGAAGTGGTAGGCCTCATCCAGCTGCTTGAGCTGCTCGGGCTTGAGCATGGCGCCCATGCCGCTGAGGAAGTGCACCCATTCCTGCGTGCCCCATTCGCCGGTGACCTGCTTGCTCGGCAGCGTGCCGCTGCCGCTCCAGGCGATGCGCGCGGTGTCCACGATCGAGAAGCTGCGCGAGCGTGCCTTGGCGGCGAAGGCCGGGATGCCCGGCTGCTTCAACCACGCATCCACCTCGGCCGCACTGACCGTGTTGGGATGCTTGTCCAGCAGGTTCTTGTTGAGGTAATCGACGAACTGGTCGGTGGTGGCGCTCTGGAACGCGTGATCGTCGAACCAGCCGCGCAGGAACGGGTCGAACACCTCGCGGCCGAAGCGCTGCTCCAGGAACTGCAGGAACCATGCGCCCTTGACGTAGGCCACCTGGCTCAGGGCTTCGTCGGGGTCGCGCTCGGCCAGCGGCGGCAGCGCCAGCGCCTGGTCGGCCGGCGCCATGCCCTTCACTTCGGCCAGCAGGTCGCCCTGGTCGATCTCGCGCTCCATCTCGGCCATCTCGACGCCATACAGCGCTTCGGTGATGCGGGCCTGCACGTAGGTGGTGAAGCCTTCGTTGAGCCAGATGTCCTTCCAGCTGGCATTGGTCACCAGGTTGCCGGACCAGCTATGCGCCAGTTCGTGCGCGACCAGCGACACCAGCGACTTGTCGCCGACGATCACGGTCGGCGTGGCGAAGGTCAGGCGCGGATTCTCCATGCCGCCGAACGGGAACGACGGCGGCAGCACCAGCATGTCGTAACGGCCCCAGCGATACGGGCCATACAGTTTTTCGGCAGCACCGATCATCTTTTCGGTGTCTTCGAATTCCTTGGCGGCCTTGTCGGCCATGGCCGGCTCGGCCCAGACGCCCGAGCGCGCGGAAATCGGCTTGAACACCACGTCGCCGGCGGCGATCGCCAGCAGATAGGACGGAATCGGCTCGGGCATCTTGAAGCTGTAGTCGCCGTCGCGCGCGGCCTTGGGGTCGTTGTCGGCGCTCATCAGCACCATCACGTCCGGGCGCGAGGTCACGTGCGCGCTGTAGGTGAAGCGCACGCTCGGGGTGTCCTGCAACGGCACCCAGCTACGCGCGTGGATCGCCTGCGACTGGCTGAACATGAAAGGCAACTGCTTGCCTTCGGTCATCGACGGCTCCAGCCACTGCAGGCCGGAGGCGGTCGGCGCGGTGTGGTAGGTGATCACGACCTTGGCCGGCTGATTCGGCGCCTCGATGGTGAGCTTGCTGCCGAAGGTCTTGTCGGCCGGCGCCAGCGCGAACTGCAGCGGCGCCAGCGTGCCCTTGCCGTCGTCGGCCTGCACCTGCGCAATGCTCAGCTCGCGCGTGTCCAGCACCAGCTGCTTGGCGGCCTTGTCCTTCCATTCCAGCGTGTAGGTGGCGGTGCCGCCGATCTGCTTGGCGTCGAAATCCAGCTTCAGGTCAAGCGCCAGATCCTTGATGACCACCAGCTGCGGCTGGGCGTAGGAGCTTTCGTCGTGGTTGCGGGCGTCTGCTTTCACGGGGGCCTTGGCAGTGGTGGCCGGCGCGGCGGTGCTGGCGGCCGGCGGCGTGGACTCGTTGGAACAGCCGGCCAGCGCAATGGACACGGCCAGGGACAGCGACAGGAACGGGAAGCGCATCGACGGCACCGCAGCGAGGGAATTGGGCATTTTAACGCCCCGGGCCGTTGCCTGCCCGTGCGGCCGATGGCGAGCGCTTGCCGGCTGCTCAACCTGCGCCGGCTGGGGACACCGTGCATGTCGCTGGCCGCATCGGCGCGAACCTTACGCAGCAACGGCGTTAATGGCGTAACTCAGGCTACCCGTGCCTAGCGTGCACCCGCCTGCGGCCCGGCCGCTAGGTGATTGCCGGATCGCCTAGACCACCGGATGGCTGCGCGGGCTGTCATGCCCGTCGCGTACCAGACGCCGGCCACCGGAGAACTTGGCGCGATACATCGCCGCATCGGCGCGGCGATACAGCTCGGTGGCATCCAGGCCCCGCTCGCACACCGCGCTGCCGGCGCTCACATGCAGCGGCGCCTCGTCGGCATCCTCGCGTTCGAGCATCGACAGCCATTGATTGAGCTTGAGCGTGGCGTCGTCCTCGCTGGCATGCACGCCGATCAGGAACTCGTCGCCGCCCCAGCGCCCGATCCAGTCCTGCGCGCCCAGCCAGCCGTAGGCCGACTCCACCAGCCGCACCAGCACGCGATCGCCGGCCAGATGGCCGAAGCGGTCGTTGATCGGCTTGAGGTTGTCCATGTCCAGCACGAACAGCACGAACGGCCAGCCTTCGCGCTGCGCGGCGGTGACCGAATCGCGCATCGCCTGCTCGCAGCCGCGCCGGTTCAAGGCCTCGGTCAGCGGGTCGAACAAGGCGTGCTTCTTCAGGTCGCGCATGCCGGCATCGATGCCGCGCAGGCTGCGATTGATGCCACGCAGCAACCGCCCCAGTTCGTCGTCGCCATGTTCGGGCAGGCTGGGCAGACGTTGATCGGCGTAATACGCATCCAGTGCGTCGGCGGCGATGCGCAGCGGTGCGAGCAGGCGATACAGGGCCGACAGGGTCGCCGCGGTGCCAGCCAGCGTGGCCAGCAGCGCCACGATCACCACCGACCACAGCGGGCGCCCGCTCAACTCGCTTTGCGCGGCCAGCCAGGCGATCAACAACAGCAACGGCAGGTGGATGCCGACAAAGGTCACCGCCAGCAGCTTGGCGCTGAAGGAGCGGGGAAACACGCGCGACAACCCTGCGTACAAGCGCATCCACGTCTCCGGCAAAAGAGCGCCTAGTGTCGCCGACCGTTGGTGGAGCCGACGCGACGGGAGTCTCAAAAGTTTGTCGGCAAACGCACCTGCGCACAGTGCAATCGTGCGGCAAGCGAACACGAGCATGACCTGCTCGTGCGATGCCCGATGCGCGATGTCCGGCGCATGCTGCGCGCCGGACCGGACGCTCAGATCACGCTGCGTCGGATCTGGGTCAGATCTTGTAGCCGGAGTGGATCGCCACGATGCCGCCGGTCAGGTTCTTGTAGTGGCAACGCGCAAATCCGGCCTCGCCCATCATGCCCTTGAGCGATTCCTGCGGCGGGTGCTTGCGGATGCTTTCTGCCAGGTACTGGTAGCTGTCGGCGTCGCGCGCGAACAACTGGCCCAGCCTGGGCAGGATCTTGAACGAGTGGAAGTCGTAGATCGGCTTGAACCAGTCGGCGGTGACTTCGGAAAACTCCAGCACGCGCGCCTGCCCGCCCACCTTCAACACGCGGTACATCTCGCGCAGCGCGGCGTCCTTGTCGGTGACATTGCGCAGGCCGAAGGAAATGGTCACCAGATCGAAGCTCTGATCCGGGAACGGCAGCGCCTCGGCATTGCATTGCACGTAATCGAAGCCGGCCACCAGGCCGCGGTTGGTCAGCCGGTCGCGGCCTACCGACAGCATGCCGGCATTGATGTCGCCCAGCACCACCGCGCCTTCGCTGCCGACGCGCTCCTTGAGCAGCACGGCGATGTCGCCGGTACCGCCGGCCAGGTCCAGCACACGGTCGCCCGGCTTCACCTGCGCGGTCGCCACGAAGTAGCGTTTCCATGCGCGGTGCACGCCCAGACTCATCAGATCGTTCATCAGGTCGTAGTTGCGCGCGACCGAGGTGAACACTTCGCCGACCAGCTTCTGCTTGTCCTTGGCAGCGACGTCGCGGAAGCCGAAATGGGTGGTACCGGAGGTATAGGGGGATTCGCTCATGGGCGGATTATCGCACTGCTGACGCCGCCATGACCGCAACCGGACCACAATCGCTGCCTTCCCTGCGACCGGCCCTGCGAGCCCTGCGTGCACGACAAGTACGTCCAGCGCGACTGGCAGCCCCACGAGAAGCCCACCCTGCCCGGGTCGGCCTCCACCCCCCTGCACTCCACCCGGCGCCGCATCCAGTACGGGCTGGTGGGCGTGGTGGTGGCGCTGACCGGCGGGCTGAGCAATGCGCTGGTCACCGCCAACCTGACCTATCTGCAGGGCACGCTGGGCGCCTACGCCACCGAAATGGCCTGGCTGCCGGCCGCCTACGTGATGACCAACATGTCGGCCAACCTGCTGCTGGTGAAGTTCCGCCAGCAGTTCGGGCTGCGGCGCTTCACCGAGATCTTCCTGGCGCTGTATGCGGTCATCGCCTTCGCGCATCTGTTTGTGCACAGCCTGAGCTCGGCGATCACCGTGCGTGCCGCGCACGGATTGGTGGGCGCCGCGCTCAGCTCGCTGGGGCTGTATTACGTGATCCAGGCGTTCCCGGCCAAATACCGGCTCAAGGCGGTGGTGACCGGGCTGGGGGTGACCCAGCTGGCGCTGCCATTGGCGCGGGTGTTCTCCACCGATCTGCTGGAATTTGCACAGTGGCAGGGCCTGTACCTGTTCGAACTGGGCCTGGCGGTGTTCGCGCTGGCCTGCGTGCTGGCGCTCAAGCTGCCGCCCAGCGACCGCTATCGCGTGTTCGAGCCGCTGGATTTCCTCACCTTCAGCCTGTTCGCGGCCGGGTCGGCCGGGCTGGCGGCGGTGCTGTCGCTGGGGCGGCTGCTGTGGTGGACCAGCACACCGTGGCTGGGCGTGGTGCTGGCGGCCTCCATTGTGCTGCTGTGCACGGCGGCGTGGATCGAGCACAACCGCCGCAACCCGATGATCAACACGCGCTGGCTGGCCAGCGGCGACATGCTGCGGCTGGGCCTGGCAATCCTGCTGATCCGGCTGGTGCTGTCCGAGCAGAGCACCGGCGCGATCGGCTTCCTCCAGACCCTGGGGCTGGCCAACACGCAGCTGCAGACCCTGTTCGCGCTGATGTTGCTGGGTGCAGTGGTCGGCGTGGCCGCCAGCGCGTGGCTGATCAATCCGGCGCGGGTGGCCGAACATCTGATCATTGCGGTGGCGGCGATCTGCATCGGCTGTTTCATGGATGCCGATGCCACCAGCCTCACCCGCCCGGAGCAGATGTACGTCAGCCAGTTCCTGCTCGCCTTTGGCAGCACCTTTTTCATCGGCCCGGCGATGGTGGCCGGGCTGGGCCGGGTCATCGCGCAGCCCGGCAACCTGATCAGCTTCATCGTGCTGTTCGGCATGGCACAGAACATGGGCGGCCTGCTCGGCAGCGCGCTGCTCGGCACCGTGCAGGTCGTGCGCGAGAAATACCATTCCAGCCAGCTGGTCGAACATCTGGCATTGACCGACCCGCAAGTGGCCGCGCGCGTGCAGGCCTATGCCGCGCTGTACGGCCGCAGCATCGGCGACCCGGCCCTGCGCCAGGCCCAGGGCGTGCGCGCCCTGGGCAGCGTGGCCACGCGCGAAGCCAATGTGCTCGCCTACAACGACGTGTTCCTGTTGATCGGCTGCATCGCCATCGCCACCGGGCTGTGGATCCTGTCCGTGCTGGTGTGGCGGCGTTATCTGCGCCCATCCGCTGCGTCCCCCTCTCCTGCTTCCACCGCGCGCCCATGAATACACCTGCAGCTTCAACCTCTCCTGCCGATCTGCAACGTCGCAGGCGCCGCCGCATCGGTGGCGTGATCGGCTTCGGCGGGCTGGCCCTGCTCGGTGTCGCCCTGGTGCTGTACGCATGGCGGTTGCCGCCGTTCGTCAGCGCCGTCGAGCGCACCGAGAACGCGATGGTGCATGGCCAGATCACGGTGATCGCGCCGCAGGTCAGCGGCTATGTCACCGAGGTGCCGGTGCAGGACTTCGCCCACGTCAAACACGGCCAGTTGCTGGCCAGGATCGACGACCGCATCTATGCCCAGCAGCTCGAGCAGGCCAGGGCGCAGCTGCAGACCGCGCAGGCCAACCTGTCCAACTGGGACCAGCAGCGGCATAGCGCCGATGCCACCATCGCCGAACAACGCGCCGCACTGAGCAGCAATCAGGCCCAGCGCGACCGCACCCGCTCGGCGTATGCGCGCGCGCAGCAGTTGGCCGAGCAGAAACTGGTATCCGAACAGGATCGCGACACCGCCTTCGCCGCACGTGCGCAGGCCGATGCCGGCGTGGCGCAGGCGCGCGCCGCCGTGCAGGCCGCCGAGGAGAACGCACGCAGCGTCACCGTCAATCGCGCCGCGCTGGAAGCGGCGGTGGCCAATGCGCAGGCGGCCCTGCAACTGGCGCAGATCAATCTGGACAACACGCGCATCCTGGCCCCGCGCGATGGCCAGCTCGGCCAGCTCGGCGTGCGCCAGGGCGCCTACGTCACCAATGGCACGCAGCTGATGTCGCTGGTGCCGGACACGTTGTGGATCGTGGCCAATTTCAAGGAAACCCAGATGGCCAAGATCCGCATCGGGCAACGCGCCAGCTTCACCGTGGATGCGTTGGACAATGCGCGTCTGCACGGCCTTGTGCAGGAAATCTCCCCGGCCGCCGGCTCGGAATTCAGCGTATTGCCGGCCGACAACGCCACCGGCAACTTCGTCAAGATCGCCCAGCGCATTCCGCTGCGCATCAGCGTCGATCCGGACCAGGCGCTGGCACCGCGGCTACGCCCGGGCATGTCGGTGGTGGTGGCGATCGACACCGACAGCGCGGTCGACTGACGCGACACAGCCGCTATCATGCGGTGATGTCGTCCCTGTCCCCATCCTCGCTGCACTGGCAATGCCTGCGCTTCGACCAACTGAGCACCACGCAGTTGTACACGCTGCTGCGGCTGCGCTCGGATGTGTTCGTGGTGGAGCAGCAGTGCGCGTATCCGGAGCTGGATGGCAAGGACAGCCTGCCGGGTGTGCTGCATCTGCTCGGCAGCACCGACGACGGTGCGTTGGCCGCCTATCTGCGCGTGCTACCGCCCGGTGTGAGTTACCCCGAGCCGAGCATCGGCCGGGTAGTGATTGCCGCCACGCAGCGCGGCCACGGCTTCGCACACGCATTACTGCGGGAAGGCTTGCGGCTGGTGCACCGGCAGTGGCCCGCCAGCGCCGTGCAACTCGGCGCGCAGGCGCACCTGCAGGCGTTCTACGCCGCACACGGTTTCACGCCCTCGTCCGCACCGTATCTGGAAGACGGCATTCCCCACATCGACATGCTGCGTCGCGCCGACGCCGCCACCCAGGAGCCTGCATGATCACCACCCCCGACTACCGCGCACTGCTCGACACCGCCATTGCCGAAGCCCGCCAGGGCCTGGCCGAAGGCGGCATTCCGATCGGCGCGGCGCTGTACCACAACGACGGACGCCTGCTCGGTTGCGGCCACAACCGCCGCGTGCAGGAAAACGATCCCTCCGTGCATGGGGAAACCGATGCCTTCCGCAAGGCCGGCCGGCAGCGTCGCTACAAGGACACCATCATGGTCACCACGCTGGCGCCGTGCTGGTACTGCAGCGGGCTGGTGCGCCAGTTCAATATCGGCACCGTGGTGGTCGGCGAGTCGGTCACCTTCCAGGGCGGCGTATCCTGGCTGCGCGAGCACGGCGTCACTGTCATCGACCTGCAGAGCCAGGAATGCATCGACCTGCTGGGCGGCTATATCTCGGCCAACCCGGACGTGTGGAACGAGGATATCGGCGAGGACTGAGCGGTTTGGGTGCAGAGCGCTTGATCTGCGGCTTGGCTGCGAGGCCCTTGCCCGCCCACCATCGCAGGACACGCCGCAAGTACGTCCCTGTAGGCTCTTACGCGGCATCCATGCCGCGTAAGGTCCCGCGACGGTGGGCGGGCAAGGACCATCGGAGATGGTCGGTGTGCTTGCTTAAGAGCAGCAAGGGCAGTGCGTGATGCGCGTTGTTTGATCCTAATGCGCCGGCGCAACATCCGGCGTCAGTCGAGCGATAAGCAGCTTTTTGCGTGACCACCGACCAACTATTTGGTGCGGTGCCCTCACCGATTGCGGGACCCTTGGCGGCAGGGATGCCGCCAAGGAGCCTCCACGGACGGATTCACGGCGTGTCCCGCGAGCGGTGAGGGCACCGCGCCCTCGACCGACCCAGCGTTTGACTGCATCCGGGAGGAGGCGGCTAACAACGCCGCCAGGCCAGCGCGGTCGGAATCGGCATGTCCAACGCGTACACGCCGGTTCCGGTTGCGTCCACACCGGTCTGATGACCGTTGGCACCTGCACGCAGGTGCGCTGCGATCAGAGGATATAGCGGCTCAGGTCCGGGTCCTGCACCAGCTCGCCGAGCTGCGCATCGACATAGGCCGCATCGACCGTGACGCTCTGGCCGTCGCGATCCGGCGCCTCATAACTCAGCACATCGAGCAGGCGCTCCAGCACCGTGTGCAGGCGGCGCGCACCGATGTTTTCCTGCCGCTCGTTGACCTGCGCGGCGATCTCGGCAAGGCGCTCCACTGCATCCGTGCCGAAGGTCAGGCGCACGCCCTCAGTCTGCAGCAGGGCTTCGTACTGCTTGATCAACGCCGCCTTGGGCTCGGTGAGGATGCGCACGAAATCGGCCTTGGTCAGCGCGGTCAATTCGACACGGATCGGGAAACGACCCTGCAATTCGGGAATCAGATCGCTGGGCTTGGCAAGATGGAACGCGCCGGAGGCAATGAACAGGATATGGTCGGTCTTGACCGTGCCGTACTTGGTCGACACGTTGGAACCTTCCACCAGCGGCAACAGATCGCGCTGCACGCCCTCGCGACTGACATCGCCGCCATTGGAGCCGGCTTCGCCACGCTTGGCGACCTTGTCGATCTCATCGATGAACACGATGCCGTGCTGCTCGCAGGCTTCGATCGCCGCCGCACGTACGTCGTCTTCGTTGACCAGCTTGCCGGCTTCTTCTTCGATCAGCAGCGGGCGCGCGGCCTTGATGGTGAGCTTGCGCTTCTGCGACTTGCCGCTGCCCAGGTTGGAAAACATCTGCCGCAGCTGCTGGCCCATTTCTTCCATGCCCGGTGGGGTCATGATGTCCATGCTGGCGTTGACCGCCACTTCCAGCTCGATCTCGCGCTCGTCCAGCTCGCCGCTGCGCAGCATGCGGCGGAACTTGATGCGGGTGTCGTTGTCCTGCGCCGAGGGCTCGTTGCGCGCCGCTTCCGGATCGAACCCGATCCCGGCCGCACGGCGCGGCAGCAGCGCATCCAGGAGGCGGTCTTCGGCGCGTTCTTCGGCCTGGTTGCGCACGCGCACCTTGGCCTGTTCGCGATACAGCTTGACCGAGGTGTCAGCCAGGTCGCGAATGATCTGTTCCACATCCTTGCCGACATAGCCGACCTCGGTAAAGCGCGTGGCTTCGACCTTGACGAACGGCGCATTGGCCAAGGTGGCCAGACGCCGCGCGATCTCGGTCTTGCCGACGCCGGTCGGGCCGATCATCAGGATGTTCTTGGGCATCACCTCGTTGCGCAGCTCTTCGGGCAGCTGCATGCGGCGCCAGCGATTACGCAGCGCGATGGCAACCGCACGCTTGGCATCGTGCTGGCCAACGATATGACGGTCGAGCTCCTGCACGATTTCGCGCGGAGTCATGGTTGAGGTATCGGAATTTGGCATTGGGGATTGGGGATTCGTAAAAGCGGAGTAGGAACGATCGATGCGTGTCCGGGCGCAGGGAAAGGAGTGCTTTTGCGAATCCCCAATCCCAAATCCCGATTCACAGCTCTTCGACCACCACATTGCGATTGGTATAAATGCAGATATCGCCGGCGATGTTGATCGCCTCGGTGGCGATGGTCTTGGCATCGAGCTCGGTGTGCGCCAGCAGCGCGCGGGCAGCCGACAGGGCGTACGAACCGCCCGAACCGATGGCGATGATGCCGTCTTCCGGTTCGATCACATCGCCGGTCCCGCTGATGATCAACGAGGTTTCCTTATCGGCGACCGCAAGCAGCGCTTCGAGCTTGCCCAGGCGGCGCTCGGTGCGCCAATCCTTGGCCAGCTCCACGGCGGCACGGGTCAGTTGCCCATGCTTGTCGAGCTTGGCTTCGAACAGCTCGAACAGGGTGAACGCATCGGCGGCGGCGCCGGCAAAACCGGCCAGCACCTGCCCCTCGCGGCCGAGCCGGCGCACCTTGCGCGCATTGCCCTTCATGACAGTGTGGCCGAGGGTGACCTGGCCATCGCCGGCAACGGCGACATGCCCACCACGCCGAACCGAGATGATGGTGGTGGCGTGAACGATGTTGGGGTTCTGGCTGGGGTCCATGGGTCCTCCGGGGGTTTCCAATGAGGTGGGGACGCCCCTGCCGGGTTCAAGCATGCTGCGCGCATGCGGCGCGGGCGGCTGATGCAGCGCGCTCAGACGGCAGACAGCATGCGTCTGCGCTACCGGTACGCAGGCATCGAGCAGCCGTACACGAGAACGATTGGGAGCGTGGTGTGCGCTTCGGGATGAACCGGGTGATCGTCGCCGGCGCGGAGACGCTGCTGCGCAAGCCTGTCACCGCAGTCCGCGGCCGTCATATGCGCATCACTGCAAGAAACGCTCCGGCCGGAATAACCACGCAGGCCCGCGCATGGATCCGCGTACAGGCGCCGATGCCTGCGCTCTTGCCCCTCTCCCAATGCGATAGGGGCTCAAGAGCGGCGATTCGCACGCGGCGGTACTTCAGAGAAGTGTTTAACCGCTACGCGCAACACACGCCGCGCCACTCACTCAGCAGCTTTCTTGCGCCTGGCGCGCGGATGCGCAGCGTCGTAGACCTTGGCCAGATGCTGGAAATCCAGATGCGTATAGATCTGCGTGGTGGCGATATCCGAATGGCCAAGCAATTCCTGCACGCCGCGCAGGTCGCCGGAGGATTCGAGGATGTGGCTGGCAAAGGTGTGCCGCAGCATATGCGGATGCACGTCCTTGAACATGCCCTGGCGCACCGCCAGTTGCTTGATGCGGATCTGCACTGCGCGCTGCGAAATCGCACCGCCGGCGCGGCCGGGGAATACATGCGTATCGGCACGCCCGCCGCTGTCGCGCAGCCATTCGCGCAGCGCGCCGACCGCATGCGAGCCCACGGGCACCAGGCGCTGCTTGCCGCCCTTGCCGAGCACCATCACCAAGCCGCTGTCCAGATCCAGGTCGCGCCAGCGCAGCGCGCAGAGCTCGCTCAGGCGCAGACCGGACGAATAGAACAGCTCCAGCAAGGCGCGATCGCGCAGGCCCAGCGGCGCGTCGGTGGGCACCTCGACCAGACGCACCGCTTCATCGGCATCCAGTACCCGCGGCAATTTACGCGGCGCCTTGGGCGCACGCAGCGCCGCCGCCGGGCTTGCGGCGATGCGGCCATGCTTGAGCAACCAGGCGTAGTAACTGCGGCATGCCGACAGGCGACGCTGCAGGCTCTTGGCCGACAACCCGCGCCGGTGCTCGGCCGCAACGAACTGCCGCAACTGTGCGCTATCGAGCTGCGCCACATCGTCGATGGCCTGTTCGCCGGCCCAGCTCACTAACGCAGCAAGATCGCGCTGGTAGGCATCCAGCGTATGCGCAGACACCTGCCGCTCGACCTGCAGGTACGCCAGGAAATCGTCGACCGACGCCACCTCAGATTCCTCGCTGCCGCACCATCGGCGCGGCCATCCAGCGCAGGCTGCACGCATCGGCGCACCCTGCACGGCGCATCATGTGTCGAAGCGCTGCAATGCTACGCCCAGGGACTCGCCCATCATGCGCAGGAACAAGGTGCCCATGCCGGGATAGAAACGGTTGGCGTCGCTGCTGCCGACCGCAATCAGGCCGATGCCGGGCAACGGCAGCAGCGCGGTGGATTGCACGTTGGCAGCCTGGTCGGCGTACAGCAGCGCGTGTTTTTCCGCCTGCAGGCGGCCACAGATCGGCTCGCCATCGCTCAGGCAATCGCGGAACGGGGCAAGCCGTGCATCGTCGGCGGCGATGACCTGCAGCCAGTCGGCCTCCAGGCCGGCGACCGGCTTGAGCAACACCAGCCGCACCAGTTCGCCATTGAAATCTTCCGCCAGCGAGGCGGCCATCGCCTTGAGCGTGTCGGCCGCGCTGGTCTGGCGCATCAGCGCCAGGGTCAGTTGATGCGTGCGTACCGCCAGGCGCTCGTTGTCCTGCGCATTGTGGCCAAGCTCGTGCAGGCGCCGCGACAGTTCGCGGTTCTTGTCGCGCAGCACTTCCAGCTGATAGGTGGCCAGCGAGGCGGTGGGGCCGTCGTCGCGCGGCACCAGCAGACTCACCGCCAGATCCGGGAACTGCTTGAGGAAGGTCGGGTGGCGCCGCAACCAGGTTGCCACTTCGTGCGCGCTGAATTTGTCCGTGTTCTCGCTCATCAGTTCCATTCTCCATCGAAGACGAACACGGCCGGACCGGACATCACGACGTCCTGTTGTTCGCCGGCCCAACGGATGCGCAGCTCGCCGCCGGGCAAGGACACCTGCACGTCGCGCTCGACCCGGCCACGCTGCATCAGCACCACCGCCGCCGCGCAGGCACCGCTGCCGCAGGCCAGGGTTTCGCCGACGCCGCGCTCGAACACGCGCAGGCGCACATGCGTCGGGTCGACCACCTGCACAAAGCCGACGTTGACCGAGTCGGGGAACGCGGCGTTCTGCTGCAACAGGCCGCCGACGCGTTCCACCGGCGCCGCCTCCACCCGCCCCACTTCCACCACGGCATGCGGGTTGCCCATCGACACCGCGCCAAAGCGCACGGTTTCGCCATGCACCGGCAGCGCGTATTCCTCGCGCGCATGCGCAAAGCCGGCCAGCGGGATCTGCGTGGGCTCGAATTGCGGCACGCCCATCGCCACCGCATAGGTGCCGGCGTCCAGACGCTGCACGCGGTGGGAGGTGAACGGGCTATCGATGACGAAGTCATCGCCCTGCGCGGTGCCGTCGCGCACCAGCCAGGCCGCCACACAGCGCGCGCCGTTGCCGCATTGGCGCGCGGCCGAGCCGTCGGAATTCCAGATGCCGTACGCGGCCACCGCCTCGCTGCTGCGCGGGGGTTCGATGGTCAGGATCTGGTCGCAGCCCACCCCGAAATGGCGGTCGGCCAGGCGTGCGGCCAGCGCGGCATTCGGCGGCGGCGTGCCGTCGCGCAGGTCCAGCAGCACGAAATCGTTGCCGGCGCCATGCATTTTGGTGAAACGCAGACGCCCGCTGCGGCCGTCAGCGCTCATTGCCGCTGCTAGCGGGCTGGTCGGTGGTGGGCGCGGGCTGCGTATCGGTGTTCACCGGCGCAGGCGCAGGCGAGGACTCATCCAGCGGTTGCGGCGCATCCGGCGGCTGCAGCACCGGCTGGGCTTCCACCGGCACCGGCTTCTGCGGCATCACCAGCGGGCCCTTGTTGCCGCAGGCGGCAAGCAGGACAAAGGTCGCACCAACCAGTGCGAGACGAACAGACGGTCGGGACATGATGCTCATGGCCGAAGTATAGCCAGAACACCCTGACTGCCGTGCGCTCAATGCGCAGCGGGCAGCGCGCGCGGTGGCGGCTCGGGGCGCAGCCACAGCCAGATCGCCACCACCGCCATACTGCCGATTGACAGGCATTTGACCCAGAACACCGGCACGCACCACAGCATGATGCCGGCGCAGACGGTCATGGTGAGCGTGGCCATCCACTTGGCCTTGCGGCTGACCGCGCGATAGGTCTGCCACTCGACGATCGCCGGGCCGAAGCGCGGGTGCGAGAGCAGCCAGTTGTGCAGGCGCTCGGAGCCGTGCGAGGCCGCCCAGGCGGAAATCAGGATGAACACGGTCGTCGGCAGGCCTGGCACGAAGATACCGACGATGCCGGTCGCCAGGCTGGCGTAGGCCAGCAACCACCAGGCCCAGCGGAATCGAGTCGGTCGCGTCATGGGTAAATGATACGGCCAGCGGGCGCCGAGATGGTCCGGGCATCCCCTTCTCGCACCGGGAGAAGGGGCCCCGAACCGCGGATAAGGGGACGTCTGCACGCAGGATTGGGCGGGTTTTGCTTACCAATCCCCAATCCCGACTCCCCAATCCCCGCCCCTCAACTACTTGACCCCGAGCTGATCCAGCACAAACGCATAGGACTCGGCGAGTTCGCGGTAACGGCGGAAGCGGCCGGACTTGCCGCCGTGACCGGCTTCCATGTTGGTGCGGAACACGATCGGCCGGGTACCGGTGTTGTCGTCGCGCAGCTTGGCCACCCACTTGGCCGGCTCCCAGTACTGCACCTGCGAATCCCACAGACCGGTGCCGACGAACAGGGCCGGGTAGGCCTGCCTGGTCACGTTGTCGTACGGGGAGTAGGACAGCATGTAATCGTAATAGGCCTTCTTTTCCGGGTTGCCCCACTCGTCGTATTCGTTGGTGGTGAGCGGGATGCTGGCATCGAGCATGGTGGTGACCACGTCGACGAACGGCACCTGCGCGACCATCACGCGATAGTCCTGCGGGGCCATGTTGGCCACCGCGCCCATCAGCAACCCACCGGCGCTGCCGCCGGAAGCGGCGACGCGATCCTTGGCGGCATAGCCCTGTTCCACCAGGCCGCGGGTGACGTCGATGAAGTCGGTGAAGGTGTTCTTCTTGTGCAGCAGCTTGCCGTCGTCGTACCACTGGCGGCCCATTTCCTGGCCGCCGCGGATGTGCGCGATGGCATACACCACGCCACGGTCCAGCAGGCTGATCGCCGGCAGATTGAAGGCCGGGTCCATCGACATGCCGTAGCTGCCGTAGGCGTACTGGAACAACGCCGCAGTGCCGTCCTTCTTGAAGCCGCGCTTGTACACCAGCGACACCGGCACCTTGACGCCATCGCGCGCAGTTACCCAGACGCGCTCGGTGACGTACTTGCCGGCGTCGTAACCGATCACCGGCTGCTGCTTGAGCAGCTTGCGCTCGCCGGTCCGCGTATTGAGTTCGTAGGTGGTCGCCGGCGTGGTCAGCGAGGTGTAGCTGTAGCGCAACCACTCGGTGTCCGGCTCGGAATTGATCGCCAGGCCCATCGAATACGCAGGCTCGTCGGCCTTGACGTATTGCGGTTCCCCCGCATGAGCTCCTACATCCATATGCGGACTGTTGAATTGAAGACGCACGCGTTCCAGCCCGCCGGAGCGCTCTTCGATCGCGGTAAACCCGTCGAACAGCTCGAAGTTTTCGATATAGACCTTGTCATCGTGCGCCACCCAATCGGTCCACTGCTTGCGCGTGGTCGCATCGGTGGGTGCGGTCACCAGCTTGAAATTCTTGGCGCCATCGGCATTGGTGCGGATCACCCAACGGCCATCGAAATGCTCGGGGTGATATTCGACATCGCGCTCGCGCTTGGCCAGCAGGGTGAACCGCTCGGGATTGTCGGCCGGCGCATAACGCGTCTCCGACGACACCGTGCTTTCCACGCCGATGGTGATGTACTTGTCGTCGCGGGTACGGCCGATGCCCATGTAGAAGCTGTCGTCCTTCTCCTCGTAGACCAGCACGTCGTCCTTGGAGGGCGTGCCCAGCACGTGTTTCTTCACCCGCACGGTGAGCAGCGTTTCCGGATCGTTCTCGACATAGAACAGGGTCTTGTTGTCGTCGGCCCAGACCACGTTGGCCGACACGCCTTCCACCGTATCGGGGTATATCTCGCCGGTGTCCAGATTCTTGAAGCGGATCGTGTACTGGCGACGTCCCACCGCATCGTCGGCCCAGGCCAGGATGCGATTGTCCTGGCTCACTTCCGCATCGCCGACGCTGAAGTAGCCCTTGCCCTGCGCCATCTGGTTGACGTCGAGCAGAATCTGTTCCGGCGCGTCCATGCTGCCCTTGCGGCGCGCCTGGATCGGGTAGTCCTTGCCGGCCTCGAAGCGCGTGTAATACCAGTAGCCACGCTCGCGATACGGCACGCTGGCGTCGTCCTGCTTGATGCGCCCGACGATCTCGGTATACAGCGCGTCTTCCAGCGGCTTGAGCGGCGCCATCACCGTGTCGGTGTAGGCGTTCTCTGCGTTGAGGTAGGCCAGCATCGCCTTGTCCTCGCGCTTGTCGTCGCGCAGCCAGTAGTAGTCGTCGCTGCGGGTGGCGCCGAACGGGGCCTTGACCACATGCGGACGCTTGGCCACGTCCGGTGGCGACGGGAGAGCTGCGAAGGCGGAAGAAACAGATGTGGTCATCAGGCTGGCGATCAGAAGGGCGAGGACAGGCTTCATCAGATTGGGGTCCGTTGGATGAACGCAATGCCATCCCAGCACCCGAGTGTGGAAGAGCCCGGCCGGGAGCGTCATGTGCCCGAGGTCATGCTGCTCTATCCTCTTCGGTATGGACTCCCTACATTCGCATGCCCCCCGCTACAGCCGCCGCAGCCAGGACATCGCCCCGTTTCATGTGATGGCGTTATTGGCGCGCGCCAATGCGCTGGAACAGGCCGGCCACGATGTGATCCACCTGGAGATCGGCGAACCGGATTTCACCACCGCCGCACCGATCGTCGCGGCCGGACAGGCCGCACTGGCGGCCGGACACACCCGCTACACCGCCGCCCGCGGCCTGCCCGCGCTGCGCGCCGCCATCGCCGGGTTTTACGCGCAGCGGTACGGCTGCGCTATCGATCCGGAACGCATCCTGGTCACCCCGGGCGGCTCCGGCGCATTGCTGCTGGCCAGCAGCCTGTTGGTCGACCCGGACAAACACTGGCTGCTCGCCGACCCCGGCTATCCGTGCAACCGGCATTTCCTGCGCCTGGTCGAAGGCGCCGCGCAACTGGTGCCGGTCGGCGCAGACACCGATTACCAACTGACGCCAGGCCTGATCGACGCCTGCTGGAACGCCGACAGTGTCGGCGCACTGGTCGCCTCGCCGGCAAATCCCACCGGCAGCGTGCTGTCGCGCGCGCAACTGGCCGGCTTGTCGCAGGCGCTGCATGCGCGCGGCGGCCACCTGGTGGTGGACGAGATCTACCACGGCCTGACCTACGGCATGGATGCGCACAGCGTGCTGGAAGTGGACGACAGTGCCTTCGTGCTGAACAGTTTTTCCAAGTACTTCGGCATGACCGGCTGGCGCCTGGGTTGGCTGGTCGCTCCGCCCGCAGCGGTGCCGGAGCTGGAGAAACTCGCGCAGAATCTTTACATCAGCGCCTCCACGATCGCCCAGCACGCCGCGCTGGCCTGCTTCACGCCCGACAGCATCGCCATCTTCGAAGCCCGCCGCGCTGAGTTCCAGCAGCGCCGCGATTACCTGCTGCCCGCGCTGCGTGCACTGGGCTTGAACATCGCCGTCGAACCGCAGGGTGCGTTCTACCTGTATGCCGATATCAGCGCATTCTCGGACGATGCCCAGGCCTTCTGCGCGCATTTCCTGGAAACCGAGCATGTCGCCTTCACCCCCGGCATCGACTTCGGCCACCACCGCGCCAATCAGCACGTCCGCATCGCCTATACGCAAAGCCTGCCGCGCCTCGAGCAGGCGGTGGAGCGGATTGCGCGTGGTTTGCAACGTCTTTGATCGAACCAGCGCCAGTGCGCACGGCGCCTCTCGTCGAGCAGCGCCTGGACGTGGCCGCAGGTTCACTGCATCGATGTAAAAAGCCGTGACTGCTGTTTGCCGCGGCTTTTGCATTGCTGTTTGTGGACTTGCCTCGCCCTGCAGCGAACCAAGCGCCGCAGCCACGCGTGGCTGCATGGGCACCCTGCTGGGCCGTAGCCAGTAGCGTGCGCACGTACCCTCATCCGCCCTTCGGGCACCTTCTCCCGATGGGAGACGGAACCAACAAAAAGCCCTGGACCATTCGGCCCAGGGCTTTCTTCAACGCAGCACCTGATCAAGACAACTCGAATTACCGAGCTGCCTTGGGGCGGCAACTCAATCCGCCAGCCGCTCCCACAGGAAGCTGTAGGCCAGCGCCGCCATGTGTGCGGCCTGTGCGTTGTTGGCCGCGCCGCCGTGGCCGCCTTCGATGTTCTCGTAATAGGTCACGTCCTTGCCGGCCTCGATCATCTTGGCGGCCATCTTGCGCGCGTGGCCCGGATGTACGCGGTCGTCGCGCGTGGAGGTCAGGAAGATCACCGGCGGATAGGTCTTGCCCGGGTCGAACAGGTGGTACGGCGAGAAGGTCTGGATGAACTTCCAGTCGTCGGTATCCGGATTGCCGTACTCGGCCATCCACGAGGCACCGGCCAGCAGATGGCTGTAGCGCTTCATGTCCAGCAGCGGCACCTGCACCACCACCGCGCCGAACAGCTCCGGATACTGGGTCAGCATGTTGCCGGTCATCAGCCCGCCGTTGCTGCCGCCCTGCACACCCAGATGCCTGGTCGAGGTGATCTTGCGCGCCACCAGGTCCTTGGCCACCGCAGCCATGTCTTCATAGGCCTTGTGGCGGTTCTGCTTGAGCGCGGCTTGGTGCCAGCGCGGGCCGTATTCGCCACCGCCGCGAATGTTGGCCACCACATAGACGCCGCCCTTCTCCAGCCAGGCGCGGCCCAGTCCGCCGGAATAATTGGGCGTCATCGAAATCTCGAAACCACCATAGCCGTACAGCAGGGTCGGCGCGCTGCCATCGAGCTTCAACGCCTTGGGGCGCACCAGGAAATACGGCACGCGGGTGCCGTCCTTGCTGGTGGCAAAGTGCTGCTCGATGCTGTCCTTGCCGGCATCGAAGAACGCCGGCATGGCCTTGAGCGGCTGCGGCGCGGTACCCACCTCCACCCACGACAAGGTGGTCGGGGTCAGGTAGTCGGTAACGGTCAACCACAGCGCGTCGCTGTCGTCGCTGTCCACCGCGCTGACGTCGACGGTGCCGAACGCCGGCGCACCGACGAAGGCGCTCTTCTTCCAGGCATCCTGCCCAGGCGTGATCACGCTCAGGCGGTTCTTGACGTCTTCCAGCACGTTCAACACCAGGTGCGAACGCGTCCAGGCGATACCTGCCAGCGAGGTGCTGTCGGTGGGCTCGAACAGCACATCGAAGCTGCGCTTGCCGGCCATGAAGTCGTCAAAGCGCGTCGCCAGCAGCGAGCCGGCCTTGTAGGTCTTGCCGGCCACGGTCCAGGGTTCGCGCAGTTCCAGGGTCAACCATTGCCGCTTGACCGACTTGCTGGCCGAGTTGGGCGCATCCACCTTGACCAGCTTGCCGTCGGCACCCTTGAGATACAGCTCCTCGTTGTAGAAGGCCAGCGTGCGGCTGACGAAATCGCGCTCGAATCCGGGCGTGTCGTCGTGCATCGCGGCGATATACATGTCGGTCGGCTTGCCCTCGTACACCACCGTGGCGGCGCTGAGCGGAGTGCCGCGCTTCCACTGCTTGGCGATGCGCGGATAGCCGGAGCTGGTCATCGTGCCGGCACCGAAATCGGTGAACACGTAGACGGTGTCCTGGTCGATCCAGCCCAGCCCGCCCTTGGATTCGGGACGGAAGAAGCCGTCCTTGACCCACTGCTTGCCGGCCAGGTCGAACTCGCGGGTGACATCGGCATCGGCGCCGCCGCGCGACAGCGCGATCAGGCAGCGCTGGTAATCCGGGCGCAGGCAGTCGGCGCCGTGCCAGACCCAGTTCTCGCCTTCGGCCTTGTTCAGCGCATCCAGGTCCAGCACCGTTTCCCACTTGGGCGCCGGCTTGCGGTATTCGTCCAGCGTGGTGCGCCGCCACAGGCCGCGCTCGTGCTGCTTGTCCTTCCAGAAGTTGTAGTAGTACTCGCCGATCTTCTGCACGCCGGGAATCTTCGCGTCCGAATCAAGCACTTCGCGGATGCTGGTTTCCATCTGCTTGAAGGCCGGCGTGGCCGCCAGGCGCGCCTCGGTCTTGGCGTTCTGGGCCTTGACCCAGTCCAGCGACTTGGCGCCGGAAACATCTTCCAGCCAGGCGTAGGGATCGTTGGACACGGCGGTTTCCTCTGCAGAGACGGCGCCAGCGGTGATCAGACCGGCAACCAGGCAGATCGAGGCGAGTTTGGACATGAATGTTTCCGGGAGAACGAACGCCGGGAACGTAGCATAGCCCTCCGCCGCCCGACCCTGCCGAAGGTCAGGCCGCGCGCGCCTGTGTTGCCGCGCGCGACGTGCTGCGTCGGCGTTGCGCCTGCGGCCCGCGCCGACGTGGCGCGCCGCGCCGCGCACCTGGCCGTACCAGGGCCGGCAACGCGAACCGGTGCAGGCTCCACCAGGCCAGCATCGGCATGCCGACCAGCCATAGCGGCAGCCAGCCGATCCACTCGCTGTGGCCGCGCGCGGCTGGCCACACCAGCACCAGGGCCAGGCCGGCCAGGGCGATTTGCCGGACCGGGCGCAGCACGCGCGGGTCGGGACGTTCGGAACGACGGGAAGGACGAATTGACATGGCGGCACTCCGTGGCAGGAAGGATCAGGACAGGCCGGCAGGATTGCCTGCGCCCATCTCACCGACTGCGACCTGGCGGCGAAAACCGGAGAGACCGCCTTGCCGGGTGCCGGCGCCGCGGTGCGATAACCATTGCCAAGCCGCCGATGGCGCCCTCTTCCGCGCCCGGACCCAGGCCTACGGTTGCCGCGTCCGAGGCAGCCGGGTGCGCCAGACCCGACCGTTGACGCGAACTTGCCCCCTGCATGCGGTAGTGTGCTGCTCCAACTGCCCCTTTGTGATGTTGCGATGCGCCTGACCGTTACGATCGCCCTCGCTTTTCTGTTCGTCCTCGGCCTGCCCGTGGCATCTGCCAAGGACGCGCCTGCCAGCGAGCCGGCGGTCGATCTGTCCAAGATCATGGGCACCTGGTATGTGATCGCACGCATGCCCAACCCGGTCGAGCGCGGCCACGTCACCAGCCGCGACGAATACACCCTGGTCGAAGACGGCAAGGTGGCGGTGCGCTATGTGTACCGCGAGGGCTTCGGCGAGCCGGAGAAAGAGGTCAACGCGCGCGCCTCGGTGGATGCCGAGAGCGGCAACCGCGACTGGCGGGTATGGTTCTACAAGGTCATCCCGGCCAAGCAGCGCATCCTGGAAATCGCACCGGACGGTTCGTGGATGCTGATCTCCTACCCCGGCCGCGACCTGGCCTGGATCTTCGCGCGCAAGCCGGACATGAGTCGCGACCAGTACCGCAAGCTGGTCGACAAGATGCGCGATGACTATTCCATCTACACCGACAAGCTCAAGCGCGTGCCGCAGCTGCGCGAGCAGGTGGACCGCCTGGGCTTTGAAGTGCCCAACAAGCGCTGACATTGGCGGGCCGGTCGGTTACCCGGCCGGCGTCGATTGTTCCAGGCGTCAGCCGACTGGATGCGCCGGTCGGGGAGACCCGGCGTGCGGCGTCGCGGCCGGCACCGATCTCCACTTCATGTGCCAGCCTCCTGGCGCGGTTTCCGGACGCAGCGCACAACACCGACGCGCGCAACCGGCGATGGCCATGTCAGCACGCCGTGGGGGCGCCGAATCAGCACCTCACTGCGCGCGGGCACCTGTCGCATGACGACTCGCACCCCGCGCTACGGCCCGGCCACGCTCAGTCGTAATTGCTCAACGCCAGCGACAGCAGCGCCTTGGCCTGCTCGCGCAGCGAGACCGGCTCGACGATCTCCGCGTCCGAGCCGTAATGCAGCACGTCCATCAGCAGTTCGCGCGAGTTGCTGTACGGCACTTTGAGCTCGTAACGGCCATCGGCCAGAAAGCGGCCCTGCTGCTTGGAATGCCAGTGCTCGTCGGCGACCCAGCGCGCGGCCTTGGCACTGAACACGATGGTCGCCCAGCCCTTGGGCGCGCCGGAAAAAATGCCGTAGCTGGCCGCCAGCTGCTCGTCCAGCTCGCTATCGGGCACATCGCGCGGCACGCTCTCGAGCAGGCGTGCGTGATTGATACGGTCCACCGCAAAGCTGCGCACGCCATCGCGGCCATGGTCCCAGGCATCCAGGTACCAGTTGTCGCGGTAGTGGGTGATGCGCTGCGGGGACACCGTGCGCTTGGTCGATTCGTCGGTGGAACGGGCGCGGTAGTCGAAGCTCAGCTGCTTGCGCTCCAGCACGCCGGAGGCCACGGTGCGGAAGCTGGCTTCGTCCAGCTTGCGGCCGCGGTGCGGAATCACCCGCACCCGGTCCACCGGCCATTGCGACACGCCGGCCTGGGCGGCCAGCAGCCCTTCGATGCGTTGCTGCAGCGGCGCCAGCATCGAGGACAACACCCCGCCACCGGTGCGCGCCAGCAGTTGCTGGGAGGCCAGCAGCGCATGCAGCTCTTCCGAACTCAGCCACAGGCCGGGCAGTTCGAAGCGGTCGCTTTCGCCGGAGAGATAGCGGAACCCCGATTCGCCGTCGCCTTCCACCGGCGCCATCAGCGCATCGCGCAGAAACGCCAGGTCGCGGTACACGGTTGCGCGGGAACAGCTCAGCTCATCCTGCAGCCGCGCCACCGTAACCGGGTAGCGTGCCGATTTGAGCAAGCGATGCAGGGAGTTGATGCGTTCGTAGCGGTCCATGCGTCGATTATGTCCGAGTCTTTGCGTGGCAGGGTGAGCGTCGCTGTACACCGGCAATCATGCCTGGATCGGCGCCGCCACTGCGCGCGGGCGGGCGGGCCGCGGGCCTGCAGCGCGCGAAGGCCGGGCCTGGTTGCGATGCGCCAGCCGCTGCCGTTGCGCAAGCCGACGCCCGAACCCCTTCTGAAGCGCGGCGTTCACTTACTCATGACGCAGCCGCTCAGTCCGTTATCATGAAATCGCTTCCACCCTCTTTCGCCCCTGTCCTCCAAAGCGAGCCGCCCATGTCCCGCCGTGCCCCGTTGTCTGCCCTGCTGCCGCTGTTGTTGATCACGCCCACCGTCTGGGCCCAGGCAGTCGCACCGGCCCCGGCGGACCCTGCCGCAGCCGTGATGCCGTCGCCGTGGGGCGGGAGCAGTGGCGAGCTCGGCTATGCCGCCGCCCACGGCAACAGCACCACCGACAGCCTCAATGGCCGGATCCGCCTGCGCTATACCGACGGCGACTGGATCCACAGCCTGGATGCCACCGCGCTGCGCTCCAGTTCCGAATACACCAACACCAACGACGACGGCAGCACCTCGCGCGAGCGCCAGACCACTGCCGAGCGCTACACCGGCAGCGCCGGCAGCGCGCTGCAGTTGGGCGAGCACCGCCAGCTCACCGCCACCGGCCGTTACGAACACGACGACTTTGCCACCTACGACCGCCTGGCCACCTTCGGTATCGGTTACGGCACGCGCCTGATCGATGCCGACCGCTTCTACCTGGATGCGCAGATCGGCCCGGGTATCCGGCGCGCGCACAACAGCGACGAAGACCGCAACGAGACCGGCCTGATCGGGCGCGGGCTGTTCGACCTCAAGTACACCGTCACCGACAACACCGACCTGATCAACACGCTGCTGGTGGAATCGGGCGAATACAACACCTACGCGCAGAACGATTTCGGCGTGCAGGTCAGCATGAACTCGCACTTCGCGCTCAAGGCCGCCTGGCAGATGCGCCACAACAGCGAGGTCAGCGACGGCGACAAGAAGACCGACACCCTGACCACGGTCAACCTGGTCTATACGTTCAAGTAAACACCCGCAATCTGTAGGAGCGGCCCCGGCCGCGAAGGGCTTTCCCGGGAAAGCCTCTCGCGGCCGGGGCCGCTCCTACGAAGAGCGCAGCTTGCTGGACAGACCCTGCGCGACGCGGCGGTCAATGGGCCCAGACATTCGACTACGCAACCGCAATCTGTAGGCCGCGAGGGCTTTCCCGGTAGAGCCTCTCGCGGCAGGGGCCGCTCCTACGAAGAGCGCAGCTTGCCGGACAGACCCCTGCGCGACGCGGCAGTCAATCGGGCCCAGACATTCGACTACGCAACCGCGAGCGGTAGGAGCGGACCTGGCCGCGAGGGCTTTCCCGGTAAAGCCTCTCGCGGCCAGGGCCGCTCCTACGAAGAGCGGGGGTTGCGTGGGGGCGGGCATTGCGTGCGTAGCGGCCAGGTCTGGAGCTTGCGCCTGGGCGTCGATGTCGGTCGCGTTACACGTTGACGCGACGGCGCGTTACAGCTCGGCCAGCAGCTGCGCGGCGCCCTTGTCGAACAGGCCTTGCGCGACCAGGCGGCCGAGGGCCTCGGTGTCGTCAGCGCTGCCGTGCGCCTCGGCGTGGATCAGGCGTCCATCGCTGGCGCTGCCGACCATGCCCTGCAGGAACAGGCCCTGCCCTTCCCAACGCGCGAATGCCGCCACCGGCACATGGCAGCTGCCGTGCAGCGCGCGATTCATCGCCCGCTCCGCTTCCACGCAGGCGCGCGTGCGGCCGGCGTCCAGCACTGCCAGCAGGCCATGGATACGCGCATCGTCGCCACGGCATTCCACCGCCACCGCGCCCTGGGCCGGTGCCGGCAACCAGTCCGGGACGTCCAGACGCGCGGTGATGCGCGCATCCAGGCCCAGCCGCTGCAGGCCGGCGCAGGCCAGCACGATGGCGTCGTAACCGCCGTTATCGAGCCTGGCCAGGCGGGTGTTGACGTTGCCGCGCAGGTCGATCAATTCCAGATCCGGGCGGGCCGCGCGCAGCTGCGCCTGACGCCGCAAGGAGGAGGTACCCACGCGGGCGCCCAACGGCAGCGCCTGCAGGTTGGCATAGAGATTGGACACCAATGCGTCGGCGGCATCGCCGCGCTCCATGATCGCCGGCAGCACGAAGGGCGCGTCCAGCTCCATCGGCACATCCTTGAGCGAATGCACCGCGCAATCGGCCTCGCCGCGCAGCATCGCCAGCTCCAGCTCCTTCAGGAACAGGCCCTTGCCGCCGATCGCGGCCAGCGAACGGTCCAGCACCTCGTCGCCGCGGGTGCTCATCGGCACCAGCGCGACCTCCAGCCCGGGGTGGTGCTGGCGCAGCGCGGCGGCGACGTGTTCGCTCTGCCAGAGGGCGAGCGGGCTCTTACGGGTAGCGATGCGGAGCGTGGTCATCGGGCCATTATCACGGACCGGGCGCGTAACTCCTACCTGGAGCGCACGCCGGCGCCCGCAGCACATTGCCGCGACCGAGCAACGCACCTCACCACACGTGACAGGTCACGCCCTAACGCAGTTGCTCGCGCAGGCTGGCCACGCAGCGGCGGCTCACTTCCAGCGGGTGCGGCACGTTGCGCAGTACCGCGTGCACCTGGCCATCGCCGCTGCGGCGCAGTTCCACCAGCTCGGCGCGCGCGACCAGGCAATTGCGGTGGATGCGCACCAGGCGGTCGGCGAATTCGTCTTCCAGCGATTTGAGCGACTCTTCGATCAGGTCCTCGCCGCGGGCGTGGTGGACGATGACGTACTTTTCCTCGGCCTGCAGGTAGCGGATGTCGCCGATGGCGATCAGCCGCAGGCTGCCACGCAGGCGTGCGCACAGATGCGTGCGCAACGGCGGCGGCGTGGCGCTGGGCGCGCGCCCGGCCAGGAAGGTGGCCACCTTTTCCAGCGCGGCGGCCAGGCGTTCGGGGCGCACCGGTTTCATCAGGTAGTCCAGCGCGGCGGCATCGAAGGCCGACAATGCGTGCTGGTCGTAGGCGGTGCAGAACACCACCGCCGGTTGCGGCTGGCTCTGGCGCAGCAGGCGCGCGGTTTCCAGGCCGTCGACGCCGGGCATGGCGATGTCCAGCAACACCAGGTCCGGATGCAGGTGATGGCACTGCTGCAACACCTGCTGGCCGTTTTCGGCCTCGCCGATCACTTCGACATGCGGATGTTCGCCCAGCAGCAGGCGCAGGCGCTCGCGCGCCAGCGGCTCGTCATCGGCGATCAGCACCCGCACTTGCGTGGCCGTCATGGACATCCCCCTTCGCTGCAGCGACTCCCCCGTCACGACAGCGGCAATGTGATCTCACAGGCATAGTAGCCCTCGGCCCAGCTGGCCGCCATCCGTGCACCGGCACCGAACTGGAACGCCAGCCGGTGCGAGATGCTGGCCTGGGCATGCCCGGCCCCGGCCACCAGCGGCAACTGGGTGCCCGGCTGCGGGGCCGGATTGACGATACGGATCTGCAACTGGTTGCCGCGCTGGCGCAGCGACAGGTACAGCGTGCCGCCCTCGGGCATGCGCGAGACGCCGTGCAGCACGGCGTTTTCCACCAGCGGCTGCAGCACCAGGCGCGGCATCGGCAGCTCCCACGGCAACGGCTCCTGCCGGTGCCAGCGCACCTGCAGGCGCTCGCCCAGGCGCAGCGATTCGATCGCCAGGTAGCGTTCGGCCAGTTCGCATTCGGCACGCAGGCTGGACATGCCTTCGCCGGCACCGAGCGCGGCGCGGAACAGATCCGACAGGTCCAGCACCGCCTGCTCGGCCACGACCGGGTCGCGGCGCAACAGGCTGGCGATGAGATTCATGCTGTTGAACAGGAAATGCGGACGGATGCGTGCCTGCAAGGCATCGGCCTGGGCACGCGCATTGGCCTGCACCTGCGCTTCCCAGCGGTCGCTGACGTAGAAGTAGCGCAATGCCAGCGCGGTGATCAGCACCACCGTCGCCGCGCTGCCCAGGGTGAAGCGCCAGAAGCCGACCAGGGGACCGAGCGGGGCCTGGTCGAGCGCCGCGTACAGGGCGTGCACGATTCCGGCGCCGAGCATCGCCACCACCGCGGCGATCGACAGCGCGGCCAGCCCGCCCACCCGTGGCGGCAGCCGCGACAACGCCGGCCGCAGGACGCATAGCAGCACGCTGACCGCCAGCGCCAGCCATAGCGCCAGGCCGCTGGCAGAGACAAAGCGCGACAGGGTGATACTGCGCGCCGCACCGGCGTCGGGCACCAGGGTCACCACCAGCACCACCAGTTCGGCCAGGCCCAGCATGGCGCCCAACCGCGGCAGCCGGCACAGGTCCGGCATCCAGGCGGTCTGGGGCGCGTGCTGGGCCATGGCCTCAGGCGGCGGTGAAGCGCGCCTGCATCCAGGTGCGCAAGGCCTCGATTTCTTCCAGGCAGACCTGGTGGCCCATTGGGTAGGTGTGCCAGTCCAGTTCGAAACCGAGCGTGCGCAGGGTCTGCATGCTGGCCTGGCCGGCACCGAACGGCACCACCGGGTCGGCGGTGCCGTGGGCCATGAACACAGGTTGGCGGGCAGCGACCGGCTGCAGCTGGCTGGCGGCCGCCGCCGGCTCGGGCAGATAGGTGGACAGGGCGATCAACCCGGCCAGCGGTACGCTGCGCTGCAGTCCGACCGCCAGGGTCACCGCGCCGCCTTGCGAGAACCCGGCCAGCAACATGCGCTCGAGGGCGATGCCGCGGGATTGCTCATGGGCGATCAATGCCTCGACCTGGGCCACCGATTCGGCGATGCCGGCCTTGTCGGCGCGTGTGGCGAAATCCATGCCGACGATGTCGTACCAGCCGCGCATGCGCACGCCGTTGTTGATGGTGATCGGGCGGATCGGCGCATGCGGAAACACGAAGCGCAGCGCCGGCCAGTCCGGGCGCACCAGTTCCGGCACCATCGGGGCGAAGTCGCTGCCATCGGCGCCCAGGCCGTGCAGCCACAGCACGGTCCATTGCGGGTTCGTTCCGGTCTCGCGTTCGATCACTTCCAGCATTGTGCAGCTCCGCTTGCGGGCCGAGCATTATGCCTTGCGCCATCGGCCAGACCGATCACGGGCCGGCCGAGCCGGACAGCCCGACCGCTCTTGCCGCTTGGTGCGCGCCGCTGCCCCGGCGCGACAGACGCGCAGATCGCAACGCGCACCGATCCAGCCATGCGCCGCCTGCGCGCTCAGATCAGCGACGGCTCCAGCGCGGCGGCACGGCGCAGCTCGGCCGCACGCACCAGTACCTTGGGCGGATCGAGCTCTTCGGGAATGCAGAAGATGCCGGCGCGGCGCAGGGCCAGGCCGGTGCGGCGCAACGAGGTCACAGCCACCACCGGGATCGACACCGCCATGCCCACGATCACTGGCGCCATCCAGGCCGCCAGCGATGGCGACACCGTATAGGCCACCGCGCCCATGAACAGGCCGAACACGGTCAGCCCGCCGTAGCTGCGCAACAGCGCCGGCCACGACAGCTTGCCGTCGTCGCGCACCTGCGCATCCCAACCCGAATCCTTGCCGGCCAGTACCTCGAACACGCCGCGCGACTGCAGGTACATCACCACCGGCGCCATCAGCGCCGCCAGCACGGTTTCCAGCAGGATGCTCAGCAGCGCGCGGATCGCGCCGCCGCAGGCGCGCAACTCGCGCGGGTTGAGCAGCAGCGCGATATAGCCCAGCAGCTTGGGCGCCAGCAGCACGAACATGGTGCAGACGAAGATCCAGATCGCGTTGCCCTGGCTGCTGCCATGCCAGTAACGGGCGGGCGAGAACGGCAGGTCGCCGGCCAGATCGATCCCGCCACCGGCCAGCGGAATGCCGATGCCAATCAGCATCAGCAGGCCCCACATCGGCGCAGTGAAGTAATGCCCGATGCCGA
Source organism: Xanthomonas sp. WHRI 8393 (assembly GCF_040203315.1). Classification (NCBI taxonomy): domain Bacteria; kingdom Pseudomonadati; phylum Pseudomonadota; class Gammaproteobacteria; order Lysobacterales; family Lysobacteraceae; genus Xanthomonas; species Xanthomonas sp. WHRI 8393. Next base: position 858,979 of record NZ_JBEGGL010000001.1, on the reverse strand, counting down.
TCAGCATGTGCATGCGGCTGATCCAGTGCAGGCCCTTGGCGCCGACCACCTTGGCGTGCTGCAGGTTGCCCTGGCACCAGCGGCGGTCGCGGATCAGCAGGTCGGTCAGCGTGGGCGGGCCTTCCTCATAGCTGCCCTGCAGGTAGGGCACCATGTGCATGGCCCAGCCGCCACGCCGCATCAGCGCCGCCTCGACGAAGTCGTGGCTGAGCACATGCCCGCCGAACGGCTTGCGCCCGCGCAGCGACGGCAGGCCGGCGTGATCGGCGAAGGCCTGGGTGCGAATGATGGCGTTGTGGCCCCAGTAGTTGCTCTCGGCGCCGTGCCACCAGGCCACGCCGAAGGCGATGATCGGCCCGTACACGCGCCCGCCGAACTGCTGCATGCGGGCGAACAGGGTCTGCCCGTTGACCACCGCCGGCAGGGTCTGGATCAGGCCCACGTCCGGGTTGTTTTCCATGCCGGCGACCAGCCGCACGATGGTGTCGCCGGTCATCACGCTGTCGGCGTCCAGGATCAGCATCTGCGGGTAGTTGCCGCCGAAACGGCGCACCCAGTCGGCGACATTGCCGGCCTTGCGCGCGGCATTGTCGGCGCGGCGGCGGTAGAAGATGCGCCCGTGTCCGTCGACGCGGTCGCACAGCTCGTTGTACACCAGTTCTTCGGCACGGCCGATGTGTTCGCGGGTGGTATCGCTGAGCACGAAGAAGTCGAAATGCTCCAGCTGGCCGGTTTCGGCCACCGATTCGTAGATTGCCTGCAGGCCGGCCAGCAGCCGGCGCGGGTCTTCGTTATAGGTGGGCATCAGCAACGCGGTGCGCGTATGCAGGGTCGGCAGCGGCGCTTCCGGGTCGATGCCGAGCTTGCGTCCGGCGCGCGCCACCACGGTGACGAAACCGGCCACCGCGCTGGCGAAGGACATCGCGATCCAGGCAAACAGCAGCACGAACAGGCCGAGCAGGCAGCCTTCCAGCACGCTGAGGCCATCGGGCCACAGCACGCTGAGCATCACCCACACCGCCACGGCGGTGGTGGCGAAGGTGCCGCCGATCAGATAGAAGCGCCGCACGCCGATGCCGACCGGCGCGGTGCGCTGATGCGGCACCTGCAGACGGCCTTCGCGCAGGGATTGCTCGGGCATGGCCAGCGGCGCTTCCGGTGGCAGCGTGGGCTGGCCGGCGTCGAGGGCGGAAACGGGGGGAAGATCGGTTGGTGCGGGGGAAAGAGTCACAGTGCCGTCCATCAAGGCTGCCCGCCGCACGATCGCGGCAGTGTGGGCTGACGCGGGAGATCCCTACCCGCTACGCGTGGCGACGTCGCCGCATGCACCGCAGTCCGGGCGAGCCCGGCAGTGCGGGACCACGTCGCAGAATTAGCAGCTCTAAGACCACTCCGATGCACAAGCTCTCCTGGCTGCGACGATGACGTCGCGGCTCATCTTAAAGAATCGACCGTTAAAGGAAACGAAGGCCGCGCTGCAGTCTTCGCCCCACCCGACGAGGACCGCGCGGCAGACTACGCCGCAGCGACCGAACGCTACCCCAACAGATTGCAGCCTGGCACGCGTGCTGTCACGGGCGGCAAACCGCACTGTCATGTCAGACAACTGCAAGTGATGTGCCAGGACCTGCAATCGGTTGCAGCGCCAGCCTGCCGGCGCGCGATCAAGGCGACGGGCTGAGCGGTTCTAAGGCATTCTGCCGCGCGTCACGGTGCATCGGAATAAGCGATGTCGGGCTTGGCCCACGTCGGCGCAGTACACGAAGGCTGCGTTGCGCCTGTAATCGCCGGCAAGGACACCGCACCGGGGAGTTGGTCGGTGGCCAGGTGAAAAGCTGTTGGTCGAGCGATGGACATAAGACGTTGAGCCGCGTCGTTGAATGCATCGTGCCCTGCTTGCACCGTGCCCACCGACCATCTCCGGTGGTCCTTGCCCGCCCAGCGTCGCGGGACCTTACGCGGCATGGATGCCGCGTAAAAGCCTACACGGACGTACCTGCGGCGTGTCCCGCGATGGTGGGCGGGCAAGGGCCTTGCAGCCAAGGCGCAGATCAACCGCTCCGCGCCTTCGTCACTCGCCCGTGAGTGAGCACTGGCCCAAGGGACCAACCCTCCTATCAGCCGCTCTGCGAGCGACGCATGCGTGGCACCCGAGCGCGCGCAGACGCCCGCGGCCTCGGCCTTGAACTAGCCGACCAGACCTGCAAGCACCGGGCACATGGCTGCAGGCAGGAGGCGGCATGCGCACATGCCGCATCGAACAGCAGCAGCGCCGCCTGACGGAAGCGCTGCCGCCATAGCGGCCGGTGTTACTTGCGCGCAGCCTCGCTGGCGTCGCGGGTGGCGCGGAACTCCGAATCGTTGCTCCAGTTCGGCCACTGGCGCGAATCGGCCAGCTGTTGGCCCAGCGCGTACAGCACGCCCAGATCGCGCGCGGCGCCGGCGAAGGTCCAGTCCGGCTTCCACTCGTCGCCCTGCTGATGGTAGCGCTTGGCGGTGTAGTCGTCGGAGGCGGCCTTGCCCGCGGCCACGCCGCCCACTTCCCAATCCTGCCCGGCCGCATACGACAGCGCCGGCACGCCACGCTTGGCGAAGGAGAAATGGTCCGAGCGGAAGAAGTACCCCGCCTGCGGCTTGGGATCGGGCGTGTAGCGCAGCTTCCACTGGCCGGCGACGGTCTTGAGCTGATCGAGCAATTCGAGTTTTGCGGTGCCGTAGATGCCGAAATCGCGCGATGGTACGAACGGGCTCATGCCGTCCATGTTGATCACCGCCACGGTGGTGTCCAGCGGATACAGCGGCTTGGAGGCGTAGAACTCCGAGCCCAGCAGGCCCTTTTCTTCGGCGGTGACCGCCAGGAACACCACCGAGCGCTGCGGCTTGGGGCCGGCGGCAAAGCCGCGCGCCAGCTCCAGCAGTGCGGCGGTGCCGCTGGCGTTGTCCAGCGCGCCGTTGAAGATGGTGTCACCGCGTGCGTCCGGCTTGCCGACGCCGATGTGGTCCCAATGCGCGCTGTAGATCAGCGTTTCATCCGGATGCGTGCTGCCTGGCAGCCGTGCGACCACGTTGTGCGAGGTGATCACGTCGGATTTGACCTGGTAGCTGGCGCTCAGCCCCTGGCCCTTGAGTTCCACCGGCTTGAAGCCACGCGTCTGCGCCTGCTTCTTCAAGGTGTCGAAATCCAGCCCGGCCTGCTTGAACAGGTCGGCGGCCAGATCGCGCTGGATCCAGCCTTCCAGGGTGGGATGCGCGGCGCGCGGGTTGTCGCGCACCACGTCGAACATGGTGTTGGTGTTGGAGCTGGCCACGGTGTCCCAGCCATAGGAGGCGGGCGCGGTTTCGTGCACCACCAGCACGCCGAGCGCGCCCTGGCGGGCGCCTTCTTCGTACTTGTAGGTCCAGCGGCCGTAGTAGGTCATGCCGGCGCCGTCGAAGGCGCCCTTGCCAGTTTCGAAATCCGGGTCGTTGATCAGCACCACCGCGATCTTGCCCTTCAGGTCCACACCCTTGAAGTCGTCCCAGTCACGCTCCGGCGCCTTGACGCCGTAGCCGACGAACACCAGCGGTGCGTTGGCGATGTCGACCTTGGACGAGCCGTCCAGCGCGGCGCGGATGGCGATCTGCTTGCCCTGGGTCAGCGCCTGCGGCTTGCCGGCGTGCTGCAGGGCGATGGTCGGCGTGCCGACGATATCGGCGCGGCGCAGCGGCACCGCCTGGGTCCAGGCGCGCTTGCCGTCGGTCAGGTCGCCGCCCGGCTGCAGGCCGGCGTCTGCGAACTGCTTGCTCAGGTAGGCAATGGTCTTTTCCTCGCCGGCGGTGGCCGGGCCACGGCCTTCATAGGCATCGGAGGACAGCTCCTTGACGTCGCGCGAGATGCGCGCGCCATCGAAGCTCGGCGTCGCCGCCATCAGTGCGGTCGAGACCGCCATCGCCAGCATTCCCATTGCAACGCGTTTGGTAACAACTCGCTTCACTGCAGCACCCAGGTAGTGTCCGAACAGCCCTGGAGTGTAGCTACTGCGGCGTTCGATCGGGTGTGCACGGCAGCGGGCGATGCATGCCGTCGCGCCAGCGCCACTGCCGCTCAGAACAGATCGACGCTGCCGACCTGCTGGGCGACCTGCTGCATCTTTCCGCTGGCCACCAGTTCGGCGTACACCTCGGTGCGATTGCGGCCGTGCTGCTTTGCCCAGTACAGCGCCTTGTCGGCCTCGTCGAGCAACTGGCTGATCAACTGGCCGTCGGTGAGCTCGACGATGCCAGTGCTGAGCGTGACCTTGCCGACCTGCGGAAACACCTGCTCGGCCACCGCCATACGGAAACGCTCGAACAGGCTCACCGCGATGTCGCGGTCCACGCCGCGCAACACGATCACGAACTCCTCGCCGCCGAAGCGGAACAGCAGATCGTCCTGGCGGAAGCAGCGCTGCATCAACTGCGCAACCAGCAACAGCACCTCGTCGCCGTACAAGTGGCCGAAGCTGTCGTTGACGCGCTTGAAGTGATCGATGTCCACGATCCCCAGCCACACGCCTTCGCTGGCTGCTGCATCCGCACCACCGGCGAACAGGCGCAGGATCACATCGTCGAAGGTCTTGCGGTTGCGCAGGCCGGTCAACGCATCGCGCTGGGCATCGTCGAGCAGGCTGCGGTAATTCTGGAAAAAGCGCGCAAAGCCCTGCAGCATCACCTGTTCGGCGGCGCCGGGTGCGCGCGAGCCGCCCACGCGCAGGCAGGTGCGGATGCCGCGTGCCTCCATCATCGGGTACACCAGCAGCGCGCGGCCGTCCTGCTGCAACTGCACCACATCGCCCGGCCCATGCAGGTCAGCCAGTTGCGCGCGCAGCTGCGCGTCGTGGATGTCGGCCACCGTCAGCGACAGCCGGCCATCCTCGCGCAGCCGCGTTTCGGCCATGGTGCGGCCGTCCGGTGCGATGCGCAGCAACGACAGTTCCTCGGACGCGCAGACCTCGCGCATGGTGCGCAACAGGCTGAGGTCGAGTAGATCGGCATCGCGGATGGCGGTCAGGTCCACCATGCGTTCCAGCAACGGTGCCGTGGTCATTGCCGCACCATCCCGCGGGCAGACGCAGGCCCGCAGCGCCGGTCACGGCACGCGGGCACACCTCTCGGGCTGGAACGCACTGGCATCACGACGGGTTACCGGCAGTCTCGATGCCGGTTCATCGGCGCTGAACGCGCGAACTTGAGTCCGCCCGCCGGCCGGCGCAGCGCACGGCCAGCCGGCGTACACGGATGTGCAGGCGCACGACCGGCCGGCGCACCAGCGCGCTTACGGCAGTGCGGACTCCAGCGCATCGTCGCCCAGCGCGTGCGCCTGCATCAGACGCCGGCTGCCGGCATTCAGCCCTTTGACCTGGACGTCCAGCGCGTGATGACGCAGCCGCTGCACCACTTTGTCCAGCGCCGCCACCGCGGTGATGTCCCAGAAATGCGCGCGGCCGACGTCGATCACCACTGCGCGGCCGGGCACCTGGCGCGCGTCGAAGGCGTCGATGAACACGTCGGCCGAGGCGAAGAACACCTGCCCGCGCACGTGGTAGGTACGCACGCCGTCGTCGCCGTCGCTGTGCGTGATCTGCAGCAGCCCGGCCACCTTGAAGGTGAAGAACACCCCGCTCAATACCACTCCCACCGCCACCCCGGCGGCCAGGTTGCGGGTGACCAGGGTCACCGCCACGGTGGCCAGCATCACCACGCTGGAGGTGCGCGGATGGGTGACCACGGTGCGCAGCGAACGCCAGTCGAAGGTCTCGGCCGAGACCATCACCATGATCGCCACCAGCGCGATCACCGGTACCTGCGAGACCCACGGCTTGAGCAGCACCATCAGGATCAGCAGGAACACCCCGGCGAACAGGGTGGAGAGACGGCCGCGCCCGCCGTATTTCACGTTGCCCACGGTCTGCCCGATCATGCCGCAGCCGGCGATGCCGCCGAACAGGCTGGCCGCGGTGTTGGCCAGACCCAGCCCGGTGCACTCGCGGTTCTTGTTGCTCGGGGTGTCGGTGAGTTCGTCGACCACGCGTGCGGTCATCAGCGATTCGAGCAGCCCCACCATCGCGATGGCCAGCGCCGGCAGGGCGATGATGCGCAAGGTCTCCAGCGTCAGCGGCACCGCCGGCCATTGCAGGACCGGCAGCGCGTTAGGCAGCTTGCCCAGATCGGCCACCGTCTCCAGTGGCAGGTGCAACGCTGATCCCAGCACCGTCAGCACCAGGATGCACAGCAGCGGCGAAGGAATCGCCGACACGCCCGGCAGCGGCAGCCGCGGCAGGCCGTAGATGATGAGCAGGCCCAACGCCAACATGCCCCAGGTGGCCAGGTTGGCGTGCTGCAGATGCGGCAGCTGCGCGGCGAAGATCAGCACCGCCAGCGCATTGACGAAGCCGGTACGCACCGAACTGCTGACAAAGCGCATCAGCACGCCCAGCCGCAGCAGACCGAACAGGATCTGCACCGCACCGGCCAGCAGCCCGGCCGCCAGCAAATAGGGCAAGCCGTGTGCGGCCACCAGCGGTGCGGCCACCAGGGCCACCGACCCGGCCGCAGCGGAAATCATCGCTGGGCGGCCGCCGAAGAACGCGATGACAATCCCGATCACGAACGACGCGAACAGCCCCACTTGCGGGTCGACGCCGGCCACGAACGCAAAGGCGATCACTTCGGGAATCAGCGCAAAGGTAGCGACCGCACCGGCCATCAGTTCGCGCGCAGGCGAGGCGCGCCATTGCGCCAGTTCGGCACGCAGAAAGGACATTGGAAGACACTCCGGGGACAGAAAGGACAGCCTGCGGACAGGCGACAGCGGCGATAGTGTGCGCGAAAGCGACCCGGCCCGCAGCCTGCGTGTGACCGGTGCGGCAATGCGCCTTTCTGTGGTCCGGATCACGCCAAACGATGCGGCTGCGGACCAAGATGCCCCCCTCACCGGGTTCGGGTGTCGAGCCGGGTTCGCTAGGGAGATCACCATGTCCATTTTCAGGACTGCCAGTACGCTCGCACTGGCCACCGCGCTGGCGCTCACCGCCGCACCGGCCTTCAGCTACTCCATCAGCAACAACAAGATTGTCGACGACAGCGGCAAGGTGGTCCAGCTCAAGGGCGTCAACGTGTTCGGCTTCGAGACCGGCAACCATGTCATGCACGGTCTGTGGGCACGCAACTGGAAGGACATGATCAACCAGATGCAGGGCCTGGGCTTCAACGCCGTGCGTCTGCCGTTCTGCCCGGCCACCCTGCGCAGCAGCACGATGCCGACCAGCATCGATTACAGCCTCAATGCCGATCTGCAGGGCCTGAGCTCGCTGCAGATCCTGGACAAGGTGATCAACGAATTCAACGCGCGCGGCATGTATGTGCTGCTGGATCACCACACCCCCGATTGCGCCGCCATCTCCGAGCTCTGGTATACCGGCTCGTATTCCGAAGCGCAGTGGCTGGACGATCTGCGCTTTGTCGCCAACCGCTACAAGAACGTGCCCAGCGTGATCGGCCTGGACCTGAAGAACGAGCCGCACGGTGCCGCCACCTGGGGCACCGGCAACGCGGCCACCGACTGGAACAAGGCCGCCGAGCGCGGTTCGGCCGCGGTGCTGGCGGTGGCGCCGAAGTGGATCATCGCGGTGGAAGGCATTACCGACAATCCGGTCTGCTCGACCAATGGCGGCATCTTCTGGGGCGGCAACCTGCAGCCGCTGGCCTGCACCCCGCTGAACATTCCGGCCAACCGGCTGCTGCTGGCACCGCATGTCTACGGGCCGGACGTGTACGCGCAGGCGTACTTCAACGACAGCAAATTCCCCAACAACATGCCGGCGATCTGGGACCGCCACTTCGGCCAGTTCGCCGGCACATATGCGCTGCTGCTGGGCGAATTCGGCGGCAAGTACGGCCAAGGCGACGCACGCGACAAGGTCTGGCAGGACGCGCTGGTGAAGTACCTGCGCAGCAAGGGCATCAACGAGGGCTTCTACTGGTCGTGGAATCCCAACAGCGGCGACACCGGCGGCATCCTGCGCGACGACTGGACCAGCGTGCGCGAAGACAAGATGGCGCTGCTGCGGACGCTGTGGGGCACGGTGAGCAGCACCACGCCGACGCCTACTCCCACTCCGACGCCCACGCCAACTCCAACACCGACGCCGACGCCGACGCCCAGCGGCAGCTTCAGCACCAAGGTGAGCGTGGACAGCCAGTGGAACGGTGGCTACTGCAACCGCGTGCAGGTCACCAACACCGGCACCGCCAGCGGCACCTGGGCGATCGCGCTGCCGGTCACCGGCACTGTCAACAACGCCTGGAACGTCACCTGGTCGCAGAGCGGCAGCACGCTCAAGGCCAGCGGGGTGGACTTCAACCGCACCCTGGCCGCCGGTGCGACGGCCGAATTCGGCTTCTGCGCGGCCGGCTGATGCAATACGGCGGGCACGTAGTGCGTGTCCGCCATTACCTTGCAAGCTGCCGACAGTCTGCAAGTCACCAATGTCGCGTCACCCATCGATCGCTGGATCGATGCCCATGACCTTGCAGGAGCGCCCCCGGACGCGATGAAGCGTTATCGATAACGCCCCATCGCGCCCGGGGGCGCTCCTACATTGCAGCTGCCGCAAGCGGACGCTGCCGCAATTAGCATTCAACCCGCATGTGAATCAGCCGCTATTCATGACATAGCGCCCTACGCGCGTTCTGGATGCCGTTGCCATGCCTGTTGTCTCCCTGTTGCGTCGTCACGTTGCCAATCTCCCGCTTACCCGCAAGTTCGTGCTGTTGTGCAGCTTGTTGACGGTGGGCGTGATCCTGCTGGCAGTGGCCGCGGCCCGCCTGCAATACCTGGACCTGATCGAGGCGCGCAAGCTCAGCGTCAAGACCGAGGTGGAGATGGGCCTGACCGTGATGCAGCACTACGCAGACAAGGCCAAGGCTGGCGAACTGACGGTCGAACAGGCCAAGGAAGCTGCACGCACCACGCTGGCGGACATGCGCACCAACGACGGGGTGGATTACTTCTTCATCGTCGACCCGCAGATGCGCATCCTGATGCATCCCAAGCGCGCCGTCGGCACCGACATGAGCGACTACAAGAGCGATGCCGGGCAGTACGTCTATCGCGACATCAAGACGGCGATCGAGCGCGGCGACGGCTTCAGTTACTACGACGCGCCCAAGCCGGGCAAGCAGGAGCAGCTGCCCAAGATCAGCTACGCCAAGACCTTTCCGGCCTGGAACTGGGTATTGGTGATGGGCGTGTACGCCGAGGACATCCAGGTGCAGGCCTGGGGCTTCACCCGCACCCTGACCCTGATCGGCGGCGCCTTGGTGGCGATGGTGATCGGCCTGTGCTGGTTGATCGCCTCGGCGATGGCCGCACCGCTGCGGGCAGCATCGCGCACCGCGGAGGCGATCGCCTCGGGCCGCTTCGACAACGATATCCGGGTTGAATCGCGCGACGAAACCGGCCAGCTGATGCACAGCATGCAGCAGATGCAGACCCAGTTGCAGCGCTTCAACGGCGAGATGCAGACCATGATCCGCCTGCAGCAGGGCGAGAACATCGCGCACCGCATTCCGGAGGATTTCCCCGGCGATTACGGCACCCTGGCGCATGGCGTGAACACGGTGGTGTTCGAGCATCTGGATGCCATCAACGAGGCGATGGACCTGATGGGCGAGTACGGCCGCGGCGATCTGCGCCGCGACATGCGTCGCCTGCCCGGCCAGCGCGCGGCGCTGCACGAAGCGTTGGACACGGTGAAGAGCAACCTGTCGGCGATCAACAGCGACATCGCACGCCTGGCCGACGCGGCCGCACGCGGCGATTTCTCCGCACGCGGCGAGCAGGCGCGCTACCAATTCGCATTCGCCGAAATGGTGCAGGCACTGAACCGCCTGATGCAGCAGGCCGATGCAGGCCTGGACGATGTCGGCCGCATCATGGCCGCGATTGCCGATGGCGATCTGTCGCAGCGGGTGGAATCGCATTACGAGGGCGCATTCGGCCGCCTGGCCAATGCGGCCAACCGCACGGCGATCCAGCTGACCACCATCGTGCAGGGCATCCAGCACTCGGCCGAGATGATCAACACCGCCGCCGGCGAGATCGCCAGCGGCAATGCCGACCTGTCCACACGCACCGAGCACCAGGCGGCGAACCTGGAAGAAACCGCCGCGTCGATGGAAGAACTCACCTCCACCGTGCGCCAGAACGCCGACAACGCGCGCCAGGCCAATCAGCTGGTCAAGGGCACCGGCGAAGTGGCCGAAAGCGGCGGCCGCGTGGTGCAGGAAGTGGTCAGCACCATGCAGGCGATCACGCAATCGTCGGCACGGATCTCCGACATCATTGGAGTGATCGACGGCATCGCGTTCCAGACCAACATCCTGGCCTTGAACGCGGCGGTGGAAGCGGCACGCGCCGGCGAACAGGGCCGCGGATTTGCGGTGGTAGCCACCGAAGTGCGCGCGCTGGCACAGCGTTCGGCCGGCGCGGCCAAGGAGATCAAGCAGCTGATCTCCGATTCTGTGGAAAAAGTGGCGCAGGGCTCGGACCTGGTGCAACAGGCCGGCAGCACGATGACCGAGGTGGTCAGCTCGGTGCAGCGGGTGACCGACATCATGGCCGAGATCACCGCCGCCAGCACCGAGCAAAGCGCCGGCATCGAGCAGGTCAGCACCACGGTGATGCAGCTGGATGAAATGACCCAGCAGAACGCGGCACTGGTGGAAGAAGCCACCGCTGCGGCACGCAGCATGGAAGACCAGGCGGCGGATTTGACCCGCGCAGTGGCAGTGTTCCGGTTGGTGCCGGAGCAGGCTGCGCTGACGCAACGGCGCTCGGTGGTGCAGGCGGCTTGATTGAGGGATGTAGAGCGCCTCCCCCTGCGAGCGCGAAAGCACGGCATGCGCGCCACTGGCGCGCGTGACGCAACCGTGGGCTGGGGCGCGGAGCGGGGATTCGGATAAGCGTGCCCGAAAGCCGCATCTGCACAGAACAGGCGCGTCATCGGATCAAAAAAAGCTGACCAGACCGCAGATCAGCAGACCGCCGTGCAACGTGCACGGCTCACAACCATGCATACCGACCATCTCGATTGGTCCTTGCCCGCCTACCGTCGCGGGACCTTACGCGGCATGGATGCCGCGTAAGAGCCTACAAGGACGTACTTGCGGCGTGTCCTGCGATGGTAGGCGGGCAAGGGCCTTGCAGCCAAGCCGCAGATCATCGCTCTGCAACTGAACTATCCGTATTGTCCACGCCAGTCGAAGCGCAATGCGTAGAGCAACCAAGGCTTCGACTCGCGGCGGCGTTGAGGCGTGATTAGATACTTAAGTCAAACGCTCGGTGAGTCGAGCGCGCGGCGCCCTCACCGCTCGCGGGACACGCCGTGAATCCGTCCATGGAGGCTCCTTGGCGGCATCCATGCCGCCAAGGGTCCCGCAATCGGTCAGGGCACCGCACCAAATAGTTGGTCGGTGGTCACGCAAAAAGCTGCTTATCGCTCAACTTACGCCGGATGTTGCGCCGGCGCATCAGGATCAAACAACGCGCATCACGCACTGCCCTTGCTGCTCTTAAGTAAGCACACCGACCATCTCCGATGGTCCTTGCCCGCCCATCGTCGCGGGACCTTACGCGGCATGGATGCCGCGTAAGAGCCTACATGGACGTACTTGCGGCGTGTCCTGCGATGGTGGGCGGGCAAGGGCCTTGCAGCCAAGCCGCAGATCATCGCTCTGCAATCCATGCATCCATCGCCTGCATCACCTCTCCAGACGACCGCGATAATGGGTCTCAACGTCGCGGGTGGTGAACATCATCGATGCGATTGACGCGGCTTTATGGGTAGGCCGTACCCTCACCCGCCCTGCGGGCACCTTCTGCTGTTGGAGAAGTGTGTGTTGCTGCATGCGCTGCGTCAGCGCGCGGCGTCGCGTCCGGTGGTGGCACTGCCGTGGCGGGCGCGTTTGACGGCGTACATCGCTTCGTCTGCCGCGTGCATCAGGCTGGCAGCGTCGGCCTGCTGGCCGTGTTGCCAGGCGACGCCGATGCTGGACCGGATCGGCAGATGTTGCTCACCGAACATGGCACCCCCCACCGATGCGGCGCGGATCCGGTCTGCCACGGCGGCGCATTCGGTCTGCGGATCCTGCAGGTTGTCCAGCAGCACCACGAATTCGTCGCCGGCCAGGCGTGCCACCAGATAGCGGCCTTCGGCCGCCTGCTGCAGGCAGCGGCCGAAGGCGACCAGTACCGCGTCGCCGGCGCGGTGGCCGTGGACGTCGTTGATGCGTTTGAAGCCGTCCAGATCCAGGAACATCACCGCGACCGCGCGCTGCTGCTGTTGCGCCTGGGTCACCGCAACCTGCAGCGCCTCGGACCAGGCGTGGCGATTGGGCAGGCCGGTCAGGGCGTCGCGGGTCGCGCGCTCGTGCATCAGCCGATGCAGGGTCTTGTGCGCGGTGACATCCTGCGCCATCAGGAAGAATCCCTGCGCCTGCGCCGCTGTGCCCTGCATTTCCGGCACCAGGGTGATTTCCACATCGCGCGGTGTCGCGCCACCACGCAGAACGTGTTCGAAGTGGGCCCGCTGCCCGGCGCTCACCTGCGCCAGCGCAGCGCGCGCCTCCGCACCGAGGTCCTCGCCCAGTACCTGGGTGATCGCGCAGCCGACCAGACTGGCCGGCTCCACGCCGAGCCAGTCGCGATGCGCCTGGTTGGCGAACAGGCAGCGCTGCGCGGCATCGTAATGTCCCACCAGGGTGGGGGTGGCATCGCTGATCGCACGCAGCCGCGCTTCGCTTTCGGCCAGGCGCTCGGCGGCGACATGGCGTTCGGTGACGTCCTGAATCTGCGAGACGAAATGCACCGGCGCGCCGCTGCTGTCGCGCACCAGCGACACCGACAGCTGCGCCCAGATCACCGCGCCCTGCTGGCTGATGTAGCGCTTGGCCAGGCTGTAATTGTCGCGCTTGCCGTCGATCAGTTCCTGCACCAGGCGCAGGTCCATGTCCAGATCGTCGGGGTGAGTGATGGTCTGGAAGGTGGTGCGCAACAGCTGCTCGCGCGGATATCCCAGGATGCTGCACAGCGACGGGTTGACGTCGCGCCAGTCGCCATCCAGCGAGACGATCGCCATGCCCTGCGGGGCGGTTTCGAACGCACCGCGGAAGTGCTCGGCCGCCAGCTGCGCGGCGGCCTGCGCCTGCAGCTCGGCGGTGACGTCGATGGCCATTGCCAGGTAGCCGGACAGCCCCTGCTGCGTGTCGTGGATGATGTTGAAGCACAGCCGTACGCGCCGCAGTCCGCCGTCCTTGCGCACCAGGGTCCAGATTTCTTCTTCGAGCAGGTCGCCTGCAGCGGCGGCGGCCAGCTTGATGTACGACGGCGGCGACAACGCCAGCGTGGCCATGTGCCGCTCCAGCTCGGCCGGCAGGTGGAACTGCGCCGGGCAGCGGCCCAACACCTCGTCGGCCGCGTAGCCCAGCAGGCGCTCGGCGCCGGGGTTGAACAATTCGATGCGCCCGTTCGGATCGAACGCGATGATCGCCACATCCTGCGAGGCGTCCACCAGCGACTGCAGGCGTGCGCGCTCGCCCGCCAGCGCAGCCGAGGCATCGCGCAACTGGGTGATGTCGTGCATCACGCATACCGCACCCAATGCCGCGCCCTGGTCGCTGACCACCGGGTCGGCATTGCACAGCACGCTGCGTGCCGGCTGGCCGGTGGCACGGATCACCATCTCGGCATTGCGCACGTGCTCGCCGGCCCAGGCGCGCACCAGCGGGATGGCCTCGGTGGGCAGCAGCGCACTGCCGTCGGCGTTATAGAGATCGAAGTGCTGGGCCCATTGCGTCGGCGGCAACAGGCGCGGATCGGTACCGTGCCATTGCCGTGCGGCGTGGTTGAACTCATGCAGCAGCCCGTCGCTGTCGCAGGACACCACGCCGTCGGGCATGGCTTCCAGCAAACGGCTCAGGGTCTGCCGCTGCGCCTGCGCAGCCAACCGGTCACGACGCGCCTCCAGTTGACCGACGGCTTGCCGCGCCAGGCGGATCAGGCCTTGCTTCTGGTTTTCGTCGAGCAGCCGCGATTGGGTGCTGAGCGTGCACAAGGTGCCGTAGGCATAGCCCTCACGGCCGACCAGCGGCACGCCCGCATACGAGCGTACCCCTGGCGCAGCAGTGACCAGCGGGTTGCGCGCGAAGCGCGGATCGGCCGCCGCATCGGGCACTTCCAGCAGCTCGGTCCCCATCACCGTGTAGGAACAGAACGACATCGCGCGCGGGGTACCTTCCAGATCGGTGCCACAACGCGCCTTGAACCACTGGCGGTCGGCGTCAAGCAGCGACACCAGCGCCATCGGGGCGCCGGTGATGTGGGCCGCCAGCCAGGCGATATCGTCGAATTCGGCCTCCGGCTCGGTATCCAGCACCCCCAACCGACGCACCGCCTCCACGCGCAGGGCGTCGTCGGCGGGAATGGGTACGGGCGGCAACAGGACGGTCATGGCGTGATCGGCGGGCAACGTCTGGGCAAGGTAGGTCGCCCCAGGTAACGGCGAGGCGATGATCAACTTGAGCGCGTGCGCCGGGCCTGCTGGCGGGCCGGTGGTTGCCGCACCCCCACCCGCGCCGGCCCGGGCGTCCCATCGCACGCCGCCCCGCCGGTGGCCGCACCTGCCCCCCTGCCGGACAGCATTTGCGACACCGCCGGGCAGCCACTACCCTCGGCCGATTGTCCTGCTCTGGAGTGTCACATGCTGCGTCCGCTGTCCCTGTTGATCGCCGGTGTGCTCGGCGTCGCTGCCGGTACCGTTGCTCCCGCCGTCGCTGCCGCCCCGGCCAGCCTGTCCAAGCCCGCGGCCAGCAGTGCCATTCCCGAGATCGGCTACACCCGCTTCACCCTGCCCAACGGCCTGACCGTGGTGGTGCACGAAGACCACAAGGCGCCGGTGGTGGCGGTAAGCATCTGGTACCACATCGGCTCCGGCGACGAGCCGGCCGGCAAGACCGGCTTTGCGCACCTGTTCGAGCACCTGATGTTCTCCGGCTCGGAGAACAACAAGGGCAGCTTCTTCGCGCCGCTGGAAAAGGTCGGCACCACCGACATGAACGGCACCACCTGGTTCGACCGCACCAACTATTTCGAGACCGTGCCGACCACCGCGCTGGACACCGCGCTGTGGCTGGAATCGGACCGCATGGGTCACCTGCTCGGCGCGATCGGCCAGGAAGAACTCGACACCCAGCGCGGCGTGGTACAGAACGAGAAGCGCCAGGGCGAGAACCGCCCCTACGGCCGCGTGGACCAGAACATCCTGTCCAACCTGTTCCCGGCCAACCACCCGTACCAGCACGACACCATCGGCTCGATGGAAGATCTGGACGCGGCCTCGCTGGCCGACGTCAAACAGTGGTTCAACGACAACTACGGCGCCGCCAACACCACCCTGGTGCTGGCCGGCGACATCACCGTGGCGCAGGCGCGTGCCAAGGCGCTGCAGTATTTCGGCGACATCCCGTCTGGCAAGCCGGTGGCGCGCCAGCAGCCGTGGGTGACCCCGCTGGCCGCGCAGAAGCGTGGCGTGCAGCACGATCACGTCTCGCAGCCGCGCATCTACCGCACCTGGGCCGCACCGCAGCTGGGCAGCGATGCGGCGATCCAGCTGGACCTGGCCACCACCGTGCTCGGCGGCGGCAAGACCTCGCGGCTGTATCAGCGCCTGGTCTACCAGGACAATCTGGTCGATGACGTATCAGCGGCGATCCAGCCGTTCGCGCTGTCCAGCCAGGTGCAGATCCAGGCCGACGTGAAGGACGGCGTCGACCCGGCCAAGGTCGAGGCGATCATCGACGAGGAGCTCAAGAAGTTCATTGCCCAGGGCCCGACCGCCGACGAGCTGCAGCGCGCGCAGGTGGCCTACCGCGCCGGCTTCGTGCGCGGGCTGGAAAAGGTCGGCGGCTTCGGTGGCAAGGCGGTGATCCTGGCCGAGGGCCAGGTCTACCGCGGCGACCCGGGCGCCTACAAGCAGGATCTGCAGCGCGGCCAGGCCGCCACCGTGGACAGCGTCAAGCAGACCGCCGCCACCTGGTTCGGCAAGGGCGACTATCTGCTCACCGTGCTGCCGGCCGGCAAGGATTTCGACCCCGCCGCCGAAGACAAGGCAGTGGTCGCGCGTGGCGAAGAACCCGGCAAGCCAGCGCCCAGGCTGCCGGCCGCCGGCAAATACAAAACCACCGCCTCCACGCTGGACCGCAGCAAGGGCGTGCCGCAGACCAGCCAGTTCCCCGACCTGAGCTTCCCGCAGCTGCAGCGCGGCAAGTTGAAGAACGGCGTCGAGGTGATCCTGGCCGAGCGCCACACCATCCCGGTCACCCAGGTGGAACTGCTGTTCGATGCCGGGTATGCGGCCGACCAGGGCAACAAGCTCGGTACCGCCAGCTTCAGCGCCGCGCTGATGAACGAGAGCACCGCCGCGCTGGATTCGGTGGAAGTGGCGCAGCGTCGCCAGCGCCTGGGCGCCATCACGGCGGTCGGCTGCGATCTGGACAGCTGCAGCGCCTCGCTGGATGCGCTCAACGACCAGTTGCAGCCGTCGCTGCAGCTGTTCTCCGACATCGTGCGCAACCCGGCCTTCAAGGCTGCCGACATCGAGCGCATCCGTGGCCAGTGGCTGGCCGGCATTGCGCAGGAGAAGACCCAGCCCAACAGCCTGGCGCTGCGTGCGCTGCCGCCGTTGCTGTTCGGCCAGAACCACCCCTACGGCATCCCGCTCACCGGCAGCGGCACCGAGGCGGCGATCAAGAGCCTCAACGCCCAGGACCTGCAGGCCTTCCACCGCCAGTGGCTGCGTCCGGACAACCTGCGCATCCTGGTGGCCGGCGATACCACGCTGGCGCAGATCATCCCGCAGCTCGATGCCGCCTTCGGTGACTGGAAGGCGCCTGCCACGCCGTTGCCGAAGAAGAACCTGGTCCAGGTCGCCGCGCAGCCCAAGCCGCGCGTGTACCTGATCAACCGCCCGGATGCGCCGCAGTCGGTGATTCTGGCCGGCCTGCTCGCACCGTCCACCAAGGCGCCGGACAACCTGGCGATCGGCGTGGCTAACGGCGCCTTCGGTGGCACCTTCACCTCGCGCCTGAACATGAACCTGCGCGAGAACAAGCGCTGGGCCTACGGTGCCGGTACCCGCATGCTGGATGCGCAGGGCCAGCGGCCGTACATGTTCTCCGCGCCAGTGCAGACCGACAAGACCGCCGAGTCGGCCAACGAGATCCTCAAGGAAGCCACCGCGATCATCGGCGACAAGCCGCTGACCACCGACGAGATCGAGAAGATCAAGAACCAGCGCATCCGCGCCCTGCCCGGCAGCTTCGAAACCACTGGCGCGGTGCTGGGTGCGATCGAAGGCATCGTGCAGTTCGACCGCCCCGACGATTATGTGCAGATGCTCAAGCCGCGACTGGAAGCGATCGACCAGCCGGCCGCGCAGAAGGCCATCAAGGAAATCATCGCGCCCAACGCGATGACCTGGGTGATCGTGGGCGACCTGAAGAAGATCGAATCCCCGGTGCGTGCGCTCAAGCTCGGTGAGGTGCAGGTGCTGGACGTGGACGGCAAGCCGGTCAAGCGCTGAGGCTGGTCAGTCGCACACCGACGGCGCGGCTTTCGAGCCGCGCCGTTGCCAGATCCGCGTACGCAACGGTGCGTGCGCGTATGAGTCGCCGGTGCCTGCGTGCAATGCGCAGGCATCACACTTGGGTTTGAAATCTCGCGCCGGCGCTTCAGTCCGCCGGTTGCATGTCCCCTAGCCTGCGCAGCGCGGCGGGGATGCGGATTTGGAGACGCTGTGCAGGCCACGCCGGGAACGCGGCCGATATCCACGCGGCGTTATCGATGGTGCCGGTATCGTGGCCTCTTTCTCGCTCGCGCTTGTCCGACTTACCCGATGAAGCAAATGCCCCCGGCTGACGAAGCCTCCCGCCAACAGGTCCTGGACGGCTATCGCATCGTCGACAGCCTGCCCGAGGACACTTACCAGGACGTCGTGCAGGTGGCGGCCTCGCTGTGCAACACGCCGATCGCACTGATGTCGCTGGTCGATCGCGACCGCCAATGGTTCAAGGCCCAGCTCGGTCTGGGCATGCAGCAGACCGACCGCAGCCAGGCAGTGTGCGATCACGCCATCCGCAGCCCCGAGCAATTGATGGAAGTGCGCGACCTCACCCAGGACAGCCGTTTTGCCGATGTCTCTGTGGTCACCGGCGAGACCGGCGCGCGCTTCTATGCCGGCATGCCGCTGGTCACCTCCGACGGGGTGGCGTTGGGCACCGTCTGCGTGCTCGACACCGAGCCGCGCACGCTCACCGACACTCAACGCACCGGGCTGCAGGCACTGGCGCGCGTCACCATGCGCCTGCTGGACGAGCGCAAGCGCGAGCTGCAGCTCGAGCGCGAGGCGATCCTGCAGCCGGTGGCACCGGCGGCCGCCGATGCCGGTTATTACCTGGTGATTCTGGAAGTGCAGGAACTGGCCGCGCTGGCCGAAAAACAGAGCGAGCGGCTCCTGGGTCGCGCCTTGCAACAGCTCGACCAAGCCCTGGCCGCGCAGGCGCAAGCCAACGGCGACAGCGTGGACCGCGTGACCGACAGCGCCGAATTCATCGCCGTACTGCGCGATCCCAATGCCGAGCAGAAGCTGCAGCGCCTGCGCGACATCGCCAAGCAGCAGCATGCGCACGGGCTGACGGTGCTGATCGGCCAGGCGCAGGCAACCCGTGGCGACGAGCCGATCGGGCAAGTGTTCCTGCGCGCGGAAGTCGCGCTGAGTGTCGAGAAAGACCGTTACCGCCAGAGTCTGGCGCAGGACGGCCTCAGCGCCTGATGTAGCGCGGGGCGACAGTCCGGCTGCCGGCTGATCCGCCGTGTCATAGACGTGCCCTCACAACTCCCGCTGCGCGCCTTCAGCCGCGCTTGCGTCGCGGGCGCTCCAAGGCATGCGCGCGCTTGCCGCGAAAGCCGTACCTTCTCGCCCAGGCGGGAGGGGGTTTTAGTCCCGATATCGGACGAAGCTGCCTTACTTCTTCAATTCCTGTCGGGACGCTTCCCTTCTCCCACCGGGAGAAGGGAAGCGCAGCGCCGCTCGTCCACTTCCACTTCGCGCGGCTACCAGGTGATTGAGCGGTGTGGGTGAGTCGGGTGCAGAGCTGCGGATCTGCGGTTTGGCTGCAGGGCCCTTGCCCGCCCACCATCGCAGGACACGCCGCAAGTACGTCCATGTAGGCTCTTACGCGGCATCCATGCCGCGTAAGGTCCCGCGACGGTGGGCGGGCAAGGACCTGTCGGGATGGTCGGCGTGCACGGCAAGAGCAGTGCTTGCTACGCGTTGTTCGGATTGTCGTGCGGCCGAAAATCTTCCATCGCAAGCCGAGCACCAATCAGGTTTTCACCTGGTCGCCGACCAACCTTCTAATGCGGTGTCCTTGCCGGTTGCGGGACCCTTGGCGGCATGGATGCCGCCGAGGAGCCTCCATGGACGGAGTCAGTGCGGGTCCCGCAAGCGGTGGGGGCACTGCGCAATCGACTCACTCACCGTCACGCGTCAACGCTGCGAATGTGGCCGGTACGTTGCCGCCATCGAGACAGCCTTAGAGAGGTTTTGCCCGCTACTCCTGGTCAGCTGCACCCAAACGCATTCACTGACCCACTCACCCGATCGCACACTGCTTCAACTGGCGGTCCGCGTACCACAGCGCGCGGCGGGCCAGATCGTAGGCGCTGTCGGCCTGGCGCGGCAGCATCTGTGCGGCCATCACCGGGTCGGCGCCGTTGTTCAAGGCGTGCTCGGCACGCTCCAGATCGCCCAGGTGCGTGCGCACCGGCGACAACAGGGATTTGCGTTTGGACGCATCGCAATGCGCGCTGCGCTGCTCCAGCGCGGCCAGCGCCTCGCGGATGCGGCGGCTGGCTTCGCCCTTGAGATCGGGCGGTGTCTCGTGCGCGATCGGCGCGGCCTTGTAGGCATCGCCGGTCGCCTCGCTGCCCATCTCGGCCTGATTGCCCGCCAGCGCGGGGTTGAAGCGCACATCCGGCGGTGGCCGCGCCTTGGCCACCTGCGTCTGCGGCCCGTTGAGCATGTCGTTGAACTTCTTCATGCCGCGATTCATTTCCTGCATCGCCACATCGCCCAGCGTGCCGTCGCTCTTCCAGTCCTTGGCAAAGCGCGTGTCCTGGTATTGCACCGGATTGACCCGTTCCATCACGTTGCGCGCCTTGGCCTGCGCGCGTTCGTCGGCCATGCCCGGTGGCACCGCGGCGCCGGCCTGCGCCATCGGGTCGACCTGCGCATCGCGCGGCATGCGCAAGCGGCCTTCGCGGGTGTAGAGCTGGGCCGCCATCGATTCGCCAGCGGGCGCGTTGGCGGCGGCAACCTGCCGCTGCGGCGGTGGGGTACGTGTCGGCGGTGGCGCACTGCGCGCGGATGAGGCCGCGGCAGGAGCCGCGCGCGGTGTGGAGTCGCGTTGCTGCGGCGGTGTCGCCGGCGCCGGCAGCGTCAACTGCGGACGCGGCACGAAATACACCTGCAAACTGTCGTCGTGTCGCGCGGTGTCGCGTGGCGGCGGCATATACAGCAACAGACAGGCAAGAAAGAACAGGATGGCGCCCGTGCATGCGACAGCGGCGACATGCGGGACAAGCGTTTCCTTCCTGCGGGTAATCACAATGCGGGAGACCGATGAGATGAGAGATGCGCACGCCGCACCGTGAACCCGGTGCAGGACGCGCAAATCTAGCGGGCGTGGCGTTTGCGCGCGTTTGAAATTCGTTGTTTGGGCCGCAGGCGCCAGCCGCCATTCACATTAGCGAGCGTGGCGGCCGACGCCCGCTGCTTGCCGACAGGCATTGCCCGGCCCCGGCGGCATGGATCCTGCATGCTGTGGCGGCGGTCGTTCGCCCTACATCCGGTCGATGCCGACTGGCCAGGGTGCGGGCCGCACATGCTCAGTCATCCTCCGGACGGTACAGCCGCTGGCAGACCTCGCAGAAAAACGCCCGCCGCCCGGCCTTGCCCAGGTGCTTTCGATACTGCAGCGGCGCGCCGTCGCGCGGGCAGCTGGTTTTGGTATGCACCTGATAATGCTTCTTCAGCACGAAGGCCTTTTTCCAGGTGTAGAAGTCGAAGCTATAGTCGCGCGCCTGGGTGACCAGCTCGCCGAGCTTGCGCGCCGACAATGCGCCCACCGTGCTTTCCGGGTGCACACGGATGCGATGCAGCACTTCGTTCTTGATGATGTTGCCGACGCCGGCAAAGATGGTCTGATCCAGCAACGCATCGGCGGCCAACATGCCGGGTGCGGCGCGTAACTTGCGCCGTGCCTGCGCGCCATCCCAGAGCGGGTTCATGACATCCGCCGTCCAGTCGTAGACCTCGTCCAGCGGGCGCTCGATGAACTGCACCGAGCAGGCGTAGAAATTCAACCGCTGGCCCTTGGAAAACTCCAGGCGCAGACGCGGCACCGCATTCGGCTTGTCCTCGTCGATGCGATAACTGCCGAACAGCAGAAAGTGGATGCGCACGCTGAACTGCGCGCACTCGATCAGGAAGTGCTTGCCCCAGCTGCGTAACGCCAGCACCTTTTGCTGCTCCAGCCGCGCGATGTCCTGCTTGCCGTTGCCGGACACGCGCAGGATCTTGCGGCCGACAAACGCTTCGGTCTGTTCGCGCAGGATGACAAGGGAAGGACCTTCTGGCATGCGCCCAGTATCGAAGTCGTCGGTGAGTCGGCCGTGAGCGCAGTGCACACGCAACGCTGACATGCGCGCATGCATAGAGTGCTGCCCACCCGTCTTGCGTATACCTCATGCAGGCTCGTTCATCCATCGCCCTGCCGCGCGTGCGCTGTGGCTGCGCAGGCTGGTCGATTCCGGCCGCCGACCGCGCCGCATTCGGCGATGGTGCCAGCGTCCTGCAGCGCTATGCCACACGTTTTGATGCAGTGGAGATCAACTCCTCGTTCCATCGTCCGCACCGTGCCAGTACCTACGCACGCTGGGCCGACAGCGTACCGGAGGATTTCCGCTTTTCGGTCAAGCTGCCGCGCAGCATCAGCCACGATGCACGCCTGCAAGGTACCGGTGCATTGCTGGATGCCTTCCTGGCCCAGGCCGGTGCGCTGGGCACGCGACTGGGCTGCCTGCTGCTGCAACTGCCGCCCAGCGCTGTGTTCGATGCGCCGGTGGCGGCCAGGTTCTTCGCCATGCTGCGGCGGCGCTGGGACGGCGGCGTGGTCTGCGAACCGCGCCATGCCAGCTGGTTTCTCCCGCAGGCACAGGCGCTGCTGGCACGCCACCGCATCGCACGCTGCGCCGCCGATCCGGCGCCGGTGCCGGACGCCGCCACACCGGGTGCGACAGCCGGCCCGCAGTACTGGCGCTGGCATGGCGCACCGCGCATCTACTACAGCAGCTACGACGACAGTGCGCTGCAGACACTGGCCGACGCGGTGCGCAACGCAGCGCAGGACGCGACGCATCCGCAGGCAGAACGCTGGGTGATCTTCGACAACACCGCCGCCGGGCTGGCGGTGCCCAACGCGCTGCAGCTGCAGCGTTTGTTGCAGACCGGTCGGCCGCGCCAAGGCTGACGCATAAGGACAGCAAGCCGCCTGGCTTTGTTCGGCGTGCCACCGGTGCGTCCACGCCGCTGCAATCGGTCAGGCGAGCAAGGCCGAGCTGCCGCCGGCCAGTCCCCACGCGCGCCGGCTGCCGTGCACTGGCAGTGCCGCCCGCCGTTCGCCACGTGCCGCCCGCCGCGCTGTGGCGCGCATCTTGCAGCGATGTCGGCAATCCGACGCGGTCCGCACGTGGCTCAAGCTGCCTCGATCCGGGCCGATAGGCCTGAATCGGCAACGCAACCCGCGCAACCACCTGCAGCCCCGCGCCGGATCACCTTGCTGAATCCAGTCGTCTCCGTGCGAAGCCTGTCGGCCTGCCGACACCGTCGTCCGGCCCCGCCCGCCACTTCGGTCGTTTACCATGCCGCACGTCACTGCCCGTTCTGGAGATGCCATGAGTTCTGCCGCGCCCCCGTGCTGCACGTCGCTGCTTGGCCTGTCGCTGAGCATGTTCGTGGCGCCCTGCACGCTGACCGCCGCGCCCATGGACACTCCGGTCGTCAACGCACCGGCGGCCACACCGCCCACGCCCGACCTGGCCTACCCGGAACTGTTCCGGGCGGTGCAGAGCGGCGAGCTGTTCGACGACCAGAAGCACTTCGTCGACTTTCTGCCGCTGCGCGACCCGGCCCTGATCAACGCCGACTATCTGGCGCAGCACGATCACCCCGGCTTTGACCTGCGCAAGTTCGTGGACGCCAATTTCGAAGAGTCGCCGCCGGTGCAGACCGACGCGATCCGCCAGGACACCGCGCTGCGCGAACACATCGACGAGCTGTGGCCCAAGCTGGTGCGCAGCCAGACCCACGTGCCGCCCTACAGCAGCCTGCTGGCGCTGCCGCATCCGTACGTGGTGCCGGGCGGACGCTTCCGCGAGGTGTATTACTGGGATTCCTACTTCACCATGCTGGGCCTGGTGAAGAGCGGCGAGACCACGCTCAGCCGCCAGATGCTGGACAACTTCGCCTACCTGATCGACACCTACGGGCATATCCCCAACGGCAATCGCAGCTACTACCTGAGCCGCTCGCAGCCGCCGTTCTTCTCCTACATGGTGGAACTGCAGGCCGGCGTGGAAGGCGAAGCGGTCTACCAGCGCTACCTGCCGCAGCTGCGGAAGGAATACGCCTACTGGATGCAGGGCAGCGAGGACCTGCAGCCCGGCCAGGCCGCGCGCCATGTGGTGCGTCTGGCCGACGGCAGCCTGCTCAACCGCTACTGGGACGAGCGCGACACCCCGCGCCCGGAAGCCTGGCTGCACGACACCCGCACCGCCGCCGAGGCCGGCGACCGCCCGGCCGCCGAGGTCTACCGCGACCTGCGCGCCGGCGCCGAGAGCGGCTGGGACTACACCAGCCGCTGGCTGGCCGATGGGCAGAACCTGCGCACCATCCGCACCACCGCCATCGTGCCGATCGACCTGAACAGCCTGCTGTATCACCTGGAGCGCACCCTGGCCCAGGCCTGTGCGAAGCCGGGTGCCGAGTGCACGCAGGACTATGCGGCGCTGGCACTGCGCCGCAAGCAGGCCATCGATGCGCACCTGTGGAACGCGGCCGGTTACTACGCCGACTACGACTGGCAGACCCGCAAGCTCAGCGACCAGGTCACTGCCGCGGCGCTGTATCCGCTGTTCACCGGCCTGGCGACCGACGCGCACGCCAAACGCACCGCCAGCACCGTGCGTGCGCGCCTGCTGCGCCCCGGTGGCCTGGCCACCACCGCAGTGAAGACCGGCCAGCAGTGGGACGAGCCCAATGGCTGGGCGCCACTGCAATGGGTGGCGGTGGACGGCCTGCGCCGTTACGGCGAAGACGCGCTGGCGCGCACCATCGGCGAGCGCTTCCTCACCCAGGTGCAGGCGCTGTTCGCGCGCGAGCACAAGCTGGTCGAAAAATACGGACTGGAAGCCGATGCGGCCGGCGGTGGCGGTGGCGAATACGCGCTGCAGGACGGCTTCGGCTGGACCAACGGCGTCACCTTGATGCTGTTGAACCTGTACCCGGACACCGCGAGCAAGCCGGCGCCGGTCAAACGCGTGCGCAAGCCCGAAGCGGCCACGCGATGAGCGTGCGCCAGCGCTGCCGGGCATGCCCGGCGGCGCTGGCGGCCTTGCGGTTCTGGCAGTCGGCAACGCCGGCGGATCGCTGCATCAGGCATCGCCTGATCGCTGCGCCAGTGCAGCGCGCAGCAGCGTGTTCGATTGGTTGCTGCTACTGCACCACCGGCCATGCACTGCCGTCGTAACCCAGCCGGTTGATGCCCAGGCGCGCGTCGCCGCGGTCGTCGTAGTAGTGGTAGACCAGGATGTCGCCGTCGCCATCGCGGAACACCGATTGCCCGCCTGGCCCATGCATGCTGCCCAACCCGGACTGGATCACCGTGCCGCCGCCGTTGCGCATGTCCACCCCGGCGCGATCCAGGTACGGCCCGGTCACCGAGCGCGCACGTCCCACCGCAATCTTGTAGGTGCTGCTGGCGCCCTTGCAGCACGCATCGAACGACACGAACAGGTAGTACCAGCCATTGGCCTGCTGGATGAAAGGCGCCTCCACCGCGCCCGGGGACGGCCGGCTCGCCAGGCTGTAGCGCGTCGTGTTGCCGGACAGCTGCTTGCCGGTGCCGGGGTCGAGCTGGATCAGCTTGATCCCCGACCAGAACGAGCCGAACGCCAACCACCACTTGCCATTGCCGTCCACCACCAGATTGCCGTCGATGGCGTTGTAGTCGTCGCTGCTCTTGGAGGTGTAGACGATGCCTTGATCCTTCCACGAGCCAGGCTTGCCGGTGCTGCTGCTGGCAAGCGCAATCGCCGAGGTATTGGTGGCGAACTTGGAGGCGGTGTAATACATCAGATACTTGCCGCCATGGAAGGACACATCCGGCGCCCATAGCTGGTTGTCCGGGTTGTAGCTGCGCACCCAGCTCGGCATGCTGCTGAAGATCGCGCCCGCATTGCTGAACTTGGTGCGGTCGGTACTGGTGACCACGCCGGTGGTGGCATAGATGTAGTAACGCCCATCGCTCAGCTTGAGCATCGACGGGTCGTGCACGATGGTGTCGCCGCTCACCACACCCGGCCCCACTGCCGCTTGCGCGGGCGCGCCATGCAAGCCAGTGGCAGCAGCAGCCAGGGCCAACAGCGACGCAATCGCGCGACTACGCAGAGACATTCCAGACCAGCCACCTTCCACTCGACTGCCACCCACAACGCGCATCGCCCCACTCCTTGAACAACGTAAAGACGTTTTCTGTAGGCGCAATCTAGCCCGGCAACAATGCCACGAATCCGACGCCGATCTCAGAAGCACGGTGCAGGCCGAGCGGTTGTTTTATTTGCGACGTGCCTTCGTGCCGAACTGTGTAACGTAGCTGGGATTGCATACGTCGGAACGTGGCGCGCACAGAGTCACTGCACCAGTGGCGTATCGGCGTCATCTCTTTATCGCCGTGCAGTGCGTCGATGCCAACCCGCATCCATGACGCTGCAAAAAGCTGCAGCACTACTTCGCCACGACGCACAGATCTTGATGGATGGGCACCTGGTTGTGGCTGTCATCGCGCGCGACGCGCTGACTGAGCACCATGTGCGCCGCAACATCGGCGCGCCATCTGTGCAGACGCACAGCGACGCGCACACCAGTACGCTTCGAAGATACAAGCCTGCCGCGTATCATGCGCACTCTTTCACCCTCCAGGACGGATCCATGGCCGTACGCACGCTTAACGAATTTCTCGCCCATTCCAAGGAAAAGGACGTCAGCCCCGATCCGTTCGAACTGGAAAACCCGCACCTGCTGGAAGTGCGCCTCGACGGCATGGTGTGGTCCAAGGCCGGCGCCATGGTCGCGCGCACCGGCAACGTCAAGTTCACCCGCGAGGGGCTGCTGGAACAGGGCCTGGGCAACCTGCTGAAGAAGGCGGTCAGCGGCGAAGGCATGCAGCTGATGAAGGCCGAAGGCCAGGGCCGGGTATATCTGGCCGACCTCGGCAAGCTGGTGACCTTGTTGCGTTTGAATGGCGAAGCGATCTTCGTCAACGGCAACGACGTGCTGGCCTTCGAATCCGGCGTCGAGCACAAGATCACGATGATGCGCAAAGTGGCGGGCATGCTGTCCGGCGGCCTGTTCAATGTGCGCCTGAGCGGCCACGGCATCGTGGCGATCACCTCGCACTACGAGCCGCTGACCCTGCCGGTCACCGCCGCCAGCGGCCCGGTGTTCACCGACCCCAATGCCACCGTGGCCTGGTCGGGCACGCTGTCCCCGGAGCTGGTCACCGACGTGTCGATCGGCACGCTGTTCGGCCGAGGCTCGGGCGAAAGCCTGCAGATGCGTTTTGCCGGCGAAGGCTGGGTGGTGGTGCAGCCGTACGAGGAAGCCAGCTTCCAGGCCAAGGGCTGATCCAGGCCGCCCGGCAGCAATCAACAATGCGTCTCGCCTGGTCGCACGCTACGCAGCTGGGCAGTTTTCCGGTCTCGGCGCAGTGCGCAGTGACAGCTGCGCATCCCAGCCACCCTGTAGGAGCGCCCCCGGGCGCGAGGGCCTTCCCGGTAACGCCGCATCGTCCCGGTAACGCCGCATCGTCCCGGTAACGCCGCATCGCGCCCAGGTGCGCTCCTACGGGGTTTCCTGCAGTCTGCCGCGCGCTGCACAGCTACCGGGATGCCCTAGCCTGGCATTGCGTAGTCACGCCACCGTAGGCAACAGATGATTGCGTTGACGGCACTCTGTAGGAGCGCCCCTGGGCGCGAGGGCCTTCCCGGTAACGCCATATCGCGCCCAGGTGCGCTCCTACGGTTTCCGGCTCTGATGCATCACACCCAGCCACGTTTGCGGAACCAGGCCAGCGGCACCAGCATGCTCAGCACGATCACGCCCAGCGCCCAGTAATACGCGTCGTGCCACTTGAGCTCGGGCATGTAGGCGAAGTTCATGCCCCAGATGCCGACCAGCACGGTGGGCGGAATGCCGACCACCGAGGCCACCGCCATCACCTTCATCACGTTGTTCTGGTCCATGTTGATCATGCCCAGCACGCTGTCGAGCAGGAACTCGATGCGGTCGTCCATGTGCTGCTGGAATTCACTCAAGGTGGTCAGGTCCTTGTGCAGCAAGCCGATGCGTTTGGCCGCATCGGCACCGAACCAGTCCGGCGCGGCGCCATCCAGATAGGTGACCAGACGCAGCAGGCCTTGCCCGGCATTGTGCAGCCCGCCCAGACGTCGGCCCATGCCCCCGACCTGATGCAGCATGCGCTCCAGGTCCTTGGTTTTGTGCGGGTTGTCGAACACCTGCCGGGTGGTGTCGGTGACCTCGGCTTCCAGCGATTCGAGCCGGTCTGCCAGGCGCCCCACCAACTGGTCGAAGATGCGCAGCAGCAGATCGTCGGCGCTATGGCAGGGCTCATGCGCAAGACGCGCGGCCACCGCATCCAGCGAGCCCATGTGCTGCTCGCGCAGGGTCACCAGCATGGTCGGCGACAACGCAAAGCCCAGCGGCGCAGTCGGGCCATCGTCGTCCTGAAAGCGCGGCACGTTGAGAAACAGCACCTCGCCCTGGCGCCGCACCCGGCTGGAGAATTCGATCTCGCCGATGGCCGCGCGATCCGGCAGCGCAAAGCCCACCTTGTCTGCGGCCTGCGCCAGTTCCTGCGCGCTGGCCTGGCACAGGTCGACCCAGCAACCTTGCGTGTGCTGTGTTCCGGCAATCGGGTGCGTCGTGATCATGCGATGGGCCGTGGCGATGGATGGCGGCGAGCATCCCGTTCCACCCGATCCGCGTCAACGTCGCGCGCAAAACGCGCTTAGCTGCCAGTGGCCTTTATCGCAGCGCCGTGCAGCCACAGACGTCAAGGCCCCGCAGTGCGGGGCCTTGATGAGGTCTTCGCTGGATGCCTTCGCTGGTACGCGCGCTCAGCCGCTGCGCGTCTGCTGCCGCTTCACCGCATAGCCGATCGCCAGGATCAGGAACCACACCGGGCTGGCCAGCAAGGCCTGGCGTGTGTCGGCCTGCAAGGTCAGCAGCACGATGACGAAGGCGAAGAACGCCAGGCACACGTAGCACATCAACACGCCACCGGGCATCTTGAACGCCGAGGCCGCGTGCTGCTCGGGCCGCTTGCGCCGGTACGCGATGTAGGCACACAGGATCAGCGACCACACGAACATGAAGAGCACCGCCGACAAGGTGGTGACCAGCGTGAACGCAGTGACCAGGTTGGGGATCAGGTACACCAGCATCGCGCCCAGCAACAGGCACAGGCAGGAGAACAGCAGGCCACGTGCCGGCACCGCCGCACGCGAAAGCTTGGCAAAACCCTTGGGCGCGTGCTGCTCCTCGGCCAAGCCGTAGAGCATGCGGCTGGTGGAGAAGATGCCGCTGTTGGCCGACGAGGTGGCCGAGGTCAGCACCACGAAGTTGATCAGGCTCGCGGCCGCCGGCACGCCGGCCAGCACGAAGAGCTCCACGAACGGGCTCTTGTCGGCCACCACCTGCCGCCACGGCGTCACCGCCATGATCGCGATCAGCGCCAGCACGTAGAAAATCAAAATGCGCACCGGGATCGAGTTGATCGCCTTGGGCAGGTTGCGGCGCGGGTCTGCGGTTTCCGCAGCGGTGGTGCCGACCAGCTCGATGCCGACGAAGGCGAACACCGCGATCTGGAATCCGGCAAAGAAGCCGCCAATACCCATTGGGAACATGCCGCCGTCGTTCCACAGGTTCGACAGCGAGGCCACATTGCCCGACGGCGAGCGGAAGCCCCAGGCCACCAGCCCGGCGCCGGTGAGGATCAAGGCGCAGATGGCGATGATCTTGATCAGTGCGAACCAGAACTCCATCTCGCCGAACAACCTGACCGTCACCAGGTTCAGGCTCAGCAGCAACAGCACGCACAGGATGGCCGGGATCCACGGCGCCAATCCGGGGAACCAGAACTGCGCATAGGCGGCGATCGCGATGACGTCGGCGATGGCGGTGATGATCCAGCAGAACCAGTACGTCCACCCGCAGAAGAACCCGGCCCACGGCCCGAGCAGATCGGTGGAGAAGTCGATGAACGACTTGTACTCCAGGTTGGACAGCAGCAGCTCGCCCATCGCGCGCATCACGAAGAACAGCATCGCGCCGATGATCAGATAGACGAACAGGATCGACGGGCCAGCCAGGCTGATGGTCTTGCCCGAGCCCATGAACAGCCCGGTGCCGATCGCGCCACCGATGGCGATCAGCTGCAGGTGGCGATTGGAAAGACTGCGTTGCAGATGATCGGGCGCGGACGGATCGGACATGGGGCACGGCACCGGCAAGTGAACAAGCCGTCAAAAATACGAGATCGCGGCAGCGCGCACCAGCGGTTTACACAGCGGCGCCGGGTAGGCCGCAGCGTGCGCCGGCGAACGGTGGTTGGCTAGCCCCATCGTGGTGCGCCGCTTATCCACGCGTTCGCGGCTGCCCTGATCGAGGAAGCGCAGCCGTCGGTAACGCGCGCAACGCATCGCTGGAGCAGTCCCCCTCTGCCTGCCGCCTGCACGTTGCAGCGCTGTCTGCTCTCGCGACACACAGGCACATGCACTACCAGGGCACGAGCACAGCCGGTCGACCACGTCCGCAGCATGCCTGCCGTTACGTCCGTCACCCGCGCAGCGCAACATGGCCACCGCTGGTCGGCGATGCATCAAGTACACACCGCCGACAGCGGCGGCGCATCAAGCATCCCGCACAAACCGCGATCCCCATTCCAGTGCGGCCGCTCGCCTGCCGCGGCTCCCACACTCCTGCCCGCTTCCTTGACCCGGCGCACGGACCGCACACGACGATCGCTGGTCTCCTGCGCGGGCCATCCCTCAGGACACTCCCATGCGCTCTCATGCTCATCTGCTGCTTGGCCTGGCCTTGCTGACTCCCGTGACCGCACTGGCCGTGCAGGTCGACACACGCGGACACCTCACCGATGCGCGCGGCCAGGCGCTGCAGGTACGCGGCGTGACCTGGCCCGGCTTCGATCGCGCAGCGCTGGCGGCCACCGGACTGCGCAGCAATACGCTGCAGCAACTGCTGGATCAGATGCAGGCATCGGACATCAATACCGTGCGCGTGCCGATCTGTGCGGCAACCCTGCAAGCCAGGCCGGTGGCAGCCGCCGAGGTAGCCGGCGACCCCGCGCTGGCTGGCCTCACTTCCCTGCAGTTGCTCGACGCCGTGGTGCGCGCCAGCACCCAGCGTGGCATGCAGGTGCTGCTCGCTTTCGCCGATGGCGCTTGCGATGACGCGGCGCCGCAGCTGGGCACGCAGCACGACGCCTGGATGGAGGGCCTGGGCCTGCTCGCGCGCCGCTACGGCAGCACCGCGGGCGTGCTCGGGATCGACCTGGGCAGCAGCGGCTACCGCAATGCCAACTGGGCGGGCAATGCGGCAGACGCCGACTGGAACCGCATCGCCGCGCGAGCAGCGGCCGCGGTGCTGAAGCAGGCGCCGGCCTGGGTGATCGGAGTGGAGGGCGTGGGCAACGACGCGCTCTGCAGCGACTCCGCACGCAAGGCCGCCGGCAGCAATCTGCAGCCGCTCGCCTGCGTGCCGCTGCGCATTCCGCGCGCACATCTGCTGCTGATGCCGAAGCTGGCCGGGCCGGATCGCGACGCGGCGGACGCGTTTGCAGCGGCCGACTTTCCGCGCAGCCTGCCGGCGAGCTGGCAGCGCGACTTCGGACAATTCTACGCCGATCACGCGGTGCTGCCGGTCAGCCTGGGCGGCGGCCTGGGCGATGGCGATCCACGTGACCGGGCATGGCAACACGCACTGAGCGGGTATCTGAGCAACACCGGCATGCACAGTGCCGTGCTCGGTAGCTGGGAGGTGGGCAATGCCAACAACGGTGGCCTGCTTGCCAGTGATGGCAACCCGCGTGCCGACAAGCTGCAGGTCCTGCATCAGGCCTGGGGACTGACGAGCGCCAGCGCCGCCACGCCATCGGCAAAGACGGCCGCTGCCGCGGATGCCAGCAAGGCCACTGGCTGGAACAGCACCTTCACCGGCACCGCGACCTATACCGGCTCGGGCTATTCCGGCGGAGCGGCGCTGCTGGATCCCATTCCGAGCAATGCCTTCATCACCGCGCTCAACCCCACCCAGATGAACTTCGGCGGGGTCAGGGCCGCACTGGCCGGCGCCTATCTGGAAGTGACCGGGCCCAAGGGCAAGGCCGTCGTCTACGTCACCGACCTATACCCGGAGGGCGCATCGGGCGGCCTTGATCTATCGCCCAACGCCTTCGCGGCGATCGGCGACACCGTGCAGGGGCGCATCCCGATCAGCTGGAAGATCGTGCGCGCGCCGACCACCGGTAACGTGCAATACCGCATCAAGGAAGGCAGCTCGCGCTGGTGGGCGGCGATCCAGGTGCGCAATCACGTCTACCCGGTGGTCAAGTTCGAAGTGAAACAGGGCAGCAGCTGGAAGAGCCTGCAGAAGATGGACTACAACCACTTCCTCGGCGAGCAGCTCGGCAACCAGCCCTTGTCCATTCGGATCACCGATATCCGCGGCAAGGCCATCCTGGACACGATCCCCGCGCTGCCCGAAGACGGCGACAAGCCGGTGTACTTCGAACCCGGGCATGTGCAGTTCCCTTGACGAGGGCATCGCGCCCTTGACCATCCGGCCTGGGAACATCCAGACGATGCTGAAGAATCTCAGTGTCGGCCGCACACGCCTGGTGGCTACTCAAGTGCTTGGTTAGCCGCTCTTACCCCCCGCATCAACCACCCGCAAGCCCGCCACCGACGCGGCCGGGCAATGCCTGATCGTCGTCTTCTTCCAGATCGCCCACCTCCTCGCGCAAACCGCCTTGCTGCGGAGTCTGTTCTTCCAGCGGGATTTCGTCTTCATTGGTATCCGGATCGGGCGTGCCGTGTGCCGACAGCCCGGCAATGGCGGTGGTCATCGGACGCGCAGTGCGTGGATTGAGCTGCATGAGGTGACTCCGATCGGTTCGAATGAAGCACCGACAGTGCGCAACGCAGCGCTACCGCACCGTGATCCCGGGCAGGATCGTGCTGACATGCCGTTGACGTCGGCCACACCACATCGGCCACGACTATCATGGCCGCAATTTTCCGAGGCCACGTCATGCGCCATCGCATCTGCCTTGCGTTCCTGCTCAGCTGCGGCCTTGCGCACGCAGCCGCGCCCGAGCCTGCCTCACGCCTGGATGCGGTGCTGCAATCCGGCGTGCTGCGGGTCTGCACCACCGGCGACTATCGCCCCTACTCGTTGCTGCGTGCCGACGGGCAGTTCGAGGGCAGCGATATCGCCCTGGCGCAGTCGCTGGCCCGCAGCCTGGGCGCGCGCGTGGCGTTCGTCCGCACCAGCTGGCCGCAACTGATGCCCGACCTGCTCGCCGATCGCTGCGACATCGCGGTCGGTGGCATTTCGGTCACCTTGCAGCGGCAACGCCAGGCCAATTTCAGCGCGGTGCTGGATGTGGACGGCAAGATTCCGCTGGTGCGCTGCGCCGACCAGGCGCGTTACCGCAGCCTGTCGCAACTCAACCGACCCGAGGTGCGCGTGATCGAACCGCCCGGCGGTACCAACGAGGCCTTCGCGCGCCAACAATTGCCGCGCGCGCACCTACGCCTGTTCGCCGACAACACCACCATCTTCCAGGAGCTGCTGCAGCAGCGCGCGGACGTGATGATCACCGACGCCTCCGAAGCGCTCCACCAGCAGGCACGCCTGCCCGGCCTGTGCGCAATCGCACCGGAGCAGCCGCTGCAATACGGCGAAAAAGCCTTCCTGCTACCGCGCAACGACCAGCCCTGGAAAGCGTACGTCGACCAGTGGCTGCACCTGAGCAAGGCCAGCGGCGAGTACGCGCGCATCGTTGAAACCTGGCGCGCACCGCGCAAGGAATCCACTGCGCCCCCGTAAAACCGGGATTGGGGAGTCGGGATTCGGGATTGGCAGCGGCAATTGACACCAGCGACAACACGCTTTGACGCCGTTACCAATCCCCAATCCCGACTCCCCAATCCCCGCTCTCAGACAATCTTCGTCCGCCGCCACCACCGCGACACCTGCTCCTCGCGGATCAGCGTGAACAGGCCCGCGCCCAGAATAAGTGCGATGCCGACCGCCATCGGCCAGTCCAGGTGGTCGTGGAACAGTAGGTAGCCGAAGGCGATCGCCCACAGCATCTGGCTGTATTGCGTGGGCGCAACCACGCTCACCGGCGCCATGCGCGTGGCGTACATCAGGCAGATCGCCGCCAGGCCGGCAAGCAGGCCGTAGCCGGCCAACAGCCCCCACTGAGACAGCGTGGGCCAGACAAAGGTCGGCAACATCATGATCCCGCCCATCACCAACGGGCCGATCACCCCGGCGCCGTACAAGGTCAGGCGTTTTTCGCTATGCCCGGCCATGCGCAGCGTGATGACCGAGATCGCACCGACCAGGCCACACACGATCGCAGCCACATGCCCGTGGGTGAGATGGCGAAAGCCCGGACGCAGCACGATCAACACGCCGATGAAGCCGACGATCACCGCCGACCAGCGCCGCCAGTGCACTTCTTCCTTGAGAAACACCACCGACAGTACGGTGACGAAGATCGGCATCAGGAAAATCAGCGCAAACGCCTCGGCCATCGGCAAGGTGGTGAACGCAATCACCGAGGTCAGGTTACCGATGGCACCGGTGAGCGCACGCAACAGCCACAGGCTGGGTTGCTTGGCCATCACCAGCTCGCGCAGCCGGTCGTCCGGCTTCTTCAAAAATGGCACAGCCACCAGCATCAGCAGTGCACCGAGAAACAGCACTTCGTAGACCGGCAGCGTGCCTTCCAGCAGCTTCACGAACGCATCGCTGATCGAATAGGCCGCATAACAGGCAAACCCCAACAACACACCCTTCAGCATTGCCGATCCTCCACGGTTGGCGCCAATCGGACAACATGTCGACGGGGGCAGCGCGCAGTATGCGGTGCGGCGTGCGTCGGAGGAATCGGCGCATGCATCCGGGCACGACGGCTCATGCATCACCACCGGCACACCATTGCAGACGGCCCGCCGCCCCACGTCGCTGCAGAGACCGCCGCTGCGCCGCCGCGCCATCGTGCCCGCGGTGCGCTGGATGCGCATGCGTGATGGGGTCGGTTACGATGCCAGTCCATCCCTCGCACCCGCAGCGCGCGTGACGCCTGCCCACCCAGACCAGCGACTCGTGCCCCACTACTCCGGCCCACTCCTCATTTCCTCCGATGCCCAGGCGCTGCTTGCCGCGCGCGGCAGCGGTCTGACCCAATGGACCGGCTCGCTGGACCTGGGCCGCAGTACCGGCACCGCGCAGCTGGATGCGCAGACCTGGCAGTGGCGCGGCAGGGGCTACCCGTATCCGGGCAAGTTCAAGGAGCGCACGCTGTACTTCTGGGACGGTGATGATTTCGCCCCGATCTCGCGTTTCAGCGGCGCGCTGATCAAGCTCATTCCCACCGAATGGGGTGCGCCCACCTTCGAGATCGATGGCATCAAGATGCTACCGTCGGCGCAGCTGTCGCCGTTCGACGATGCGCGCCGCAAGGTGGCGCTGGTCGACCCGCGCGGCAAGATCGTGCTGGATACCTGCGGTGGGCTGGGCTACTTCGCTGCCTGCTGCCTGGAAGCCGGGGTGGCGCAGCTGCACTCGTTCGAAAAGAATGCCGACGTGCTGTGGTTGCGCACGCTCAATCCCTGGTCGCCGGACCCGGCCGATGCCGCCTACGGCGGACGCCTGCAGCTGACCCACGCCGATATCTCGCAGCACATCACCACGCTGGCGGACGATTCGGTCGATGCCATCCTGCACGACCCGCCGCGCTTCGGCATTGCCGGCGAGCTGTATTCGCAGCTGTTCTATGACCAGCTGGCGCGGGTGTTGCGTCGTGGCGGGCGCCTGTTCCATTACACCGGCGCGCCCAACCGGCTCACCAGCGGGCGCGACGTGCCCAACGAAGTGAGCAAACGCCTGAGCAAGGCAGGCTTCAGCACGCAACTGGCGCTGGATGGTGTGCTTGCGACGCTGCCGGCGCGGCGCTGATTGCGGGATGTTTTCCGCAACCGAAAACGCGCAGTCAGTCGCGGCCAACTGGATGTCGGCGCTGCACGCCAAGCCGCAATGCAGCAGACAGATGCCGTCCCAGGCATTGACCGCCTCCGTCTGCCTGGAGTGCAGTCTGCGTGCCAGCCACGCCTGACCAGCAAACGGATCTGCGATACTGCAGCGCCCACGACAAGGACGTTGCATGCGCATCCGCTTTCCGACCTGGTTGCTCGCCGCGCTGTTGGTGATGACCGGCGCACACGCGCAGACCGCGCCACAGACGTCGCCGCCGCCGCAGCCCATGTCCGAAGTCACCACCCGCCATCCGGTGACCACTGCGGTCCTTGCCGGGCGTACGATTCGTTTGGGCGAACACGCCGGCAAGTGCGCGATCCTGCGCGATGACGAAGTGCTCCCGCTGGGCATCGGCGCACCGTGCTACTTCAGCATCAATCGCCAACACGGCGCCCAGGTGCACCACTTCCACGGCAGCGACATCGTGCTGGTGCAGCACGCCCACCCCACCTCTGCGCCGGACTGGGATATCAAGCTGTACGGGGCGATCTGCGCGTTCGAAGCGCAGGCCGTGCGCGAAGTCGATGGCGTGCTGGAACCCGGCAGCGTCGCCACTTCCTGGCACTGCGACCCGACCATGGGAGCCGATCAGAAGCAGTTCGTCTACAGCTATGACACCTGGCCCAGGCGCGAGACGCAGCCGCCATCACGCAAGCAAAAGCAGACACAGCCCTGATGGCCACATGATGCGCAGGCATCGATCGGCGCAAACGGTTGCCAAGGCCGTGTGACCCGACCGCTGATCAACACCGTGTACTCAACAGCGGCTTGCCGCACGCCTGCGCAGCCGCGTCGTCGTCGACAGCGCGGCACCGCGGCACCGCAGTTGCGCATGCTGTGGAACGACCACGCAGGTCACCGCCTGCCGCGTCGGTACGTGGTCCAGGCAACGTAGGTGAACCAGGCGATGAGCGCCAACGGCACACTGGTCAGCAACGCATCCCAGCCGACGGCGATCCAGAACCGCTGCGGGTCTGCATCCGCGTAGAAGACCCTGGTCGGCCGGCCGCGGATGACGCTGATATAGCGCCCCGTGACGATCGCCTCCAGCACCAGCCACAGCCGCATGCAGCAGGCGATTGCCACGACAACCGCTCCCCCGCCGATGATCCATTCGTGGATCCGGGACGCTGCGGGAGCTGGCGCAGGTGGCGGTGATTTGGGCCGCTTCTTTTTCACGCAGGCATCGGTTCGATGGTGGCGGCGCAGTGTACGCGCAGCGCAACCGGCCGAGGCCATCCATCGCACGCATGCAGCACCTGGTGGTCGCGCAACGAGCGCATGACACGCACCTGCCGGCTGAGCGCGGCCGCTATACTGATGGCGCAGCGCACTCGCTCAGAGTGAATGGAATGCTCCACGCTGCATTCGTCTCAGGGAAGATGGCCAGCAACAGTGCAACATGGATTGTCCGGGCGCTTCCTTGGGGTTTTTGCCGTCTTCGCCATGCAGTGACAACAACGGCCTCGTACCAAGGATCTTTCGCTTTGAAGACGTTCACCACGTTCCTGCTTGTCTCTTTCAGTCTGCTGCTGGCTGCCTGCGGTGGCGGCACCACCACCGGCGCCTCCAAGCTCTCTTCCAGCGACTACCTGCTGCACAACATCTCGGTCTGGAATGGCGCGGTCACCATCATCGACCCGTGGGTGTCGGGCGATCGCGGGCAGAGCCTGGTGGCCGATGCCGTCGCGCACAAGCCGCTGGACAGCTACAAGACCGCACTGGGCAGCCAGCGCAAGGCACTGGCCGCCAACGCGCAGGCCAATACCGCCATGGCCGCGGGCGTGCCAGACAACGCCAAGGACCTGGACGGCAAGCTGTCGGCCTACCTCAAGCGTGCCGACGCGATGATGGCCGCGCTCGAACGCGTGGCGGCCCTGCCCAACGGCTACGGCAATGCCGAGCTGGCGCCGTTGGCCAAGGACCTGGAAACCGTGTCCGCCCAGCTCAACACCGATATGGAAGCGCTGAATACCGCGCAGCGCGCGTACTCCAAGCAGCACAAGATTGCGATGCAGGAAGTCAGCCAGTAAGCAGCGCAGCCGCGATTTCTCCTGCAGGCCGGCATGGTCTGCAGGGGAAATCGCAACACGCCGCTCAGTTGCTCAGACCGAACATCAACGAGCGATGCGTTGCCACGCCGGCCATTGCGCCGCTGGCAACCGCAAAGGCGATCGATGCCGCCGGGTTGGCCACATCACCGCAGGCAGCGATACCCGGCACCGAGGTGGCCTGCATGGCATCCACCGCGATATGACGGCCCAGCGGCCCCTCGCTGGTACTGCAGCCCAGCGATGCGACCAAGGCACTGAGTTCGGTCTGGGTGGTGATGAACAGGCCATCCAGCGCGCAGACCTGCCCATCGCGTAACACCAGCTCCAGCACGTCGCCATCGCCTTGCAGCGCCGCCACTGTGCCGCCCACCACGCGCACGCCACGTGCCTGCAATTGCGCGTGCTGCGCCTCGTCCAGCACCACCGCGTCGTTCAAGAACAGCTGTGTTGCGCCCCAGTCCGGCAGCATGGCCGCCTGATGCACCGCAAAGGCGGAGGTGGCAAGCACGCCGATGCGGCCCTGGCCCAGCTCATAGCCGTGACAGTACGGGCAGGCGAACACCTGCGTGCCCCAGCGCTCTGCCAGGCCGGCCAGCGCCGGCAGACGATCGACCACCCCCATCGCCAGGACAAGGCGACGCGCCGTATGCGTGGAGCCATCGGCCAGCGTCACCTCGAAGGCTTCCGCCTCGCCGCGTAGCTGTATCACCTGGCCGTCGGCCCATTGCACGCTCGGATAGGCCAGCAGCTGCGCGCGTCCGGTCTCGGCAATCTGCGCAGGTGATGCACCGTCGCGGCTGAGAAACCCGTGCGAGGTGGTGGCAAAGCGATTGCGGCGCTGGCCGCTATCGATCACCAGGACCGCGCGCCGTGCACGCGCCAGCTGCAGCCCGGCCGACAGTCCGGCATAGCTGCCGCCAATGATGATCACGTCGTGCTGCATGTCCGCTCCCGGTAGAAATCCGCGTTATGTACTTTTCGATGTTACATGAAAAGACCGTCGATTCAACCGCGGTGTGCTGACGTGGCTACCTGCTTGATGGCTGACGGGTTGCGTGTGCTAACGAGGGTTGATGCGCTGCCTGCTGTCACGCTTGCCGTGATCGGCGGCGGTTCGCGTCGTCACCTGCAGGAATGCATTGTTTGCCAGTGCGGCGTGGCGGTGCTGCGCGGATGCGCACATACACGCCATGCCGAAAAACGGCATCGCCCTGGCGATTGCGCCTGGCCAAGCGCGCCCTGTCTGCGATCGATGCCGACCAGCTGCCGCAAAGCGCATGCGTATGCCGCATGGGACTGCAAGCGCAGGCACACCTCGCGTCCGCCATCCCGGCTGCACCCCATGTGCAACGGCGTATGCAACAGCTGGTGTGCGTCAGCGCCTGCGTTTGCCTGTCGGCAGACCGGCAGGCAGCGCGGCTGCCGTGCACAGCGCATCGAATTCGTCCGCCAGCGTTGCCAGCGTCACCGTGCCCAGGCGCTGCAGCAACACGGTTTGTGCCTCGGCCAGCGCGTCGGCGATGGCTGCGTTGACCACACGCTCCACGCCACATTGCGGGTTGGGGTGATCGGCGCCGATCGCAAACAGATGCGGGCCGCCCACTGCACGGTGCACGTCCAGCAATGTCACCTGGGTCAGGTCGCACGCGATATGCCAGCCACCGTTGTGGCCCTTGCTCGACTGCACGTAGCCGGCAGCACGCAAGCCGGCCATGGTCCGACGCACCACCACCGCATTGGTCGACAGCATGCCGGCGATCTGCTCGGAGGTCATCGGCCGCTGGCTTCTGGCCATGTGCAACAGCACATGCAGCATGCGGGAAAGGCGGCTATCGGTTCGCACGCGGTCTCGGTTCGCTCAATCGACGGAAGGCAACGTGGCAGCGCCACCGCACGATTGTGCCGCAGCCCCGCGCAGATGTCGCAGCCGGCGCCGCGCAGCCGCGCATGCAGCAGTCAAACCACTGCCCATTGATCGCGCCCGGCGGTCTTGGCGGCGTACAGCGCAAGATCGGCCTGCCCCAGCAGCACATCCAGACCGCTCCCTGCAGTGACGCTCACCGCGCCCATGCAGAAGCGCACCGGCTGGTTGGCGGGCAGGCCGGCGATCTCGATCGCGGCCACCGCGTTGCGCAGCCGTGCGAACACCGCCGGAATCTCCTCTGCGCTGCAGCCCGGCAGCACCAGCAGGAACTCTTCGCCGCCCAGCCGGCCCAGCCGATCCTGCGTGCGCAGCGCCAACCTGGAGGCGCTGGCAAGCGCCTTGAGCACGGCATCGCCGGCGGCGTGGCCATGCATGTCGTTGATCAGCTTGAAGTGGTCCAGATCGATCAATGCCAGCATGCACGGGACCTGCGAGCGCACCGCCTGCTCGGCCTGCTGCTGCGCCTCGGCGCGAATGGCGCGGCGATTGGGCAGGCCGGTGAGTTCGTCGCGCATCGCCAGCCGCGAGAGTTGCCGCCGGTGGCGCGCACCGAAGGCCAGCACCACCAGCGCGCCCAGTAACAGCAGGCAGGCCGCGCAGAGCGCAATCCACAAGGCGCGTTGCCCGGCTTCGCGGGCTTGCAACGCCAGTTGCGCGGTCTCGCTGCGGCGGCGCAGCTCGGCGGTTTCCGCGCCACGGCGTGCATCTTCGTAACGCGCCTGCAGGCGCAGCATCACGGTATCGCGCTGGCGATCCAGGCTCTGCGCGCGCAGCGTGTTGGCGCGCTGCAGTTCCTGGTAGGCCTCGGCATGCCGCCCCTCCGCTGCCAGTGCCTGGGCAATGGCATCGAGCAGTCGCGCGCGCCGCACCAACGGCAGATTGGGGTCGTCCGCTGCCCGGGCCGCGATGATCTCCATGCCGAGGCTGCCGGACTTGAGCGCGGTCAATGCCTGCAACAACACCGCATGGCAGGCGGCCACGCGGCCGACATTGCCCTGGCGTTGCATCAACGGCAGCGCCTCGCGCGCCATTGCCAGTGCTGCAGCGGCATCGCCGGCGTCGATCAGCACCTCGCTGGCGCTGGTCAATGCCGCGGCCACGCCGGCCTGATCGCCCAGCTCGCGGCTGAGCGCCAGCGCACGCCTGAAATGCAGCAGCGACGCGTCCGGCTGCTGCGCTGCCAGCGAAGTGCCGTATTCGTATTCGATCAGGCTGCGCTGGAAGCGTGCCGGCTGGCCGCGCAGGCGCGCCAGGGCGCGCAGCAGATAGTCTTCGGCGTCGTTGTCTTCTGCCGAACGACCACCCACGCGGCTGGCCAGCGAGCCGAGCTGGGTCAGGGCATCCAGCTCCAGGCTCAAGCTGTGTTCGCGCACCGCGCACTGGTAACTGGCCTGCGCCGCGTTCCAGGCCTCGTCGCTGCTGCCGGAGGCGAGCATGCTCCACATGTCGACCGCTTCGATCTCGCACAGCAGATCGTTGCGCCCCAGCGCGCGCGCCTGCTGACGCAGCGCTTCCAGCCGCGCCAGCATGCCGCGGTTGGGGCTCTCGCGCACATCGCTGAGCGCCTGCACGATCGCCAGCCACAGCTGCGCCTGCGCCGCGTTGCCGCGCACCCGTTCCAGCATCGCATGCGCCTGGGCCAGGACTGTCTGGCGGCGCTCGGTCTCTTCCAGCGAAATCAGCACCCGCGCCTGCGCCAGCAAGGCCCAGAACTGCGCATCGGCGTCGCCATCGCTGCGGGCACGCTCGAACGCGGCCTGGGCGGCCTGCAGGGCGGCCCTGGGGTCGTCGATCGCGGCGGTCTCGATGCTCTTCCACGGCTGCGGCTGCGCCCACAGCATCGCGCTGAACAGCATTGCAGCCATCCCCACGGCCATGCGCCGCCAGCGTGGCGTCGCACTGCTCATCGACACCTCACGGCGACGATGAGCCACACCGCATGGCTGCCGTGCACAGCAAGCGCCGCCCGGCCCGCATCGGGTTTGCTGGTTGCTGCGGCACTCGAGCTCTCCCATGGTTGGCTGGCAGTGGAATCGGGGCGATGTCGGCGTCTGACTGACGCCACTTCGATGCAAAAACACGCGGTCATGATGACCGGCGAACACGGCAGGTCATGTGATCGCCACGCTATGCGTCAAGATCGATAGCGGCCTGCATGCAGCGGGCTTGAATCGGCCTGCAGATCGCACCGGCGGGCGACCCGCGCCGTCGCGGCTGCTGCACATCGCCGCATGCAACCACCCCGCGACAGCCACGTAAACTGCGACACGGCACCTGCCGCCGCCCCCCGGATCCTGGAGACGCCGTGACATCCCGCCTGCCCCGCCTGCTCACGCTGCTCGCCGTCGCCTTGCTGTCGGCCTGCGCCACCCAGGCGCCGCGTGCGCCACAGCGCTCCCCGGACGCGGTCAAGGCCGACATCGCGCGACGCCTGCCGGCCACGCTGGGCGATCGCAACGGCTGGGCCGACGATGTCTACGTGGCGCTGTCCTCGCAGGCGCTGGACACCAGCGCCGAGCACATCTGCGCGGTGCTGGCGGTGACCGAGCAGGAGTCGACCTACCAGGCCAACCCGGTGGTACCCAATCTCGGCAAGATTTCGCGTGCCGAGATCGACCGCCGCGCCAGCGCGCATCACATCCCCGGCTTCATGGTCGATGCCGCCCTG
The DNA here is from genome assembly GCF_040203315.1 of Xanthomonas sp. WHRI 8393. Lineage (NCBI taxonomy): Bacteria > Pseudomonadati > Pseudomonadota > Gammaproteobacteria > Lysobacterales > Lysobacteraceae > Xanthomonas > Xanthomonas sp. WHRI 8393. Next base: position 816,490 of record NZ_JBEGGL010000001.1, on the reverse strand, counting down.
CGTATCGACTCGCCCGACGGCCGCAGCTATGCCACGCGCATCGCGAGCGCGCGCACCGAGCAGGAGCTGAGCCGCATCTTCGAAGACTTCACCGGCAGCGTGCCGCTGGGCGCGCGCCTGTTCGACGGGCTCAACCCGGTGCATACCGCCGGGCCGATGCAGGTCAGCATCGCGTTTGCCGAGCAGCATGCCGAGCGCTACCCGTATCCGCCCGGCGACTCGATCCGCCACGAGGTGTTCAGCCGTCGCGGCGGGCTGTGGTTCGGCACCAGGCACCTGCTCGGGTATCCGGCCAGTTACGACGCCCTGCTGTACCGCTTTGCCGACTTCAATGCCGGCTGGTACGCCAGCCGCAATGCCGCCTTCCAGGCGGCGCTGAGCAGGGCCAGCGGCATCGCGCTGACCCTGGACGGCGACCTGCTGACACCGGGTGCCAGCCTGGATGCCCCCGGCGGCACTGAACGCGCCGCACGCGCCCTGGGCAGCCAGCTGGCGATGAGCGACCGGCAGCTACGCCGCGCCCTGGAAGCCGGCAACTCTGCCGATTTCGAAGACACCGCGCTGTATCGCCAGGTCTTCGCGCTGGCCGAGCGCAGTGCCGGCAAGCCGCTGCCGCGCGCGGTGCTGCCCGGCATCACGCTGGAAAGCCCCAAGATCACCCGCACCCTCACCACCGCCTGGTTCGCGCAACGCGTGAACGAGCGCTGGAAGCGCTGCATGGGCAAGTAAGCGACTGGCTTGCCGCGCTGCGAGCACTGCCTGCGCTGCGCATCGCCATCTCATTCCCCGCTCAGGCGACTGGTCAACACATCGCCGACAACAGGGCCATGTTCCACCTTGCCATCGCTGCCGCGTTGATAGTTGATGCCGACCCGACACGCGGCAGGGTGCATCTCCCAGACCCAGCCATACAGGGCGCGCCCGGTGTCTGGCGGCGAGCGCAGCGGCATGTTCATGCGCAGCCCATCGTCCTGGCCTCGGTCCAGTGTGCACATGACGGTGCCGGCGCCGTCGTCTTCAGCATCCGGGTCGACGTCGTCCACATGGGTGATGGTGGCGATGATCGCTTCGGCAGTCACCCGTTGCTGTAACGCGCGTGGAAGATCGGCAAGCGGGGGCGCAGCGCGTCCACCGGATGGCTCCTCGACAAATGCATCGCCCAACCCCACCTTGCGAAAGTAGTACTCGCTGCGGCCCAGCGTTTTCGAGCCATCCATGGCCGTTGCCATGTCTGCCAGCTCGTCGGCGCGCAGCAGAAACATGTCGGTACCCGAGCGCATGACCACCAGCTGCGCATCGTTGGCATCGCTACCACTGGAGTCGCTGCGCAACCGAATATCGAGCGTCACGTGTTCGTCGCCAATCTCGGTATGCGTTACCTCGTAGCGGCCCGCATACGCACGCACATCGGTGCGTGCAAGGCTGCGATGATCGATTTTCCAAAACAGTAGGCGATACTGGCCGTTGGGCTCGAGCGCCAGCATGCGATGCCAATCGATATACGACGAAAGGTACACGCCGTGCAGGTCGTTGCCGGACTGTGGCTCGTTGAAGAGGTCCTCGAACATGGAGCGCTGCGCTGCGGGTAATGCATCGCCATTGGTCGTAGGTGCATCGGCAACGGTTGCAGGGCCGTCGACAGCATCGCGAAGCCGGGTGTGCAGCGCCAACGCATCGACCTTGTCGACCCGCAACATCTGCATCGAAAACATCATCTGATCAATCTCGTAGACCTCGCCCGCAGCCAATGCGCCGCACTCTTTGCGCGCGGCGGCGAGCAGGGCCGATGGGATCAGGGAGTCGCAGAATTCCGCCTCGCACAGGGACTGGTTGAAGAAGTCGTCCAGGCTCCAGCTCAGGTCAGCGGCGGCTTTGGAGACCGGGTCCAGGTAGACCACGTCTTCGTCGGTGGCGGTCAGCTTGCGGTAGTACAGCAGCGCGCCGAAGGGGGTGAGCGCGATCGGAATACGCCGCACCGCATCGGGTGGCGAGACGATCCAGCGATCCAGCACCGGTTGCCATTGCCGGGGGTCGATCAGCGCGAGTTGCATGTCGCCATAGTGCCCCAGTCCTTTTTGGCGCCAGAGTTCAAGCAGGCTGGCAGGCAGCACCGGCGCATAGGCGGCAATCAGGTCCGCCGGGGCAGGCTGCGTCTTGCGTGGCGGGTGTGCCTTGATAAAGGGGGACAGTGCCAAGCGGCGGAACCATGACATCCGACGGCCTCCAGTCAACGTTGCGTGCGTGCAGTAAATCCAAATCGTGCCAGATGGCCCTGTGTGGACGCCGGGAAGCGTAGTTCATGCCGGGACATTCCCGCAGTCAGTGGCTGGCCGATCACCGGCGCGCGTGCGGTCCACGGGTGTGATCTGCCTCGATGGGCATCGCGCTCGACGAACCTCATCGGTCACGCTGTGGCGGTGCCGGACCGGCCGATGCGCTCGGCAACCGCTCAATCACAGGTCCGCCCCGCTTCGGTCGCCGAAACGCGTGCGGCCCGCCCCAGTCGACAACGGCGCGAACACGACTTCTGGCAGAGGCGCCCGGCCCATCTGGCGGGTAGCATCGGACGGTCGCGCCGACCGCGTTGCGCGCTCCTTTCGTCCCGGAGAGTCTTTCATGCCCACCCCGTTGCCGTTGCGGCAGCTGTTCGCCGCCATCGCCCTGGTCACCCTGCCGGCACTCGCCAGCGCACAGACGCCTGCCGTCACCGAGGCCGACTACGCCCGCGCCGAGCGCCTCACCAGCTATCTGGCGCAACCGCTGGTCGATCACCAGGCCACCCGCATCGACTGGCTGGACGCCACCCACGTGGTCTATGTCGACCACGATGCCAAGGGCAACCAGCTGTTGCAGCTGGACACCGCCACCGGCAAGAGCGCGCCGATCTTCAAGCAGTCCGCATTGGTCGCCTCGCTCAATACGCTGCTCAAGACCGGCGACAAGCCGCTCAAGGCCGACACCTTCGCCCCAGCGGTCAAGCGTACCGCCGATGGCCGCTACCGCCTCAACGTGCGCGACACTGCCGTGGTCTGCGATGCGCGTGCGCGCTGCAGCAAGCTGTACGCAAAGGACAAGGCCGAGCCGGGCGTGCTGTCGCCGGACAAGCGCAGCGAAGCCTTCATCCGCAACTGGAACCTGTGGGTGCGCGATCTCGCCAGCGGCCAGGAGACCCAGCTCACCCGCGACGGCGTGGAAAACTTCGGCTACGCCACCGACAACGCCGGCTGGCAGCACAGCGACAACGCCATCGTTGCGTGGTCGCCGGACTCACGCAAAATCGCCACCTTCCAGCAGGACCAGCGCAAGACCGGCGACATGTACCTGGTCAGCACCAAGCTCGGGCATCCGGAACTGCAGTCGTGGAAATATCCGCTGGCCGGCGACAAGGACGTGACCATGATCGAGCGCGTGGTCATCGACGTGCCCACGCGCAGCGTGCTGCGGCTGAAACTGCCGCCCGACCAGCACCGCTCCACCCTGTGCGATGACGTCAGCTGCTCGCCGGGCCTGTGGGACGATGTGAAGTGGGCGCCGGACGGCAAGACGCTGGCCTTCGTCTCCACTTCGCGCTTCCACAAGCAGGCCTGGTTGCGCATTGCCGATGTCGCCACCGGCGACGTGCGCACCGCCTTCGACGAAACCGCCAAGACCTATTACGAAAGCGGCCAGGTCGCCGCCAACTGGGCGTACCTGCCCGGCAGCAACGAGGCGGTGTGGTTTTCCGAGCGCAGCGATTGGGGCCAGCTGTATCTCTACGACCTGGCCACCGGCAAGCCCAAGCGCGCGATCACCAGCGGCGAGGGCAACGTCACCGAACTGCTGCGCGTGGACCCGCTGACACGCACTGCGTGGTTCGTCGGCGTCGGCCGCAGCCCGGGCGTGGACCCGTATTACCAGCAACTGTGGAAGGTGAGTCTGGACGGTGGTGAGCCGGTGCTGCTCACGCCAGAAGTCGCCGATCACAGCATTGCGCTGGCGCCCGATGGGGCGCGCTTTGTCGATACCTACTCCACCTCGGTCACGCCACCGGTCACGCTGCTGCGCGATGCCGGCGACGGACGCAAGGTCAGCACGATTGCCACTGCCGACATCAGCCGCCTCAAGGCGGCCGGCTGGGTGCCGCCGGAGCCGATCACGGTCAAGGCGCGCGATGGCAAGACCACGCTGTATGGCCTGATGTTCAAGCCCAGCAACTTCGACCCGGCGCGCAAGTACCCGATCATCGATTACGTCTATCCCGGCCCGCAAACCGGCTCGGTCCGCGGCCGCAGTTTCCTTGCCGGCCATGGCGACAATCAATCGCTGGCGGAGCTGGGCTTCATCGTGGTCGCCATCGACGGCATGGGCACACCGTGGCGCTCCAAGACCTTCCACGACACCTGGTACGCCAACATGGGCGACAACACCCTGCCCGACCAGGTGGCCGGCCTGAAGGAACTCGGCCAGCGCTATCCGTGGATCGACCTGGGCCGCGTCGGTATCTGGGGCCACTCCGGCGGCGGCAATGCATCCACCGCCGCGATGCTGCGCTACCCGGATTTCTTCAAGGTGGCCTGGTCGGAAAGCGGCAACCACGACAACCGCGGCTACGAGGACGACTGGGCCGAGAAGTATCACGGCGAGCACATCGTCAACAAGGACGGCAGCTCCAATTACGACGACCAGGCCAATGCCACCCACGCCAGCAAACTCAAGGGCAAGCTGATGCTGGTGCACGGCACCCTGGACGACAACGTGCCGCCATATCTCACCCTGCTGGTGGCCGATGCCCTGATCAAGGCCAATAAGACATTCGACATGCTGATGCTGCCCAACGCCAAGCACGGCTATGGCGAACTCACCCCGTATGTCAGCCGCCGCCGCTGGGACTACTTCGTGCAACACCTGCTCGGTGCCACGCCACCGGCCGACTACCAGATGAAGCCGATGCCCAAGAACTAAGCGGTGTGCACGGCACCTCTCCTTAGAACGCCAATGCAGCAGCGTGCAGACAACGAACCGCCACACGTGCCACTCGGGGTGGCGCCGGCCGTACGTGCTGGCGCTGTACGCTTCCACACTGCTGGAACCTGCTGATGACGACTGCGCTGTGCACCGGCAAGCGGAACATCGCTGGCCGCCGACGTGCTTCAGATGGCGGGCTGACGGAAGAGTGTGGACATCCACATGCCTCCGCCAGCCCGGCCACATGCTCACCAGTCCATGGCGACCCGATGCACGTGGCTCGGCAATGCAGCCACCTCATCCAACCATGCAATGCCGATCGTCAGGCAGTGGCGGGGTCGGGGATCGTCGCGGTGGCGGGCGTTGCCTGGTTGTACTTGATCGAGGCGATTGTATTGCACAGTCCCACCAAAGTCTGCCAATCCTGGTTGGCGGAATTCAGATTGGACTGAAGCTGCGGCAGGTTCAAATTGGTGACGTTTCCGTTGCAGTTGGTCAAGTCCGTCACCACGGTATTCAACTCGGACTCAAGCTCTTGCCAGACCTGCAACACCAGGGAAATCTGCGTGCTGGCCGCTTGCGAAAGCGCGATCAATCCATTGACCTGGTCATTCAGCACCGCCAGGCTCGCCGCCTGCTGGGTCACAGCATTCATATTGCTGTTGTCGGCCTCTACCTGGCTCTTCAACGCCTGAATCTTGTTCGATGCGATGACCATCGTCGTGATCAGCGCTGCGGCGGCGACGATCCCGAATGCCAAGCCGATCCCGAACGAGAAAATTGCAATCACCGCACCAGTAAAGAAGGCGACACCTGCAGCAATCGCAGATGCCGTCTCGACGGTTTGCCAATGGCTGATTTCCGACTGCAGCGACGCGATATCGGCCTTGAACGCAGCGATCTTGGCCTGATCCACCTCCTGCTCCTTGGTCGAGTCAACGACTGCCTGCGCCAGCACTGCCGCATCGGAGGTCAGGTTATTGCTGAATGTAGTGATGGACTGCTGGACATTCACCGCACTCTGCGTATAGGACGTGATTTGGGAAATCATGCTGCCGAACTGAGACTTCAGCGCAGCAATCGCAGCGGCATTGGTCGGATCGTTCTGCAGCACCGCCACCAGGGAATTGATGGTGGACATGCTGACATTGAAGGAAATGCCATAGCCCGCAATCGAGTTGGGGATACTGACGAGATTGGTCGCAATCGGATACCAGCCATTGGCGTGAATCTGTGCATCGCTGAACGCTGTCTGGAACGTGCTGTACCACGTGGGCGAAGGCGAGATCGTCGGCAACTGCGTATTGCCGATGCCCAAGACATAGGCCATGACCGCATTATTGGCATTGAATGCGTTCGCAAGTTGCTGATCGATGGGCAAGGGATCGTTGGAGACGGCAGCCAATACACGCGAGGTACCGATCGCACTCGCGATGCTGGTCACCTGTGGGGCCGAACTCAGAGCAAAGGGAAAAAACGGCTTCTTCTGCGCTTGCATGGATCGTCTCCTGATGCTGTCAACCAATGAATCGAGGAATGGCACCGCCAGATCCGGACCGCTGGTTCTCGGATCCAGACGTTCTGTTTACGTCACCTGCGTGTGGTCCCATGGATCCGTTCGCCTTGGGTCCATGCCGGATTGCGACCACCGATGCCCGAACCCGGACGCGTTGGACGCTCCATCAACGCTTGCCATTGAACACAGCGACTGCCGGCCTGCTGCCACAACGGGACAGCACCGATGATCGATGCTCTCGAGAACGCTGCCGTGCTATCTGCGAAAGCACCGAGTGCCCGAGAACCCCAGCATCCCCGAACCGATGCGCGCCGACCCGTCGATTTGTCTCAGCCGGCACATCGTCCGGCAGGTGCAGGCTCTACCATGCCGATCGCCAGTGGCGTCCACAAACAGCGGATGCGCTGGTCGATCACCTTCACTGCAATGGCGATCACGCCGCATCGGGGTTCGCCCCGGCGCGCTCAGCCGGCAGTTCGCGCCGGCACACCCAACAGGCCAATACGCCGGAACCACATTTCCAGCGGCACCGTCACCAGTGGCGGCAACGCAGCCAGCAGGCTCAGCGCCCACGCCCACCACGGCCAGCGCAGCCGCAGCGCGGCAAGCACGCTGACCGCCACATAGAACAGGAAGGCCGCGCCATGCAGGCGCCCGAACAGCCACACCACAAGCTCGGTGGTGTGCGTGCCGTACTTGAGCAACATGCCGAGCAGCAAGCCGGCCCAGGTCAGCCCCTCGATAAAGGCGGCCACCGCAAACAGCCGACCGATCGGCGACAACGCAGAAGAAGCACGCATGCAACACTCCAGACAGACAGGGATTGCCGCGACGCGATGGCGGCGGCGACGCCCGCTGGCAGCTGCATTCTACAGAGCGCATCGCGCATCGGCAGCCGGCCCGCGTTCCTGGCGATAATGGTGGCCCTTGCACCACCTGCCGGCCTCCCATGCGCACCCTCTTCTTGCTCGCCGTGCTTGCACTGGCACTGCTGCCCACCACCTCCATCGCCGTACAGCTGCAGGACGGCGACTTGCTGTTCGTCACCGCCGCCCGCACCGGCCTGAGCGGCGCCATCGACGATGCCACCGCCAGGCAGGATGCCCCCAGCTTCGATCATGTGGCACTGCTCGCCCATGACGCTACCGGACAGGTGCTGCTGCACGCAGACGAACAAGGCTCGCGGCAGCAGCCGCTGCAGGCATTCGTCGAAGAAGCCAATGCCAAGCATCGGCAGATCCATGTGTACCGGCTGACGGAAGAACAGCGCAATGCGATCCCCGGCGCCATCGCGCAGGCACGGCGCATGCTCGGCAAGCCTTACAACCAGACCTACGTGCAGGACGACAACAGCTACTACTGCTCGGACTTCATCGAACGCGCGTTCCGCGCACGACACGTCTTCGCCCTGCAACCGATGAACTTCAAGAACCTGCAGACCGGCAAGATCTCGCAGTACTGGACTGACTTTTACCGCAGCAAGGGCATGGACGTGCCACAAGGCCTGCCCGGCACCAACCCGAACGATATGGCAGCCGCTCCCGTGCTGGCGTATGTCGGCCGTTTGAATTGATGCGCGGGAATGCCGGCGACAACAGGCGCCTGCTTCGCCAATAAGCTAGTGCAGACGCTGCGCGCGGCACAGTATCCGTCGGTGCAGCTGGAGCTGGAGGTGGTCAACGACGAAGATCACCTGAGTGTCGCGCCGCGCGGCATCACCCATGGGCTGAAGTTCCTGTTGGCACCAAGGCACCCTGAGTGCAATGCCGCGCGCCTGATTGCGCGGCGCAAGCCGATACATCCCCGGCAGCGCATCGCAAGCACATCCAGTGCTGTGAGGGCACCGCCAATGCACGGCATGCACAAGCTCTTGCCAAGGCCCATACATGCGCCGTCCTAGTGTGTGCACATCCATACAGCGTGCCGCACGCAGCGCATTCCGCCTGCGATTGTTGAGCACATGCAGAGGTGTACATGGCTTTGATTCATTCCATCCTGATGGGCGCCGTCGCCGGCATGCGCTCGATGACGCCGCTGGCGGCGGTCACCAATGCTGCGCGTACCGGCAAGCTTCCTGCCGACAACGGCGCACCGCCGCTGCTGGCCAATCCGCTGGCGTCGGCCGGCATGCTCGCGATTGCCGGCGGCGAGCTGGCAGGCGACAAGATGAAAACCGCGCCCGACCGCATCGTGCTGCCCGGCATGATCGCGCGCATCGCCACCGGCGTGATCGTCGGCACGGCCCTGGCTCCGCGCCATCAGCGCGGCGTCGCCGCACTGATGGGCGCGTCCACCGCAGTGGCGGCCGCCTATCTCACCTTCAACCTGCGCATGCGTGCGATCGACCGCTACGGCCAGACCAGCACCGGCGTGGTCGAAGACGCGATCACGGTGGGCGCGGCGACGTTGATCATGCGCGATGCGGCCAAGCACTAACGCAATTTAGCCTGTCACCTGCTGCAACCGCAGGCCGCACCACGACGATGGTCATTCCATCGTCTCCATGGCGCAGCAATAACCCGGTGTCCGTTCGCGCTGCGGCAGTCGCAGCAGCGCAAGTCTCGCAGCCTACGCAGGCCGATAGATCGCGCAGAGCTTGTTGCCGTCCGGGTCGCGCACGTAGGCCAGCCAGACCGGCCCCATGCGGCTCTCACGCACGCCCGGCGGATCTTCGATGGACGTACCACCTGCCGCCACCGCAGCGTCGTGGAAGGCCTGCACCTGCTCGGGCGAGCCGCAGCTGAAGCCCACGGTGGCGCCGTTGCCGCTGGTCGCGGGCGCATCATTGATCGGCTCGCTGACAACGAACGTGCTGCCGGCATGGCGATAGAACAGGCGCACATGACCAGACCCGGCTGGGTTAACCAGTGGCTCCGCCGCACCGAGGACGCCGCCGAGCACCGCATCGTAAAACTGCCTGGATCGCGCAATATCGTTCGATCCCACCATCACATGATTCAGCACGCATCACTCCTGTTCGTATCGAAGGCGCACAGCTTAGGGCAGCACGTGGATATCCGGCAGCACTCGGCGAACAGCTGCATCAGCCGCCACGCCCGTGCGGCGCCTGCAGATCCAGCACCGGCCCCAGCGGCACGATGCCGGTGGGGTTGATCATGTCGTGACTCTGGTAGTAATGGTGCTTGATGTGCTGGAAATTCACCGTGTCTGCGATACCCGGCATCTGATACAGCTCACGCAGGTAGCCGGACAACTGCGGATAGTCGGCAATGCGCCGCAGGTTGCACTTGAAATGGCCGACATACACCGCGTCGAAACGCACCAGCGTGGTGAACAGGCGCCAGTCCGCTTCGGTGAGGCGGTCGCCGCACAGGTAGCGCTGCTGGCCCAGGCGCGCATCCAGCCAATCCAGGCTCTCGAATAGCGGCACCACCGCCTCTTCGTACGCAGCCTGCGTGGTGGCAAAGCCTGCCTTGTACACGCCATTGTTGACGGTGTCGTACACGCGCGCATTGATCGCATCGATCTGCTCGCGCAGCGGCGCCGGATAGAAATCGCCGGGCGCAGCACCCACCGCGTCGAAGGCGCTATTGAACATGCGGATGATGTCGGCCGACTCGTTGCTGACCACCGTGTTGCGCTCGCGATCCCATAGCACCGGCACGGTCACGCGCCCGGAATACTGCGGATCCGCCTTCAGATAGACCTCGTACAGATGCTGCGCCTGGTGGAGCGCATCGCCCACCACGCCCGGCCCTGGCGCAAACGTCCAGCCCTGCTTGCCCATCAGCCAGTGCACCACCGACACGTCGATCATCGACTCCAGACCTTTCAGCCGCCGGAAGATCAGCGTGCGATGCGCCCACGGGCAGGCCAGCGACACATACAGGTGATAGCGCCCGGGAGCGGCCTGAAAGCCACCGTCCCCATGCGGGCCGGGGCTGCCATCGCGCGTCACCCAATTGCGGAACTGCGATTGCGAGCGTTCGAAACGCCCACCGCTCTTGTCGGTGTCGTACCAACTGTCCTGCCACTTGCCATCGACCAACAGGCCCATGCTGCCTTCTCCGCTACCACAATAGGCCGCAACCCTAGCCCAGCCGGTTTGGAGAGTGCGTGAGCGGCCGTGGTGGCGTGAGCGGACGCGAGCAGCCAGCAGCGCCTGCAGACCGAAGACCCACCGCTGCAAGGCAACAGGAGCGCCGCGTTGCCGTCGGTCGGCAGCGCAGGCTACCTGGCAATCACCGACGTGCCGGAAGGCACCATGTAGCAGGCCTGCGCCTTCTTGCAGGCATCGGCATTGAGTTCGGCGATCTGGCTGGCCCACTGCCGCACCCTGGGCACCGGAGTCATCACCGCTTCCACTGCCTTGGCACGCCATTGGCACCAACACCTCGGGATCGGCGAAAATAGCCGCAGTCCGGACGCTCCGGCCTGCGGCGGCAGCGGTCCAGGCCAGCGTGGCCGCTGGCCGCCATCCATCGCGTCCACCGCGCCGCCCGCTGCATGCGCTCCGCCTTCTGTCGCTCTTTTCCGGATCCATCTTGAACACCAACGCCCCACCCCCGCCCGCCGACGACCTGCCCCTGACCGACCGCCTGCGCGCGGCGCTGGACCTGCTGGAGGCCATCGAGGCCGACCGCAGCGTGCTCGACACGCTGCCCGAGGCCGACCGCGTGCGGCTGCACCAGGTGGTGGCCAGGGTCTATCACCCCGAGCCCAAGGCGCGGCGGCAGCTGCTCAAGCAGCGCGAGCGCGAGCGGCATCAGGAGAAGGTGCGCAAGGCCGAAGCGCTGCTCGAGCAGCGCGGCATCCGCGCACTGCGGCGCAAACCGGTGTTCAGCACGCCGAACTTCTTCCCGCCGCATGCCGCCGGCCTGCACGACGCGCACAACGGCCAGAATGCCGCTGCCGCACCGGAGCCCACGCATTCGCCGGAGTTGCGCCACTGCTACGTCTGCAAGCAGAAGTTCACCCAGCTGCATCATTTCTACGACCAGATGTGCCCGGCCTGCGCCGAGCTGAACTACTTCAAGCGCACCGAAACCGCCGACCTGCGTGGACGCGTGGCGCTGCTGACCGGCGGACGGGTCAAGATCGGCTATCAGGCCGGCTTGAAGCTGCTGCGCGCCGGTGCCGAACTGATCGTCACCACGCGGTTTCCGCGCGATTCGGCCGCGCGCTATGCCCAGGAACCGGACTTCAACGAATGGGGCCATCGCCTGCAGGTGTTCGGCCTGGATCTGCGCCACACCCCCAGCGTGGAAGCGTTCTGCAGCCAGCTGCTGGCCACCCGCGACCGGCTGGACTTCATCATCAACAACGCCTGCCAGACGGTGCGCCGCCCGCCGCAGTTCTACGCGCACATGATGGCCGGCGAGACCGCCGCGCTGCATGAGTTGCCGGAAACCGTACGCAACTTGGTCGGCCATTACGAGGGCCTGCGCACGCCCGAACTGCTGCGCGATGCCTCGGCAATGGCGCTGCCGGCGGTGCACGGCCGCGGCCTGGACGGCGCCGACGGCCTCACCCGTGCTGCCGAGCTGTCGCAGGTGGCGTTGCTGGACGATGAGCTGGTCGGTCAGCAGCATCTGTTCCCGGACGGACGGCTGGATCAGGACCTGCAGCAGGTGGATCTGCGCGGGCGCAACTCCTGGCGCCTGCTGATGGACGAAGTGCCCTCGGTGGAACTGCTGGAAACCCAGCTGGTCAACGCCATCGCACCCTTCATCATCAACGCGCGGCTGAAGCCGCTGATGCTGCGCACGCCCGAGCGCGACAAGCACATCGTCAACGTCTCGGCGATGGAAGGGCAGTTCTACCGCAACTTCAAGACCACCCGGCATCCGCATACCAACATGGCCAAGGCTGCGTTGAACATGATGACGCGTACCTCGGCGGCCGATTACCAGAACGACGGCATCCACATGAACAGCGTCGACACCGGCTGGGTCACCGACGAGGATCCGGCGGACATCGCCGCGCTCAAGGTCCAGCAGGAACGCTTCCACCCGCCGCTGGACATCGTCGACGGCGCCGCGCGCATCGTCGACCCCATCATCCACGGCGCCAACACCGGCGAGCATGTGTGGGGGCAGTTCCTCAAGGACTATGCGCCGACGGATTGGTAAGGGCTCTCAATCGGCAGGTGCCTGCACCGGCGCCTGCTGCAAATGTTGCCGCCACGTGCATAACGGCCGAGCTCCCTTGTCGCGCCATTGACTGCACCGCCGCTAGCGTCACGGTCAATCAACCGAGACGCCCACATGACAGAGCACGGCAAGCCCAACCCGATCATCGACACCCTCTCCAACGTCATCGGCGCCATCCGTGCCGACGACGACATGCACGACTTGGCCCAGGCCCACGATGCGCTCGAACCCAAGGCCATCGAGAAGCTGACGCCGGCCGAAGCCCGGCAGCAGCCGACCATTGCCGATGCGGTCAAGAAGCTCCTGCACGACCAGGGCAAGTCCGCCGACCCGGAGGCGCTGGTGCCCGGCGTCAAGCGCACCTCCCACACACTGGAAACGCCGGCCGGCAATCTCCCAGCCTTCGTCTATACCCCACAGGGCGGCACCGCACTGCCGGTCATTGTCTATTTCCACGGCGGTGGCTGGGTGATCGCCAATGCCGAGGTCTATGACGGCGGCGCGCGCGGGCTCGCCAAGGAAACCGGCGCCATCGTGGTTTCGGTCGACTATCGCCAGGCGCCCGAACACAAATTCCCTGCCGCCTGGGACGACGCGCTCGCCGCCTATGAGTGGGTGCTGGCAAACGCGGCAAGCATCGGCGGCAACCCGCAGCGCGTCGCACTCGCGGGCGAGAGCGCCGGCGGCAACCTCGCCATCGCCACGGCCGTGGCCGCACGCGACAAGGGGCTACCGGCACCGACGCATATCCTGGCGGTCTACCCGGTCGGGCAGACCGGCAGCCTGCACACCGAGTCCTACATCGAAAACGCCATCGCCAAGCCCCTGAACAAGGCCATGATCGAATGGTTCGTGGGGCACCTGATCCGCAGCGATGCCGACAAGGCGGATACGCGTCTGGACCTGGTCAACGCCAACCTGCGCGGCCTGGCACCGGTGACGATCATCAACGCCACCATCGACCCGCTGCGCAGCGATGGCGCCAAGCTGGAAGATGCGCTGAAGGACGCCGACGTACCGGTCGAGCGCGAGGTCTACACCGGCGTGACACATGAGTTCTTCGGCTGCGCCGCCGTCGTTGCCAAGGCCAAGGCCGCACAGGAGTACGCAGGCAAGCGGCTGCGCGAGTCGTTCCGCTAAGCGACGCACAGCGTCTGGCACGACGGGCGTGCCACGCGATAGCAGGAACAGATAATGTCCACACGAGGGCCGCCCTGGCATGCCAGGCGGCCCTCTTTTTTGATCCTAGTTTGTGCGTTATCAAAACTATTACTGTCGGGACAGGGTGTTGGCTCCGAGCCTGCCTCGTAGGCAGCACGATGTGACAGGCCTGTGACTGAAAAGGACTACCGCGGCAACTCCTGCCACAGCCATTGCATGTACGATCCGGCCAGGGGAGGAGTCGCGGTCAGACAAGGAGTTCACCATGCATGGGATCCACTCCAAAACTACCATCGCCTATACGCAGGTCAGGCACGCACTGCAATCCGGCCGGTATCGACCCGGTCAGCGCATCGATCCGACAACGTTGGCTGCCGAGTTCAAGGTCAGCCCCACGCCGGTACGCCTTGCGTTGCATCGCCTGGTCGGCGAAGGCCTGGTCATCGATCACGCACGCTATGGCTTGCAGGTGCCGCTGCTCACCGAAGTCGCACTGCGGGATCTTTACGACTGGATGGACCGCCTGCTGCGGATGGCCTGCGATATCGGCGTTGCATCGACACCGCACGCCGCTGGCGAGTTGGAGCCCACCACCGCACCTGCGGACGTGGTCAAGCAGACCTGGAAGCTCTTCGACGCCATCGCCCATGCCACGGCGCATTGGTCGCTGCATCATGCCGTCAGGCAGACCAACGACCGGTTGGCACCGGTGCGACGTGCCAAACATGGCCTGCTCGACTCTCTTGAGGAAGAACTGGCAGAGCTCACGCTGCACTGGCAGCAGCGCAACCTTGCCGCGTTGCAGACAGCGTTGCATGCCTATCACGTACGCCGCATCCAGGCCGTGCCGCGCATCGTGGCGGTCATGAATGAGCGCATCAATCAGGCTTCCAGCTTCGGCGACTGAGTGTCGTCAGCGCAGCACATTGCGGGATCTGCATGCTGTGCTTGCGAGCTGCCTGTGACGTGCGCCTGATGTGGCGTGAAAGGTGCGATGCGACACCACCGGCCAGATTTGCGCGGCCATCTTCGATGACGGTCACACAGTGCATTTAATTATGACGGTGTTACGACTTAATCATTTGATAATCAATACACCCGTTTCCTAACGTATCTGCGTCATGGATTCCCATGACACAACCAGGAGACAGCGATGAACATCAATGACACCACCTACAGCGATGCATCCAGCGAGATCACGGTGCTTGGCGTTGCCAGCACCGACACCAAAGGCGGCCCGCTCGCTGGCGAAGAAATCGGCGGCTTCAACGTGCCTGGCATTTCCGAAGAGTGAACCCGAGGCGTGCCTGAGTGCACGCCTCTCCCACCAGGAGTAGAGACCATGGATACCAGCAACAACGACGCGCACACCACGACGTTTGGTCAGGATCTCATCGTGCTTGGGATCGCAAGCCTGGACACACAGGGCGGGCCACTGGCAGGCGAAGAAATGGGTGGCAGCACCACGCTGGGCATCAGCCAGGACTAGGCGCTGCCAACGCGCGGCGGTCGCCACTCGGCTGTACATGCCGGTGAGCAACTTCCCAGGCCACGGGGCGCACTGCAACGGTGCGCCCCTTCTCTCAAGGACAGCGCCATGCACCGCTACACATTGCGCAACGACCTAACGTTCTGCCGCATCGGCGAGCGCCTGGTGTTCCTGGATGTCGGTAACGACCGCTACTTCCGCCTGCCCCATGCACTGGAGCACTCCCTGCTCGCCTACCTGGCGCATGACCCGGTGTCGGACCTGGAGATCAACGACCTTGTCGAACGGGGCTTGCTGGTGGAGCGTTCGCAAGCGACCGCCGGCCCGCAGCTTCCCGTCATGCCTGTTTTGCGTAGCGCGATGGAAATGCCTGTACCGGCGCGACGACCACAGCTGCTTGAAAAGCTCGAGGTGCTGGCACTTGTGCTGTCCACACGCCTGGCATTGAAGCGCACCCCGCTTGGCAGGGTACTTGGCAGCCTCTCCGCTGGAGCACAGCGTCGGGGGATGCAGCAACGCTCGCTCGCCGGACTCGAGCAACGGCTCACCGATGCAGCGTCCGTCTTCCAGCGCGCACGCGTGTGGGTGCCGGTCGAGATGCGCTGCCTGCTCGATTCAGTCGCATTGGCAAAATTCCTGCGTAGGCGCCAGCTTGACGCCCAGCTTGTCTTCGGGGTCGCACTCGATCCGTTTTCGGCCCATTGCTGGGTACAGACGGGCGATCTGGTCTTGAACGACACGGTCGGCAACGTCCACGCGCATACCCCCATCCGGGTGGTGTGATGTACCGCTACATCGCCTTGTTCAACCATGCGCAGGCACACCGCGATGGCGACTGCGCCGGTATCGATGCGTCGTTGCGCCAGATCGGGTTACAGCTACGGCAACGCGCTGGGCACATCGACCTGTATGCCTCAGACGACACGCCCGTGCTCGGCTTGCCTGGTGGTGGCGCTCTGATCGGCCATGTCTTTTCGCAGCGCGACAACGTCCCCTTGCTGGACGGCGCATCGCTGCATGCATTGTCCACGCGGCATCTGATCGAGACGCAGTGGGGCGAGTACCTGCTGTTGCATGCACCGCGCGCGGACCCGAGCGCCATCACCGTGATGCGCGAGCCTTCCGGCGGCGTGGCATGCGTTTACGCGCTACAGCATGGCTTCATCACTTCAGATATTTCGATCGCCACGCATGCCGGTGTGTACACGCGTGAGATCGACTGGGACTCCATCGCCCATCATCTGCACTACCCGCACCTCAAGACCGAGCGCACCGGGCTTGTCGGCATACGCGAATTGCTGCCGGGCAGCCAGCTGTGTCTGCAGTCTAACCGCAGCCGTGTCGAGCAAGTCTGGAACCCCTGGGATTTCGTCGCAGCCTCTCGGCGCCGGCACGATCCCCTCGACGCACAGGCACAGCTGCGTCAGACGGTGGCCTCCAGCGTCACGTGTTGGGCGCGGACCGATGCGTCCGTGCTGCTGGAACTCTCTGGCGGCCTGGACTCCTCCATCCTCGCCGCATGCCTGAAAGACACCACCGCGCGCGTGGCGTGCTGCAATCTGGTCACGCCGGTGCCTGGCGCCGACGAGCGGCACTATGCCCGGCAGATGAGCGATCTGTTGGGCACCGAGCTGATCGTGCGCACGCTGGGGTTCGACGCTGCACCAGTCGATTTCGCACCGCCGGCACATGCGGTCGCGCCCAGCACCTGGTTTCTGCAGCATGCCTCCAATGCGCTGAAAGAAGCGATCGGCACGCAGCTGGCCATCACCAGTTTCTTTTCCGGCGGCGGTGGCGACACCGTGTTCTGCAACACCAGAACCGCCGCGCCCGCCGCAGACGCCTTCCGTGCAGGCGGCCTGCGCGCCGGCTTCAGCGCAGTCCATGCACTTGCCGAACTGCACCAATGCACGCTGTGGAAAGCAGGCAGGTTGACGATCAAGAAACTCCTCGCCAAGGCCGGACCGCCACGCAAGCCGGAGCGATCGTTCCTGCCAGGCACGCAGGCTGAGATTCCATTGCAATCGCATCCCTGGTTCAATGCCCCACCCGACAGCCTGCCCGGCGACCGCGAACGTATCGTCGATCTGGCCGGCACCCAGGTGTTCCGTGATGGACTGGCGCGCAGTGCATCTTGGCACCTGCGCATGCCGCTGCTCTCGCAACCGGTGGTGGAGGCCTGCCTGACAGTGCCGAGCTGGATGTGGATCGCTGGCGGCCGCAATCGCGCCGTCGCACGCGATGCGTTTGCGGATGTGCTGCCTGCGCAGATTCTGCATCGCCGCAGCAAAGGCACCTTCATGAACTACTCCGGCGCGGTCTATCGTCGGGGCAGGCAGCAGATCCGCGATTATCTGCTGCAGGGTCGGCTTGCAGGCCAGGGGCTGCTGGACGCCGATGCCCTGCGCCACCATTTCGACCACACAGTGGCCGACGGCGACCACAGCGTCATGCGCA
The DNA here is from genome assembly GCF_040203315.1 of Xanthomonas sp. WHRI 8393. Taxonomy (NCBI): domain Bacteria; kingdom Pseudomonadati; phylum Pseudomonadota; class Gammaproteobacteria; order Lysobacterales; family Lysobacteraceae; genus Xanthomonas; species Xanthomonas sp. WHRI 8393. Next base: position 798,810 of record NZ_JBEGGL010000001.1, on the reverse strand, counting down.
TCTTCGACCTGTGCGCGGTCGAGAACTGGGTCCGTCATCAGCGCTGAGGTTGCCTGCACTGCGTAGGTGCGTGGCGCAGCTGCCAACGTGCCACGCGTCAGCTGCGCCACACACGCTAGTCGCCACGCGACGGCAGTGCCGCCTTGATTGCGCGCCAGCGCGCATACTGCGCGGCCTTTTCCGGCGGAGCGTCCTGGTAGTCCTGCAACCAGAAGCGGAACCAATCAACGTTGCGCGCATATACGGCCAACTTGTGCTGCGGCTGGAACTTCTGGTGCGGCTCGTTCGCAAACACGTACAACTCGGCGCGTTGCGCACGCAGCAGGGGAATCAGGTAATCCAGCGCGTACAGATACTCCTGCTCGGAATGCTGGAACAGGATCGGCGCGCGGATCCGCTCCAGCTTGAACGCCGGCGACAACACTTTCCATCGCTCGGGTGTCTGCTCCGGTGCACCCAGGCCCCACATGTCGCGCAGCCCCTTGAGGAAGGGCTCGCCCTTCATGCTGCCGAACAGGTAGTACGACGGCGACACCACCGGGTTGGCTACCGAAGCGGCGGCCAGCGGGTTCGACTCAGTGGCCGTCCACAGGGTCACCGCACCGCCGAAGCTCAGCCCGCCCATGCCCACCCGCGTGCGATCGATGCCGGCCTGTGACGACAACAACGCCACCGCGCTTTCCACCGCCGCCAGCCCTTCGCCGTGCCGTTCCACCGCATCCATGGTGTAGCCGGGCAGCTGATTGATGCACAGCGCTGCGATGCCTACCTGCGCCAACGCGGCGAGCGGCCACTCATCGCCCACGCCACCGCGCACGAAGCCCGGGCAGCTGTAGTAGGTGACGAACAACGGCGGCTTGCCCGCGCCGGTACCGTGTGCCGCGAAGAACTGCCCGCTGTAGCGCCGCCCACGTGCGTCGCTCCACTGCAACAGCCGTGCAGGCGTCGCATGCGCCATGTCAGCTGCAAGCTCCGCGTTTGGATCGAACAGCACCTGCCGCGTGCCATCGTCCAGGCCGATACGTTCCAGACGCGGCGGGCGATCGGCTTCGGCTGTCACGCACACCAGCGCAACGGCCGAGGCACCGCAGCGTGCCGCCGGGTCACGCCCGCCATTGATCAAACCGCGCCCCTGCACCACCAACCGCACCCGCCCGGTGGCCGGATTCCAGCGCTGGATGGATTGCGCCAGGCCCAATGCAGGATCGGTGATGGTGAAGAGCACCTCCGCATTCCCCGGGCGCCACTGCACTGCACTGATTGCCTTGTCCACGCAGGCCGCCGCGGTGCAGCGCACGGCCTTGCGGGCGTGTGCACCGGGCAGGACTGACAGCGCCACCTGCGGACGGAATAGCTGGCCCTTGCCATCACCCACACGCGACAACACCGCCACCGCACCACCGGGCGCAGGCACGGACTGCCACACGTCACCGTCGACACCGTGCGTACTGACGGGCGATTCCTCCGCGGGCACCGGCGCATCCGCGAGTGGCCGCGTGGTTACCGTGGCCAGGTCCAGCGCCAGCCAGTGCTCCGGCACATCCGCCGACAAGCCGGTGCGATCGAACCACACCGTGCCGAAGCGCTGCGTCGCCAGGCGTCCTTGCACATTGCCCGAGCGGAACAGGCCCTGCCCGAGCGGCACCGTCTCGTCGATCCGGATGCCTTGCGCATACTCGTCCTGTTCGGCCGCCATGACCTGCGCGCGCGTGGCGCCGACGCGGTAACGCAGCACCCGCCCATCCGCGTCCAGCGAAAACTCCTGCACGTCGGCCGCATCGTGGGTCACCGCTTGCGCGCCGGAACCGTCCGCCGCCGCGCGCCACACCGCAATCACGTCATCGATCAACGCGCGGTAGTACAGCCAGCGACCATCCGGCGACCACAGCACCTTTGCAGGCAAGGACCCGCCTGCCGAATCGCGCAAGGGCACGCCGCCATCGGCGATGCGTCTGGGCGCAGCGTCCTGCAGGCCCTGCACGTACCAGACGCTGTCGTAGGTATTGCGCTGCACCGCTGCCTGCTCGGTGCGAAAGGCCACGCTGCGGCCATCCGGCGACAGCGTGGGGCTGCCGATATCCACCACCTCCAGCAATCGCTGGGACGATACCGTTTGCGCGTGTCCCACGCATGCACCTGCCGCCATCAGCACGCCTGCAAGCAGCAGGCGCCATGGTTTGTGATTCCTCACACACACACTCCTCTCAGCAACGCTCAAGGACCATCGCCAATACATCGGCTGCAGCAGGCAGCCCACGCATCACCAGTGCTTGGACACCGACACGCTCACGAAGCGACCAATCGCCGAATAGTTGGTGGAGTCGTACGGCGCCACGTACAGCGGCGAGGTCACCCGATACAACGGCGGATCGCGATCAAAGGCGTTGTCCACCGACGCACCGAACTCCAGCCCCGCCCACGCATCGCCGCGTGCGCCGGTGGCGTAGCGCAACGCCATATCGAATGTGGTGAACGATGCCGACTCCACCCCGTCGGCGCGGTTGCGCACCCCGCCGCGGTAGTTGCCGAACAGCGAGGCGGTAAGCCCGCCCTGCTTCCACACCGCGCCCACGCGGCTGCTCAGCTTGGGCGGGTTGAACAGCGTGCCGGACAGATCGAACGTCGGTTGCGCGGGGAGTGTCCGCTGCGTGCTGTCCAGCCAGCTCGCCGAGCCGCGCAAGGTCAGCGTGCCGCGCGCCAACGCCACCTGGTAGCTACCGCTCAGGTCCAGACCCTCGATGTCCTGCTGCGCCACGTTGGCGTACTGCGTGTAGATGATTGCCGCCACCCGGCTCGGGTCGTAGGCGACGCCGGCAAAGTTGGAGAATCGGCTGGCGAGCGCGATCACATCGGCCTGCGCCTGCGGCGTCGGCGTGCGGTCCACGAAGGGCGCGTAGATCGGATTGCGCAACGCCTGGCTGGCATTGGCGATCGGCTGCAACACGCGGTTGCTGTAGTCCACCCCGAACCAGGTCAGCTCCGCCTCCAGGCCATCCAACGCCTCGGGGTGCCAGGCCAGCGAGACCGAGCGGGTGATGGCGCGCTCCGGCTGCAGATCCTGGTTGCCGCCATCGGCCACCAGCACCGTCGTCCCGGCGGGAAAGCCTACCCCGCCGAACGCGCCCGGCTGGAACAGCCACGCCTCCTGCGCGTAGTTGCGCTCGAACAGCGTGGGCGCCTTGAACGACTTGCCCCACGAGGCCTTGAGCGTCACATCGCTGCCAGGCGCATACAGCACACCGAACTTGGGCGTCGTCACCCCGCCGAAGCTGCTGTAGTCCTCCCCGCGCACCGCCGCTGTCAGCGTCAGTCGCTGCACACCGGGCACGCCCTGTGCCGGGCCCACCACCGGCAGGTTCAGCTCCGCATAGGCAAAGCGCGCACTTTCGCTGCCGTCGATCGTCGCCGCGCCACTGACGTGGTTGACGTTACGGAACGTGTTGCTGCGATACCCCACCCCGGTGGCCAGGCGCGCATCGCCTGCCGGCAGCGCGAACAGCGGCCCTTCGGCGCCCAGCTCGTAACTGCGGCTGTCGTTGCAATAGCACAGGTCGGTCACGCTCACCGCACCGCTAGCCAGCGCCGTCTCCTGGCGGTATTGATCGTGCTTGCTGTTGCCGTCGGTGGCGCCCAATGTCAGCGTCCAGTCGTTGGGCAACCACACCACAAGGCTCGGTGACAGCAGCAGGCTGGTGGTGGTCGGAGTGACCCGGCTGTTGCGGCCACTGACAGCGTAAAAGTGCAGTTGGTCGCGTTCAGTGCGTAACGCATCCAGGCGCAATTCGGCGTTGTCGCCCAGCGCCTGGTAGGCACTCAGCAGCCCGCTGCGCAGGTCGCTGCCCGGATACAGCGTGGACGGGTCGGTGAGTTGAGTGGTGTAACTACGCTGACGGCTGTAGATGGGGTCTGCGGACACGTCCTGATAGGTCGCGATCACTCCACCACTGCGCCAGGTGGTGCCGGCCGTAACGCTGTATTGCCGCGAGGTGAGCCCGCCTTGCGTGGCCCGCCCGAAGCGCGTGCCAACGCTCACCCCGTCGTAGTCGCGCTTGAGGATCACATTACCGACGCCACCCACCGCGTCCGACCCATAGATTGCCGACGCACCGTCGGCCACGATCTCCAGCCGCTCCACTGCCTCCACCGGGATCGCGCTGAGGTCCACCGCCTGGGTGAATCCACCATAGGCCAGCCGGCGCCCATTGAGCAGGGTGAGCGTGGCATCGGCGCCCAGCCCGCGCAGGTTGAGGCTCGCGCCGCCGGTCATGTTCTGGTTCGCATTGCCGGCCCCGGCCAGATTGCCGCTCAGCACGCCCGGGTTCTGCCCACCGGAGAAGTTCTGCGGCACGCTGCGGATCACCTCGCCCAGATCGCTGAAATCCTCTTCCTGGATACGCGCCGCGCTGATCGAAATCACCGGCGACGGAACTGCACCGCCCTTGATGCGCGTGCCGGTGACTTCGATGGACTCCAACTCGGTCGCGGCGGTTTGCGCCGGCGCGGTCGCCGCAATCGCAGCCTCCGGCGAGCCGGGCCTGGGCGGCTCGCCTGCGTTCGGTGCCACGGCTCCCGGCGTTTTCTGCGCCGCTGCCGGAGCTTGCGTCGCCCCCTGCGCTGTCGCTGCCCGTGCCCCCACCGCACCTGCCGCCCCGCTCGCCACGGCTAGCAGGGCGATGGAAATGGCGTTGCGTAACGTGCGTGTCTTCATGCTGCGTCCTTTGGCTTGCCTGGGTTGGCCCGCCGACGGCGCACTCCGGGTCGACCCGGCGCGCATCGCCAGCTGAGCAAGATCGGTCCTGCACCCGACTGCTGAAAACGCGGGCACCGCAGCGCGGCGGGCAGCGACCAGTATCACTAACTGTTTGATTTTCGAGCAATCATTGCGCACGCAAAATGGCTCGGCACCCATCCGGGCCCGACACGTCATCGCTGTGTATGCAATTGCCCTTTCCCCACTACCTGCTACGCGTCCACTACGCCTGCATCGCCATCACCAGAGCATGCCGGCCGTGGCTACGTGCACAGGCGCATCACCGAGCTGCGCATCCGCTTCCACCGCTGGGGTCTGCACGCGTTGCACAGCCGTGCGTTCCTGCGCCGCAAGGTTGTGCAGCGACAGCAGCGAGACAACCGCCACTGCCAGTCTGCTGCGTGCATGATCAAAACCGAGACCGCTCCCCGATACTGCCCGTCGTGCTTGCATGTGCATCCTTCGCGTCCTGGGCGCGGCGCCATCGCCATTGCGTCCCCCGACAACAAGTGATGTTGCGCAAGCGCAATGCCCTACCAGCGACGTGTGCAATATGCAGGCAGCGCTGCAACAGAGCGCACATTCAACGGTTTCCGCAACACGCAGTGCGGTTTGCTGAGTGCCGAGTGTTGAGTGCGCGCTACTGCACCAGCAGGTGATGCACCGCATAGCCTATCGCGGCAACCAGCATCGCTGCCAGCAACAGCCAGGGCCAGCGACGCCGCCGGCCGGAGGCCGGCGTCAGCAGTTCCAGATCGCGTGCAGTGGCAGCCTGCAACTCGGGGTCATTCAGCACTGCCGACGCGTGTTCGTCCACGTCGAGCAACTGCTGGTAGGCCGCACGGTGGCGCGGATCGGCAGCCAGCCACGCCTCGCGCGCAGCGCGCTCGGCAGCAGTCTCGCTGCCGCGTCGAACGAGATAGGCGGCCGCCTGCGCGTGGATGCGCCCGGACTCTGCACGCATGGCTGGTGACTCCCGACGGGCCGTCTGCTGCGCCCTCGCGCACGATGCTACCAGCATCTTCCGGCGGCGCCAGCCAGCCGCCTTGCAGCCCGGTTACTGCGGCAACTCCCCCACCGCCGCGCGGCACGCCAGCAGCGCACGGCTGATGTGCTTCTCCACCATCTTGGTGGAGATCCCCATCTTCGCGGCGATCTGCGGATAGGTGAGCCCGTCGAACCGGCTGAGCTTGAACGCAAGCCGGCACTTCGGCGGCAGCTCGAGCAAGGTGCGCTTGAGCAGCACATCGAGTGTCTGGCGCGCATCGGCAATCTCGTCCACGCCGGCCTCGTCGGCGCTGATCGGTGCAACTTGGTCCAGCGACACGTGCTGCGCCGCCAGCCGCCGCTGACGCGAGCGCCGCTGCTCGATCACCAGGTTGTGCGCGATGCGGTACATCAGCAGCCGGCGGTCGCCGATGTTGGGCGCATCGCGGTACACCATCATCCGCGAGAAGGTCTCCTGTGCCAGGTCTGCAGCGGTCTCGGCATCGCGCGTACGGCGGCGCAGGTACACCAACAGTTCGGCATGCAGTGCGGCCAGTGCCTGGTCGAACTCGGCGCGGAGGCGGTCCCTCTCGGCGAGCGACGGCTGCCCGCGCGCCATGGGCGGCCCGTCACGCGAGCTCATCGTGGTCGCCGCGCCTTCGGCCAAGTGCCGCTGCCCACCAACTTCCCCACGCATCCTGCGACACGACGCACCAGCGCAACGCGCGCGCGAGGGTCATGCAAGTGGATCTGAACATGAGCAGTGCAGCCGAAAGATGGAGAGTGGGTGGTGGGCGCCGCACCCCGAACCGCAGCCCCACCTCTTCCTCTATGACGGCAAGCGATGCTAACCCCCTACGTCTTGCGCGTTAGTCAGCCTCCGTCCACATCAACACACACGTGCTGCACACCTCAACCCTGTCACTTGCACCGGCGATACTGCATGACCGATTCGCCGTCGGAAATCACCAGATGCTTGCCCTTTCCAGATACAGGTCATCCGTTCTTCCAGCTGGTGCGAGATCCGACGTGGCGGACACGATCCAGACGTGAGGTTTGTAAGCAACAAGGCCGATTGCTACCGACATCGTTCGGCACTCGTACGACGCATCGTCCGCCAAGTCTGGTTTCATCAACACCAAAGCCGTCACTCCATCCTTTGGCAAACGGGCCAGAAGCGCGGAATCGGTGTTCATTGCCCTTCATGAACTGAACTACCTGCCCGGTGCCACCCCCGCTACCCCGTGTTGTAGGGGCGCCGATCGGTGCTCGCGATAAGACTCATCGCGCTCCCCCTCCTCGCTAGCAAGTGCGCTGCACCAGAGACGCATCTTCAGCCGTCGGTTGAAATGGTCACCTTTTCCCAATCGGCGATGGACGCTGCGAACGCAGCCAGCTTGGCTCGCACCAGCGTCAACGCATCGCTCCCCAGAAGCAAATGCGCCGGCGGATTTTCCGCGGCAATCACCTTCAGCATCGCGCGTGCTGCCTTCACCGGGTCGCCTGGCTGCTTGCCACTCTTTTCCTCGCGGGCCTGGCGGATGGGATCAAAGATGGCGTCGTAATCCGCGATGGATCGCGGCGCCCGCTGCATCGAACGCCCCGCCCAATCGGTGCGAAACGAACCCGGCGCCACCGCTGTCACCGCGATGCCTAGCGGACCAACTTCCTTGCCCAGCGTCTCGGAGATGCCTTCCAGCGCGAATTTGCTGCCGCAGTAGTATCCGATGCCGGGCATGGTGATGTGGCCGCCCATCGAGGTGATGTTGAGGATGTGGCCGCGGCGGCGCTGGCGCATGTACGGCAACACGGCCTTCATCATGGCGACGGCGCCGAATACGTTGACATCGAACTGGCGGCGCATCTCCTCGAGAGGCGACTCCTCCATGATGCCTTCGTGGCCGTAGCCAGCGTTGTTTACGAGGACGTCGACCGGGCCGACATTCTCCTCCACTTCGGCGATGACGCCGTCGATGGCGGCGAAGTCGGTGACGTCGAGGAGGCGGCCATGAACCTTCCCGGGAGCGAGGTCTTCAAAGACGCGTTTCGCCGCCGCGTTGCGAACGGTACCGATGACCACGTGGCCCTGGGCGACGGCTTGCCGGGCCAGGGCACGGCCCAAACCGCTACTGACACCGGTGATGAGGAGGGTCTTTGGGTTGCCCATGGGTGCTCCGTTGGTTGGTCTTGGAATGCATAATCCGCCACCATTGCCAGGTCGATAAGTCACAATTGGCTTTTATTCTTGCCTATTCCTATGGATGCTCCGAAGGCTCGCACGCTCAAACTTCTGCGCGAACTGGCACCCGACGAGGGCTATAACCTCACGGCGGTGCCGAGCGTCCGCATCCTCCGCTCCGACCGGGCGCTTGCCCGCACGCCCGTGCTTTACGACCCCGGCATCGTCATCGTGTGCCAGGGCCGCAAGCGTGGCTACTTCGGCGACCAGCTCTACCTTTACGACGCGGACCAGTACCTCGCCGTCTCGGTGCCCGTGCCTTTCACGATGGAAACGGACGCCACGCCGGCCCACCCCCTGCTGGCCCTCTACCTCCATCTCGACTTCCCGCTCGCCGCGGAAGTGGCGGAACAGATCGACCGCAAAGGCCAGGCCGACACTCTGCAGCCACCGCAGAGCATGATGTCCACGCCCGTGGACGACGCCATGCGCGATTCGGTCCTGCGCTTCCTCGAGGCCATGCAGAAGCCACTGGATGCCGCCGTCCTCGGCCCGGGACTGCTACGCGAGCTCTATTTCCGCGTATTGACGGGCGCGCAGGGCAGCGCCATGCGTAGTGCACTGGCCATGCGCGGCCAGTTCGGTCGCATCAGCCAGGCGCTACGTTTGATTCACGCCTCATATCCGCAGCCCCTGGACGTGGCGCGACTGGCGAGCGAAGCAGGCATGAGCGCGCCCAGCTTCCAGAGCCACTTCAAGGCGATCACGCAGGTCTCGCCCATGCAGTACGTGAAGTCGACGCGGCTGCACCAGGCGCGGTTGTTGATGGTGCGGCAATCGCTGACGGCGGAAGCGGCGAGCCATGCGGTGGGGTACACCAGCCCATCGCAGTTCAGTCGTGAGTTCCGGCGGTTGTTTGGTGCCACGCCGGCGGCCGAGGCGCGGAGGATGCGGGAGACGTTTGCAATTCCCGAGGCATTTGCGGATGCGGTGTACGTCTCTTCGCACTAGCTAAGGGAACCGAGGCAATTAAACCGCATGGCTCTTTCCGCTTGGAGGAGCGCGGAGACCACATGTTGCCGGCCTGCGCACGCGCGGTATTGCAGCAGCGCTACGACCGCAAGGACTATCAAGCAGCGTTCTCTACACCGTCTCCCATCCTGACGCAGTGCGGGCAGACGCCGGGATGGGACAAAGAGGGAAATATGCGCAACGACGTGGCAATCGTCCAAGACAAGACTGCCCAGTACGCGCCATGCCTGGAAACGCTGCGCTAACGGGGTCAGGTTCATTTCCTAGCCAAATTTCAGGCTACGGCCTCAGCTTTCGGGAGGGTTTCCTCGCTATCAGCACCAACGCCGGGCTGCGAGTCTTGTGCCATGGTCAGACTTCCATGCATCGACCTTCCCGGCATCCCGCAGCACATCGTGCAGCGCGGGAACAACCGCTTGCGCTGCTTTCTGGATGATGGCGATCGATTGCGCTATTTGCACCTGATGCATGAGGCCCTGCACGCGACAGGCTGTCAGCTGCATGCTTACGTCTTGATGGACAACCATGTGCCCTTGCTAGTCACGCCATCTGATGCGGGACGGATCGGGCAACTGATGCAACAGCTTGCGCGAAACTACGTCGCAGCATTCGTCTTCATCTACAGCAGCAGCGAGCCCTGGGCCACGACGCCTTCCGCGCAATGGTCGAAGCCAAGACCCACCGCTTTGCCGGCGTCAGGCCCGCTCATCTCCGACGCAGACCGAACACCGCCGACTGATAAGTTAACCTGACCCCGTTATTGGCTTGAGATGAAACGTGCGCAGCAGCGCACGAACAGGCAGCGGATCCGCGCCGGGCGGCACGGCTCCCGCCCGCGACCTTTCCCGCTCACGCGGTCGCCCGGACCACTGGCATGATGATGCCCGCACGTTGACCACTGACGCACAGGAGGCACGGATGTCACAACACGCTATCGAGGAGTTCATCGAACGCTGCGTCCAGCTGGTCGATCGCGGCAGCTTGAGTCGCACGCACAAGGCAGCGCTCATGCGTAGCCTGCTTGGGCTGCAGGCGCGTTACGACACCGGCCTGACCTGGTTCCGCGTGCACACCGAGCTACTGCGCAATGGCGTGCTGGTGCGTACGGCGGTCGAGGAGATCGACGATGCGACCCTGCGCGCGCAGGCCCTGGCCGCCGAAGCGCCCGGTTGGCTGGAGGACGCACAGGGCGAGGTCTATCTGCAATGGCAAGACCAGGCACGCGTGGTCTACCGCCAACCAGACACCGGCCACACGCTACCGCTGGCAGAAGTGTTCGGGGACGTTCTCAACCTCGCCCACCAGGCCGATGACAGCGCGTTGTTCACCGACTGCTACGGCCTGTTGGTCAACGGCTGGCTGGACGAGACCTTCGACGCTGCCGACGGTATCGCGCCCACCCTGGACGGCCTGCTCGCTTCCGACACCTTGCGCGCCATCCGTGCGCTGGCCGCACTCCGCGCGCTCAAGCCTCGCCGTGGCGCGCCCGAGGACCTGGCCGTGCCGCGGCTGGCCGACAGCGGCACCTCCGGTGAGATCGAGCGCGAGATGGGTCTGCGGTTTTTCCTGCAGCCCAAGCGCACGCCTGCGGCGTTACGCACCGCGCGTGACAAGGCCCGACGTCAGCAGGTGCGCCTGCGCGAGCTGCTCCCGCAACTGGTGGAGCAACACCTGGGCACATCGCTGCGCGCTGCTGGCTGGTCTGCTGTCACGGTTGACGCGAGCCATCGTTGGCAATGGATCCGCGACCACGACGGCAGCCGTCAGTGTCTGTGGGCCAGCTATGACCCGACCCTGGGCGAGCTGATGGTCCAGGCGGGGCTGCAGCATGCCCGCCTGCTGGCCTGGCAGCAGCGCGCGGCGACCACGCAGCTGCATGACCTGCATTGCGTGGCTGATGCGGCCACCTTCCTGGGCAAGCAGGTCCTGGACAGCGCGGACGTGGGCGACTACGGCGGCTGGGCACTGAATCCAGCCCACAGCGACGCCGTGCTGAGCGCTGCCCTGGCCCGTCTGGCGACGGCACTGCCCGCACTGGATGTGCACTTTTTCAGGCGCCTGACCGATCAGCTGGCCGGCCCCTGGTTCCAACGCTCCGCCGACACCTGGCTGCAGCTGCTGGAACACGGCGACGACAACGGCGTGGTGCCGCCCGAGGTGATATTCGCCAGTCCGGACAGCATGCTGCTGGTATTCGTGTTCTTCCACCTGGAGTGCGGCGAACAGACACGTGCCAACGCACATGTCGAACAGTTGCGCCAGCGGCTGGCCGCACGCGCCCGTCCAACTGTCTGGCATCGCCAATGGCTGGCGCCATTTCTGCAGCAGTGGGAGCACGGGGCAGGCACTGCTCCCATGCCACCGCTGCTGCACCCGCTGCTGCTCGATCACCTGCGCGCAAACGATGGCGCCTGATTGCCGCACCACGCCGCCGATACGCCGCTGGCGCGACTCAGGCGTGTGTACGGAGGCCTTGCAGGTCGACATCTTGCTGCCGCAAGCCGCGGCGCCGCGCAGGCAACGCGGCGCCGCATTCCAAGGCCTTGTCCGCCTGCAATGCCGGCAGCGCACAGGCATCGCGCACAGCCCCTCAATAGCGTAGCGCCTCCGCTGTGGGTGCCACCGGCGCAAACCGCGCCTTGCTGAAGTCATGCAGCAGCCGAGCCGCCTGCTCGCCCTGCTCGGAATAGCGCCGGAAATCGCTTTTGCACAACCGATACAGGCAGCCGCCCCGCGCGAACACCAGGTCGCCGCCATCCCAGTCGGCCCAGTCGGTGCCGGGCAGGTCCACCAGCACGGTGCCGTCGCGATCCAGCACGCGATGATCCAGCGCATACCAGGCATCGTTCTGGCGCCCCACGGCACGCAACAGCGATTGCAGCCGACGCCCGCCACTGCCGTCCTTCTCCCACACGCGTGGGCGCGTGAAGCCGTAGAGCACGCCGCTTCGCAAACCGCCGCGTTCGCCCTCACCGCCGTCGAGCGTTCGCCAGCCAGCGCGCTGCCGCAGCATGCTGTCGATCGGCTCGTCTTCGCCACCGCCGGACCATTGCCCGAACGGCCGCACCGTCATCCCGTGCTTCAGACCGAAGCCGGTCGGCAGCGGAAACGGCTCGCGGCCTGCCTGCGGGCGATGATTCAACAGCAAGGTCTGCTCGTCCTCAAACGCACCACCGCCACCCCACGCATCCCCCTTGGGCCAGAGCGCCAGCGCGGTGAAGAACGGTGGGCGCGACAGCGCTGTCCAGGTTCCGAAATCGCCCTTGTGCTTGGCCGCGAAATACACCAACAGCCGCCCCGACGGCGACAGATCGCAACGCCGCTCGTAGATGCGGCCCTTGAACCACTGCCCGTGCTCGAACGTGTCCGTGCGCAAGTCCCAGCGGATCAGCTGAACCTGCTTGCTGGGCCCACGCCGGAAGATCACCCCGGTGCGTGCATCCCGCGCCAGCAGGACATACAGCCGTGTGGCCGGGGCGAACCTGTCTTCCATCTGCGATGTCGATTGCATCTGCATCCTCCGTGGATTGACGCTGCTCCCGCACCGATGCAGTCCAGCCACATCTGGCTGCAGGCAGCACGTATCGCAGCCGCCGCACGGTGTCGTGCCGATTATCGAGCCCGGGCAACAGAGCGCAAGGTCTGCGCTGCAGGCATTCCGGCGTCGCGCCCTGGTGTGTCGCGCACACGTTGCCTGCTGCCGGGCACCGATCGCCTCGCGCGTTATCCTTCGCCCCGCAAGCAGCTGTCTCTTCCGCCTTCTGCGAGGAACCGCACCTGAGCAAGGTCACCCGTCGTCAATTTCTCGAAGCCGGCATCGTCGTCCTGGGCACAGCGGGCATGCTCGGCGCCTGCGCCACGCAGGACAGCGCCCTGCACACGCGCTGGAGCCAGTGGCAGGCGAAATGGCGCTGGATGGAAGCCATCGCCCGCAAGCGCCGTTGGCAGGTGACGCCGCTACGGATCGCCCCGCCTGCGACAGAACGCCAGCTGCTATCGCTCGAACGCCGTCACCGCCTGCCGATCCCCGCCCAACTGCGTCGCGTCCTGCGCGAGCTGTCGGCGGAGGTGAGCTTCGGCTGGTACGTGCCCTCGCATCTGCGCGCGATGGAACAGCAAGACCTGCCGTCGATGAGCTGCAATCGCGACACGGTGTGGAGCCTGACGCACATCGATACGATGGCCCTGCCCGTCTTCCTGGACTGGAAGCAGGAGCTGGCCACGCGCGATCTGTCCGAGGCACCCAACAGTCCTGCACTGTGGGAACACCAGTTCGCTTTCTACAACCTCATCAACGGCGACTGGCTGACCATCGACACCACGCATGCGGATCCGGCCAGGCAACCGGTACGCTATTTCTCGCACGAACTGGAGATGCTGCACGGCCTGGCGCTGGCGCCGGACTTCTTCAGCTTCATCACCCAGATGTCGGCGCTAGGCATGGCCGGCACCGAATGGGCCTCGTGGATGCGCTTCGGAAACGGCCAGAAAGACGACACCTTCTACCTGGATGCCGGCAACCAGGGCTCAAAGGCGTGGCTGGCCTGGCTGCAACGCGACCCGGCGCAACCCGACCCCGATACGCCGCCGCTGCCGATCGTGGAGCGCAGCGCTGCCGATCGCGCATTGCTGGACGCCGCACGCGCCAATTCACTCGTCGGCGTCGAGGCCGCATTGCTGGCAGGCGCCGTCCCCGACTGCACGCCGGACAGCGACTGGCTGATGGAACACACCGCATCCGACCAGGAGTTTTCCACCGCCATCCATTACGCCACCCGGCACGACAACACGGCCATGATCGAGCGCCTGCTCAAGGCCGGCGCAACGCTCAATACACGGCTGCTGCCGCTCAATACCGCAGTCAAACACGGTACGCTGGCCACCGTGCGCTGGCTCATCGCGCACGGCGCACGCGTCAACGGTTGGGCCAATCAGCGTTCCTGGCCGCTGCACGACCTGGTGGTCACCCGCGGGCCGATCGCCGCAATGACGCGTGCGCAATACCGCCAGCACCTGATCGACAGCATCAGCATCGGCAGCCTCGACTCACTGGATGACATGATCGCCCAAGCCAAGGACGCACAGACCCGCGCGCGCTATCGCGCCGCCAAGCGCGCCCTGCAGCAGGCCAGCGAGGAGGCGGTGAAAGACGTCGACAGCAAGCTGCGCAACCACCTCAGCCTGCAGGACTATCTGGACATGCTGGAAGCGCTGCTGGACGCCGGCGCCGACCCGGACGCACGCTGGGACAACGGCACCACCATGCTCGGCTGGGGCGGCGTGGCCACCGCACGTGTGCTGCTGGCACACGGCGCCGATCCCAACGCACGCGACATCCACGGCACCACGCCGCTGCACACCGCCAGCACCGGCGAAAAGGTGCGCGTGCTGGTCGCCGGCGGCGCCGACATCAACGCGCAGGCCATCGCACAGAACACCGACGACTCGCAGCACTACACACCGCTGCAGTCGGCGCTGCTCTCCCACACGCTCGATGGCGACAGCCCCATCACCGCGCTGCTGGAACTGGGCGCGGACGCCACCCGCACCGACGCCGATGGCCGTTCGTCGCTGGCCTATTGCTTCCAGCCGGACCTGGTGCGCCTGATCATGAGCAAGGGGCTGGACCCGCTGGCCCTGCAACCGGGCCAGCAAACCCTGCTGCATAACCTCACCGCCCGTCACTGGCTCCCGCGCCACACGTTCCCGAAGGAAGTGGCCTTTCTCGATTTTCTGCTGAGCCTGGGGATCGACATCAACGCGCGCGACGCCAGGGGCCGCACCCTGCTGCACTACGCCGCCGAACAGGAAAGCAACGATGAGAGCGCGCCCAACTACGCCCTCGTCCTGGCCCGGAGTGCCGACAAAACCATCAAGGACAACGATGGCAAGCGCGCCGTCGACCTGTTTGCCATCTCGCTGCAGACGGTGCGGGCGGCATTGCGGTAAGCGTCATGCGCTGACCATTACCGGAGCCAGACATCACGCATCAGCATGCGCGCGCCGGCCTTCCCTTGATGACTCAGCCGTCGAAGGCAGCACGTCGGCAGTACCTACCACCAACCTCCCACTGGGCCGCCTAGCGTCCAGGCGCAGGTGCTTGTTGTGTCGCCTGCGATTGCGCTTGGTCGTAGGCCTGGACGGCGTTGTGCTGATCGGCGGTGTAAACACTCTGCCGCATATCAGGTGCCGGCGTGGTCGCGTCTACCTGTGCACGAAATCCTGGCGTCTTGCCTGAAACGAAGATCTGGTCGTCACGCAGAACGGCGCCGGCGAGCTGGTCGACCCTTTCCACACCCGCCTGCTTTGCGGCAATCATGACCTCGGCCACCTTGGTGTCGGACACCGATGCAGGCAGCTGCCCACGCAGCGTATTGAAATACGCACGGTCCAGATGCGTGTCTGGGAACCTGTCATGCGCCTGGTCCTGCAGGCGCGATACATCCTTGTTGATCCGGTCAACATCGCCGCTGGTCACAAGATCACGCTGAGGATCTCCCTGGGGCCGCGCCAGGCGTGGATCGTCGGGAAATAGCTGCCTGAGCCGCGGATCGTTCAAACCGGTCGCCAGATCGCCCTGGCGCAGCGCAGCGTAGGCCTGTCGCGCCAGCTCATCCTGCCCGGAGGTCTGATCGCCAAGCCGGCGACCGGCTTCGTTGTTCCATAGATCCATGCGATGTTCGTAGGGATCATTTGGATGGGCTGGCCCAATCTCGGCATCATCCCCGAACCTGCGTGCGATCCATTGCTGACCTAACGCAAGCTGGGTGACACGGCCGCTGGTATACGCATGCCGAAAGGCATCGAGCTCGTCGTTGTGCCCCTGCGATTGGAAGGTGCCATCGGGACGCTTTGCCAAGGTGATGCCGCTCAGATGTTCGTAGTGCCGATAGGCTTCCTGCTCAATCTCACGCTTGGCACCCTTTGGATCGGTGATATCGACCATGGCCTAGCCTCCCTGCGCTGCCTTCTGAAACTCGATAGGCCCTTGATAGCCCGGATACTTCTTCTTGATCAGGATGCGATCGGATGGCGTGACACAGCTGTCCTCCAGTGAATTGGCAACATGTGCCTCATCCACGAAGAACTCTTCATAGGGCAACGGCAGCACGGATGTCTCTCCGTCGCGATCGAACTTCAGCAACAGGCTGTCATCGCGCTCGAAGCACAGCGTCTTCCAAGGGAAATCGGTCAGCTTGCCGGCTTCAACCACAGCCGAGTCCTTGCCGGCCAGCAGCGTCACAACATGCTCGGAGAACTGTTTTTTTGAGATTGGCGGCTCGGTCATGGCGCATCCTGCAAAGGTGGCAACGACCACTGCAGCCGATGCCGAAACGTAAGAACGGAAGATAGCGAATAACATACGGCGCGGTTCCTTCCTGCGGTAGAGCGATTTTTTTACCAGAAGCGGCCAGCCGGCACCGCACCTCGCCTACCTCTCTACAGCGTGCGGTTGACGGAGCGTTCAACAGTCCCAGCAAAATTGCACTAGGCCTCACACCATACGGTGTTGAGGCGCAATCGACTGCTCTTGCTGTTGCACCTGCTGCTGGAATTGCTGTTGGCGCTGCGTTTCGCCCAAGGCCTGCAATTGCGCCAAGGATTGCTCGACGGGCTGCGCTATCGCCTCACTCGTCTTCATATGCGCCATCTTGTGGGCGGGATCGTTCAACGCGCCTTCCACGACGAAGACGTTCTCACCCTGTCGCACGGACTTGGTGTTCTCGCTCAGCACGACATGATCGATCCGCGACAGTCCTTGTTCTTTGGCCATATATGCGCTGCTTGCAGCCAGCCGAGCACTGTTGTCGTCGTACTCTCGACCGAGGCCTTGCTCGAGGCGGCGAACGGCTTCTTCTGCTTGGCGATGGAGCGGATCTTGTGCGGGCGCAGAACCCTGGATATTTCGATAGGTCGGCGCTGCGTTGTGATCGTCTCTATTGAGCTCCGGCGGAAATATACGCGGAGCGATTTGCTGCAATGTCGCAGAATCAATGTCTCCCGTTGGGGAAAGGCTACGGGCTTGCTGGTAGTTGATGACAGCCGGCTGCATTGAGAGACGGTACACACCATCCTCCTGAAGCGGCTGGTTATCTGCGCCTCGGAATCCCTCAGCATTCAATGTGCGCTGCACCTGCCGTACGATGTCAGACGATTCGCCTATGCGGATGGTGCCGTCGTCCACAATTGGCCTTGGCTCGATGCCACCAATCCGTGTCTGGGCATCAACCGATAGACGCCCGCTCGCGAGGTCTTCCATGTAGTTTTCGGATTGCTGGTAGTAACGCGTATCCATCTCCATATGGACATGCTTGCCGGCGTTAGGGAGCCCCTTGTTGCTCTGCGTACCGAGCGACTGACCGTATTCCACGCTATCTCCTACCGAAACACCAACTGGATCCAGATGCAAGATGCGCGCGACCAATTCGCCGCCTTTGCGATCGTAGATATCTACGGCACCAAACCGGTCGGCATCAACACGGGCTACATAGCCTGCAACAGGCGAAGGCACATCAACGGCGCGAACGTTGGCACCACCTGGCGGGATCCGGCTATCTTCAAGCATGAAATCTTTGGTCAATAGCACCTGATCCGCGCCCAGAGCGCTGGAAGGTCCGCCGTCAGTTCTACGCGTCTCCAGCTCCTGAATTTCCCCGCCAATCACACCGTAAGACCGGGTACGCGGGTTTTCGACATTGACAGGAATGCCGTCCACTACTTGAGCACGCGCATTTGCCCCGGGATGATGGGTGACCAAACCCTCGAAATCTTCGACACGCTGATTGCCGAGCCTGGGGCTATGAAATTGCTGCAGCCTGTACGGCGCAGGTTGAACGACATTCCCGTCTTCATCTGCCATGACGTCTCTCCTTGATCATGTCAAACCTTGCTCAATTATTTACACCGACGATACTGCTTGACTGATTCACCGTCGGAAATCACTAGATGCTCGCCCTTCAAAATGTACAAGTCATCAGTTTTTATATCTGGCGCAATGTCCGACTTGGCGGAAACAACCCAGGCGTGCGGGCCGGTGGAGACAAGCTTGATTGCTACCGGAACCTCCTCGTGCTCGTACCCACGCAGCCGGGTCTTCTCGATGCGTATGGGTGAATCAGAATCAGGATTCAAGGGTAGCTTGCACGATTGTGGCCCCAGATCCCACATCCCCTGGAGTTCTGTGGGATATGCAATGGAGTGCCGCGCCTTGGTGGCTGACACCGCACTGCAGCTAGGCAATAGAAGGGAAACTGAAAGCACCGCAGTCAACATCCGCATACTTACCTCTACTCGGTGGTCATGGTCGGCGCGCAAGCCTGATAGAGGGCGCGTGACCACTATACCTAAGCACTAATCAAGCAGACACATCATTACGCAGCACGCGTCTTATGCCTCTGGACGGATTGTCTTGCATGCTGCGTGGGCAACATCTAGCACCGCGGCTACAGCGGCACCTCCACCGGCGGTAACACCTCCATCAGCAGCTGCCCTTCGCTTGCGGTGATGCGCAGCTTGGTGCCGATGGCAAAGCCCAGTTGTTCCAGCCATAGGCCGCTGAGGCGAACGTGGGGCACGTGCTGGTCGCCGGCGTGGTCGTGGGCGCCGGGGTAATGGGTGTAGCTGACGGTGCATTGGCGCGGGCGGCGGGCGCGGCGGGGTGCGCGCAGCGTGCCGGGGCCTTGCGGGGAGGCATCCGGGTCGGGCGGCAGCATCGGTGGCAGCTTGGTGCGGTCGGGTTCCACCACAACCCACTGCACCCGTTTGGGCGGTGCGGGGCGCGCACGCGTGCGGGTGGGCCGTGCGCTGGCAGATGCCGTGGGTGGGCGGCGGCGTGTCATGGCGCCTCCGGGTGATGGTTAGTAGATGCGGCGACGCGCTGCTGTAACGCCACGGCCTTGTGTACGAACCGGCGGCGCGAGGTGTGCGGTAACACACCGAGCTGGCGGCTCAGCGGATGCGCAGAATGGGCGCTCGCCTGCTCAATAGCTGTGCTTGCGTCGAGCCTGCGCAGCACATCGCCCATATCCCACCGCAGGCGGTGAGCGGAAGCTGGCAAAAGATCAACTGGCACAGATGCCGGCATGGATGGTGCGGTAGACATGGCAACGCCCTCCCGGAACAACCCAAGAACCGCCGCCAACGGCGACGGGATGTCGGGAGGTTCGAAACCGCACAGAGCCGGCGGGCGTATTCCCCTTGCGGGTGTTGTATTAGCCGCCCTCCCGACGCAGGCATTGCGTCGGCTTGTACCTGCGGGATGCAGGCACAAAAAACCCACCGGTTTGACGGAGGTGGGTACCGCTCTGTGAGGAGTTTCGACGCTCCTTGGGCTTAGATTGCGAGTGCAGGGCGTGGCGTGTCAATAGCAGCTCCGGCGAGATCCGATACAGCTATACGCGTAGCTGGCGCAAGCCCACGCGCTACGGAATACTAAGCAAGGTGCCTGGGCGATGAAGCCGCTAGCCAAAGGAAGCATAATGAGTTCAGTGGAAGAAGCAGCTGGCGCAACCATCAGCGAAGCAAGCGACGAAGCCATGATGCTTCCTGACCTGAGTTTTTCATCGCTCTCTGCAGCGATGGCACGCTACTCACAGGTGACTGGGGAAAGCCGTGCCGGCCCGGTTGAGCGCTGGAGCTTCGCAATTGGCCTCATGGGTGCCGCTGTTGGAATGGTGTTCGGAACACTACTGGAAGGCAAGGCTGCGTTCTATTGGGCAGCAACCGGGCTGGCGGTTGAGTTGATCGGCTTCCTGGTCTCTGTGGTGCTATTTGTCAAACGTGAGCTACCAAGCTTTCGCCGTCCCTACACTGAGCATGCAAATCAGATGGAGCAAGAGTTTCACCAATATCACGCCATCGTGACTGCACTAAGAACGTTTCCGCTTGAACAGCGACGTCGACGCGAGGCCTTCATGCGCGACCGGCGCACCAACATGCACGAACGCCTGGGGTTGTTTACGGGTGGCATGGAGAAGCTAGGGATCATGCCTGTTCTACTTGCACTCTATCTCCAGCTAAAAGACTGGCGTTGGGGCGATTGGACGGTACTGGGCAAGATCACAATGATGCAAGGCGTGTTCGCTTTCCTTCTCTTGTTTGCATATGGGATGTCCTGGCATCTCATCCGGCTACGCGTTCGCGTGCAGTCCTATGAGCAGTTGCTTGCTGAAGCAAATAGGCAAGATAGCGCCAACGTACAATAAGAACATCTCTTTCCAACTGCCGTACGCACCGCAGACACCAAGTCACATGGGAGGATGTGCATACACCGCCTACTGAAGACTGCATTTAAACCACGTATAAAAAAAGGGGAAATATATGAAAACACGATTGACCATGTTGTGCTTCATGTTTCTAGCAGTGATTGGAGCCAGCAATGCGAAAGATTACAACCCAAAGAAGCTGTCTACTTCAGTGATGAAAGAGGAGTACGAGCTGCGGAGCCCTTACGTCGCCAAGGCCTCCTCATGGGGCCATAGTTTCACCTACACATTAAGGCCCGGCATCTATACGCGCACCTTCGAATTGAAAGACGGCTATATCCTGATTGGTCAAGATAAGAGCTTTGAGCAGTCCGCATTTTGGGAGCCCCGCAACAAACCAGCATGGACTGAGCGCCACGAATATCAGGGCGCGATATTTGTTTATAAAGACCTTAAACGGGGAGCAAGACCGTTGTTTTTTGTCCCCAACGATCTTGGCAACGGGCTCGATCCAAATACGGCTCAAGGCATTGCCCAGCGTACTGTGACAGGCAGTACGGGGGCATCTGCGGCCGGAGGCGCCCTGGGCGGAATTATCGTAAATTCAATTATTGCCAGCCGAACCGGAAAAATATCAACAGTAGATGGACTTAATGAAGACCCGGTACTTACCAGTCTACTAGCAATTAAATAAATCCTTTCTTTATTACACTGTACAAGCCCGGCACCTGATAAATGAGCAATAGTAAATTTTTTCTAGCACTGATTGTAAGCATCATATCTCTCAATGGATGTGCCGTCGTCATGAAGTCAGACTACCAACCTCATGCAGCCGAGCCTACAGCCGATGTGCGCCTCATTGCCGACTCAGATTCAACTGGGATGATGGGCAGGCATTACAGCGTACTACTGTCACGAGACAATATGTGCACGCGCGGCAGGATGGTCGAGCTCGGCGGAAAGCTCATCGCTGAGGCTCATGAGGAGCTACCTGCCGTTGCTATTCCTGCAACAGGTCCGATTTCTCTTGCCGTCATATACCGCGAGGGAAGATTTGGGCAGCAACGTTCTTGTGCAAATGTTGTAAGTTTTGCTCCCTTGCCCGGACATAGCTACAACCTTAGCTTCAGGGTCACAGATCAATCGATGCGTTGCGCAATACTAGCCACAGACAGCCAGCATGGCGTCCTGAATAGCCTGCCATCGGATAATTGCATTGTTCAACGAGGCCAGGGAGGAACTCCTGTTCCAAATGGCACCGCTTTGATTACGCAAACCAAG
Organism: Xanthomonas sp. WHRI 8393; assembly: GCF_040203315.1. NCBI lineage: Bacteria > Pseudomonadati > Pseudomonadota > Gammaproteobacteria > Lysobacterales > Lysobacteraceae > Xanthomonas > Xanthomonas sp. WHRI 8393. The sequence continues at coordinate 777,377 of NZ_JBEGGL010000001.1, read as the reverse complement.
ATCCAATTCATCAGAGACTAGCCTCACTTACTGAGGAAACCCCGTCGGCATGCGACCTAGCCCCGGGACAGTAACTACTCTGTGTGTCGTCAAAGAAGGAGAATGGAAGCAATTGGTCCGACGTCGAACCCACCTTTGCGCTTCCCTAGCCACATAAGCAATTGGCCTACTTGTTCGCCTGACCGCCGACCCGGCCGGGTATCTCTGATCCAGCTGCCCAGCCGATCTGGCCCAGCGCGGGCACTCCGCACTGACGCCACATCTCTTTTGGCTTGCGCTTGACAATGACCCAATTGAGCGATTCAACGCCTACCGTGCCCTGCGCAGTGAAACCCTGTGCGGCGAACTGCTCGCCAGCATCCGCCGTCATCTACAGCAGCAGCGATCCCTGGGCCACGATGCCTTCCGCGCGATGTCGAAGCCAAGATCTGCCGCTTTGCTGGCGTCAGGCCTGCTTATTGGCCAAGCAAGCCGAGCGCCATGACTTATAAGTGAACCTGCCCCATCACTTCTGCTTAAATATCTTGCCCCCTCCTCATGTTCCGTCTCTAGCTTGTCGAAGTACCGGGTGATAACGTGCAGGACGGATCCCATACTTGGGCATGAACGTGGATATAAAGAGTAGACTGATTTTTGCTACGGGATTATTAGCACTATCAACCTTGACTGCCTGTGCAGGAGAAAACATGCGCTCTGATTACAAGAAGAATGATGTTCAGCCGGTCAAGATCGAAAAATCAGGCGATTCACTTCAAATCACGTACCACATGCCTGCAGAAAGTCTGTTTTATTCTCCCGGCGTTGATTTCGTGAATGATGGCGGCGTATTGCGTATCGCCATCCGCAGATGTGGCATCAATAAGAAGTGTGATGCCATGGCGAAGGCTGCCTTGCCATCCGCTGAGCCCTGGACCCCGAAGGTCACCGTACCGTACGGGGGCGAAAAAGTCGTACTGGTCTACGCAGACACCGAAGAGACGTTGACTCCATAATTCCAGTCAAGGAGCGATGCAATGGGCACCGAACCGGCTAATGAGCGCGTTGTGCTAGGAATACACAGCAATGGCGGACAGGGCGGCCTGACTGACGGCCATGCCTGGATTACGGTCAAACGAGGCGATTCGCCTACGGAATACTATGGATTGTGGCCCGACAACCATCCGATGGTGAAGGATAACGGGGCTGGCACCGACATCCGTTCCGGAATGGAAAAGGGACAGCGTTCTGATGCCGACCGCTACTACGAACTCTCACCGGCTCAAACCGAAGCCCTCGATCAAGCGCTTCGCGAGAATGTCACGTGGGAACTAAATAACAACTGTTCGTCGTGGGCTAGCGAAACGGTGTCTCGCGTCACTGGAAAGCAGATTGATGCAGGTACATGGTTGCCCACCGTGGAAACGCCCAATGCGTTGATCGACACCATTCGCGAGCTGGAGTCTCGACAGCCGACATCCCCATCCACGCCTGAAGTGAATGAGCCTGTGCGCGAAGGACGATCAAGTAACTCACTTGGGCAGAATGACTCATCGCAAGAACGTAGCAACCCTCGGACCAAGACAATGACTGATCCAGAGCATGCTGGAAATCGTCTTTTCGCTGGACTACGAGAAGGGTTGCCTCAGCACATCTCCGATGAACGGGTCGCCTTCGCTGCTCAGCGTGCGCACGAAGCCGGAATAAATGACATGTCCAAGGTGGGACGGGTCATTGAGCGGGAAGGCGACGTGTTCGTCGTAGGAACGACTCCTGGATTCCGCGCATCGGTACTTGCGGGCGAGCAACCTCCCACTATCGAAAATTCCAGTACAGCACTGGCCCAACATGCTGCTGCGCAGCCTTCGATGGAACCCGATGCTCCAGCTGTTGGTCCCCGAATGGTTTAGCCAACTTCTTGGAGCAGCCCAACGCGTACTCGCCCGCCCGACGCCCCGGCGACGTATCGCTAGTCCGATTGTCCAGCCCATCTTGGCCAGCGCAGGCACCCTGCACTGACGCCATATCCCTGTTGGCTTGCGCTTGGCAACGACCCGAAAGGGCGGCCCAACACCTACCGCGCCCTGCTCGATGAAGCCCTGTCCGACGAACTGCTCGCCAGCATCCGCCTTCATCTACAGCAGCATGGCGCCATGGGCCAATATACCTTCCGCGTGATGGTCGAAGCCAAGGCCTCCCGCGTTTCTGGCGCTAGGCTCTCCACTAGCTGCGCAAGCCGAGCGTCGTCAATTGGTGAGCGGCATGACCCGTTACTTCGAACCAGACCAAGGCACTCTCCATGGTCGGCCCAGCCCCTCCGCAATGAAGCCTCTTAATCAACTAAGGCACGTCAGGCGCCGAACCAACACTAGTTACCACCCCTTCCTTGTCATAGCTAATCTTCAATAACGGACACTGAGATGAACCAACGTCGTTGCATCGGTAGTAAACGTCCCTAGACACCAACTTCCCCGCAATCTTATGGGAGACATATTTGGCAGCACCAGCAACTGGAACTATCGCTTGTACGGCACACTCCCGCATCCCAACCGTTATCTCTCGTCGCTCGACGTGCACCCACTCCTCTGCGTTAATGGCATTTCTCGAGGAGAGTTCCGCTCGGATCTTACCTCTATCAGGCGCCCTCATTCCATATGCCGCACATAACGAAGTAGTCCGCACACGACTAACGGGCGTACTTGGCTTGTAATCTGCTGATGCACAGCCAGACGCAAGCACTGCACCTAACAAAAGAAGGTAATTTTTCACTGGATACCCTTTTATTATTTCGAGCACATTAGCTCTATTCGCACATGAATATCTGAGACTTATATTCAGAAATCAAGAAGTCAATTAATTGGCGCTATTCAATGGCTGCCACGGGCGCACCGGCACGCTATAGGAAGCGCACTACAAAGCCTACCTTGTGAATAGTGCTCGCTACGTCCTTAGCTGCTATTGCTACATTGAACTCAAGCTGTGGGTACTCGCCTGAACGACGACCCGACGCGTATCGCTGGTCCAGCTGCCCAGCCAATCTGGGGCAACGCGGACACTCGGCACTGGCGCCACATCCCTATTGCCTTGCGCTTGTTAGCGACCCGATCGAGTGATCCAACGCTTACCGCGCCTTGCTCGATGAAGCCCGTCCGGCGAACTGCTCGCCCGAATCCGCCTTCGTTTACAGCAGCAGCAAGCTCTGGGCCACGACGCCTTCCGCGCGATGGTCGAAGCCAAGACCAACCGCTTTGCCGGCGTCAGGGCCGCTCATCGGCCACGCAAACCGAACACCGCCGACTGAGTAGGTTAACTTGACCCTGAGGTTTCGTTGTCCATCAACACAAGCGCATGCACCGCACAGCAAAGCGCTCGCGGGCCATGCGTAATAGCAGGCAATAGTGATGCCGATCCTTATCGTCCAAGAAGATCTCGCACCGATTCACGCCCCTCTGAACGACATGCATCGGAACGCCGGGTAGTTCCAGACGCGGCTGACGCGGCATGGCCGGCCTCCTGCTCAAGAAGAAGACCTCAGCCTGACGGCAGCGACACAGCCCCGCTATGAGGCATCGCCGCGCAGGCCTGTACGACCGGTTTGCTTAATTAACTCCGTCCCCTTTTGCCTTCAAACTTAGCACTCTCGATTGATATGTGAACCTGAACCCGTCGCTCCAATGGAACGACGAAATGTCTTAGACTTCGGGTATCGGAAACTGACTACAGGTGCTACGCGTGATTGATCCAAGGCCTGGTCTGCCAGCACATATAGCACTGCTGTTAAACGAAAATTTCGATTTTTCGGATCCCCGTTTGGTTTTTAGAAAGCTAAAATCAATGCTTAGCGACCTAAAAAATCAGACGAAGTTCGGTTCTATGCAACCTCTTCCGCGAATGGACAGCAGCACTCCGGAGTTCAGGGCGGTGCTGAGCGGAGGGCTCGATCTGTTCGGCACGACAGGAGCTTGTCAAGCATTGCAATGCCGGATTCGATATGCGGATCAGATTGCTCGAACAGTAGCGTTGATGTCTGACAGGGTCACTGCTCATGACTTCTTCTACGAACGCATACTAGAACTCAGATCGCGCCCAACCAATGCCGAGCTATACAGACTTGCGGCTGATATCGCTGTACTGAAGCGTTTGCAGCCACTAATAGAGGCAGGGATTTTTTGCTTTACGTCCCCCTTCATGTCAGTTTGCGCTCCCTGCATGAATGAATTTGACAAGAGAGTGTTACATCTCACCAATGAGGCGATCGCGAGGGTTGGTCACCTGATGATGGTTGAACGCGATGAAGATGGGGGCCACATTGATCTGACCGCACTATATGAACCAGCTCTTTTCATACATTTTTCGGGTGAATCAACCCGCACAATGACTGATGAAGATCTTCGATCGACATTTGTATATGACGCGGTCAGATCGACCATTTGGGATGCGCGCGCCGCTGCATGGACCTCAGGTAGCGTATTTTCAAACTCTCCCACCGGGATATCAGCTCTACTATCCGCAGACGGGGTACACTTCACGTCGCCAGAGCTAATGGCCTTCGCGGCCAACAGAACCGCTGAACTCCCGTGGATTGCTAGTCTTACAATTGAGCAAACGTTATCGCTACGCGATGCTGCAAGCGTTGCTCTGCCGCAGCTGCGTGAATTCATGGCACGTCGTCTATCTGGCATAAATGATTTGCCAGGATCAGACAATCAGTGGAGAGAGATTGTTGCGGAGCTACGCGAGCAAGCCGCAGAAGTTCGATCAGAACTGAGCGCTGCAACTAGGCGATCACCCTCACTTAGGCGAAACTCTGCAGGAATTCTGGGCCTCGCAGTGAGTGCGGCCTGTCTTCTTGCCGATGGCCCCGTCTCTGCGCTTGGTGGATTACTGGGCACTCTTGGCTTGGTACACTCAAATGAAGAGAAGCACAACCACGCGCTTCGAGCGAAGCCGGGTTATGTCCTTGTTTCTGCAAAAGATATTCTTGATCACGCTCAACAAGCAACTTGATAGAAATGACGTTGTTTTCAAATGAATCAGTCAAACACCTACAGGCGGGTAAACTAGTAGAATTCTAAAATTTCGAAAGACTTATGTGATGGTTTGTACAATTGCTTGGTGGCATTGAATTTTCATCAAGATCTTATTCGGCACAGTGCAGGGGAGGCACTATCAATCAGTCCTTTGCAAACATTGACTATGGACTTCGCTGCTACCGCTCTTATATATAATGCACGCTCACGCAACAGATGATCCTTTGGCGTATGGCCGGTCAAGATGCCCAGTCAATCTAGGCAACGCGGGCATTCCACACTGACGCGACATCCCTGTTGGCTTGCGCTTGAAGCGACCCGGTTTGGCTATCCAAGGCCTACCGCGCCCTTCTCGATGAAATCCTGTCTGACGAACTGAACATCCGTCTTTATCTCAGCAGCAGCGAGCCCTAGGCCGCCACGCCTTCCGCGAGATGGTCGAAGCCAAGACCCGTCGCTTTGCGGGCGTAGAGCTCGCTCATCGGCAGCGTAAACCGAGCGACATCGAATGCTAAGTGAAGCTGCCCCGTCATTGCACGCTGGCTGAAACGCTCGCGCACATTACTGCAAGCCGTGCGACTCCAAATGACGCTGGTGCAGTAAAGCGTAAGGAAACCTTAAAACCTGACCTTGTTAGTTCAACTACGGCAAAGGAAGGTGCTCGGCAAAAAAAGCGATAACCACCTTGCCTTCGCTTTCAGCAGCAGGAGCATGAAGATGGATACGATTCCTGTGCGGCTCTAGCTTGCAATGCCACTCGCAGTAGAACCCTTTTCCTGCAATAGTGATCTGTCTAGCTTCCCGACACCTTCTATCGATATAGACATTAGGATTTTCCGGAGAGACGTCTAGCGTAAGTGCTGTGAATCGCCGCTCAATCAGCTGATTTGTAGGATGGATACCGTGCGGCCCAGCCACTTCGTGACGCGATAGCGCAGGTGGAGCGGCGGTGAATGCCCAATGGGCAGCTTCGTCAAGTATCTTTAGATGTCGTTTTAAGGCAGCCGAGTTGGCGTAGTACCCCCCTGCAAGTTGATTGGCTTGCGCTAACACTCCTCCAAAGAAATAGAGCCTTGGATATGCCTTCGGCGCTAGTCGCACGAATGAAGCGAGCGAGTTGCCCTCCACATCAATCGCATCCTGCCAAAATTCTGCAGCCCCAGCGGGTCCATCTCCAAGCCAGTGAAGATTGGTCATGCCCATACTTGTTGCCGTCGTGAAGACCCCATTACGCCAAAGTCCAATGCAAGCAACCGCTTTGCCCGTGCGGACATTATGGTGGGCCCATGCAGCATCAAGATTCTCTCTAGCTGGCCCACCGTCGATCGAGATCACCCCATCTTCCGGAAAACCCGCTGGCCAATCGGGCTCATCGACATAATAGAGCCCTCGACCAAGATGAGCTGCGAGTTCCTGAGAGACCTCAGGCGGAATGCTTATAGCGAAACCCTCAGCACATAGGTCCCAAATCGAACTGCCCCCCAGTATGGGACGGCTGCTAAAGTCTTCTCCGAACCATACTTTTACTTTGTCGCTCGCTGCGCGATCGAGCTTTTCAAAAAATTTGTCTAATGCATCTAGAACTTCATGCTGAGCCTTCCCCTGAAAATCCCAATCGTCCCCTTCAACGACGAATGCCATTACTTCCCCCTGCGCGACGGACGCGACCGAGTGCCGCAACGTCAATTTGATACTGGTCGAAGAACCCTTCAGGCCAATGCGAGACACCACCACGCTCAGTGAAGTGTAACTCTTTTGCCACTTCTTCCGAGTCATCAAAGAACTGAACTACGGCATTTTCGGCAGCAAGGAGATCATTCTCAGCTATAGCCCGACGCATACCATTTAGCACGTGATCCGAATGCGTTTCAACTAGAACCTGAACTCCTTTGGACGCAAGCCACGCGAGGAAAACACCCATCCTAGACTGGCCGGCGGGGTGCAAATGTGCCTCAGGGTTTTCGATAAGCAGTAGGCCACCACTGGCAGCGGTTAGACCTGCAACAACCACAGGCAATGCATACGAAACTCCGAAACCCATATTGGGAGCACGCACCCATTGGCCACTTGTGGGGACCTGAAAGCGCAAAGCATAAGCGTCTGCAGCCTCATGATGAACTGCCTCAATAGCCAATGGACGGGTAAGCTCACCGAGCCAACGTTCGATCTCATACTTTAATAGCGATAGTTCGCTTGAGTCTGGGTGACGTCGATCTGTAAATCCTGGCTTACCGCCCGTGCTCTCAATAATCTGGGCGGAGTACTCGCCGCGTACCCCAACTTCAAGGTCATCGGACGGAAGTGCAGACGCACCAACACTGCCTCTTGGCCCCAAGCGCTCGGCCGATAGGTAAGTAAAGCGTCGGGGCATCGCCTGAAATGCAAACGGCAGCGGATCAGGGCTGATAGAAGCCATTAGGTAGCGCGACTCATCGGCAGGAGATTCAAGTACCCAGTCGAACAGAGCGCCGCCTTCCTCCACCTGAAATTCTATTCCACCAAGGGAATTCCAGTTCACAATATCTTCTGCTGTTCCGAGCTGGAGATTAAAAGGACCACCCAGCATTACGGCTTGGCTTTTTGTCGCTTCCCGCATTAAAAGCAAAGAATGGACAACTGATGTTTTGCCGGCGCCATTCAACCCTGTCAAAACTGTCAGCGGCTTCATCGCCAGCGAAATATCACTAAAGCGCTTAAACCCTTTAATCCTAATATTATCAATCACGAAAGCGCCCTTATGACTGCCTCATGCGTTGCGGATAAACGATGCAGCACTCGACGTGGATCCCCTGTTCCTACGGTTACAGAGCGCACATACTCATCGTCATTAAAGAGATCTATTAGCTCTTTTATGACTTTATTCTTTTTACTTAGCAGAGCTTCAGTAGGAAACTTCGCAAGCGCTGTAGCTTGCGCTTCGAAAACAGCACGATTGATTGGGCCGCGCTTGCTAGCTTGAGGTGTCACACGCCTAAAGGCGTACTTTCCAAGCACAAATGAGGCGGACATCATTGCCGCCTCAAATTTCTTCCGAATTTCATCCAATGAACTTTGACTAAGTCCCGGCTTACTCGCGGGCCGCTCATCGAGCCGTTTGGTGAAGTCTGCCAAGTAAGCATCTAGGCTTGCAAATTGCCTGTAGCTGTCCACATCAAAATCAAGAAATGCACAGAATCGCAGCACTAACTCACGATTCATCATTCGACCAGTATCGCGCACCCATTTGGAAGGATCTTCTCGATCGCGCCGGAGGAAATTATTCCCAGTGGCATCGTCGAATGCACGGAGTTCTGTCAATTCGCAAAGGAATTTCCGGGATCGCGACTTACTCATTGCGTGCCTTATCTCCTGTGTAGATAAGGGACTGCCCAGCGTATTGACACGACCAAAAATGTCGTACTTAACTTCATCAGGCGTCTGCGGCTCGATGATATGGACCACGATTTGCGCACTTCGAAAACGACGCATCGAAGCCTGATCTAGTTGCTCGTAGGTGAGGCCATCAAGATCCTTGAGGTACTCAAGATCCGAGCCACTGAGTTCATGCCCATTCCCCATGAACAAGGAGATCGTTGAAAGGCGCTGTACACCATCGACCACTTGGTAGGTCGCGTCGTGCTCTTGGTTGAAATAAAAGGCAGGCAAGGGAATCCCGAGCAAGATTGATTCAATCAACCTTGTGCGCTGTCGCCGTTTCCACACATACTCTCGCTGAAAATCAGGCGACAGATCGATTTCATCCTGTCGGATCTGCTCAACGACTTCGCGTAAAGTAAAGTTCTTAGTAGTAATCCGAATCTTAGTCGGATTCCAAGGTTGAATTTCGCCTGCCCCGCCACCGGTATCGTCATCGTCAACGGCATCCGGTGGCAGTAATTTCTCGTCTTCTTGGTCCAAATTTTCGGTTGACATGGCGTCCAATAATTAGGATGTGCATCGGCCAATGCATTACGCGATTGCGCCAGTATGGGAAGTGAGCAGAATTTTGACCCTGCCTGACATTAGGTTGCGCCGCTAGGTGCGGCTGGTCAACTACATGAACTCGCGCCTGCTAACCACTTGAGATCGAAGTACCCATAAAAGCAAAGGCGGCTACAAGGCCGCCTTTGCCACTCCTATTTCGCCGGCCCAATCAAACCCCAACAGGATTCGCCTTCTCAGGATCAATCTTGTACTGCTTGATCGCCCGGGCCACATCCTTGCCGGTCATCTTGCCATCCTTCGCCAGCGCGGCAATCGCCGCGTGCGCGATGTAGTAGCGGTCGACCTCGAAGAAGCGACGCAGGTTGGCACGCGTATCCGAGCGACCGAACCCATCCGTGCCGAGCACGGTGTAGGTCATCGGGACGAAGGCGCGGATCTGGTCGGCGAAGGCGCGCACGTAGTCGGTTGCGGCGATGGCCGGGCCCTGGCGGCCTTCCAGCAGCTGGGTGACGTAGGGCTTGCGCTGTTCGGCCTCCGGGTGCAGGCGGTTCCAGCGTTCCACGGCGTAGCCGTCGCGGCGCACTTCGTTGAGGCTGGGGCAGGACCAGATGTCGGCGGTAACGCCAAAGTCCTTGTCCAGCAGCTCGGCCGCGGCAATGGCCTCGCGCAGGATGGTGCCGCTGCCCAGCAGCTGCACGCGCAGCTCGCCCTTCTTGGGCTTGCCGGCGTCCTTGAGCAGGTACATGCCCTTGATGATGCCCTCGGCTGCGCCGTCCGGCATGCCGGGGTGGGCGTAGTTCTCGTTCATCAGGGTGATGTAGTAGTACTCGTCAATCTGGTCTTCCATCATCGCCTTCATGCCGTGCTGCATGATGACGGTGACTTCGAAGCCGAAGGTCGGGTCGTAGCTACGCACGTTCGGGATGGAGCCGGCGATGACCTGGCTGAAGCCGTCTTCGTGCTGCAGGCCTTCGCCATTGAGCGTGGTGCGGCCGGCGGTACCACCGAGCAGAAAGCCACGCGTGCGCATGTCCGCTGCCTGCCAGGCGATGTCGCCCACGCGCTGGAAGCCGAACATGGAGTAGTAGATGTAGAACGGCAGCATCGGCACGTCGGACACCGAGTAGCTGGTGCCGGCGGCCATCCACGAGGCGATGGCGCCCGGCTCGCTGATGCCCTGCTGCAGCACCTGGCCGGTCTGGTCTTCGCGGTAGTACATCAGCTGGTCGGCATCGACCGGCTTGTACTTCTGGCCGAACGGGGCATAGATGCCGATCTGGCGGAACATGCCTTCCATCCCGAAGGTGCGCGCCTCATCGGCCACGATCGGCACGATGCGCGGGCCCAGTTCCTTGTCGCGCAGGGCGATGTTGAGGCTCTGCACGAAGGACATGGTGGTGGAATAGCTGCGCTCGCCGCTGTCCTTGAGCAGGCGCTCGAACTTGTCGAGCGTGGGCGCCACGAACGACTTGCTGGCCTTGGGACGGCGCGAGGGCAGGAAGCCGCCCAGCACGTTGCGGCGCTCCTTGAGGTACTGCACTTCCGGGGAATCTTCGCCGGGGTGGTAGAACGGCACCTGGCCGTCTTCCAGCTGGGCGTCGGTCACCGGGATGTTGAAGCGGTCGCGGAAGTGCTTGACCGCCGCGTCGTCCAGCTTCTTGGTCTGGTGGGTGGGGTTGAGCGCCTCACCGGCCGAGCCCATGCCGTAGCCCTTGACCGTCTTGGCCAGGATCACGGTGGGCATGCCCTTGGTGTTCACGGCCTGGTGGTAGGCGGCGTACACCTTGTGCGGGTCGTGGCCGCCACGGTTCAGGCGCCAGATGTCGTCGTCGGACAGGCCGGCGACCATGGCCGCGGTCTCCGGGTACTTGCCGAAGAAGTTGGCGCGCGTGTAGGCGCCGCCGAAGGCCTTGCAGTTCTGGTATTCGCCGTCGACGGTTTCCATCATCAGCTTGCGCAGCACACCGTCGGTGTCCTTGGCCAGCAGGGCGTCCCAGTAGCCGCCCCACAGCAGCTTGATGACGTTCCAGCCGCCGCCACGGAACACGCCTTCCAGTTCCTGGATGATCTTGCCGTTGCCGCGCACCGGGCCGTCCAGGCGCTGCAGGTTGCAGTTGACCACGAAGATCAGGTTGTCCAGGCCTTCGCGGCCGGCCAGCGCAATGGCGCCGAGGGTTTCCGGCTCGTCGCTCTCGCCGTCGCCGATGAAGCACCACACCTTGCGGTCGGACTTCTCGATCAGGCCGCGGTTTTCCAGGTAGCGCATGAACTGCGCCTGGTAGATGGCGGCCAGCGGGCCCAGGCCCATCGACACGGTAGGGGTCTGCCAGAACTCGGGCATCAGCCACGGGTGCGGGTAGGAGGAGATGCCCTGGCCGTCCACTTCCATGCGGAAGTTGTCCAGCTGGGCTTCGCTGATGCGGCCTTCCAGGAAGGCGCGGGCGTACACGCCCGGGGCGCTATGGCCCTGGATGAACAGCAGATCGCCCGGGTGCTGGTCGCTGGGCGCGCGCCAGAAGTGGTTGAAGCCCACGTCGTACAGCGTGGCGCTGGAGGCGAACGAGGCGATGTGGCCGCCCAGGTCGCCCGGCTTGCGGTTGGCCCGCACGACGGTGGCCATGGCGTTCCAGCGGATGATCGAGCGGATCTTCCACTCCAGCGCGGAGTCGCCGGGGTTCTTGGCCTCGTTGGCCGGTGCGATGGTGTTGACGTACTCGGTGGTGGGCGAGAACGGCAGGTAAGCGCCGGCGCGGCGGGTCTGTTCGACCATGCCTTCCAGCAGCTGATGGGCGCGCTCCGGGCCTTCGACGTCGATGACGGCCTTGATCGATTCGAGCCACTCCTGCGTCTCAAGCGGGTTCGGATCGTTGTGCAGCACTTCGTTCAACCAGTTCATTAGCGCTCCCGGGGGGACACACCCCGCGGGTGTGTCGACATCGTGAATTCGTGAACCCCCAAGTGTACCGCACGCACCTGTTGCCATTCCTCGCTACGGGTGCGTATGGAATGGGACGGTGTTGTGCGCGGGTGGGGTACCGATGCCGGCTGGGACGACGATCCGGTGCAGCGGGCGCTGCCGGTATACGACCAAAGGATAAGGGCCACCGGCCGGAATGGACCGACACGCCTGCCCCGTAGGAGCGCACCTGGGCGCGAGAGGCGTTACCGGCAAAGCCCGTCGCGCCCGGGTGCGCGCGTACGTGCCTGGCGCTCTGTAGGAGCGCACCTGGGCGCGAGGGGCGTTATCGGTAAAGCCCGTCGCGCCCGGGTGCGCTCCTACCGCGGTCGGGTGGTCAGAACGCTTGTAGCGCTTCGGTCAGCTGGCCGTTGTTGTTGACCGCGCCCATGGTGTAGCCCTGCCAGCCGGGGTAGGCGTTGGGCTCCCAGTAGAAGATGCCGAGCACGCGCGATCCGATGGCGCTACTGCGGCTGAGCAGGTTGGTGAGCATGGCGCGGGTGGTGGCGGCCTGCTGCCAGTCCATGCCGACCTCGGCCACGATCACGTCGCTGCCGTAGCGGGAGATCATGTCGCGCATGTTGGTGTCCAGGCGGTTGTTGTAGTCCTGCCAGCTGCCGACCGGCGGGTAATGCGACATGCCGATGACGTCCCACTTGCCGCCGGCCGAGCGCAGGTTGTCGAAGAACCAGCGGAAGTTGGCGTTGTCGTAGCCGTTGGCCAGGTGCACGATGACCTTGGCGTTGGGGTACACCGCCTTGGTGGCGTTGTAGCCGCTATTGATGAACTGGCCCAGCGTGGCGAAGTTGGGCGTCTTGCCCTCGTTCCACAGCATGCCGCTGTTGATCTCGTTGCCCACCTGCACCCAGCTGACGGTGATGCCGTTGTCCTTGAGGTATTTGAGGATGCCCTGGGTGTGGCTGTAGACATCGGTATTGAGCTGGGCGACGGAGTGGCCCGCCCAGGCGGCCGGCTTGGTCTGCTTGCCGGGGTCGGCCCAGCTGTCGCTGTAGTGGAAGTCGATCATGATGCGCATGCCCTGCGCGGCGGCGCGCTTGGCCTTGTCCAGGGTGTCACGGCCATCGTTCCAGCCGCCGGACGGGTTGACCCACACGCGCAGGCGGATGGCGTTGCCACCCACATCCTTGAACAGCTTGATGAAGTCGGTGGTGTTGCCGGCCGCATCGCGAAACACCTGCGGCGGGTTGGCGGCGGCCTGCTGGTTGAGCCAGCTGACATCGGCGCCCTTGGCGATGCCCTGCGCGCCGGCGCCGGCGCTGAGGCCACCCAGCAACAGCACCAGCAGCAAACGGTGGTACCCCTTGCGAAAAACGTGCATGAACCCTCTCCCTTGATCGATGGATGTCGCGCCACATGGCGCCCTGCCTGATCCCCCTGAATTCGCCGCGTGCCTGTGGCGATGTGGCGCCGCCCGCAGCGGCCAGACACGCCGCGAAACGGTGGCGATTGCAGCACGGCGGCGCAATGCGGTCGCGCCCGCTATAGCTGCTGCGTGGTTGCGGCATATCTCGCGGCGGCAAACGCCTTGCGCCAGCGAACTGGCGATATTTTCGCCAGCGCGTTGTTGTGCGGGTGCAACAGAAAACCGGCGCGGTAGTGCGCAGCGGGTCTGTCACTGGCGATCCGTCGCAGAGGTGACAGGCGTGGTCGACTGTTAGGGCAGCACAAGCAGACCTGGGCTCGATGCGATGCGGTGCGGCGACGTGCTGCGGGCTTCCCGGCACCGGGGCGCGTTGCTGGAAGCGCACACCATCGCCGTACGCACGCAGCTCACCGCTCACCGCGCGCAGCGGCTGCGCTGTGACTGCGGCTGCGTGACTGCGGCTCCGTGGCTGTGGCTGTGGCTAACAGCTGATTCTGGAACGACCAACCCGGCTCGATCACCGTCACCGGCGCTGCGCGGCAAAGTGCGACTCCAGCTCGACAGCAGCAGCCCGACGGGTGAAGACCGCCCGCCTTCCTGCTGCCCTGCCCGCTCGGCGCACTCGATACGCTCGCGTCCATGGATGGGCAGCGACCGAAACGAAAAACGCCGGGTAAGCCGGCGTTTTTCTTACACGCCACTCGATGGCGGCAGTTGGCAGATCGACGCGTCGCCGCGTCAGCCCTGCGGGTCGGGCGCAGTCACCGCATCAAGCGCGACTCCCAGCGCGTAGCGAGCGGCCGTCAGATGGTGCGGCTGGCGCGCCCGGCACTGCAGTGAACCCTTGGTCCATCCCGATTCCGGGCAACGGCCGCGCCCACCTGCCGGCTGCGCAGCCGTTTTGTCGGCTGCCCAACGCCACGCATGCATGAGCGCGCTCAGCCCAGCGCGCGTGCGCCCTGCTGTTGTTGCTGGGTCTGGGTTTGCTGCTGCTCCAGCGCCACCGCTTGGCGTGCGGCGTTGTCGGCCACCCGCTGGCTGCTCTGCTCCAGCGGGGTGTTCATGGCGGTCATGGTTTCCACGCTGACACGCAGCTGCGCGGGGTCGTCCACACGGCCCTGCACGGCGAAGGTGCGTGCGGCATCGGGGCTCATCATCACCGCGTCGATGCGCTGGCCGCCGGCGGCGTGCATTTCCGAGGCGAGCGAGCCGGACAACTGGGCGCTTTGCTGGTCGGGCGCGCGCCCTGCACGTGCGTCCTGTGCGTGCACGCCACGCTGCGCGTCCTGGAACAGGGCATTGCCCACATGCCCCGGTTGGTCGATACGCAGCGAGGTGTGCTCGTTGCCGTGCTCGCGCGCGTCGCGCTTGGCAGGCTCGCCCGGAGCGAGCGGGCCGCGGATGGCGTCGATGGCGTCCTGGCCGAGGCCGCGCGCGCTGCGCGTCAGGATGGTGGTGCCGGTGCGCAGCCCGTCCACATCGCTGCGGTATTCGTCGATCATGCGCGCGTTCTTTTCGGCAAGCGGACGCGCGTTAGGGTCGGTGAGCGCCGAATGTTCGCCCAGGAAGTTGCCCAGCTTGTGCGCGCCCAGCGAACCGCCGGCCGCCACCAGCGGGTAGTCGGGAATCAGGAAATTGGCCTTGCTGTTGCTGTAACCGGCGCCGCTCAACGTGGCGATTTCATCTGGCTTGGCGTAGATGCGCACCTGCCCGAAATGCGGCGAGGCCGCGCTGACCGGGTCTGACGCCATCACGTGGTTGATCACGCTGTTGCCGCCTTCGGGAATGCGGTAACTCAGGCTGGCTGCACCGTAGGCGTTGAAGGTTTCGCCCTTGAGGTCGTAATGGTGCGCGGAGACCTGCGCAAGCGCACCGCCCAGGGAGTGGCCGGTGACGGTGACTTCGGGTTGGTGCCCGGTTCGCTTGCCGACGTCCTTGGCAATGTCCATCGCGTTTTTGGTCAGCGCGAGCGCGTCGGCTGCCTGCGGATTGGTCCGCGAGGTGACCATGGTCGCATCGGTGAGAATGTCCTTGACCGCGCCCTCGGTGCCGCGATGGGCGACCACGATGTCGCCGCTGCCTTCACGCCGGTAGATGGTGCCTTGATAGCCGGTGGCCTTGTTGTTGACGTGGTCGAGAACCGCATAACGCTGCCCCTCGACCACGACGATTTCTTCCTGACCTGGCGCGCGCCGGCCGACGGCGCGATCCTTGTAGACATCTTCCGACAAGCCCGCATAGTGCGGCGATGGGATGCTCATGGCGCAACTTCCTTGGCAGCCAATGTGATGGTGAAGAGATTGTCGCGGATTTCCGGCTTGAATTTGTCCGGGCTCAGCTCACCGGTGTCCGGAAAGCTCTTGGACTCCGAGCGCGGATACCCCTCCTTCCAGTAGTACTTCGTCTGTGGCTGCTGCGCAGTCACCGTCTTGCCTTCGATAAACGACAGGAAGCGGGTCTCTTCCTCTGCGCCGGTGGCCTTCAGCAGCACGCTGGCACCGCTGAATTCCCAGTGGCAGACGCCGCGGCCGTAATAGTCCTCGTCCTGCATCAGGTCCAGATAGACGGTGCCGCGGTACTCGGTGTCGGAAATCTTCTTGAGTGCGAAGTCTTCCTGGCTGGTGATGCGCCCGGCGGTGCCGGTTTCGGGCTGGATCTTGCCGCATTCGGCTTCGTTGCTGACGTCGTATTGCGCCGCGCCCTGCACCAATCCGAAGGCGCCGGGCGCCTTGTCCAGCGTCAGCGTGACCTCGTAGGCCTTGCGCGGGTTGGGATTCAACTTGGCAAGGCCGCGGCCACCGGCCTCGACGTCGGCTTCTGCGGCGGCCTCGGTTGCGGGGGATTGGGTCTGGGTCATGCTGGTCTCCGGGGCGTTACAGGCCGTAAGCAAAAGGGCCAGCAGGCTCGGGGTCAGAATCTGGCGCAAGGCCGGCCTCCATGGCGATAGGGGGAGTCAATCTAGTTTGCTTGACCCGCTGGGGTCAATTTACGGCAGCTGAGGATGAGGCGGCCGTGAGCCGGTTGCCGGCGGCCGCAAAACTGCCATGATCGGGCCATCCGCCGCCACGGAAGCGCGCCATCGCCACGGGTCCCACATCGCCAGCCGACCGCGTGGCCGTCACCCCGCGGGTGCACTGGCGGCACAGCCTGCGCATGCGCGTGTTGCTGGCCGCTACCGCCGTGCTGGTGGTGTTGCTGGCGTTGCTGGGCACGGTGTTCTACCTGGGCGCACGCGCCGAGTTGGTGGAGGCAGCGCGCACCGAGGTGGATGGCCTGACCGAGCAGACCGCGCGCAGCCTGGCGGCGATGCTCGACTCGGTGCAGGTGAGCGGCCGCACGCTGGCGGCCAGCAGCAGCGCGGTGGGGCTGCAGCCGTTCAATCTGCGCGCGCTGCTGCTGGCCACGCTCAGCGGCGACCCGGATATCGGTGCGGCGCGATTGATCATCGAGCCGCGCACGCAGAAGGCGCGCGACACTGGGTTTGTCTGGTACGTGCATCGCGACGGCACGCGCGTGCTGGAGAAATCGGTGCAGGACCTGGGCTACGACTACCGCGCGATGCCGTGGTATCTGCGCACCCAGCGCGAAGGCCGCGCGTGGTGGTCAGAGCCGTACCTCAACGCCAATGGCGGCAACGCGCTGTACACCAGCTACAACCTGCCGTTGCGCCGCCCGGGCGATGCGGTGGATGCCGCGCCGGTGGGCATGGTCAGCGTGGACCTGCCGCTGCAGCACCTGCGCGAGATCATCGACCAGCTGCCGCGCGACATCGGCATCCAGCCGATGCTGCTGTCGCCCGAGGGCATGCTGGTGTTCAGCCCCGACCCGGCGCTCAACCTGCGTTACACGCTGGAGCGCTACGTGGCGCATTCGCGGCCCGACCTGCTGCCGTTGCAGCGCGCGGTGGCGGCGGGCCAGCCGATCTCGTTTGCGCACACCGCACCGGATGGCGAGCGCTTTTTGACCCATAGCGCAACGGTGGGGCGCAGCGGCTGGACCTTTGTGCTGTCCGCCTCGGAGGGCTATGTGCTGGCGGGCCTGAACTGGCTGGCCGCGTGGGTGGCGCTGGCGGCGTTGCTGGGCGCGGTGGTGTGGTGGTGGCTGATGGGGCGGATCACGCGCAAGCTGACGCGCCCGATCGAGGAATTGACCGATACCGCCGAGCACTTTCGCCGTGGCGAATTCGCATACCCGCTGCAGCACATCGAACGCCGCGACGAGGTGGGCGTGATGGCGCGTGCGTTCGACAGCGCGCGCGATGCGATCCGCGACCACATCGCGCAGATCGGCGAGATGACCGCCGCGCGCGAGCGCATGCACAGCGAGCTGCAGATTGCGCGCGAGATCCAGCAGGCGATGCTGCCCTCCGGGCGCACCTTCGACCGCGCCAGTTCGCATCTGGAAACCTGCGCCTGGCTGGAACCGGCCAAGGCGGTGGGCGGCGACTTCTACCACTTCGTCGAGACCGAGCCGGGGCTGCTGTGGTTTGTGGTGGGCGATGTGTCCGACAAGGGCGTGCCGGCCGCCCTGTTCATGGCGCGCGCGGTGAGCGTGCTGGAAATCGCCGCGCGCCGGCATACGCGCCCGGACAGCATCCTGATCGCCGCCTCCACGCGGCTGGCGGAAAACAACGACACCTGCATGTTCGCCACGGTGCTGTGCGGGGTGATCAACGTGGTGAGCGGCGACTACTGGCTGGCCAGTGCCGGCCACGAGCCGCCGGTGCTGATCGACATCGACGGCAGCGCGCGGCCGTTGCCGCTGGACACCGGCGCGCCGCTGGGGATCGAGCCGCAGGTGGCCTACCCGGTGCTGCAGGGCCGCATGAGCGCCGGGCAGACGCTGCTGGGCTATACCGACGGGGTGACCGAGGCGATGGACGAGCAGGGCGCCAGCTACGGGCTGGAGCGCCTGCTCGGCGCCTTGCGGCCACGCCGCAGCGCGGCGGCGCAGTGCAAGGCGGTGATCGCCAACATCGCCCACTTCACCGGCCAGGCCGACCCGTACGACGACATCACCCTGCTGGCGATCCGGCTGCGCCAGGAGCATGCTGGGCGGGTCGCAGACGCTGGCCGGGACGCCCCCGGAAAGGCAACGACCTGATGAAGCTCGACCTGGCCATCGCGCCCTCGCTGGCCCAGCTGGCCGGCGCCAACGACGCGCTGGAACACTCGCTCACGCTGGAAGGCCTGCACGCCGAGCGCATCGGCCAGGTGCGGCTGATCGTGGAAGAGCTCGGCTGCAATGCGCTCACCCACGGCCAGTGCGCCGAGCAGCCGCTGCGCCTGCAACTGCAGCTGGACCCGCAGGCGCTGGTGCTGGAGATGCACGACCCCGGCAGCGCCTTCGACCCCAGCACCGCCGCGATGCCGGACCTGAGTGCCGAGCTCGACGAGCGCGCGATCGGTGGGCTGGGGCTGTTCCTGGTGCATCAGTTCGCCGATCACATCGACTACCGCCGCGATGGTGCATACAACGTGGTGCGCGTCACCCTGCTCCACCCGTACGCCCCCGTCCCCGAGGCACTGTCATGACCACGCTCGCCATTCAGATCGACCCGCCGCAGGACACCCGTCAACGCGTCATCCTGACCGGGCGCCTGGACACCCACACCTACCAGGATCTGGACGCGGCGCTGTCACCGCTGCTGGGCACCCTGATCACCACGCTGGTGCTGGACCTGAACGCGCTGGAATACATCTCCAGCGCCGGCATCCGCTGCATCTTCAAGGCGCGCAAGGCACTGGCCACGCGCCAGGGCAAGGTGCTGGTGACCAACCCGCAGCCGCAGATCCGCAAGGTCTTCGACATGGTCAAGGCAGTGCCGCTGAGCGATGTCTTCGCCTCCACCGAAGAACTGGATGCCTACCTGGCGGCGATGCAGCGCAAGGTCATCGAACAGCATGCGCAAGGCGATACGCCGATCGTGCCGCATTTCGCCGAGGCCTGAGTGCGGCCAGCGCCGCACCGCGAACCGGCGCCGGCTGGATGTAGGCGGCGCGCTCGGCAGAAGGATACGCGTGGTACATGCCGCCCCCGTCATCGGACGCGCACCGTCCGGCGATGATTGCAGTGGTTGTGCCGATCGCTTTGCGGCGCCACCTCGCCTGCGCGCACATCGGTGGCGTGTCTGCGTACGGCGCGTGTGCAGCAATGGTTAGGCTATGGCGCCAAGATCCCTGCGTTGCGATGCCTAAGCTGATCATCTTCGATTTCGACGGCACCCTGGCCGACTCGTTCGGTTTCTTTCTGAGCACGCAGCGCGTACTGGCCGAGCGGCACGGCTTCCGCGCGGCGCAAGCGCATGAAGTGGACGCCGCACGCCGCCTGAGCACCCGCCAGCTGCTCAAGCAATCGGGCCTGAGCAGCTGGCGCATCCCGCTGGTGGCTGCCGACTTCATCCGCCTGATGCGCGCCGCCCCGCCGATGGCCTTGTTCGACGGCATTGCCGAGGTGCTGCAGACCCTGCACGCCCGCGGCACCTGCCTGGCCCTGGTGTCGTCCAACTCGGTGGAGAATGTGCAGCGCGCGCTGGGCGAGGAGCTGAGCGCGAAGTTCGCAGTGATCGACGGCGGTGCGCATCTGCTGGGCAAACAGCGCGCCTTGCGTCGCGTGTTGCGCAGCACCGGGCATACCGCAGCGCAGGCGGTGTACGTGGGCGACCAGGTCGCCGACTGGGAGGCGGCGCAAGTGGTGGGTCTGCCGTTTGCCGCGGTGGCCTGGGGCTATGCGCATCCGAACGTGTTTGTCGGCTTGGCTGAGACGCGGTTGATCGAACGCGTGGATGACTTGCTTGCGTTGGGCGGGAAGTAGGCGGTGGGGATTGGGGATTGGGGATTCGCAGGAGCGAGAAGCGTCCCGGTGCTGCGTGCGCACGTATCCTCATCCGCCCTTCGGGCACCTTCTCCTGATGGGAGAAGGGACGTGCGCTCTCGGTGCGCGTGGTGGTGCGCCCGGACAGCGCCGACTTCTAGACCCCACCCACCCTCGGTAATGGCGCCGGCACGTTCAACATACCACCCGCTGCCACGTACGCCGCCAAGGCCTGGCCCTGGCTCAGCAGATGCCCGTGCATCGTGCGCTCTGCGCCTTCGGCATCGCCGCGGCGTACGCAGGCCATCAGCTCGCGGTGCTCGGCCAGCGACTGCGCCATGCGCCCGGGCGTCAACAGCTGCCGGCCGCGGTGCATCTTGAGGATGCGGTGCAGATCGTGGGTGACGCGGATCAACCACGGATTGCCAGCGTACTGCTGTACGGTCTCGTGGATCAGGTAATTGTTGCGGTAGTACTCGGCCAGGTCGCCAGCGGTGGCGGCGGCTTCCATTGCCGCGTGCAGCTCTTCCAGGCGTTGCACGCCGGCCGCGTCGATGCGCTTGACCGCATCGTGGGCGCAGCGGCCTTCCAGCATCGCCATCACCGGGAACAATTGGTTGAGGTCTTCCAGCGTCAGCCGCGTGACCCGGCTGCCGCGGCCGGCGTCCAGCTGCACCAGGCCTTCGGCGGCGAGCAGCTTGAGGCTCTCGCGCAGCGGGGTGCGGCTGATGCCGAGTTCCTCGGCCAGCGCCGGCTCGTCGATCCATTCGCCCGGCGGCAGCGCGTAGTCGTAGATCTTCTGGCGCAGGCGCTCGGCCACTTCCTCGTACAGCGGTACGCGCTTCTTGGCGTTGCGCGAATCAGGGGCGAGGGTCATGGCAGGCGGGTCGTCGATGCTGGCGTGGGGGCGCCCATTCTACCGGGGCGCCCCAATGCCCTGCCGGACGCGGGCCGGATCACAGCCAGCCCGGCACCACGAACAGCAGCCAGGCCACCAGCGGCCCCAGCAACACCACCAGCCCGCTGTAGACCAGGAAGCGGCGGAACAGCGCGTCGCGTTCTTCCTTGGCGGCAGAAGCCACCACCAACGCACCATTGGTGGAGAACGGGCTGACATCGACGATGGTGGACGACACCGCCAGCGCGCAGATCACCCCGGCCGCACCGAGCTGGCCCTGCATCAGGAACGGCACCGCCAGCGGGATGGTGGCGCCCAGCACCGCCGCCGACGAGGCGAATGCGGAAACGATGCCGCCGACGTAGCAGACCAGCAGCGCCCCCAGCAGCGGCATGCCGATATGCGATACGCCGGTGCCGATGTAGTCCACCGCGCCGGCCTTTTCAAGCACCGCCACATAGGTGACCACGCCGCTGATCAACAGCACCGTGGACCAGCTGATGCCGTCCACCGCGCCCTTCTGCGCGCTGGGCGAGATCAGCGCCAGTGCCACCGCCACGGTGATCGAGACCAGGCCGACGTTGAGGTTGTAGACCAGCGCGGCGATGCCCAGGCCGAGCAGGCCGACCAGCGTGATCACCCGATCGCGCGTGATGGCGACCGCCTCCAGCGCCAGCGGATTGGTCGACAAGGTGCCGCCACCGGCGGCCACCAGCGAACCATGCCCTTCGATCGCGAACGGGCGCTTGGAGGCCTGGTCGTCGGCCACCGCCACGTACTGCGCATCGGCCAGCGACACCTCCTGCCGGCGCATCAGCTTGAGCCCGCCGAAGGCGCAGAAGCAGATGATCGCCATCATCAGGTTGAAGCCCAGGCTGGTGAGGAACACCGCCATCTCGGTGACGTCCAGCCCGGCCTTTTCCACCACCTTGTTGGTGATGCCGCCATACACGCTGATCGGCGAAAAGCCGCCGCCCTGCGCGCCATGGATCACCAGCAGGCCCATCATCAAGGGATTGATGCGGTACTGCTTGGCAAAGCGCAGCGCCACCGGGCCGATGATGGCTACCGCCGCCGGCCCGAGCGCACCGAAGGCGGTGAGCAGGCCGGTGATGACGAACATCACCCAGGGAATGGCGACGATGCGCCCGCGCACCGCGCGCACCGCCCAGTGCACCAGCAGATCGATGGTGCCGTTCTTCTGCGCGATGGCGAACAGATAGGTGATGCCGACCAGGGTCAGGAACAGGTCGCCCGGAAAGCCGGCCAGCACCTCCTTGCCGTCCAGCCCCACCCACACGCCGCCGATGATGAAGGCCAGCGCGAAGGCCACCGCGCCCATGTTGATGGGCAATGCGGTGGCGACGATGAACATGATCACCAAGCCAAGAATCGTTGCAATTTGCGGGGTCATGCGCCCTCCCAGACACCTGATACGCGTACAGCACGGATGGCCACCCGCCACCCAAGGGTTACGCCGTGTGCACCACCTCGACCGTCATGCCGCGCGCTCGCATGCGGCGTTGACCCACTCGACCACACCGTGGATGCTCTGAAATTCGTCGACCGATCGCGCTTCGCAGCCCGGCACGCGCTCGCGCGCCATGCGCGCCAATGCGCTGCCTGGCCCCAGTTCGAGAAACACCCGCGCGCCGCGTTCGGCGGCCTGCACCAGCACTTCGGACCAGCGCACGGTCTGCGCGATCTGTGCGGCCAGCGTGTCCACCACCAGGGCCTGCGTGGTGACGGCACGCGCATCGATGCCGGCCAGCACACGCAGCCTGGGCGCCTGCACGGCCGCATTGTTCAATTCGACGGCGAAGGCGTCGGCAGCCGCCCGCAACCACGGCGTATGCGCCGGCACGCTAACCGGCAACGGCGTGACACGTGCGCCCTGCGCCTGCGCTGCATCGCCCAGTGCCTGCAGCGCCGCCTGCGAGCCACCGAGCACGGCGTGGTCGTCGCCATTGACGATGGCGATGGCCGCGCGATGCGTCTGGCACAGCGCCTCGAGCGTGCGCAGCGGCAGGCCGAGTACCGCCATCAAGCCGGCATGGTCCGGGCTGGCGGCGTCCATCAGGCGCGCGCGGGTGGCAGCCAGCTGCAAGCAGGTGGCGATCTCCATGCTGCCGGCAACCGCATGCGCGGCCAGCTCGCCGACGCTATAGCCCAGCACCAACACCGGCGTGGGCAGCTGCGCACGCAGCACCTGCCAGTGCGCCAGCGTGCCGGCGCAGACCAGCGGCTGTGCAATGGCATTGGTGTAGCGGGAGTTGTCAGCGGCCAGCGTTTGCGCCGAGGCGCCAAGCACCTTGCTCGCAGCAGCGATTACCTCGGCCGCGGCAGGCGCATCGGCAACCCGCGCGAACATCGCGGCGTGCTGCCCACCCTGGCCGGGACAGAGCACGGCCAGGCTCATGCGGTGGCCTGCTTGCAGGCAGCCGCGCGCGCTGTGCTTGTGCCGCCCTCATTCGCGCTGCGGGCATGTTGTTCCGTGACCAGGACAAGCACGCCGTTCACTGAGGCAGTGCGAAGGGCCGCGCCGCCACACGCCTGCATGGACGTCGCCTTGGCAGCTGCCAGTGCTCGACACAGGCTCATGCCGTCTCCTGACAGTGCAGGAACCAGGCGCAGGCCAGCAGATCGGCGCTGCCGCCCGGGCTCAGGCGACGCGCGACGAATTGCCTGCCGATGGCGTGCAGGCCCGCGCGCCACTGCAGGTGCGCGATGCCGCCATCGGCCAGAAATGCACGTGCCTGCGCCTTTGCGTAAGCCAGCCCTTCCTGTCCGCCGCGATGCAGCAGGTTGAGATCGTCGACCTCGGCAACCAGGTGCATCAAGGTCTGCGCCAGCGCGGCCTCGCGCGTGGCGTCACTACGCAATGCACTGCGTAGAGATGGCAGTGCGATCTCGCGCAACAATGGATACCCGGCCGCGGCCTGTTCGCGCACTCCACTGATCCGGAGCGCCGCGCGCACGCGCTGGCCATTGCTGTGTGGATCCAGCGGCGCGGCCCGCAATGCATCGCGCCAGACCTGCACCGCGCTGCAGACTGCTTCGCCGGTAGGGGCATGTCCATGCACGGCACGCAAGCGCGCCGCCTGCGCAGTGAGCAAGCCCAGGCTGAAGATTGCACCGCGATGAGTGTTGATGCCGCCGGTGGCGCGCAGCATCGCCGCTTCGGCCGCGATGCCGAGCTGGCGCAATTGCTCAAACGGCGCGTTGTCGATACCGGCCTGTGCAACCGCGACGAAGTAGCCGCGCAGGGCGAACAGGCTGCGCAGGAATGTCGACGCGTCCATATCGGCATGGCTGCCGCTGTCGAACGGCGTGACCAGGCCGGGCTTGGGCGCACAGCCGAGTTCCGTATGCAGGGCGGCGACCGCCAGCCGCCCCAGCCGGTGCGCCAGTGCGCTGGCGGTGCCGGCTTTGGCATGCAATGCGTGTTGCCGGGCTGCACTGTCTTGCAGCTCGCCATGCGTGCGTGCAGCGCGCGATGACGCATGCACGCGGTTCGAACCAGCGCCTGCGCGCGCAAGGTGCAGTAGCGGCTGCGGTGGTACGTCGTGCGCCGCTGCCGGTGTCGGTGCGAGCGTCGATCGGCGATCGGCACGAACCAGCCGCGTCGATTGGCTGGCCGCATCAACCAGGGATGGTGCGATGCCCGTTTGTTTGGCTCCTGTCACTGGCCGCTGCCGCTCCACCGCGTTGCAAGGCGTCACGGAACGCCTGGCATCGGTAGTGCGTTCGACCAGCGTGCTCATGCCGCGCTCCATACCGGAAACAGCGCACTGCGCGGCAGCAAGCGGCAGCCGTTGGCGGACTTCACCAAGACCTGTTGCGCGCTGCCGGCGTATTCGCGCCAGTTCACCGCGGTGTCGTCGGGCAGCAGCAGTTCGCCGTCTGCGCGCAGCCCGTGGCGCTGTTCCCAGCGCTGCAGCACTGTCACCACGGCCTGCGCCTGCTCGGGTGTGGCAATGGACCACAACAGGTCCAGATCCGATTGCGCGTGCACATACGCAAGCCCGGTCAGGGCCTGCCATGCGAAGCTGCCGAAGACATGCGGCTGCAGGGCGTTGGCATCGCACTGGGTCAGCAAGGCCTGCAGTGCAGGCTGCATCGCGGCGGGTGCGGCTGCGATCACGGCATCCAGCGCCAATGGCGCGGTGCTGCGCGCAACCTCGTCCAGGCCGGCGCTCAAGGCCAGGCGTTGCTTGCCTTCGTCTGGCGGCAAGGGCACGCCCAGCCGCAGGCTGCCGGGCGCCTCGCTGCCATCGCCACGCGCCACCACTGCCGGCAGACCCGCGGCAAACCACTGCTGCAGCCGTGGCTGCGCGCCCGGCGTCAGCGCTTGCCAGCGCGCGCCGGGATGCAGCCACACCAGTGCGTGGCGGCCGGGCATGCTCAGGCCTCGCCCGCGGCCACGGCCGCAGCGACATCGCGCGCCAGGGTGCGCCCGCCACGCTGCGCGCCAAGTGCCCGGCGTTGATCGCCATCGCTGGGCGCGGCCAGGGCATTGAGCAGCGCCTGCGCCAGATCGCCATCCCAGAGCGACTCCACCGCGCCCATGCGCACATAGTTCTCCACGCCGGGCGCAAACACCGGCGAGCTCTTGCTCAGCGCCTGCAAGGTGTCCACGCTCTGCTTGGTGACGCGCGCCATCGCGCGCAGATCCATCACGCGGATCTGCGCATCCGGCAATGCGTGGATATGGTCGGCCATCAGACCGAACGACAGAAAGCCGCCGCTGACCGATTCGCCATACACCAGCGTGACCAGCCGCGCGCCGCGCTTGCGCGCCAGATCCAGCGTGCGTGCCAGATGCGCGAAATAGCCATTGATGCCGAGCAGTTCGTCACGGCGCGCCAGCCGTTGCCCGGCGGTATCGGCCAGCATCACGATCGGCCGCTGCGGGTGCGCGCGCGTGCTCGCCAACACGGTCGCCGCCAGTGCCAGCGCGTGGTCCACGCCGACTTCCAGCTTGTTGGCGGTGCCGATCACGGTGACCTCGCCCGCGGCCGTGGTGGCACTGCCGGTGAGCACATCGTCGTTGCGGGCGATGGCGTGGCCGAGCGGAAACAGCTGGTCCAGCAGTTGGCTCAGTTCCATGGCGTGCTCCGGTCGGCGGTGGCGGCGAGGAAGGCGTCGGTGTCCAGCAGCGGCAGGCGCTGCGCATCGACAATGCCCTGCCGCTGCCAGATCTCCAGGCCGTCGCGGCAATCGCCATAGGCGGCGATGCGCGTGGCCAACTGCTGCTGTGCAAGTTCCAGCGCCTGCAATGCGGCCTCGCCTTCCGGCTCAGTCAGCGTGTCCAGCGCCTGCACGGCGGCCTCGGCGAATGCGGCGATGCGGTCGGCCACCAGCGTCTGCGCCTCGCCCAGCAGATAGCGGTGCTTGCCGCCGGTGATGCGCCACACCAGGGCGCGATCACGCGCGTCGAACTCCTCCACACCGCGCACGGTTTCGATCACGTCCGGGCCGGACAGCGACAGGCGGCCTTCTTCGGACATGATCACCGCGCTGCAGCAGCGCGCCACGATGCCCATGCCGCCGAAGGCGCCGTTACCGCTGCCGATCAAGGCCAGCACCGGCACGCCGGCGGCGCGCGTGTTCAAGGTGGCGCGCATGATTTCGGAGATGGCGATCAGGCCAGCGTTGGCTTCGTGCAGACGCACGCCGCCGGTGTCGAGCAGTAACAGCACCGCCGCCGGCTGCGTGGCAGCGGCGCGTTCGAGCAGGCCGGTGAGCTTGGCACCGTGCACCTCGCCGACGCCGCCGCCCATGAAGGCGCCTTGCTGCGCGGCGATCAGCACGTGACGCCCACGCAGCGTGCCTTCACCGACGACGATGCCGTCATCAAAGGCGCCGGGCGTGTCCAGCTGGGCCAGATGCGGGCTGATCAGGCGACGGCGCGGACCGACGAATTCGCGGAAGCTGCCGGCATCCAGCACGCCATCGATGCGCTCGCGCGCATCGGCCTCGTAATAGCTGCGCTCGGCCATGGGAATGGTGGTGCTCATACGTATCTCCCAACGACATGCGTAGGAGCGCACCCGGGCGCGACTGCAGCGTTACCGGGAAAGCCCGTCGCGCCCTGGTGCGCTCCTACAAGATTGCTGCGCTCGGCACTATCGACAGTGGTGCTCCCCACGACGCGCGTAGGAGCGCACCCGGGCGCGACTGCGGCGTTACCGGGAAAGCCCGTCGCGCCCGGGTGCGCTCCTACGGGGTGAGAGGGGTGGCTCATGCGGCGGCTCCCTGCAGGACGTCCAGCGCCTGCTCCAGGCGCAGGCTCACCACCGCTGGGGTGGCGCCGACATCATTGATGCTGATGCGCACATCGCGCAGCGGATGGCGCGCGGCGAAATCGTCCAGCACCGCCTGCCAGATGGTGCCGAACCCGCGCGCGGCGGTGAGGATCTCGATCTCCATCGCGCCGTCCAGCGGCACGCGCTCGACCAGCACTTCCAGATTGCCGGAGGCGACCACGCCGACCAGCGCATGGTCCAGCCCGGCGCGTGCGCCATGCTGGCCATCGAAGCGATACCGCAGGGTTTCCATGCTGTGCCCCTACCAGTTGCGAAAACGTTTCGGCGGGTCGTACAACCCACCGGACCAGCGCACCAGGTCCTTGACCGTGCGCGCGGCGAGCAGGTCGCGCGTGGCATCGCGTGGACGAATCCCTAAGTCTTCCGGCCGCTTGATGACGCCGCGATCGCGCAGGTTTTCCACCGCACGTTTGTCGCGCCCCAGGCCGACGGCGGTATAACCGGACACGCCACGGATGGCCTGCTCGCGCTCTTCGGCGCTGCGGCATAGCAACAGGTTGGCAATGCCTTCTTCGGTCAGCACGTGGCTGACGTCGTCGCCGTAGATCATCACCGGCGGCAGCGGCATGTTGGCGCGCTCGGCCAGTTCCCAGGCATCGAGCCTGTCGACGAAGGCCGGTGCCATGTGTTCGCGGAAGGTTTCCACCATCTGCACCACCAGCTTGCGTCCGCGCGGCATCTCGCCGGGACGCGCCGCCTCGTGCCCGGCCTTGAGCCAGGCGTCGCTGGCGTGCCGGCGGCCGCGCGCATCCGAGCCCATGTTGGGCGCGCCGCCGAAACCGGCGATGCGGTCGCGCGTGGCGGTGGAGCTGTTGCCCTGCAGATCGATCTGCAGGGTGGAGCCGATGAACATGTCGCAGGCATACAAGCCGGCGGTCTGCGACAACGCCCGATTGGAGCGCATGCTGCCGTCGGCACCGGTAAAGAAGATGTCCGGACGTGCGGCGATATAGGCCTCCATGCCCAGTTCCGAACCGAACGAATGCACCGAGTGCACGAAGCCCGATTCGATCGCCGGGATCAGCGCCGGATGCGGATTGAGCGCCCAGTGCCGGCAGATCTTGCCCTTCAGCCCCAGCGATTCGGCATAGGTGGGCAGCAGCAATTCGATCGCGGCGGTGTCGAAGCCGATGCCGTGGTTGAGCCGGTCCACGCCGTATTCGGCGTAGATGCCCTTGATCGCCATCATCGCCATCAGCACCTGGATCTCGGAGATCTGCGCCGGGTCGCGGGTGAACAGCGGTTCGATGTAGTTGGGCCTGGGCGCCTGGGTGACGAAGTCCACCCAGTCGGCCGGGATGTCCACGCGCGGCAGCGTGTCCACGATCTCGTTGACCTGCGCAATCACGATGCCGCCCTTGAACGCGGTGGCCTCGACGATCACCGGGGTGTCTTCGGTATTCGGGCCGGTGTAGAGATTGCCGTGGCGGTCGGCGGCCTGCGCGGTGACCAGCGCGATGCGCGGTGTCAGGTCGATGAAGTAACGGCCGAACAATTCCAGGTAGGTGTGGATGGCGCCGATCTCGATGCGGCCCTCGCCGACCAGCCCGGCCAGGCGCGCGGCCTGCGGGCCGGAGAACGAGAAATCCAGCAGCTTGGCGATGCCGCGCTCGAACACGTCCAGATGCGCGGGCAGCGACAACACCGATTGCACCATGTGCAGGTCGTGCACGCGCACCGGGTCCACCTCGGTGAGGCAGCGCGCCAGGAAGTCGGCCTGCTTCTGGTTGTTGCCTTCCAGGCAGACGCGGTCGCCGGGTTCGATCACCGCCTCCAGCAGCGCCACCACGTCGTCGGCGGCCACCACGCGCCCCTGCGGCGCCAGGGCTGCGGCGCGCTGCAGGCGCTGGCGCCGGCTTTCGGCCTGGGTGTCCCACTGTCGACTCATGCGTCTGCCTCACCGGGCCAAGCCCGTAATGTCGAAGTAATTACATCGTAATTATGGAGGCCAGCCGTGTCTAGCCGCGTTGCAGCATGGGCGGCAGGGATGGCCAGGCCGGTCAGCCGGGCGACAGGCAGGCGCTTGCGGACCAGCACACTTCGATATATCTTTTCGCCATACTTCGATATATCGAATGACGATGCGCTCCCACCACGACGACCTGCCGAGCGAGCTCGATCCATCTGCGGCGCCCAGTGCGACGCGCCGCGGCGGCGCCGGGCGCGCACGGCCGCTGGAACATGGCGACCTGCGCTTGCTGCTGCTGGCGCTGATCGAGCAACAGCCGCGCCATGGCTACGAATTGATGCGGCAGATCACTGCGCTGTTCAAAGGCCTGTACACGCCCAGCGCGGGCGCCATCTATCCGGCACTGGCGCAGCTCGAAGCCGATGGCTGGGTGCAGACCGCGCTGGACGAAGGGCGCAAGCGCTATCAGGTCACCGCCTCTGGCCGTACGTATGCGGCGCAGCACCGTGACGCGCTGGATGCGGCACTGGCCCGCACCCACCGCCGCGCGCGCGAGCTGATCAAGGCACAGACCCCGGCGCCGATTCGCGAGGCCATCCACCGCATCAAGCACGGCCTGTTTGCGCGGCACGGGCAATGGACGGATGCAGAAACCACACGCATTGCCGCGCTACTCAACGCCGCCGCTGACGGCATGGAGCGCGACGACGGCTGAGTACGTCTATCGCCGTGATCCGAAGCCAACCGATACCGGTTTGAATGCGACTTGCGGCAGTGACGCGTCATCGCGGTGGTTGCGTTGCGCGGCCTCAGTGGCATGCATGTGGCATGCATGCATTGCTGTCCCTGCGCTGTTCTGCGATTTGATCAGCGTGTCGCTGCACGACATCGACCTTGCTTGGTTGGCAGATGCACGCAGCTTCGCCTACAACCGCATCCGCGCCTGCGGGGCATCTTCTCCCGATGGGAGAAGGCTGAGCAACACCCGCTGTTCTTTGCCAGCTCGCTGGCCAGATCGTCGCATCACCGTTTGCAGTCACTCCCCAGCCGCGCATCTGCGCGTCACATCCAGGAATCGCACTACATGGCCATCCACACCCACACCCAACTCCGCCGCGATCCGCGCCTGCGCTCCGTGCAGGTGGTGCGCTGCGAATCGCTGACGCCGCAGATGCGCCGCATCGTGTTTGGCGGCAGCGAGCTTGCCGGCTTTCAGAGCGAGGCACCGGACGATCACGTCAAGCTGTTCTTCCCCAATGCCGATGGCGCCTTCGTGCTGCCGACGATGACGCCGGAAGGCCCGCGCTACGCCGAAGGCGCGCTGCCCTCGCCCGGCCGCGATTACACCCCGCGTGCATTCGATCCGCAAAGCGGCGAGCTGAGCATCGACTTCGTGCTGCACGGCGACGGCGTGGCCTCCAGCTGGGCGGCGCAGGCACAGCCCGGCGATACGCTGAAGATCGGCGGCCCGCGCGGCTCGTTCCTGGTTGCCGACGACTACGACCACTACGTACTGATCGGCGATGAAACCGCGCTGCCCGCGATCGGCCGCTGGCTGGAAGCGATGCCCGCCGACATGCAGGCAGAGGTCTTTATCGAAATCGCCGATGCGGCCGAGCGCCAGGAACTGCTCAGCGCCGCCGAGGTGGACGTGTACTGGCTGGAACGCAACGGCTTCGATGCCGCCAGCAGCACGTTGCTGGAAGACAGCCTGCGCGATTACGAGCCGCACGACGGCGATACGTTCTACTGGATCGGTACCGAATCCATGCGCGCGCGTGCGATGCGCAAATTTCTCGAAGAGCACATGGGCGTGGACAAGGACTCGGTGCGCGCGAAGGGCTACTGGAAGGCGAATCCTGCTGCGGAGTGAGGCGTTGGCGTGCGCATCGTGGCGGGGCGGAGGGTGGAGCTGTCGCGGCCTGGGCCGCTCCTACAAAAGTCGGGCGGTTACGCTCAAGCAAAAGCCCGCCGATTGGCGGGCTTTCGCGTTCCGCACATCGGTGCGATCGCTCGCACCGATGCATCGACTGCGCTGCGCCTTACTTGGCAGCAGCAGCGTCACCGGCCTTGGCCTGCAGGGCTTCGGTGGTGATGCGGATCTTCACTTCGTCGCTGACGTTCGGGGCGTACTGGCCCACGCCGAAGTCGGTGCGCTTGATGGTGGTGGTGGCGTCGAAACCGGCAGCCGGCACCTTCTTCATCGGGTGCTCGCCGGCACCGTTGAGGGTGACGTCCAGCACGACCGGCTTGGTCTGATCCTTGATGGTCAGATCGCCGGTGACGGTCAGCTTGTTGGGGCCGGCCGCTTCGACCTTGGTGCTCTTGAAGGTGGCGGTCGGGAACTTGGCCGCGTCGAAGAAGTCACCGCTCTTCAGGTGCTCGTCGAACTTGGCGGTGAAGCTGTTCAGGCCCGACAGCGGCAGGGTGACCTGCACGGTGGACTTGGTCACGTCGGCCGCGTCGTACACCAGGGTGCCGTCGACATTGCCGAAATGCGCGCTCGGGTTGGAGAAGCCGAAGTGGCTCCACTGCGCGATCACGTCGGTATGGCTCGGATCCAGCGTGTAGGTACCGGAGGCCACTTCCACGGCCGGCGCGGTCGAGGCGGCCGGCGCAGCAGCCGGGGCCGGGGTGGTGGCAGCGGCATCGGCCGGTGCGGTAGCGGCCGGGGTTTCAGCGGCCGGCGCGGCGGCGTTGTCGGCCGGTTTGGAGCAGGCGGCGATGGCCAGGGTCAGGGCGAGCGGCAGCAACAGTTTGTGGGTGGTCTTCATTGAAACTCCTTGAGATGAGGGACCGCATTGGATCAACGCGGATGGAACAGACGCAGACGGACGAGGACTGCAGGAAAATCGAAACGGGCGCCCGGGGCGGGTTGCACAAGGCGCGGTCGTCAGGTGGTGCGGGTGGCGCGCCCCGAAGCCGGAGTGTACGTGGCTCCTGCCTGCCGGAGCGCCGGCTGCGCCCGCCCGACGGTGCGCGCAGCCGCGGTGCCAGCCGCTGTTACTCGATGCGTGCGGCTTCGTCGAAGCTCAGCCGCGGTAGCCGCGGGAACAGCCCGGCCGGATCGCCATAGCCCAGATTGACCAGGAAGTTGGACTTGATCGGCGTGCCGGCAAAGAACGCCGCGTCCACCTTGTCATTGTCGAAGCCGGACATCGGGCCGGCATCCAGACCCAGCGCACGCGCGGCCAGGATCAGGTAGGCGCCCTGCAGCGAGCTGTTACGGAACGCGCCGGATACGCGCATCTCGCGCGAGTCTTCGAACCAGCTCTTGGCGTCGGCATGCGGGAACAGGTACGGCAACTTTTCGTGGAACTCTTCATCGGAGCCGATGATCACCGTGACCGGCGCGGCCAGCGTCTTGGTGGCATTGGCCTCGGACAGTGCCGGCTTGAGCTTCTGCTTGCCCTCCGGCGTGGTCACGAACACGAAACGCGCCGGCGACCCGTTGGCGGCGGTCGGGCCCCACTTCAGCAGATCGTAGAGCTCGCGCAGCTGCGCCTCGCTCACCGGCTTGTCGAGAAAGGCGTTTTGCGTGCGGGCGGTGCGAAACAGCTGATCCAGCGCGGCAGCGTCGAGCAAGTCGGACATGGAGACTCCGGGAAGCAAGGGAATGGGCGACAGTAGGGTGCAGCACCGGCGCCAGCGTGAAGACCCGCAGTGTAGAGTGACGCGATTGCGGCAGCACACGCTCAATCTGAAACAAATCTATGTCGGATCTGAAACGATGGCGCTGACCTGGGCGGTCAGCGACGGCCGCGCCGGCAATGCACGCCAGGCCGAGGCCTTGGCGCAGGCGCTGCACTCCACGCCGGTCACGGCGTTGCATCTGCAGGCCCGCGCGCCGTGGCGTTGGGCCGCACCGCGCCTGTTGCCGGGCGCGCAGGCGGCGTTTGGATCCGGCTTTGCCCGGCAATTGCAGCAGCCGCCGGCGCTGGCGATCGGCTGCGGGCGCCAGGCCGCGCTGGCCACCCGGCTGCTGCGCACGCGCGGCAGCCGGGTGGTGCAACTGCTGGATCCGCGCCTGGACCCGCGCCACTGGGATCTGCTGGTCGTGCCCGAGCACGATGCGCTGCGTGGCGCCAACGTGCTCACCCTGCTCGGCAGCCTGCACCCGGTGGACGATGCCTGGCTGGCCGCCGGGCGCGCCGCCTTCGCCGCGCTCGGCGCGCTGCCCGGCCCACGCCTGGCGCTGTTGATCGGCGGCCCCACCGCGCAACTGCCCTGGACCACCGAAGCGCTTGCGGCACTGTGCACGCACCTGCGCGCGCAGGTGCTCGCCGCTGGCGGCAGCCTGCTGGTCACCACCTCACGGCGTACACCGCACGAGGCGATCGCAACGCTGCGCAAGCTGCATGCAGGCCTGCCAGGCCTGCTGTGGTGCGACGAGCGCGACGGGCCCAACCCGTACGCCGGCCTGCTGGGCTGGGCCGATGCAATCGTGGCCAGTGCCGACTCGGTCAACCTGCTCTCCGAAGCCTGCGCCACGCGGGTACCGGTGGCAGCGGCGTTTGCCGGACAGGCACAGGGCCGGGTGGCGACATATGTGCGGGCACTGCAGGCGCGTGACCGTCTGTGCGATGCCGGCGATGTTTTCGCAACGCCGCCGCAGCTGCATCCATTGCGCGAAACCCAGCGCATCGCCGCACTGGTGCGTGCGCGCCTGCACGTATGATGGTGACGCCGCCGATGCCACGGGGCAGACACAAGGACGCTGCACTCCCCATGCAACTTGCACACAAACGGCGCGGTTGGTTTGCAACGGCGCTGTTGCTCGTCTCCCTGACCTGCGCACTCCCCGCCTTCGCCGCGCCGGTGTGCACCCCGCATTATCCAACGCCCGCCACGCTGGCGGCGATGTTCGACATGGCCAGGTCCACCCAGCAGGCGCTGGACGCAGTGGACGGTGCGCAGGTCGTGCTGCTGGCACGCGGCGGTCAGGATCTGAGCCGCTATGGCTTGAAACACAGCCATCTGGCCTTCGCGCTGCGCGAGGACGACGGCACCTGGCGGGTGAAACACCTGCTCAATCACTGCAAGTCGGACAACTCCGCGCTATATCACGAAGGTCTGAGCAACTTCATCGGCGAAACTGCCCTCACTGCCGATCTGCGCGTCGGCGTGCCGGCACCGGCGCTGCAGCAGCAGCTGCGCACGCTGCTGCAGGATCCGGCCACGCTGGCACATGCGCTGCACGAGGCGCGCTACAGCATGATCGCCTACCCGTTCTCCACCGATTATCAGAATTCCAACCAGTGGGTGCTCGAAGTGCTGGCGGCGGCATTGGTGGCGACCCACACAGCAGATGCGACGGCTGCACCGGTGAGCGATCGACGCAGCGCGCAAGCCTGGCTCAAACGCAACGACTACCAACCTACCCGCCTGCATCTGGATCTGAGCAAGCGCATCGGCGCCCGTTTCTTCGTCGCCAATGCCGCAGTGATCGACCATCCCGCCGGCGAGCGCATCTCCGGCAACTATTCGGTGATCACGGTCGAGTCGGTGTTCGATTTCCTGCAGCAGCAACACATGCTGCAGCAGGACCAGTCCATTCCACACAGCGTTGCCACGCACGGAGCATCTCCATGAACATCCCTCTTCGATCTGCCGGCCTCGGGCTGCTGCTGGCCATCTCGTTCGGCCAGCCGATGCAGGCCCATGCGGGCCTGACCACGATCACCCGTGGCGATGCCTCGGCGATGTCGGCGATCCTGGTGATCTCCGCGCCGTACTTCGTGTCGTTGGCGCTGGGCCATAGTGCGATCGCAGGCTCGGAAGCCTTGAGCGACGCATCGCACAAGGCCTCGGCCGGGCCGTTGCCGCCGATGCGGGTGAAGTCGGTGGAAAAAAAGACGGACGGCGGCTGCCAGGTGCAGTTGCAGGATCCGGCAAACACCGAGAACACCGCGTTGCTGCGCTGGCCGGCTCGCCAGGACGACCCGACTGCGGGCTTTCGCGTTGGCGAGACGGTGACCTTCCAGCCGAGCCCGGCTGGTGCGGGCTGGACGGTGCAATCGCCACAAGGCCAGGCGCTGGCATTCGTGCCGACCGCGGAATCCGCCGCGCAGAACAGCAGCACCACCTGGTGATGCAGGGAAGCCGCTTGCAGACGCTGTCGGCCAGGATGGGACATTACTGACGCACCGTTTGCGGATACGGCGCTACGTGCCGTGCGTGCGATACGTGCGGTGCGCGCAGAGGCATCTTCCGCCCTCTGCCGAACTGCTTGCGCGATGGTTTGTTGATCACCGACGCGTACGGCCACGTGCCGTTGCAGAGCCTTGGCGCACCGATGCCTGGCACGCATGTACGCACGCAGGTAATTGCCAGCGTGCTGATCGCGCCGTAATCGGTAACGCTATAGGCGCAAATTGACCTGGTGAGCGCCGGCATGCGCTCAAACGGCAGCACAGCGCAACGCCGGAGTGCTCACGCATCACGCGGTTGCGCGAGCACGAGCGATCCGCAGCGCGTCACTCACCAATGCTGGCGGCCATGCGTTGACCAGCACGCAGGTTGCACCAGCAGCACGCGGCCGTGTCGTGCATGCGCATTGGCGCACTGGCCCGCATGCGCCAACGCGCGGATAATCCGCATTGCCCTGTCACTGCAGCACCGTCATGTCCAGCACCGCGCCGACGCCGTTCGCCCCACTCACCGCGCGCGCATTGGCGTGGGCAGTGCTGGCCATGGGCGCGGTGGTGCTGTTGTCCAACATCCTGGTGCAGTACCCGATCAACGATTGGCTGACCTGGGGCGCGTTCTCGTATCCGCTGGCGTTTCTGGTGAGCAACCTGATCAATCGCCGCTTTGGTCCGCGCGCGGCACGCAAGGTCGCCTGGTGCGGCTTTGCGCTGGCGGTGGTGTTGTCGCTCTGGCTGGCCACCCCGCGCATCGCGGCGGCCTCGTGCACCGCCTTCATCGCTGCGCAGTTGCTGGATATCAGCGTGTTCGACCGGCTGCGCAGTGGCAATTGGTGGCGTGCACCGATCGTGGCCACCACCTGCAGCGCCACGCTGGATACGACGATCTTCTGGAGCATCGCCTTTGCCGGCGCTGGCCTGCCATGGATCAGCTGGGCGGCCGGCGACCTGGCGGTGAAGCTGGGCATGGGCGTGTTCCTGCTCGGCCCGTTCCGCGCCCTGCTGTGGCGCAGTGCGCCGCGACCGCAGGGCTGACCGGCTCGCCTGCGTACCGGCAATCAGGCCGACGCCAGGCGCGGTGCAGGGACGCCATTCCAACGCACCCGCGCTTCTGCCAACCCGGCCTGTGCGCTGCACGCGTCTCACCTTGCAACGCCAGCTACCGGTCACTCAAGGCGGTGGCGTTGCCACGTCCTTGCCGAGCGGAAACTCTAGCCCTTGTGCGTGCGCGGTAGTGAAAATGCTGTGCCGTGCCTGCTCGATGGCAGGCGTAGGCGGGATCAGCCGCGGCCGGCGATCCAGGGTGCAGCTCAGGCCCGCTTCCACCAAGGTGGCATGCGCCTGGTGCAGCGGTGCGGCACGCTCGGCCGGCAGCCATTGCACCTGCACCAATGCATCGATCAAGGCGGGCGTGGCGCAGGCCAGCAGCAGCGCCGGATGCTGTGCGGCCTGGCCGAGCACGCCGGCCTGCAGGACGAATTCCAGATCGACCAGGCCGCCGGCGCCCTGCTTGAGATCCAGCCGCCCCGCATCGCTGCGATCCAGTTCGCTGCGCATGCGCGCGCGCATCTTGCGCACGTCCTCGTGCAGCACGGCGGTATCGCGCACACGTGTCAGCGTGTCGGCACGCACCTGCGCAAAGGCCGCGCACAGCGCCGCATCGCCAGCCACCGCACGCGCACGCACCAGCGCCTGATGCTCCCAGGTCCAGGCGCGCTCGCGCTGGTAGTCGCGGTAACTGGCCAGCGATGACACCAACGCGCCCTTGCCGCCATCCGGGCGCAGCCGCACGTCGATCTCGTAGAGACGGCCGGCGCCGGTTTCGGCGGCCAGCAGTGTCATCACCTTCTGCGCCAGCCGCGCAAACCAGCGCCCGGCTTCCAACGCTCGCTTGCCATCGGAGGCTTCCACCTCGCGTGGATGGTCGTAGAGAAACACCAGATCCAGATCCGAGCCGAAGCCCAGCTCCAGGCCGCCCAGGCTGCCGTAGCCGATGATGGCGAATGCCCCGCCCGGCACCTGCCCGTGCGCGGCGATCAGTTCGCGGCGCGCCAGCTGCAGCACCGTCTGCACCACCGCTTCGGCCAGCCAGGCCAGTTGCTGGGTGCTGTCCACCGCCTGCTGGCGGCCATCGAGCGTGGCCAGCGCAATGCGGAAGCTCAAGGCGAGCCGGTGCTCGTTGAGTTCGCGCAGCGCCGCTTCGGTGTCCTCGATCTGCAAGGTGTCCAGGCACGCAGCGTGCAACGCATCGCGGTCGGGCAACGGACCGCTGATGCGGGTGTCGAGCAATTCGTCCAGCAACAGCGGATGCGCAGCCAGGCGCTCGGCCAGCAAAGCGCTGCGCGAGAGCACATCGACCAGGCGTGCGAGCGCGCTGGGTTGTTCGTCCAGCAAGGCCAGGTAACTGGTGCGGCGCAAGGTGGATTGCAGCAGGCCGAGCATGCGGCGCACGGCGGCATCCGGCTGGCTGGCGCGGGTGGCCGCATGCAGCAGCGCCGGCATGACGCGGTCCAGCCGCGCACTTGCGGTATCGGAGAGCGCACGCACGCCGGAAGACTGCGCAAAATCGGCCAGCACCTGATGCGCGCCGGCTGGATCGTGCAATCCGATGCCGGCCAGCGGCGCGGCATCGCCTTCCGGCAGTGCGCGCCAGTAGTCGGCAAGCGCGTCGGGCGCGGTGGCGCGCACGCGCGGTGCCAGCAGCTCGGCGAATTCGGCGGCAACGCGCGCACGTTGCGGAGTGAGTGCCTGCAGCAGTGCCGGCCAATCCGCATAACCCAGGCCCAGCGCGATGCGTTCGCGATCCAGCGGGGCCTGCGGCAAGGCATGGGTCTGTGCGTCGCGCAACATCTGCAGACGATTTTCGAGCCGGCGCAAGAAGCGATACGCCTCGGTCAATGCATGCCCGTTGTCCGCATCGATCTGGCCTGCCTCCACCAGCGCCTGCAGGGCAGGCAGCAGGCGACGCTCGCGCAGGCTCGGCTCGCGCCCACCGCGAATCAGCTGCAGCGATTGCGCCAGGAACTCGATCTCGCGGATGCCGCCAGGCCCGCGCTTGATGTCGTCCAGACGATCGTGGCGGGCGACTTCGGCAGTGATCGCCGCCTTCATCTCGCGCAGGCCGTCCAGTGCGGTGAAGTCCAGATAGCGCCGGTAGACGAAGGGGCGCAGTGTCTCCAGCCAGGCTTCGCCGGCGTCGATATCGCCGGCCACCGCGCGCGCCTTGAGCCAGGCATAGCGCTCCCAGTCGCGTCCTTCGCGCTGGAAGTACTGGTCCATGCCGGTGAACGACAGGGCCACGCGCCCGGCCGTGCCGAACGGGCGCAGACGCAGATCCACGCGATGGCTGAATCCATCGGCCGTGGTCTCGTCGAGCAGCTTGGCCAGCTGCTGGCCAAGCCGCGCAAAATATTCCTCCGCTGCCAACGGGCGGGCACCATCGGACTGGCCGCCCTGCGGATACGCATAGACCAGATCCACATCCGAGGAAAAATTCAGCTCGCCACCACCGAGCTTGCCCAGCCCGAACACCACCAGCCGCTGCACGCTGCCGTCTTCGGCAATCACCTGGCCATGGCGGTCGCGGAATTGCTGCTCCAACGCCTGCAGCCCACATTGCAGGCAGGTTTCGGCCAGGCGGGTGGCACCGGCCAGGGTGGCATCGACGCTGTCCAGATCGAGCACGTCGCGCCAGACCAGGCGTGTGGATTCGGCACTGCGGTAGCGCCGCAACTGCGCCGGCCAGGCCTGGGGCTGTGCGGGGTCGAGCACCGGTAGTGGCAACGGCGGTGGATCCGGCTGCGCCAGGTGCTGCAGCAATGCCGGCTGACGCGCCAAGGTATCGAGCGCAAACTCGCTGGCGAGCGCAACCTGTTCGAGCTGCCGAGCGAAGTCATCGCCCGGCCAGGGCTGGTCGGCCGGCACGGCATGACGGACACGCGCCACAGCCCGCTCGATCAGGGCGGTGAGCGCAGGAGACACGGATGAGATAGGCAGCGACATGCGCCGATTCTGGCATCCCTGCGCGATGGCGGCACGTGTCTACGGTTGATCCAGCGGTGTCTAGAGGCAGCAATGCAACTACCGGGTTTACCACCGCGCTGCGTGTAGCCCCATCGGCACGCGGCCATGTTGGCGGGCGTGATGTCCTCACTGGTTGCGGGCTCCTTGGCGGCTTGTTCGACGTCTCTATTTTTTTAGCGTTGTGTCCCGAAGGTGCCTCAGCAGTGTGGATAGATCAGTTGCGGAGCGGTTGGTCTGTGGACTTGCTGCAGGGCCATTGCCTGCCTACCCTCGCGGGACACGCCGCAAGTACGCCCATGTAGGCTCTTACTCGGCATCCATGCCGCGTAAGGTCCCGCGACGGTGGGTGGGCAAGGACCAGTCGAGATGGTCGGTGTGCATGGTTGCAAACGGTGCATGCGGTGCACGACGTGCGCTGGTTGGATCACTCGGCGTTCGCCCAACTTTTATCATTTTTCCATCGCAAGCCGAGCGGCAGACAAACCTCCAACACGCACCCTGTAAACGTCTCGTCTGCGACGCAGGCCGAGTCACACG
Source organism: Xanthomonas sp. WHRI 8393 (assembly GCF_040203315.1). Lineage (NCBI taxonomy): Bacteria > Pseudomonadati > Pseudomonadota > Gammaproteobacteria > Lysobacterales > Lysobacteraceae > Xanthomonas > Xanthomonas sp. WHRI 8393. Next base: position 737,452 of record NZ_JBEGGL010000001.1, on the reverse strand, counting down.
CTTTCAGGAAAGCAGCCGACCAACTGTCTGGTGCGGTGGCCTCGCCGGTTGCGGGACCGTGTGGCGGCATGGATGCCGCCACCGAGCCCCCAGGGATGGGTTCACGGCGTGTCCCGCGAGCGGTGAGGACGCCGCGCACTCGACTCACCGAGCTTTTTGATTCAAGCATCCGATCGCGGCTGAACAAGCCCACCGTTCTCGGTCTCGACTGCCTTGTGCCTTGTGTACTGGGGCTTGGAAAGTGCAGATGGATCAGTTGTAGAGCGGCGGCTCTGCAGACTGGCTGCCGGGCCCTTGCCCGCCCACCATCGCAGGACACGCCGCAAGTACGTCCTTGTAGGCTCTTACGCGGCATCCATGCCGCGTAAGGTCCCGCGACGGTAGGCGAGCAAGGACCAGTCGAGATGGTCGGTGTGTGTGACCTTCAAACAACAGCAAACCACAGCACATTCCAACCAAGCACCCCGCATGCGACGCAGCCCAGCAGCACTGCCAGCCACGCACTCCAGCGCGGCGCGTACGCCAGGCCCAGCGCCACCCACAGCGCGGCCACGCTGGCAAACCCCAGCCACAACAAGGTGCCCACCGCTCCGCCCCAAGCGAGCACGCACAGCACCAGCGCGGCGATCAACAGACAGACAGCCATCGCACGCAGCAACCATCGCTGCATGACCGGCGCAGTGCGGCGGCCGGTGAGCTGCTCGTAATGGCGATGCATCGCCACGGCCAGGGCCATCAGTGCGGCATGGCAGAGCGCGGTGCCCAGCAGCGCGGTGATCAGCCCATCCATGGCGGATGTCCCAGCAACCAGCTCGCACCGCCCAGCACGGCGATGCCCACGCCCAGCCAGCCCCACATGCGCAATGCACTGCGCGCACGAAACATCCACAGCACGACGACGGTGTAGATGGCGAAACTCAGCAATGTCATGCTCAGCACCGAGACCGCAGGTGACACGCCGGCAAACCGCGACAGCAGCTGCGCCAGCACGCTGCAACCGGTGGACGTCAGCGCATAGCCGCCGACGCTGGCAGCGAGCACGCGACCGGCAACCGACCAGCGGTAGCGCGTCACCGACGCGGTGCTCGAAGCAGGCTTCACAACACGTCCATCCCGGCAGTGGCGCCGCGCCTGGCGCGTGTCGGCACCGGTCGCACTGCGCTGCGATGAGCCCGATATGCCGCGTAAGCAAATGCAATGCCGAAGACGAGCGAGACCAGCTCGACCCCGGCGCGCTGCAGGTCGCCGGCAGCCAGGTACACGCCCAGATGTTGCCCGGTGGTGACCGCATTGAGCAGCGGCAAGCCGACACATAGCAGCGCCGTCATCGCCAGTTGCTCCACCCATGCGCGCGCGGGCGGGCGCAGCAGCGCATGCAGCAGCGTGACCGCCCAGACCCACAGGAATGCGTGGATCTCGATCTGGCTGCGGCCGGCCTGCGCGATCGGCACCAGGCGGTTGGCGTAGAAATACGCAATGCTCGCCAAGGCGGTTCCCGCAAGCGCGGCGGCATTGAGCGCTTCCACTACCCGATAGATGCCGGCGGTGGCCGCGCCGAACTCCTGCTCGCTACGCCGACGCCGCTTGATCGAAAACAGCAAGGTACCGGTGGCCATCATCAAGGTGCCGGCCAGGCCGCAGATGAAATACAGCCATTTACTGGTCCAGCCGCCGAACCCGGCCACGTGCAGGGTCTTGATGACCTCTTCCACATCCTGCGCGTGCAGGTCAGTGCGTGCGGCATCCGCGTGCCGCTCCAGCAGCGCGCCACTGTTCGCGTCGAATACCACGCTGTTGGCTGGGTTGAGCAGGCGCCGCGAGCTGCCGGTCGCGGCCACGCGCGCGATCACGCGCAGCTTGCTGCCGGGTTGATCGGGCCGCTCGATCACCAGCGTTTGCGCAGGCGCAGCGTTGAGCGAGTCTGCTCGCTGCACCAGCTCCGGCAGATAGGCAGGCACGTTGTTGACTGCTGCTTCGTCTGTGCTGGCCGCAGGCACTGCCGGCGACAGAGCATCGGCGTAACGCGTGTAGGCGTCCTCGTCGCTGCCATACAGTGCGTGCAATGGCGCGGGCATGTAGCTGGTGTAGAAATACGCCAGGCCGGTGTAGACGATCATCAGCAGGAAGGGCAGCGTCAGCACCGCCGTGGCGTTGTGCGCGTCCAGCCACGAGCGCTGTCCCTTGCCCGGGCGGAAGGTGAAGAAATCCAGAAAGATCCGCTTGTGCACGATCACCCCGGATACCAGCGCGATCAGCCCGCACAGCGACACCCAGCCCACCAGCCAATAGCCGGGAATGCCGCCATGCAAGGTGTAGTGGAAGCTCATGAAATGCCGGCCGCCTTCGGTCTGCCGGCCCCACGGAGACGGCAGCAGCTCGCCGCTCCCGGGGTCCAGCGCTGCCTGATCCTGGCCCTCTGGTGTCCGCCAGGACAGCGTGAGCGCCTCACCCAGCTGCGCGGGCAAGGTGATCCGCCACAGGCGTGCCTGTGGCGCAAGCTGATGCAACTGCGCCAGTGCACGCGGCACCAGCGCTGCTTCCGACAGGACCGTCTGCGTGCTCGCACTCGGCAAGGCCGGTGTGCCCTGCATCCAGCTGGTGATCGGATCGCGGAATACGCTGAGCGTGCCAGTCAGGAAGATTGCGCACAGCAACCAGCCACAGCTCAGGCCGCACCAGGTGTGCAGCCAGGCCATGCTTTGGCGAAAACCTTCTTTCATCCGGCACGCGCCATGCGCCACCGCAGCGCTTGTGCCCGCATCACAGCGCGCCGCGCAGGGTCACCATCACATTGCGCGGCTCGCCGTAATAGCGCCCGTTAACGAAGCTCGACAAGGTGTTGTAGTAGTGCTTGTCGAACACGTTGTTGAGATTGACCGCCACCGACCATTGCCGGTTGACCTGGTACCGCGCCAATGCATTCCAGACCGCACGCCCCTGGATCGGCGCGGTGGCGGTGCCGATCTGCCGATACGCCGCGCTCTGCGCGCTGACACCGCCACCAACGGTGACGTCCTGCAGCACGCCCGGCAGACGGTAGGTGGTCCATACCCGCAGCAAATGCTTGGGCGTGTAGCTGTTGAAGGTCTGGCCCTGGCTGCTGACATCCTGCAGGTAGGTGGTGCGGTTGAAGGTGTAACCGGCAAACACGTTCCAGTCGCGCAGTACCTCGCCGCTGACTTCGGCATCGAATCCGCGGCTGCGCACCTTGCCGCTGTCGATGTAGCAGAAATCGTTGTTGCGGCAGGTGGGGCTGGTGGTCAGGTCGGCCTGGGCACGGTTTTTCTGCTCGATCTGGAACAGCGCAAACGCGCTATTGATGCGCCCGTCCAGCCACTCCCCCTTGATGCCCAGCTCGTAGTTGGCACCGGTCATCGGCTTGAGCATCTCGCCGGCTTCGGTCTGCGCGTTCTGCGGCTGGAAGATGTCCGCATAACTGGCGTAGGCCGACCAGGTCGGGCTCAATGCGTACAACAGGCCGGCATACGGTGTGACCTGCCCGGTCTCGCGGGTGTGCTCGATCGATTGCGACGGCGACAGCCCGGTGGTGGTGGTGTTCCACAGGGTGTCGTGCCAGCTCACGCGGGTGCCGACGATGGCCCTCAACGGATCCGTCAGCTGCCAGCGCAGTGCGCCGTACAGGCCGAATTCGCGCGAGGTGCCATGCCGGGCCTCGCGTGCATTGGCGAAGATTTCCGCATCGCTGATCGCCCGCACATTGCGCTGCAGATTGAACACATTGAAGGTCTGGAAGTTGTTCTTGTTGCCGTAGACCGTATCCACGTTGGTCTCGGCGAAGTTGCTGCCGATCACCAACTCGTGCCTGCGCCCCAGTGCATTGAACTGCCCGATCACATTGGCATCGAAGCCAAAGGCGTCCGCATCGGAAATGGTGCGCGCGGCCAGCAGCGCGCCGGTGCCGTTGGCCGGATTGATCGCGCGGCTGGAGCTGGCATATTTCAGATCGTGCAGCTCGCGCACCTGCACCGCGCTGAGCTTGAACACCCAGTCGGCATTGAAGCGATGGTCCAGGTCCAGATACAGCCCGCGATTGGACGAGGACTGCCGGTTCCATGCCGCACCCAGATTGGTCTGGCGTGGCAGGCCGATATCGCGGCCATCGCTGAAACTGGGCAGACCGCCGAAGAACGGCCGGCCTTCCACCTGTTCGTAGCTCACGCCCAGGCTGAGCTGGGTCTGCGGCGAGAACGTGTAGTCGAGCGTGCCGTAATAGGTGGGCGTGCGGCGCGTGACCCCATCGACGAACGAGCGCTGCTCCTGGTAATCGATCACCCCGCGCGCGCGCAATGCGCCATCGGCGCTGAGGTTGGCGCTGCCATCGATCAGTGCGCCGTAGCGATCCCAGCTGCCGCCCTGGACCATCACGCTGACGCCCGGCACATCCAGCGGGCGCTTGCGCACCAGGTTCACCGCGCCACCGGGATTGCCCGCCCCCTGCAGCAGGCCGGCCGCACCGCGGAGCACTTCGGCGCGATCGTAGATGCCCATATTGGCGCTGTAGTTGCTCGCACGGCCATACATGCCGCGATTGAGCGGCACGCCGTCGTACTGCACCGTGGTGATGTCGAACCCGCGCGAATAGATGTACTTGCCGCCCTGCGGGCTCTGCACGATGGTGATTCCGGTGGTGCTGGCCAGCGCGTCGTAGACCGAGGTGATGTTCTGCTCGTCCATCAACTGACGGGTGACCACGCTGATCGACTGCGGGATGTCCTTGAGCGCCTGCTCGCCGCGGCCGATGCTGACCGCGCGCGCGGTGTAGCTGCCGGTGCCGCTAGTGGTCGCACTGCGGTTGGCCTGCGCGGTGACCTTGACGGTGGGCAGCAGCCACGCGTCCACTTCGCTATTGCTCGTACTCAGCTGCGGCGCGGCGCGCAGCACGTAGCCGCCGGTCTGCAACGGCACGGCCTGCAAGCCGCTGCCCGCCAGCAGCGCAGCCAGGGCCGCCGGTGCGGTGTAGCTGCCATCCAGCCCGGCGGTGGTCTTGCCGTCGGTCTGCGCGGCGGTGAAGCTCAGCAACAGGTTGGCCGAACCGGCCAGTTCACGCAGCGCCGGCGCCAACGGGCCGGCGGGGATGCGATAGGCCTGGCGTGCATCCTGCGTGGCAGGCGTGGTCTGGGCGATGGCGTCGGGCATCCCCGCACACACGCCCAGGCTGCAGAGCGCAACCGCCACGGCCGTGCCCAGCGGCCGCTGCACGGCCTGCACCAGGGCGTTGCGCTGCAACGACGAAGAGGAAAGTTGGCCGCGGCGGCGGGCAGTGATCGACATGCTGTTCCCACAAAGGTTTGGTGTCGCACTGACACCGTCATTGGGGAGGTGCCACAACTGCGGCGATCGGGCAGCCCGGATGCAAACTTTTTTCGGCGACGTGCCGGCTGGCAGCGCCTCAGCCCTGCCCGGCCGCCTGCACCGTCACCCAGTAACGGCTGCGCCGGCTCACCCGCACCGGCAGCACGCTGGGCAGCATTGCCAGGATGCGGTCGGTGTCGTCCAGCGGGAACACGCCGGAGACGCGCAGGCTGCCCACCTGCGGGTCGCAGCGCAGCAGCCCGGCGCGATAACGGTCGAGTTCGGCGATGAAGGCATCCAGGCGCCACTCGTCGGCGATCAGCTGCCCGCGTACCCAGGCCGCGGCCTGTGCATCGACCGGCGCGATGGCGCCGAGCGCCTCGGCGGTAAACCGACACTGCTCCCCTGCATGCACGCGCCCGACGGCCTGCTCGGCCGCATGTGGCCGCACCTCCACCGCGCTTTCCAGCACGCTCAGCCGGGTGTCGTGTTCGTCCTGGCGCACGCAAAAGCGCGTGCCCAATGCATGGATATCGCCCTGCGCGGTGCGCACCAGCAGCGGCCGCGCATCGTGGCCCGCGCCCAGCGCGTGCGCGGTGGTCACCATGATCTCGCCGGCCAGCAACTCCAGCAGCCGCTGCTGCGCGTCGAACCGCACATCGATGGCGCTGCGCGTGTTGAGGGTGATGCGGCTGCCGTCCTGCAACTGCACCTCGCGGCGCTGGCCGGTCGCGGTGGCGTAATCGGCGGTGGCGCGCTGCCAGCGTTCGGTGCGCGAGGCCAGCACGCCGGTGGCCCCGGCCACCCCGCCCCACAGCAGCAGGTTCAGCGCCTTGCGCCGGCCAGCTGATGCCTGGCCGTTGCTGCCCGCATACGGCGACAGGCTACGATAGGCCGCCTGCGGGGTCAGCGTCTTCAGCCGCCCGGTCACCGCCTCGATATGCGCCCACGCCCGCGCGTGGTCCGGATGCGCATCGCGCCACTGTTGCCAGCGCTGCAGCTGCGCCTCGCTCGCAGTGCCGGACATCAGCACCGTCAGCCATTGCGCGGCCTGGTCGGCGACCTCGGCGCTGATCGGTTGCCCGCCGGCCAGCGGCGCGCGCTGGCCGGCAGCGGTGCGCGCACGAGGTGAGGCGGCATCAGCCATCCGTGCAGCTCACGCCGACAGGGCGAACAGGCAATGCCGGTTGGCACGCGTGAGGTATTGCTTGACCGAGCTGCTGGACACGCCCAGCCGCTGCGCGATCTGCGCGTAGCTCAGCTCCTGCAGATGTGCCAGCAAAAAGGCTTCCTTCACCTTGGGCGGCAGGCCATCCAGCGCCTGGTCCACCTGCTGCACCGCTTCCAGCGCCAGCAGTTGCAGCTCCGGCGACGGCGCCAATTCCTCTGGCAGCGCAGCCAGCAGTTCCAGGTAGCTGGTTTCCAGCAACTTGCGCCGCTGCCGGTGCGCCATCAGCCGGCGCGCGATGGTGGCCAGGAACGGGCGCGGCTCGCGGATCTCGTCGGCGGCGCCCGCGCTGATCACGCTGATGAAGGTGTCCTGCGCCAGGTCGGCAGCCACGAACGCATCGCCCAGCTTGCGCCGCAGCCAGCCCTGCAGCCAGCCATGGTGGTCGGTGTACAGGCGCTCCACCTGTTGATGAAGCGCGCCTTGCGTGACCGACACGATGACCTCCTGGACGGCTGGACCCAGGCGGCAAGGCGCCCGGCGATAAATGAGAATTGATCTCATTCTAGCGGAAGCCGGCGACGTATGCAGGCGCGGCCGCTGGCCACCCCATCACGCGGATCGAGAACATGTAGGCGGTTGATGCTCAAAGTGACCCGGCAGTGGCCTGGGCAAGCCTTCAACAACTAGGCGTTTCGCGCGCTGAGCGGAGGCCAAGTGGCTTGACTGGCCAAGCTTCAGGCAATAAAAAAGCCCGCTTGCAGCGAACTGCCAGCGGGCTTTGCTCCCTCCCCCACGTCGGGATGCAGGATCATAGTGCGCGCCCCGAACGCCACTTGCACGCTGCACTGCAAAACAACACCAGGCAGTACAGAACTGGCGCTTTTTCCTTCACACCGCACTGGCGCGCGGCGACCTCAGCGCAGCAGATCGGGCTGGGCCTGATACCACTCCGGTGCACGCAGCAGATGCCATTCCGGGGTCTGGCCGCGCAACCCCACCGCCGCGCTCAACATGCCCCAGCGCGCGAGCAGACTGCCGCTGCGTTGGCTGCCCTGCAAACGCAGGCGCGCATCCACCTGGAAGCGTTGGTTGCGCGCCTGCAAGCGATCGACGATGACGGTGTCGCCCTGCCAATGCACGCGCCCGGTCACCTGCGCCTGGCCTGCATCCACCAGCCGCAGCATCCAGTTCGGAATCGAACGGTCGCGCGCGTACAGCGCCATCAGGAACGCCAGATCGCGCACCTGTATGCGCACGCGACCATCCACGCCGACCGGCTGGTGCCATTGCATGCGGGTGTCCTCCAGCACGATGCGCGCCCACCAGCCATCGCGGCGCTGACCATCCGGCCCGGTGAATCCGATATTGCGCAGCTGGATGGTGCTGGCGTCGAGGCGAAAGTTTTCCGCACGCAGATCGCCGCGTTGCAAGCGCAGATCCGCATCCACATCGCCACGCAGTGCCAGGCCGGCAAACTGCAGCCGCGCCGCACGTGCACCGATACGCAAGCCACCCTTGCCGATACGCCCACCGGGTTCGATCTGCAGATCGCCACTGAGCACACCGTTGCCGCCATCGAAACGCAGTTGCTGCTGCGGCAGATAGCGGTTGTAGGCACGTAGATCCGGCACGCGCGCATTGGCGAACACCAGATGCGCACGCGTGGCGTCGCGCAGCGTGGCCAGGTTGCGTGCATCGGCACGCGTCTGCAGATCCAGACGCAGGTCGCGGCCCTGCACGAACGGGCGCGTGGGCGCATCGCTGTGCGCAATGGAGAACTGCTGCATCTGCAAGGCAAGCGCCGGCAGCAGCTGCCCGTTCGCATCGGCGCTCACCCGCAGGTCGGCGCTGGCCTGCCCATCGATCGCATGCCCCATCACGCCGACATGCGCACGCACGTGCGGCACCTGCAGGCGACTGCCGGCACCGAGCTGGCCGCGATCGATGCGCAGATCCGCATCCACCAGCCCGTCGCCGTCCAGCGTCAGCCAGTCCACGTCCGGGAACAGCGCCGGAATCCAGCTCAGCGAGGACAGCTGCCAGTGCAGGCGCGCATGCCCGGAGGTGCGCGGCAGCAGGCTGCGCATCGATTGCAGCGGCAGCTGCCGGCCCTGCACGCGCAGATCCGCATCCAGGGTCAGCCCGGCATCGGCCGGCTCGGGCATGCTCACCTGCAGGCGCATGTCCTGATCCACCTGCAGTTGCGCTGCAAGCTCGCCCAGCAGGGCGGCCGGCGTGCGCGTGCTGTCGTGCAGGGGTGCGCGCCATTGCAGCTGGCTGCCGGGCTGCAAGGCGCCACGGATCCAGTGCAACTGCCCATCCGCACGCCCCGTGCCGGCGCGTGTGGCGAGCGTGTGGCGCCCCTGCGCATTACGTACGACATCCAGTGCCGCGGTGTCGCCATGCACGCTCACCTGTGCATCGGCAAGCTGCAGCATGGCCAGCCCACGTGCCTGCTCCGGCGCATGCCGCGCGATGCTGGCTTCGATGCGCAGCTGGCCGTCGCGCAGCACTTCGCTGTCACCCCAGCGCATGCGTGCGTTGTCGAAGCGCGTCCGCGAGGGAAACACTTCCATCGGCCCGCCACGCAACTGCTTGAACAGGCCGAGCTGCAGCTGACCATCGCCTTCGATCCGCAGCTGACGCAGCGTCACTGCCTGCACCTGATCGGCGACGATGCGGTCGAACTGCAGGGTCCAGGCCGGAGCGGTCGATGCGGGACCTGCGGGTGCGCCAGCGGTATTGGCGACCCCAGAGGATTTCGGCACCCGAATGGCTAAGTCGGTCGTCCGTGTGGGCGGCGGCGTGCTCGCCGCGACGTCTGGGGTGCGTGTGGGTGGCTTGTCCTGCGCGGTCGTTGGCTGCGGCGTACCGGCTGCGTCAGCCGGCGCTGCGGCAGCGACTTGCGTGTTCGGCGCTGTCGCCGGTGCTGGCGTCGCCACGGTAACGGCTGTGGGTACAGCCGCCTGCATGCCGCCGCGCACCCCGTGCGCATGCAGCTCCGGCACCAGCAACTGCCGATGCAGCAACGGCAACAGCCGCACCTGCCCGCTCATGCGCTGCGCGCTGACGTTCCAGCGGGTGCGTGTGGAGCGGCCTTGCAACTCCACCTTCCACAGCGTCAGCCGGCCCGGCCACCAGGTCACTGCCGGGCCCCAGTGCATGGTGAACCGGTCCGGCTTGCGATTGAGCGCGGCCGGCCCGAGTGGCGTGTTGAGCAACAGGTTGCCGAGCAGCAGATAGCTTGCGTACACCACCAGTAACGCCAGCAACGGCCAACGCACCGGGCGGGGCAAGGTCTGCCAGCGGGCGCGAACAGGCATCGTCATGACGGCAGGCTCCTGAAGACCGCGCACGCGGCGTGGCGCAGTGTGCCAAGGAAACCGTGAGCGCGGTGCGCAGCGGCGATTGCGGCTGGGCACCGGCAGGCTGCCCGGTATGCAGTGGATGTCCTACACGCCAGGCAGTGCGCGCACGCCTCGTCGAAGACGGCAAAGCTGGCCGCATTACGCAAGCCTCAAACCACGAACCGCTTACTTCGCCTTCGACACCGCCGGCAACAGCCCCGGCTGCGCGTCGTACCACTCGCGCGCGCCGGCCAGATGCCACTGGCGTTGCTTGCCATCGAGTTCGATCCCGGCGCCCAGCACGCCCCAGCGCAGATACAGATCGCCGCGCCGCTGCTCGTCGTTCAAGGCCAGCCTTGCACGCAGCGACAGCCGCGCATTCTCCGCATGCAGGTCGTCGATCAGCAACTGCTGCTTGCGCCAACGTACCCTACCGGTGGCGTCGAGCTCGCCCGAATCCAGCAAGCCCAGTACCCAGCGCGGATAGTCGGCACGTTGCGCAAACACCGACAGCAGCGGCGCGACATCGCGCATGCGGATCGCCGCATCGGCATCCACCTGGAACGGTGCGCTGGCCTGGATGGTGCCGGCGCCGACCTGCATCTGCCCCCACCAGTTGGCATCGCTGCTGTCGTCGCCCACACGCATATTGCGCAGGCGCACGCGCGTGCCGCTGAGGTCGAAGAACTTGTTCTTGAAATCGGCACGCTGCAGCTGCGCCTGCAATTCGGCATCGCCACGCATCTGCACGCCGGCCAGCGCCAGGTGCGCGCCCTGCCCGCGCAGGTTGGCGTGGCCGCTGCCCACATCGCCGGCGGCATTGAGCGCCACATCGCCGGTCAGGCTGCCGCTGCCGCCGAGCAGGCGCACGTTCTTGCCGGGCAGGTAACGGTTGTAGACGGTGAGATCGGGAACGCGCGCATCGCTGAAACGCAGCTGCGCCTTGAGCGTGTCGCGCAGGCGCGCCAGTTCGGCATCGCCATGCATGGCCAGTTGCAGATCGCGGCCGTCCAGCAGGACCTGCCTGGGCGCATCGCGCGGTGCGGCCTTGAAGGTGGGGATGCTCACCTCCAGATGCGCCTGCGGCGTGGCGGCATCGTCGATGCGTCCATGCGCCTTGGCGATACCGGCCAGCCGCGTATCGAACACCTGCGCCACCGCCTCCACACGTGGAATCTCCAGGCTGCTGCCGCTGGCGAGCCGCCCTTGCGCCAGGCGCAGATCGGCCTCGACCAGGCCGCCGCCTGCGAGCTGGAACCAGGGCTTGCGCACGAACAGCTCGGCAATCCAGTTCAGCGATTCGAACTGCCAGCGCCCACGCACTTGCCCTGACAGGCGCGGCAGCACCTGCGCAGGATCCTGCAAGGGAATGCTGCGTCCGGCGATGCGCAGATCGGCCTGCAGTTCGCTGCCCGTCTTCTCGTCGCGCGGCAGGCGTGCCTGCACACGGATGTCGCGCGCCACGTCCAGCTGCAGCGCCAGCATGCCGCGGTCGGTCGCGCCGACGCCGGCCATCAACGGCAGACGCCAGACCGCATGGCTGCCCTCCTGCAGGGTGCCGCGATCCAGCGTGATGTCGGCCTCCACCCGCGCCGCGGACGGCCCGCTGCGGATGTCCACATGCGGCGCGCCGGTGTCGATCTTCAACGCCACGGTCGCCGCCTTCAGCTGCAGGCGGGCATGGGTAATGCCGAGCTTGCGCAGGCCCGGCGCCTGGTCGCGGTAATGGCGCGGAAACTGGAATTGCGCATCCAGCTGCGCGCCATTGAACACCTGCACCCCGTCATAGCTGACCACCGCATCGCGAAAGCCCGCTTCGGAGGGAAACAGCTCCGACGGCCCGCCCTTGAGCTGCTTGAGGAAGCCGACGCTGCCGTGGCCCTGCCCGGCGATCAGCAGCTTGCCCAGGCGCGCACTGCGGATGCTGTTGCTGGTGATCGCATCGAAGCGCAGCGTCCAGCCCTGATCTCCGCGCGGCGGTGGCGGAATCGGGGTGTCGGAGGTTTCCACTTCTGCTTCCAGGCCGGTGGCATGCAGCCAGGGCAGGCGCACCTCGCGCCGCAACAGTGCAAGCAAGGCCACACGCGCATTGGCGCGGTCGGCGTGAAACACGTACACGGTGCGGTTGGCCTGCCCACGCATGCGCACGTTCCAGGCCATCACCTGCCCCGGAAACACGGTCAGTGCCGGGCCGGTCTGCATGGTGAATTTATGCGGCTGCCGGTTGGTGACGGCATCGAACAGCGGCGTGTTGAGGAACAGGTTGCCGGCCAGCAGATACAGCGCATACAGCGCCACCAGCACGACCACTGCGATGCGCCCTGGCCGGGGCCAGCGCTGGAAGCGGTCGCGAAGAGAGGACATGGGCGCAGGCAGAAGTCGAGTCTGCCGCCACTATCGCGGTTGCGCTGGCGGCGAGGCGTGAACATGGCCGGTAGCGCATCACCGCATCCGCTGCACGGCAGCTGGGGATGCGTTGACGATGTACTACAGCGCAGCAGTGCACAGGGCTTGCCGGCCTGCGCTCACCAGGCGACCGCAGGCCTGCCAGCGGCGACGCCGACGCCAGGCTGCAGATGCGGCAACGAAAGCGGACGCAGCGTCGATGTGTCGCCCCAACCGACCCGCCACGCAACAGCCCGCTTCGCACGCAGTTGCGGCCATCCGCGCCATTGCATTGCACCATGGTCGCAGCGCGGCCAACGCATGCAGCGGCGATAATGGCAGTCCCCTGTCCCGCTGTGCCACCATGTCCGACGAACGCATCCTGTACGCGCCGCTGCGCGAGCGCCTGGTTTCTGCCGAGGCCGCTGCCGCATTGATCCAGCCCGGCGAGACCGTGGCGATGAGCGGCTTCACCGGCTCCGGTTACCCCAAGGCGGTGCCGATGGCGTTGGCACAGCGCATCGAAGCGGCGCATCTGCAGGGCCAGCCATTCCAGATCAAGCTGATGACCGGCGCATCCACCGCGCCGGAACTGGACGGCGCGCTGGCCAAGGCCGACGGCATCGCCATGCGCATGCCGTTCCAGTCCGACCCGGACGCGCGCCAACGCATCAACGCCGGCACGCTGGACTATATCGACATCCATCTCAGCCACGTCGCCCAGCACGTGTGGTTCGGCTTTTACGGCCAGATCGACACCGCCGTGGTGGAAGTCTCGGCGATCCGCGCCGACGGCAGCCTGGTGCCGTCCACCTCGATCGGCAACAACAAGACCTGGCTGGACCTGGCCAGCAAGGTGATCATCGAGGTCAACGATTGGCAGCCGGCCGGCCTGGATGGCATGCACGACGTGTACTACGGCACCGCGCTGCCGCCGCAGCGCAAGCCGATCCCGTTGGTGCATGGCGACGACCGCATCGGCGAACCCAGCCTGCGCTGCGATCCGGACAAGATCGTGGCAGTGGTGCGCACGCATGGCCCGGACCGCAACAGCCCGTTCGCTGCCGCCGACGACAGCAGCGAACGCATCGCCGAGCACCTGATCGCGTTCCTGCGCCATGAAGTGGACAAGGGCCGGCTGCCGGCCAGTCTGCTGCCGCTGCAGTCGGGCGTGGGCAATATTCCCAATGCGGTGCTGGCGGGGCTTGCACGCAGCGGCTTCCGCGACCTGGAAGCATTCACCGAAGTGATCCAGGACGGCATGCTCGCGCTGCTGCGCGATGGCGTGCTGCGCTACGCCTCGTGCACCGGTTTTGCGCTCAGCCCGGAGGGCAACGAGGAGTTCAAGCGCAATATCGATTTCTACCGGCAACGCATCATCATGCGCACGCAGGAGATTTCCAATCATCCGGAGCTGGTGCGCCGGCTTGGCTGCATCGGCATGAACGGCATGATCGAGGCCGACCTGTACGGCAACGTCAATTCCACCCACGTGATGGGCAGCCGCATCATGAACGGCATCGGCGGCTCCGGCGACTTTGCGCGCAACGGCTTCCTGTCGATCTTCCTGAGCCCCAGCATCGCCAAGGCCGGCAGCATCTCGTCGATCGTGCCGATGGTCAGCCATGTCGACCACACCGAACACGATGTCTCGGTGATCGTCACCGAACAAGGCCTGGCCGATCTGCGCGGCCTCACACCCAAGCAACGCGCACGCCAGTTGCTCGATCACTGCGTACACCCGCGCTACCGCGATGCGCTGGAAGATTATGTGGCGCGCGCCAATCGCGACAGCTATGGCAAGCACACCCCGCATCTGCTGACCGAGGCGTTGTCGTGGCATCAGCGCTGGTTGGAGACGGGGGATATGTTAGGGTGAGCGGGATCGGGATTTGGGAATCGGGAATCGGGAATCGGCGGTTTAGCGCAGCGTGACGGTGTTGCTAGAGAGATCGGAGCACGGTCGTCGTGCCGGTGTTTAACGCTTCGCGAACTTCATTGCTGGCATCGACATGCTGCGACATCGCGATGTCACGGATGTGGCGGATAACGTTCCTGCCCGCTCGCATTCGGCGGCAGGACGGCTCTCTCCCCCTCCTGCCGCTGGGCGCGACGGGTCACCACTGGGTGGTGTCCAATCCGTCGGGCCGGCTCCCTGCGCCGGCCCGGCGTTCTCGTTCTGGAGCGGCCATCAGCACGCGTGCGCTTGTGTTCATTGCCAGGCTGCTCGAGAGGGGCTTCTCCCTTCTCCCGGCGAGAGAAGTTGGCACGCAGCGCCGGATGAGGGTCCGCGCGAAGCCTCGTGCTCTCACCCCACCGCCTCGCCGATCACGCAGCTTCGGCAACCCGCCTTGCGCGACGTGCGCGTACGGCCGTCGCCAGGCGCTCGAGCACCTGCACCGAGGCGTCCCACCCCAGGCAGCCGTCGGTGATGCTCTGGCCGTAGGTCAGTGCGCAACCCGGCACCAGCTCCTGGCGTCCGCCGACCAGGTGGCTCTCCACCATGACGCCGACGATGCGGGTCTCGCCGCCTTCCAGCTGCGTGGCGATGTCGTCGATGACCCTGGGCTGGTTCTCGGGATTCTTGCCGCTGTTGGCGTGGCTGGCGTCGATCATCAGCCGCGCCGGCAAGCCGGACGTGTTGAGCACCTGGCTGGCCGCTTCCACATTGGCCGCGTCGAAGTTGGGCTGCTTGCCGCCACGCAGGATCACGTGGCAATCCGGGTTGCCTGCGGTCGCGGCCACCGCGGTGTGGCCGTCCTTGGTCACGGCCAGGAAATGATGCGGGTGCGAGGCCGCACCCACCGCGTCCACCGCAATCTTGACGTCGCCGCCGGTGCCGTTCTTGAAGCCCACCGGGCACGACAGACCCGAGGCCATTTCGCGATGCACCTGGCTTTCGGTGGTGCGCGCGCCGATCGCGCCCCAGGCCACCAGGTCGGCGATGTACTGCGGCGAGATGATGTCGAGGAATTCCACACCGGCCGGCAGGCCGAGGTTGTTGATGTCGCGCAGCAGACCGCGCGCCACCCGCAGGCCCTTGTTGATCTGGAAGCTGCCATCCAGATCCGGATCGTTGATCAGGCCCTTCCAGCCGATGGTGGTGCGTGGCTTTTCGAAGTACACCCGCATCACGATCTCCAGCGCGTCGCCGAATTGCTCGCGCAGCGGGCGCAGGCGGTGCGCGTAGTCCATCGCCGCGACCGGATCGTGGATCGAGCAGGGCCCGATCACCACCGCCAGGCGGTCGTCACGGCCATGCAGGATCTCGTGCAGCGCGGCACGCGAATTGGTCACGGTCTCGGAGGCGCGCTCGTCGCAGGGCAGCAGCGACAGCAGCTGCGAGGGCGGGGCAAGGGCTTCGATCTTGCGGATACGCAGGTCATCGGTCACAGGCGGCATAACAGTGTCTCGGTGGGCGGTGTTGCATCAGGGAGCCAGGCGCGGCGGCAACAAAAAAGCCGCCAGTGTGCGCTGGCGGCTTTTCGGGAATGCTGCTGAAGATTTCTTCAGGGTGAGCGCAATCCGTCCTCCGCCAGCGGCATCGGAAAACCGTAGTACCAAAAGTAAAACTGGCTGCGGGGTGCGTTCATTGAGTGCATTGATACCACGCACGTTTGGCCGTTGCCACTGTTTCATCGGCAACGGAACGTTGCAGCAGTGCCAATGCGGGGGGCCTGCAGGCCGCATGTGTCGCGCCGACCACCACGGCGCACGACAAGCTGGGCGAACCGATGCGCGGCATTACCACGCGCGCGCTGGCAGGCCGGGATCGCGTACGGCTTGCCTGCGCAGGTGCCATCGACCATGCATCGCACGCCACGGCGCTGTGCCGTGACGTGCGATGCGGCCAGCACCTTCAATCAGAACGTAAACACATATTCCGCCGCCACTTCGCGGCCGATCGGGTTGAACAAGGTGGTGTTGTAGAAGCCGTAACCGTAGAAGCGCTCCTTGTTCTCGTAGCCCACTTCGTTGAACACGTTGTTGACGTAGAAGTTGACCTTGGCGTGGTCGGTGATCCTGTAGCCGGTGCTGAGGTTCCAATAGATCGCCGGGCCGACGCGGCCGAAGTAACGCTTGCTGCTCTCGCCCAGATGCACGTTAGCGGTGTCGGTGACCACGCATGCGTCCGAGGCACTGGGTTGGTAGCCGTCGTCGAAGCGCTCGCAGGTGCCCCAGTTGACCGCGCGCATGGAGCCGAGCCGGCGGAAGTACACCGTCCAGTCCCAGGCACCGCCGTTGTCCCAATGCACGCTGCCCCGCACACGGCTGCGCACGCGTTCGTCGCGACGGTTTTCGTCGCTGTCGGTGCGGTAGATCTGCTCGCGATAGGCCAGCAGATTGTTGTAGTCCAGCGACAACTGGAAGTTGCCCCAACCCGCCGTGGCAAGCCGGTATTTCAGCGAGGCATCGATGCCGGAGGTTTCCATCTGCGCCAGGTTGATCGGGCCGCGCTCGATGCTGGCAATGGTGCCGTCGGCATTGCGCAACACGCGCGAGGTGATGGTGTCGCAATAGCCGGCGCCGCCGGGATTGTTCCAGGCGCCGCCGCTGATGGTGGTGCCGGTGCGGCAGCCGGCTTCGGCCGAGAGGATCTCGTCGCGGTCCAGATCCTTGATCATTTCCTCCAGCTCGATGCGGTAGTAATCCACGCTCAGCGACAGGCCCTGCACGATGTCCCACACCACCCCGCCAGTGAACGAGCGGCCGGTTTCCGAGCGCAGATCCGGCGTGCCGCGACGGTTCACGTCCACGGTGTAGTAGATGTTGCTGTTCTCGTCGTTGCAGCCGCCGGTGAGATACGCGCCGGTGGCGATGCAGCGGTATTGGTCGATCACGGTCTGGTTGGTGGAGCTGGGTTCGCCGAGCACGTAATGCATGTCCGGCGCGCGGAAGCTGGTGGCCAGCGTGCTGCGCAACAACAGGCTCTCGACCGGGCGCCACTCCAGACCCGCGCTCCAGGTGGTGTCGCTTTGGGTGCCGACATCGGTCGGAATCGCCGCCGAAGAGCGATAACTGCCGTAGCGATCGTAGCGGCCGGCGACATTGGCGCTCAACGTCGACAGCAGCGGAATCTGGAATTCCAGCCCGGCCGAACTGCGCATGCGCTCACCGCCGCCACTGTCCACCACATCGACCGGATAGCACTCGTTGGCGCAGGGGTCAGGCGACAGCTGGTAGCCCTGCTTGGCGACTTCGGCCACGGTGGCGAAGCGGATCGGCCCGGCCCAGCCCTGCACCAGATCGCCGCTCAGGCTGAAGCTGGCCTGGTTCACCCACGAATACGCCGAGTTATGCGATTTGGCGACCAGCTCGTCGTACTCGATCGAGGACAGCGGCACATACAGGCGCGCCTGGTTGATCGCATAGATCGGCGTGCCGTCGGCGGCGGTGCCGGTGGGGCTGCCGAGGAAATAATCGGTGGCGCGGGCGGTGTCCACGGTGCGTACGTATTCGTCCACCGTGTAGCGCGAGCGGCCCACGCTCAGCTCCCAGTCGAAGCGGTCGGCCCACACGCCACGCAAGCCGGCGCTCAGGTCCCAGGACTGCTCCTTGTTGTAGTTGGCCAGCCGGTCCCAACCACCGGCCTCGCGCCGGGTGAGCTGCCGGATCGCATACAGCGAGCGGCCGGTGTCGGCGTCCTGGAACGGACCCAGATACACGTACGGCGGGTCGTAGGTCCAGCGGCCGATACTGCGGTTGGCCGACAGCGTGGCCCAGGCTTCGGTGTGCTCGCCGAACTTCCAGGTGCCGTAGAGATACGCCGAATAGTCCTCGCTGCCGGTGACCAGCCCCCAGTCGCCGTAGTCGCGCGCCACGCCGCAGTAGTCGCCGGCGTTGGTGACCACCCCGGTGTTCTGGCTGTAGCTCAGCCGCTGCCCGTCGATGAACTCGCCGCCGAAGCGCGCGCAGGTGCCGGCGGGCGGTGCGAGGCGTTCGTTGGTGTTGGCATCGACCAGGCTCAGGCCGGTGAACGGGTTGAAGCCGTAGCGGCGGTTCTGCCCGGTCCAGTTGGAATAGGACATGTCGTCGGAATCGTCCATCTCGGGGCGATCGCGCCCGCTCAGCGGATCGCGCCGGGTGGCCTGCAGCGCGTAGGTCAGGCTCCAGTTCTCGCCGGTGCGCCCGCCGGCCCAGGACACGTCGAAGCTGTCGCGGCCGCCTTCGGTGGCAGTGCCGCCGCGCAGCCGCACCTGGTCGCCCTGGTAATCGCGCTTGAGGATCACGTTGACCACGCCGGCCACCGCGTCCGATCCGTAGATCGCCGAGGCGCCGCCGGTCAGGATGTCGATGCGCTCCACTGCCGCGGACGGGATGTTGCTGTAGTTGGAAAAGTTGCTCTCGCCGCCGTACGGCAGCGGGTAGTCGGCCACGCGGTGGCCGTTGACCAGCAGCAGGGTGCGGCCCGGGCCCAGGTCGCGCAGGTTGATCGGCGAGGCGTTGGGCGTATGCGAGCCCCATTGCGTATCGGCCTCCACCGAGCCCTGCTGGTTCATGCTGTTGAGCACGTCGTAGACGGTGGCAAAGCCCTCCTGCTGGATCTGCTGCGCAGAGATGGTGACCACCGGTTGCGCGCCCTCGACCTGCGCGCGCTTGATGCGCGAGCCGGTGACGCTGACCGCGTCCAGGGTGGAGGTGGTGCGCGGTTGCTCCGGCTCGGCCTGCTGGGCAGCCGCCGACGGTGCGACCGCAGCGGTCAGGGCGAGGGACAAGGAAATCGACAAGGCAAGGCGATGACTGCGGCAGTTCATAAGATCCCCGGGAGAGGCCGGCATGGCCGGCGTGGCGTTCCACTGCAACGACGCCTGCGAGCGATGCACCGCATCGCCGCCCCCTGTCCGATGGCCCCCCGACCGTTCGGCGCAAGCGCCTGCCCAGCGACGCTAGGTTGGCGCTGACATCGATGTCAACACACTGTCATGCAAGTGTGATGGGGTTCGCGATCCACGCGATGGCACGCACGTCGACACGGTTGGGGCCGCGAACCGATTGCGCGAACCGTGGCATCTGCGCCGCGTAGAAGCGCACCCGGGCGCGATTGGGGCATTCCCGGTGAAGCCCTTTCGCGCCCAGGGGCGCTCCTACGGGGTCATGGGGTTTGCGTGGTTATGCACGCGTGGGTTCGACACGGTCGGGTTCGCGAACCGTTGGCCGCATCGGTGCCAGGTAGGAGCGCACCCGGGCGCGACTGGGGCGTTCCCGGTGAAGCTCCTTCGCACCCTGGGGCGCTCCTACGGGTCATGATGGGGTCTGCGTGGCCACGCACGACCTCCTGCGGCATCCATCTCATCGCCCACAAAAAAACCCCGCCTTTCGGCGGGGTCCTTTTTTGCTGCAACAGCCGAGTGGCGTGGATCAGAAATCCATGCCGCCCATGCCGCCCATGCCACCGCCGGCCGGCATCGCTGGCTCGTCCTTCTTCGGTGCATCGGCCACCATGGCTTCGGTGGTGATCATCAGGCCGGCGATCGAGGCTGCGTTCTGCAGCGCCGAGCGGGTGACCTTGGTCGGATCCAGGATGCCGAACTCGACCATGTCGCCGAACTCGCCGTTGGCCGCGTTGTAACCGTAATTGCCGGTGCCTTCCTTGACCTTGTTCAGGATCACGGACGGCTCTTCGCCGGCATTGGCCACGATTTCGCGCAGCGGGGCTTCCATCGCGCGCAGGGCGATCTGGATGCCGTGGGTCTGGTCTTCGTTGGCACCGGTCAGGTTACCGACGGCCACCAGCGCGCGCACCAGGGCCACACCGCCGCCCGGGACCACGCCTTCTTCGACGGCTGCACGGGTGGCGTGCAGGGCGTCTTCGACGCGGGCCTTCTTTTCCTTCATTTCGATTTCGGTCGACGCACCGACCTTGATCACTGCAACGCCACCGGCCAGCTTGGCCACGCGCTCCTGCAGCTTCTCGCGGTCGTAATCGGACGAGGTGTCTTCGATCTGGGTCTTGATCTGGCCAACGCGGGCTTCGATCGTGGCCGAGTCGCCGGCGCCGTCGATGATGGTGGTGTTCTCCTTGGAGACCTGCACCTTCTTCGCGCGGCCCAGGTCCTTGATCGTGGCCTTCTCCAGCGCCAGACCCACTTCCTCGGAGATCACGGTGCCGCCGGTCAGCACGGCCATGTCTTCCAGCATCGCCTTGCGACGGTCGCCGAAGCCCGGTGCCTTGACGGCCACGACCTTGACGATGCCACGGATGGTGTTGACCACCAGGGTGGCCAGCGCTTCGCCTTCGACTTCTTCAGCGACGATCAGCAACGGCTTGCCGGCCTTGGCCACGCCTTCCAGCACGGGCAGCAGGTCGCGCACGTTGGAGATCTTCTTGTCGTGCAGCAGGATGAACGGGTCGTCCAGGTCGGCCGACTGGCTCTGCTGGTTGTTGATGAAGTACGGGGAGAGGTAGCCGCGATCGAACTGCATGCCCTCGACCACGTCCAGCTCGTTTTCCAGGCCCGAGCCTTCTTCAACGGTGATCACGCCTTCCTTGCCGACCTTCTGCATCGCTTCGGCAATGATGTTGCCGATCGACTCGTCCGAGTTGGCCGAGATGGTGCCGACCTGGGCAATCGCCTTGTCGTCGGTGGTGGGCTTGGAGATGTTCTTCAGCTCGACGACGGCGGCCTTGACGGCCTGGTCGATACCGCGCTTGAGGTCCATCGGGTTCATGCCGGCAGCGACGGCCTTGGCGCCTTCGCGGATCAGGGCCTGGGCCAGCACGGTGGCGGTGGTGGTGCCGTCGCCGGCGTTGTCGTTGGTCTTGGAAGCGACTTCCTTGACCATCTGCGCGCCCATGTTCTCGAACTTGTCAGCCAGTTCGATTTCCTTGGCGACGGAGACGCCGTCCTTGGTGATGGTCGGCGCGCCGAAGCTCTTCTCGAGCACGACGTTGCGGCCCTTCGGGCCCAGGGTGGCCTTGACGGCATTGGCAAGCACGTTGACGCCACGAACCATACGGGTACGTGCGTCTTCACCGAAACGAATGTCTTTAGCAGCCATTTGTTGTAACTCCGGAATTTGAGATTGGGGATTGGGGATTGGCTAAAGCGGGGTTCGGGGGAGATGCGGGATCAGCTGCGCCAAGCGCAGTGGCCAATCCCGAATCCCCACTCCCGAATCCGCCGGCAACGGCTATCAGCCGATGACCGCCAGGATGTCGTCTTCGCGCAGCACCTTGTACTCGACGCCTTCGGACTTGTAGCTGCTGCCGGCGTACTGGCCGTAGATGACCTTGTCGCCGACCTTGACCACCGGCGCGCGCAGGCTGCCGTTGTCCAGGGGCTTGCCGGCGCCGATGGCGACGACTTCACCCTTGGTGGACTTTTCCTTGGCGGAGTCCGGGATCACGATGCCGCCGGCGGAAACTTCGTCGGCTTCGATCGGCTTGACTACAACGCGGTCGTGAAGCGGCTTGATGCTCATAGAGAAAGACCCTCTTAAGTGATTGATTGGTCTGGAAATTATCGGCGATGTTAGCACTCGCATGTGACGACTGCCAGCACAGCGCGCGGAAAAAACCCGACAGAGCGGGTGCGGGCCAGAGATTGTGCTGTGTGGCCAGCTTTCAAGGGCTGGGGGCAAAAAATTTTCGCCGGGCAGTTCCGTGCCAGGACCGCGAAGCGGCCGACACGACCTGGCGCGCATTGCCCGCTGGCGACGGTCAGCCGGGTGGGAACCGTGGTGGGAACCGGGCTGCGCAATCGCCGGCTGCGCCTGAGACCGTCTACCGAGCCACTGGCACGCCGGACAGTGCGCACCGAGCAGTCGCCGGAGCAGCCGCTCTAAAAATGGAACCAGGTTCCACCGATTGTCATGCACACGTTTTACAGTCGGCCACGCATTCCCCGATCACAAGGAGCTGTCGATGAGGTTGCCGTCCCCTGCCCGTGCTTTCCCCTTGCGCTGGTCCCCCAGCTGCACGCTTCCCCTGGCCTGTGCGCTCGCGCTGGCCGTCCCCACCGCCCACGCGGCGGTGTTCATCAATGAACTGCATTACGACGACGCAGGCGCCTCCGGCGACAGCGGCGAAGGGGTGGAAGTGGTGGCCACCGCCGGCGAATCGCTGAGCGGCTATCGCATTTATCTGTACAACGGCAGCACACCGGGTGCGGCGACGGTCTACGCCAATACGGCGGTGCCGGTCGGCAGCCTGGTCAGCTGCGGCAGCCAGGTGCGCGTGGCCACGGTCGGCTACGCCAGCAACGGCGTGCAGAACGGGCCCAACGACGGCGTGGCACTGGTCGACCCCAACGGGCAGCTGGTGCAGTTCCTCAGTTACGAAGGCGCCATCACCGCCAGCGGCGGGCCCGCCGCCGGCATCACCAGCCAGAACCTGCCGGTCAGCGAGAGCAACAGCAGCGCGGTCGGCAGTTCGCTGCAACTGACCGGCACCGGCAGCAGCGCGGCCAACTTCAGCTGGGCCGGCTCGTCGGCGCAGACCTTTGGCGCGTGCAACCGCGGCCAGAGCTTCAACGGCAGCGGCGGTGGCGGCGAGACCGGCGCGGCACCGACGATCACCAGCACCACCCCGACCCAGGGCGCGACCGGCTTTCCCGCCGCCGGCGACCTGAGCGTGGGCTTCAGCGAGGCGGTGACGCTGAGCAGCGGCGCCTTCGCACTGAGCTGCGCCAGCTCCGGCACGGTGGCGCTGAGCTACCCGACCAGCGGCACCCGCTTCAGCCTGTCCACCAACACCGCCTTGGTCGGTGGCGAGCGCTGCACCCTGGCGATCACCGCCAGCGCCATCCGCGATGCCAGCGGGCTGAGCCCGGCCGCCAACCAGTCGATCGCCTTCACCGTGGCCACCGCCAGCGGCGGCGGCACCGGTTACTACTCGCGGGTCAACACCGCCAATGCCAGCCAGTTGCGCTGTTCGCTGCACACCGTGATCAAGGGCCACACGGTCTATCCGTACAGCGGCTCGGGCACCAGCACCTGGACCATCCTGGAGATGGCCGACGAGGATCCCAACAACAGCGGCCGGATCCTGGACGCCTACCGCAACCGCAGCTACGCCAAGGGCAGCGACCGTGCCGGCACCGGGAGCGGGCTGACCTACAACCGCGAGCATACCTGGCCCAACTCGCTGGGCTTCGGCAGCGCCAGCGGCGACAAGGGGCTGCCGTATGCGCCCTATACCGACACCCACATGCTGTATCTCACCGACACCGCCTTCAACGCCGACCGCGGCAACAAGCCGTACGCGGCCTGCACCAGCAGCTGCGGCGAGCGGGTCACCGAGGTCAATGACGGCAGTGGCGGCGGCAGCGGGCGCTATCCGGGCAATTCCAACTGGGTGCGCACCCCGGACGGCAACGGCGGCACCTTCGAGGTGTGGGGCAAGCGCAAGGGCGACATGGCGCGTGCGGTGATGTACATGGCAATCCGCTACGAGGGCGGTACCGACGCGGCCACCGGGCAGTCCGAGCCGGACCTGGAGCTCACCGACGACCGTAGCAAGATCGTGCAGACCTCGGCCTCGCCGGCCTACATGGGCCTGTTGTCCACGCTGCTGGCCTGGCACCAGGCCGACCCGCCGGACGATGCCGAGCGGGCGCGCAACCAGGTGATCTTCAGCTTCCAGGGCAACCGCAACCCGTTCGTGGATCACCCCGAATGGGCGACCTCAAGCCTGTTCACCTCGGCCAAGCCGGCCAGCTGCCAGCTGGCCAATTGATCCGGCCCGGCCCGGTGCCCCAGGCGCCGGGCCGGGAGACGGCCTGCAGCGGCAATCCACATGCCCGACCGCGCAGCAGGCGCGCGAGCCGTCGGCCTGCGTCATTCAACATCAGCGGGCAGGCGCAGGACCGGTATCGCCGGCCAGCCGCCAGGCTCAGCGAACTTGACGCCCTGTTCCGGAAACTGCGGTCGATCCCCCGCAAACAGGGGATTACACTGCGCGGTCACATGAGCGCCTCTTCCCTCCATCTATTGTTCAGTACATGTCCGGATGCCGACAGCGCCGAGCGCATTGCGCGCGTGCTGCTGGACGAGCGCCTGGCCGCCTGCGTCACCCAGTTGCCCGGCGTGCAGTCGCTGTACCGCTGGAACGGGGCGATCGAGCGCAGCCAGGAAGTGCAGCTGTTGATCAAGACCTGGGAAGACCGCCTGCCGGACACCATCGCGCGGCTGCAGGCGCTGCATCCGTATGAACTGCCGGAGGCGATCGCGGTCCAAGCCAGCGCCGGGCTGCCGGCGTATCTCGATTGGGTCCGGGCCGAAACCCGCAAGGAATCCTGACGTCCATGAAGTCTCTGTCCCGCTGGATCGCCCGCTGCGCATTGCTGGCCGTACCCTTGCTCGCCGCGCCGCTGGCGCTGGTGGCGCCCCTGCCCGCGCAGGCCGCGGTCACCGAGGCCGACCTGCTGCCGGTGGATCAGGCCTTCACCCTGAGCGCCACCGCCGACAGCCGCGACAGCATCGCGCTGCACTGGAAGATCGCGCCGGGCTATTACCTGTATCGCCACCGCATCAGCGTCAAATCCGGGCAAGGCTTTGCCGCCGGCGAGCTGGCGCTGCCGGAAGGCGAGAGCAAGCACGACGAGTTCTTCGGCCAGGTGCAGACCTACCGCAAGCAGCTGCAGGCCAGGCTGGCCGGCAAGGCCGATGCCGGGTTGCAGACCGCCGTGCTACAGGTGCAATACCAGGGCTGCGCCGACGCCGGCGTGTGCTACCCGCCGCAACGCCGCGAGCTGCGCGTGCGCCTGCCCGATGCCTCGGCTCCCGCCGCGACGTCCGCCACCCCGCGCGAAAACCTGGGCGCGCTGGTGCCGCGCGCACCGGCAGGCCCGCGGCTGTTCGGCAGCACCGGCCAGGCCGCCGGCGTGGACGCACTGCCGCTGCCGGCCGAGCAGGCCTTCACCTTCGAAGCCATCGTCGGCGACGGCAACAGCCTGCTGCTGCGCTTCACCCCCGCGCCGGGCTACTACATCTACCGCGACCGCACCTCGCTGGCGCTGGAAGGCGCCGGCGGCGTGCGTCCCGGGCTGCCGCGCTGGCCGCAGGGCAAGGCGCACCGCGATGAACACTTCGGCGATGTGGTGGTGTATTTCGACCAGGCCGAAGTCACCTTGCCGCTGCTGCGCGAGCACGCCGAACCGGTCAAGGCGACCCTGGTGGCGACCTTCCAAGGCTGCCAGACCGACGGCATCTGCTACCCGCCGATGACCCGTCGGGTGGCGCTGGAGTTGCCCGCCGGCACGGTGTCGCCGCAGAACCAGGCGCAGGCCGCGCCGCTGATGATCTCGCCGTTGCCGGCCGGGCAACTGCCTGCGGAACCGGCGCCGGCACCGACGCCCGCGGCGACTGCAGCGCCGGCCGCAGATGCCTCGGCCGACAATCCGCAACGCACCCAGCCGCCGCACACCGACAAGGGCTTGCTGGCGATGCTGGTGCTGGCCCTGCTCGGCGGGCTGGTGTTGAACCTGATGCCCTGCGTGCTGCCGATCCTGTCGCTGAAGGTGCTGGGCCTGGCCCACAGCGGCGAGAGCCGCAGCCACGCGCGCAGCCATGCGATCTGGTATTCGCTGGGCGTGCTGGTGTCGTTTGCGGCGATCGGCGCGCTGGTGATCGGCCTGCGCGCGGCCGGGCAGGCGGCCGGCTGGGGCTTCCAGCTGCAGCAGCCGTGGTTCGTCGCGGCGCTGGCCTATCTGATGTTTGCGGTGGGCCTGAGCCTGTCGGGCGTGTTCACGCTGGGCAGCAATCTGGGCGGCATCGGCCAGTCGCTGGCAGCGCGCAATGGCCCGCTGGGCGATTTCTTCACCGGCGTGCTGGCCTGCGTGGTGGCCAGCCCCTGCATCGCCCCGTTCATGGGCACCGCACTGGCGTATGCCTTCACCGCCCCGGCGCTGCTGGCGATGCTGGTGTTCCTGGCGCTGGGCCTGGGCCTGGCGCTGCCGTTCCTGCTGATCGGCTTCATTCCCTCGCTGGCGCGGCGCCTGCCCACGCCCGGCGCGTGGATGGAAACGCTCAAGCAGGTGCTGGCGTTCCCGATGTATCTCACTGCGATCTGGCTGCTGTGGGTGCTGGGCAAGCAGCGCGGCGTGGACGCGCTGGCGCTGATGCTGGTTGGCGCCACCCTGCTGGCACTGGGCCTGTTCTGCTTCGAGCGCAGCCGCTGGAAGAGCCATCGCATCGGCATGGGCCTGGCCGCGGTGATGCTGGTGCTGGCGATCGTGCCGGTGGTCGGGGTCACCCGCCTGCGCCTGCCGGCCGCCACTGCCGCCGAAGGCGTGGTGGCGTTCTCGCCGCAGTTGCTGGACCGCCTGCGCGCCGACAACCGCGTGGTGTTCGTCAACATGACCGCCGACTGGTGCGTGACCTGCAAGGCCAACGAGAAGAACGTGCTGAGCAGCGCCGACTTCCGCGACGCGCTGCGCCGCGTCGACGCGGTCTACATGAAAGGCGACTGGACCAACGTCGACCCCAGGATCAGCGCCTTCCTCGACCAGCACCAGGCTGTCGGCGTGCCGCTGTACGTGGTCTACGGCCCCGGCGCGCCGCCGGCGGTGCTGCCGACCGTGCTGACCAACGCGATCACCGAGGATGCGTTGCTGCGCGCGGCTAGGTGAGCCGGTCGGTCAGACCCGCGGGCCAGCACGCCGGCTCGACCGGCGTGCCTGATGCATGGACGGCATGGGTCGATGATGAAGGGAGCGAGCGCCGATCGGCGCTGAAGTGGCTGGATCCCGGCGAACACCAGCCGGCGTTGCCGAGCATGCCACTCGACAGCACGACAGATAACAGCAGGGGCCGGGGATGCACGGCAGCGAACACACGCCCTTCCGGGAAGGAACGCGCTGCACTACGCCCCATGGTGATTCAGCAGATGGTCGGCATGCGATCGACCGACCGGGAAGGCTGGGCGCCTGCCGCGAAACCGCAGCCCCACAGGGCCTGGCACACCCACGCGGCAGCGTGCCACCGCGAAATTAAAACAATCGTTTAAAACAGACCTAACTTCGCCTATCTGGACAGCATCGGCGACATCGCGCAGACTTCCGGCCTTTCAGCTCTCCCGGATGTCATGGCCCACCTGCTGCTGTTGCACGGCCCCAACCTCAACCTGCTCGGCACCCGCGAGCCGGATGTCTACGGGCGCACCACGCTGGCGCAGATCGATGCGGCCCTGGTGGACCGTGCGCAGGCCGCCGGGCATGCGCTGGCCTGCCTGCAGTCCAATGCCGAGCACGTGCTGGTGGAGCGCATCCACGCCGCGCGCGAGGACGGCACCGCCTACATCCTGATCAACCCGGCCGCCTTCACCCATACCTCGGTGGCGCTGCGCGACGCGCTGCTGGGCGTGGGCTTGCCGTTCGTGGAAATCCATCTGTCCAACCCGCATGCGCGCGAGCCGTTCCGTCACTACAGCTATCTCAGCGACAAGGCCGACGGCGTGATCTGCGGCTTTGGCGCCGACAGCTACCGGCTGGCGCTGGAAGCGGTGATCGCGCGGCTGGAACGCGACGCATGACATCCCGCTCACCCACGCCGGCGCCCGCGCCGACGGCCTGACCCCCTTCCGCCGGCAGCCGCCGGCAACCTCCACCGATTCACCTCATGAGGCCCGTATGGATCTCCGCAAAATCAAGAAACTGATCGACCTGCTCGAAGAATCCAATCTCGCCGAAATCGAGATCAAGGAAGGCGAGGAAAGCGTGCGCCTGGCACGCGTGCCCAAGGGCACCACCGTGATGAGCGCGCCGGTGCAGCAGTACGCACCTGCCCCGCCCGCGCAGGCCCCGGCCGCCCCCAGCATGCCGATGCAGTCGCCCACCGAGGCCTCCACCGGCGGCGCCAAGCAGGCTGCCGCCCTGCCGGAAGGCCACGTGCTGCGCGCGCCGATGGTCGGCACGTTCTACACCTCGCCCTCGCCGGACAAGCCGGCCTTCGTCACCGTCGGCCAGCAGGTCAAGGCCGGCGAAACGCTGGCGATCATCGAGGCGATGAAGATGTTCAACCCGATCGAAGCCGACGTCTCCGGCACCATCGTGGCCATCCTCGGCGAAACCGGCCAGCCAGTGGAATTCGATCAGCCGTTGTTTGTGATTGGCTGAGCGGCGGGGATGGGAGAGTCGTGATGACAGCCATACGGCTGTGGAAAAGCCGGGATTCGCAAGAGCGACCGCATGAGCGCCTGATGGTTTGGCGCGATGCGATGTCGCTTGTCGAAGCGATCTACCGCCTGAGCCACGACTTTCCTGATTCCGAACGTTTCGGACTGACGGCACAGATGCGGCGCGCTGCGATCAGCGTGCCCTCCAACATTGCCGAAGGCGCCGCGCGGCGTTCCACTGCCGAGTACCTGCGTTATCTGTCGATGGCGCGGGGTTCGCTGGCGGAACTGGATACGCAACTGCAGATTGCCGCACGGCTGCAGTTCGGTTCGCCCGATACGGCAACCCTGGATCTTTTGAATCGCACGTTTGCCAGGCTCAATGCATTGATCCGCACGCTGGACGAATCGCGCCATCTGCGCGAGCCCGGCGCCCTCTACGAATCACCACTCTCGAATCCCCAATCCCATGCTAGATAAAGTCGTCATCGCCAACCGAGGTGAAATCGCGCTGCGCATCCTGCGCGCGTGCCACACGCTCGGCATCCGCACGGTCGCGGTGCATTCCACGGTCGACCGCAACCTCAAGCACGTGGCCATGGCCGACGAGTCGGTGTGTATCGGCCCGGCTGCCTCCAGCGACAGTTACCTCAACATCCCGGCGTTGATCGCCGCGGCCGAGGTGACCGATGCGCAGGCCATCCATCCCGGCTACGGCTTCCTGTCGGAAAACGCCGACTTTGCCGAGCGCGTGGAAGAATCCGGCTTCATCTTCATCGGCCCCAAGGCCGACACCATCCGCCTGATGGGCGACAAGGTGGAGGCGATCCGCGCGATGAAGGCCGCCGGCGTGCCGTGCGTGCCCGGTTCGGGCGGTCCGCTGGGCGACGACATCGTCGCCAACACCAAGGTGGCGCGCGAAATCGGCTACCCGGTGATCATCAAGGCCGCCGGCGGCGGCGGCGGGCGCGGCATGCGCGTAGTGCATTCGGAGGCCGCGTTGAAGGCCGCCATCGAAACCACCAAGTCCGAAGCCAAGGCCGCCTTCAGCAACGATCAGGTCTACATGGAGAAGTTCCTGGAAAATCCGCGTCACGTGGAAATCCAGGTGCTGGCCGACGGCCAGGGCGGCGCGATCCATCTGGGCGAACGCGATTGCTCGATGCAGCGCCGCCACCAGAAGGTGGTGGAAGAAGCGCCGGCCCCGGGCATCACCGAAGAACTGCGCAACGAGATCGGTAAGGTCTGCGTGGATGCCTGCATCCGCATCGGCTATCGCGGCGCGGGCACCTTCGAGTTCCTGTTCGAAGACGGGCGTTTCTACTTCATCGAAATGAACACGCGCATCCAGGTGGAGCATCCGGTCACCGAGCGCATCACCGGCATCGACCTGGTCTGCGAGCAGTTGCGCATTGCCGCCGGCCGCAAGCTGACCATCAAGCAGAGCGACATCGTGCTGCGCGGCCATGCGATCGAGTGCCGCATCAATGCCGAGGACCCGGAAACCTTCATGCCCAATCCGGGCCTGATCACCGCGTTCCATCCGCCCGGCGGCCCGGGCGTGCGTGTGGATACGCACATCTACGCCGGCTACAAGGTGCCGCCGAACTACGATTCGATGATCGGCAAGCTGATCGTGCATGGCCCCGATCGCGAGACCGCGATCGCACGCATGCGCGTGGCGCTGAGCGAGATGGTGGTGGACGGCATCAAGACCAACATCCCGCTGCAGCAGCGCATCATGCGCGACAAAGGCTTCCAGGCCGGTGGGCAGAACATCCACTATCTGGAAAAGCGTTTGGCCGAGCGCAAGAACAAGTCGATCGCGCTGGTCTGATCGCACTGGCCAGTGCACCGCGCAACAAGCCCGGGAAACCGGGCTTGTTGCGTTGTTGCCCGGTGCATTGCGCAGGCCAGCCGACCTATGCGTAGGAGCGCACCCGGGCGCGACCGCGCTTTATCGGTGGAACCTCGTCGCGCCCAGGTGCGCTTCTACGGGATCCTGGGTACTACCGGATCCGCGGCGCCGGCTGCTGGCTGCCCGGCACCGGCACGATGCCGCTGGAGGAGGCCGGGTCGACCACGGTCATGGTTTCGGTGGAGCCATCCGGCCACACCACCTGGAAGGTGGAGCCGGCCGGCAATGTCGAAAACGGCATCGCGCTGCTGGCGCGGTACACCGCGGCCACCTGGCTGGCGCCATGCCGTCGCTGCTGTTCGTCGGCGGCGACCGTGGTCGACTTGACCGACAGCGGCTGGTAGCGGTGATCGGCGGTGTCGATCATCACGATGCCCACGGCCGCGGCCGAATACGCCACGAACAACGCGACCCAGAACCAGAACTTGGCGCCATGCGCCAGGCGACGGTAATTCATGACTGCGCTCCCGGCTCGGAGACCAAGCTATCGACCATCTCATCCACTCTGTCTGCTCCCTGCCGCGGCACCGCGGCATCGAATACGAACGACACGAAATCCTGTGCGCTATTGCGCGAGCAGATGCCCGCGTTGGCGCAATAACTGGTGACCAGGGTGCTGTCTGCGCTGCAATCCAGCCCCAGCCGGCATGCAGCCACCTGCCAGGCCAGCTCGGCGAACTGATCGCCGGCCACATAGCCGTCGAGGCTGTCATCGCCACTGGCGCGCGCCCCCATTGCCGGCGCCAGCGCCAGGTAGGCCTCCGGGTCGCGCGAGGCCAGCACGCGCTGCACCAGCGCGCGCTTGTAGCTGGGCGAGCGCTGCAGCGGCTCGCCCAGCGCCAGCAACGCCGCCTCGGCAGCCAGGTTGCCTGCACGCGCGGCTGCCTGCCGTTGCTGCGCCACCAGCCGCGGGCCCAGGCCGTCGCTGGGCGCAAAGCCGGCGCAGCGTTGCGCCACGCGCGTGCGCGCCGCGTGCATCGCCGCCACGCCGGGCGTGTGTTGCGCGGCGATCCAGGCACTGTCGGCGGCGTAACCGGCCGGGCTGGACGCATACGGCGCGCAGTAATCGTAGACGCGGCTCAGGCGCCACCCCGCCTGCGCATTGCCGGCGCGCACCTGCTGCTGCAACTGCTGCGCATAGCGGTACAGGTCAGGCTGCGCGTCCACCGCATCGCGGTAGGGCAGCTGCAGGGCAGTGCCGCGTTCGGCGGGCGCGTGCGCCACCGCTGCCGGCGCGCCGGCACGGGCATTGCTGGCAACCGCCGGCAGCGCGGCGGTGGGCGAATCGCCCGGTTGCGCGCGCACATGCCACCAGGCCGCCGCCGCGAGCGCGACGGGAGCCAGCAAGAGCCAGAGATGGCGGGCACGAGCAAGCGGCATGGACAGCGGCGACCCTGCTGCGGAAAGCCCCGCAGCGACGGCGCGGAGTCTAGCACCCGCGCCCGCGCACGCTGGCGCGCAAGCGGACGCTGCCGATGCGAACGGCGGACGGTGCATTGCATGAGGACGGTGATCTGCGCAGGTGTGGCGTGCGTGGTGCGCAGCGGGCGTCTGGTTGCCGGCGCGCCCGCGTGCTGCGCCGGCAGCGGCCGGCACCATCGCGCCGCATGTGCGGATTGCACCGATCAGGCGACGGCATCCGCCGTATCGCGCACGCGGTGCGTCTGCCTATCCGGCCCCCGTCGCGCAGGAGCCCGCCGGCATGAATGGTCTACGATGCACGCTTTCGAATTGCCCGACCGCCACGATGCCGTTTCTTGAACTGACCCTGCCCTGCTCCGACGCCACCCAGCCCCGTTACCAGAATGCGCTGGACGACATCGGCGCGCTGGCGGTGACGCTGCTCGACGCCAATGCCGACACCAGCAACGAGCGCGCCATTCTCGAGCCCGGCGTCGGCGAAACGCCGCTGTGGAACACCATGGTGCTGAACGCGCTGTTCGACGGCGACAGCGATGCGCTGGTGCTGCTCGCCGCGCTGGAAGCGTTCGACCCCAGGCTGGACTGGAGCCAGGTGGCGTTCCGCACGGTCGACGACAGCGACTGGGAACGCGCCTGGATGGATCAGTTCAAGCCGATGCAGTTCGGCGCGCGCACCTTCATCGTGCCGTGGAATCACGCGCTGCCCGAGGCCGCGCAAGCGCCCGACGCCGCAGTGATCCGTCTGGATCCGGGCCTGGCGTTCGGCTCGGGCACGCACCAGACCACCGCGCTGTGCCTGCGCTGGCTGGACAGCCTGGCCGGCAGTGGCGAGCTGCAGGGCCGCAGCGTGCTGGATTTCGGCTGCGGTTCGGGCATTCTCGCCGTCGCCGCGCTGAAGCTGGGCGCGGCCAGCGCGGTGGGCGTGGACAACGATCCGCAGGCGCTGCTGGCCACTGCCGACAATGCCGAGCGCAACGCCTTGCAGGCGCAGCTGGCGGTGTACCTGCCGCAGGACGAGCCGGTGCAGACCTATCCGGTGGTGGTCGCCAACATCCTGGCCTCGGCGCTGGATGCGCTGGCCGACACCTTGTCCGCGCGCGTGGCACCGGGCGGGCGGATTGCGCTGTCGGGCATCCTGCATGGTCAGGAAGAGGAGCTGCTGCAGCGCTACGCGCCCTGGTTCGAGCAACTGCGTTGCGAACGCGACGAAGACTGGATGCGCATCGACGGCGTACGCCGCCACTGACACCGCGTCGGGTCAGCGGTGTGGCCGGCCGGCGCGGATTTGCGCGGTGGTCACCGCATCGGCCACGCTGATGGCGCGCAGGCGGGTCACCGCCTGCCAGCCGGCACGCCGCAGCGCCGCGTTGCGCCACGGCCCGGCCTGCCGGGCCAGCTGCACGCGCAGGCCCAGCTCGGCCAGCAGCAAGGCCGCCCAGGCCGGCAGCGACCACGTGCGCGGGCCCAGGCTGGCCAGGCCGCCGGCCAGCGCCAGCAAACCCACACTGAGCGCCAGCAGCCGCCAGTGCCGCTGGCGCAGCGCCCACCACCGCGGCGCCAGCCCGGCCGACCACTGCGTGCCGTTGGCCACCGCGGTCCACGCGTCCTGGCGCTGCCAGACCTGGTAACACGGCGCGCCCCGAAAGCGGGTGATCGCCGGATCCAGCGGCGAATGTGCCGGCCATGCCGCGGGTGGTGGCGCGGCGGGCGGCGTTGCCGGCGTGGTGGAACGGGCGGATTTGGGAGCGGCTGGCTCGACCATGGATGTCCTCCTTGAGTTCGCTGTGATCCCGTCATCATTGACGCCCGGACAGTATCGCAAACATATCGGCATATGAAAGGCATACGAACTATCCCTGATTGCTGCTAGGGCTATATCTCCCGGCCCGTTCCCCACTCACGGTGCCGTGTGAGCAAGTTGTACGAACGCGTCCGCGAAGCCCGCGCCCTGACCAAGCTGACCCAGGAAGGCCTGGCCGGCGAGCTGGGCGTGACCCGTAGCGCGGTGGCGCAGTGGGAGATGGCGGAAGGCACCGCGCCTTCGGTAGACAACCTCATCGGCCTGGCCAAGCGCAGCGGCATGGCGTTCGAATACCTGGCCACCGGCCGCGGCGAGCGCACCTTCGGCCCACCGGTACCGACGATCGCCGAAGAACCCGCGCAGTACCGCCATCTGGACGAGCAGCAACGCGTGCTGCTGAACCGCTTCGACACGTTGGCGCCGCGTCAGCGCAGCGGCCTGCTCGATCTGTTGCTGGCCGAGGGCAAGACGCGGCGTCGGCGTTGAGTTGGGGATTCGGGATTCGGGAATCGGGAATCGGGAATCGGGAATCGGGAATCGGGGGCAGGCTGCTGGGGGCTTCGTTTGTGAGGCAAGCTCGGTGTTGGTAGCTGGCTCAGTCGGAGTGCATGACGTGCACCGGTCGTTGCGTTTGCTCGTTGGCTGAAGTGCGGTCTGCGCTGGAATGCGGCCTTGGTCTGCGGCGGGGTGGTCACAGCGGCGCGACGGTTGGCCAGCCAACGGGATGCGTACCCCGCAGCTGCGTGCCGCACGCATGACGCACCCGGGTTCGCCCATTGGCGTGCGCGTGGTTGAATAGGGTTCTTCCCGCTGCACGCCTGCCGATGTCCGAGACTCCGCCACCGCGCCGCCCCCTGGCCACGTTCCTGCGTGCGACGCCGGCTGCCCCGTCGCTGATCCCGACCCCGGTGGTGCCTGCCGCCGACGCGCCGCTGCACGCGCCGCCGGTGCCGGCCGACGCACTGGTGCCGGCACCATTGGCCGAGCCGGTGGCCGCCCCGGCGGCGGCGCTCGTTCCGCCGCCGTCTGCGCCACCGGCGGCGACGCCGCATAGCGACTCGATGCCAGTGGACGTCGTGCTGCCACCCGGCGATGCCGGCCAGACCGCGGCAGATGCCGCCGAGCCGGACCGGCTGGCGTGGACCACGGCGACCACGCGCCAGCTGCCCGACGATCCTGCCGAAGACACAGCGGCCGGTCCCGGCGACATCCCCAGCGCGCTCGCCGGCACTGCCCCTGCACAGCCGACCACCGCGCATCCGCGCGGCGTGGCAGCAGGCGGCATGGCAGGCACAGACAGGCAGCGTGAGCACGGCACCGCGTCCGCCCCCGCTTCCGACTTGGCCGCCCCGCCAGCACCCGGCAGCGCTCCGGACACGGACGCCGAGCCAGGCGACAACGACGCGGACGCTGCCGACGCGGCGGCGCCCGCCCAGTTCCAGCCACTGCCAGCCCAGGCCGCGCCTGCATTCGCACGGCGCGGGCTGAGCCGGCCACGGCTGCGCGCCAGCGGCCGCCAGTGGGCGTTGCTGCTCGGGCTGGTCGGCCTGCTGGCCTTGCAGATCGTCATCGCCGACCGCGCGCAGCTGGCGGCCGATGCGCGCTGGCGCCCGCTGGTCAGCGCCGCCTGTGCAGTGGCGCGCTGCACCCTGCCGGCCTGGCGCGAGCCGGCCGCGCTGACCTTGCTCAATCGCGAGGTGCGGCCGCTGCCCGGGGTGCCGGGCGTGCTGCAGATCCAGGCCAGCTTCCGCAACGAGGCACGCTGGGCGCAGGCCTGGCCGTGGCTGCAGCTGTCGCTGTCCGACGCCGACGGGCGGGTGATCGGCACGCGTGTGCTGGCGCCGCAGGAGTATCTGGGCCAGCCGCCGGCCGCGCAGGACACGCTCGCGCCGGGCCAGGCGGTGCAGGTGGCGTTTCGCGTGCGCGAACCGGCCGCGAGCACGGCCGCCTTCAGTTTCGACTTCCGCTGAGCGGACCCGACCTGCGCCCACGGCCACACGGGCGTGGCGAGCGGGGAGGTCACGCGCTAGACTCACTCCCCCTCGCCGGCCACGCGTCCCGGCTTCGTGACACTGGGAAACCTCCTTTGAACGCAGCCCCCTCTCGTCCTGACACCAGTCGTGGCGCCCCGAAGTCGCCGCTGCGCGAACACGTGGCCCAGTCCGTCCGCCGTTACCTGCGCGACCTGGACGGAAGCGACGCCGACGACGTGTACGAAATCGTGCTGCGCGAGATGGAGATCCCGTTGTTCGTGGAAGTGCTCAACCACTGCGAAGGCAACCAGAGCCGCGCGGCGGCGATGCTGGGCATTCACCGCGCCACGCTGCGCAAGAAGCTGAAAGAGTACGGGCTGACGTAGGACGGGAATCGGGAATCGGGATTGGGGAATCGTTAGAGCGTTGGGGTGTGCTGCGGGCTGGTAATGCGCTGCGCTGGCACGCTTGGTGATGACGCGGCCGATGGACGATCTCGTTGCGTGTTGTGGACTGCGCAGCGTGTTGATGTCGGGTCGGGCTGCCCAAAGTATTCGCTCTTGATCCCACGCCTTGGCGCAGGACTTCCGTCGCGCCCAGCGTGCCCTGCTCGCGCGCGCTCTTCATCTGATCGGGTCAACCGCCGGGGATCCGGCGGTTGGCTGCAGTGCTCAATCGGCGATGCCGATTGCCTGGGCGAGTTGCCTGCTCAGTTCGGCAATTGCGTCACCGCTGCTTGATCCGCTGCCGGGGCCGGGCCGCTGCCATGGTCCGGCACGATGGTGGCGAGCGTGTCGAACGGATCGTCGAACTTCTCCACCACGTTCTTGTCGTCATCGATCTGATAGGCGGTGTCGGCCTCGACGCCCTCTTCCCCGGTCTTGGCGATGATGTTGGTGTAGCGCTTGCCGTCCCAGCAGCGAAAGATCAGCACCGAGTCTTCGCCACCGGTCAGGGTGGAGCCCAGGCTGCCGATCAATCTGCTGTTGGCGCCCGCCGTCAGGATGCTGTTCTTGCCAGCGGTCAACTTGCTGCGGTCGCCCGCCATCAGCGTGCAGTCATCGCCGGCGGTGAGCCTGCTGCGGTCCCCGGCGGTGAGGAAGCTATTGCTGCCGGCCAGCAACTTGCTGCGATCGCCAGCGATCTGGGTGCTGTCGGCGCCGGCGATCAGCTTGCTGCGGTCACCCGCGGTCTGCACGCTGCCCATGCCGGCGATCAACGTGCTGCGCGAGCCGGCCGTCTGCGAACTCAGCTTGCCGGCAATCAGCATGCTGCGGTGACCGGCAATCTGGGTACTTTCGTGTCCTGCGATCAGCGAGCTGCCATAGCTGGCGATCTGGTTACTGCCGTAGCCGGCGGTCAGATAGCTGCGCACGCCACTGGTCAAGCTGCTGCCATAACCGGCAATCAGCGAGCTGTCCTGCCCGGCGATTTCGGTGCTGCCGTAGCCTGCGGTCAACGAGCTGTTGTCCTGCGCGGTCAGGGTGCTGCCCCATAGCCGGCAGTCAGCGTGCTGTCGCCACCGGCGGTCTGGCTGCTGCCGTAACCGGCGATCAGGGTGCTGGAAAACCCGGCGATTTCGGTACTGCCATAGCCGGCGGTGAGCGAGCTGTTTTCCAGCGCGGTCAGCGTGCTGCCGTAACCGGCCGTCAGGGTGCTTTCGTAACCGGCGGTCTGCGTGCTGCCATAGCCGGAAATCAGGGTACTTTCGTAGCCGGCGGTGGAATTGCTGCCGTAACCGGCAGTCAGGATGCTGCCATGGCCGGCGGTTTGCGTACTGCCGTAACCGGTGGTGAGCCAGCTGATTTCCTGCGCGGTCTGGGTGCTGCCGTATCCGGCGGTCAGCGTGCTTTCGTAACCGGCCGTCTGCGTGCTGCCATAGCCGGCAATCAACGAGCTTTGGAAGCTGGCGGTGGAGGTACTGCCATAACCGGTGATCAGCCAGCTGCTGCTCTGCGCGGTCTGGGTGCTGCCATAACCGGCAGTCAGGGTGCTGTCGTAACCGGCGGTCTGGGTACTGCCATACCCTGCGATCAGCGAGCTGTCCGGGCCGGCCATGGAGGAACTGCCGTAGCCGGCGATCAGCGAGCTGCCTTCCTGCGCGGTCTGGGTACTGCCATAGCCGGTGGTGAGAATGCTCTTGTAACCGGCCGTCTGCGTACTGCCGTAGCCGGCAATCAGCGTACTGTCATGCCCTGCCGTCGAGGTGCTGCCGTAACCGGTGGTGAGCGTGCTGCGCTCCTGCGCGGTCTGCGTGCTGCCGTAGCCGGCGGTGAGGATGCTCTTGAAGCCGGCCGTCTGCGTGCTGCCATAGCCGGCGATCAGCGAGCTGTCCGAGCCCGCGGTGGAAGAACTGCCATAGCCGGCAGTGAGCATGCTGCCCTCTTGCGCGGTCTGGGTGCTGCCATAGCCGGTGGTCAGGATGCTCTTGAAGCCGGCCGTCTGCGTGCTGCCGTAGCCGGCGATCAATGAACTGTCCGAACCGGCGGTGGAGGTGCTGCCGTAGCCGGCGGTCAGATCGCTGCCTTTGCGCGCGGTCTGCGTGCTGCCGTATCCCGCCGTCAGGGAACTGTCGCCACCGGAGGTTTGCGTACTGCCATAACCGGCAATCAGCGTGCTGTCGGCACCAGCTGTCGACGTGCTGCCGTAACCGGTGGTGAGGTCGCTGCCCTTGCGCGCGGTCTGCGTGCTGCCATAGCCGGCGGTGAGCGAGCTTTCCCCGCCCGAGGTCTGGGTGCTGCCGTAACCGGCAATCAAGGTGCTGTCGGCACCGGCCGTGGACGTACTGCCGTAGCCGGTGGTCAGGTCGCTGCCGCTGCGCGCGGTTTACGTGCTGCCGTAGCCCGCAGTGAGCGAACTGTCACCGCCCGAGGTCTGCGTACTGCCATAGCC
The DNA here is from genome assembly GCF_040203315.1 of Xanthomonas sp. WHRI 8393. NCBI lineage: Bacteria > Pseudomonadati > Pseudomonadota > Gammaproteobacteria > Lysobacterales > Lysobacteraceae > Xanthomonas > Xanthomonas sp. WHRI 8393. The sequence goes on along the minus strand of NZ_JBEGGL010000001.1, from coordinate 699,176 downwards.
GGCGATCAGCGTGCTGTCGGCGCCGGCGGTGGAGGTACTGCCGTAGCCGGTGGTCAGGTCGCTGCCCTTGCGCGCCGTTTGCGTGCTGCCGTAGCCGGCGGTCAGCGAGCTGTCGCCGCCGGAGGTCTGCGTACTGCCGTAACCGGCAATCAAGGTGCTGTCGGCACCGGCCGTGGACGTACTGCCATAGCCTGTGGTGAGGTCGCTGCCCTTGCGGGCGGTTTGCGTGCTGCCGTAGCCCGCAGTGAGCGAACTGTCGCCGCCGGAGGTCTGCGTACTGCCATAGCCGGCGATCAGCGTGCTGTCGGCGCCGGCGGTGGAGGTGCTGCCATAGCCGGTGGTCAGGTCGCTGCCGCTGCGCGCGGTCTGCGTACTGCCATAGCCAGCGGTGAGTGAGCTGTCACCGCCAGAGGTTTGCGTGCTGCCGTACCCTGCAATCAAGGTGCTGTCGCCACCGGCCGTCGAGGTGCTGCCATAGCCGGCGGTCAGGTCGCTGCCCTTGCGTGCAGTCTGTGTACTGCCGTAGCCGGCAGTGAGCGAGCTCTCGCCACCGGAGGTCTGGGTGCTGCCATAACCGGCGATCAGCGTGCTGTCGGCGCCGGCGGTTGCAGTGCTGCCGTAGCCGGCGGTCAGATCACTGCCTTTGCGCGCGGTCTGCGTGCTGCCGTAGCCGGCGGTGAGCGAGCTGTCGCCGCCGGAAGTCTGGGTACTGCCATAACCGGCGATCAGTGTGCTGTCCGCTCCAGCCGTGGAGGTACTGCCGTAACCGGCGGTGAGGTCGCTGCCGGTGCGGGCAGTTTGCGTGCTGCCGTAGCCTGCCGTCAGCGAGCTGTCGTTGCCCGAGGTCTGCGTGCTGCCATAACCGGCAATCAGGGAGCTGTCGGCACCTGCGGTGCCGGTGCTGCCGTAGCCGGCGGTGAGGTCACTGCCGTCCTGCGCGGTCTGCGTGCTGCCATAGCCGGCGGTCAGCGAGCTTTCTCCGCCCGAAGTCTGGGTGCTGCCATAGCCGGCAATCAACGAGCTGTCGGTGCCTGCGGTGCTGGTGCTGCCGTAGCCTGCGGTGAGGTCGCTGCCGTTCTGTGCGGTCTGGGTGCTGCCGTAACCGGCAGTCAACGAGCTGTCGCCGCCGGAAGTTTGCGTGCTGCCATAGCCGGCGATCAGCGAGCTGTCTGCACCCGCGGTTTCCGTGCTGCCGTAACCTGCGGTCAGATCGCTGCCATGGCGCGCGGTCTGGGTGCTGCCATAGCCGGCCGTCAGTGTGCTGCCCCCGCCTGCGGTCTGGGAACTGCCGTAGCCGGCGACGATGGTGCTGTCGGATCCGGCCACGCCGGTGCTGCCATAGCCGGCGATCAACTCGCTGCCGTTACCTGCGGTTTCGGTACTTCCATAGCCTGCGATCAGCTGGCTCTGATCGGCGCCGGTGAGCGTGCTGCCGTAGGTGGCGATTTCGCGTGTGCGCAGGATCGCAGCTGTAGCCTGTGCGGTTTGTGGATCGATGCCGTGGGTCGCAACCGGCATTGGCGCGGTGGAATGCGCAGCGCTTTCGACGAGCGGTGCGGTGAATTGCGCCTGCGCTGCCTTGGGAATGAAATCCGCGGCAATGACCGGCGTTGCCGGCGGCTCCGGCTGGGGCGGCGCGTGCTGCGCAATGCCCGCGGCAATGCACTGCATGGCACCGGCACGGCTGCCGGCGTAGACCACCTCGGCCCGGGGGAAACTTGATCATGCCCTCCTCGCCCAGCCAGATGATGTCGGCGGTATCGACCATGCAGACCACCCAGTGCGCATCGGCATGCATGTTCAGATGCGCATTGGTTCCCTGTCCCCATAACAGGCCGGTCAGGCCGTTTTCCTGCTTGATGCTGGGTTGCCAATGCCGGCATTCGACACTGCCCGACTGCGGCCAGATCAGCCCGCAGTGATCGGACATGTTGTTGGTGCAGGTGCGTAATGCCAGGACTTTTTCGCGATTCATAAGGGTGATCTCATAGGAATGTTCCGAGCAGCTGCGCAAACCGGCATGCATGCCCTGGCCGACGAACGGGTGCGGAGCGTCCTGCCGTGAGGGCGAGACGGATCGGCCCATTGGCAAGGGCAGTACCGGCACTGCGACGGTTGGTCATCGACGAACGCCACAAGGCGCACGCGGGCTGCGGTGTCTTGCTTGAATCGCAGGGTCATGGACGGCCGTGACGGCAAGACGCAGCGGGGAGTGATGGCAAGGCTGGCTCCTGCGCGACAGCCGTTGCAGCAAGTAGCGACGGGACGCCTCGCCGAAAGCGTCGTTGCTGGTGAACCGGTTGAGTGAATCGATCAGCGAGCACAGATCGTCGGTCAGCCCGTCGCTGGCAACTGTCGCCGTAGCAGAAGACAGGTGCGCATTACCGAAGAACAGGCATGCATTCCACGCCCGAAGACAGGTCTTTTTGATCAATCTGCGACCGGCTCCGGATTGTGTTCGTCAGTGCACGACCGGAACCAAAAAGAGTTTTGCGCAATCATCGAATCCCGTCGCGGTGGCACACGTGCATGCCCGGCCACAGCGCATGCCGCGGCGGCCACCAGCAACGCCACCGCTGCCGCGAACGCCCGGTCGGCGCTGATGCCGCCGCGTGACCGCGCGCCCGCCATCGGCCGCAGCAGTGCCTGGCAGCGCCTTTTTGGCGCATGGATCGACGCCATTGCGGGCGCACGGGTCCATTCAAGCGCCGGCGCGGCCTACAATATGGGCTGCTCCGCTTTGATATCCCCCACCGATGGCCTCTGATCTCCTGCCCGTGCGCCGGGCCCTGCTCTCCGTTTCCGACAAGACCGGCCTGATCGATCTGGCCCGCGCGCTGGCAGCGCGCAATGTCGCGCTGCTGTCCACCGGCGGCACCGCCAAGGCGATCCGCGAGGCGGGCCTGCCGGTCACCGACGTCGCCGAGCTGACCGGTTTCCCGGAGATGATGGACGGCCGCGTCAAGACCCTGCACCCGCTGGTGCACGGCGGCCTGCTCGGCCGCGCCGGCATAGACGAAGCGGTGATGGCCGAACACGGCATCGTGCCGATCGACCTGCTGGTGCTGAACCTGTATCCGTTCGAATCGGTGACCGCCAAGGCCGACTGCACGCTGGCCGATGCGGTGGAAAACATCGATATCGGCGGCCCGGCGATGCTGCGCAGCGCGGCGAAGAACTTCGCCCGCGTGGCGGTGGCCACCGACCCGGCGCAGTACGCCGAGCTGCTGGCCGAACTCGACGCCAACGACGGCCAGCTGTCGGCGGCCAGGCGCTTTGCGCTGTCGGTGGCCGCGTTCAACCGCGTGGCGCAGTACGACGCGGCGATCAGCAACTACCTGTCGGCGGTGGCCGACAGCACCGAAAACGTGCCCACGCGCAGCCCGTTCCCGGCGCAGATCAATTCCAACTTCGTCAAGGTGATGGACCTGCGCTACGGCGAGAACCCGCACCAGGCCGGTGCGTTCTACCGCGACCTGTACCCGGTGCCGGGCACGCTGGCCACCTTCCAGCAATTGCAGGGCAAGGAACTGAGCTACAACAACCTGGCCGATGCCGATGCGGCATGGGAATGCGTGCGCCAGTTCGATGCGCCGGCCTGCGTGATCGTCAAGCACGCCAACCCCTGCGGTGTGGCGGTGGGCGTGGCCTGCGGCGATGCCTACGAGCTGGCCTATGCGACCGACCCGACCAGCGCCTTCGGCGGCATCCTGGCCTTCAACAAAACCCTCGATGCGGCGACCGCCAAGGCCATCCTGGATCGCCAGTTCGTCGAGGTGCTGATCGCGCCGGACTACGAGCCCGGCGCGCTCGACTACGCGACCAAGAAAGCCAACGTGCGCGTGCTCAAGATCCCGCACGGCAACGGCCTCAACAACTACGACACCAAGCGGATCGGCTCGGGCCTGCTGATGCAGTCGTCCGATAACCGGGGCATGTCGCTGGGCGAACTGAGCGTGGTCACCCAGCGCGCGCCCAGCGAGGCCGAACTGGGCGACCTGCTGTTCGCCTGGCGCGTGGCCAAGTACGTCAAGTCCAACGCGATTGTCTACGCCAAGGACCACCGCACCATCGGTGTGGGCGCCGGGCAGATGAGCCGCGTGGTCAGCGCCAAGATCGCCGCGCTCAAGGCCGAGGAAGCCAAGCTCACGGTGGCCGGCTCGGTGATGGCGTCGGATGCGTTCTTCCCGTTCCGCGACGGCATTGATGCCGCCGCTGCGGCCGGCATCAAGGCGGTGATCCAGCCCGGCGGCTCGATGCGCGATGGCGAAGTGATCGCCGCTGCCGACGAACACGGCATCGCGATGGTGTTCACCGGCGTGCGGCATTTCAGGCACTGACGTGCCGGGATTCGGGAGTGGGGATTCGGGAGTGGCAACGTCGCTCTGGTCTCTCCTGTTTCCGGTCTCTGCCTTGCTTCAACCAATCCCCAATCACGACTCCCCAATCTCGGCACTCAAATGAAAATCCTCGTCATCGGCTCCGGCGGCCGTGAACACGCCCTGGCCTGGAAGATCGCGCAGTCCGCGCGTGTGAGCGAGGTGCTGGTGGCACCCGGCAATGCCGGCACCGCGACCGAAGCCAAGTGCCGCAATGTCGCGATCAAGGTCGACGATCTGGATGGCCTGCTGGCACTGGCGCAGCGCGAAGCCGTGGCGCTCACGGTGGTCGGCCCGGAAGTGCCGCTGGTGCTGGGCGTGGTCGACCGTTTCCACGCGCTGGGCCTGCGCATCTTCGGGCCCACCGCCAAGGCCGCGCAGCTGGAGGGCAGCAAGGCCTTCGCCAAGGATTTTCTGGCGCGCCATGGAATCCCCACCGCGTACTACGCGGTGCACACCGAGGTAGACGCCGCGCTGGCCTACGTGCGTGAGAAAGGCGCGCCGATCGTGGTCAAGGCCGACGGCCTGGCCGCCGGCAAGGGCGTGATCGTGGCGATGACGCTGAGCGAGGCCGAAGACGCGGTGCGCGACATGCTCTCGGGCAATGCGTTCGGCGATGCCGGCGCGCGCGTGGTGATCGAGGAATTCCTCGATGGCGAAGAAGCCAGCTTCATCTCGATGGTCGACGGCACCCACGCCTTGCCGATGGCCACCAGCCAGGACCACAAGCGTGTCGGCGATGGCGACACCGGCCCCAATACCGGCGGCATGGGCGCGTACTCGCCGGCCCCGGTGGTCACGCCCGAGGTGCATGCACGCGTCATGCGCGAGGTGGTCGAGCCGACCGTGCAAGGCATGATCGCCGACGGCGTGCCGTTCACCGGCTTCCTGTACGCCGGGCTGATGATCGACGCGCACGGCGCGCCCAAGGTGATCGAATTCAACGTGCGCTTCGGCGACCCGGAAACCCAGCCGGTGATGCTGCGCCTGCAGTCGGACCTGGTGGATCTGCTGGACGCCGCCATCGACGGCAAGCTCGACACCGCGCAGGCGCAGTGGGACCCGCGTCCGTCGCTGGGCGTGGTCATCGCCGCCAGGCCGTATCCCGAAGCCCCGATCACCGGCGAGGTCATCAGCGGCCTGGACGCGGTGCCGGCCACCGCCAAGGTCTTCCATGCCGGCACCGCATTGAATGCAAACGGTGAGGTGGTCAGTGCCGGTGGCCGCGTGCTGTGCGTGGCCGCGCTGGGCGATAGCGTGCTGGAAGCGCAGCGCAATGCCTATGCCGGCCTGCAGCCGATCCACTGGGCCAGCGCCTTCCAGCGCAATGACATCGGCTGGCGTGCGATCGCCCGCGAGCAGGGTGCACAGGCCTGAGCGGCTTGCCCCAGGCACTTGCGACAACGCGGCTACTGACAAAGAACTAGCCGCCCTCCACCCCGATGGCGCGTGCCTGCGGCAATAATGCCCGGGCACCTTGCCTTGCAGAGACTGTGGCCACTTCCTCCTTCGAAACCCGCCTGAGCCGCCTGTGGGCCCATGAAAAGGCAAGCTATGGCCTGCGTGTGTTCATCGCGCTGGCGGTGGCAATGGGCGTGTGCTGGCACTGGCAGCAGCTCACTGCGGTGCCGGCGCTGTTCCTGGGCGCGATCGCCAGCGCCATCGCCGAGACCGACGACAACTGGCTGGGCCGCATCAAATCGGTGCTGCTGTCGCTGCTGTGTTTTGCCGCTGCTGCCGCGTCGGTGGTGCTGCTGTTCCCGTATCCGCTGGCGTTCGTGACCGGCATGGCGGTGGCGACCTTCTCGTTGACCCTGCTCGGCGCGTTGGGCGAGCGCTACGCCTCGATCGCGCAGGCCACCGTGGCCTTGTCGATCTACGCCATGATCGGCATGGACCAGCACGGCAGCCACGATCCGTCGATCGCCTGGCATGGCGCGATGCTGCTGCTGATCGGTGCCACCTGGTACGGCGTGCTGTCGATCCTGTGGACCCTGCTGTTCGCCAATCGCCCGGTGCGCGAACGGCTGTCGCGGCTGTTCTTCGAGCTGGGCCGTTATCTCAAGCTCAAGGCCGACCTGTTCGAACCGGTGCGGCAGAGCGACCTGCACGCACGCCGGCTCGCGCTCGCCGAACAGAACGCCAAGGTGGTCGGCGCGCTCAACGCCGCCAAGACCGCGATCATGAGCCGCTTCGGCCGCTCGGGGCGGCCGGGCGTGCAATCGGGCCTGTATTTCCGCCTGTACTACATGGCGCAGGAATTCCACGAGCGCGCCAGCTCCTCGCACTATCCCTACGAAGCGCTGACCGACGCGTTCTTCCACAGCGACGTGCTGTACCGCTGCCAGCGCCTGCTCGCGCTGCAAGGCAATGCCTGCGCGGCATTGGGCGAGGCGATCCGCCTGCGGCACCCGTTCGACTATGGCGATAACAGCCGCCTGGCCACCGAAGACCTGCGCCAATCGCTGGACTACCTGCACGCGCGTGCCGACCCGGCACTCGCACGTTTGCTCGGCGCGCTGGAACTGCTGGTCACCAACCTGCAGAGCATCGAACGCAAGCTGTCGGAAGCGGCGCAATCCGATTCCACCAGCGACAACCTCGACACCCGTCTGCGCGATTCATCGCCGCATACCTTGCGCGAAATGGCCGCACGCCTGGGCCAGCAACTCACGCCCGGCTCGGTGCTGTTCCGCCACGGCCTGCGCATGGCCATCGCGCTGGTGGTCGGCTACGCCATCATGCAATCCATCCATGCCGACAACGGCTACTGGATCCTGCTCACCACCGCCTTCGTGTGCCGGCCCAATTACGGCGCCACCCGCCTGCGGCTGGTGCAGCGCATCGCCGGCACCTTGATCGGCCTGGTCGCTACCTGGGCGCTGATGCAGCTGTTTCCCGGCACCGAGGTGCAGCTGCTGCTGGCACTGGCCGCTGCCCTGATCTTCTTCATCACCCGCACCGATCGCTACATGCTGGCTACCGCCGGCATCACCGTGATGGCGCTGTTCTGCTTCAACCTGCTTGGCGATGGTTTCGTGCTGATCTGGCCACGCCTGATCGACACGCTGATCGGTTGCGCAATCGCCGCGGCCGCTTCGTTCCTGATCCTGCCGGACTGGCAGGGCCGCCGCCTCAACCAGGTGATGGCCACGGTGCTGGCCAGCTGCGCGCGTTATCTGGCCCAGGTGCTGGAGCAATACGCCAGCGGCATGCGCGACGACCTGCCCTACCGCATCGCGCGCCGCGACATGCACAACGCCGATGCCGCGTTGTCGGTGGCGCTGTCCAACATGCTGCGCGAACCGGGCCGCTATCGGCGCAACCTGGATGCCGGTTTCCGCTTCCTGGCGCTGTCCAACACCTTGCTCGGCTATCTGTCTGCGCTCGGCGCGCACCGCGCCGCGCTCGATGGCGAACACGATCCCGCCATCGCGCAGGCCGGCGACTACCTGCAGCGCGCGCTGGGCGAAATCGCCACCGCCTTGCGCGAACGCCAGCCGCTGCCGGCGCACGACGAAAGCCAGGAAATCGCCACCGCCGAAGCGCTGGAGCAGCATGCCGTGCAACTGCCGCCCAAGCAGCGCCTGGTGCGCGACCAACTGGCACTGACCCTGCGGCTGCTGCCCAAACTGCGTGCCGCTGCCGTGGCGGTCACCACCGCGCCGGCAGAGGGCGCACCGCGCCTGGCAAGCAGCAAGGCCTAGTGCGTCGTCGGCGGTGCGCGTGCACGGTGCGCATGCACGCCGCGCAGCCACTGCCGCATCGATGTGGGCGGCGACGCCGACGTACCGCGGTGCGCGCGCAGGCCACTTGATCCGGTGGCCGCGGCGCCGTTCCGGCAATGCACCTACTTCCAGTGCTTGCGCGCCACGCTCAGTCCCACCCAGCCCAGTGCCGCCACCGCCAGCACCGCCCCACCGATCACCACACCGTTCCAGCCGGCCTGCGCATATGCCGCCGTGCCCAGCGTGGATCCCACCGCACCGCCGATGAAGTAGCAGGTGATGTAGGCCGAGGTGATGCGATTGCGCGCGTTCGGATTGCGCTGGTAGATCACGCTCTGGTTGGCGATGTGCACGCCTTGCACCGCGATATCCAGCAGCAGCACGCCGACGATCAGCAGCGCGATTGACTGCGGCGCAAACGCCAGCAATCCCCACGACAGCAGCAGCATCACCAGCCCGCCCCAGCTGACGCGGTCGCCATGGCCGTGATCGGACCAGTGACCGGAACGGTTGGCCGCCAGCGCGCCGGCCGCACCGATCAGGCCGAAGAGCCCGATCACCGCCGTGCCATAGCCATACGCAGGCCCGGACAACAGGAACGCCAGCGTGGTCCAGAACATGCTGAAGCCGGCAAAGATCAGCCCGCCCAGCACCGCACGCGAGCGCAACACCGCATCGTCGCGCAGCAGCGTCAGCACCGAACCCACCAGCTGCGGATACGACAGCTGCGCATTGCCCGGGTGCCGCGGCAGCCCGCGCCACAGCAGCCAGGCGGTGACCAGCAGCAGGCCGGAGGCGATCCAGTACACCGTATGCCAGCCGCCAACGCCGGCCAGCACCCCGGCCGCGGTGCGCGCCAGCAGGATGCCCAGCAACAGGCCGCTCATCACCGTGCCGATCACCCGCCCGCGCTCGTGCGGGGCGGCCAGGGTCGCGGCAAACGGCACCAGGATCTGTGCCGCCACCGAGCTGGCACCGGTGACGATCGTGCCGGCCAGCAACATGCCGAAGCTATGCGAGGCGGCGCTCACCAGCAGCCCCAGCGCACTGAGCACGAACAGGCCGACGATCAGCCCGCGCCGCTCCAGCCGGTCGCCCAGCGGCACCAGCAACAGCAGCCCCGCCGCGTAGGCCAGCTGCGCAGCGGTCACCACCGCCCCGGCACTGCGCACCTGGATCCCGAACGCCTGCGCCAGCGTCTCCAGCAAGGGCTGGGCGTAGTAGTTGCTCGCCACCGCCAGCCCGGTGGCGGCGGCCATCAGCAGCACCAGTCGGCGCGGCAATGGCGGGTGGGCAATCGGTTCGACGGTCATGGCAGGTGCCTGCTGTAGGAATGGGCGCAGTGTGGGCAGCGATGCGGCATCTTTCCAATGTATTGTTTTCACCGTGTCCATCGCGTTTGGAGATCGTATGCTGACCCTGCGCCAGCTGGAGTTCGCCGTGGCCGTGGCCGAGGAAGGCGGCTTTACCGCCGCCGCACGCCGGTGCAACACCGTGCAATCGGCGCTCAGCCACCAGGTCGCCAAGATCGAGGAATCCCTCGGTGCGCGCCTGTTCGAGCGCGGCACCCGCCAGGTGCGGCCCACCGCGGCCGGCGAGGTGTTTCTGCACAACGCCCGCGCCACCTTGCGCGCGGCCGAACGCCTGCACGAGGAAATGGCCCAGGCCCTGGGCACGGTGCGCGGCCGGCTCACGCTGGGGCAGATCTCCTCGCTCACCACCGTGCAGCTGCCGACGCTGCTGCGCGCCTTTCGCAGCGCGCATGCGCGGGTGGACGTGCACCTGCGCACCGCCATGAGCGAGGCCCTGCTGCACGACCTGGGCGAAGGCCGGCTGGATGTGGCCCTGGTCGGCGTCGGCCCGCAGGTCGCGGTGCCGGAACAGCGGCTGCTGCTGCACGAGGAAGCCCTGGCCTTGATCGTGGCGCCCAGCCATCGCTTCGCCACGCGCAAGCGGGTGGCGCTGGCCGAGCTGGACGACGAACCGATGGCCGGGCTGATCGCCGGCGCCGGCGTGCGCGGCATCGTCGATGCGGCCTTCGCGCAGGCCGGCCTGCGGCAGCGCCAGCAGTACGAGGTCACCCATGCCGACCTGATGCGCGAACTGGTCGCCGCCGACCTGGGCGTGGGCATCGTGCCGCAGACCATGGCCACGGCCATGCGCGGGGTGGTGACGGTTGCGCTGAAGGAGCGCTTCGGCTTTCTGACCTATGCGGTGTGGCGGCCCGATCCCACCCCGGCCGCACGGGCCTTCATGGCGCTGCTGCGCGCCCAGGCCGCGCGACGTGCGTCATCGGCACGCGCGCCGCGCTGAGCGCGTCGGCATGCACCAGCGCGCCGTGGAAGCCTGCTAGGCTGCGCGCGTTCGCAAAGGAAACTGCATGTCCGGTCACAGTCAGTTCGCCCTGCTCAGGCAGCGCCGCTTCTTGCCGTTCTTCGCCGTGCAGGCGTTGGGCGCGTTCAACGACAACGTCTATCGGCAGGCCATCATCGGCCTGTTGTTCTACCTGGGCATCGATGCGGCGCAGCGCACGCTCTACACCAATCTGGCGCCGGCACTGTTCATCCTGCCGTACTTCCTGTTCTCCGCGCTGGCCGGGCAGATCGCCGAAAAGCTGGAAAAGCAGAAACTCATCGTGATCACCACCACGATGGAGATTGCGATCATGTCGCTGGCGGCGGTGGGGTTTGTCACCGAAAACATGGTGATCCTGCTGGTCGCGTTGTTCTGCACCGGCCTGCAGTCCACGCTGTTCGGGCCGGTGAAATATTCGATCCTGCCCTCGGTGCTGAAACCGGAGGAACTCACCGGCGGCAACGGCCTGGTCGAGATGGGCACCTCGATCTCGATCCTGTGCGGCATGATCTTCGGCGGGCTGATCTTCCAGATCGCCGGCAGCCACGGGCCGGTCGCCGCGGCCACCGCGGTGATCGCGATTGCCGTCACCGGCAACCTGGTCGCGCGGCTGGTGCCCAGGGTCGATGCCGGCGCGCCCGAGCTGAAGATCAACTGGAACCCCATCCCCGAATCGCGCGCCATCATGCGCCTGACCCGGCGCACGCCGGCGGTGCGCAACGCCGTGCTCGGGGTGTCGTGGTTCTGGTTCGTCGGCACCGTGCTGACCGCGCAGTTGCCCACCTACGCGCAGGTCAATCTTGGCGGGCAGCAGGATCTGTACGTGTTCGCGCTGGCGCTGTTTTCGATCGGCACCGGTGTCGGCTCGCTGCTGTGCGAGCGGCTGTCCGGACGCACCGTGGAAATCGGCCTGGTGCCGCTGGGCGCGTTCGGCATCAGCGCATTTCTGCTGGACCTGTACTTCGCGCGTCCCGGTGTTGCACCGGCCACCGATCTGTCGATCGGCCAGTTCGTGCAGCAGGCCGGCAGCGTGCGCCTGATCGTGGATCTGGTCGGCATCGGCCTGTTCACCGGCTTGTTCGTGGTGCCGTTGTTTGCGCTGATCCAGAGCCGCACGCCCAAGGCCGAACTCTCGCGCGTGATCGCCGGGCTCAATATCCAGAATTCGTTGTTCATCGTCACCGCCGCCATCATCGGCATCGCGCTGCAGCTGCCGCAGCTGGTGCTGTTCGGCGTGCGCATTCCGCTGCCGGGCCTGAGTATTCCGCAGGTGTTCCTGGCCCTGGCGCTGGCCAATACGCTGGTGGCGCTGTGGATCTTCACCCTGGTGCCCGAGTTCCTGATGCGCTTTCTCAGCTGGGTGCTGGTGAGCGTGCTGTACCGGCTGCGCACGCGCGACATCGACCGCCACGTGCCCGACGAAGGCGCCGCGTTGCTGGTCTGCAACCACGTCAGCTACATGGACGCGCTGATCCTGTCGGCGGTGATTCCGCGCCCGGTGCGCTTTGTCATGTACTACAAGATCTTCCGCATTCCGGTGATGCGCTGGATCTTCCGCACCGCCAAGGCGATCCCGATCGCCGGCGCGCGCGAAGACCCCGCGCTGATGCAGCAGGCCTTCGACCGTATCGATGCGGCGCTGGCCGACGGCGAGCTGGTGTGCATCTTCCCCGAAGGCGCATTGACCCGGGATGGCGAGATCGCACCGTTCAAGTCGGGCGTGGAAAAGGTCCTGCAACGCCGCCAGGTGCCGGTGATTCCGATGGCGCTGCGTGGCATGTGGTCGAGCATGTGGAGCCGCCGCGACACCCGCCTGGGCCGCATGCGCGTGCCGCGCCGGATCCGCGCGCATATCGAAGTGGCCGCCGGCCCAGCGGTTCCCGGCGACGCGGCGACCGCCGCGCTGCTCGAACAGCAGGTCCGTGCACTGCGCCAGGATCAACCGTGACTGCGGCCAGCGCGGGCTTTGCGTCCGCCGCGTGCCACGAGTAGCCTGTGCGCCATTGCACGCATTGCCGCCGCGCTCGCCTAGCGGGCGCGACAAGAAGGACCGGGGGAAGTCGTCATACGCCACATCACCGTGTCAGACGCGTTCGCCGTGATCGGTGGACGCTGCCTGCGCGGCCCGTCACTGCCTTCCCCACGCGCTGCAACATCTCGTTGTTGTTTACCACCCAAGGAGCTTCACCATGAGTGCCATCCCACCGCCGATCCATCCCTCGCCCAGCGCCGCACCGGGCCCGATTCCCAATCACCTGATCTGGGCGATCGTCTCCACCGTACTCGGCTTCTGCCTGTGCTGCCCGGCCCTGATCACCGGCATCGTGGCGATCGTGTTCTCCAGCAAGGTCAACGGCCTGCTCAACCAGGGCGACATCGACGGGGCACGTCGCGCCTCCAACACCGCCAAGACCTGGTGCATCGTGACCAGCGTGCTGGCCGTCATCGGCCTGCTGATCAACATCGGCATGGTCGCCACCGGCGGCATGCAGGGCTACATGGACTACATGCAGCAGTTGCAGCACATGCAGTAATGGAACTACGTCCACGCCACTGGCTTGGACTCGGGGCGGCCACCAGCGTGGCCGCTTTCGGTGTGTCGTTGCTGTATCGCTTCGATCCGAACGCGAGCAACAGCCCGTTCCCGCCCTGCGTGTTCCGTGCCGTGACCGGCTGCTACTGCCCCGGTTGCGGCATGACCCGCGCGCTGTATGCGCTGGTGCACTTCGATCTCCCCGGCGCCTTCGCCATGAACCCGGCCGCCGTGCTCGGCCTGTTCACCCTGCCCGGCCTGATCGCCTGGAAAGCCGGTTGGCGCGCGCGCTGGTTTGCACCGGTGGTGGCCGTCATGTCCGAGCCGAAGTTCTGGTTATGGGCGTTGCCGACGTATTGGATTGCCAGGAATTTGCCTTGGTACCCGTTTACCTTGCTGGCACCGGGTTAGCAGGTCGCGAACAGCCGCGCGATCGGAATCAGGCTGCGCGCCTACCGCACCCAGCCGGCGATCACCAGCAACGCCAGCACCACCATCCACAACAGCAGCACGCGCCAGACCAGGCTCATTGCATCGCGCACTTCCGGCAGGCGACGCCAGACCGGCACCAGCCCCGAATCGGTGTAGTCGTGCGCTTCTTCGCGCAGTTCGGCACTGACGCTGGCACGCGCCACCGCACCGAGAAAATGCGGCTCCAGCGACCAGCGGTTGCCATGCGCCTGCCGCCAGGCACGGAACACCGTATCGAAATTGCCTACCAGCGCCATCGACACGGTGATCAACTGCGCCACCGGCCATTCCAGCGCAGCCAGCAGCCAGCGCGCGCCGGCCAGGTTGCGCGGCGGCAGCAGCACCGAGAGCGGGCTTTCCACCACCAGCGCCGTCAGCCGATACAGCACTGCACCGAACGGCCCCAGCAGCAAAAACCACCACAGCACCGCGAACCAGCGCCGCAATCCATTGACCACCACCGCTTCCACCAGCGACGGCGCATCCTCGTGCACGCTGCCGCCGGCGGCCTGCAGCTGCGCGATCGCATCGCGGCGCGCGCCCGGTTCGTCGGCATCGATCACCGCTTCCACATCGCGGTCCAGATCGCGCGGCCCCCAGGTCCAGGCCAGCACCGCCACGCCGAACAGCAAGGCCCAGAACCCGCGCCAGACATCGTCCAGCAGCCATTGCAGCAGCACGACCACCAGCAAGGCCGGCAACAGCGCCAGCACCACGCCATAGCGCCCCTGCCACGCACCGCGCCCGGCGGCATGGCTGTCCAGCCGGCGCAGCCACTGGCCGAACCATTCGAAACGCCGCAGCCGCGCCACCTGGGCGGGCGCCAGGTGGCCCAGCGCAAGTGCGACGACGACAGCAACCAGGGTGGTGAACATGGGTGGGCCTCCTCAGCCGAGTCTAGCCGAGCCGATGCCAATGCTCGATCAGCGCCCGCGCGATGGAAATGCGCGGCGGCAGCCCGATCTGGCCTTCGCCGGCCAATGCCGCGGTGACCTCGGCATGGCTGACCCAGCGCGCGTCTTCCAGTTCACCGGTGACCTGCGGCACCTCGCTTGCCGCAGCGCGCGCGGTGAAGCCCAGCATCAGCGCACCCGGGAACGGCCACGGTTGCGCGCCCAGATAGCGGCAGTCCTGCACCTGCACGCGGGTTTCCTCGAACACCTCACGCGCCACGGTCTGCTCCAGCGACTCGCCGGGTTCGACAAAGCCGGCAATCACCGAATAACGCCCCGGCGCCCAGCTTGCCTGCCGCCCCACCAGCAAGCGCGCGCCATCGCTGACCGCCACGATGATCGCCGGGTCCACGCGTGGGTAATGCTCGGTCTGACATTGCGTGCAATGGGCGATGAAGCCGGCACGGCGGAACGCGATCGCCCCGCCGCAGACGCCGCAGAAGCGCGTGCGCGACTGCCAGTGCAGCATCGCGCGCGCGTAAGCGAACGCGGTAGAAATGTCTGCCGGCCAATCGGCGGCAGCCTGGCGCAGGTCGATGCGCTGCGGCGCTTCCACACCGAGCACATCGGATGGCAGGCAGAACCAACCGACGTCATCGCGCAGCCCAAGAAAGATCGCCCCATCCGGCCCGTCGCCAAGCGCGGCACCGTCCATCAGCAGCGGCTGGCCATCCGCATCGGCCAGCGCAGTGCCCTTGGCATCGAGCAGCAGCACGCGGCCTTGCGGCCACAGACGCGCCAGCGCAGCGGGATCGTCACGCAACAGATCGCCTCGATCCAGCGGCGCATGGGTGAAGGCAAAACCGGAGGTTGAAAAAGAAGACTCTGACATCGGCGCAAGCCTGCCGATAATCGGCATCGCCCGCAAGCAGCGCACCATCGATGCAGGCCCGCCCGGCGGCGCGCGTTCAGACGTCAACACCACCTGGCGCCCGCCGGGCGGTCATGAGCGCGTCACATTGCGCGCCACATCGCAGAGCAGGCCACGTGCGATCGACATGTGCTGCAGCCAGCCGGGTCCGAATCCCGGCATCTTCAGCCCTGTCGCCGGTGACAGCGACAAGGCTCCATCGCAGGGCGAGGCGTCCAGCGCCGATCCTGGACGCGCTGATCATCCAGCGCTGTCAGCGACACCCCATCCCGGCCTCAGCGCTGCTTGTCCAGCAGCTGATGCCGCACGGCGACGATGCACGGTTCGTTGGTGGTCAGATGCACGAACGCCGAGTTGTCGTTGGGGTCGCCACTGCCGATATCGACCAATGCTGCCTGGGTGCTGCCGCGATGCTTGAAAGCGGCAATTGCGGTCACCGCATTCTTCAGCGGAATGGTGGCGTCGTTGGACGAACCGCATAGCAGCGTCGGCGTCTGCGGCGCCCAGTCCAGCAGGTCGTTGCGTGCCAGATCCTTGCGGAACGGATTGGTGGGATTATTGGCAAAATCGCGATAGAACCCGGGCTGGAAGTACGCCTTGAGCTGGTCGATCCCGGGCAGCGTATCGCCCAGGACCAGATCGGTCAGGCCCAGCTTGCCGGGGAACAGCGCCTCGACTCGGGCCGCCCACGGATCCTGAAACACCTGTCCGGCCGCCAGATAGATATTGCGATACGTGTGTTGCATCGCGACGATCGCGTAGCTGCCCAGGATGATGCCGAAGCTGCTTTCGCCAACCGCGTTGCTCCCGCTCCAGCTGTCTACGAAGGTCTGCTCCAGCGCGTAGGGCCCGGAGATCGGCGCGCTGGCAACCAGATGAAACTCCCTGGACAGATGCGCTTCGATTTCCCGCTGGGTTGCCAGTGCGGCATGGCCGCCTTGCGAATACCCCGACAGCATGACCTTGCCGGATAACGGCGTCTTCAAGCGCTGCAACACGCTGCGTGCCGCGCGCAGGGCATCGATCGTCGCACTGGCCTCGGTCGCGCTATGCAGGTAGGGATGGAAGCCATAGCTGGATTGACCGAGCCCCAGATAATCGCTGCTGACCACCACATAGCCCTGACTGGCCAGACGTGTGACCAGCGGGTCGTCGCCCTTGGCATCACGGATGTCCTTGGCCTGTTCCTCATTGCGGATCGTCGCTGTCGACCGCCCCCAGCCCAGCAACGGATACGGCCCGCTGCAGCGCTCGCCGCCTGGAATCAGCACCACGCCCGACGCAGTGGCCGGCTCGCCATCGACACCGACGGTGGCATAGGTGAACTCGGCCACGCGCACGTTGCATCTGGGCTGTTCGGCCTGCGGCTCGGAGGTGAGCAACGCGGCAATCGCATCACGGGTGTAGCTGGTCAGGAAGTTGCTGCTGAGCAAGCTGCCGCGTGCGGGCGATGCCTGCGCGCTGGGTGCAAGCACTGCGCTGGCGATACCAAGCATGGCCAGCAGGCCCAGCGTCGAACGGGATCTGATCTACAACATGGTGAGGCTTCTCTCGTGGATGACTGCAATGGGCAGGGGACTGGCGTGTCGAAGGATCGAGATCCGTTGCGCGATCAACGTCCGCGGGCTGGGCGGCGCGGTGACTGCGCCATGGGGTGGAATCGGCGCGGTGCGCGGCACGCTCGGTCAGCGCAGTGGCGACCGCCCGCGCGCGTCACGCAAGGCAAAACGCGATGCATGAATCAGAATCGGCATGTGCTGGCACCAGCGCTGGGCATGCGTGCAGTATCGCCATCGCCGCACGCGGCCCAGCTCGCGCGCACGAAGCTTGCGCGCGCATGGCGAACCCCGCAGCAGGCGAATGTTCACAGCGCGTTGGACATGTACATCGATAGCGCGTGGCGCTTCGCCAGTGCATCGGCGAGCATCTGCGCAGTGCATGGATCACATAGATCGGCGTTTGAAAATCCGCCCGGATGCGGTGTCGTTGACCCGCAACACGCGTCGCACCAAGAGTCATACAGCGCGCGCAAGCGGCGCACAGCGTGAGGCCGTATCGACACACTCACGCGACTGCCGCTATCACATGCACCATGTCAGACCTGAAAACGTCGCAGGCAGCAGATTGCCCGCGACTCGACCGCAACATCACACACGAACAACCAAGCACCAGCAACCGCGTCGATTCAGACGCTGAAGCTGCTACCGCACCCACAGGTGGTCTTGGCGTTCGGATTGCGAATCACGAACTGCGCCCCGGTCAGGCTTTCGGTGTAGTCCACTTCGGCGCCCATCAGGTACTGCAGGCTCAGCGGGTCCACCAGCAACGTCACCCCGTCGGTGGCCACGGCCAGGTCGTCCTCGGCGCGGTTCTCGTCGAACTCGAAGCCGTACTGGAAGCCGGAACAGCCGCCACCCTGGATGTAGACACGCAACGCCAGCTCGGCGTTGCCTTCTTCCTGGATCAGCTCGCGCACCTTGCTGGCGGCGGCCACGGAAAAGTTCAGCGGCCGGTCGATGGACTGGTAGTCCGGGGCCGGGGCGGCGGTGGGTAGCGAAACGAGCGTGCTCATGGCGTCAGCATGGGGGCCAAGCGGCCCCACTTCAAGCGCTGCTTGCCAAATCCGGCGCCCGCTTCAGCTGCGGGCCACACCCTCAGGCGTCGGCAGTCTCGGCCTGCAAGGCCTTGACCGGCTCGACGCGGCCGGCCTCCGGCGCCGGCAACGCGGCGGTCGCGCCAGCGGTGGCGGCATGGATCAGGCGGCCGGTGAGCTGCGCGCCGGCGCTCATCTCCACCACCTGGTAATGCACATTGCCCTGCACCCGCGCGTTGGCGGCCAGTTCGACCCGCTCGGCGGCATGCACGTCGCCGGTCAGCTGGCCATTGATGATCACCACCGGCGCGCGCACCTCGCCCTCGATGCTGCCCTGCTCGGCCACCGTCAAGGTGGCGCTGGCGCCGTCTTCGGCAATCACCTTGCCCAGGATGCGGCCTTCCACATACAGCCCGCCGCTGAACATCAGGTCGCCGCGGATGACCACCTGCGGCCCGATCAAGGTGTCGACCACGGTCTGCGCACCACGGTTGGATTTGTTTCCGAACATCAGCTACTCCCCCGCGCCATTCCCGGCGACTTTCCAGTCGAATGTCTGATTGACCGGCGCCCCATCGCCGCTCAGGGAGATTTTGACACGTTGCGGAGTGAAATCCTTCGGCAGGATCACGCTGCCGTCCAATTGCTGGAAATAGCGGAACGAGTACGGCTGCCCGGCCGCATCTGGCTTCTGGTGCAGCTCGTTCCAGCTCACCGTGACCAGCTTGCCGGCACGCACGCCTTCCACCGCAAAGCGCAGCTGGCCCTGGCTGATCGCGCCGCGGTTGAGGTTCTGGGTCAGCACCACGCTGTAGTTCCAGGTGCCGCCGGCCTCGGCGGTGAATTGCACCGAGTGCGCGTTCAGCCCCTTGCGCTGCGCGGTGGAGCCCACCAGGCGCTCGTAGAACGCCACATCCGCGCGCAGTGCGGCGATCTGCTCGTCGCGCTCGGCCAGCGAGGCCTGCACCTCGGTATTGGCGGCGCGGCTGATCTTGTCGGACATCGCCAGGTTGACCTGACGCTGCTGCAGCTGCGCGATCTGCCGACGCTGCTGGGCCTGGTTGCGCTGCGCCTGCTGCAGCGCCGACTCGGCCTGGACCAGACGCGGCGCGGCAGTGCGGCTGGCCATCCACCACACCCCGCCCAGTGACGCCAGCCACACCAGTGCGATCACCAGCCACAACCAGCGGCCGCGGGAACGGCCGCCGCCGGAATCACGTTGGACGATCTGAACGCGTGCGGCTGGTCGCATGGGCATCGGGTCCGGACGGGCCGGCGCAGTCATGGGCGGCGTAGTGTGCCAGAGCGACACTGACCGTCGTGCTGGCGCTGGACCGGCGGTTATCCCAAAGTTCTGCGATAGTTCTGCAATTGTTTGCAGGGATCGACGACGCCATGAGCGAAGCCCATCTGTTCGTGATCGGCATCCTGCTGGCCTGGCTGGCCGGCATCCGTGTCTATCTCACCGTGTTCGGCGTCGGCCTGGCCGGCCTGCTCGGCTGGATCGAGCTGCCGCCCGCCCTGCACCCGGCACAGTCGTGGTGGGTGCTGGGCACCTCCGGTGCACTGGCGGTGGCCGAATTCTTCGCCGACAAGATCCCCGGCGTGGATTCGGGCTGGGACCTGCTGCAGACACTGGCACGCGTGCCGGCCGGTGCCTTCCTGGCCGCGGCCACGCTGTCGCCGGACGGTGACCTGAGCACCGGCGTACTGGCCGCCGGCGCGGGCGTGGCGCTGACCAGCCATACCCTCAAGGCCGGTACCCGCGCCTTGCTCAACACCTCGCCGGAACCGGCCAGCAACTGGGTCGCCTCGCTGGCCGAAGACACCATCACCACCACCGCGCTGGCGCTGGCACTGGCGCACCCGTGGCTGGCACTCAGTGTTGCCGTGGGTTCCAGCGTGCTGGCCACGCTGGTGGTGTGGTGGGTGTGGCGCCTGCTGTGGCGGGGCATGCGCCGGCTGGTCGCGCCGATGCGTTCCACCACCACGCCGGCTGCACGTCGCTCCCCGCTATCGTGAAGTTCATCGCATAATCATCGCGACTGCAGGGAGTATCGATGGCCGCCCGAGATCCGGTTCCTTTCACCCGTGACGACACCGCCACGCGCAATCGTCCATTGCGCGCCGAAACGCCGCCGGCCGACTATTGGCGCCGCTGGGCCGACGAGACCGCGGCGGCGTCCACCGTTGCCGAGCCGGTGAGCGCGGCCATCATTCCGGCGCCGGCGCTCGCTGCCGCACCCGAAATGATCCTGCCGATGGCGCCAGCGCAGTCCGCTGCACAAGGCAGCAGCGCGCACGCGACGGCCGCAGCGCCGACGCCAACGACCGCCTCAACCCCGCGCGAGGGCGATGACAACGCCGCCGCCGACGCGCCGTACCGCGTGCTGATCGTCGAGGACGACCGCTCGCAGGCGCTGTTTGCGCAGAGCGTGCTGCACGGCGCCGGCATGCATGCACAGGTGGAAATGACCGCCGCCAGCGTGCCGCAGGCGATCCAGGACTACCACCCGGATCTGATCCTGATGGACCTGCACATGCCCGAGCTGGACGGCATCCGCCTGACCACCCTGATCCGCCAGCAGCCGGGCCAGCAGTTGCTGCCGATCGTGTTCCTGACCGGCGACCCCGATCCGGAGCGTCAGTTCGAAGTGCTCGACAGCGGCGCCGACGATTTTCTGACCAAGCCGATCCGCCCACGCCACCTGATCGCCGCGGTGTCCAACCGCATCCGCCGCGCCCGCCAACAGGCGCTGCAGCAGGCCGGCGAACCGGTCAGCGTGCGCAGCAATCCGGAAACCGGCCTGCCGACGCGCGGCCACGTGATGGAACTGCTGGCCGATGCGCTGACGCGCAAGCAGGCCGGCGGGCTGTTCTTCATCGAAATCGCCAGCGCGCTCGGCCTGCGTGAACGCTACGGCTATGCCGCCTACGAGCGTCTGATGACCCAGGCCGGGCATCGCCTGGCCAGTGCAGCGCACCCGTATCCGCTGGCGCGCTTGAACGACAACAGCTTCCTGTTGCTGGGCGTGGACATGCCCGAATCCAGCCTGGAGCAGCATGCGCTGGAGATCCGCCAGCGGCTGTCGGCGCATGCCTTCCCGGTACGCGAGGAAGAATCGGTGCACGTGCGCTGCGCCATTGGCGTGGCACCGCTGGGCCTGGGCTTCGACGACACCGGCAGCGCGCTGGAAGCGGTCGAGCGCACCGCGCTGCAGGCACGCCTGCGCAGCGACGGCGTGCAGGCCTATCTGGCCCCCAGCCAGGCCGAACAGCAGGAGCAACTGCGCCTGGTCGAAGGCCAGCTCGAACTGGCCTATCAACCGATCGTGGCAGTGGCCGGCGGCGACACCGCGCAATACCAGGTGCTGCTGCGGCTGCGCCAGGCCGACGGCACGCTGCTGTCGGCCGGCCAGGTGATTCCCGCCGCCGAAGCGGCCGGACGCATCGCCGATCTCGACCAGCAGGTCATGGATCACGCGCTCGGCCTGCTGCATCTGTACCAGCACGCCCACCCGCCGCTGCGGCTGTTTGTGTCGCAGTCGCCGCGCACGCAGGCACGCGATGCCTTTGCCGACTGGCTGCTCAAGGCGCTGGTCGAGCGCGGCGTGGCCGGGCAATCGTTGATCGTCGACCTGCGCCTGGACGATGCCCTGATCCACGCGGTCACCGTGCAGCAGTTCTGCGCCAAATTGATGCCGGCCGGCGTGCAGTTCTGCCTGAGCCAGTTCGAGCCCGGCGACGAGGCCAACGCGCTGCTGGACCAGTTGCCGCTGAGCTTCGTGCGCATGGCCAACCGCTTCGCCGATGCCCACGGCAACACGGCAGTCCGCGACGAACTGCGCAGCGTGATCAATATCGCCCATCAGCGCGGCCTGCTGATCATCGGCCAACGCATCGAAGATCCGCAGGCGGCTGCGGCGATGTGGATGAGCGGCGTGGACTTCATCCAGGGCAACCTGGTGCAGACGGTCGGCAAGGAACTGGACTTCGACTTCACGAACGCGGTGCTCTGAGTGACAGCGCGGGCAGGAGGCCTCCGCGCCTGGAGCAGCCTGGCCACGCTGACCGCGCTGGTCGCTGCGCTGGGTGCCGGCCTGCAGTGGTCGGCCATCGACGGGCCGTGGCGCGCAGTGACGGCGCTCTCTGCAGCACTGGCAGTGGTATTCGGTCTGGGCGCTGCCGTTGCCGGCTACCGCAGCGCGCGCGCGCAGCACGCCCTGTTGCAACGCCTGGAGGAAGCCGACCTCGCGCGTGAGCGCCTGCAGCAGGAACTGCAGCGTCACGGCGCGCTCGAACAGGAACTGTTGCGCGCCAAGCAGGCCGCCGAGGCCGCCACGCTGGCCAAGGGCGAATTCCTGGCCACCATGAGCCACGAGATCCGCACCCCGCTCAACGGCATCATTCCGATGCTGGAACTGATCTCCAGCGGCCAGCTCAGCCTGGACCAGCGCGACATGCTGCAGACCGCCACCGGCAGCTCGCTGCAACTGCTGCGCATCGTCGACGACATCCTTGACTACTCCAAACTCGAAGCCAACAAGCTCGAACTGGAGATCACCACCTTCAACCTGCGCGAGCTGCTCGACGGCGTCGTGCAGCTGCTGCAGCGCACCGCTGAAGGCAAGCAACTGCGTGTGGGGTTGGATATCGAACCGTCGGTGCGCCTGCTGGTGCGCGGCGACCCGATCCGCCTGCGCCAGGTGCTGGGCAACCTGATCGGCAATGCGATCAAGTTCACCGAGCGCGGCAGCGTCGACATCCAGCTGCGTCGCCTGGGCGAGACCCGCGCCCAGCATCTGCTGCGCTTCCAGGTGCGCGACACCGGCATCGGCATCGCCCCGGATCAGCAGGCACGCCTGTTCCGCTCCTTCGCCCAGGCCGACGCCTCCACCACGCGCCTGTACGGCGGCACCGGCCTGGGGCTGGCGATCTGCAAGCGCATCATCGACCTGATGGGCGGCCGCATCGGCGTGGAATCCGAGCACGGGCGCGGCGCCACGTTCTGGTTCGAAATCCCGCTGCTCAAGGTCATCGGCGACCTGCAGCAGAACGCCGGCGCCGATGCCGCGCGGGTGATGGTGATCAGCTCCGACACCCGCCTGTTGCAGCGCCTCAAGCGCCTGCTGGACAGCTGGGGCGTATCGCACGTGCTGATGGAAACCACCCAGGAAGCGCTGGAGCGGGTGCGTCGCCACAGCGACAGCGAAGGCTTCCGCTGCGTCATCGCCGACCACGACACGCTGCGCTACAGCGCGCGCGCCGTGCATCGCGCACTCGCGCGCCCGGACGACCTCAGCGGCGCACGCCTGATCTGGCTGTACGGCGACGAGCCGGTGCCGTCCGAGCTGCAGGACAATGCCACCCTGGTGCCGCGCCAGAGCCCGGACGAGACCCTGCGCTCGCTGGTGCTGCCGCCCGAGCCGAGGCCGGCCCACGCGGCCACGCTGGCCGCGGCGATGATTCCCGAGCCGATGGCGCCGGCGCTGGCCAACGCGCGCGATGTACGCATCCTGCTGGTGGAAGACAACCCGGTGAACCTGCTGGTCGCGCAGAAGCTGCTGGCCGTGCTCGGCTTCGACGCGGATACCGCCACCGATGGCGAAGCCGCGCTGAGCAGCATGGAGTCCACCCGCTACGACATGGTCTTCATGGATTGCCAGATGCCGGTGCTGGATGGCTATGCCGCCACCCGCCGCTGGCGCGCGATGGAAACCGAAAGCGGCGGCCGCCCGATCCCGATCGTGGCGATGACCGCCAACGCCATGGCCGGCGATCGCGAACGCTGCCTGGCCGCCGGCATGGACGACTATCTGTCCAAACCGGTTGCCCGCGAGCAGCTCGACGCCTGCCTGCAGCGCTGGCTGCCGCGCCAACCGCTGCTGCCTGGCCCGGCCATCGGCAGCCAGGCAGCAGGCGATCCCGAAAGCGTCAGCGCCACGCAGGCGCGCGCCCTGCCGATCCTGGACAACAGCGTGATCGATGAGCTGTACGAGGTGGCGGGCGCGGACACCATCACCATCCTGCAGCTGTTCCTGGAAGACGCACCGGGCATCATCGAGCGCCTGGAAACCGCAGCCACCAACCGCGACAGCATGCAGCTGCGCGATCTGGCGCATACGCTCAAATCCTCCAGCGCCAATGTCGGCGCCCAGGCGCTGGCCAATGCCGCGCGCCGGATCGAACTGGCCGCGCGCACCGGCACCATCGAACGCCCCTCGGTGATGGTGGCGCTGGTCATCGCCGAATACGCACGCGCCCGTCTGGCGCTGCTCGGCCAGGTCGCTCGCCTCCAGGCCAAGGCCCGCACAGCCGGCTGAACCGCGCAAGCCTGCAGCCGAAGACAGAACCGGCCAGGCAACGCAGTCGAAGACATCCTGCGAAGAAAAATCTCGCCCCTCTCGCGCCGCGGCGAGAAGGCAGGGTTTGCGCGCCACTGGCGCGCGTGCCCTGGAGCGCACGCGTCGCAAACGCGGGCCGGGGGGCGCGGAGATAGGTGGGTGGGGGTTGGAGGTGCGCGCGCATCCAAATGCGGCCAGCCACAGCGACAGCACGACACCCATGCAGCGCCCGCAGCGCCCGCATGCTCCCCAGCAGTGCAGGCGCTTACTGACTCAGACCCTCTTGCGCTGATCCCGACACACCGCTGACCAGCACCGCACCGAGCGCCCTCAGTCGTCCAGCTTGGTCAGCAGGTAATTCGGCTCGCCGATGCGCGCCACCAGATCCAGCTGCGTTTCCAGCCAGTCGATGTGCTCTTCTTCCGACTCCAGGATGTCCACCAGCAGCTGGCGGCTCACGTAATCGTTGACGGTCTCCGCATAGGCCACGGCCTCGCGCAGCACAGCGACCGCCTCACGCTCCAGCGCCAGATCACAGCGGAACATCTCGGTGGGGTTCTCGCCGATGCGCAGCTTGCCCAGCGCCTGGAAATTCGGAAGTCCTTCGAGAAACAGGATGCGGTCGGACAGCTTGTCCGCATGCTTCATCTCGTCGATGGATTCCTTGTACTCATGCTCGGCCAGTTCTTTCAGGCCCCAGTTCTTCAGCATCTTGGCGTGCAGAAAGTACTGGTTGATCGCAGTGAGTTCGTTGTAGAGCACCTTGTTGAGGTACTCGATGACCTTGGTATCGCCCTTCATGCGATGTCTCCGAGACAGTGAGCCGGCCGCACTGTAGCGCGTTGCCGCGGCGCATGAAGGAACGCGAATCGTGATCAGTTGCGCGACGCCTACCCGCCCGCAGGTGGCCTGTTGCACATAACGTGCGCATCGATCATTTGCCGAACGATCGCGCGCTGTCGATCAAACGGCAACCGCAGGGTTACGACCTGACCGCATGATGGTCAGCCAGGAAGGCGACCTATCGATCGCGCCTTGGCGGCGCGACAGAACGACTGTAGAGCGAGCCAGACCGGCAACCTGCTCGCGGCAGTCCGTTACCGACAGTGCGCGAGCACAGCGGAAGGCGCTCAGGCAGCGCTGGCAAGTCCTAGCATGGGCAACGGCAGCGCACGGCTCGCATGGGCCTGGCTCAGCACGTCGCCCGCCATTTCCAGGCACGACCCACAGTTCGAACCACAGCCGGTGCGCATGGTCAGTTCGGCCAGGCTGGCGCAGCCATTCTGGGCGGCTTCGCGGATCTGGTGGTCGGTGACCCCATTACAGATGCAGACGTACACGGTATCGGTCGGATGCTGGCGATCCGGAGAGGACCGGCGCTGATTGCACCGCAAACGAGAATAGGTGTCAATTCCAAACGTTAATCATTATTAATCCGTACCGCACGAGGCCCGCCCCGCTTGCGTGGACGCTTGCGCGGACTGTCGTGCCCGGCCGCGCTGCTGCCCGGCAACCAAGCCTCCAGCGCGCGCTCGGGCATCACCCCGACCGCCGCAGAGCCCGCGATGGTCTGCGCCAGCGGAGCCAGATGACGCAGCGCGCGCGCATAGACCCCACGCTTGAACATCACCACATGCTCGACCGGATACCAGAAATCCACCCAGCGCCAGTGGTCGAACTCCGGCGTGTCGGTGTGGTCGAGCTTGAGATGGGATTCGTGGCCGGTGAACTGCAGCAGGAACCAGACCTGCTTCTGGCCGATGCAGACCTGGCGCTCATTGCGCCGCACTGCCCGGCTCGGCAGGCGATAGCGCAGCCATCCGGGGGTGGCACCGAGCAATTCGACATGCTCGGGCAACAACCCGGTTTCTTCGCGCAACTCGCGGTACATGGCTTCTACGGGTGTCTCATCGGTATTCATGCCACCTTGCGGGAACTGCCAGCCGTCCCTGCGCACACGTCGTGCCCAGAACACCTGACCATCCTCTCGCATCAGCACGATGCCGACGTTTGGCCGGAAACCGTCCGGATCGATCACGATGCGGACTCCTGAAAATCTACTGTCACCGACTCTGCCACGGCGACGGCCGGCTCACAAGCTGAAAACGAAATGCTTGACAACACGCGGGCGCTTGGTAAGAATTACCGGCTCCCTAGGCTATGTAGCTCAGCCGGTTAGAGCACAGCACTCATAATGCTGGGGTCGGTGGTTCGAGTCCACCCATAGCCACCAAGGTTTTCAGGCCCACCTGGGCATGCAATACTCTTGGTTCAACACGTTTTATTGCCCCGTCGCCAAGCGGTAAGGCACCTGACTCTGACTCAGGCATTCGGTGGTTCGAATCCATCCGGGGCAGCCAAACACGAAAGGTCCGATCTGACGATCGGGCCTTTTTTGTTGCCCGATTACTGCTTGCCGGCATTCGTGCAGCAAGCATTCCCGCCCCAAGGCCGAACAGCGATCACCGAAGGCGACACCCACCCTGGTCGAAATGGATCCCGGGTCAGACAGGCACCAATAGTCAGGCACAGAGCCCGGCCACCGCGGCATCACCCCATGCCGCCGTGCGCAGGCGCAGCGGCCGGTACACACGAGATGACCAGCCAGCGTTTGCGAAAGTCACCAGACCTGGGCAAGGAAAAATCTGCCCCGACACAGCAGGCCACCGACTGCAGGCGCCCACTGCGCAGGCCCCAAAAACGACAAAAGCCCGGCATGGCCGGGCTTTTGAAGCAGGCGCCCCGGCGAACCGGGACGCAACAAACGCAATGGATCAGCGCTTGGAGAACTGGGTCGCGCGACGGGCCTTGTGCAGACCGACCTTCTTACGCTCGACTTCACGGGCGTCACGGGTCATGAAGCCGGCCTTGCGCAGCTCGGACTTCAGGGTTTCGTCGTACTCGACCAGCGCACGGGCGATGCCCAGACGGATCGCACCGGCCTGGCCGGTGGTGCCGCCGCCGGAGGCGGTGACCAGGATGTCGAAGCTTTCGGTATTCTTGGTGAGTTCCAGCGGCTGACGCACGATCATGCGTGCAGTCTCACGGCCAAAGAACTCGTCCAGCGGACGGTCGTTGACGGTGATGTTGCCGGTACCCTTGCGCAGGAACACGCGAGCGGTGGAGGACTTGCGGCGGCCAGTGCCGTAGTTTTGCGTGATAGCCATGATTAGATATCCAGAACTTGCGGCTGCTGGGCGGCGTGCGGATGCTCGGCACCCGAATAGACCTTGAGCTTGCGGTACATGGTGCGGCCCAGGGGGCCCTTCGGCAGCATGCCCTTGACGGCGATTTCGATCACGCGCTCCGGGTGGCGCTGCAGCGCCTGCTCCAGGCTCTCGGTCTTGAGGTTACCGATGTAGCCGGTGAAGCGGTGATACTTCTTGTCTTTCAGCTTGTTGCCCGTGACCACGATCTTTTCGGCATTGATCACCACGAGGTAATCGCCGGTATCGACGTGCGGGGTATAAACCGGCTTGTGCTTGCCGCGCAGGCGGCGGGCCAGTTCGGTGGACAGACGGCCGAGCGTCTTGCCGGCGGCGTCAACGAGATACCAGTCACGCTGGACGGTCTCGGACTTGGCGGTGAACGTAGTCATGAGAAAACTCTTGAGTGGTCGGGCGGATTGCAGCGGCAATGACCGCTGGAACTTTGCCACGCGTTGTGAAGGCGAAACAGAAGAGGCGGGATTGTACGGGACGATACAAGGCCACGCAAGTCGCCGACCGGCCGGCGCGCTGGCGGTTGGCAGCGGCTCGGTCCGGGGCCAGAATCGGCGCATGACCCAGATCTCCTCTTTCCGACTGCATGGCCCGCTCGACCGGCTGCTGGTCGAAGCCCAGCGCGCGCTGGACACGGTATTCGGCAATCCGCCCGCCGAGCGGCCCAACCCGGCCGCCGACACGCCCGACGTCGCACTGGAACCGGACCAGCGTCGCCACGCCGCCGGCTTGATGCGGATCAACCACGTCGGCGAAGTCTGCGCGCAAGGCCTGTATTTCGGCCAGGCCGCGGTCGCCCGCGATGCCCACACCCAGCATCATCTGCTGGAGGCGGCGCAGGAAGAAACCGACCATCTGGCCTGGTGCGCCGACCGCCTGCACGAGCTGGACAGCCGCCCCAGCCTGTTCAACCCGCTCTGGTACGCCGGCAGCTACGCGCTCGGCGCCCTGGCCGGATTGCGCGGCGACGACTGGAGCCTGGGCTTCGTGGTCGAAACCGAGCGCCAGGTCGAGGCCCATCTGGATGAACACCTGGAAACTCTCCCCGAGGGCGACCAGCGCAGCCGCGCGATCCTGCGCGTGATGAAGATCGACGAAGCCCGCCACGCCGACCAGGCCGAACAGGCCGGCGCGCGCATCCTCCCGCCCCCGATCCCCAGCGCCATGGCCCTGGCCTCCAAGCTGATGAAAGCGGTGGCGTACCGGCTGTAGCCGGGGGATTGGGGATTGGCAGCTGGCGGCCGGCGGCGCCCAGCAAACCATACCCCACACCTCGCAACACCCCACTGGAGCAGAGCCCCCTTCTGTTAAGGGGGCGCGCCGAAGGCGGGGGGATAGGCTGCTACGAAGTGGGGCCCAAGGTTTGCACAGCAAATCTTGGGAGGCAGGCCCACGCAGTGGGACTGACCACGCAGGGCTGACCACGGCTAGCCCACCAGCTTCAGCCCGATCACCCCGGCCACGATCAGGCCGATGCAGGCCAGACGCGACCACGACGCGCTGTCGCCGAACAGCGCGATGCCGGCGATGGTCACGCCCAGCGCGCCGATCCCGGTCCAGATCGCGTAACCGGTGCCGACCGGGATGGTCTTCAGTGCCTGGGTCAGGAACCACAGGCTGATGCCCGCCAGACCGATCGTCAGCACGGTCGGCCACAGGCGGGTGAAGCCGTCGCTGTACTTCAGGCCCATGGCAAAACCGATTTCGAACAGGCCGGCCAGCAGCAGATAGATCCAGGGCATCGCATTACTCCTCACTTGAAAAACGCACAAAAAAAAAGCGGCCCAGTGTTTGCACACTGGGCCGCCGTCGGCTGTGGAACGCGAGGTCATCGCGTGGCGGGCCGTCCCGCCTTGGTTCTTTCGCGCGCCTGCAGGCAGGTCGCGCAACAGCTCGCTCGCTGCGCTTACTCGCTCAGGTTGCGCCCGTGGAACAGTTCTTCGATCTCGCGCTTGAGCAGCGTTTCGATCTTCATGCGCTCCTTGAACGAGAGGTTCTTGGCGCGCTCCTCGAATAGGTACTGGTCCAGGTCGAAGTCCTTCAGGTGCATCTTGGTATGGAAGATGTTTTCCTGATAGACGTTGACATCGAACATCTCGTAGCGCGACTTCACGTTCTTGGCGAGGAAGTGCTGGATCGAGTTGATCTTGTGATCGATGTAGTGCTTCTTGCCCTTCACATCGCGGGTGAAGCCACGGACGCGGTAGTCCATGATCACGATGTCCGACTCCAGACTCTCGATCAGGTAGTTCAGCGCCTTCAACGGCGAGATCACGCCGCAGGTGGCGACGTCGATATCGGCGCGGAACGTGGCAATGCCTTCCTGCGGATGCGTCTCGGGGTATGTATGGACAGTGATATGACTTTTGTCCATATGAGCGACCACGGCATCGGAGATCAGCTCCTTGCCGGCCTGCTTCTTGTCGATGACGGGCTCTTCCGAGATCAGGATCGTGACCGATGCGCCCTGCGGATCGTAGTCCTGACGTGCGATATTGAGGATGTTGGCGCCAATGATCTCGGCAACATCGGTCAGGATCTGCGTCAGACGATCGGCGTCGTACTGCTCATCGATATATTCGATGTAGCGCTGACGCTCCTCTTCGGTACGCGCGTAACAGACGTCGTAGATGTTGAAGCTCAACGCCTTGGTGAGGTTGTTGAACCCCTGTAGCCTCAGGCGAGGCAACGGCTTGACCACGTCGGTCTGTCCTTATGGAAGGCGGGAAAGGAAACAATTATGAGCCAAAGATCCCAGCAACGAAATGCCGACGTTAAGAATGGTTTACCTTGCATGACTCATGCCGTTAAGCTTCAGGAATTACACGCGGAACTACCATGAGCCCAGGAAACACGACGGTTGTGACTACGACGGTACGTAACGCTACCCCTTCTCTGGCGCTGGACGCGGGCACGATCGAGCGTTTCCTGGCGCACAGCCATCGCAGGCGCTATCCGACCCGGACCGATGTGTTCCGGCCGGGAGACCCGGCTGGCACCCTCTATTACGTGATCAGTGGCTCGGTGAGCATCATTGCCGAGGAAGATGACGATCGTGAGTTGGTGCTGGGCTACTTCGGTAGCGGCGAGTTCGTCGGCGAGATGGGGTTGTTCATCGAATCCGATACCCGCGAGGTGATCTTGCGCACCCGCACCCAGTGCGAGCTGGCCGAGATCAGCTACGAGCGGCTGCAGCAGCTGTTCCAGACCAGTCTGTCCCCGGATGCGCCCCGCATCCTGTACGCGATTGGCGTTCAGCTGTCCAAGCGGTTGCTCGACACCACAAGGAAAGCCAGCCGCCTGGCGTTTCTGGACGTGACCGACCGCATCGTGCGCACCCTGCACGACCTGTCCAAGGAGCCGGAAGCGATGAGTCATCCGCAGGGCACCCAGCTGCGCGTATCGCGGCAGGAGCTGGCACGTCTGGTGGGTTGTTCGCGCGAGATGGCCGGGCGCGTGCTCAAGAAGCTGCAGGCCGACGGCCTGCTGCATGCACGCGGCAAGACCGTCGTGCTCTACGGCACCCGCTGACCGGTTGTGGTCGCGGCTGGTGCAGCACTGCACCGGCCGCAACTTGAACCATACGCCGCACGGCATGCGGACTGATGCAGTCGGCGCGCGGCGCCGCCGCGTGCTATGCATTACTAGCTGCTTACCCTTCCCTGCTGCTCCGGCGGGCTTGGCGTGACCAGTAAATCTTGGTGAACAGCCACTGGATGCGCGCGAATCAATCCGTGCGTCTGTGCGGTAGCTGCCGAGTTCGAATACCTGCCGTGCCCGCCAGGCTGCGCGCCGCTACCGGCGCCAGGCGCTACAGCGCCTTGCCACCACGATCGCGACACCCCCAGTTGAGGATCGGCGTGCCGGCCGGCAGCACCTGCCGGAACAGCGCTTCGCGATTAGCCTTCGGATTGACCACCACCGGCGCGCGCGCGGCCTTCAACAGCGGCAGATCCGCGGTGCTGTCCGAATAGGCAATGGCGATGTCGGCATAGCCGCGCTCGCGCAGCATGCGCATCTTCTCTTCGTTGTGGCAGTGACGTCGCGCGGTGACCGCGCCCAGACGCGGACCGACCAGGCTGCCGATCACCGGCACATCCTGATGGGCGACAAAGCCGAGAATGGCGCGCGCCAGTTCCGGCGGCGCGCCGGTGGCCACCACCACGCGGTCGCCGGCAGCGCGGTGGTCGGTGAACACCTTCAAGGCGTGCGGCAACAGGCGCTGCCGGATCTGCGCTTCATGCTTGAGCACGTACGCATCGATGAAGCGGTTGAACTCGCGCGTGCGGTGCAGGCCGAAGGTGGCGATCCACACATACCCGGACACGCCGCGACGGCGGGTCGGCAGCATCGCCACCATCGGGCCGAGGATCGGCGAGGCCAACAGCGCCACCAGCAGACGCAAGGGGTTGCGCTTGATCAGCCAGGCGAACAGATGGCTGCCGGAGTCGCCGTCATACAGCGTGTGGTCGAAATCGAAGACCACCAGCGGTGCGTCGTCGCGCGGTACGGGATACGCCTCAGTCATGCGCAAAGAATAGCTGACGCAGCGACTCGCCGGGTTCGGCCGCGCGCATGAAGGTCTCGCCGACCAGAAACGCGTTCACGCCGTGGCCGCGCATCAACTGCACGTCGGCCGGAGTGACGATGCCGCTTTCGGTGACCAGGATGCGGTCGCGCGGCACGGCGGCGCGCATGTCCAGCGTGGTCTGCAGCGTCACCTCGAAGGTGCGCAGATTGCGGTTGTTGATGCCCACCAGCGGCACCGGCACCTGCACCGCGCGCTCCAGCTCGTCGATGTCGTGCACTTCCACCAGTACGTCCAGGCCCAGTTGCATGGCCAGGCCGGAGAGCTCGGCCAGTTGCCCATCGTCCAGTGCCGAGACGATCAGCAGGATGCAATCGGCGCCGAGCACGCGCGCCTCGTAGACCTGGTAGGGGTCGACAGTGAAGTCCTTGCGCAGCACCGGCAGCGTGCAGGCCTCGCGCGCCTGGCGCAGATAGGCATCGGCGCCCTGGAAGAAGTCCACATCGGTCAACACCGACAGGCAGCTGGCGCCGCCGAATTCATAGCTGACCGCAATGTCGGCCGGGTGGAAGTCGGGCCGGATCACGCCCTTGGACGGGCTGGCCTTCTTCACCTCGGCGATCACCGCCGGCTCGCCGGCGGCGATGCTGGCCTGCATGGCGGCGGCAAACCCGCGCGTGAGCGGCAGGTCGGCGCTGCGCGCGATCAGCTCGGCAAGCGGCACGCGCGCACTGCGCTCGGCGATTTCTTCGGCCTTGCGGGCAAGGATGGTGTTGAGGATATCGCTCATCGTATCGGGTCCTGGCAGTCGGGCATTATCGGTCAAGACGGCCGCAACCGGCCGCCACGCGCCAGCCCCAGCATGCCAGCGGTCATGATCGGGATGCCGCCGCATGCCTGCCGGTGCAGTGGGAGGGGTCAGGCCTGTGAGGCAATCTGCCGGGTGAAGGCGACATAGGCGTCCAGTCTTGCACGCGCCGAGCCATCGGCCAGGACCGCACGCGCACGCACGACGCCCTCGGCGATGCTGTCGGACACGCCTGCCACGTACAGCGCCGCACCGGCGTTGAGCGCGACGATGTCCAGCGCCGGGCCGGGCACATTGTCCAGCACCTGCAGCAGCATCGTGCGCGACTGCGCGGCATCGGCCACCTTGAGGTTGCGGCTGGCCGACATCGCAATGCCGAAATCCTCCGGATGCACTTCGTATTCGCGCACCTGGCCATCGCGCAGCTCGCCGACCAGGGTGCCGGCCCCCAGCGAAAGCTCGTCCATGCCATCGCGGCCCCACACCACCAGCGCACGCTCGGCACCGAGTTCCTGCAGCACGCGCGCCTGGATGCCGACCAGGTCCGGATGGAACACGCCCATCAGGATGTTCGGCGAGCCGGCCGGGTTGGTCAGCGGGCCGAGGATGTTGAAGATGGTGCGCACGCCCATTTCGCGGCGCACCGGCGCCACCACCTTCATGGCCGGATGATGCACCGGTGCATACATGAAGCCGATACCGGTCTGCGCCAGCGAGGCGGCGACCTGCTCGGGCTGTAGCTCGATCGCCGCGCCCAGCGCCTCCAGCGCGTCGGCACTGCCGGACTTGGACGAGACGCTGCGATTGCCGTGCTTGGCGACCTTGGCACCGCCGGCGGCGGCCACGAACATCGCGCAGGTGGAGATGTTGAAGGTATGCGAGCCATCGCCGCCGGTGCCGACGATGTCGACCATATGCCGGCGATCATCCACTTCCACGCGACGCGAGAACTCGCGCATCACCGTGGCTGCGCCGGCGATCTCGCCGATGGTTTCCTTCTTGACCCGCAACCCGGTGAGGATGGCCGCGACCATCATGTCCGAGACCTCGCCACGCATGATCTGGCGCATCAGCTCGACCATTTCGTCGTGGAAGATTTCGCGGTGTTCGATGGTGCGTTGCAGGGCTTCTTGCGGGGTGATGGGCATGGACGAGGACCGTGGCAAAACGTGGGAAAGATAGGCGGCAGCGAGCTTGGTCGATCAATGCTGGCGCTGCAGTCGCGCATGGCGGCAATGCCATGCAGCGACGCGGCGCGCAGCGCTCACTGGCCCGGGCGCCGCATGCGGAAGCGTGCCTGCGCCTGCACTTCGAAATAGTCGGCGGCGCCGCCGGCGCGCAGAATCGTCTGCACGGCTGCGGGATCGTAGATGCCGTCCTGCAACGCCGCGTGCGCCAGATGCACGCCGACCACTTCGCCCAGGACCAGCCAGGTTTCGATGGCCTGCCCGGCTGCGCTCTGCAGCGGCAATAGCTGGCTGAGCCGGCATTCGAAACTGACCGGACTGGCTGCCACGCGCGGGGCACCGATCAGCCGCGATGGCGCCATCTGCAACTCGGCCAGCACGAACTCGTCGACCTCCGCCGGCACCATCGCAGCACTGGCGTTCATTGCCTCGGCCAGTGGGCGCGTGGCCAGGTTCCAGCTGAACTCGCCGGTGGCTTCGATATTGCGCAGGCTGTCCTTGCGGCCGATGCTAGCGAAACCGACGATCGGCGGCACGTAGTTGAACGCATTGAAGAAGCTGTAAGGCGCCAGATTGGCGATGCCCTCGGCGCTGCGCGAGCCGATCCAGCCGATCGGCCGCGGACCGACGATGGCGTTGAACGGATCGTGCGGCAGCCCGTGGCCCTGGCCTGGTTCGTAGAAGTGGAAGCTGTCGCTGGCGGTGCTCATCGTGATCCGGATGCAGGTGTGAACGAAGCGAGGCGGGAAACCCGCCGCATGCTATCGCGTAGGTCATTGCAGGCATTGCGCGCATGGGTCGCTGGTGCATCGATGGCGCCGAAGACTGCATCGAGACTGACGAAGGTTACGGCGGCCCTTGCGACGTGCGCGCTGCGCATTTCGATCAACGCTGCAGGAAGTTTTTCAGCAAGGCCTGACCGTGCTGGGTCAGGATCGACTCGGGATGGAACTGCACGCCTTCGACCGGAAACTGGCGATGACGCAGGCCCATGATCTCTTCGATCGAGCCATCCGGATTCTCGGTCCAGGCGGTGACTTCCAGCGCGTCGGGCAAGGTGGTCTTGTCCACCACCAGCGAGTGGTAGCGGGTGGCTTCGTAGCTGTCCGGCAGGCCGGCGAACACGCCCTTGCCCTGGTGGCGGATCGGCGAGGTCTTGCCATGCATGATGTTGTCGGCGCGGATCACATCGCCGCCATAGACCTGCCCGATGCTTTGATGCCCCAGGCACACACCCAGGATCGGCGTGGTCTGGCCCAGCTGCTCGATCAGCTGCAGCGAGATACCGGCCTCGTTCGGGGTGCACGGGCCGGGCGAGATCACGATGCGCTCGGGCCTGAGCGCGGCGATCTGATCCACGCTCATCGCGTCGTTGCGCACCACCGTGACCTCGGCACCCAGCGCCTGCAGGTACTGCACGAGGTTGTAGGTAAAGCTGTCGTAGTTGTCGAGCATCAGTAACATTTCAGGCCTATCTCTTTGTTTTTAAAGGGCAACAGCCCGAAACAACCCGCCGATAGCCGCCCTGATCCCTTTCAACCCGCCTGGATACCCAAGCGGCCGGGGAGCGAGCAACACCGAAGCATATCTTCGCACGGGCTCGCTCAGCGCTCCTGTGTGCGATCAACGCGATCAGCCATGCAGACGCGTCATCCACGCTGTCCCTCCCCGGACCACAGTGCTCCGACAGGTCCGGACCAGCTAGACAACTTGCACCTCACGCGCGGAACGCCGGCTGTCTCCAGCCTGGATCCAATGCTCGCCGCCATGCGTCCCTAACGATGCGTTCGGCGTGACGGCAGTTCGCATCCTCCGCTCCGGGCAAACTTGAAAGACGTGATGCTTCGAGAAATTGGCATGCGTGGAGGTGTTTCCAGACAACCGCGCTCAGCTGACCTCCATCACGCAAAGGCTTCCCATGGCTCTGTCGTTTCGTTCGCCGTCCCCCACGCTCATCGCTCTTTCCGCGTTGCTGGCAGCGCTGACGGCCTGCGACAGATCAACGCCGTCGGCGGTATCGGCGCCGCCCGCGGCAGCAACGCGGCCTGCAGCGGCGCCCGCGATAAACTGGCATGAGGGGAATGTAGAAAAAGCCCTGGAGGAGGCCAGGAACACCGGCAAACCACTCCTGTTGTACTGGGGCGCCATCTGGTGCCCACCGTGCAACCGGCTCAAGGCCACCACGTTCAAGGACCCGGGGTTCATCGCGCAGACGCGGCAATTCGTGGCAGTGCATCTGGACGCAGACCTGCAAGAAGCCCAGACCTGGGCCGAACGCTTCGGCGTCAGGGGGTATCCCACGGTCATCCTGCTACGCCCGGATCGCAGCGAAATCACCCGGCTGGTGGGCGACAGCAGTACCGCCCAGCTTGTCGATAGCCTGCGCGTTGCAGCTCAATCCACCGCGAGTACAAAGCAGATCCTGGAGCGGGCGCTCAACGCTCCACAAACGCTAAAGCCGGACGAGTGGACTCTTCTCGGCAATTACAGCTGGTTGCAGGACGACCAACTGGTCGATGCAAAGGCTGCGCCCGCCACCCTGGCTGCACTGGCGAAGGCGGCACCACAGCCGGCCTTGCAGCGTCGCTTCCAGCTGCTGGCAGTAGCTGTCACCAGGCAGAAGCCCGTCGTAAGCCCGGCGACGTACACGTTGCTGCAAACCGTGTTTTCCAACCCGTCAGAGGTGCGCAACAATCTTGATGTGCTGGTGCGTGGTGCTGCCACGCTGGTTGCTTCTGCGACCGACGATCCGGGCAAACGTGCCGCATTGTCCAGGGAGTTCAATCAGGCGTTGGCGCAGGCCTATGCCGATCCCACCTTGCCCATCGTTGATCGTTTGCGGACCGGGTATGCCGAGATCGACCTTGCTCGCCTGGCACAGGGACAGCCGACCAGAGCGGAAATGAATAAGCCGCAACCTCCGCTGCCTGCAGACGTGGTCAAGACCGTGCACCAGCGCGTGCAGTGGGCGGTGACGGAAGCCAAGACCGATGAAGAGCGTCAGTCCACGATTACAAGTGCTGCCGGCTTGTTGGCGCTGGTGGGCGATAACAAGGGATCTGCGCAATTGATGCAGGCCGAGTTGACGCGTAGCAAGACACCGTCCTACTACATGCCCTACCTGGGTATCCTGGCCGAACAGCGCGGTGACACCAAGGCTGCGCTGTCATGGTTCAAGCAGGCCTACGATTCGAATGGTAGCCAGGGGACCGTGGTTGAGCGGGGCATGACCTATCTGGATGCGCTGGTCCGGCTCAGCCCGGAGGACGGTACAGGTATCGAGACGCTTGCAAGCCGAGTGATCGGCGATCTGGCGCGGCAATCCGATGGCTATCTCAAAGACAATCGCCAGCACTTCGAGGAAGTCGGCGCATCACTGAAGACCTGGAGCAAGCAGAGCCCGACAGGCAGCGCAGTCCTGACCCGCCTGCGCCAGAAGGCGCAGACACGTTGCGCCGACGGGAACAAGCCAGCCGCCTGCGCCGACTGGCTGGGGTGAGGCGGGGCATAGTCCTGATGCGCCTGCGAAGGTCGGCACAGGCACGCCCCGCGCAGGTGGTTCGCCCATCAGAAACGCAGCCAATGCCATCCCGTCCTATTCGGCCAGCTCACGCATGACCTTGATCAGGTCGGACTTGCCCTCGAAGCCGATACCCGGCAATTCCGGCATCACGATGTGTCCATCCTGGACCTTGACGCCATCCGGAAACCCGCCATATGGCTGGAACAGGTCCGGGTAACTCTCATTGCCGCCCAGACCCAGGCCTGCGGCGATGTTGAGCGACATCTGATGACCACCGTGCGGGATGCAACGTGCGGGCGACCAGCCGAACTGCTCCAGCACCTCCAGCGTGCGCAGATACTCGACCAGGCCGTACGACAGCGCGCAATCGAACTGCAGGTAATCGCGGTCCGGGCGCATGCCGCCGTAGCGCAGCAGGTTGCGTGCATCCTGGTGCGAGAACAGGTTTTCGCCGGTTGCCATCGGCCCCGGATAGAATTCGCTCAGGGCGGCTTGCAGCGCGTAGTCGAGCGGATCACCGACTTCCTCGTACCAGAACAGCGGATAGTCGCGCAGCATCTTGGCGTAGGCGATGCCAGTCTCCAGGTCGAAGCGCCCATTTGCATCCACCGCCAAGCGGGCCTGGCTGCCGATTTCCTCAAGCACCGACTCGATCCGGCCGCGGTCTTCGTCAATGGACGCGCCACCGATCTTCATCTTGACCACGTTGTAACCACGGTCCAGATAGCCGCGCATCTCCTTGCGCAAGGCACTGTTGTCCTTGCCCGGGTAATAGTAGCCACCGGCTGCATAGACGAAGACGCGCGGATTGGCTTGCCGGCCTTTCATCTGCGCCAGATAGCGGAACAGCGGCATGCCGGCGATCTTGGCGGTCGCATCCCAGATCGCCATATCCAGCGTGCCCACTGCGACGGAGCGCTCGCCGTGACCACCCGGCTTTTCGTTGGACATCATCGCCTTCCAGATCCTGGACGGATCCAGATTGTCGCCGGCGTCGTTGCACAGCGATGCACTGTCTGCCTCCAGGATGCGATCGCGAAAGCGCTCGCGTATCAGCCCGCCCTGTCCATAGCGCCCATTGGAGTTGAATCCGTAGCCGACGACCCGACGGCCGTCGCGCATCTGATCGGTGACCACCGCCACCAGACTGGCGGTCATCTTCGAAAAATCGATGTAGGCGTTACGGATCGGCGAGGAGATCGGCTTGGTGATTTCAACGACATCGATGATACGCATTGGGTGGTCTCCCGCAGGTTGGTGTGAGTTATGGATCGGTTGAAGAGGCTGCGACAGGCATGGGCTCGCCCGCTTGTTGACGACGCATGATTTCCCGGGTCTTGGACAGATCCAGCGCGCCATCCCACTTGGCAATGGCGAGCGTGGCGACACTGTTGCCGATCAGGTTGACCACCGCCCTGGCCTCGTTCATGAAGCGATCGACGCCCAGCAGAAGCACCAGCCCCGCAACAGGCACCGTGTCGATGGTGGAAAGCGTGGCGGCCAACGCAACGAAACCCGCGCCAGCGACACCGGCCGATCCTTTCGAGGTCAGCAACAACACCCCAAGCAAGGCAATCTGTTGGTAGACCGGCAGCGGCGTATTGGTCGCTTGCGCTACAAAGATGGCTGCCATGGTCAGGTAGATACAGGTGCCGTCCGCATTGAAGGTGTATCCGGTGGGCAGAACCAGGCCAACCGTCGATTTGCGCACGCCGGCCAGTTCGAGCTTCATCATCATGCGCGGCAGCACGGCTTCGGTGGAACAGGTTCCGAACGTGACAAGTATTTCGTCCTTGATGAACCGGAGAAGGTGCAAAAGTGGAAAGCCCGTCCACCGTGCGATCGCTCCCAGCACCACAAACACGAACAGTGCCGACGTCACGTAGACGGCCAGCATCAAATGCCCCAGCGACCACAGGGTGGCGAGGCCATACTTGCCGATCGTGAAAGCGATGCCCGCACCGGCGCCCAGTGGCGCGAGTCGCATCACCATGTTGATCATCTTGAACAGTGCCTGCAGCCCGTTATCGATGAGATCGACCAGGGGCTTTCCACGCTCGCCCAGCTGCAATAGCCCCACTGCAAACAACACCGATACCAGGATGACTTGCAGCATGCTGCCTTTGGCGAAGGCGTCCACCAGCGTGGTGGGAATGATGTTCAGCACAAAATCGATCATGCCAGCATCGTCTTTTGCGCGATCGACATACTGTCCGATCGCACTACTGTCGATCGAACCGGCATCGATGTTCATGCCCTCGCCGGGGCGGATGATGTTCACCACGACAAGACCAATCGCCAGCGCGAGTGTCGACACGACCTCGAAATAAATCAGCGCCTTGATGCCGGTTTTTCCGACCTCTCTGACGCTTCCCATCTTGGCGATCCCGACCACGACCGTTCCAAAGATGATCGGTGCCAGAAGCATCTTGATGAGCTTGATGAAACCCTCCGCAACAGGCTGCAAGACCACACCCAGATGCGGCCACACGTAGCCCACCAGACCGCCAATGACGATGGCGATCAGGACCTGCACGTAGAGTTGGCCAAGCACCTGTCTTATGCCACTTTGTTTCTGCATGATCGCCCGCTCCCGTCGACATGCGAACCCACCGGAATTGCCGCTTGCTGGACAACCTGCCTGTGGAGGCGTTGCAAGCTCGAGTCGGAGCGTAAGTGCCAGCGCCCAAACGCTGCCAATGCCTTTTTTATGCGCTTGATGCACAATCGGCATCATGGAACTGACATGGCTCGAAGACTGCTTGGCGTTGGCTGAGACCCTGAATTTCTCGCGCGCCGCACAACGTCGCTTTGTCACCCAGCCGGCCTTCAGTCGGCGCATTCATGCCCTCGAAGAATGGTTGGGCACGCCGCTGTTCACGCGCTCGCGCAAGGAAGTGCTGATGACGCCGGCCGGCGAAGCGTTCGTTCGCAAAGCATCCGGGTTGGTCTCGGGTATTTACGCTGCGCGGCAGGAAACACTGGAAGTGGCCGGGCGACACCGGCCTGCGTTAGCGTTCCTCGCCACCCATGTTCTTTCTTTCACGTTCTTTCCGGCATTTGTCAGGCGCATCGAATCAAACACCGGTATCGGTGCGTTTCAGCTGGTCTCCGACACGCTCAGGGCGTGCGAAAAATTGATGCTGCAAGGGGCAGCGCAATTCCTGCTCTGCCACCATCATCCGCGGATGCGTCTTGGGCTGGACACGGAACAGTTCGAGCGGGTTGTGGTCGGCAACGATGTGCTCCAGCCCTTCAGTGCAGCGAAGGAAAACGGCGACGGCAGTCCGCGTTGGTCGCTTGCCTCAACCGATGCAATGCCCTTGCTGTCCTACAGTGCAGATTCCGGCCTGGGCCGCATCATCGCCGGGCATCCAGCGTTCAAGGATGTGGAGCCGCGCCTGACACCTGCGCTCACTTCCGATCTTGCAGCGACCTTGCTGGCCATGTGCCGCTCTGGTGCCGGGATCGCGTGGCTGCCGCGCACACTGGTGGAAGAGGACCTCGCCAAAGGGCTGCTGGTCCATGCAGCGCCCGGCGACACGCACTGGGATATCGGCATGGAGATCTGCCTGATACGTCACACCGGCGGCTTACCCCGGCAAGCCGAAGACATGTGGGAAAAGCTCAAGCAAGGCAAGCTGGAGACCTAGCGGGTGCGGCATGCGCGCTGCTGCGCGCTTCGAATCCAGCGCTTGCCGCCACTATCCGCCTGCGGGCCGTCCTGGCGCTCCCGCGCACAATCCTTCCATCACCGTCTCCATGAGCCAGGCCAGGCGTGGCTGCCAGTTCTCGGTGGCGTCGATCTGCCAGATCCCTGCGATCGCCAGGAAAAACTTGTCCGTGGTGATCCCTGGACGAATCGTTCCGGCCTTCTCGTTGGCATCCAGCAGCAATTGGGCGGCAGCGATCACGGGGGCATAGCCTGCGTTGCCTGCGCACTCCTTCGCGTTGGCGACAACCCGAAGCGCATCCGCCAGGCCCGCCTTGGTAATGGCGTATTCGGCCAGACGGTTCATCCACTCGCGTAGCGCCTGCTCCGGCGGACGCGTCTTCAGCAATTGCTCGGCGAACCCGGTGACCTGCAGCATTTCATGGCGATAGACCTCTACCACCAAGGCCTCCCGCGTCGGGAAGTGGCGGTAGAAGGTCCCTTGCCCGACGCCCGCCTTCTTGGCGATTGCGCTCAGTGGCACATCGGCCGAGCGCACCAGCTCCGCAAGCGCCACGGACAGGATGCGCTCGCGGTTTTGCAGTGCATCGGACCGCGTTGGCTTTTCCACACCCTGCTCCTCACTGAAATTATTGACAAACGGACAGTTGTCCGCCAACGTTTCAGGGCAAGCGGACTGTTGTCCGTTTGGATTCTACCCCTTCCGTACCCAGGAAACATCCATGAAGAACAGCGGCAACACCATCCTCATTACCGGCTCGACCTCTGGCATCGGCCTCGGACTGGCGCTGCGGCTCCAGCAGGCTGGCAACATGGTCATCGTGTCAGGGCGAAAGAAAGCGCTGCTGGATCAGATCACTGCCGAGCATCCAGGCATCGAGGCAATCGAAATCGACGTTGCGGACGCGGACTCCATCGTCCAGGCCAGCCGCGTGGCGGCCGAGCGCTACCCCGCCTTGAATGTGGTGATCAACAATGCCGGCATCATGCCGAGCGAGAACGTCTTCAAGCCAGAGTCCTTGCAGGCTGCCGAAGAGGCGATTGCCATCAACCTGCTCGGCACCATCCGCATGACCTATGCATTCTTGCCGCAACTTGCCGGCAACAACGACAGCGTCATCATCAACGTCAGTTCCGCGCTGGGCTTTGTGCCGTTCCCGGCTGCAATGACCTACAGCGCCAGCAAGGCCGCGGTGCACTCGTTCACCGAAGCCTTGCGTGTGCAGCTGGCCGACAGCACCGTGCAAGTCGTGGAGCTGGTGCCTCCGGGCGTTCGCACCAAACTGTACGGCCAGGGCAACGACGAACATGCCATGCCCCTGGACGAATTCCTCGACGAAGCACTGGCGCTGCTGCATGCAGAAAACACGCCAAAGGAGATTGTCGTGGAACGCGCCAGGTTTCTTCGCGATGCGGCGGCCAATGGCAGCTACGACGAGATGCTGGGAATGCTTTCTACCGTCAAGTTCTAGGGCTGGCGCAGAACATCCAACTCGTCAGCACGGCGCCACCGCCGTGCTGACGCCGGTCATTCACCCGTGGCGCATGAATGGCTGCAAGGCTGCTACCG
This sequence comes from Xanthomonas sp. WHRI 8393, assembly GCF_040203315.1. Taxonomy (NCBI): domain Bacteria; kingdom Pseudomonadati; phylum Pseudomonadota; class Gammaproteobacteria; order Lysobacterales; family Lysobacteraceae; genus Xanthomonas; species Xanthomonas sp. WHRI 8393. The sequence goes on along the minus strand of NZ_JBEGGL010000001.1, from coordinate 656,439 downwards.
CGAGATGCGCAGGCATGTTCGCCGCGCGCATCCAGTGCTTCCAGGTGAGCGCCTTTGAGACCTTTGCAGCGCGCGGACCATACCGGTGCGATGTGCAACCGGCTGGATCCATTCGGGTTGGCACCCGCTCCTCGCGAGGGTTCTTCCGATCCCCTGGAAACGGATCTCAGCGCGGCGCGGTCACTGCCCGATTGCGCGCAACGATCGTCTCGTGACTTGGCGGTGCGTCGGCGCCAAAGAACTCGGCCATCAGTGCATCGCGATGACCCGGTGCATCACCCTTCACTGCGGCCTTGAGCGCTGACGCCAGCTCAGCGGTCGGAAGCTCGGTGCAATACGCAGGCGTGCCTGGCTGCTGCCGCCATGAATCTGCAAGATTTCCCGCGTCGACCGAGTCGAACCCGGCAGCGTCGAGCAGTTGCTGCGCGATCGCCTTGCCGGCCGGACTGTCGCCTGCCACCGGGATGGCGATCCGGTTCTGCGTGCTTGCGGGCTTGCCGCGCTCAGCCAGTGTCCTGGCGAGCACGGCGTTGAATGCCTTGATGATGGGCCGACCAAGCTGCTCGCTGGACCAGACACTTTCCAGCTTGCCGCCGTCGACTTCCGGGATACTGGTGCCGAGCTGCGGGTAGTAGTTCGAGGTATCGATCACCACCACCTCTGCGGGTACCGTGGAGAACAGGCCGGCAACCTCGGGGATCCGGGCGAACGGGATGGACAGCACGATCACCTCGACGTCCTTGACCGCCTCTTCAGCGGCGACAGGCTCGGCGCCGATCGTTTCTGCCAATTCGCGAATGCTGTCGGGGCCTTTTGAACCAGCCAGTTTGACGACATGCCCGGCCGCGACGAATTTGCGTGCCAGGGTGCCACCGATATTGCCTGCGCCAATGATGCCGATGTTCATGTGTGCTCCTTCCGATGTGTGTGACGTGCTGCGGCTCACGCAGTGATGCGTGGATCGCGCCCGTATTGGGCAGGTGCGCCCAGGTGGTCGCGCAGCGTGGTGCCCCGGTAATCGCGATGGAACAGACCGCGTTGCTGCAGGATCGGCACGACTCCATCGACAAAGGCATCGATGCCGTCGTCATTGATATCCGGTGAGATCCAGAAACCATCGGCCGCACCTGCCTCGAACCAGGCCTGCATGTGGTCGGCCGCCTCGACCGCCGGGCCCACAATCACCGGGTGATAGTCGATGACGCCATGGGCCAGGATGTCGCGCAGGCTCCAGCCCTCCCGCGCGATCTGCAGCGCCTTTGTCGAGCGAGGATCATGCGGCGACGGGCGTGCCGCAGCCAGTTGCGCGGGTGACAGAGGCCGCTCGAGTGCAGCAGGATCCAGACGTAGCCCGAGCATCTGTTGCAGGTAACCCAGCCGCTGAGGAAACGTCTGCGCGGTCAGTGCAATCCGGCGATCCAGTGCCGCACGGCGATCCTGCGCGATTGTCGTCATCAGCCCTGGAATGAACTTGATCTCGTTCGGGTCGCGGCCGGCCTGCTTGGCGGCGTTGCGGAAGGCGGTGCGTTGCGCGCGGGCATCTTCAATGCTGAAACACGCACCGATCACAGCACTGGCATAACGTCCGGCCAGCTCCAACGCATTGGGACTGCCGCCGGCATGGAAGATCACCGGCTGGCCCTGCTCGGAGGGTGGTATGTACAGCGGTCCGCGGGAGCCGACGAACTTGCCTTGCAGGTTGATCGGCGCAATTTGCCTGGCGTCGGCAAACCGGCCAGAGGCCTGGTCGTGCAGCCAGGCATCCTTCCCCCAACTGCCCCACAACGCCTGCACCAGTTGCACGAACTCGTGCGCACGTGCGTAACGATCCGCGCTGGGCGGAATTTTTCGCCCGTAGTTCGCGGCGACATCCTCGCCACTGGAGGTCACCGCATTCCAGCCGGCACGCCCGTGGCTCATGATGTCCAGCGCCTTGAATTGCCGCGCAAGATTGAACGGCTCGTTGAACGTCGTGGAGCCGGTGGCCACCAGACCGATACGCTCGGTGCCGCGCGCAACGGCAGCCAGGGTCATCATCACGTCCAGGTTGAAGTGAGGCGCTTCGTTGTCGATATCGGCCACCGCGCTCGGACCGTCAGGCAGGAAGATGAACTGGAATTTCCCACGCTCGGCGGCCTGCGCCTGACGCACGCGGGCATCGAAGCTGGTGTAGTTGGTCGGATCCACCCACGGCATGCGCCAGGCTCCCGGCTGAGACCCGTAGCCATTGCCCAGGTGCAGGCCAATGATCATCGTCTTGGAGTGACTCATGCGTTCCTCGATCTGCAGTGGTGGTGCGTGCGTCCGGCGGTGGCAACCGGCGGAGACGGCGACGGCCGATCGCCGCCCGCAGTCTCGAAACCTCCCGGTTCAGAGTGCCCAGCAAAAAGGAGACACGCTCCGTTTGTGTCGGGAAATATATGGAGATACACTCCGGATATCAAGAGCCAGACTAACCGACCCATGTCCTCCGACGTTCAGCCACGCCCTCCCCGCGCCGATGCCCAACGCAACAGGACCCATATTCTCGAGGTCGCCGGCAACGCCTTTGCCGAGGAAGGCATCGACGTGTCGATGGACAGCATTGCCAAGCGCGCAGGCGTTGGCCCGGGGACCTTGTACCGGCACTTCCCCAGCCGCGACGCCCTGCTGGCAGCGCTACTGGAAACGCATTACGCCAACCTCGAGCAAGCACGCATGGCCATCAGGGCAGAAGAGCACGACCCGGGGCGTGCGCTGCAACGATGGATCGAGGCGTTGGGAAACTGGATGAATGCCTACGAAGGTCTTCCGGAGCCGCTACGGGCCGCATGGTCCCAGCCAAGTTCGGTGTTGATGCCGACCTGCCAATCCGTGGTCGAGGCCTCAGGCGTGTTTCTGCAGGCTGCACAACGCTCTGGTCAGGCGAGGGCATCGTTGACTGGCCGCGACATCTTTCTTGCCGCGCTTGCGATCGCCTGGGCAGGAGCTGCCAGCGGTGACGCGGACAGCGACGCGCGGCAGGCGCTGCAGGACGTGCTGCGCTCGGGCTGGGCGCTTCCTGCGTGAAAGGCACTTCCCTCGCCCCGCAAACCATCCCGCTCTCTACACAGAAGAACGCATCATGAAGCTAGGCATTATCGGCACCGGCCATATCGGCAAGACGTTGGTGAAAAAGTTGAGTTCGCTCGGCCATGAGGTCAAGGTTGCCAACTCGCGTGGGCCAGAGACGATTGACCTGCAACTGCTGTCCTCGGGCGCTCGCGCGGTGACTGCGCAAGAGTGTGTGGTCGATGTCGATGCCATCATCCTTTCGATCCCGTTGAACAGGATTCCGGAGTTCAAGCCGCTGCTGGCGCAGGTTTCAAGTGATGTCGTACTGATCGATACGTCCAACTACTACCCCGCGCGTGATAGCAAGATTGACGCGATTGAAGCGGGCCAGGTCGAGAGCCTGTGGGTGGCTGAGCAATTGGGTCGCCCGATCGCCAAGGCATGGAATGCGATCGGGTCTGGTTCGCTTGCCGAGAAAGGCCAGCCGGCCACTGCGCCCGGCCGTATCGCCATCCCCGTGGCGGCTGATCGCGACAACGATCGCGAGGTCGCGATGGCATTGGTGAATGACACCGGCTTCGACGCGTTTTATTCGGGCCAGCTGGCTGATTCCTGGCGCCAGCAGCCAGGAGCGCCTGCGTATTGCACCGATCTGACCAGGAGCGAGATGGGCGATGCACTTGCCAGCGCCGACCGCAGCCGACTGGCGAAACGTCGCGACCTTGCCGTGGCGGTCATGCAGGAAAGGCTGGGCGACTCCGCAACCAATCCCGATGCAGGCTTCGGCGCCCGGATCAGTAGAGCCATCTACATGTAGCCAGGCAGGTCGGCAACATCGCCATGTAGTCAGCGCGTTTTAAAACGCAGGCAGGTGTTGCCGAGCCTGAGGATGGCAAGACGGCGGTACGGCGAACAGCGGTTTGTGCCAGGCGTGCAGCCGCCCGTCCTGACTTGCGTCAGGAGCACCCCGACAGCTCGGGCGTTTTCTGAAGGGTGCGATGATAATTTAGTGACAGACATTCCAGTTTTGGACAAGGACGCCGTTATTGGGGAACCGGTGCCAGGCTCGCTAACAGCGTGGAAATCGATGCCTCCACTGATCTCTTCTGGGACGTCCATGATCGCCTTTCTTCAACGCTTCAACGTCGGCCACCGCCTGGCCGTTGCATTCGGAATCCTGATTCTTCTCTCAGGCCTGCTGGTGGCCACCGGCCTGAGCACGATGGCGAACGCACGCGCGCAGCTGGACTTCATCGTTCTCGACCGCACCGCCAAGATCCAGATCGGCAACGGCATGCTGGATGCCAACTCCTCGCTGCTGATCGCACTGGGCACGTATGCCATGGCGACAAGCGAGGAGCTCAACACCGAAGCGCTCAACACCATCAACGCCCAGCGCCAGCGCTACCAGGAGCTGCGCACCAGGCTGGATACGCTGTCCAGCTCGGAGGAAGGGCGGAAGATCCGTAACGAGATGGACGAGCGTCGGGCGACTTCCGTGAAGTTCAACGACGAAGTCATGGCACTGGCCGCCAAGAACGAGAACGCGCAGGCCCAGGACATCCTCAGCGAACAGGCGCGGCCTGCCACGCTCGCCTGGCAGGACAAGATCCGCGAGCTCGTCACCCGGCAGGAAGGACAGAGCAGACAGGCCTACGCAGAAGCAGTCCGGTCGATGGATCGCGGCAAGCTCCTGCTCATCCTCGGCGGTGCCGCGGTCGTGCTGGTCAGCAGCCTGCTAGCCTGGCTCATCACCCGCAGCCTGACCCAGCCGCTGGCACGCGCCACCAACGCAGCCGAGGCGATCGCCAATGGTCAGCTCGGCAACAACGTGCAGACACAGGCCAAGGACGAGACCGGCCGCTTGCTGCGCGCCATGCAGGGCATGCAGACACAGCTGCAGGCCCTTTTGACTGCACAGGGCGACATGGCCAAGCGCCACGACGAAGGCCAGACCAGCTTCCGCATGGATGCCCAGGCCTTCCCGGGCGACTACGGCCGCATGGCCGAGGACACCAATGCGCTTGTGGCCTCCCACCTGGCCGTGCAGTCCAACCTTGCACGGATCATGGGCCGCTATGCCATCGGCGACCTGAGCGAGAGCATGGAGCGCCTGCCCGGTGAGAAGGCCGTGCTGACGCAGACCATGGACGAGGTCAAGGCCAACCTGTCCGCAATGAACATCGAGATCAAGCAGCTGGCGCAGGCTGCCGCGGACGGTGACTTCACCGCGCGCGGCGATGCCGAGCGTTTCCAGTACGATTTCCGCATCATGGTGGAGAGCTTGAACCTGCTCATGGCCACCGCGGACAGCAACCTGCAATCGCTGTCTTCGCTGCTGCAGTCCATCGCCGCAGGCGACCTGACCGCACGCATGACCGGCGAGTTCAGGGGTGTGTTCGCGCAGATGCGCGATGACGCCAACACCACCGCCGCGCAGCTTGCCGAAATCGTTGGCCGCATCCAGCAGTCGGCCGTGTCGATCAATTCGGCGGCCAGCGAGATTGCCGCCGGCAACCAGGACCTGTCGCAGCGCACCGAACAACAGGCGGCCAACCTGGAGGAAACCGCTGCCTCGATGGAAGAACTCACCTCCACCGTGCGCCAGAACGCCGAGCACGCACGTCAAGCCAACCAACTGGCGATCGGCGCGGCAGGCGTGGCGTCCCAGGGCGGCGAGATCGTGAGCAAGGTGGTGGGCACCATGGCCGGTATCGAGGCCTCGTCCAAGAAGATTGCCGACATCATCAGCGTCATCGACGGAATCTCGTTCCAGACCAATATCCTGGCCTTGAATGCCGCCGTGGAAGCGGCACGTGCCGGCGAACAGGGGCGCGGATTTGCCGTGGTTGCCTCGGAAGTGCGCACGCTGGCCCAACGCTCCACCGCTGCGGCGAAGGAGATCAAGAGCCTGATCGACGATTCGGTCGAGCGGGTCGCCGAAGGCTCGACCTTGGTGCATACCGCAGGCGCCACGATGGCCGAGATCGTAGCCAGCGTGCAGCGCGTGACCGACATCATGGGCGAGATTTCCGCGGCGTCGCAGGAGCAGTCGGCCGGTATCGAGCAGGTCAACATCACGGTCACGCAGATGGACGAAACGACGCAGCAGAACGCAGCCCTGGTCGAGGAAGCGACGGCTGCAGCACGTGCGATGGAAGAGCAAGCGACGCAGCTGACCGAGGCGGTGGCGGTCTTCAAGATCGACGGACAGAAAGCTGTTCCGGTCGGCGCAGCTGCTGCCACATCAGCCATTGCGAACTCCGGCAGCAGGAAAACGGCAGCGCCCCTGAAGACACCTGCAAAGGTTGTTCCGCACCGGGCACCACGCAAACTCGAGTCAGTCACCGGCGCAACAGACGGCGCAGGCTGGCAGGAATTCTGACCAAGCCGCGGTGGGCCCGGATTTCCGGGCCCACCCGCGTTCTGCTCTTACGCATCATTGCGCAGCACGTGATCCGCGTGGGCGGTCGTACCGACCGCCCGGGCAAAGGTCATCATCGGACTTCAGACGCAAACGGTGCTCGAGGTCATGAACATCGACCAACGTCACCGCACGTCACCTTACTCCATCAACTCGAAGCTCGCCGTCAGTCCTGCAGCTTCAGCCGATGGCGCCACCCACACAGCGAATACATCCGGCTCCACGATCGGTTCCAATGCCTGACCGATGAACAACAGGTCCGCACGCCGCAACACGAACTCCACCGGCGCGCTACCGCCTGCTGGTACCGCGAGCTTGCGGAAATCCTTCAGTTCCCGCACCGGCCGGTTCACGCTGGCGCTGCGGTCGCGCACATACTACGGTTCGCGCACCCCGGTGGGCAGGCGCTCCCCATGTCATGGACGCCCTGCGCGCAGACGACCCGCACGGCAGCGACTCATTGCGCGATCAGGAAGACCGCATAGATGTTCTCGGTGTAGGTGATCGTGCCGGTCAGCAGGCTTTCGCCGAGGCCTTGCACCTTGCCATCTGCACCAGGTGGCGGCGGCGGCGGCGGTGGGGGTGCCGGTGGCGAGGGCGGCGAAACCACGGAGCTGGGCGTTGGCGCTGCAGGCGCAGACCAGGTGCCGGCTTCGACGCCGTAGGCAAAACTGGGCGCCACATCGGAGATGCTGTAGATCCCGGTCAGCCGCACGCCGTAGGCGCTGGCCAGCCCTTGGGCGGATTCCCGCGATTGCGTTGCGGCTTCGCGTTTGAGTTCGGCGCGCAGCTTGGCCGCATCGGCGTATGCACTCTGCATCGACAACACCTGGACATTCTCGTTGGCCTCCAGGCCACCCAGAAAGGCGCGCACGTCCTTCAGGGACGAGAAGGTGCCGCGGATCTTGCGCTCCACGCGGGTCCCCTGGAACACCGACTTGCCATTTTCGTAGCGCGACTGCGGGGAGATCGACAGCGACGAGGCATAGAGCGAATCCATCAGCACGTGGTTGCGTCGCAGGCCGTCCAATACCGATCGGGCGCGTTCCTCGACAAATTTGCGCGCCAGGTCAGGCTGCAGATCGGTGTTGCTGACCTTGAGATCTAGGATGAAACGGTCCGGATCAACCGTCCGCGAGGCTTGGCCCTTCACCAGCAAATGCGGCTGTGACGGCAGGCTGTTGACCTGCGCTGTCGCCGCGAGCGGCAGCATCAACAGGCTTGCGAAAATCCAGAGGGCAACTCGCTTCATCGGGGTCTTCCTTGATGAGATAGATGGTTATGGATGCATGGCCGAATGACTGAGCGCTGCGAAGTCCGCGCAGAGCCGGTCGACCGACGCGGCCGTGGTCGCCCACGAGGTCACGAAGCGGATCACCTGACTGCCATCGGCGCGCACTTCCCAGCGCTCGAAGTCGTAGCCTTGCGCCAGCTGCGCGGCCTGCTGCGCGCTGACGGCGATGAACTGCTGGTTGGTCGGCGAATCGCTGGTGAACTGCGCGCCAGCGGCCAGCAATCCCGCGCGCAGGCGCTGGGCCATCGCATTGGCGTGTGCGGCCAGCTCGAAGAACAGGCCATCTTCGAACAGAGTGGCAAACTGCGATCCCAGCAGCATGCCCTTGGCCAGCAGCGCGCCGCGTTGCTTGATCAGGTAGCGGAAGTCGGCCTGCAAGGCAGGAGTGACGATGACCAGCGCTTCGCCGAGCAATGCGCCGTTCTTGGTGCCGCCGATGTAGAACGCATCGGTCAGCGCGGCGATCGTGGGCAGATCCAGATCGTTGCCCTCGGCGGTCAGCGCGGCGCCCAGTCGTGCGCCATCCAGATACAGCAGCAGATCGTGCGCGCGACAGAAACGCGACAGCGCCTCGAGCTCGGCACGGCTGTAGATGGTGCCACTCTCGGTGCTGTTGGAGATGTAGACCAGGCGCGGTTGCACCATGTGCTCGTTGCCGTGCACATCCAGCAATGGCTGGATCAGCGCCGGGGTCAGCTTGTCGTGCAACGCGGGTACGGTCAGCACCTTGTGGCCGGTCGCTTCGATGGCGCCGGTTTCGTGCGTGGCGATGTGCCCCGCTTCCACCGCGATCACCGCCTGATGCGGGCGCAGGAACGCCGCGATCGCGGTCAGGTTGGTCTGGGTACCGCCGACCAGCAAATGCACCTCGGCCTGCGCCTGCGCGACTGCGCTGCGGATCAACGCAACCGCACGCGCGGTATGCCGATCGGTGCCGTAGCCGGCGTTCTGCTCGGCGCTGGCCTGCGCCAAGGCCTGCAGCAGGCGCGGGTGCGCGCCCTCGCTGTAATCGTTGCGGAAGCTGATGCGCGCAGCGTTGCCCTGCCCGTCCATCACAGCCCCTTGGCCGCCTGCGCGACCGCACGGAACAGCGCGCGACCCTTGTTCATGGTCTCCTGCCATTCCAGATCCGGGTCGGAGTCGTAGACCACGCCGCCGCCGGCCTGCACGTACAGATACCCATCCTGGATCACCGCCGTGCGGATCGCGATGGCGGTGTCGGCATCGCCGTGCCAGCCGATGTAACCGACCGCGCCGGAATAGACGTTGCGCTTGACCGGCTCCAGTTCGCGGATGATCTCCAGCGCGCGGATCTTCGGCGCGCCGCTGACGGTGCCGGCCGGGAAGGTCGCACGCAGCACGTCGCTGTAATTCAGGCCGGCCTTGAGCGTGCCGGTGACCTCGCTGACGATGTGCATGACGTGGCTATAGCGTTCGATCACGAACTGCTCGCCCACCTTGACCGTGCCCGGTTCGGCCACGCGGCCGACATCGTTACGACCGAGATCGATCAGCATCACGTGCTCGGCGCGCTCTTTCGGGTCGGCCAGCAATTCGACTTCCAGCGCCTTGTCCTGCTCGGGCGTGGCACCACGCGGGCGGGTGCCGGCGATCGGCCGCACGGTGACCACCCCATCGCGCAGGCGCGCCAGGATTTCCGGCGAGGAGCCCACCACCTGCGTGCCGCCCACATCGAGAAAATACATGTACGGCGAGGGATTGAGCGCGCGCAGCGCGCGATACACATCCACCGGACGCGCACGGAACGGCACGCGCAAGCGCTGCGACGGCACCACCTGGAAGATGTCGCCGGCGCGCACGTATTCCTGCGCCTTGCGCACCACCGCGTGATATTCCTCGCGGGTAAACGAGGAGTGGAAGTCCGACTCGTCGATCGCATCGGAAACCTGCGCCTGCGGATACCCGGCACCGCCCTGACGCAGCCGGTGCGCCAGTTCGTCCAGGCGCCGGTTGGCGCGCACATAGGCCTGCGGCTGGCGCGGGTCGGCGTGCACGATCAGGTACAGCCGATCCTTGAGGTTGTCGAACACCGCCAGCTCTTCGGACAGCATCAGCAAGATGTCCGGCGTGCCCAGCTCATCGGGTTTGTCGCCGCTGCCCAGGCGCGGTTCGATGTACTGGATGCACTCGAAGCCGAACCAGCCGACCAGGCCGCCAGTGAAGCCGGGCAGGCCGTCGAGCTGCGGCACCGAATGCTCGGCGCGCAAGGCGTCCACTTCGGCCAGCGGGTCGGCGACCTCGCGGGTTTCCAGCACTTCGCCGTGCTCGCTGATTTCCAGCGTATGCCCGCGGAAGCTGTACACGCGCCGCGCCGGCAGGCCGATGATGGAATAGCGCCCGAAGCGTTCGCCACCTTCGACCGATTCGAACAGATAGGTGTAGGGGCCGTCGGCGAGCTTCAGATAGACCGACAGCGGCGTGTCCAGGTCGGACAGCACTTCGCGGACGACGGGAATACGGGTGTGACCTTCAGCGGCCTGGCGCTGGAACTGCTCTGCAGTGATCAAGACGACTTTCCTTCCGGGACTCTGTGGCGGGGCGGACGACGGCAACGGGCCACCATCGCCACCAGCGGCGAGCGGAAGAGAAGGAGCGTGGAGTCGTCAAGCGGGACACGTCCCTACTGTAGCGCAACTGCCGCGCCAGGGCAGCAGGCCCGAGGCGAAAGCCAAGCAAATTGCGAAGCCGGGCGGGCCAGCCTGGCGCAGAACAGCCAGCCCACGCTCTACCGATTCCCCAATCCCGATTCCCGACTCCCCACCCTCAAGCGTTCCGCAACGGGCACTCCACCGGCAAATGCATCCGCAACCGCGCCGGCACGCATTCGATGCGGAAATGCAGCGAGGTCTCCGGCTCGCCATCCAGGTTCAAGGTCAGCGGCTGATGGGCGACGATCTCCAGCCACGGCAGCCGCGCGCGCACGGCCACACGTTCCAGCGCGGCCTGTTTGCCGCCGGTGACCAGGGTGCCGAGGGTGGCGGCCACTTCGCCGTTGAGCGCGGGCACGATCGTGACGTCGAGCAGGCCATCGTCGATCAGGGCCTCCGGGCACAGCGCCTGGCCGCCGCCGGCCTGGCGCCCGTTGCCCAGGCCAAGCGCGATGAACTCGCCTTCCCAGCTGAAATCCGGGCCGCTGAAGCGGGCGCTGATCGGGTCGATGCGGCCCAGCCGCGACATGCCGGTGATCAGATACGCCAGGCCACCGAGCATCTTCTTCAGGCCTTCGTCGGTTTCGACGGTGACCTGGGTGCCGAACCCGCCACTGGCGACGTTGGCGCACCAGTGCGGGCCGTGCTCGGCGTCGATGCGCAGCAGGTCGATCGGCTCGGCAGGGCGCTCGGCAATCAGCGTCAACGCAGCGAGCGGTTCGATCGGCAGGTTGGCGGCGGTGGCGAAGTCGTTGGCGGTGCCCAGCGGCACTAGGCCCAGCGATGGCAGCGTGGCGGCATCGGCGGTGTGATGCGCCAGCGCCGCGGCCACTTCGCTCAAGGTGCCGTCACCGCCGGCCGCGATCACGGTGTGGGCGCCGTCGGCAACCGCTTCGCCGACATAGCGCTCGGCATCGCCGTCTTCCCAGGTGACCCGCACCTCAAGCTGGATGCCACGCTTGCGCAGCGCTCCCACCGCCTCACGCAGGTCCAGATTGTCGGTGGACTTGCCGTTGAGGATCAGACGCCAGTGGGACGCGGCCATGCACGCTGCCAATGCTGTGGGGGTGGTGGACGCAGGCTAGCAGCGGCCCGCTGCGCGCATCGTGAATACGCAATGTCGCCGGGCTGTCATCGGCATGTCACCGAGAACCCGGAGAGTGGAAGGCCATAGCAGGGACGACGGGCGGAGGCAGGATCAGCCTCCAATTTTCTCGAAGGCCGCTCCAAGGGGAGCGGCCTTCTCTTTGCGTGCCGCGGCGGCGCGCAGGGCGCGCTCAGGCGCCGGCGGCGAACGCGACCAGGCGCTCGCCGTCGAGCCGGTAGACGGTCCAGCCGTCCATCGGGCGCGCACCGGCCACCTGATAGAAGTCGATGGCCGGTTGGTTCCAGTCCAGCACCGACCATTCGAAACGCCCGCAGCCACGCTGCACGGCCAACCGGGCCAGGTGCCGCAGCAAGGCCAGACCGGCACCCTGCCCGCGCGCCTGCGGGCGCACGAACAGGTCTTCCAGATACAGGCCGTTGCGGCCGAGCCAGGTCGAGTAATTGAAGAAATACACCGCAAATCCCAGCGCCTGGCCGTCCTGCTCGCAGATCAGCGCATGCGCGGTGGCGCCCTCGCCGAACAGGCTGGCGCGCAGGTCCTGCGGGCTGGCCTTGACCGCATCGGGCTCGCGTTCGTACACCGCCAATGCAGTGATCAGCTCATGCAGCAGCGCCACATCGTCGGGCGTGGCGGCGCGGATCTGCAGCGCAGGCGCGCTCATCGCACCGCATCCACCGCCGCGCGCATCTGCGCGATCACCTGCGCATAGTCGGGCGCGTTGAAGATCGCCGAGCCGGCGACGAAGGTGTCGGCACCGGTGGCAGCGATCGCGCCGATGTTGTCGGCCTTGACCCCGCCATCGATCTCCAGCCGGATCGGCTTGCCCAGCGCGTCGATCTTGTTGCGGATGGCGCGCAGCTTGTCCAGCGCCGAGGGAATGAAGGCCTGCCCGCCAAAGCCGGGATTGACCGACATCACCAGCACCAGATCCAGCTCGGGCAGCACCCAGTCCAGAATGTCCACCGGGGTGGCCGGGTTGAGCACCAGGCCGGCCTGGCAGCCGTGCGACTTGATCAGCTGGATCGTGCGATGCACATGGCGGCTGGCTTCGGGATGGAAGCTGATGGTGGTGGCGCCGGCCTCGGCGAAGTCCGGCACGATGCGGTCCACCGGCTCGACCATCAGGTGCACGTCGATCGGCGCGGTGATGCCGTGCTTGCGCAGCGCCTGGCACACCATCGGGCCGATGGTGAGGTTGGGCACGTAATGGTTGTCCATCACGTCGAAGTGCACCCAGTCGGCGCCGGCCTTCAGGACGTTGTTCACTTCCTCGCCCAGACGGGCGAAATCGGCGGACAGGATGGACGGGGCAATCGCCGTCGGTTGCATGGGCAGCTCGTCAAGGAACGGAAAACACATTGTCGCAGGCGCGCAAAGCCAGTGCATCCGTAGCGGTCCAGCCTGCGTATGCAGCTGAACCGGCGCACCGCGCCCTTTCGCCAAGGACACCGCATGAAGACCACCCCGCTCGCCTCCGCTGCGCTCGTTTTGATGGCCCTCGCCCCGTCCGCCTGGGCCCAGACCGGCCCGGCCGACTGGTCAGGTTTCTCGATCGGCGCCAATGTCGGCGGTGCCGACGTCAGCGGCGTTTCCGGCGGCCGCTTCGGCTTTGACACCAACCTGGATGGCCGCGACGGCGACCAGGTCAGCACCCCGACCGGCGCCGATGCCTTCTCGCCCGGGTTCTGCGGCGGCGCGGCGGCCGGGCGCACCCCGGCCAGCGGCTGCAGCAAGGACAAGGGCGGCGCCGAATACGGTGCGCGGCTGGGCTATGACTGGCAGGCCGGCAACTGGGTCTACGGCGTCGTTGCCGAGTACACCCGCAACGACCTGCGCGACAGCGTCAGCGCCTTCAGCACCACCCCGGCGTTCTACACCTTCACCCGCCAGCTCAACCGCACCGCCGCACTGCGCGGCCGGATCGGTTACGCCTTTGGCGCGCAGGGCGACTTTCTGGCCTATTTCACCGCTGGCGTGGCACGCGGCGAGTTCGATCACAGCTTCTCCAGCAGCAACACCGCCAACAGCTTCACCAGCAGCGGCGGCGACAGCGCCGACGGCTACCAGGCCGGCCTGGGCCTGCAGCGCCGCCTGAGCGACAACGTCTCGGTCGGTGTGGAATACCTGTTCACCCGCCTGCAGGACGAAGACACCCGCGTGCGGGTCGGGCCGGGCACTGCGCCGGCGACCAACCCGTTCCTGCGCGTCAATCCGGCCGGCACCGACCTGCGCCGCAGCGATACCGACTTTTCGTCGAATGCGGTGCGCCTGACGGCGACCTATCGCTTCTGAGTGTTCGGCGCCTGAGTGACCGCGCCTGACCTGTCATGGGTCGGGCGTTTTCATTTTTGGCGCCCATGCTGACCCTGTGCGGGCGCTGGCAGCGATATTGCAGCGTAGGCTGGATCAGCGTTTGCGCAGGCGCTGGATCCGATCGTAGGCCGCATTGATCTGGCTGGCCTTCTTCTCCGCCTGGCGGCGTGCTTCCGGCTCGGCGTTGGCCACCTTGTCGGGGTGGTAGCGCGACATCAGCCGGCGGTAGGCCAGGTCGATCTCGGCGGTGGTGGCGTCCGGCTCCAGTCCCAGCGCTTCGTACGGGTTGTCGGCGCGGCGCTTGAACCAGCCGGCGTCCACCGCATGCCCGATCGCCAGGCCGATCATCAGCCCGAGTACCGGCGCGCCGCGGAACAGCAGGGCGCCGGCCAGTGCGCCGAGCAGTTTTCCGTACCAGGACATGGGCAATCGGGGGCGGGAAGGCGGGCTGGCGATCTTACCCGAACGCCCGCCCGGCCTGGCTGACGCGGCACGCACGCCGGCCGCCGGGGCGGCTCCAATAAATCCAGCGGCGCGCGCCGAAGCGCCGTACACTACGCGGCCCGCTGCCCACCCGCGGGCCCGCCGGGTCCCGGGGACAGCGTCATTGCGACGTCCTTAGGAGTGCCTGTGTCGACCACGCTGTTGCAATCCGATCTGCCCGGCCTGCCGTTGCGTCACCGTGGCAAGGTCCGCGATGTCTTCGACATTCCCCGCGAGCGCCTGCCCGCCGATGCGCCCCCGGGCGATTATCTGTTGATGGTGGCGACCGACCGCCTGTCCGCGTTCGACGTGGTGCTGCCCGACCCGATCCCCGGCAAGGGCGAGATGCTGTGCCAGGTCTCCAACTTCTGGTTCCACAAGACCGAACACCTGATGCCCAACCATCTGGTCGACATCACCGTGGAGCAGGTCTTGCCCGAAGGCGTGGACCCAGCGCTGTATGCCAAGCGCGCCGTGGTCACGCGCAAGCTCAAGCCGGTGCCGGTGGAAGCGATCGCACGCGGCTATCTGATCGGCAGCGGCTGGAAGGATTACCAGCGTACCGGCAAGATCAGCGGCATCGAACTTCCCGACGGCCTGCGCCAGGCCGAGAAACTGCCCGAGCCGATCTTTACCCCGTCGACCAAGGCCGCGGTCGGCGACCATGACGAAAACATCGACTTCGATGCGATGGTCATGAGCGTCGGCGCCGAGCTTGCCGAACGCGTCCGCGATGCCACCTTGCGCATCTACCGTTTCGCCGCCGATTTTGCCGCCGAGCGCGGCATTCTGCTGGCCGACACCAAGTTCGAATTCGGCACCGATGCCGATGGCCGCCTGTACATCATGGACGAGATGCTGACCCCGGACTCGTCGCGTTACTGGCCGGCCGACCAGTACGAACTCGGCACCAGCCCGCCCAGCTACGACAAGCAGTTCGTGCGCGATTATCTGGAAACCCTGGACTGGGGCAAGACCGCACCCGGCCCCAGCCTGCCGGCAGAAGTGATCGAACGCACGCGCGCAAAATATGCCGAGGCATTGCAGCGGTTGGCGGGCATTTCGGTCGATTGATCTCCAAGGCCCCGCTCCCGGGGCTTTGAGGCTGTAGTAAAGCAACAATGGCGGGCAGCGCTCTTTATTGAGCGCTGAAAGATGCACCTGACGCAGTCTGTTGCCAAGAAAAGTCGCAATGGCGCTCCCATACTTTTCATTCCGCAGCCGCGCCGGACAGAATCCGCTGTATTACTACGTCATTGCGATTCCTGCAGACAGTGTCGCCGGATGCAAGAACAACCCGGCATGCGGAACATATGGCGACAGGCCGATCCAACGCTCGAAGACCGTCACTGGCGAGAGCTGCCATGCCGCCGCACCGGGCCAGTATGTCGGCGACTGCGCGCAGGGATGGGTGGGTGCGGATGCTCTCGATGTATTTTCAAACGGGATATAGTCAGCCGCGCCACACTGGATAAATCCCCGGCCAAACCATAATCAAATCATCATGATCTTTGCGCAGGCTCGATCGAGATAACCTGCGCTTTGCTGACGACAATCAACGGCGATGGACTCACCCGTGCACCGGGGCCACCGTCAGGCTGCTTGTTCTGCGAGGGTATTGGCTTGCCGCATGCCGGCCAGTTTGCGCAAGCCACGACTCCGCCAGCCTTCACACATTGGCAAGCAGCGCGCGTATACCATCCCGCCCGCGTTCCAGTTGCCCCGCTATGATCAGGAGGATCCCTTGGCCCGTTTCCGAACGTCTCTGCACGCTCTCGCACTGAGCCTGGCGCTGGTCGCCTGCAAGCCGCAAGCTGAGCCCGCCGGCGCTGCGACGCCTGCTGCGAATGCAGCACCCGCAGCCTCCGCACCTGCCACCGCTCCGGCAACGCCTGCGCAGGCGACAACCTGCCCCAGCGCCGACTTCTCTGTATTTCTGAAAAGCTTCAGTGCATACATTGCGGTACAGGAAAAGGCCACCGCCGATCCGCTGACGATGATCCAACTCGACCCGGACGCGCAGCCCGAGCCCACCCCGGTCACCCGCATGGTTCCGCTGGCCAAGGTCGAATGGCCTGTCATTCCCAACCTGGAGGCAGCCCGCAACGGCGGCCGCGAGGTCACGATTTCCGAAGAGGCCGATGGCCGCCAGGTACTGGTCCGCAGGCCGGACACCGGCGATCAGCAGGTCTACCACTTCGCCCAGCGTCCTTGCTGGATGCTGGTCAAGGTGGACGACCAGTCTCTGTAAACGTCGGTGGGCGCTGGAAGCAGGTTCTGCCTGCTTGGCTATCCTCACCTACAACTCAAACCGTCAAAGAGGCGACCTGATGCGACGCTTCATCTCTGTCCTACCTGCGCTCGGCCTGAGCCTGGTGCTTGCCGCATGCGGTGACAAGCCAGGACCCGCAGCTACCACCACCACCAGCGCGCCCAGCACGCCACCTGCCACTACCCCATCCCCGGCTTCGACAGAAGCAGATACACAAGGACGGAACGACATGATCAAGGAATGCTCCGGCGTGCGCCTGCACCTGAGCGCGTTGCCATCCGAGAGCGGCGGCTCCACCAAAACCCACCTGGAGATGGAGCGTGATGGCCAACGCCAGGAAGTGGCAGCGCCTCCAGAGATGGCGGACTACACCGCAGTGGGCCTGGGTTGCGCGGAAAACGCAAAAGGAAACACGTATTTTGTCGTCCAGTACGGCGAGCTTCCTTACGGCTGCGAATTTTGCGAATGGTTCTTCCTGTATGACATCAAGGGTCAGTTGCTGAATCACGCGACACCACCGCTGCATACACAGGACGGCCAGCAGAGCCCGAATAACGATGAGTACGAACACAAGCTCGAAGAGCTGGGACTGAAGCACCCGGAACTGGTGCCTTTCCAGCCCTGAGCAAAGGATGCCCGTGCACCGATGGCGGTGCACGGCCAACGCAGTACGCGGTACATGGAGCAGCACCCGTTACAAGGAAGAATCTGTCTCATAGAAAGGAACGCACGATATGACCGACACCACGATTTATACCGAAATGCTTCAACCACGCGGCGCTGCATACAGCAGTGACCGGATCAAAGCCTGGAGCCATTACCGCGAGCCCATCGACAGCGGAGATGGCCGACTGCATGGCGAATCGCGTCGCTGGGGCGATGCCAGTCCACAAACCCAATCACGGGTAATCGATAGTCTTATCGATGCCTCGCGGGATGCCGGGCTTTCATCGCGCGAGACCGCTTACGTCCTTGCCATCGCCCGAGTTGAATCAGGCTTCAATCCTGATGCTGCTGCGGGCACAACGTCTGCCTCGGGCCTGGGTCAGTTCATCGACCGCACCGGCGCGCACTACGGCGTCAACGCGTCCAACCGCTTCGACGTGCAAACGCAGTCGCAGGCCTTGGTGCAACATTTCATCGATAACCGCGATCTTGCGCGCAGCCGCGGTGAGGGCGAGGACTACATCTACAAATATCACCACGATGGTCCCAGCAAGGATTATGGCGGCCTTGCTCTGTCGCGGCGCGAGATTGCCCCTCATCTGGACAACTACACCCAGTTTGTCGAACAGCGTCTCGCCCAGACGCAGGGCAATGCCCTGGACCGGCCTGCACCCGCGATGCACCCGGCCGAGCCCAGCCATGGCGCTCGCAGCAATTTCCAGCAAACGATGGAACGCATGCTGCCCGGTCAAGGCAGTGCCGACCCGCATATCACCGGTCATTATGGCGAGCACCGCGGCAGCCACGGGCCGCACGGCGGTACCGACTTCAACTACCAGGGTGGCCAGACAGGCCGCAACATGCAGCACCCGACGGTGCATTCGCCGGTCGCCGGAACCGTCACCTTCGCGGGCGGCAACTACGGCACCGTCAAGATTCGCGATGCACAGGGCAACTCGCACGAGATCCTGCACCTGGACGCGCTCAAGGTGAAGGAAGGTCAGACGCTGTCCGCAGGCGATGCCATCGGCACGATGGGTGGACGCGGCCCGAACGGTAACAGCCAGTACGCGCAGCACGTGCATTACCAACTGCGCGATGCCAACGGCAAGCTGACCAGTCCGGAGACATTCTGGAATCAGGGCCATCAGCAGGAGTTCGGCGCGCGCCACCCCCAGCCGGCGACAGCGGGTGGCAATGGCACGCTGCGGCATGGCGAGCAAGGCAGTGATGTCGGCAAGCTGCAGCAGGACCTCAACCGTCTCGGAGTGCGCGATGCGCAGGGCAACCGGCTTGCCGAGGATGGCCGCTTTGGCGACAACACGCGCGAGGCGGTGATTGCGTTCCAGAAGCAGCACGGGCTGCAGCCCGATGGCGTGGTGGGGCGCAACACGCAGGCCGCGTTGTCCGCACAACCGGCCCAGGCCCAGGCAGCGCAGACGCCGGTCGCTGCGCCCAAGGGGCCGTCGCTCGACGATGCCTCGCATCCGGACCATGCCTTGCACAACGCGATCCGCAGCAAGCTGTCCAGCATGATCTCCAACGAGACCGCGGCCCACGTCACCCTGCAGGCCAAGCAGAACGGTATCGATTCGGCAGACAAACTGCAGAACGTCACCGTGCAGGATGGCAAGGCATTTGTCATGGGCACCACGCCGGGCTTCCGTGCGGCGGTGGATCTGAACCAGCCAGCTCCCCCGCTGGAACAGACCAATGCGCAATTGCTGGCTGGCCAGGCTTCGCAGCAGCGTGCGCAGGATGAGCAGCAGCGGGTCGCGATCGGCGGCCGCTGACGGTTCAACGCCGCAGCACGAAAAACCGGCCAGATGTCTGGCCGGTTTTTTTGTGTCTGTCTGCTTTCGACAGTAGCCCCGAGAGCGGCGCTGCGGCCGCGCCTGACTGCACACGCCGCGCGGATTGCCTGTCGTTGCCAGTGGATCGAGCGTCGCTGGAGGTTGGTGCACCCTCCAGATTGCGACAAGACGGCATGCCTGCCGCGCTGGCGATGTCGCACACGCAGTGACACTCCTGCTGCTCTGCGATGCCCTCCACACCGCAAAGTGGCGCGGCGCACAGAACGCAACACAGCTGTAATTTTTACTACTGTGCTGTCATGGACTGTGCAAGTTTATCTGCCGGCACCTGTTGCCAGTCGCGATCGGCCGTGATGCGTATCGCCGCCGATCTTTGCATTGCACGTTTTCGGGGAGAGAGTCGTCATGCAAGTTCATGTCCTGGGCGCGGCGATCTGCTGCGCGCTATCGTTGTCTGCTGTCGCCACTGCTGCGGATCTTTCCGCGGATGCCGCGGTATCGCGCGCGCAATCCTTGTTGGGCAATCACGCTGCGGCGCTGGCCAATCGTGCAACGGCCGATGCGTTTGTCGCGCGCGACAGCATTGTCGATGCCGACGGCAGCGAGCATGTGCGCTTCGATCGTACGTATCAGGGCCTGCCGGTGATCGGCGGCGATGTGGTGGTGCATTCGCGGCGCGGAGTGATGCGTCAGTTGAGCCAGAGCATGGACACCAGCGCGCGCCCGAGCATCGTGCCCGGCATCGATGCCGACACGGCAGTGCGCGCGGCCGGTGCGCAGTTCGATCTGGCACCCGATGCCGCGCCGCGCGCAAGCTTGGCCCTGTATGCGCGCCAGGGCGCACCGCGGCTGGTCTATGAAGTGATCTACAGCGGCATCAAGCCCGATCAGACGCCGACCGAAATGCATTACATCGTCGACGCAATCAATCAACGCATTCTCGAATCCTGGGACACTGTGCACACCGCCTGCGCGGGTGGCACCAGTGCGGCCGGCACCGGGCGTTCGCTGTATGCAGGCAGCGTGGCGTTGGCAACGACGCGTTGCAGCAGCGGTTACGAGTTGACCGATCTGAGCCGCGGCAGCGGCGCCACCTACAACATGCGCAACAGCACCTCCGGCAACGGCACGCTGGTCACCGATGCCGACAACGCCTGGGGCAGCGGCGCCAACAGCGATACGGTGACCGCGGCAGTGGATGCGCATTACGGCGTGGCGTTGACCTGGGACTATTTCCGCACCACCCATGCGCGCAGCGGCATCGCCAACGATGGTGTCGGTGCGCGCAGCCGCGTGCATTACGGTAGCCGCTACAACAACGCGTTCTGGCAGGACAGCTGCTTCTGCATGACCTTCGGCGATGGCGACGGCAGCACGTTCACGCCGCTGGTGTCGGTGGATGTGGCCGGCCACGAGATGACCCATGGCGTGACCAGCCGCACCGCGCGCCTGGTGTATTCGGGCGAGTCGGGCGGCCTGAACGAAGCCACGTCCGACATCATGGGCGCGATGGTGGAGTACTCCGCCAACAACAGCGCGCAGCCGGGCAATTACCTGATCGGCGAGAAGATCATCCCGGGCAACAGCAGCGGGACGCTGGCCCTGCGCTACATGTTCAAGCCCAGCCTGGATGGCGATTCACCCGATTGCTACAGCAGCAGCCTGGGCTCGCTCAACGTGCATTACAGCTCGGGCGTGGCCAACCATTTCTACTATCTGCTGGCCGAAGGCGCGGTGGTGCCGAGCGGCTTCGGGTCGGGCACCAGCTGGAACGTGACGCCGGCCGGGCTGGTCTGCAACGGCAATACGGCATTGACGGCGATCGGCCGGGCGGCGGCCAGCCGCATCTGGTACCGCGCGTTGACGGTCTACATGACGTCCTCGACCAACTACGCGGCCGCACGCAGGGCCACGTTGAGCGCGGCCACCGATCTGTATGGCAGCAGCTCCACGCAGTACCGCGCGGTTGCCGCAGCGTGGAGCGCCGTGTCGGTCAACTGATGCACACCGGCCCCTGCCACGCGCACTGTGCGTGGCAGGGAGTACGGCTGCCACAGTGCCATCCGCGCGCGTATGCTTGGGTCATTCCTGGGAGGGAACATGACCGAACGCACCAAGACCGCGCGGCCGATCGACCGCTATTTCGCCAGCTACGCCGACGATCACCGCAACACCACCAATCAGCAGATCCACGTGCTGGCGGTGCCGGCGATCCTGTGGTCGGTGGTGGCCCTGCTGTGGTGCATCCCGGTCGGCGGCACCTGGTTCAGCAGCGGCGTGTGGGCGGCGTTGTCGATGTTCGCGGCCTGGTCGTACTACAACCGCCTATCGCGTCCGCTCGGGCTGGGCATGCTGGGGATCTTCTTTTTCTTCGGCTGCCTGTGCCGGTTGCTCGAAGGCAGACTCGGGCTCACCGGGCTGTTCGCCACGGCGCTGACGGTGTTCGTGCTGGCCTGGGTCGCGCAGTTCGTCGGCCACCGGATCGAAGGCCGCAAGCCGAGCTTCCTGACCGACCTGACCTATCTGCTGATCGGACCGATCTGGGTGTTGGCCAAGCTCTATCGTCAGTTGGGTTGGCGGTACTGAGCGCGACGACAGCCATAACGTGGCCGGTCGCCGGCGTGGTCATGATCTGAAAGCAGCGGATTACGCCTGAGCGCTGCGGCGGCTAACGGTCATACTGCATCGCCCTGCACAGCAGAGCTAGCGGACCGCGCGCTGTGCAGGTCTTCGAAGCACATCCGCCCAGACGAGCCTCACTCGCCGATGCCGAGTTCTTCGGGCAGGGGACGAAAGGCGCGCGGCGCATAACCGAAGTCGCGACGCGCCGGTTCCAGGTCAAACACAAGGTCATCGCGCATGCGCTGCAATGCGGCCGCATTGATGCCACGCAGGCGCCCCAGCCGCTGCGCAGCGGTCAGGGCAAGGCCAAACAGTCCGGGCGGTACCTGATACAGCCGCGCCGGTCGTGGCAGCGCTGCCAGCACGCGCTCCACCATCTGCGTATAGGCCAGCACTTCGCCGCCGCCGACGGCATAGCTGCGCTGCTGTGTCGCCGGCTGGGTGACCACCGCCAGCGCGGCGCTGGCCAGATCGTCCACATGCACCGGCTGGCGCAGCCCGGTCGCGTTGGCCGGCAGTACGAAGGCGCCGGTGCGCTGCGCCATCCCGGCGATCTGGGTGAGCGTGCGGTCGCGCCCGGCACCGTAGACCAGGGTCGGGCGCAGTACCGTCGCCGCAGCGCCACGCGCCTGGGCTGCGGAAAACAGCGCCTGTTCGGCATTTGCCAGGCGCTGTGCGACATCGCGCTCGGCCGCGTCGATCGAGTGTTCCTTGACCTCCAGGCTGGTGGAACCGAACGCCACGATGCGCGGAGCACGCACCGGATTTTCGACATACCAACGCGCGAAATGGTCCAGCGGACCGCAGCTGAAGATCACCTCGAATGCCTCGCCCGCGGCAGCCGGCATGGCCAGATCGCCCTGCCGCCAGATCAGCCCGGCGCGCGCGGCACGTGGCTGGCGCGACCAGGCCGTCACCTGCCAACCGCGGCCGAGCAGCCGCGTCAGCAGGCGTTCGCCGATCTGACCGCTGCCGCCGAACACCAGGGCACGCGGCGCAGAAACGGCAGTGGACGGAGCGGGATCGGCAGCAGTCACAGGGCTCGGATGCAGTCTGGGTGATCCCAGCATAGCGAGTGACAGGCAGCGGCGCGACGCCGATCCGGCCGCGATTTGCGCGGGCGCGCAGCCACGGCGTTGACGCTGGCGTCAGTCAACGATTTGTTAAGCTCTCTGGCCTGCTCGCGAATCTTGTGTTCCCTGCATGCCTTTCTCGCTGGAAATCCTGCTTGCGCTGCCATTTTTGATGGCGGCCGCCACTGCGCTGCTTTGGCGCACCTCCCGTTCGATCACTGCGTGGTTGGCTGCGGCCGCGCCGTTGGGCGGGCTGGTCATCCTGGCGACGCTCACACCGGCCGTGTTGCGCGGTGAGGTGATCGGCAGCCAGTACGCATGGTTGCCGCAGATCGGCCTGATGTTCTCGTTGCGGCTCGATGGCCTGGCGTGGATGTTCGCGTTACTGGTGCTGGGCATCGGTGCGCTGGTGGTGATGTATGCGCATTACTACCTGAGTGCACGCGATAGCGCATCGCGTTTCTTCGCCTATCTCATGCTGTTCATGGGCGCGATGCTCGGCATGGTGCTGTCGGGCAACCTGCTGTTGCTGATGGTGTTCTGGGAACTCACCAGCATCAGCTCGTTCCTGTTGATCGGCTTCTGGTCGCACCGCAAGGATGCGCGCGAAGGCGCGCGCATGGCCTTCGTGCTGACGGCCGGTGGCGGCCTGGCCCTGCTCGGCGGCATCCTGATGATCGGCCGCATCGTCGGCAGTTTCCAGCTGGATGCGGTGCTGGCGGCCGGCGATCTGATTCGCGCCAGTCCGCTGTATCCCTATGCACTGGGACTGGTGCTACTGGGCATCTTCACCAAGAGCGCGCAGTTCCCGTTCCACTTCTGGCTGCCGCACGCGATGGCGGCGCCGACGCCGGTGTCGGCGTACCTGCATTCGGCCACGATGGTGAAGGCCGGCGTGTTCCTGCTGGCGCGCCTGCATCCTGCACTGGCCGGCACCGACCTGTTCTTCTACACGGTCACCAGCATCGGTGCGATCACGCTGTTGCTCGGCGCATGGCACG
The DNA here is from genome assembly GCF_040203315.1 of Xanthomonas sp. WHRI 8393. NCBI lineage: Bacteria > Pseudomonadati > Pseudomonadota > Gammaproteobacteria > Lysobacterales > Lysobacteraceae > Xanthomonas > Xanthomonas sp. WHRI 8393. The sequence continues at coordinate 632,667 of NZ_JBEGGL010000001.1, read as the reverse complement.
CGATCTTCCAGCACGATCTCAAGGGCGTGCTGGCGTACTCGACCATCTCGCATCTGGGCCTGATCACCATGCTGTTCGGCCTGTCCACGCCGATGGCGGTGGTGGCCGGCGTGTTCCACATCCTCAACCATGCGGTGTTCAAGGCCTCGTTGTTCATGGCCGCCGGCATCATCGACCACGAGACCGGCACGCGCGACATGCGCAAGCTGGGCAACCTGCGCCGCCTGATGCCGGTCACCAGCGTGCTGGCGATCACCGCCTCGCTGGCGATGGCCGGTGTTCCGCTGCTCAACGGCTTTTTGTCCAAGGAAATGTTCTTTGCCGTGGCGCTGGAAACCGATGCGCCGCAGACGATGCGAGTATTGGCCAGCATCGCCGCGCTGCTGGCCGGCCTGCTCGGCGTGGCCTACAGCCTGCGCTTCGTGCACGACACCTTCTTTGGCGAGGGCCCGCGCGACCTGGACACCACTCCGCACGAGCCGCCGCGCTGGATGCGGATTCCGGTGGATGTGCTGGTGCTGATCTGCGTGGCCGTGGGCATCGTGCCGGCCTGGACCATCGCGCCGGTGCTGCGCGCCGGTGCCAGCGCGATCCTGGGCGAGCGCCTGCCCGACTACAGCCTGGCGCTGTGGCATGGCTGGAACTGGCCGCTGGCGATGAGCATCGCCGGCATGGTGGGCGGCACCCTGTTGTACATGGCGCTGCGCCGCACGCTGGACATGTACGCGATCCAGAACCGCTCGCCCGGCAAGGCGCTGTTCAACTGGAACCTGCGCGCGCTGTTCGCCGGCACCGTGCGTATGACCGATGCAGTCACCAACGGCAACCTGCAACGCATGCTGATGCTGCTGGTGCTGAGCGCTGTCGTGGTGGCGCTGGTGCCGTTTCTGCAGGGCGGCGCATTGCCGGCCTGGCCCGCGCCCACCCCGCTGCCGCTGCTGGGCTGGACGATCTGGCTGCTGATGATCGCCTGCGCCCTGGGCAGCCTGTTCCTGTACAAGCAGCGCCTGCTCGCAGTGCTGGTGCTGGGTGGCACCGGCCTGGCGGTCAGCATGACCTTCGTGTTCCTGTCGGCACCGGATCTTGCGTTGACCCAGTTGCTGGTGGAGATGGTCACGCTGGTGCTGATGCTGCTGGCGATGAATTACCTGCCCGAGCGCTCGCTGCCCGAGCCCGCGCGCCTGCGCAAGCTCCGCGATGCCGGCATCGCCGTCGTCGGTGGTGCCGGGCTTGCCGCATTGGCCTATACCTTGATGACCCAGCCCAGCCACACGGTTGCCGGCGAGCTGCTGCAGCGTGCGCTGCCGGAAGCCTACGGGCGCAACGTGGTCAACGTGATCCTGGTGGATTTCCGCGGCTTCGATACCTTCGGCGAGATCACCGTGTTCGCGATCGCCGGGCTGGTAGTGCACGCGCTGCTGCGGCGCTCGCGGATGGCGCCGGAGCGCAGCATGCCCGGCCCGCCGATCAAGTTGCCGGTGCCGGCCGATCTGGCGCAGATCATGTTCCCGCTGACGCTGACGGTGTCCTTGTTCCTGTTCCTGCGCGGCCATAACGCGCCCGGTGGCGGCTTCATCGCCGGGCTGGTGCTGGCGGTGCCGTTGCTGATGCAGTACGTGATCCAGGGTGCCGCGTCGGTGGAATCGCGCTTCGGCTTCGACTACATCCGCCTGATCGGCATCGGCCTGCTGTGCGCGCTGGTCAGCGGCGCCGGTGCGCTGGTGTTCGGCATGCCGTTCCTGAGCAGCGGGCATCTGGAGATTCCGTTGCCGCTGCTGGGCGACCTGGAACTGGCCAGCGCGCTGGGCTTCGATGTCGGCGTGTATCTGGTGGTGTTCGGTGCGGCGATGTTGATGCTGTCGATGATGGGCACGATCAAACCCTCGCGCACGCGCAGCTCGCAGCGCGGCGAGATCGACCCCACCCAACGTTCGACACGCACCGCGGAGCAGCATTGATGGAACTGGCAGTGGCAAGCGCGATCGGCGTCCTCACCGCATTGGCGATCTACCTGTTGCTGCGCGCACGCAGCTTCGACGTGATCCTGGGGATGACCTTCCTGTCGTACGCGACCAACCTGCTGATCTTCGCCGGTGGACGGCTGCGCAGCGGCCAGGCGCCGGTGTTGCGCGAGGGCGTACCCGCCGACCTGATGCACTACACCGACCCGTTGCCGCAGGCGCTGGTGCTGACTGCGATCGTGATCGCCTTCGCGATGACCGCGGTGAGCCTGGTGCTGGCGATCCGCAGCCGCAGCGACAACGGCAGCGATCATGTGGATGCGCATGAAGACGCCACCACCGGCGTGGACACGCGCGAGGCCCGGCGATGAGCCATCTGCTGATCCTGCCGATCCTGATCCCGATGCTGGGCGCGTCGGCGTCGCTGTTCGTCGAACACCGACGCTATGGGCCGCGCGTGCAGCGCACGGTGGCATGGGCGAGCATGGCCTTGCTGGCCGCATCGGTCATCGCCTTATTCGCGCGCGCCGCCGAAGGCCAGGTGCTGGTCTACCTGCTCGGCGACTGGCCGGCGCGCATCGGCATCGTGCTGATGGGCGACCGCCTGTCGGCGTGGATGCTGTTGACCACCCTGATCCTGGGCGCGGCCTGCCTGCTGCATGCCTGCGCCGGCTGGGACCGGCGCGCGCCGCATTTCCATGCACTGTTCCAGTTCCAGTTGATGGGCTTGAACGGCGCATTCCTGACCGGCGACATCTTCAACCTGTTCGTGTTCTTCGAAGTGATGCTGATCGCCTCCTACGGCCTGCTGCTCAGCGGCGGGCGCGGGCTGCAGATGCGTGTGGGCCTGCATTACGTGGTGTTCAACGTGTGCGCGTCGACCCTGTTCCTGATCGCGCTGGGCCTGCTGTTCGGCGTGTTCGGCACCTTGAACATGGCCGAGCTGTCGCAACGCATCGCCGCGTTGCCGGCGCAGGACCTGCCGCTGGCCAAGGCCAGCTTGGGCCTGTTGCTGCTGGTGTTCTGCAGCAAGGCCGCGTTGCTGCCGCTGTACCTGTGGCTGCCGGAGACCTATTCGCGCGCGCCGGCGGCGGTGGCGGCGTTGTTTGCGATCATGACCAAGGTCGGGCTGTACGCGACGCTGCGGGTGTCGGCGCTGTGGTTCGGCGCCGGTGCCGGCGCGCTGCAGGGCTTCGGCCGCCACGCATTGCTGTGGCTGGGCATCGCCACGCTGCTGATGGCCGCGTTCGGGGTGATGGCCGCATCGCGGCTGCGGGTGATGGTGTCGTATCTGGTGGTGTTCTCGGCGGCGACGTTGTTCATCGCCTTCTCGCTGGACGATGCCGGCGCGTTGGGTGCGGGCCTGTACTACCTGCCGCATAGCAGCTTCGTGGCTGCGGCGTTGTTCATGGTGTCGGACCTGATCCGGCGTCGCCGCGGCAGCGCCAGCGACCGCAAGGAAGTGGTCGCGCCACTGCCGCGGCGCGGGATCCCCGGCGCGATGTTCATGGTCGCCGCGGTCGCGGTCGCCGGGCTGCCGCCGTTGTCCGGCTTCCTGGCCAAGGCCGCATTGCTGCAGCACGTTCCCGAGGGCCTGGTCGGGCCGGTGTGGTTCGCCATCCTGGGCAGCAGCCTGCTGGTGGTGATCGGCCTGACGCGTGCCGGGGTGCGCCTGTTCTGGCGCGTGCCCGAAGCGGTGCAGGACGTTCCCGAGCTGCAGCCGCAACGGCGTGCGCGCATGCGCCCGGTGGAAACCGCCGCCACGCTGCTGTTGCTGGGCGGGCTGGTGGCGATGACGGCCGGTGCCGGCCCGTTGATGCGCTACACCGACGCGGCTGGCGTGCAGCTGCGCGACCCCGGCGCCTACGTCGAGCAGGTCCGCGCCACCACGCCGCAACGGAGGCAGCCATGAGCACGCGCCTGCCGCTGCGTAGCCGGCTGCTGCCCTCGCCGTCGCTGAGCGTGACGGTCTTCATTTTCTGGCTGTTGCTCAGCGACAGCTTCGGGCCGCAGCAATGGGTGCTGGGCTTGTTGCTCGGCTGGGTGGTGCCGATCTTTGCGGCGCGCCTGGACCGCGAGTTCGCCCGCATCGGCTCGCTGCGTTCGGTGCCGCGCATGTTGCTGGTGGCCGCCGGCGACATCGTGCGCTCCAACATCAAGGTGGCTGGCCAGGTGCTCGGCCCGGAGTCGCGCATCCACCCCGGTTTCATCTGGGTACCGCTGGATATCGCCAACATCCACGGCATCGCCGCGCTGACCAGCATGATCACGCTCACTCCCGGCACGGTGTCGGCGGCGCTCTCGGACGACCGCAAGTATCTGCTGGTACACGTGCTGCACCTGGACGACCCGGACGCCTTGATCGTCGAGATCAAGACCCGCTACGAGAAGCCCCTGATGGAGATCTTTCCGTGACCGGCCACATGTTCATCGAATCGACCATCGTCATCTGCATGCACACGGTGGGCCTGGCCATGCTGATGGCGCTGTGGCGCCTGCTGCGCGGCCCGAGCGTGCCCGATCGCATCCTGGCGCTGGACACACTGTCCATCACCGCCATCGCCGAGCTGATGCTGCTGGGCATGTACCTGGACTCGCCGATCTACTTCGAGGCCGCGCTGGTGATCGCGATGCTGGGCTTCGGCAGCACCGTGGTGCTGAGCAAGTTCGTGTTGCGTCGGGACATCGTCGAATGATTGCGCTGACCGAATATCTGCTCAGCGCGCTGTTGCTGGTCGGCACCTTCTTCATCCTGATCGGCGCGCTCGGCCTGGTGAAGCTGTCGGATTTTTTCAAGCGCCTGCATGCGCCGACCAAGGCCAGCACCCTGGGGGTGGGCTGCGTGCTGCTGGCATCGGTCGGCTATCACCTGTTCCTGGGTGTGGACCCGCAACCGCGCGAGTTGCTGATCACCGTGTTCCTGTTCATCACCGCACCGATCAGCGCCCATCTGATGGCCAAGGCCGCGCTGTCGCTGATGATGGAAAACCGCCCGGAAGTGCCCAACCATGGCGAGATGAAGAAGGAAGGCCTGCCCACACCGCAGACGCAAGGCGATGTGGGCGAAAACGCGGAAACCGCCAAACAGCACGCCGAGCCGGACAAGGATCCGCGCTGAGCTGCGCAGCTGCTTCGAGACCCCCTGCCCGGATGGTCTCGACACGTTGTTCTACGCGCATGCTACCAATCGACTATGCGCGCGCACGCTGCGCTGCCGGAAGCCGCTTGCGCCGCCGATGCGGCGCCGCGGCGGCCGTGACGGATCAGCCGCAGCCCTCCACATAATCCACTTGCGGCGGCTGCCCGACCCGCCAACTGGTGACCTTGCCGTCGGCATCGGTCTCGAACACCAATGCGGACCGGGTGGCCGCATCGGCCATGCGCAGGGTGAACGCGCCGGGGACGTATTTGTGCGGCTGTTCGGTCAGACCTGCCGGATACAGCGCGCGCAGCTGCGCCAGCGTCATGCCGACCCTGCCGCCGCCCGGGGCGAGCTCCTTGGGTTCGTTGGTCTGATAACGCACAAGGCGATCGCCTTCGAACATGAAACCGAAGCGGCGTGCATCCTCGGCCCACTGCGGCCGTAGCAGATAGCAGCCGCCGTCTGTCGTCGGCTCGCCGCGCAGGTCGCCGCCCCAGGCAGCGCGCGCCTGCGCTGCATCCATGCCCAGGCGCAGATCGCCGTACCCATCCAGGCGCGCGAGCGCAGCCGGCTGCTGGCGCAGTTGCGGCGGAAACGTGCCGGCCGGCGCAGTGGCCGGCGGAACCTCCCCGGCTGGCTGGTCGTTGGCGGCTGCCACCGGTGCGGGTGCCGCGTCGGACGCGGCCGTGGTGGCGTCCTCGGCACGGTTGCAGCTGGTCAGCAACAGCAATGCGCCCATCAAACCGAGCAATCTGGTGGTCATGCATGCATTCCTTACGGGTCCGCTACAGCGTACACAGCCCACATCGCGACGATGTGCAGAACGCGCTGGCATTGCCTCGTACCGATGTCATCGGCGCTTCATTGGCGGCGGGCAAGCTGGGTGCCTCGCAGGACCGCCGCCATGACCCCACGCAAGACCGAGCTCGCCCTCACCGCGCTGCAATCGCACCGCAGTCCACTCACCTTGCTGCAGCGACGCGCGCTGATCCTGGCCGACGGCCAGCGCGATCTGGCAACGCTGGCCGTGCTGCTGGGCGGCGACGGCGCCGCGCTGGTACATGCGCTCTGCGCGATGGGCTATCTGGAGTTCGGCACGCAGGCAGGGAGTGCGACGCGCACTGCCCAGGCGTCTGATTCCTCGCCGGCAGGCGTGCCCGGTACCCACGTGACGCCGCCAGCGGCACCACCGAGCGAAGAAGACCTGCAGCGCCAGCGCCGTCGCGCGGCCACCAATGCACGGCTGTACCTGCTCGACATCCTGCAGCTGCAACGCGACCCGGTGGCCGCCGCGCTGCATCGGCAACTGCAGGCCGCGCGCGCCGAAGACGCCATCGGCGCTGCCATTGCCGACGCGCTACGCGCCTTGCCGCAGATCACCTCGGCAAGCTATGCCGAGCGCGTACGTGCCCGGATTGGCGAGCTGTTGCCGGATGCGCTGCAGGCGGCTTGAGCGGACAACCGGAACCCTCGATCCGGCACCTGCGACCTCTGACTGCCGTAGCGCCTGATCAGCACATTCGCCCAACTGCCTGAGTTACTGCGCATCCTCTGAGCCGGGCGCCTGAAACGCCGCGCGCAATCCGGACCAGCACTGCTGGTAGTCGCCCTGCCGGTGCGCGGCCTGCAAGGCCTGCTGGGTGGGACGCAGCACCGCACGTGTTTCGAACATAAAGGCCATGGTGTCGGCGATCACATCCGGGCGCGTCAGGTCCGCATGCAAGGCCTTGTCGAAGGTCGCCGCATCCGGGCCATGCCCGCTCATGCAGTTGTGCAGCGAGGCACCACCCGGCGCGAAGCCGTCGGCCTTGGCGTCGTAGACGCCGTGCACCAGCCCCATGAACTCGCTGGCCACGTTGCGATGGAACCACGGCGGGCGGAAGGTGTGCTGCGCCACCAGCCAGCGCGGCGGGAAGATCGCAAAATCCATGTTCGCCGTGCCATGCGTGTCGCTGGGTGAGGTCAGCACGGTGAAGATGCTCGGATCCGGATGATCAAAGCTGATCGAGCCGATGGTGTTGAAGCGGCGCAGATCGTAGCGATACGGCGCGTAGTTGCCATGCCAGGCCACCACGTCCAGCGGCGAGTGGCCGATGTCCGCACGCCACAGATGGCCCTGGAATTTGGCCACCAGCTCGAACGCACCTTCGCGCTGTTCGTAGGCCGCATGCGGCGTTTCGAAGTCGCGCGCATTGGCCAGCCCGTTGGAGCCGATCGGCCCCAGGTCGGGCAGCCGCAGCAATGCGCCGAAGTTTTCGCAGACATAGCCGCGCGCCTCGCCATCGGGCAGCTCGACGCGGAAACGCACACCGCGCGGTATCACCCCGATCTGCTGCGGCTCCAGCTCCAGCACACCGAGCTCGCTATGGATGCGCAGGCGGCCCAGTTGCGGCACCAGCAACAGCTCGCCATCGGCATCGTAAAAGAAGCGATCGTGCATCGATGCGTTGGCCGCATACAGATGCACGGCGACACCGGACATCGCCTCCGGCCCGCCATTGCCGGCCATGGTGTACAGACCGTCGACGAAATCGGTTGGCGTGGACGGCAGCGGCAATGGGCTCCAGCGCAGTTGATCCGGCGGCACCGGGCCGCGCCCGAAATCGTTGTGGAGCTGCGACTGTTCGACCAGGGAAAAACTGCCATGCACGGCCGCCGGGCGGATGCGGTACAGCCAGCTGCGCCGGTTCTCGCTGCGTGGCGCGGTGAACGCGGTGCCGGACAACTGTTCGGCATACAACCCGTGCGCCACACGCTGCGGCGAGTTCTGCCCCACCGGCAAGGTACCGGCCACCGCCTCGGTCGCAAACGCGTTGCCGAAACCGGTCATGTAGTGCTGGTTGTTATGCATGGCATGCGTCCGGATCTTGGCCCTCCCTTCCCGGATGCAGAAGGTTGGGATTGAATTGAATCAGGCCGCTTTCCTACCGTAGAAGAGCTAAGCCTGGCGGATTAAGCCCCTCTCCTCGCGGGGAGAGGGGCTTTAACGACGTGCGTCTTCGTTGCTTTGTGTCGTCGGAAAAATACCTTGCCTGAGCGCGCTTGATTGCGACCACTTGCCGCCCGCTTCGTTGGATCCGTACCGGAGCCACATCCGACGTGACGGGCAGGCAGGCTGGACATCGCAGCACTTTGCACCACTCAAACCCGCACCGACCCAGTTAACCGCACCAACCACAAATCCCGAACAGCGAATCCCCAATCCCCGCCCTCAAAGCACCCCACGCTTCATCTGGTCGCGCTCGATGCTCTCGAACAGCGCCTGGAAATTGCCTTCGCCGAAGCCCTCGTTGCCCTTGCGCTGGATGATCTCGAAGAAGATCGGGCCGATGCAGTTCTGGGTAAAGATCTGCAGCAGCTTGCGCTGCTTGGTATCCACGTCGGCATCGATCAGGATCTTGTTGCGGCGCAGGCGTTCGACATCCTCGCCGTGGTCGGGGATGCGCAGGTCCACCACGTCGAAATAGGTATCGGGCGTATCCAGGAATGTCACGCCGGCCTCGCGCATCTTTTCCACCGAGCTGTAGATGTCGTCGGTGAAGCAGGCGATGTGCTGGATGCCTTCGCCGTGGTAGGCGTCCAGATACTCGTTGATCTGGCTCTTGGGGTCGGAGGATTCGTTGAGCGGAATGCGCACGATGCCGTCCGGGGCGGTCATCGCCTTGGACACCAGGCCGGTCTTGGCGCCCTTGATGTCGAAGTAGCGGATCTCGCGGAAGTTGAACAGGCGCTCGTAATAGTCCGACCAACGCTGCATGTTGCCGAAGTACAGGTTGTGGGTCAGGTGGTCGATGAAGGTCAGCCCGAAGCCGGCCGGGTGCTGGTCGGCGCCTTCGATCGGCTCGTAGTCGGCGTCGTAGATGCTGCCCGCATCGCCGTAGCGGTCGACCAGATACAGCATGCAGTCGCCGATGCCCTTGACCACCGGGGCCGGCACGGCGCGGGTGTCGGCCTTGTCCTGCACCGCTTCGCCGCCGTTGCCCAGCACGGTCTGCAGCACGGTCTCGGCCGGGGTACGGAAGCGGATCGCAAAGCCGCAGGCGCTCGGGCCGTGCGCGGCGGCGAAATCGGCGGCAAACGAATCGGGCTCTTCGTTGAGCAGGAAGTTGACCCCGCCCTGGCGATAGACGGTAATGGCACGGCTGCGGTGGCGCAGCACCGCGCTGAAGCCCATCTTGCGGAAGTAGTCGTGCAACTGCGCCGCCTGCTCGGCGGGCGCGGCGAATTCGACGAATTCGAACCCGTCGATCCCCATCGGATTGTCGAAGGTGGTGACCTGCATGCCCAGGTTCGGGCGGGTTGCGGTACTGCTCGGTTGTGCGCTCATCGTCGTTTCTCCACGCTAGGCCGTCCGCAGGGCTATGCGGGGTGGCAGAAGACCCGCGAGAATGCGCAGGCCACCCAAGGTTTGTAGTTGCAAATGAAACCAAAATCAAGACACAGTGCAACATGAGCGATCTCGACGCCCCCACCCCGCCGCCACATCCTGTGCTGCTCAACCTTGAGCAGTTCCTGCCGTATCGCCTGAGCGTGCTGTCCAACCGCATCAGCAGCAATATCGCCAAGGTCTACGGCGATCGTTACGGCATGGCCATTCCCGAGTGGCGGGTGATCACCATCCTGGCGCTGTATCCGGGTTCATCGGCCAGCGAGGTCTCCGACCGCACCGCGATGGATAAAGTTGCAGTCAGCCGCGCCGTGGCGCGCTTGCTGGAGCGCGGCTTCATCCGCCGCGAAACCCATGGCGACGACCGCCGCCGCTCGATGCTGGCACTGTCGCCGGCCGGCCGCCAGGTCTACGAGACCGTTGCCCCACTGGTCAACGAGATGGAACAGCGGCTGATGTCGGTGTTCAGTGCCGAGGAGCAGCAGATCCTGGAAAAGCTGATCGACCGGCTGGCCAAGGACGGGCTGCCGCGCATGGCCGGCAAGGACTGATAAAAAAACCCCCGCAGTGCGGGGGTTTTTGCATGCCACCGCAACGACGGATCAGGCCTGCGGCGGCGCCCACTGCTTGAGGAAGTCGAACAGCTTCCTGCGGTCGAAGCGCTCGCCCTTGCGCAGGTCCGGGCCGGTCTGGGTGGTCAGCAGCTTGCCGTCGTTGTCCAGCACCAGCAGCGACGGATAGTCGTTGAGCTGGGCGAACTGCGACAGGAACGCGGCATTCTCGTTGGCCGCATCGCGATTGACCTTGACCACCACGAAGTGCGCGTCGCGGAAGCTGCGCAGCTCCGCATCGCCGCCCATCAGTTCGTCCAGCGCCTTGCACGGCTCGCAGGCCGCATTGCCGACATTGAGCACGATGCGCTTGCCGCCGCGCTTGGCCTCGACCTTGGCGGTCTCCAGATCGGCGGCCGGATCGCGCGAGGGGTCGTACTGCGCATTGAGTGCCGCCGCCGCGGCGATGTCCGCCGCGGTGGGCGTATTGCCCGAGGACACCGGCTGGCTGGGATCGGCGCTGGGCGGCTTCTGCATCGAGGTATCCAGCGGCCGTGGCGCCTCCTGTTGCTCGGTGGGCTGCCCGCAGGCGCTCAACAGACCTGCCAGCAGCAGGCCACAGACAGTGGGTTTGATCGGCATCGCTGTTCTCCTCACTTCACACCATGCATCAGTTTGTTGATCAACGGCGCGATCAGGAACAACACCGCGCCAGCGCCCAAGAGCGCCCAAAATCCGAAGGTATACCCGCTCAGGGCCGAAGACACGCTCATCCCTTCGCTTCCGCTGACATGCCCGGCAAAAATGCCCGACAGGTTGTTGCCGATGCCGGTGGACAGGAACCAGCCGCCCATCCCGAAACCGACCAGGCGCACTGGCGCCAGCTTGGTCACCATCGACAGGCCGATCGGCGACAGGCACAGCTCGCCCACCGACTGGATCACGTACACCATGAACAAGGTCCAGAACGGCACCTTGCCAGCATCGTTGACCAGGCTCGACAGTGCAAACATCAGCAGCAGGAACGCCAGGCCGTTGAACAGCAGGCCCAGGCCGAACTTGCGCGGAATCGACGGGTTGAAGCGGCCGGCCTTGACCCAGATCCAGGCGATGACCGGCGCCAGCGTGATGATCGCAATCGAGTTCACCGACTGGAACCAGGCGGTGGGGAAGGTCCAGTCGCCGAAACTGCGGTCGACGATATTGTCGGCCAGGAAGGTGAACGAGCTGCCGGCCTGTTCGAAGAACATCCAGAACAGCACGTTGAAGGCGAAGATGATCAGCATTGCGATCACCTTGTCGCGCTGCACCTTGCCTTCGCGGATGCCTTCGACCAGCAGCATCACCGACAGGCCGACGAACAACACGGTCAGCACGATCTGCAGCACGTCCGCACCGACGGCGAGCAGGAAGTACACCACCGGGATGGCCAGCACGCAGCCGACCAGCACCATCAGCACGCGGCCGATGCCCTGCGCGTTCGGCGCCGGTGCACCGATGCCCTTGAGCTGCGCGCGGCCGATCCAGAACCACACCAGGCTGATCAGCATGCCCGCGCCGGAGGCCATGAACACCATCTTGTAGGACGGCATTGCCTGGGTGCCGAACACCTTTTCGGCCAGCAGCTGGGTCAGCACCGGCGAGATCATCGCGCCGAGGTTGATGCCCATGTAGAAGATGGTGAAGCCGCTGTCGCGGCGCGGATCGGCCACCGAGTACAGCTTGCCGACCATGGTGGAGATGTTCGGTTTGAACAGCCCGTTGCCCACCACCACGGTGGCCAGGCCGATCTCGAACATGGTGTGGTCGGGAATGGCGATCAGGAACAGGCCGGTGGCCATCACGGCCGCACCGACCAGGATCGAGCGTTGGTAGCCGAGCACGCGGTCGGCCACGTAGCCGCCGAAGATCGCTGCCGCATACACCAGCGCCAGATAGGCGCCGTAGGTGCGTCCGGCCGGCGCCTGGCCGGTGGCATCGCCGTTGAAGAACTGCGCCACGATGTACAGCACCAGCGCCCAACGAATGCCGTAGAACGCGAAGCGTTCCCAGAATTCGGTCATGAACAGCATCCACAGCGGCCGGGGATGACCGAGCAGCGTGGGGAACTCGGGCGGTGCCGGCGGCGGCGGGGTGGCGGCGGAAGTCGGCGCGGTAGCGTCAACGCTCATGGAATGTCCCTTGCGTATTCAGTAATGGCTGGGTGCCCGGAGCGTACCCCGGGAGACGCGCGAGGATCACTTAGACGTCATGTACGCGTCAAATTCGCAGGACTCGCCGGCCTGATGGCGGCCGCTCTGCGGGGATGACGCCCGTAGCGACCCGCTCAGCCCTTTTCAGGCTCACCGCGGCCACCACCCGCCGGCTCACGACCTTCCACGCCCACCGAGGTGCGCACGTCGAACAGCTCCGGGAAGAACGTCAGCGCCAGCGCCTGCTGCAGAAAGCCCACGCCGCTGGACCCGCCGGTGCCGCGCTTGAAGCCGATCACCCGCATCACCGTGCGCATATGGCGGAAGCGCCAGAGCTGGAACTGGGTTTCCACATCGACCAGGTCCTCGCACAGCGAGTACTCGCGCCAGTAGCGGTCGGTGTTTTCGTAGATGCGCTCGAACACCGGGCGCAGGCTGTCGTCGGCCACATGCGCGCAGGTCCAGTCGCGGGCCTGGTATTGCGGCGGAATCGCATGCCCGAAGCGCGCCAGGTAGCGCAGGAACTCCTCGTACAGGCTGGGCGCTTCCAGCACCTCGCGCAGCCGCGCCTGCCCCTGCGGGTCGTACGCGAACACCTGCAGCATCTGCGGGTTCTTGTTGCCGAGCAGGAACTCGATATAGCGGTATTGCAGCGACTGGAAGCCGGACGAGGGGCCCAGCACATCGCGGAATCCCATGTACTCGCTCGGCGTCAGCGTCTCCAGCACCGACCATTGTTCGGTGAGCTGGCGCAGCACCTGCTTGCTGCGCGCCAGCACCTTGCGGCACTGCCAGACCTGGTCGTTCTGCAGGTGCACCATCGCCGCGCGCAGCTCGTGCGCCAGCAGCTTCAGCCACAGCTCGGAGGTCTGGTGCTGGATGATGAACAGCATCTCGTCGTGGTGCGCCGGTTCGGACAGGGGCTGCTGCGCCGACAGCAACTGGTCCAGCCGCAGATAGCCGCCGTAGGTCAGCCGCCCCTCCAGATCGGTGTGGATGCCGGGTTCCAGGTCACGCAGATTCTTGTCGACGGGCATGGCGGTGCAGGTGGATCGGGCCGGTCAGGGTAGCTCAGTGGCGGGGAATCGGGATTCGGGATTCGGGATTCGGGAGGCAGTCGTTGCAGCGCGCGGCCTTGATGCATGTTGCTGCGTCGCATTGCCGTAGCAGCGTCCGGTTGCCTGGGTGGCCTGCTTGCTTGGCAGCCTGACGATGCCGTGGCGTACGCGACCGGTACTTCACACCTGAAAAATGCTGCAGCGGCTGCGCGCGCGCGCAGCTGCTGCGCCGGTGTCACCGTATCGTCAACCAAGGTCTGCAAATTCATGCAGAATCGAACGGCGCTGCCGGCCAGGGACGTGGCCGGACCAGGGGAGCGCTTCACGTCTCATGGATCAGGGGACTCTCATCTCATGCATGTGTTGCAGCGTCGTGCAGCCTTACTTCTCTGTGCGCTGGCGGTTGCCGGCCACGCCAATGCCCAGGTCGTCATCAGCCAGGTCTACGGCGGTGGCGGCAACAGCGGTGCCACCTTCCGCAGCGATTTCGTCGAGCTGCACAACATCGGCAGCACCACGGTCAGCCTGGACGGCTGGTCGGTGCAATACGCCTCGGCCGCCGGCAGCAGCTGGCAGGTCACGCCGTTGGCAGGCAGCGTTCCGGCCGGCGGCTATTACCTGGTCAAGCAGGCCGATGGCAGCGGCGGCAGCGTCGCGCTGCCCACGCCCGACGCCACCGGCACCATCGCCATGGGCGGCGGCGCCGGCAAGGTGGCGCTGAGCAACAGCGCCTCCGCGTTGAGCGGCGCCTGCCCCACCGGCAATGCCGACCTGGTCGGCTATGGCAGCACCGCCAGCTGCGCCGAAGGCAATGCGCCCACGCCGGCGCCCAGCAATACGCTGGCAGTGCTGCGCGGCGGCGATGGCTGCACCGACACCGACAACAACGCGGCCGATTTCGCCACCGGCGCGCCGGCGCCGCGCAACGCCGCCAGCCCCGCACGGCTGTGCAGCGGCGGCGGCCAGCCGATCGCCACGCTGGCCGATGTCAGCCAGGCCGAAGGCAACAGCGGCAGCCGCAGTTTCGTGTTCACGCTGAGCCTGAGCCAGCCGGCCGGCGCAGGCGGGGTGAGCTTCACCGCCGCCACCGCCGATGGCACGGCCACGGCCGGCAGCGACTATGTCGCCCTGCCCGCCTCCAGCGTCCGCATCGCCGCCGGCGAGCGCAGCGCCAGCATCACCGTGGAGGTGCTGGGCGACACCACGCCCGAGCCCGACGAGACCTTCGCGCTGCAGATCAACGGCCTCACCGGCGCGTTGCCGGCCACGCTGAGTGCCACCGGCACCATCCTCAACGACGACTTCAGCCTGCTGCCGATCCACGCCATCCAGGGCAAGGGCGCACGCTCGCCGCTGGAAGGCCAGGTGGTCGCCACCTCGGGCATCGTCACTGCCCGTCGCAGCGCCGGCTTCTTCCTGCAGGCACCGGATGCCGAAACCGATGGCGATCCGGCCACCTCCGAAGGCGTCTACGTCTACACCGGCAGCGCACCCCCGGATGCCGCCGCCATCGGCAACCGGGTGCGCGTGCAGGGCACGGTGCTCGAGTACGTGCCCACCGCCGACCCGACCCAGCCGCCGCTGACCGAGATCGGCGGCAGCCTGACCGTGCTGCTGGATTCCACCGGCAACCCGTTGCCGATGCCGGTGGCGTTGAGCGCGAACTTCCCCAACCCGAACGGCGCCTTTGATCAGCTCGAAGCGCTGGAAGGCATGCGTGTCACCGCCGCCAGCCTCACCGTCAATGCCCCCACCGGCGGCAGCGTCAACGAGACCAACGCCAGCGCCACCAGCAATGGCGTGTTCCATGCGGTGGTCACCGGCCTGCCGCGCGCCTTTCGCGAGCCCGGCGTGCAGTTGCCCGACCCGCTGCCGGCTGGCTCGCCTGCCGGCGTGCCGCGTTGGAACACCAACCCGGAAGTGATCGCCGTCGGCAGTGCCGGCGTGGGTGCCGAACGGCTGGATCTGGCCTCCGGCTGCGTCGTGCTGGATGTCACCGGCCCGCTGGATTACAGCTTCCGCCGCTACACGCTGTATCCGGAACGCACCCCGCAGGTGAACTGCAACGGTGCCGACCAACCGCGCCCGGCACCGGTACCGCAGGCCGACGACGTGGCCGTGGCCACCTACAACATGGAGCGCTTCTTCGACGACCAGAACGACCCGGCGATCGGCGAACCGGTGCTCACCCCGGCCGCGTTCCAGGCCCGCCTCAACAAGGCCTCGCTGGCGATCCGCAACTACCTGCACACGCCCGACATCCTGGGCACGGTGGAGGTGGAAAACATCAGCGTGCTGCAGACCCTGGCTGCGCGCATCAACGCCGATGCCATCGCCTCCGGCCAGCCCAATCCGCAGTACGTGGCCTACCTGCAGGAAGGCAATGACGTCGGCGGCATCGACGTCGGTTTCCTGGTCAAGACCGGTACGGTGTCGGCCGGCATGCCGCGCGTGGAAGTGGTGTCCATCGCCCAGGAGGGCAAGACCACCACCTGGACCGAACCGGGCGGTGGCGTGAGCCTGCTCAACGATCGCCCGCCGCTGGTACTCAGCGCCAGGGTGCATCAGGCCGATGGCCGCGTGCTGCCGCTGACCGCCATCGTGGTGCATCAACGCTCGCTCAACGGCGCCGAGACCGACGATGCCGCAGGCACCCGCATCCGCGCCAAACGCCAGGCCCAGGCCGAGTACCTGGCGCGCCTGCTGCAGACGCGCCAGCAGCTCGACCCGGCCGAGCAGGTGCTGGTGATGGGCGACTTCAACGCCTTCGAGTTCAACGACGGCTATGTGGATGCAATGGGCACCGTCACCGGCAGGCCGGCACCGGATGCGCAGACCGTGGTGAGCGGCGATGGCGCGGACCTGGTCAACCCGGACTACACCGATCTGACCTGGTTCAACACGCCCGACCAGAGCTACTCGTACGCCTTCGACGGCAACGTGCAGTCGCTGGATCACATCCTGGCCAACGAGGCGCTGATGCGCGCACCGGGCATCGCCTCGCTGTCGGTGGGCCACGCACGCATCAATGCCGACTTCCCCGGCACCGCGCGCAACGATGCCAATACGCCCACGCGCCTGTCCGACCACGACCCCACAGTGGTGCTGCTGCGCATGGCGCCCGCGTTGCGTGCCGACCTGGGCGCAACGGTCACTGCGGCACGCGCACAGGTCACCGAAGGCGAGCGCATCGACTTCAGTGTGGATGTGGACAACCGTGGGCCCGACAGCGCGGCGTTTGCCGCAGTGGCACTGGCCTTCGATGCCGCGGTCAGCCCACGGGTCACCGCGGCACCGGGCTGGAGCTGTCAGGCGCCGGAAACCGCGACCCAGACGGTGGTCACCTGCACCATCGCCTCGCTGGCAGCCGGTAACGCACAGCGCTTTGCCGTGCAGGTCGACGCTGGCGCGGAACTGGCAGGACGCACGCTGACCCTGGCCGCCTCGGTCGCCTCGCAAACGCCCGACCCGCAGCCGGACAACAACACCGACACCGCCGCAGTCAGTGTGCAGCCAGCGCTGCGCAGCGATCTGGCAGTGCGCCTGGAAGGCCCTGCCACGCTGCCGACCACCGCCTTCAACGCCACCTACCGGGTATTGCTGGACAACCGCGGCAACGCAGCGGCCACCGGTGCCAGCGTGCGGATCGAAGGCAACACGGTATCGGCCTTGTCGCTGCTGGTGCCGCCCAGCGGCTGGCGTTGCACCAAGCAACTGCCGTCGTTGCGCAACGCAGTGTTTGTCTGCAGCACCGCCGCCGCAGTGCAGCCGGGCGCGCAGGCCGTGTTCCAGCTGACCGTCGCGGCAAAGCCGATCCCGGCCGAACGCGCGGTGCGGGTGCAGGCCAGCGCCAGCTCGACCTCGCCCGATGCCAACCCGGCCGACAACACAGCGCTGATCGTCACCCCGATCGGTGGAGGCACCGGCCGCCGCTGATCGCAGTGCAACACGTCGCAGTTCTGTACTGCGACAAAGGGCGCGGCCTGGTCCGCGCCCTTTTTTTTGTGCAAGCCAGCATCATTGTGTGCTGCGGTGCAGGACAGCTTTTTGCTGCGTGGTCCTTAACATCGCAACTCATATCATTTGAAACTTCTTGGTGAAGGTGTCGCCGCAATGAGCGTAGCCGCGCAGTTCGAGATCGAATATCTGCAATACATGGACGCGGACGGCCAGATCGTCCGCGACGACCTGCCGGCCGACGCCGCCAACCCGCAACAGTTGCTCGCGCTGTTCAAGCGCATGCTGTTCGTGCGCACCTTCGACAGCAAGTCGGTCGCGCTGCAGCGCACCGGCAAGTTGGGCACCTATGCGGCCTGCCTCGGCCACGAAGCCACCCATGTGGGCATCGGCGCATCGATGCGCAGCGGCGATGTGTTCGCGCCCAGCTATCGCGAGTACGGCACCATGTTCGAACGCGGCGTGCGCCCGCGCGACGTGCTGCTGTACTGGGGCGGCGATGAACGCGGCAGCGACTATCCGCGCGATGCCGATGCGGCGATCGACTTCCCGATCTGCGTGCCGATCTCCACCCAGTGCCTGCACGCGGCCGGTTCGGCGCTGTCGTTCAAGCTGCAGGGCAAGCCGCAGGTCGCTGTGGCCTGCTGCGGCGATGGCGGCAGCTCCAAGACCGACTTCTACGCCGCGCTCAATTCGGCCGGTGCCTACAAGCTGCCGCTGATCCTGTGCGTGATCAACAACGGCTGGGCGATCTCGGTGCCGCGCTCGGCGCAGACCGGCGCGCAGACGCTGGCGCAGAAGGGCCTGGCCGGCGGCCTGCATTGCCTGCAGGTGGACGGCAACGACCTGATCGCAGTGCTCGAGGCGATGCGCCAGGCGCGTGCGCGTGCACTGGCCGGCGACGGCGGCACGGTGATCGAATTCCTGACCTACCGCCTGTCCGATCACACCACCGCCGACGATGCGCGGCGCTACCGCGGCGAAGAAGAGGTCAAGCAGGGCTGGGCGCGCGAGCCGCTGCTGCGGCTGCGCCGTTATCTCACCGCGCAGGGCCTGTGGGACGAGGTGCAGGAAACCGCCTGGAAGGCCGAATGCGGCGCGCGCGTGGACGAAGAGGTCAATGCCTACCTCAACACGCCGGTACAGCCGGTCGAAGCGATGTTCGATTACCTCTACGGCGACCCGCCGGCCGAGTTGCTGGCCCAGCGCGCCGAGGTGATGGCACAGGAGGCCCGTCATGGATGAGCTCAACCAGTCGCACCTGGCTGCGACACAGCAGCAGGCCAGTGCCCCTTACAACGCCGCAGCCACGCGCGGAGAGATCGCCATGAGTTCGCCCATCACCCTGATCGAAGCCATCACCCAGGCGCTGGCCTGGGAGCTGGAACACGACCCCGCGGTGCTGGTGCTGGGCGAGGATGTCGGCGTCAACGGCGGCGTGTTCCGCGCCACCGCCGGCCTGCAGCAGCGCTTCGGCAGCGAGCGGGTGCTGGACACGCCGCTGGATGAAACCACCATCGCCGGCCTGAGCGTCGGCCTGGCCGCGCAGGGCATGAAGCCGGTGGCCGAAGCGCAGTTCGACGGCTTCGTGTACCCCATGGTCGATCACCTGATCTGCCACGCCGCACGCCTGCGCAACCGCACCCGCGGCCGCCTGCATTGCCCGATGGTGCTGCGCGTGCCGTGGGGCGGCGGCATCCGCGCGCCGGAACATCACAGCGAAGCCAACGAGGCCATCTTCACCAACGTCCCCGGCCTGCGTGTGGTGTTGCCGTCCTCGCCGCAGCGCGCCTATGGCCTGTTGCTGGCCGCGATCCGCGACCCGGATCCGGTGATCTACATGGAGCCCAAGCGCATCTACCGCCAGTACAAGGAAGTGGTCGCCAACGATGGCGAGGCGCTGCCGCTGGACGTGTGCTTCGTGCTGCGCGACGGCACCGACGTCACCCTGGTCACCTGGGGCGCGCAGGTCAAGGAAGCGCTGGAAGCGGCCGACAAACTCGCCGGCGAAGGCATCAGCGCCGAGGTCATCGACGTGGCTACGCTGCGCCCGCTGGACTTCGACACCATCGCCGAATCGGTCGCCAAGACCGGCCGCTGCGTGATCGTGCAGGAAGCCCCGCGCACCGCCGGCTTCGGTGCGGAGATCGCCGCGCAGCTGGCGGAAAAATCGATGTACGACCTGCTCGCACCGGTCGAACGCGTCACCGGCTACGACACCCATATCCCGCTGTTCCGGCTGGAAATGAAGTACCTGCCGAGCGTGGAGCGCATCGTCACCGCCGCCCGTCGCGCGGTGGCCGCCGGCTGACATGCGCGCCCGTCTGCTCTGCGATTACCGCGCCGCGTACGCCAACCCGATCCGCTTCCGTGCTGGCCAGCAGGTGACCATCGGCGTGCGCGATGAGGAATGGCCGGCCTTCGCCTGGGTCAACACCGGCGACGGCCATGCCGGCTGGGCCCCGGTGGCCTGGCTGCGCCCGCTGGGCGACGGCCAGGCCAAAGCCCTGCGCGACTACGACGCACGCGAACTCGATGCCCACCAGGGCGAGGACGTGCTGCTGCATTACGAACATGGCGGTTGGTGGTGGTCCGAGCGTGCCGATGGCATGCAGGGCTGGCTGCCGGCCGCCGACCTCGAACTCCTCGACGACACCACGCCGCCGCTGCCTGCGGCGCAAGAGAACCTGCCATGAGCGAAGCCAAGAATTTCCACCTGCCCGACCTGGGCGAAGGCCTGCCCGACGCCACCATCGTCGAATGGTTCGTCAAGGAGGGCGACAGCGTCCGCCTGGACGATCCGCTGGTCTCGATGGAGACCGCCAAGGCGGTGGTCGAGGTGCCATCGCCGTTTTCCGGCACCGTGACCAAGCTCGCCGGTGCCGCCGGCGACATCATCGTCACCGGTGCGATGCTGGCGCAGTTCGCGTTGGACGCCTCGCAGCCGCAGCGCGCCGATGGTCAGGACACCGGCCACTCGCACGGCCCTGCACCCACGCACACGCCCAGCACCGGTGATAGCGCGGCCGGCCCGACCGCACGCGTGGTCGCCTCCGACAACGGCGGCGAGATAGCCGACGCCGATTCCAGTGGCGGGAGCGAGCGTGACGACGCCGGTACCGTGGTCGGTGCGATGCAGAGCTCCAACGCAGTGCAGAGCGAACAGGCGATCGCCGTGGGCGGCGTGCGCGCGATGCCGGCCGTGCGCGCGCTGGCGCGCAAGCTGCGCGTGGATCTGGCCCAGATCCGCGCAAGCGGCCCGGATGGCACGGTGACGATGGCGGATGTGAAGCAGGCCGCCGCGGCCGGCAGCGCGCCGCTGTCTGTAGCGCGCGCCGGCGCCTCGGTCACCCCGAGCAACGGCAGCAATGCGCCCGTAGCCGCGCTGCACGCCGCCGGCACGCAATCAGCAACCAGCGCAGCCGGCAACGCGCAACCACGTGCAGCGCTGTCTGCCAGCGGCAAACCGATGCGCACCCAGTCGCCAGGCGTGGTCGCCAAAGGCCAGCCGGAGCAGCTCAAGGGCGTGCGTCGCAACATGGCGCGCGTCATGGCCGATGCGCACAGCAAGGTGGTGCCGACCACGCTCAACGACGATGCCGACATCCACGCCTGGCAGCCCGGCAACGATGTCACCGTGCGGCTGGTACGCGGCATCGTGCGGGCGTGCCAGGCGGTGCCGGCGCTCAATGCCTGGTTCGACGGCGAGGCACTCAGCCGCACCCTGCACACGCAGGTGGATATCGGCATTGCGGTGGATACCGAAGAAGGCCTGTTCGTGCCCGCATTGCGCAATGCCGACATGCTCGACGCGCACGGCATTCGCGAAAGCGTCAACCGGCTGCGCCAGCAGGTGGAAAACCGCAGCATCGCCGCCTCCGAACTCAGCGGCTACACCATCTCGCTGTCCAACTTCGGCATGTTCGCCGGCCGCTACGCCACCCCGGTGGTGGTGCCACCATGCGTGGCCATCGTCGCCGCCGGCCGTGCGCGTTACCAGCTCACCCCGGTGATGGGCGGGGTGGAAACCCACAAGGTGATGCCGCTGTCGCTGACCTTTGACCATCGCGCCGCCACCGGCGGCGAAGCCGCGCGTTTCCTGCGCGCACTGCTGGACGATCTGGCGCTGGCCGTGTGAACTGACGCCGCCACACCGGCCTTGCGCCATCGCTTGCCGCGCCGTGCTGGGCGGCAGTGCTACGACAGCATTGGCCGGACGCGTGTCAGTGCTCCACGACGCCTTCCGCGCCATGGCAGAGTCAGTCAACGCACTCCACGCTAAACTTGAGCGCCGGACACCAGGCGTTGCGATGCGGACATTTGTCACTCAGGGAGATGGACTTCCCGCGCGGGCATCGCCGATCGGCAATGCCATCATGGAGGCCCCATGAACACACCCGCGACCGACGCTGACTGGCGTCCAGTGGACTGCCCGCCGCTGGCATGGCCGGACCTTGTCGATGACGATGCACGCCTGCAGTGGTACCGACAGGTCTGCACCGCGTATGCCGCACTTCTCGGCGACGACGCTGCGCAACCCGCCAGCCTGCAGGCCGTACTCGCGTGTCAGGCGCGCCTTGGCTGCGCGCTGCCGCCGCTGCTTGCCCGCTATCACGGCGAAGTCGGCTGCCTGGAACTGGCCGAAACGCTGTGCACGCCGGGCGACACCGCACCCAGCATCGAACCCCTGCAGCAGGCCTATCCGAGCATCGACGAGATCGAGGCGAGCGCCGAAGAACAAGCCTTGATCCCGTCGCTGATCGTGTTCGGCGACTACCTGGGCAATGGCAATCTGTGGTGCTTCCATCGCGACAACGGTGCGGTGTATTACTTCGACCACGACGATGGCGCGATGCTGACGCGCCTGTTCGATTCGGTCGCCGTCTATCTGGATGCGCTGATGCTGCTCTGCCTGGGCGAGATTCACGACGATGATGCGGCAGCCCAGGCGCTGCTGGAAGAAAGACTGGGAAGACAGACGGTGCGCAAATGGCGGTACTGACGGCACCGCGAAAAACCATCGGTGTCGTTACCTCACCGCTGCGTCGCAGTCATTGCTTCAATCGCCCACAATGACGCATGTGCCCGGAGATTTCACGATGTCGTTCGACCAGCTCGACCTATCGCCACAGCTGCTGCCTGCCTTTACCGCAGCGCTGACTCGCGCCGGTCACCACACGCCCACGCCGATCCAGCAGCAGGCCATTGCGCCGATGCTGCAGGGGCGCGATCTGATCGCGATGGCGCAGACCGGCTCGGGCAAGACGCTGGCCTATGCGCTGCCGCTGCTGCAGCAACGTTGCCTGGCGCCCGACACCGCGCCGCGCGTGCTCGGTGCGCTGGTGCTGGTGCCCACGCGCGAACTCGCTGCGCAGGTGGAAGACACCTTGCGCCAACTGGCCGCGCATCTGCCGCGGCGGCTCAAGATCGTGGCGGCCACCGGCGGCAGTTCGATCAATCCGCAGCTGCTCGCCCTGCGCGGTGGTGCCGATATCGTGGTCGCCACGCCCGGGCGGCTGCTGGATCTGGTCGACCACAACGCGCTGCGCCTGAGCGAAGTCGCCACACTCGTGCTGGATGAAGCCGACCGTCTGCTGGAGCTGGGCTTCGGTGCCGAGCTTGATCGCATTCTGGCCTTGCTGCCGACGCAGCGCCAGAGCGTGCTGTTTTCGGCCACGTTTCCGCCCGGCATCGCCTCGCTGGCCAAGCGTCGCCTGCGCGACCCGCTACGCATCACCGTTGCCGCCACCCCGGAGGCTGCGCCTGCGATCGAACAACGCGCGATCGCCGTCGATGCCGGCCAGCGCACGCAACTGCTGCGCCACCTGCTGCAGGAGCATGGTTGGTCGCATGTGCTGGTGTTCGTCGCCAGCCGGCACACCGCCGAAAAAGTCGCTGAAAAACTCGGCAAGACCGGCATCAACGCGCAGCCGCTGCACGGCGAGTTGAGTCAGGGCCGGCGCGAACGCGCCCTGTCTGCCTTCAAACAGCGCGAGCTGCAGGTGCTGGTGGCCACCGATCTGGCCGGGCGCGGTATCGATATCGATGCGCTGCCGGCCGTGATCAATTACGACCTGCCGCGTTCGACGGTGGATTACACCCACCGCATCGGCCGCACCGCACGCGCCGGCGCCAGCGGCCTTGCGATCAGCTTCGTCACGGCAGAGAGCCAGCCGCAATGGCGTTTAATCGAAAAACGCCAGGGCCTGCGCGTACCGACCAGCCTGGTCGCCGGGTTCGAGCCGAGCCCGGCGACCGCGGCGCCTGCAACACAGATGCCGAATCCCGGCACGCGCGCTGCGGACGACAACGGCGGCATCAAGGGCAGGCGACCGAACAAGAAGGACAAGCAACGCGCGGCAGCGGCGACGCAGGCAGGCAAGCCCGACTGAAGGCGCTGCGTGACACCTGGCGCGCTGTCGTCACGCCAAGGCGGACGCCATGCGAAGACTCAGTCCTGCTCGAAATCCAGCTCGCCGCCCGGGGCGCTGTCGCCATCGGCACGCGGAGTCCGCTTGCCGGGCTTGCGCAGGATTTCCACGAAGAACTGCCCGCCACCTTCGCTGGTGAGCGCATTGATCGAGCGAATCAGCTCGGCCGGCGGCAGCGGCGCAGCACTGGCCTCGTCCACCCCGAAGCGCATGTCGAAGTCCCAATAATCCGCTCCTTCCGGCAAGTCCTTGCGACGCTCGCGGCGGATGTACTTGCGGATATCGTGCTTGCTGGATTCCAGCAGACGATCGCGGTTCTTGCCTTCGAGGTTGAGCTGGTAGGTCTTGCGCATGGCGACATCGGTTGGGAGCTGGCCGCCTATTGTGAGGCCACACGGCCGTTCTGGGTGAATGGCCGGGGATTCGGTGGCCGGCGGCATGGGCGCAAGCGTTTGCCTGCCTCGGCGTGGAGAAGGCCACGCGCGCCCTGCGCCAGCATGGATACACGCCGCCGCTACGACGCGACGGGCGGCCCGTCGATGCAGGCTGGCACAGGCGGGCAGGCCGCCGCCTCATGCACGACGATGGCGTGTCGCACACCTCGGCCTGCCACCTGGCTGACGATGTCGATGTGAAAGGCGTGCCCAACGTGGCTGCAGCGGTGCTGCCGCAGATGATCAAGCAACAGTCCGGCCACGTCTTCAATACTTCCTCGATCGTCGGGCGCAAGGTGTTTGGCCAGGGATTTGCGGTGTCCTCGGCAAGCAAGTTTGCAGTGACCGCGTTCACCGAAGGCCTGCGGATGGAAGTCGGCAAGAAGCACAACATCCGCGTCACCAGCATTCAACCGGGCATCGTCGCAACCGAGCTTCCGGCACAGACCACCGGCGCGGAATATCAGGCCATGATGCCCGGTTATGCCGGCACGGTTCGCATGCTGGACCCGATGGATAGTGCCGACACCATCCTGTTCGCGGCGCAGGCACCGTCCAACGTCAACATCGCCGAAGTCTTCGTGCTTCCGACCGACCAAGTCTGAGTCTGCGCCTCACCAGGCAAACCGCAGGGCACGGACGCGCTGTCGTCTGTGCCCTGCGCGGCGCCACGGTTCCCGCACGCCGGCCTGCCGGCCGGCCGGCTGTCAGTTCGTCGCAGGCCGCGGCGGCGGCCCACGCTGGTGAGCGACCGCGCTCCAACCCGTTCGACAACAGCGACTTGGCCGCCCTGGCCCAGCGGCATCAGGCGTGCTGCGTCGCTGCCCGGGTGCTACCGGAATCGGGCCGGATCTTGAACCAGATCGAATACATCGCCGGCAGGAACACCAGCGTCAGGATCGTGCCGGCCAGGGTGCCGCCGATCAGCGTATAGGCCAGCGTGCCCCAGAACACCGAATGCGTGAGCGGGATGAACGCCAGGATCGCCGCCAGCGCGGTCAGGATCACAGGGCGCGCACGCTGCACGGTGGCTTCCACCAGCGCATGGAACGGGTCCAGCCCTTCGGCCTCGTTGTGATGGATCTGCCCGATCAGGATCAGCGTGTTGCGCATCAAAATGCCCGACAACGCGATCAGGCCCACCAGCGCATTGATGCCGAACGGTTGCTGGAACAGGATCAGGGTCGGCACCACGCCGATCAGGCCGAGCGGGCTGGTCAGAAACACCATCACCATCGCCGAGATCGAACGCACCTGCAGGATGATGATCAGCAAGGTGGCCGCCAGCATGATCGGGAACAGCGGCAGCATCGCGGTGGTTGCCTTGCCGGATTCCTCGATCGAACCGGCCTCCTTGATCTGGTAACCGCTGGGCAATGTGTCGATGATCGGCTGCAGCTGCCTGGTGATCGCCGCCGAGACATCCGGCGGCTGCAGTTGGTCGTCGACATCGCCACCCACGGTGATCGTCGGCACCCGATCGCGGCGGCGCATGATCGGCTCTTCCATCCGCACATCCACCTTGCCCACCTGCGACAGCGGCACGCGCTGGCCGTTGGCACCGGCCAGGGTGAAGTCGGCGATGCGTGCCGGATCGAAGCGCGTATCGCCAGCCGAACGCGCCATCACCTGCACGCTGCGGATATCCTCGCGCACCAACGTGACCGGCACGCCGCTGAGCAGGAACTGCAGTTGCTGCGCCACCGCGGTCGAGGTCAGCCCCACCGCCTGCAGGCGGTCCTGGTCCAGGGTGAAATGCAACGTGGGCGTGCGCGTGCCCCAGTCGGTGTTGACGGTGCGCAGCATCGGGCTGTCCTGCATGACCTGCTTGACCTGCGCGGCGATGCCACGCACCACTTGCGGGTCCGCCCCGCTGACCCGGTAGGCCACCGGGAACTGCGAGTACGGGCCGAAGGTAAGTTGGGTCACGCGTACGCGCGCTTCGGAGGCCAAGCCTTCGGCAACCGCCTTGCGCATGCGCAGCTTCAATGCGTCGCGCTCGTGCTGGTTGTCGGTGCGCACCACGATCTTGGCGAACGACGGATCCGGCAACTCCGGGCCCATCGCCAGGAAGAAGCGCGGCGCGCCCTGGCCGATGTAAGCGGTGACAATCTTCGCTTCGTCCTGTTTGGCCAGCCAGGCTTCGAGCTTGGCCGTGGCCGCGCTGGTCTGGGTGATCGAGCTGCCGTACGGCAGTTGCACTTCGACCAGCACTTCAGGGCGATCGGAGATCGGGAAGAACTGCTTCTTGACGATGCCCATGCCCAGGATCGCAAGCACGAACAGGCCCACCACCGAGCCGGCCACCAACCACTTGCGCGCGATGACGCGTGCCAGCGCATTGCGGAAGCGGTTGTAGCGCGGCGTGTCGTACATCGCGGCGTGGCCGCCTTCGATCTTCTTCAGATCCGGCAGCATCTTGACGCCCAGGTAGGGCGTAAACACCACCGCCACCACCCACGAGACGATCAGCGCGATCCCCACGATCCAGAACATGTTGCTGGTGTATTCGCCGGCAGTGGAAGCGGCAAACCCATTCGGCATGAAGCCAACCGCGGTCACCAGCGTGCCGGACAGCATCGGCGCGGCGGTATGGCTCCACGCATAGGCCGATGCGGCGACGCGGCTGTAGCCTTCCTCCATCTTCACCACCATCATCTCGATCGCGATGATGGCGTCGTCCACCAGCAATCCCAGCGCCAGGATCAACGAGCCCAACGTGATGCGGTCGAAGTTCTTGCCGGTGGCCAGCATCACCACGAACACCGCCGCCAGCGTCAGCGGCACCGCGGCCGCCACCACGATACCCACGCGCCAGCCCATGCTGACGAAGCACACCAGCATCACCACCAGCAGTGCGACGAAGAACTTGGTCATGAACTCGCCCACCGACGCGTCGATGTTGACCGCCTGGTCGGTGACCTTGCTCAGGGTCATGCCCAGCGGCAGCTCGGCATTGATTGCGCCCACTTCGCTGTCCAGCGACTTGCCCAGATCCAGCCCGTTCCAGCCATCGCGCATGATGATGCCCAGCAGCAACGCCGGCTCGCCGCCACTGCGGATCATGAAGGTGGACGGATCTTCGTAGCCGCGTTTGACCGTGGCGATATCCGACAGTTTCAGGGTGCGGCCCTGCACCACCAGCGGGGTGTCGCGGATCTTCTGCAGGCTGTCGAGCGCACCGTCCAGGCGAATGAACACCTGCGGCCCGCGCGTCTCCACCGAACCTGCCGCATTCAAGGCGTTCTGCGCATTGAGCGCCGCAAACACCTCCTGCGGACCGACGCCAAGCGTGGCCAGGCGCTCGTGCGAGAACTCGACAAAGATGCGCTCGGGCTGTTCTCCGATGATGTTGACCTTCTTGACGCCCGGCACGTGCAACAGGCGCTGGCGCAGGCTTTCCGCATCGCGCGCAAGCAAACGTTGCGGCTCGCCCTTGGCCTTGAGCGCGAACAGCGCGAAGGTGACGTCGGCATATTCGTCGTTGACCATCGGCCCGATCACACCGGCCGGCAGGTTGCCGACTTCGTCGCCCACCTTCTTGCGCGCCTGGTAGAACTGCTCCTGCACCTGGCTGGGTGGTGTGCTGTCCAGCAAGGTCAAGGTCGTGAACGCAAGCCCGGGGCGCGTATAGGTTTCGCTGCGGTCGTACCAGCGCAGCTCCTGCAGGCGCTTTTCGAGTTTCTCGGCGACCTGGTCCTGCATTTCCTGCGGCGTGGCGCCAGGCCAGGCGGTCACGATGGTCATGACCTTGACGGTGAAGGCCGGGTCTTCGGCACGGCCAAGCTTGAGGAAGGCGACCAGGCCGGCCAGCGAAATCAGGACGATCAGGAACAGCGTGATCGAGCGCTCGCGCACCGCCAGCGCGGAAAGATTGAACCCACCTTCGCTCACGGCTGCGCTCCTGCCGCGGCTGCGGCCTTGGCGCCGGTCGTGGCGCCGGCGGCAGGCGCAATCGTGTTGACCACCCGCACCTGCTCGCCGTCGCGCAACAGGTGCGCACCCAGTGCCACGATGCGCTCACCGCGCGCCAGCTTGCCGGCAACCGTGGCGTGGTCGTCGTCCAGGCCCAGCACCGTCACCGGCCGCCAGCGCACCTTGGCCGGATTGCCGGCAATCACCCACACGCCCGGCCCCTTGCCGGCATCGAACAACGCGGCCAGCGGCACCTGCAGCCCGGCCTGCGGGCCGGCGGCCGTGCCATCGGCGATGCGCAGGCTGACGGTGGTACCCAGCGGCGCATCGCCCAGTGCGCCATCGAGCACGTAACGTGCCTCGAAGGTGCGGGTCAGCCGGTCGGCGCTTTCGGACAGCTGGCGCAAGGTCGCCGGCACGGTGACAGCGGCATTGCCGAACAAGGTGGCCTGCGCTACCGAGCCGACCTGCGGGCGCAAGGTTTCCGGCAACTGGATCACCGCCTCGCGGCGGCCGGCATGCGCCAGCCGCACCACCGGCTGCCCGGCCGCGACGACCTGGCCCGGTTCGACCAGCGTCTCCATCACCACGCCATCGGCGTCGGCCAGCAGGTCGGTATAGCGGTTGGCGTTGCGGGCCACTTCGGCCTGCGCCTGGGCGGCGCTCAGCTGCGCCCTGGCGGCGTCGGCGGCGGCCTTGATCTGGTCGTAGGCCGAAGCCGAGATGGCGCCGGTGCCACGCAGATCGCGGTAGCGCGCTTCATCCTCACCCGCCTGCTGGGCGCGCGCCTGCGCGGCCGCCACCGCGTCCTGCTGCGCCCGCGCGGCGAGCTTGAGGTCGACCGGGTCGATCCGCAGCAGCGGCTGGCCACGCTTCACGCGCTGGCCGGCATCGACCAGCCGCTCCTGCACCTTGCCGGCGACCCGGAACCCCAGGTCGCTCTGCACCCGGGCCGCGACCGTGCCGGAGAAGCTGCGCGCCGCTGCACCGGCGTCTTCGACGATGGCCACCCGCACCAGCGGAGCCGCGGTGCGCGGATCGGAGGGGGGCGCCTTGCCGCAGGCGATCAATGCCAGCGGCAGCACACAGAAAGCGGCAGAGGTAACGAGGCGCCGAAGCATGGCAGATCCAGGAGCGAGCTGATGAAGGCTCGCATCCTGAGACTTGTGACTAAATCAGTCAATAGTCACAAACGAATTTAGGGCGACAGGCTGCGGAGCACCAGGCTCGACAACAGCACCGGCACCTCGTCGGCCTGCTCCAGGCTGTGCTGCAGCAGCAGCGGGTTCATGTAAGGGCGCAGCACCATGTAAATCGCCTGCGTGGCCTCGTCCAGTGGCGTCTTGCGCTCGAAATCGCCACTTTGCCGGCCTTGCTGCAGCACATCCTGCAGCAGCGTCTGGATGCGCACTTCATAGGCGCGGACCGATTGCCAGCGCTCGGTGGCCGCCGACGTGGCGATCTCGTACAGCTTGCGATCCTGGAAGAACAGCCGGAGGCTCGCCTCGATCATCACCTTGAAAAGCCTGCGTAATTTTTCCGGCGGCTGCTCCGCCTCGTCGACTGCGGCACGCACCTCGGTCTCGATTTCGCGCAGGCAGTTGCTGCAGATCATCTCGCCGATGGCCTGCTTGGATTCGAAGAACTTGTAGATATAGGCCTTGGAGAACCCGATCGCCTTGGCCAGGTCCGAAACGGCGGTCTTCTCGTAGCCGTAGCGGCTGAAATGCTCGGTGGCCGCAATCACGATCTGATCGCGCACGTCATGGTCGGCCGGGCCGCGGCCCGAAACCGGATAGCTGGATGTCTTGCTCATGCCGCCAGCTTAGCGCCCCGGCGCCCCACATACAAAAGTGACCATTTCGTATTATAGTCACACCTCATCCCTGCCCGCCCGGTCTGCCATGTCCCCGTTCCGTCCTGTTGCCCTGCTTGTCGTTGCCAGCCTTGCCACGGGCTGCGCAGTCGGTCCGACCTACACCCGCCCCGCAGCGCCCCTGCCAGACCGTTACGCGGGCCAGGCGGCGGTCGAAGTGCGCCCGGCAGCGCGACCTGCCGAGCTTTCGACCTGGTGGACCGGCTTCGACGACGCGGACCTGAGCCGCTACGTCACCCAGGCGCTGGCGCAGAACCTGGACCTGGCCCAGGCCACCGCGCGCGTCACCCAGGCCCGCGCCGGCCTGACCGCCGCCACTGCTGCGCTGCTGCCTTCAGGCAACATCAGCGGCAACGCGACCCGCGCCTACCAGTCATTGGAAACGCCGCTCGGCCAGGTGCTCAACAGCACGCCCAACTTCGACCGCTATGCCAGCACCTACGAAGCCAACCTGGGTGCGAGCTGGGAGCTGGATCTGTTCGGCGGCCTGCGTCGCGGGCGCCAGGCCGCACTGGCCGACTACCAAGCCAGCGAAGCCGGCGCCGCCGCCACCCGCCTGACGGTGGCGGCGCAGACCGCCGATATCTACATCAGCATCCGCGGCCTGCAGGCACGGCTGGAGGTGGCGCAGCGCCAGGTCGCCACCCAGCAGGGCCTGCTGTCGATGGTGACGCTGTTGCACGGCAAGGGGCTCGCGCCGGAGTTGCAACTGCACCAGGCGCAAGGCGCGCTGGCACAGGCGCAGGCCTCGGTGCCCGGCATCGAAAGCGGCGTGGTCGCGGCGATGAACGCCCTGGACGTGATGCTGGGTGTGCCGCCTGGCACGCACCGCGCGGAACTGGCCGCCACCAAACCGATTCCGCTTGCACCGCGGATCGCCGAGACGGGCACGCCCGGCGACCTGCTGCGCCGCCGCCCCGATCTGATCGCGGCCGAACGCAGGTTGGCCGCGTCGAACGCGCGTATCGGCGTGGCGATGGCCGAGTACTACCCCAAATTCTCGCTCAGTGGACTGCTCGGCAGCGCCACCGCGATCTCCGGCGCCAACCTGTTCACCGGCGATGCCAGCCAGTCCGCCGGCGTGCTGGGCCTGCGCTGGCGGCTGTTCGACTTCGGCCGCATCAATGCGCAGATCGCCCAGGCAAAGGGCCAGGAAGCCGAGCAGCTGGCGGCGTATCGCCTGGCGGTCCTGCGCGCCACCGAGGACGTCGAAAATGCATTCACCGCACTGGTCAAACGCGAACAACAAGCCAGCGTGCTCGCGCAAGGCGTGGACGCACTGGGCAAGGCGCGCACCGCGTCGGCGCTGGCCTACGAAAAGGGCGTGGTCAGCCTGATCGAAGTGTTGAATGCCGACGAGCAATTGCTGCGCGCGTCCGATGCGCAGGTGCAGGCGCGCACGGATGCCGCGCGCAGTGCGGTGACCACCTTCAGGGCGCTGGGTGGCGGCTGGCAATCCAGCACCGCCGACGCAGTTGCGCTGCAGCAGTCGTCACCGCGCTGACGCAAGCACGGACAAGGTCGCTACCGGGCAACCGCAAACTGCGGCGCTTGCCTCATATCGGTGGGCGTCGTCTGTGCGCCAAGCGGGTCCTGCATCTCTGGCGGAAGAAAACTCGCTGTCCTCACCGCGACCCGGGTGCAGATAACGACTGCGCGTCGCCGTGCACGCGATGGCTGCTGCAGCCCGCGCAGTCGTCATGTGGTCAATCGGCGTGGAAACGGATGCCTTGATTGATCGTGCATTGATACGCCAGCACCGGCCCGCGTTGCTGCAGACCCGGCAGGTCGTACATGTAGGTGGTGAAACGCACGCTGCCATCCGGGCGCAGCTGGTAGCGCATGAACTGCTGGATCGGCTTGCCGTCGTTGGCCACGGTGAAGTGCGAACCAGAGAACGCGGCAGTGCCGTCCTCGGTGATGCGGTACGCATCGATATGGCGGCCGCCACGGGTCTGGGTGACCGGCGTACCTTCTTCTGGTGTGCAGCGGCCAAGATCGGTGGTCAGGCTGACGTCGTAACCGGATTCCAGGGCTGCGAGCACTTCCGCACGGGTATTGAGCGATTCGCTGGCCCAGGCGGGCAGCGCGCAGGCGCACAGCGTGGCGAGCAGGGCAGCGGGAGCAAGACGGGGCATGGCGAACTCCAGGATGAGGGAAAGAAGCGACCTGGACTGTAATCAGCCCAGGGCCGTCAACATGACCCAGTCCTGTCTGCAACGGCGCACTGCGCTACGCATCACGCGGCATGATTGCGCTGTTTGGCGAAGTCCGCGCGAGATTGCGCCGTGCGGGCTATGCCTGCGCGCGCAGAGGCTGTTTGTTGCGCGATCGGGCGCTTCTATCGCCAGAAAAAGACGAAGGAATGTCGGTCGACGACAGACGACAGACGACACGAGCATTACGCAAACGTCTGATGCACGCACAAAAAAATGCTGCTACTGGCACGCGTCGACCGGAAGCAACTTTTTCAAAGAGGCATCACCCAAACCCGCGGGGCTGCGCACCTACCCTCATCCGGCGCTGGCGCGCCATCTTCTCCCGATGGGAGAAGGGTTCAAGATGCGGGGTGATGAGGCACTCTCTCGATGAGAGAAGGCTCAAACTCGCACTCGTCACAGCTTCAACTTCATACAACCATCAAGAAGCTGCAATGCAAATCCACCCAGCTACAAGCGCGCATTGACCTCGCGCGGCACCTGTTCCGGCTCCGGCTGTAACGCCGGCATCGCGCCCAGCAACAGACGGTCTGCCAGGGCACGTGTAGCCACACGCAACTCCGGCACCGCGGTGATTTCCCAATAGCGCCCGCGCAGCAGCGGGCCCACGCAATACAGCCCCGGTACGATCTGCCCGGCGCCATCGCGCATGCGCAGTTGTGCATCGGTATCCACGCCCAGGCCCAGCGGATCGGCACGTAATAGCCCCGCCTCGCGCATGCCGGCGATCAGCGGGTCGCTGGTGCGGTCGATATCGGTATCCAACCCTGTGGCGCGGACCACCGCATCATAATGATCGGTGTGCGCGTCGGCCGATCCACGCGGGCGAATCACCGCTTCCACGCCGTCGGGCACCCAACGCGCACGCAGCAGGCGCGCTGCGACGATCTGCAGTTGCCCCGATTGCTGCAATTGCGCCAGCTGTTCCGCTGCGCCCGGCGCAACGCGGTGCCGCGCCACCTCCCAATACGGGCGCAGATGGCGCAGGAAACGCGCACGCTGCGGCAACTCCAGCCGCTGCCACAGCGGTTGCAGATGCGGGCGCAAGGCATCCACCACGCGTCGCCAGTCGTCGACCACTGCGCTGAGCTGACGCACACCGCGCAACAGGCCACGCAGGTCGGCATCCTTGAGTGCGCGCTGCAGATGCGGCGGCAACTCCAGCGCCGCACCCGGCTGGCGCAGATGCGCCTGCGGCGCCAGGCCGCGTCGCGAGATCGCCAGCAGGCGGCCGCGATGCCCGCGCGTGTGCAGGGTCAATGCCACATCCACCATGGTCAGCCCGGTGCCGACGATCAGCACATCGTCGTCCGGCGACAAGCGCGCCAGGGCATCGCCCTGCCACGGCCAGCCGATATAGCGCGGATGCACGCTCAGGCGCGGGCCGATCCCGGCCAACGCCTGCGGCTGCAGTGCGCCCACCGCCAGCACCACCCGATCGCTGTGGAAGGCATCGCCATTGGCCAGGAATACGCGAAAGCCCTTGCGCGCACGCTCCACCGCCACTGCTTCCTGCGACAGCCGCACGATCGACGCCTGCGCGCCACTGACCGCGGTATCCAGCTCGCTGCGCAGATAATCGCCATAGGCAAGGCGCGGCAGGAATTCCAGTCGCCCGCTGTCGCCCAGATGCAGGGTATCGGCGAAGGCGCCTGGCGCCTGCGCGTCGATCCCCAGGTCCTTGGCACGCACGTTGAGCAGGTGCTCCGGCCGGGCGGCACCATAGGCGATGCCGCTGCCGAAGGTCTCGGTCACGCCGACCAGAGTGATACGCACCTGCGCATCGGCCGTCTGCGCCAGCGCACGGACCAGCGCGGTGCCGCAAAAGCCGGCACCGATGACGGTGATATGGGTTTCCATGTGCAACTCCCACTGAATGACCCGCACGTTGTGCCCGCAGCGCGGCGCAAACGTGTAAACAAATGGTTAGCGGCGAGAAATCGAAAACGCATGAGCTGATCATGCTTGGTGATGAGGCTTGCGTTGCAAGCGGCGTGCGGACGGCATTGCACAAAGATGACAGCGCACGCGACCGCAGCCAGGTGCCGGTGCATGGCTCCCAACCTGGGTCGCAGCGCAGCGCTGCGCAACACGATTTAGGGTGGTTGACAAAACGTAGCGAGCAATCGCTCGGGACGTGTGGACGGCGCGCTCAAAACCTGAGTGCACGAGTGGCACATGGCAATTCCCAGCACCGCCGCGCGCCTGGGGATGAGCGCATTAGATCGCCAGCCCGCTACGCGCGGTGGCCGGCGCGTCGTTGGCAGAAGCGATGGAAGTAATGGAACGGACAGCAGACATTGCGACGATGCGTTCAACACTGCAACGGCACCGAGCACCGCGTCATGACCGGGCTGCTCGATAATGTCGGTTTCCGATCGAGTGTCCGCCATGTCCATTTCCGCAGCACCCACGCAAATCTCGCCGCGCAATCAACGCGTGCTGATCGCAGGCGGCAGCCGTGGCATCGGGCTGGCCATTGCCGAAGCGTTCGTGCGCAACGGCGCGCAGGTCTCGCTGTGCGCACGCAATGCCGATGGCCTGGCACAGGCCGCCCACGCGTTGGCGCCTCATGGAGCCCCGGTACACACCTTCGCCTGCGACCTGTCGGACGCTGCGCAAATCGAGGCCTATGTGCAGGCCGCAGCACAGGCGCTGGATGGGCTGGACGTGGTGATCAACAATGCCTCCGGTTATGGACACGGCAACGACGATGCGAGCTGGCAAGCCGGCCTGGACGTGGATCTGATGGCCGCAGTGCGCTGCAATCGCGCCGCACTGCCGCATCTGCGCAACAGCGATGCGGCAGTGATCCTGAATATCAGCTCGATCAATGCGCAACGTCCCACACCACGTGCGATCGCCTATTCCACCGCCAAGGCGGCGCTCAATTACTACACCACCACGCTGGCCGCCGAACTCGCCCGCGAGCGCATCCGCGTCAACGCGATCGCACCGGGCTCTATCGAGTTTCCGGACGGGCTATGGGCCCGCCGCCGCGATGAAGAACCGGAGCTGTATGCCCGCATCCGCGACAGCATCCCGTTCGGCGGATTCGGTCAAGTGCAGCACATCGCCGATGCGGCGTTGTTCCT
Source organism: Xanthomonas sp. WHRI 8393 (assembly GCF_040203315.1). NCBI lineage: Bacteria > Pseudomonadati > Pseudomonadota > Gammaproteobacteria > Lysobacterales > Lysobacteraceae > Xanthomonas > Xanthomonas sp. WHRI 8393. Next base: position 597,449 of record NZ_JBEGGL010000001.1, on the reverse strand, counting down.
CGCATCGCCGCAAGCACGCTGGATCACCGGGCAAGTACTGGCGGTGGATGGCGGGCAGTCGTTGGGGGTGTGAGCGAGGATTTGTGCTGGCGAAGATGCCGATCCGCTGCACGCCAACCCGTAGGAGCGTGCCTGCGCGCGATGAAGCTTTATCGGTAACGCCTCGTCGCGCGCAGGCACGCTCCTACGAACAGCAGACAAGCAGTTTCTCCATCTGCGACACCCTCGCGACGACGGGCGGGTGCTGATGGAGGGTGGGCAGTTCTTCGGGGGTGAGCGGTATTTTTATGCTGGCGGAAATAGCAATCGGCTGCACGCTAACCTGTAGGAGCGTGCCTGCGCGCGACGAAGCTCTATCGGTAACGCCCCATCGCGCGCCGGCACGCTCCTACGATACGGCGGCGTCTCACCTCTATCCGGCTGCCTCGCGACGAGGCGATGAGGCGGCGTTAGCCAGCCAACTTCGCCGCCTCGACGCTGTGCTCGCCACGCGCCGGTGCCAGCGCGGCGCCCACCATGGCGGCGGCAATGCGTTCGGCCGGGTTGATGCGGAAGCGGCGTGGTAGCAGTGGGCCGAGCGCGCCCAGCACGAGGCTGCCGATGTGTTCGCCGGTGCGCCGCTGCTCGCGTTCGCCGCCGATCAGGCCCGGGCGCACGAAGGTGAGCGAGGGGAAGCCGACCGCGCGCAGGTCGCGTTCCAGTTCGCCCTTGACGCGGTTGTAGAAGATGCGCGAGTGCGCATCGGCACCGGCCGCCGAATTCAGCACGAACACCGAGGTGCCCTGCGCGCAGGCGGCGCGTGCCAGCGCCATCGGGTAGTCGTGATCGATGCGGTAGAACGCCTCGCGCGAACCGGCCTGCTTCATCGTGCTGCCCAGGGCGCAGATAGCCGCTTCCATGCGCGGCGCGGTCCAGTGATCCAGGCGCTCGAAATCGATCACCTGGTTGCGCAGCTTGGGATGGATCTGCGACAGCGGCCGGCGCGTGATCGCCACCACGCCGGTACAGCGCGCGTCGGCCAGCAGCTGTTGCAAAACATGTCCGCCGACCAGACCGGTGGCCCCTGCCAGCAGCACGTCCATCAGACCGCCCCTGCCATCAGCGTGCGCCCTCGGAGACGATGCGTGCGCTGCTGGCGATGCGATCGCGCTCCACCGCCAGCAAGGTCAGCGAGTGCGCCGGCGCCTTCCATTCGCTGCCGCCGGCCACCACGCGGCCGCCATGGCGTGCGGTGTCGACCAGCACGCGCCAATGTTCGTCGTGCATCGCCGGCAGCGTGAACGACACGCTAGTAGAGGCGGCGTTGATCAGCATCAGCAAGGTCACGTTGGCGGCGATCTCGCGCAGACCGGTGGTCGGCGAGCGGCCATCCAGGCGCAGCATCAGCGCGCGCGCTTCCGGGTCGTGCCAGCCGGCTTCGTCCATCTCGTGGCCGTCCGGTGCCAGCCAGGTGAGATCCTTCAAACCCAGCGCTTCGTCGAACTTGCCATCGAAGAAGCGGGCGCGATGCAGCAGCGGGTAACGCTGGCGGATGCGGATCAACCGCCGCACGAACGCAGCCTGATCGGCGGCGGCGGCCTTGGTGGCAGCAGTCCAGTCGATCCAGGTCAGTTCGTTGTCCTGGCAATACGCGTTGTTGTTGCCGTTCTGGCTGTGGCCGAACTCGTCACCGGCCAGCAGCATCGGCGTGCCCTGCGACAGCAACAACGTGGCCAGCAGGTTGCGCATCTGTTGGCGGCGCAGCTGCTTGATGGCCGGGTCGTTGGTGTCGCCTTCGACGCCATAATTGGCCGAGATATTGTGGTCGCTGCCGTCCCTGCCCTCTTCGCCGTTGGCGAAGTTGTGCTTGCCTTCGTAGCTGACCAGATCACGCAGGGTGAAGCCGTCATGCGCGGTGACGAAGTTGACCGACGCAGTGGGGCGGCGGCCGCTATGGTTGAACAGGTCGGCCGAGCCGGTCAGGCGCGTGGCCAGTTCGGCCAGCTGACCACCATCGCCACGCCAGAACGCGCGCACGTTGTCGCGGAACTTGTCGTTCCATTCCACCCAGCCCGGCGGGAAATTGCCGACCTGGTAACCGCCCGGGCCGATATCCCACGGCTCGGCGATCAGCTTGGTCTGGCTCAGTACCGGATCCTGGCGCACCGCATCGAGAAAGCTGCCCGAGGGATCGAACCCATAGCGCTCGCGGCCGAGGATGCTGGCCAGGTCGAAGCGGAAGCCGTCGACATGCATTTCCTGCACCCAGTAGCGCAGCGAGTCCATCACCATGCGCAACGCGCCGACGTTGGTCAGGTCGAAGGTGTTGCCGGTGCCGGTGTCGTTGATGTAGAAGCGGCGATCGTCGGCCAGGCGGTAGTAGCTGGCGTTGTCGATGCCCTTGAACGACAGCGTCGGCCCCAGCTCGTTGCCTTCGGCGGTGTGGTTGTAGACCACGTCCAGCAGCACTTCCAGCCCCGCATGATGCAGGCGCGCCACCATCTGCTTGAACTCGGCCACGGTGCGCGTGGACATGTAGCGCGCCTGCGGCGCGAAGAAGCCCAGCGTGTTGTAGCCCCAGTAATTGCGCAGGCCTTTTTCCAGCAGGTACTGGTCGTCGACGAAGGCGTGAACCGGGAGCAGCTCCACCGCGGTGACGCCGAGCGAGCTGATGTGGTCGATCAGCTCGTCGGTCTTCAGGGCCGAGAAGGTGCCGCGATTTTCCGGCGGCACTGCCGGATGCAGCATGCTCAGCCCGCGCACGTGCGCTTCGTAGATCACCGTGCGGTTCCACGGCGTCTGCGGCGGGCGGTCCTGGCCCCAGGTGAAAGCCGGGTCGATCACCGCCGATTTGGGCATGAACGCGGCACTGTCGCGACGGTCGAAGCTCAGATCCTTGTCGCGGTGGCCGATGGTGTAGCCGAACAGATGCGGCGCCCATTTGAGCTCGCCGACGATCTGCTTGGCATACGGGTCCAGCAGCAGCTTGTTGTGGTTGAAGCGATGCCCGGCCTCAGGCGCATAAGGTCCATGCACGCGGTAGCCGTACAGCTGGCCGGGGCGTGCGTCGGGCAGATAGCCGTGCCAGACCTCATCGGTGTATTCGGGCAGCGCCAGACGCTCCTGCTCGCGGCCACGCTCGTCGAACAGACACAGCTCGACACGGGTAGCGTTGCGCGAGTACAGCGCGAAGTTGACCCCCAGGCCATCCCAGGTGGCGCCGAGCGGGTTGGGACGGCCTTCGCGAATGCGCGAGCGCTGAGTGAACTTGCGGGTGGCCATCGGTAACTCCTGAGAACGGTGAACTCAAAACGCTGAGCGAATGCGGGTGCCTGCGTGCCCGGGCACGCTCACCCTGGCACGGCACAGCCTGCAGGGTGAACCATGTAAGGTGACAGAGGCACCGTTACTGGCGTGCAGTCACCGGCGGGCCAGCCTGTTCGGCGGCGCGCTCTTCGGCATCCACCAGCCGCTCGGCCATAGCCCAATGCCGATCTGCGTGGCCGTCCGGGCGGCCTTCGGCCTCCCAGATCTCCTGTGCCAACTGGCGAAGCCGCGCTTGCCGTTCCGTGTCGTTCATTGCTTACGTTCTCTTAGGGGGTCAACAACACTGCCACTGGCGCACGTGCAAACAGCGTGGATATCGCCACGCGGCCGCCTTGCGGCTGCAGCGTGCTGCCATCGAGCACATTACGATACGTGGCGGGCGGCAATGCCAACGACGCCTGACCCCAATTGGCCGGCGGCACCAGCAGCGGCAGGTCGCCATCGCCCTGGTTGCCGGCCCCCAGCCGCGTCACTGCCACCACCAGCGACTGGCCGCGGTACTGGCGGCGGAACGCCAGCACCTGCGCATCGCCGCTGACCGCCACGGTCAAGGGCTGATAATCGCCCTTCGCAAACAGCGACGGATGTTCGGCACGCAGCTGCAACAGCAGTGCGGTGAGACGTGCCTTGACTGCGCCATCGCGCCAGCTGCGCAGCAGCGTGTTCCAGTCGCGCGCCTGCTGCAGCCATTGCTGGCGCTGCGCGTAGTCGACCGGGCGGCGGTTGTCCGGGTCCACCAGCGACAGATCCCAGCCTTCGGTGCCCTGGTACAGGTCAGGCACGCCCGGCACGGTCAGGCGCAACGTGGTCTGCACCAGCGCATTGCGCGCACCGGCCGCGGCGATGTGGTTGCTGGCGCGCAGCAGCGCCCGCCGCAGCGGCAACCCGGCGCGGCTGCACAGCACCTGCTCCACGGTGGCCTGCACGGCCTGCTCGTAGGCCGGCGAGCCATCGGTCCAGCTGGTGTGCAGCTTGGCTTCGCGCACCGCCTTGAGCAGCCACTGCGCAATGCGCTCGGCGTACTCGGCCAGCGGCTCAGTCTGGTCGGCGCCCAGTCCGATCGGCCAGGCGGCCACCAGGGTCTGCCAGAGCATCTGCTGGTCGCCACCGGCCAAGGCCGGCGAGTCCAGCGTCTCGGTCAAGGCATCGAACTGGCTGCTCTGCTCGATCCACCAGCGCGGTTGCTCGGACAGCACCGCCAGCCGCATGCGCAGGTCTTCGCCGCGCTTGTGGTCGTGCGTGGCGGTGGCCAGCAACGCGCGCGGGAAGTGCTTGGCGCGTTCGAGATTCTGCGCGTGGAACTCGGCCGCGTCGTTGGCGAAGTGGGTCGGATGGCTGCCGACCTCGTTGCGCGACAGCAGCACGCCATGCCGGTAGAACGCGGTGTCTTCCACCGACTTGGCATTGAGCGGTGCGGACAACTGCTCCACGCGACGACGCAGGATGCGCCGCAAGGCGACCTGCGCGCGGTCGGCGCCGGCATCGTCGAGCAGCCAGCGCTCGATCGCGTCGACGGCCGCAACGATCGACTCCGGCATGCCCTCGCGCGCACGCGCGGCAGTGGCGCGCAGGCGCTCGGCTTCGCTGCCGGTCACGCCCTTGGCACCGGCGTAGGTGCGGTACACCGGAAACCAGCGCAGCAACACGCACAGGCCGCGCGCCAGCATCTGCGGGCTAAACTCGCGCGTGGGCGGGTCCAGTCGCGCCAGTGCCGACAACGCACCGACGGCGCGATTGAATTCGGTCTGCAGCGGGCCGCGCAGGATCTCGTCGCGTGCGCTGCGCTCTTCCTGTGCGAAATCGCCACTGCGCCCGCTCACCTTTTGCCAGGCACGCGCCAATGGCTTGAAGCCGGCCGGGTCATGCAGCACGCCGCCGACCTGGTCCATGAAGTCGTAGCCGGTGGTGCCATCGCAGGGCCAGTCGGCGGGCAAGGCTTCGCCGGGCGCCAGAATCTTTTCCAGATACAACCCCAGCGTGCCGGGCTTGAGGCCACGCGTGCGGCCGGCCGCATCCAGCCGGCTGCGCAGCTTGCGCACATAGCCGGTGGGGTCGGTGAGCCCGTCCACATGGTCGATGCGCAAGCCATCCAGGTGGCCTTCGGCCACCAGCCGCAGCGGCAGCGCATGCACCGCGTCGAACACCGCCGGCAGCTCCACGCGCAATGCCACCAACGAGGTGATATCGAAGAAACGACGGTAGTTGAGCATGTCGTTGCCCACACGCCACCAGTTCAGGCGGTACGGCTGGCGCTCGATCAGCTTGTGCAGGCGGCCATCGCCGCGCTTGGCGCCGTCGTTGTAGTCGCGCAGCCATTGCGCACGTGCGGCCTTTTCCGGCACTTCCAGTGTCTGCGGACGGATCGGGTAACGCTGGTCGTAATGCGCCAGTGCCGCGCTACCGTCGTCCTCCACCACCAGCGTGATCAGGCCTTCGGCCAGTGCGGTGGCATACGGGCGGTCCAGCACCGCCAGCCACAACTTGCCGTCGCGCCCGGGCGCGCGCCAGTCGATGTCGAACCAGTCGGCATGCTTGGCGCTGCGGCCATTGCGCAGCACATCCCACCACCATGCGTTGTCCGCATGCGTGGCCATGTGGTTGGGCACGATGTCGGCGATCAGGCCCATGCCATGCTCGCGCGCAGCCTGCGACAGGGCGATCAGCGCCTCTTCGCCGCCGAGTTCGGGATTGACCACGGTCGGGTCGATATTGTCGTAGCCGTGCGTCGAGCCCGGCACTGCAGTGCCGATCGGCGACAGGTACAGATGGCTGATGCCGAGGCCGGCGTAATACGGCACCTGCGCGAGCGCATCGTGCAGGGTGAAGCCGACATGCAGCTGCAGGCGGGCGGTGGCGCGAAGTTCGATCATGGATGCGGTTCCGAAACAGCCGCGACGCGACGCGCCTCGGCAAAGCCCTGCAGCGCCGTACTCAGGCGCGCATGCGGCAAGGGATCGGGCAGGCGTCGACGCCAGTTGGGATGGACCTCGACGGTGCCCGGCAGATTGGGTTGTTCTTCCAGCGCCAGCGCGTCTTCCACCGGCAGCAAGGCCAGGGGCGACACGCTAGTGGCGGTGAAGCGCAGCGCGCCCAGCAACGGATCGTCCGCAGCGCTGAGGCCGGCGTGTTCGACCGCCGCATCCAGGCGTGCCAGATCCTTGCTGCGCGCGGTGGCGTCATCGCTGGCCTGCGCGGGCTGGATCAGTTCCAGCTTGCGTCGCCAGTCGATATCGCGGCCTTCGCGCCAGCCGGTCAGGGTGGGCAGATCGTGCGTGGTGGTGGTGGCCACCGCATCCGGCCGCCACAGCGCCGGCGAGACGAAGGCGCCATCGTCGTCGCGGGTGAACATCAACACATCGATGCCCATCACCCCGCGCCGGGACAGTTCCTCGCGGATGCCCGGCGGCACCACGCCGAGGTCTTCGCCGATCACGATCGCCCGGTGCCGCCACGATTCCAGCGCGAGCAGGTTGAGCAGATCGTGCAGTGGATAGGCCAGATACGCGCCTTCGTTAGAGCTGGCACCTTCCGGCACCACCCACAGCCGCAACAACCCCAGGATATGGTCGATGCGGATGCCGCCGCGGTCGCGCAGCACTGCGCGCAGCAGCGCGATGTACGGCGCATAGCCGCTACGCCGCAATGCGGCGGGCGAATACGCACCGATGCCCCAGTGCTGGCCGTCGGCATTGAAGGCGTCCGGCGGCGCGCCCAGCACCAGGCCGCGCAGCACGGTGTCGGCGGCCGCCGCGGCTTCGGCGCCATTGGGATCGAAGCCCACGGCCAGATCGGCGATCAAACCGATCTTCATGCCGCGCTCGTGCGCCTCGCGTTGCGCATCGGACCAGCTGCGCGCCGCCAGCCATTGCGTGAACACGTGCAGCTGCGGATCGCCGTCGCCGAAATCCTGCGCGGCAAACCGTGCAAAGCCCTCCAGCGCCTCGCCCCCCTCGCTGCGGAAGGCAACCAGATCGGGATGATCGGCGGGCACGCGGGTGTAGAGATGGCGCAGCAGCTGCCACTTGGCCTGCGCCGAGGCCGGCCAGTCGATCAGGGCGCTGTGGTGCAGCGTATCGAAGCGCTCGCGCAGGCCGGGCACCTCGTTGATCGCCTCCAGTGCGAGCTCGCCCAATACGCGCACCGGTGCGGCATGCAGGGGATCGAGAAAACGCCGGTCGCTGGGCGAATACGGGCTGTAGCCGCCGGTGACCGGGCGCGCGGCATGCACCGGGCTCAGGGCCAGGGCATCGGCGCCGGCCAGTGCGGCATGCCGCACCCATTCCACCGTGCCGGATGCGTCGCCGATGCCGGCGTCGTCGATGCTGCGTGCCGAATACACCTGCAGCGCCATGCCCCAGGCACGCGGTGCCGGCAGGCCACAGGCATCGGCCACGCTGAAGCAGCGTTGCGGGGCGACCGCGACCTGCTGGGTCAGGCTGCCGATCTGCAGCGTCCAGTAGCCGAAACGCTGCGGCGCACGCACCTGCCCCTGCGCATCGGCATGCGCCGGCTCGCTGGCGCCGCTGTCGTCCAGCCAACGGCCGCTGGCATTGGCGGCGACCGACACCGGCAGCAACCCGGCCACCTGCACGGTCAGCAGCGGCGCCGGCTCGGTGGCGTGCGCCTTGCAACGACGCAGGCTGTCTTCGCGCTGCGCAGCGGTGCCGGCAGGCAGTTCCAGCGCGGTGAGCACCGCATGCAGCGATTGGTTGGACACCTGGCGTGGCTGGTCGCTGGCATCCACCCAGTCCACCATCACCCCGGCCGCGCCGGCCAGCGCATGCAGATCGCTCCTGCTCAGATCACGGGTACTCATGCGCGCGCCTCGTGCCAGGCGATGAAGCCATCGACCGGCAACTGCTGCGCGTCGGCAGCGACGTTTTCGACATGCGCCACGCGGCCGCGCAGCGGCGGCATCGGCACCGCCGAGGCACCGACGTTGAAGGCGATATGCCACAGCCCGTCGGGCAGCTCCCAGCTGGCGGTCACTGCGCCGTCGGCCAGCACGCTGGCGCCCACCGCGCGTGCCTGTGCAAGCCCCGGTACCAGCCACTGGCGACGCACGCCCAGCAGCGCCTTGAACCAGGCTGTCCACTGCACGCCTTCGCCCTGCGCGGCATCTTCGATCGGCGAACGCGAGGCGGCGAAGGTATCGTGGCTGTTTGGATCGGGAATGGTGGCGCGCTGCGCTTCGTCGGCGAATGCGGCGAAGTGCGCAAACTCGCGACGCCGCCCTTCGCGCACTGCATCGTCCAGCGGCGGGCCGAAGTCGGTGAAGAACAGGAACGGCTGCGTGGCGCCCCACGGCTCGCCCATGAAGAACAACGGAATCATCGGCGTCAGCGTGGTCAGCGCCAGCGCAGCACGCAGGCGTTGCGGCGACACCAGCACGCTCAGCCGCTCGCCGCGCGCACGGTTGCCGATCTGGTCGTGGTTCTGCGCGAAGACCACGAACTTGTGCGGCGGCAGCGCCCCACTGGGCTCGCCGCGCACATGCCCGCGCGGGTCCGGCTCGCCCTGGTAGGCGAAACCTTCGCCGAGCACGCGCGCCAGGTGTTCGGTGGGCTTGTCGGCAAAGGCGGCGTAATAGCCTTCCTCTTCGCCGGTCAGCAGCACGTGCAGGGCGTTGTGGAAATCGTCGTCCCACTGCGCGGTGTAGCCGCGTTGCAGCTGCGACGCCTGGTTGGCCTCGTTTTCCAGCACCAGATGCACGTGGCGGCCGGCCGGCAGGCTGGCCTGCACGGTCTGCCGCAAGGTATCCAGGAAGGCGTTCGGGGTGATCGCATGCACCGCATCCAGGCGCAGGCCGTCGAAGCCGTATTCGTGCAGCCACATCAGCGCATTGTCGAGAAAGTAACGCTGCACCTGCGGCTTGCGGAAATCGATCGCCGCGCCCCACGGGGTGGGCTTGTCCTCGTTGAAGAACGGGGCGGCATAGCTGTGCAGATAATTGCCGTCCGGGCCGAAGTGGTTATAGACCACGTCCAGCAACACCATCAGGCCGTGTCCGTGCGCGGCGTCGATCAGCGCCTTCAATTGGTCCGGCGTGCCATAGGCTTCCACCGGCGCGTACGGCAGCACGCCGTCGTAGCCCCAGTTATGCGCGCCCGGAAATGCGCTCAGCGGCATCAGCTCGATCGCGGTGATGCCCATCGCCGCCAGCTGCGACAGTTGCGCCTGCACCCCGGCATAGCCGCCACAGGTGCCGACATGCAGTTCGTAGATCACCGCCTCGTCCCACGGCCGTCCCTGCCACTGGGTGTTCTGCCAGGCGTAGCCATCGCTGCGCTGCACGGCGCTGGGGCCGTGCACGCCCTCGGGCTGCCAGCGCGAGGCCGGATCCGGCACCGGTTCGCCGCCATCGACGCTGTACCGATAGCGCGCATCCGCCGCGCATTCGATCACCGCGCTGAAGAAGCCATCCTGCGCGGGCTGCAACGCGACGCGCGCGCCGTCGTCGAAGACCACTTCCACGCTTTTGGCGTCCGGTGCCCAGAGCGCGAAGCGCACCTGTCCCTCACCCGCTGGCCATGCACCCCATGCCGGCGTGGTGTCGTTGCGCTCGTTCATTCTTATTTCTCCGCTTGCAGATAGATCGTGGCCAGCGGCGGTAGGGTCAGGCGCAGGCGTTGTGCGTGCCCGTGCATGCCCATCGGCTCGGTCGCCAGGCGACCGCTGTTGCCGAGGTTGCTGCCACCGTAATGGGCACTGTCGGTATTGAGGATTTCGCGCCAGCCGCCGGCACGCGGCACGCCAACGCGATAGTCGTGGTGCGGTTGCGGGGTGAGGTTGCTCACCGCCAGCAAGGGTGCGCCGCCATCGGGATCGTGGCGGATGAACGCCAGTACGCTATTGCGCGCATCGTCGGCCACGCTCCAGTCGAAACCGTCGGCACGATGCGTGCCGCGGTACAGCGCCGGCACCCGTCGCAATGCGGCATTGAGATCGCCGACCAGTTGCTGCACACCGCGATGCGGCGCGCCGTCGAGCAGATGCCAGTCCAGCGATTGATCGTGATTCCAGTCGTTCCACTGGCCGAATTCGGCGCCCATGAACAGCAGCTTGTCGCCAGGATGCGCCCACATCAGCGCCAGATACGCGCGCAGGTTGGCAAAGCGCCGCCAGTCGTCGCCGGGCATCTGCCCGAGCAGACCACCAGTGCCATGCACCACTTCGTCGTGCGAGAGCGGCAGCACGAAACGCTCGGAGAACGCATACACCAGGCCGAAGGTGAGCTGGCTATGGTGCTGCGCGCGCTCGGCCGGATCGCGCTGCATATAGCTCAGCGTGTCGTGCATCCAGCCCATGCTCCATTTGTGGGTGAAGCCCAGGCCACCCTCGCTGATCGGTGCGGTCACGCCCGGCCAGGCGGTGGACTCTTCGGCGATGCTCAGCACACCGGGAAAGCGCGTGGCGATCTCGCTGTTGAGCTGGCGCAGGAAGGCGACCGCTTCCAGATTCTCGCGGCCGCCATGCGCGTTGGGCACCCACTCGCCTTCGGCACGGCCATAGTCGCGATACAGCATCGAGGCCACCGCATCCACGCGCAGGCCGTCGAGGTGGTAGTGGTCGATCCACTCCAGCGCGCTGCCCAGCAGGTAGGCGGTCACTTCGGGCCGGCCGTAGTTGTAGATCAGCGTGTTCCAGTCGCGATGCATGCCTTCGCGCGGGTCGGCATGCTCGTACACCGCGGCGCCGTCGAACTGCGCCAGGCCGTGTGCATCATCGGGAAAGTGTGCGCTGACCCAGTCCAGGATCACGCCGATGCCGGCGCGATGACAGGCATCGACGAACTGGGCAAAGCCATCCGGGCTGCCGTGGCGCGCGGTCGGTGCGTACAGCCCCAGCGGTTGATAGCCCCAGGAGCCGCCGAACGGATGTTCGGTGATCGGCAGCAACTCGATATGGGTGAAGCCGAGCTGCTGCACATAGGGGATCAGTTGTGCGGCCAGCCCTGGCCAGTCCAGCGGCTGGTTGTGCCCATCGCGCCGCCAGGACGCGGCATGCACTTCATAGATCGACAGTGGCGCCGGCGCGGCACTGGCATCGCGCGCGGCCATCCAGGCGGCATCGGTCCAGGCAAACGCAGCCGCGCCCGGCACCACCGAGGCGGTGGCCGGCGGCAATTCGCTCTGGCGCGCCACCGGGTCGGCCTTGAGCAGCACACGGCCATCGGCAGCGGTGATGGCGTACTTGTAGCGCGTGCCGGCTTCCACACGCGGCAGGAACAGCTCCCAGAAGCCGCCAATGCGCGGGCGCATCGGGTGCCGGCGCACGTCCCAGCCATTGAAATCGCCCACCACCGCCACGCGTTGCGCATGCGGCGCCCACACCGCAAAGCGCACCCCGGGCACGTCGTCGCAGTGCAGGTGCTGGGCACCCAGGGCGCGACGCAATGCCTGGCCGTCGCCGGCAGCGATCTGCAGCAGGGTGGATTCGTCCAGCGTGGCGGCAAAGGCGTAGGGGTCTTCGATCTCCTGCACCACGTCCGGCCACACGATGCGCAAACGATACGGGCCTTCGACCGCCAGCGTGCCCTCGAACACGCCATCGACCGGGCCGGCCTGCATGCGCGCCAGCAACTTGCCACGCGTGTCGATCAGGCCCATCGCCTCGGCCCCAGGCGCCAGCACGCGCACCAGCCGGCGGCCATCAGCCTGGGAATGCGGGCCCAATACCGCGAATGCATCGGCAGGCAGGCCATCGGCCAGCGCCTGCACGCTCTGCACCAGATCCGCCATCCCGTCCATGGTCACCGCCGTCGCTTCCGTCTCCTGCCCCTGCACGCCCAGCCGTTCGCTCATGACACCGTCGCAAGCGCGGGAGCGGTTGCGGCGGTGCGTTCGTACAGCGAGAGGTATTTCTTGCCCGCCACATCCCAACCACTGGGACGCAGCATCGCCGCGCGGCGCATCGCCGACAGCAGGCTGGGCAGGCGGAAGGTGCGGAATGCGCGCTCCAGGCAGCGGCGCAACGCTTCCACGCTGGCATGCTGGAACAAAAAGCCGGTGACGCCGTCATCTACGGTGTCGATCAGACCACCGGTGGCGTGCGCGATCGGCAGGCACCCAAAGCGTTGTGCATACATCTGGCTCAAGCCGCACGGCTCGAAGCGCGACGGCATCAGCAGGAAGTCGGCGCCGGCGAACATGCGCCGCGCCAGGCCTTCCTCGAAACCGATGAAGGCACCGACCTGGCCCGGATAGCGCCGGGTCAGCTCGGCGACCTGTTGCTCGATCTCCGGCTCGCCACCGCCGATCACCGCGATCTGGCCGCCGGCCGCCACGATCTGCGGGGCGACCTCGCAGATCAGGTCCAGGCCCTTCTGATGCACCAGCCGCGACACCACCGCAAACAGCGGGCCGGTGCTCTCGCGCAGCCCGAAAGCCTTGCGCACCTGCGCGGCGTTGGCCTGACGGCCCTGCCACTGATTGACGCTGAAGTGCGTGTCCAGATATTCGTCGGTACGCGGGTCCCAGCTGGCGTCGATGCCGTTGACGATGCCGGTCAGCGCGCCCTTGGCGGCGCGGCCGGCCAGCAGGCGGTCCAGGCCACAGCCCTGCGCCGGGCCGGTGATCTGCTGGGCATAGCTGACGCTGACCGTGTTGACGTGGTCGGCATGCACGATGCCGCCGCGCAGGAATGACATCTGCCCGTAGAACTCAAGCTCGGCCACACGCTCGGCCGGGATGCCCAGCGCAGCGGCCATCGAATACGGCACCAGGCCCTGGTAGGCCAGGTTATGGATGGTCAACAGGCACGGCGTGGTGCCGCCGGACCAGCGCACATAGGCGGCGGCCAGCGCGCACGGCCAGTCGTTGAGGTGCAGCAGGCGCGGCTTCCAGCCCAGCCCGGCATGGCCGGCGGCGATCTGCGCGGCGGCATGCGACAGAGTGGCAAAACGGATCGCGTTGTCTTCGAACTCCGAGCCGCTGGTGCTCACATAGGGCGAGCCGTCGCGTTCGAACAATTCCTTGGACAGCAGGATGTAGATCGGCAGCCCGTCCGATTGCACGATGCGGCCGATGTCGCAGGCCGGCAGTGCGGCATGCGCCAGCACCCGGCCGACGATCTCCACCTTGCCCGCCCGCGCCAGCACCGCCCGGTAGCCGGGGATCAGCACACGGACGTCGTAGCGATGGCGCAGCGCGCGTGGCAGCGCCGCAGCCACATCGCCCAGACCGCCCGCCTTGATGAAGTCCGCCATCTCCGACACCACGAACAAGGCGCCGCGGGTATCGGCCGGCGACACCGGCAGGCGCTCGTGATGGCGAATGAAGCGGCCACGCGCATCACGCGGTCGCCCGCTCTTCTTCAGAGTCGGGAGCATCGTGCTGCGCTCTAAGCGTGCGGTAGTAGCGTGAAGCGGCATCATGGCAACCATCTAAACGTCCGTCGTAAAGTGGGTGGAGACGGAAAAACAGCGAAGCGACAACCATCATCTGCCGATTCAGCCAGACGACCTGCTACGAATGAGGAGCGGGGCCAACGCGCGTACTCCACGTTGTCCTTGGGACGAATCTACACCCCGGGCAAATAAAATATGCGTGAATACGTGCTGACTTTTCTGCGACATCTACATTCCCTTGCGCATGGTTGCGTAGCTCTAAAGGCATAAGCGGCGCATTGCAGTGCGATGACATCCCTGCCGTGGTGCGCGGTTGTTGAAACGCACCGAAAGCGGGCAACGACGGCGGCGCCCGCCATCACCCGCATGACTTGTTCAGCCGCGCACGCAGGACCGCTGTCGTCTACTGCCTGGCATCGGGGCTGCCTGCCGGAACTGCGCAGACCTGCCCAGACCGCTTAAGCGCGACGCCCGCGCGCCGATAACCCGCAATGGCACCACGACTTTCCGAGACCCCGGCGCATGGCAGACCAGCCTGAACTCCCAAGCCGCCCACGTGGCGGGCTGCGCCGCCTGTTGCCCTGGGGCGGCGCGGACAGCGCGCGCCCGGCCGCCGCCCTGCCCAGCGTGATCGGCGGCGGGCACGGCCTGGCCGCGCATCAGCTGGTGCCGGCCAAGAACAAGTCCGGCGCGCACGACCCGGCGGCCGCCACCGCCCTGTTGATGCGCCTGTTCTCGCATGCCGCGCATCCGGAGGCCTTGCTGCTGGCCTTCGCCGAAGGCATCACCAGCCTGCATGGCGAACTCGGCGACATGGGCGTGCGCCTGAGCGCAGCCTATGCGGCCGGCGACTGGCCCGGCTATGGCCGCGCCTTGCGGCAATTGATCGACAAGTACATCCGCACCATCGATACCGGCGACTCGCTGGCCGAAGGACGCACCGAAGCCGAGCAACTGCGCGACCTGCTGCGGCACGCGCTGGGCAATGCCCTGTCCACGCTGCTGCAACGCAGCCCGGAACTGGCCGAGGAAGCGCAGACCCTGGCATCGGCACTGCGCCACTGGCGCCCCGGCCATGAGCTGATCACGCTGGAACAGCGCCTGCGCGAACTGAGCCATCAGATCGGCCTGCGTGCCGAAGATGCCAGCGAGCAGCAGAACCTGCTGCTCGGCCTGTTCGACCTGTTGCTGGAAAACGTCGGCGAACTGCTCGACGATCGCAGCTGGCTGCAGGGGCAGATCTCGGTGGTGCGGCAGCTGATCTCCGGGCCGCTGGATGTCGGCTCGATCGAACAGGCACGCGGCACCTTGCGCGAGGTCATCTACAAGCAGGGCCTGCTCAAGCAAGGCATTGCCGACTCCAAGACCGCGATGCGCGAGATGATGGTGTCCTTCGTCGACCGGCTCGACGGCATGGCCACCAGCACCGGCGAGTACCACGATCGCGTTGCCGGCTATTCGCAGGCGATCGGCGACGCTCGCAGCATTCCCGACCTCAACCGGCTGTTGCAGGACGTGCTGCAGGACACTGCCGGGGTGCAGGCGCAGGCGCTGGCCGCACGCGACGAGCTGCTGGCCGCACGCCGCCAGGTCGAGGACGCCGAGCAGCGCATCGCCTCGCTCGAACAGGAACTCAAGGACGTGGCCGGGCTGGTGCGCGAAGACCAGCTGACCGGCGCGCTGAACCGCCGTGGCTTCGAGGAACTGTTCCAGCGTGAGGCCGCACGCACCCAGCGCGGCGGGCAACCCTTGTGCGTGGCGATGCTGGATCTGGACGACTTCCGCCGCCTCAACGAGACCCACGGCCACGCCGGTGGCGACGCCGCGCTGCGCCACACCGTGGACGTGGCCAAGTCGGTGCTGCGCACCACCGACGCCATCGCCCGCTTCGGCGGCGAGGAGTTCGTGCTGCTGTTGCCGGACTCCACCATCTTCGAAGCCAGCGCGGCGGTGATCCGCCTGCAGCGCGCACTGGCCCAGCGCTCGCTGCTGCACGAAGACGTGCGCGTGTTCGTCAGCTTCAGCGGCGGCGTGGCACTGCGCCATCTCGACGAGGCCCAGGACGATGTGATCCGCCGTGCCGACCGCGCCATGTATGACGCCAAGGCGGCCGGCAAGAATCGGGTGATCAGCGCCGACTAGCCGCGAACGCGGCCTGCCGCATCGACCGGTCGGACCGGATTACCGGCGCACGACGCAGAGGCGCCGCAGGTCCTTGGGTTGCCGCCGGGCCCCCACCACGACCATGCGCTTCCGTGCGGCGACCAGGGGCTCCCCTGGCCAGCCGCGGGACGGCGTCAGTGCGCCGCCGGCTTACCGCGCAGCTTCTGGAACAGCATCACCGCGCCCAGCACGATCGCACCGGCAATCACGCCGACCAGCATGTTGCCCAGTGCATCGACCAACCACCCCATGCCGCCGGCCGACTTGGCCAGGTCCTGCACCAGGTGATGCAGCGCCGGGATGTTGTGCACCAGGATGCCGCCGCCGACCAGGAACATCGCCAGCGTGCCGGCCACCGACAGGAACTTCATCAGCCACGGCGCGGCCACCAGGATGCCGCGGCCCAGCCCCGCCAACGCCGCGCCCTTCTTGCTCAGGTACAGGCCCAGGTCGTCCAGCTTGACGATGGCCGCGACCAGACCGTACACACCGATGGTCATCGCCAGGGCGATCGCCACCAGCACCGCGACCTGCTGGCCGAACGACACCCCGGCCACCACGCCCAGCGACAGCACGATGATCTCCGCCGACAGGATGAAGTCGGTGCGGATCGCGCCCTTGACCTTGTCCTTTTCCAGCGCCACCACGTCCACGTTCTGGTCGGCCAGCGCGCGGGTGCGCTCGGCATGCCGCTGGGCTTCCTCGTCCTGGTTGTGCAGGAACTTGTGCGCCAGCTTCTCCACGCCCTCGAAACACAGGTAGGCGCCACCGATCATCATCAGCGGCATCACCAGCGGCACGTTGTAGCCGCGCCCGCGCAGCCAGGCCTCCAGGGCGCTGATCGCCAGTGCCGCCGGCACCAGGATCACCTTGTTCATCAGCGAGCCCTTGGCCACCGCCCACACCACCGGCAACTCGCGGTCGGCGGTGACGCCGGTGACCTGCTGCGCATTGAGCGCCAGGTCGTCGCCCAGGACGCCGGCGGTCTTCTTGGCCGCGACCTTGGTCAGGATGGAAACGTCGTCCAGCAGCGTGGCGATGTCGTCGAGCAGGGTGAACAGGCTGGCACCGGCCATGCGGGGGTCCTTCGTGAGTGGCGGTGGATTCTCGCCGATCCTGCGCCCGTATGGGGTGATGGCATGCGGTTGCACGCCGTTGCCGACCGTTGGTGCGCGATCCCGACGCCCGCCGGCCGCATGATTCGGCCATGCCCGTCGGCCTCGCCGCACACGACCGCGCCGTAGCCGCTTGTCTGGATTCACCGCCCGACGACCCGCCGCTGGCCACACTCGCGCTCTTGCACGACCGCCGGAGATGGCCTTGAGTCCGAACGACCCGTACCGCACACCGGCCCAGGCCGCGATCCCCGCCGACACCGGCGTGGTGGGCGGCATGAGCCGTCGCACGCAGATCCTGCGCCTGTTGCTGCGGTATCGCGGATCGGGCGTGTTTGCGGGCATGAACCTGGATCCGGCTGCGATCAACGAGTACGAAGTGCCCGCCGAAGGCACGCCCGACCAGTTCGTCTCCGACCTGGAAGCGCTCGGTCCCACCTTCGTCAAGCTCGGCCAGATGCTGTCCACGCGGCCGGACATCGTGCCGCCGGAGTTCGCCACGGCGCTGGAGCGCATGCAGGAGAACACCAGTTCGGTGCCGGTGGAGCGCATCCGCCAGATCATCGAAGAAGAACTC
Organism: Xanthomonas sp. WHRI 8393; assembly: GCF_040203315.1. Classification (NCBI taxonomy): domain Bacteria; kingdom Pseudomonadati; phylum Pseudomonadota; class Gammaproteobacteria; order Lysobacterales; family Lysobacteraceae; genus Xanthomonas; species Xanthomonas sp. WHRI 8393. The sequence goes on along the minus strand of NZ_JBEGGL010000001.1, from coordinate 579,940 downwards.
GGCGTGTCGGTCAACAAGGCGTTCTCGTTTTTCGATCCGGTGCCGCTGGGCTGCGCCTCGCTGGCGCAGGTGCACCGCGCCGCCCTGCGCGACGGCACCCCGGTGGCAGTCAAGGTGCAAAAGCCCGAAGTCGCTGCCCAGGTACGTTCGGATCTGGACGTGCTCAAGAGTTTTGCCACCGCCGCCGACCGCCTGACCGGCATCGGCCGGCGCGTACGCTTTGCCGACTGGCTGGGCGAATTCGGCAAGACCCTGCGCGCCGAGCTCAATTACGAGGACGAGGCCGAGACGCTGGTGCGCTTCGGAAAGCATCTCAAGCCGTTTCCGCTGTTGTGGATCCCGCAACCGGTATGGGACCTGAGCAGCCGCAAGGTGCTGACCATGCAGCTGGCCGAAGGCGTGCGCGTGGACAAGATCTCCGGCCTGCGCCGCACCGAGCAGCCAATGGACAAGCTGGCCGCAGAACTGGTCAAGGGTTACCTGGATCAGATGTTCGTGCATGGCGAGATCCATGCCGACCCGCATCCGGGCAACCTGCGCGTGCTGCAGGACGGGCGCCTGGCGATCTTCGACCTGGGCATGGTCGCGCACGTGCCACCGCGCCTGCGCGAGCGCTTGCTCAAGCTGCTGTTCGCCGCCGTCGACGGCCGTGGCGAAGAGGTCGCCGAAGAGACCATCGCGCTGAGCACGCGCCTGGAGGATTACGACGAAGACCGCTACCAGCGCGAAACCGGGCAGATGATCGCCCGCTACGCCGCGCACGACACCACCTCCGAGGGCCGTGTGGTACTGGATCTGGTGCGCATCGCCACCGCCAACGGCTTGCGCACGCCGCCGGAGCTGAGCCTGCTCGGCAAGACCTTGTTGAACCTAGAAGGCGTGTGCCGCACGCTGTCGCCGCACCTGGACACCCGCCGCATCGTCGAGCGCCACCTGCAGCATGTGATGCGCGCGCGCCTGAAAAAATCCCTGTCGGCGGCCAATCTGGCCAGCGAGGCGATGGAACTGCAGCATCTGGTGCGCGAAGGACCGCGCCGCATGTCCGAGATCCTGTCGCTGGCGGCGGAAAACCGCCTGCAGATGCGCGTCACCGGGCTGGAAGAATCGCATCTGATGGAAAGCCTGCAGAAGATCGCCAACCGCGTCGCGGCCGGCATCGTGACTGCGGCGCTGATCATGGCCTCGGCGCAGATGATGCGTATCGAAACCGGCTTGAAGCTATGGGGCTATCCGGCGATCGCGATGGTGCTGTTCCTGCTCGGCGTCGTGCTGGGCCTGGGCATCGTGCTCAGCGCGCTGCTGTTCGACCGCCGTGTGCGTGCACGCGAAGAACGCGGGCATCGATAGCGCTTCACACAACCACACCCCCGCGTAGGAGCGCACCCGGGCGCGACATGGCGTTACCCGGTGTCGCCTGCCAAGACCGCCGCGTCCAGCGGTCAAAGGGGATCAGGCGATGTGGCGTTATAGAGACATCGCCTATACGCGAGAACCTCGCCAGATGCGGAGTACAGAAACCGTGGCTCCCTTGGCGAGCGCCACCGCGACCAGCTGATCCTCACCGCGCACCCTGTGCCGCGCTACGGTAAGCACGCAACTCCAACAAACATTTCAGTCAGCTTCAGCGCGGCATAGTCCGTCATCCGGGTGTCACATTGGCTGTGGCGCACAGGACATGGCGAGCAAGGCGTCCGGTACGCGCTCGCATCATTCCCCCACGGACGCTGCCGCATGCATTGGATGTTGTTGTTTTCGCTGTTGCTCCTGCTTTGGCTGTTGGTCGCCTCGCCGCGTCTGGCGTGGCTGAAGGCCGGATTGTTGTCATTGCTGCTGCTATTGCTCAGCGCCTGGGGTCTGGTGGATCGGCTCAGCGGCGACGGCATCAATGCTGCCACGCTGTATCACCTGCGCGCGGACATGGACGGTGCCGGCGTCAGCGATTTCTCCGGCTATATCGCCGTGTTTATCGGCATGGTGCTGTTGTCGCTCAGTCCGCTGGTATTACTCAGGGTGCGGCGTTTCCGTCGCCCGCGTGGCGGCAATGCGGTATTCGGCGGCTTCGTGGTGATGTTGTTGGTGAGCATCGCGGTCAGCCCCTTGTACCGCGACGGCAAGCGTCTGTACTACCAGCTGCGCCCGGTGGATTACGCCACCGTGGTACCGGAATACCTGGTGCCGCAGCAGCCCTTGCAGAAGCGCAAGAACATCGTGTGGATCTACGGCGAGAGCCTGGAACGCACTTACTTCGACGAAGACGTGTTTCCCGGCCTGATGCCAAACCTGCGCGCGCTGGCCAGCGAGGCGGTGGACGTGCGCAACCTCACCTCCACCGAAGGCAGCGGCTGGACCATCGCCGGCATGGTCGCCTCGATGTGCGGCGTGCCGCTGACCACCGCGCCCGGCGATGAAAACAGCATGGGCCGCATGGGCCTGTTCCTGCCCGAAGCGCGCTGCCTGGGCGACTATCTCAAGGATCAGGGCTACCGCAATCACTATGTCGGCGGCGCCGATGCCAGCTTTGCCGGCAAGGGCAGTTTCCTGTCCAGCCATGGCTTCGATGTGGTGCACGACGTCAGCTACTTCCGCGACAAAGGCGTGGCGCCGAACCACTTTTCCGCCTGGGGCGTGCATGACGACGTGCTGCTGGACGATGCCTGGGACAGCTTCCAGACGCTGTCGCGCGCCGGCCAGCCGTTCATGCTCACCACGCTGACCATGGACACCCACCACCCTGCCGGCCATCTGCCGCTGGCGTGCAAGGGCCAGCACTACGACAGCGCGTTGGGCGACATCGGGCTGCTGCATGCGCTCAAGTGCAGCGACCGGCTGATCGGCGAGTTGGTCGCACGCATTCGAAACAGCCGCTACGGCAAGAACACCATCATCGTAATCGCCTCCGACCACCTGGCGATGCCCAACGATCTCAGCGATGTCCTGGCCAAGCAGAAGCGCGAAAATCTGCTGCTGTTCCTGGGCAAGGACATCGCCCCGCAGCAAGTGGTCACGCGCGCCGGCAGCACATTGGATTCGGGGGCGACGCTGTTGCAGTTGCTGGAGCCGGGCATGCGCACGCTGGGCTTCGGCCGCTCGCTGCTGGCCAACGATGCGCCCCCCAGCGCCAGCGTTGCGGCCAGCCGCGACAGCGGCAAGAACTATCCGCGCTATCTCGCTTACGCGCGCACGCTGTGGACCGGGCGCAGCACCCGCATGCTGCGCATCAACGGCAATGGCGATGTGGTGGTGGGCGTGCAGCAGGTGCGCCCGCCGGTGCTGCTGGAATACGACGACGACACCAATCTCAAAACCGTCTATCTGGAAAACACCTCGCGCCAGTTCGACCGCACCCACACCGAGGGCACGCTGGCCTATGTGGATCGCTGCACGGCGTTCGAGGACGGCTCGGCCGATGGCGATTGGTGCGCTTTGGTGGTCGACCGCCACCAGAGCATGAAGCTATATCGCGACCCGGACCTAACCCGCGGCATCGCCGTTGATGCGCCGCTGGAGGCCAGCCAGCAAGGCCCGCGCCCACGCGTGCGCCAGCCGATCATGCTCACCCAGGCCGCGCGCAAGACCGAGGCCGGTCGTTACATGCTGGAGCTGTACGCCAAGCGCCGGCCGACGCGTGCATTCTGGGTGGAGGCAGTCTCGTCGGAGCGCAAGGTGGTACTGGCCCAGCAATGGGTGGTGCCCGATGCGGCCGGTCGCATCCGCATGCCGGTAGGCCTGGAACATGCGGTGGACGATCTGGAAATCCGCGCCTGGCTGGACTACACCGAAGACGTCAGCGTGGACGACCTGGCCCTGGTGAAGCAGACCCAGGTCGCGGATCGCTCTTGAGTCTGGCTGTCGCCCTGTATGAAGCAACGGCGAAGGCAAAGCTCAAGAGCAACGGCGAAGCGTGCGATTTGCGGCCTGACTGCGGGGTCCTTGCCCACCCACCCTCGCAGGACACGCCGCAAGTGCGTCCCTGTAGGCTCTTACGCGGCATCCATGCCGCGTAAGGTCCCGCGACGGTAAGCAGGCAGGGACCTATCGGGATGGTCGGTGTGCATGGCGCAGGCAGAGTAGGACCCGCGTTGTTCGATCATTGTGCGTGCGACCAGGGCCCCTTCCCACGCGCTGCATCCACGCGTCGACTCAATCTTCCGATGCAGGCGTGCCATCGGCCGGATCGCGCGCCACCGCCGCACCTGCCCGGCTGAAGCGAATTTCCTGCGGCGATTGCAGCGCAATCCCCGCCGTTTCCATCCGCTGCAACAACGCGAAGAACAGCTCGCTGCGTACCCCGTACGAATCGCGCGGGCTGCGCACATAGGCGAACGAATTGAAGTTGACGTGCCCGCCGGCCAGCGAATCGATGAATACCGAGGGGGCCGGATCGGCCAGCACCTTGGTGTGCTCGGCAAACAGCTCCAGCAGCATGTTGCGCACCTTTGCCACGTCGGTTTCCAGCGGCACCGAGAACTGCAGCTGCACCCGCCCCATCGGGTTGGACAGGGTCATGTTGCGCACGCTCTTGGTGATCAATTCCGAATTGGGCACGATCAGGGTGGAGCGGTCGCCGACCTGGATCTCGGTCGCACGCACGCTGATCTTGCGCACGTCGCCCTCCTGGTCGCCGATACGCACCCAATCGCCGATCTTCACCGGCCGCTCGGCCAGCAGGATCAGGCCCGACACGAAGTTCTGCGTGATCGCCTGCAGACCGAAACCGATACCCACCGACAGCGCGCTCAACACCAGCGCAAGCCGCTTCAGATCCAGGCCCAATGCAGTCAGGCCCCACACCACCACGATCAGCCAGCCCAGATAGCGCGCCACCGTGCTGATGGAATTGCGCGCACCGTCATCGAGCTCGGTCTTGGGCAGATAGGTGTTGAGCAACCACTGCTGCACCACGTGCACCAGCCCCATGCCGAGCAGGAACACGCATAGCGCCCTGAGCACGTCGCCCGGGGTGATCACCAGCTCCTTGCCGATGGTGATGCCGTGGGCGATGTTCTCCGCCCAGTCGGTGACCACGCTGATGTTGGCGCCATACGGCGTCAGCAGTACCGCGATGCCCAGCAGCACCAGCAGCACCCGGGTTGCCGCCGATATCAGCAGCCCGAGCTGCACCAGGCGTCCGCTGCCGATGCTGAGCGCGTGCGACAAGGCCCGGCTGAAGCGGCCGTCGGGCTTGAACAGCCAGGTCATCAGGTCGTCGGCAAAGACCACCAGCAGGCCGAGCAGGCTGCATACCAGGGTGATCCAGATGATCTGCCGCTCCACGAACAAGGCCAGATTGAGATAGCCGAACAAGGCCGCGATCAGCGCAAAGATCACCGCCAGATGGCCCAGCAGGCGGATCAGCACAATGAAGCCGCCACCACGCGAGACCACCGGCGGCGGCGCATCGCTGTCCGGATCGGCCACACCGGCATTTGCCGCATGCGCGCGCAAGGACAGGCTCAGCCCGGCCAACGCCGACAGGATCAACCCTGCGTACAGCAACGCGGCCAGCGCATCGGTGGCGGTGGTCAGTGCGGGGCTGCTGCCGGCCACCTCGTTGATCTTCATCGCCATGCCGCTGAACCAGATCACCGCCGCGGTGGCCAGGCAATGCACGCGCAGGCGGTCGACAGTGGCATCGTCCAGCGGGAACAGGCGCCAGCTGGGCTGATGTTTCATCAACAGGCTGGCACTGAGCGAACCGACGAAGGCAGCCACCACGCTGATGGCGACGAATCCGGTCAGCAACTGGTCCAGATCGTCAGGCAGCTCGCCGAGCGCGCGGATGCCCTCGACCAGCACGAATGCCGCAATCCCCAGAGTCAGCGTGCCGACCAACAGAAACCACAGTGCCAGCCCCGAGCGTCGCAGGCGTCCGCCGGGCGCACGTGATGCCGCGTAGCGACGCCCCAGGTGGCGCAGGAAGATGCGCAGCGGAAGCGCCAGCAGCAACGCGATGACGGCAGCGGTCATCAGTCCGCCCACGCCGCTGGCGGCGATGCCGGCCTGCACCATCTGCACCGTCTTGTCGGACAAGGCCTGCAGGCGGGCACGATCGTCGGGCCATTGCTGCGCGATCTGTTTCCACAAGGTCGGCGACAGCGGCGAGGCCACCCGCGTGGAGAGCTTCACGCTGAAGCGTTGCACACGCTCGCGTTCGAGCCGGTCGGCCAGGTCCTTGGCATTGGAGACCAGCAGCGTGGCCCGGATGAACTCGGCATTGAGCTGATCGCGCTCCTTGGTCAGCGCCTTGCGCTGTTTTGCCAGGTCGGTCAGTTCGTTCGGCGCCGCGACACCGAGCCCCTCCAGTCGCCCGTTGAGCTCCTTGAGCGGTTGCTCCAGCGTGCGCACCAGATCCTGCGCCTGCCGCTGCGCGCCGGCGACATCGTCGGTGAGCTTGCTGAGCTGCTCGGTATCGGCCTTCTCCATGCCCGCGTCGGCCTGGGTCAGCACCTTCTGCATGTTGTCGAGCTGAGTCTGTGCGGTCTCCAGCAGCGTGTCGTCGTCCTGCGCCACGGCGGCGCCCACGCACACCATCCACAACGCGACCAGCAGCAGCACACGCTGCAACACGCCGCGACGGGCACCCAGGGCAACTCGGAATTCGGACACAGGCAGAGATCGGACAGGCGCACACCGGCGCGGTGCCGGCATCTTAATCCACTGCTTCCAGCCAGGCGGATCGACGCTGCCGTGCGGGTTCAGCCTGGCAGAGCTCGCCAGCAGCGGCTGTTACTGCGCGATCGCAGGTTCTTTCGCGATGCGGTGACAGCGCTGCCCGTCGCAGTGGATGCACCGTCCGGCCATCCCGACCTGAGCATGAACGCGGTGCAGCTTGTCACCTCGCGGCAACGGTGCGCTGTCGCAGAATCGAGTCACCGCTACGGCAGACGCAGCGGATGACCGCGAAGGAGAACACTCTATGCAGATTCAGATCCAGACCGACAAGCACGTGCCGCATGACCCCTCAGTCGTGCAGCATGTCGAGAAGACCTGCTCGGCCCAGCTGGCGCATTTCGCCAACGACATCACCCGCGTCGAAGTGCATTTGCGCGATGAAAACGGCCAGCGCGGCGGCGCAGCGGATCGAACCTGCAGCATCGAGGCGCACGTCGCCGGCCTGCCGCCGATCGCAGCCACCAATAGCGCCGAAACCACCGCCTCGGCCGTCACCGGCGCCGCACGCAAGCTGCGCACCGCTATCGAACACGCACGTGGCAAGCAGCACGCCAAGGCCACCACACCGCCGCCGGAAGCGCTCTGATCCGCGCCTGGGCAGGGTGGCGCCAGGCGCCCCCTGCCAGCCGTTGCATCGTTGGCACCGCAGCGCAATGACGCATTGATACATCAGCCGGCACCAACCCCTGATCCAGAAACGCCATCGGCCCGCTGCAGTGTCACTGCAGCGGGCCGATGGGTTTTGATCTGGTGCGCCCGGAGGGATTCGAACCCCCGACCAATGGCTTCGGAAGCCACTACTCTATCCGGCTGAGCTACGAGCGCCTGGCCGGGCATTATGCCAGAACCGCCGCCGCGCGCGTGACACCGGCGACAGGGAGTGCCGAAACGGCCGGACACCGCTGCATTGCCGATGGAGCCCAGTCCGGAGCCAGCGCCGGCGCGGAGGTACCTGGCGCGAGCTCGCGCAGCCGCCCGGAAGATTGGACGATGCCTGGCTCGATCGTCACCCAGTGCATGACCGCAGCCGAGCCGCGCTGCTACCCTTTGCAGCATGAGCAAGCATGGTGTTGAACAGCTGCCCACAGCGCCCGCGCTGACCTGGCCGCAGCGACTGGGGCAGTACTGGACATTGGTCCGCGGCGATCGTCCGATCGGCAGCCTGCTGTTGCTGTGGCCGACCTGGTGGGCGTTGTGGCAGGCCGCCGGTGGCCTGCCGCCGCTGTGGACACTGTTCGTGTTCACCGCCGGGGTCTGGCTGACCCGCTCGGCCGGCTGCGTGATCAACGACTATGCCGACCGCTGGCTGGACCCGCATGTGGAGCGCACCAAGTCGCGCCCGCTGGCCACCGGGGCGGTGTCCGGGCGCGAGGCGCTGTGGGTGTTCGTGGTGCTGATGCTGGTGGCATTCGCGCTGGTGCTGACGCTCAACTGGCTGACCGTGGCCCTGAGCGTGCCGGGCGTGTTCCTGGCCGCCAGCTATCCCTATCTCAAGCGCCACACCCACCTGCCCCAGGTCTATCTGGGCATGGCCTTCGGCTGGGGCATCCCGATGGCCTTCGCCGCGGTGCAGGGCAGCGTGCCGCTGCTGGGCTGGCTGCTGTATGCGGCCAACATCCTCTGGGCCACGGCCTACGACACCTGGTATGCGATGGTCGACCGCGAGGACGACATCCGCATGGGCAGCAAGTCCACCGCCATCCTGTTCGGCAGGTTCGACCTGATCGCGCAGGGCCTGCTGTACGCATCGATGTTTGCGGCATTGGCGCTGGTCGGCCTGCGCGCCGGTCTCGGTATCGCATATTGGGCGGGGCTGGGCGTGGCCGCACTGCTGGTGGCCTACGAGTTCCTCCTCGCCCGCCACCGCGAACGCGGCCCGTGCTTCCGCGCCTTCCTGCACAACAACTGGGTAGGCCTGGCGATCTTCGTCGGTATCGCCGTAGCCCTGGGATTGCGCTGACGCGCAGACAGGTCAATCGCCTCGGCTTCAGCCCCTCTCCCCGCGGGAGAGGGTACGGGCGAAGCCCCATGTTGCAGCTCACAACCCACAGCCCACCAAGCCTCACGGCACCCGCGCACATATCCACGCATCCACCCGCTGCACACCGGCCCGATGCAGGGCCTGCGCCGCCGCATGCAGCGTCGCACCGGTGGTCATCACGTCATCCACCAGGGCCACATGCGCGGGCAAGGCGCCACGCGCGACAAAGGCCTGGCGCAGATTGCGCTGACGCTCGGCTGCATCCAGCTCCGATTGCGGCGCGGTCGCGCGGACCCGGCGCAGCAATGGCAGGCAGGGCAGCCGCAGCGCGCGGCCGAGCGGTCTGGCCAACTCTAGCGCCTGATCGTAACCACGCTGGCGCAAGCGCTGCCGGTGCAGACTCACCGGCACCAGCGCCTGCGGACGCGGCAGGCCTGCGCAACGCCTGACCATCAACTCGCTGAGCAAGCGCCCGGCAGCCAGGTCCTGATGGAACTTGAAACGCCGCAGCAGCCCATCCACCGGCCAGCGATAGGTGAAACACGCATGCACGCGTTGCAGCGGTGGCGGGTGCTGCAGGCATTGCCCGCACAGCAGCGCGCCACTGCAGGCGTATAGCTGCGTTGCGCAACACAGGCAGGCGTGCCCGTGATCCGGCAATGCGGCGCGACACGACGGGCACAGATCGCAGTCGGCGCTGCCGGGTTCCGCGCACACCAGGCACCGGCTCGGCAGCAGCAACCGCAACAGCCGGCGCGGCCACCTGTAAACCGAGTTGGCTTCTTCGAAGTTGACAGCCTCTTCCATGCTCACCAGACTGCCTGGCTTCCAAGCCGCTGACTGTCAGGAAACCCCGATGTCTGTTGTCGTACGCCATGACTGGGATCGCAACGAGCTGCAGGCGCTGTTCGACCTGCCGTTTCCGGAGCTGCTGCACCGCGCTGCCAGCGTGCATCGCGCCCATTTCGATCCGGCGCAGGTGCAGGTGTCCACGCTGCTGTCGGTCAAGACCGGCGGCTGCCCGGAAGACTGCGCGTACTGCCCGCAGGCGCAGCGCTACGACACCGGCGTGACCGCGCAGAAGCTGATGGAGACCGAAGAGGTCGTCGCCAAGGCACGCCAGGCCAAGGCCGCCGGCGCCTCGCGCTTCTGCATGGGCGCGGCCTGGCGCTCGCCCAAGGAGCGCGACATCCCCAAGGTGGCGGCGATGATCCGCGAGGTCAAGGCAATGGGCCTGGAAACCTGCGCCACGCTCGGCATGCTCGACGCCGGCCAGGCGCGTGCGCTCAAGGACGCCGGGCTGGACTACTACAACCACAATCTGGACACCGCGCCGGATTACTACGACTCGATCATCCACACCCGCCAGTATCAGGATCGCCTGAACACGCTGGAGCACGTGCGCGATGTCGGCCTGAAGACCTGCTGCGGCGGCATCGTCGGCATGGGCGAAACCCGCGAGCACCGCATCGGCCTGCTGTTGGCGCTGGCCACGCTGCCGGCGCATCCGGATTCGGTCCCGATCAACCAGCTGGTCCAGGTCGCCGGCACCCCGCTGCACGGCACCCAGCAACTGGATCCGTTCGAGTTCGTACGCATGATCGCGGTCGCCCGCATCACGATGCCGCGTTCGATGGTGCGCCTGTCCGCCGGCCGCGAGGCGATGAGCGACGAACTGCAGGCGCTGTGCTTCCTGGCCGGTGCCAACTCGATCTTCTACGGCGAAAAACTGCTGACCACCGGCAACCCGGACACCGAACGCGACCAGGCTCTGTTCCAGCGCCTGGGCCTGCGCCCGATGCAGATCACCGTCGACGCCGCCGACCACGACCACCCCGGCACCGTGCATGCGGAGATCACCCGCAGCACGGCCTGCGAGCACGCCGCCTAACCGCGAATCGAACGTCCGGCACCGGTCGTCGGTGCCGGCTGGGCGTGCCGGGCGCGGCAGGCTACGCTAACGCCCCCTTCTGCCGTTGAACGCCCCCATGGCCCGCCCCGATCTGCACGAACGGATTTCGTCGCTGCGCACCTTGCGTGTGGCCCAGGAACGGGTGCGGGTGCGGCGGCTGGTGAGCCGTCGCGATGGCGTGCGGCTGGAAGTCGATGGCCGCTGGCTGACCGGTTTCTGCTCCAACGACTATCTGGGCCTGTCGCAGCAGTTCGAAGTGGTCGCCGCGTTGCAGGACGCCGCCGCGCGCGATGGTGCCGGCGCCACCGCCTCGCACCTGATCTGCGGCCACCACACCGCGCACGAAACGCTGGAGCGCGAGATCGCCGAGTGGCTCGGCTATCCATCGGCGCTGCTGTTCGGCAGCGGCTTCATCGCCAACCTGGCGGTGCAGCAGGCCTTGCTCAGCGAGGACGACGATGTCTGCGTGCAGGACCGGCTCAACCACGCCAGCCTGCTCGATGCCACACGCCTGGCCGGCTGCCGGTTGCGTCGTTATCCGCACCTGGATGTGGAAGGCGCGATGCGTCAGCTCAAGGGCTCGCCCGAGGGCGCGGCGATGCTGGCCAGCGATGGCGTCTTCAGCATGGATGGCGATGTCGCGCCGCTGCGTGCGTTGAGCCTGGTGGCACGCATGCAGCAGGCGCTGTTCTACGTCGACGACGCACATGGCGTGGGCGTGCTCGGCCCGCAGGGGCGCGGTTGCGTTGCCGATGCCGGACTGGGCGTGGCCGAAGTGCCGCTGCAGCTGGTGACGCTGGGCAAGGCGCTCGGCGGCTATGGCGCGGTGGTGGTCGGCGATGCAGCGCTGGTGCGCCATCTGGCCGAAACCGCGCGCCCCTACATCTACACCACCGCGTTACCACCGGCGCAGGTCGCTGCGACGTTGGCGGCAGTGCGACTGGCGCGTCGCGACGATTGGCGGCGCGCCAAGCTGGTCGAGTCGATCGGCAGTTTCCGCGATGGCGCACGCCGGCATGGCTTCGAGCTGATGGCCTCGGATACGCCGATCCAGCCCCTGCTATGCGGCGAAGAAGCCACGGTGATGGCGATGTCGGCCGCGCTGGAACAGGCCGGCTTCCTGGTCGGCGCGATCCGCCCACCCACCGTGCCCGAAGGCAAGGCGCGTCTGCGTGTGACCCTGTCCGCGCTGCATACGCCGCAGCAGGTGCAGGCCTTGATCGAGGCCATCGTGCAGGCGCGCGATGTGGTCAGCCGGCAACCGCTGCGTGCGTCTGCCTGAGGGCGACGATCCAGACGATTGCGCAGTAGCCGCGCGACGGCGGCCGGTGCTCGACGTAGCAGTGTCCGCGTCGTTGATGTGAGCAGATCGCTACTGTCGGTGCGGTCCTGCGTGTCCGCAACCGGCTTGACGTGCCGCGCAGATCGGCTCCACGCGCAGCGCAGGCTGACGCAAGACACCTTGCGCCGCACGCGCCGACCCATGCGCCGGTCAGCGCCATCAGCGACAATCCCCGCATGCATATCGATGTCATCGGCCACGGGCCTGCGCTGGTTCTTCTGCACGGTTGGGCGTTGCACGGCGGCGTGTTCGCGCCATTGGTGGAACGCCTGGCCGCGCAGCATCAACTGCACCTGGTGGATCTGCCCGGACACGGTTTCAGCCGTGGCGACAGCACGCCGCTGGCGCTGCCGGACGTGGTCGCCGGCATTGCCGCCGCCACGCCGCCGGCGGTGTGGGTCGGCTGGTCGTTGGGCGGGCTGTTCGCGCTGCATGCCGCAGCCACCCAGCCCAAGGTACGCGGGCTGGCGATGATCGCGGCCACGCCGCGTTTCGTGCGTGGCCAAGATTGGTCCGACGCCGTCGAGCGCGAGGTGTTCGTGCAATTCGGCCAGGACCTGGCGCGCGATTATCACGGCACGCTGGAGCGGTTTCTGGCGCTGGATACGCTGGGCTCGGCGCATGCCCGCAGCGAGTTGCGCAGCCTGCGCGAGACGCTGGCGGCGCGTGGCGAACCGGCCGCCGAAGCACTGCAGCAAGGCCTGCAGCTGCTGGAACGCAGCGACCTGCGCCGCGCGCTGCCGCAACTCGCGCGCCCCAGCCTGTGGATCGCGGGCCAGCGCGACCGGCTGGTACCGGCGGCCGGCATGCAGGCCGCCGCCGCGCTGACGCCGCACGCGCAGGCCCTGACCATTGCCGGTGGCGGGCACGCACCGTTTCTTGGTCATGCCGATCAGGTCGCCGAGGCGCTGCAACGCTTCGTTGCGTCCGTGCCATGAGCGGATCGTCGATCATGCGGCATCGCTGATCGAGGACACACGCATGGATCTGGGAATCGCCGGGCGCTGGGCACTGGTCTGCGCCGCCAGCAAGGGCCTGGGGCTGGGCTGCGCACGCGCACTGGCCAGCGAAGGCGTCAACGTGGTGATCGTCGCGCGCGGCCGCGCTGCCCTGGAGCAATCCGCCGAGGCATTGCGCGCACTGCCAGGCGCCGGCGAAGTGCGTAGCGTGGTGGCCGATATCGCCACCCCGCAGGGACGCAGCGATGCGCTCGCCGCCTGCCCGCAGCTGGATATCCTCATCAACAATGCCGGTGGCCCGCCGCCCGGCGATTTTCGCCAGTGGGAACGCGACGACTGGCTGCGCGCACTGGACGCCAACATGCTGGCGCCGATCGAACTGATCCGCGCCAGCGTCGATGCGATGCGCGCGCGGCGCTTCGGTCGCATCGTCAACATCACCTCCAGTGCGGTGAAGGCGCCGATCGACATCCTGGGCCTGTCCAATGGCGCGCGCGCCGGCCTCACCGGCTTCGTCGCCGGGCTGGCGCGCAGCACGGTGGCCGACAACGTCACCATCAACAATCTGTTGCCCGGCCAGTTCGCCACCGACCGCCTGCGCGGCAACTTCGCGGCGATCGCGCAACAGCAAGGCAGCAGCGTCGAAGACGTCGTCGAGCGCAAGCGTGCGGGCATTCCCGCCGCACGCTTCGGCGAGCCGGACGAATTCGGCGCGGCCTGCGCGTTTCTGTGCAGCGCGCAGGCCGGCTACATCACCGGGCAAAACCTGCTGATCGACGGCGGCAGCTATCCCGGCACGTTCTAGAGCGCCTCGGCCACGCGGCGAGTCGTGGCGACCGCCGCGGGCATCCGGTGGGTGTTTGGTCAGGCCCCGTTGAACCCCGTGCCGCTCGCAGCGCAGCCACCGGCAGACCGAACGTCTGCAGACTCGCCAGGCCGATGCCAGGCCATCCATCGATTCCCTCCGCCCCGGCCACAGGCGACAATAGCGCCGCTCATGAACAGTACTTTCGACCCCCGCCACGTCCGGCGCGCCTTTGCGCGTGCCGCCAGCAGCTATGCCGCCGCCGCCGCGCTACAGCGCGAAGCCGAAGCGCGCCTGCTCGAATCGCTCGACTACCTGGGCGACCAGGTGCCCAAGGTGGTGCTGGATGTCGGCGCCGGCCCCGGCCATGCCAGCGGCGCGATCAAGAAGCGCTGGCCCAAGGCGCAGGTGATCGCGCTGGACCAGGCCATGCCGATGCTGCGCCAGGCGCGCAAGGCGGCGGGCTGGTGGAAGCCGTTCGCGCAGGTCTGCGCCGATGCACGCGCCTTGCCGGTGGCCGACGGCAGCGTGGACGTGATCTTCAGCAACCTGTGCCTGCAGTGGGTGGAAGACCTGCCCGCGGTATTTGCCGGTTTCCGCCGCGCGCTGCGGCCAGGCGGCTTGTTGCTGTGCTCCACCTTCGGCCCGGAGACGCTGATCGAGCTGCGCGAGGCGTTCGCCCAGGCCGACCCGGCACCGCATGTCAGCCGCTTTCCGCCGATCGCCCAGTTCGGCGATGCCTTGCTGATGTCCGGCTTCCGCGACCCCGTGCTGGACCGCGACCTGTTCACGCTGACCTACAGCGACCTGCCCGCGCTGATGCGCGAGCTGCGCGCGATGGGCGCCACCAACGCACTCAGCAATCGCCGCGCCACCCTGACCGGACGCGGCCGTTTTGCCGCCGCCAGCGCCGCCTATGAGCCCTTGCGGCGGCCGGACGGCACCCTGCCCAGCTCCTGGGAAGTGATCTATGCCCACGCCTGGGCACCGGCGCCGGGCGCGCCCATCCGCGAGCAGGGACACGATGTCGCCAGCGTCCCGGTGGCCTCGATCCCGATCCGCCGCCGCATCGACTAGCGGCGGTGCAGATCGCCGGCGGCAACGCAGCCGTTGCCGGCGAGACACACAGTTTTGCGACGGCACCAATGCTGACCTGTCAGGCTCGGTCGCGACACCCGGTAGAATTCAGCAGTCAATGGCCGCATGTTCCTGTTGCGGCTTGCCTTTTCGACGCCTGAACCGGCGTGGTTAGCAAAACGCAGCACGCAGCCGCCAGGTGGCTGCAGACGGCGCGCAGGAACCGGCATGTACGCGTGGTACATGCCGGTTCCGAGTACCGGCAGCGCCCCCGCCCGGCTGCTGCATTGTCGTTTTGATAGCCGCTCTTAGGTTTGCGGCCCCCGTCCCCCAATCGGCCTTCCCAATGTTGAAGTGGCTCATCATCGCGCTGTTCATCGCATCGGCGCTGTACATCCATTACCGCGGTCGCGTACGGCACCGGCTCAGCCGGCAGCTGCTGGACCATTCCACCTTCATGGCGCCGATCAACACGCTGATGTATCTGTGTTCGCGCGTGCCGACCACGCCGTTCATCGATCCCGGCAAGGAATTTCCGGAGCTGGCGCCGCTGCGCGCCAACTGGCCGCTGATCCGCGATGAAGCGGTGGCGCTGCAGCAGATGCAGAAGATCCGCGCTGCCGACGGCTACACCGACATCGGCTTCAACTCGTTCTTCCGCCGTGGCTGGAAGCGCTTCTATCTGAAGTGGTACGGCACCGCGCACCCGTCGGCGTCTGAACTGTGCCCGCAGACCACTGCGTTGCTGAAGTCCATCCCCACGGTCAAGGCCGCGATGTTCGCCGAGTTGCCGCCGGGCAGCGAACTGCGCCCGCACCGCGACCCGTTCGCCGGGTCCATGCGCCTGCACCTGGGGCTGGCCACGCCCAACGACGACCGCTGCTTCATCGATGTCGACGGGCAGCGCCACAGCTGGCGCGATGGCGAGTGGACGATGTTCGACGAGACCTACATCCACTACGCGCGCAACGACACCGACCAGGACCGCATCATCCTGTTCTGCGACATCGAGCGCCCGATGCGCTGGCGTTGGGCCGCGGCGGTGAACCGCTTCGTCGGTCGCAGCCTGCTCTCGGCCGGTGCCTCGCCCAATCAGGAAGGCGACAAGACCGGCGGCATCAACCGCGTGTTCCGCTATTTCTATGCCGCGCGCCTGAAGGCCAAGGCGCTGAAAGAACGCAACAACCCGCTGTACCAGACGCTCAAGTGGGGCATCTTCATCCTGGTGGTGGTCGGGATCGTGTTGCTGTAACCCCCACCCACGTAGGAGCGCACCTGGGCGCGACCAGGCATCGCCGGTAACGCCCCATCGCGCGCAAGCGCGCTCCTACATAGGCACAGCTCCGGCCGCAACACCGCACCAATCACGTAGGAGCGCACCCGGGCGCGACCAGCATTGCCGGTAACGCCTCATCGCGCCCAGGTGCGCTCCTACGCCGTGGCGGTCGATGCGCTCAGCGCGACACCTGCGCGATCCATTCCTGCAGGTTGTAGTAGTTGGTGACGCGGGTGATCTTGCCGTCGCGCACATCGAAGAACGCACCACCCGGCAGCACATAGGTCTGCCCATTGGCTTCCGGCAGGCCTTCGTCGGTGGTGTGGTAGACCCCGTGCACCACGTACTCGGCACCGACCCGGGTGCCATCCTCGTTGGCGGTGATCACGATGTCGCGCAGCTGCTCGCGGTAACTGTCGTTCATGCGCTGCAGGAAGGCGGCAAATTCCGCCCGGCCGATCTCGCGCGGGCCCTGGTTGAGATCGTGCGCGACGTCCTCGGCCAGGAACGCCAGCATGGCGTCCCAATCGCCGCGGTTGAATGCCGCGTAATAGGCCTGGACCAGGCCGGTGGCGTGTTGCCGATTGCGCTCGCTCATGCTCGAACCTGCCGCTGGGAAAGCGGCATCATAGAGCGCGTTTTGCGCTTCAACACGCCTGCCCTGCGGCATACCCGGCGTCAGGCGCCCTGCACCACCAGATCGCGATGGAAGTAATAGACCTCCTGCAGCAGGAAGCGCCAGCTGGTGTGGAAGCTGCGAAAGCGCGTGCTGGGCGTGGAAGAGGCCAGCGCGTCCACCCCCAGCTCATCGCTCAGCCGCAGCGCGCGCGCCATGTGCAACGGGTCGCTGACGATGATCGCCCGGTGCATGCCGTGCCGGTCCATCAGCGCGCGTGCCTGCTGCAGATTCTGCCGGGTGGTGCGCGAGACCGTCTCGATCACGATCGCCTCCGGCGGTACGCCGTGGCGTAGCGCGTAGCGCCGCGCCACCTGCGATTCGGCAAAGCGCGCGCCATTGCCGAAGCCGCCGGTGAACAGCAGCCGCGGCGCGTAGCCCTGCGCGTACAGGTCCAGCGCATGCCGGATGCGCTCTTCGAACACCGGCGAAGGGCGCGCGTCGTAGGCAGCCGCGCCCAGCACGATGATCACGTCGGCCGGCGCGGCCTGGTCGCGATCGCCGACCCAGACGATCCAGCCGGCCACGCCCACCAGCCAGATCAGCGTCAGCATGCACAGGCGCCAGCACCAGCCCCACAGACCGATCCCACGCGACCGCCTGCTCACGCCGCGGCCCACGGCAGCGCATCCAGATCGACATTGCCGCCGGACAGGATCAGCCCGACCCGCCGCCCGGCAAAGCGCGCCGGGTCGCCCAGCACCGCTGCCAGCGCAATCGCCGAGGACGGCTCCACCACCTGTTTGAGCACCTGCCAGATCAGCCGCATCGCCTGCACCACCGCCGCATCGTCCACGGTGATCACCTGCGCGCCGGCGGCCTGCAACACTGCGAAATTGGGCGCACCCAGGGTGCCGCGCAGGCCGTCGCAGAGCGTGTCGGGCACGAAGTCGACCAGGCGCTCGCCGGCCGCCAGCGAGCGCGCGGTATCGGCCGCCCCGCTCGGCTCGGCCAGCACCAGCGCACAGCCCGGCGCCGATTGCAGCGCCAGCGCACTGCCGGCGGCCAGCCCACCGCCGCCGACCGGTGCCACCAGCACATCCAGCCCGCCGCTCTGCAGCAGCAGCTCCAGCGCGGCGGTGCCCTGCCCGGCGATCACCGCCGGGTCGGTATACGGATGCACCAGCGTCGCGCCGCTGCCGGCCTGGACGTCGGCACACATCTGCTCGCGCGCCGCGATGGTGGGCGCGCAACGCCACAGCGTGGCGCCGTGACGGGAAATATTGGCCAGCTTGGCGGCCACCGCGCCTTCAGGCACCACCACGTGGCAGCCGATCCCGCGCGTGCGCGCGGCAAGTGCGAGTGCGGCGCCGTGATTGCCGGACGAATGGGTGACCACCCCACGCGCGGCCAGCTCCTCCGGCAACGACCACACCGCGTTGCAGGCGCCACGGAACTTGAAGGCGCCGCTGCGCTGCAGGTGTTCGGCCTTGAAGAACAGCTGCGCACCGCAGAGGGCGTCCAGGCTGTGCGAGTTCAGCAGCGGTGTCGGCACGCACTGCGGCGCGATGCGCGCAGCAGCTTGCAGGACGTCGGAATGGGCAAGCGGGACCGTCTCGATCATGCCTGCAAGATTAACGTATCGTCCCCGCCTTCACGGCTGCACGCGCGGCACCCGCGCATGCTGGATCGATGCAGAAGCACCACATTGCGGCACAGTTAAGGACCGATTCAATGCATCGGTTCGAAAGTGACACCATGGTTGCAGGAGGGCACCATCCATGAAATTCCGTCTGATCTTCGCCGCCGGGCTACTGGCCCTGGGCGGCTGCACAACCTACGACTACACCGGTGCGGGGTCGGGCGGCTATTACCGCGGCGCGCCCGCGGTGCAGTACCGCTATCCGCCGGGGTACTCGCCATATTTCTACGGCAACCCCTACGGTTACCCTTACGGCGCCGGTTCGATCGGGCTGTACGACTACCCGGCGTATCCGGTCTACCGCGGTGGCTATTACTACCGCCAGAACGATCGCCGCCCGCAGTACCGGCCGCCACGTCCGCGCGGCTCGTTCAACAATGGGCCCCGTCCCAACGGCCCGCGCCCGCAACAGCCCAATCGCCCACCGGCGACTGGCGCTCCGCCGTCGCGGCCGCCTCGCATCGGTGCGCCGCCGCGGGTGATCCGCGAGATTCAACGGCAGACCGCGCCGCGCAACACACGTGAGCAGATTCCCTGAGTTGCTGACTGCGACGTGGCCCACAAATGGCGATGTTGGGGGCTTGCGTTCAGCCGGCACTTGGTCGCAAGCTAGGCGCTCTGTGTGACCCGCCACGTCATGTTTTGACCCGGCCGGGCGCACTGACCGACTTATGTCGATGTCCGACAGGGAAATCTGGATCCCCCCTGTTCCGGCCCTGTCGGATATCGGCGCCTCCAACGCATAAAGCCCCGGCATGCCGGGGCTTTATGTTTTTGTCGTGCGGTCCGCTCTGGCGCACCTGGGCACCCCGTTCGAGCAGCCAGGGCTGCGGCGGGCGGTGGAGCGCGGAAAAAAATAAGGGTCGGCAGTCCCCCGACTACCGACCCTTACGCTACCCCATCGCACGCGTGGCTGGCCCCTGTTCCAATTCCAGCCTTGCGCCCATGTCGCAATGCCACGACGGGTGCACTAGGGATATCCGCACGGAACATGCCAACTTGAGAGCCAGTGTTCGATGATGTGATCTACATCACATTTTTATCCGTCGAGTGACCTTACTCGCCCTTCAGCCGATACTTTCGCGGCCGCCAACCTCCTTCTGCTCCTGGTCCACGCCCATGTCCGACTCCTTCTATCGCTACGACGTCATCGTGATCGGCGGCGGCCATGCCGGCACCGAGGCGGCGCTGGCCTCCGCGCGCGCCGGTGCGCGCACCTTGCTGCTGACCCACAACATCGAGACGGTGGGCGCGATGAGCTGCAACCCGGCCATCGGCGGGATCGGCAAGGGCCATCTGGTCAAGGAGATCGACGCGCTGGGCGGGGCGATGGCACGCGCGGCGGATCAGGCCGGCATCCAGTGGCGCACGCTCAATGCCTCCAAGGGGCCAGCGGTGCGCGCCACCCGTTGCCAGGCCGACCGCAACCTCTACCGCAACGCCATCCGCCGCATCGTCGAGGCGCAGCCCAACCTGACCGTGTTCCAGGCGGCGGTGGACGATCTGATCATCCACAACGGCGCCGCCGAAGCCGACGGCGTGCGCGGCGTGATCACCCAGACCGGGCTGCGCTTCGAAGCGCCTTCGGTGGTGCTGACCGCCGGCACCTTCCTGGCCGGCAAGATCCACGTCGGCGAGACCCAGTACGCGGCCGGACGCATGGGCGACCCGCCGGCCACCACGCTGGCCGCGCGTCTGCGCGAGCGGCCGTTCGCGATCGACCGGCTCAAGACCGGCACCCCGCCGCGCATCGACGGGCGCACGCTCGACTACAGCGTGATGGCCGAACAACCCGGCGACGATCCGCTGCCGGTGATGTCATTCATGGGCCAGCTCGGCGATCACCCGCGCCAGGTCAGCTGCTGGATCACCCAGACCACCGAACAGACCCACGACATCATCCGCAGCGCGCTGCATCGCTCGCCGCTGTATTCCGGGCAGATCGAGGGCATCGGCCCGCGTTACTGCCCGTCGATCGAAGACAAGGTGGTGCGCTTTGCCGAGAAGAGCAGCCACCAGATCTTCGTCGAGCCCGAAGGCCTGGAAGTGGCCGAGATCTACCCCAACGGCATCTCCACCTCGTTGCCGTTCGACGTGCAGCTGGCATTGGTGCGCTCGATCCACGGGTTTGCACAGGCGCATATCACCCGCCCCGGCTATGCGATCGAATACGACTTCTTCGACCCGCGCGGGCTCAAGGCCTCGCTGGAAACCAAGGCGGTGGGCGGGTTGTTCTTCGCCGGGCAGATCAATGGCACCACCGGGTACGAGGAGGCCGCCGCACAGGGCCTGCTGGCCGGGCTCAATGCCGCGCGCCATGTGCAGGGCTTGCCGGCGTGGTCGCCGCGCCGCGACGAGGCCTACCTGGGCGTGCTGGTGGACGATCTGATCACCCACGGCACCACCGAGCCGTATCGCATGTTCACCAGCCGCGCCGAATACCGCCTGCAGCTGCGCGAGGACAACGCCGATGCGCGCCTCACCGGCGTCGGCCGCGCGATGGGCTTGGTCGACGATGCGCGCTGGGCGCGCTTCTCCGCCAAGCAGGAGGCGGTGCAGCGCGAAAGCGCGCGCCTGTCGGTGCTGTGGGCGACCCCGGGTAATGCACTGGGCCGCGAAGTGGCCCAGACCCTGGGCGTGGCGGTGAGCCGCGAAACCAACGTGCTGGACCTGATCAAGCGCCCCGAACTCAATTACGCCGCGCTGATGCGCGTGCCGACGCTGGGGCCGGGCGTGGACGATGCGCAGGTGGCCGAGCAGGTGGAGATCAGCGTCAAATACGCCGGTTACCTGGACCGCCAGCGCGACGACATCGCACGCCAGCAGCGCCACGAAACCACGCCGATTCCGGATGGATTCGATTATGCCGGCGTGCGCGGGCTGTCGATCGAGGTGCAGCAGAAACTCGAGCGCGTGCGCCCGCAAAGCATCGGCCAGGCGCAACGCATTGCCGGCATGACGCCGGCGGCGATCTCGTTGCTGCTGGTGCATCTGGAGCGGGCGCGCCGCAGCCAGGTGGCGTAAGCGCTCGCCGGTGCGTGGGCAGCTGCATGGCGGCTGCCTGTTCGGACGCATGCGTTTACACGCGGCACACGCGTGAATGTTTGTCAGCGGATGTCATGGCGCGACGGCATGTCGCCGCAAGCGAAGCAACACGCCGGTATCGCAGCGGCGGTGCCGAAAAGCGCGATGGAGGTCGCGAACGAGTTGGTATGCTCCGGCACCACCGACGACTTCCTGACGATGAACAGACTGCGCGCGCTGCTGACGGCCAGCTACCGGATCGCCTGCCCCGCCCTGCTGCTGATGCTGGGCGGCACCTCGCAAGCGGCCGCGCAGACCGAGGAAGACGGGCGTTACTGGCTGAGCGTGTATGCCCAGGGCAAGCTGCCGGTCGAAAACCTGTACTGGAGCATGGATGTGCACCCTCGCTGGCGCGAAGAGGGCGAACAGTTCGACCAGTTGATCCTGCGCCCTGCGGTGTTTTACCGGTTCACTCCCAAGGCCAGTGTCTGGATGGGCTATGACACCATCATCAGCCACCCGGCCGGGCAGTCCTCCAACCGCGAAAATCGCTGGTGGGGGCAGTTTCAATATCAGTTCGATCCGATTGCCAATATCACCATCACCAGTCGCACCCGCCTGGAGCAGCGGCACCGCGAAGGTTTCAGCGACGAAGGGTATCGGGTGCGCCAGATGATCAGGGCGGTCCGGCCCAGTGCATTGTCTGCGCAACTGTCGTGGGTGGCCTTCAACGAACTGTTCGTCAATCTCGACCACACCGAGTGGGGCGCCCGGCGCGGTGTGGACCAGAACCGCGTCTTCGTCGGCATCAACTGGAAGTTCAACGACATTGCCAATGTCGACGTCGGTTATCTGAATCAGTTCGTCAACACCAGCACGGTGGACCGCGAAAACCACGTGCTGATGACCACGTTCCGCTTCAACTTCTGAGCCTGCTGGCGGCCCGCAGGACTTGCGCACCTGCAAGCCTGCATCGTCGTCTTTCCCTCGCGCGGTGATCCACATGCGGGCATGGCTGCAGCGCTGCGGCAGCGCGCGCATGGCACGCCTGCCGCACGCCCTTATGCGGCCCTGCGCTCGACGGCGGGCAGCAAGCGCTGGCGCAGCAGCAGCGCTGCCATCTCCAGCGTTTCGCCGGCGGCGCGCAGGACGCCGCCCATATTGATGAAGCCGTGGATCATGCCGGGAAAGCTGTGCAGGGTGACTTCCACACCGGCGGCGCGCAGGCGTTCGGCATAGCTGCGGCCTTCGTCGTAGAGCATGTCGCGCTCGCCCACGATGACCAGTGCGGGCGCAACGCCGGCCACCTCCGGCACCAGCATCGGCGAGACGCGCCAGTCCTGTGCAATGGCCGGGTCGGGCAACAGATGACGATTGAAGAAGCGCACTGCCTCTGTGGTCAGCGGCGGCAGGCCGGCGTTATGTGATCGCGACGGGTATTGGCCGTTGTCCTCGCGCGCATCGGTGAGCGGATACACCAGCACCTGGCAGCGCAACGCGATCCCGGCATCGCGCGCGGCCAGCGCCGCGACTGCGGCCATGGCCCCGCCGATGCTGTCGCCGGCCACGGCCAGGCGCTGCACGTCGGCACCGACCGCATCGGGCTGGGCAACCAGCCAGTGCAGGGTCGCAATCACGTCCTCCACGCCGGCCGGCGCGGGATGTTCCGGCGCCAGGCGATAGTCGACCGCCAGCAGCTGGCAGCCGGCGCGCGCCGCCAGTTGCCGGCAGACGTCGTCGTGGGAGTCGAGGTCGCCCACCACACCGCCGCCGCCGTGCACGAACAGGCAGGTCGGGGCCGGACCGGCAGCCAGCCCGGACGGGCGATACAGACGCAGACGCACCGGGCCGGCAGCGGTGCCGGCCTGCAGGTCGCGCACCTCGGCCATCTCCACACGCGAAAAGCCCAGCTGCGTGCCGAGTGCACGCATCATTGCGCGCGCGCCCTCGATCGGCAGGGTTTCCATCGGTGGTTGAGCGGCGTGTTGAAGCTGGGCAAACAGGCGCACGACATCGGGATCAAACGACATGGCGGACTCTCCAGGAGACGATGGCTGAGCCTGCCAGATACTTATGATCAATCACCATTCAACGCCATCAATTATTTCAATGGCGGTGCCGGAGATGCGCGGCAGTACCGCAAAAACCCCGTGCTGCCGATGCATGCGCCTGCCATGGCGATGCCTGGCGAACAGTCGCATCATCAGCATCTGTTGGTTTTTTGCTGCACTGCATCGTGGCTGCGCGCCTGCATCGGCACGCACCTGCATGACAGTCGTGAGCGATGCATGCCGGCATGCGCGCCAACTGTGTCGCTGCTGTGACGCCGCATCGCGCGCGAACGCAACAGCGGCCTAGTCGTCGTCCTCGGCAGCGGCCTCGCGGCCCTGCTGACGGATGAGGTTTTCCTGGCGTGCGTCCTCGATCGAGGCGCGGATGGCACGCACGTCGGCGCGGCGGGTGTCGAACTTGAAGCGGCCGGTCAGCACGCTGTCCGGGCGCAGCTCGCCCTTTTCGAACAGCGCCCACATCTCTTCGCCGTAATGGGTGTCCAGCAACTCCGGGGCGAAGCGGCCGAGGCAGTCGCGCAGGTTGTGCACATCGCGCAGCAGCATGTCGCGTGCGGCGTTGTTGCCGGCAGCACTGACCACCTGCGGGAAATCGATCAGCACCGGGCCCTCGGGCGAGACCAGCACGTTGTATTCGGACAGGTCGCCGTGCACCAGGCCCAGCGACAGCATCTTGACCACATCGCCGATCAGGCTGGCGTGGAAGCTGCGCGCCTGCTCCGGCTCCAGGTCCACTTCGCCCAGCCGCGGTGCGCTGTGGCCGGCCTCGTCGGTGACCAGGTCCATCAGCAGCACGCCGTGGAAATAGCCGCGCGGCTTAGGCACGTGCACGCTGGCGTCCATCAGTTGATAGAGCACCTCGGCTTCGGTGTTCTTCCATGCGGTCTCGGCTTCGCGCCGGCCGAACTTGGTGGCCTTGCCCATCGCGCGCGCCTGCCGGCTGCCACGCACCTTGCGGCCTTCCTGATATTGCACGCGCGCCTGGAAACTGCGTTGCGCCATGTCCTTGTAGACCTTGGCGCACAGGATGTCGGCGCCCGTACTGACCACATAGACGGATGCTTCCTTGCCGCTCTTCAGTGGTCGCAACACTTCGTCGATGATGCCGTCGTCGATCAGCGGTTGCAGGCCCTTGGGGGTTTTCATGGACTAAGGAGACCGATCCGAAACAAACCAGCAACGATTATGCGGCAACCAGGGTGAAGCGCTTACATGTCCGGGCACAAGCTGCGACCGGGGGCATGTATCGGCGTGAGCGCTTACCATGCACGGACCCGTCCAAGCTGCGATCCGATGCCCGAGCCCGCCTCCAGCCGCCGCAAACCCACCACCACCGTGGCCACCGCCGGGAGCGAACGCGGCCTGCCGCATGAGTTGATGCAGCAGATCGCCGCCGCCCAGGGCGACCCGGACTTCATGACCTCGCTGGGCCGCGGGCTGGTGGTGCTGAGCGTGTTCGCCCAGCACGCGCGCGAGGTGACGATGTCGCAGATCAGCCTGGAAACCGGCATCTCGCGTGCGGCGGTGCGGCGGGTGCTGCATACCCTGGCCAGGCTGGGCTATGTCGGCGAGCAGGGCCGCGGCTACGTGCTGCTGCCGCGCGTGCTGGGGATCGGCGGTGCGTATGCGGCATCTTCGTCGATGACCGCGGCGGCGCAGCCGGTGCTGGACGGGCTGCGCGACCAGTTGCACGAATCCTGCTCGCTGGGCGTGCTGGACGGCGACGACCTGCTGTACGTGGCGCGTGCCGAGACGGTGCGCATCATGTCGATCGGGCTGCGCCCGGGCACACGCCTGCCGGCCTACTGCACCTCGATGGGCCGCGTCCTGTTGGCCGCCCTGCCCGGCGACACCTTGCAGGCGTACCTGGAGCGCACCACGCTGCGCCCGCGCACCGACCGCACCGTGACCCAGGCGTCTGCACTGCTGGAAGTGCTGGCGCGCACGCGCCGCGAAGGCATGTGCCTGACCGACCAGGAACTGGAAATCGGCCTGCGCTCGATCGCGGTGCCGGTGCGCAACCTGCGCGGCGAGGTGATCGCCGCGCTCAACATCGGCGCCCAGGCCGGGCGCGTGAGCCTGCAGACGATGCAGACGCTGCTGGAGCCGTTGAAACAGGCGGCGCAGCGGCTGGGTGCGTTGTTGAGTTAGTCGCCGGCGGGCGCGCTCAGCGCGGCCGGCGCAGGAAGCTCACCACCGCATCCACCCAGGCGGCATGGGTGTCCTCGACATGCGCCACGTGATCGGCGTGCGGCAGCGTGACCCAGCTGCGGTCTTCGCTGCGCAGGCGTGCGTACAGGTGCGCGTTGTCCGCCTGGGTCGCGATGGGATCGTCGACGCCACGCAGCAGCAAGACCGGCAGCGTGGTCACCTGCTCCGGCTGGAAGGCGAACTGCTCCATCGCGCGCCAGTCGGTGCGCACCGGGTCGGCCGATACCGCCTGCGCCACATAGGCCGCACGCACGCTAGGCGGTGCGGCGTTAGCGGTGATGAAATCCTCGCCGGCCGCCGCGGCCGTGGTGCGCGCACGCAATGGCTGCGCCGGCGCCGGGGTGGTGTCGGGCGCTGCGTCGACATCGTCGGGGAAGCCGTACAGCACCAGCGCCGACACTGCCTGCGGATGTTGCTGACCGATCAGCAGCGCCACCCGCGCACCATTGGAATAACCGAGCAGCGCCGGCGGCGGCAGCTGCGGGTGCTGGTGGGCAACCCAGCTCAGCACCGTATCGACATCGGCCACGGCGCGCGCGGGCGTGTTCCAGCCGCTGCGATCGCGCGCACTGCCGCCGTAGCCGCGCAGATCGACCGCATAGGCGGCGTAACCGGCCTGCGCCAATGCCGCCAGCACCGAGCGCGCATCGCGCGGCTCGTCGGCAACCTGCAGATCGAAATTGGGCAACGCACTCCAGGTGCGCCCATGCACCAGCAGGATCGTGCCGCGCGGCTGCGCGGGGACGCGCGACCACACCGCCAGCGTCTGGCCATCGTCGGCGCGCACCTGCGCCAGCTCGGTCCCGGGCCCGGGATGCGGTTGTGCCTGCAGCCCGGATGCGGTGAGCAGCAGCAAAAGCAAACAAACGGTACGCGGCAGCATCGGCAACCCCATGGGAAATGTCCTGTGCGAACGGAAGCGGTGGTCCGTTGCGGTACGTGCATCATCCCGTCGTCGATGGGTGATGTCATCAGGCGATGTGTATACGGGATGGCCAGGGTGCAACGCAGTGCGCGCGCTAGATCGCCCCCCTGCCCGGCGTGCCATCAGTGCAGGCCAGGGACACAGCTAACCGAACCGGTCGCATTTGCGCCGCATGCCGCGCAAATGCAGCGTGCCTGCTGCACTCACGCGTCGCCGTGGCCGTCAGCCTTCGCGCACCGGCTGTTCTTCGCCGGCCTGCTCCTCGAGGATGGGCTTGGCCAGCGCGAAGGCATGGTTGGCGGCAGGCACGCCGCAATAGACCGCGGCCTGCAGCAGGACTTCCTTGATCTGCTCGGGCGTGACGCCGTTGTTGCGCGCGGCGCGCACGTGCAGCTTGAACTCCTCGTCGTGGCCCAACGCCACCATCATCGCCAGGGTCAGCAGCGAGCGGGTGTGCGCGGGCAGGCCATCGCGGGTCCAGATGGTGCCCCAGGCGTAGCGGGTGATCAGCGTTTGGAACTCGTCGGTGAACTCGGTGCGTGCGGCCAGCGAGCGCTCGACATGCGCATCGCCCAGGACGCGTCGGCGCTCGCGCAAGCCCGCCTGGTAACGCTCGTCTTCGTGCATTGGAAATCTCTCCTGCGTGGGAATTGGGAATTGGGAATTGGGAATCGGGAATCGGGATGCTGGCGGCGATCGCAGGGCAAGCGCTGGGATATCAGGTGCATTGGTTGCGATTGATGTCGCCGGCGACAGGCAGCTGGCCGTGGTCAGCTGGGCGCAGATGCAACGCATGAGCGGGAATGACGAGCGTCGTGTGTGCCGAATCGGGGTGACGGCTGCATGCGTCCGGCAGCTGCCTGGCCGGGTGGAGGGTCACACGCGGTCGGCCTGCAGAAAGCCCAGCACGCTGTGGTTGAACGCGGCCGGCGACTCCAGGTTGCAGATGTGCCGGCCGGGCACCTGTGCGTAGTGGCCGTGCGGGGCGGCGTAGGCGATCTCGCGCAGATCGGCCGGCGGACAGACCGGGTCGTCGTCGCCGGCCAGTGCGAGCAGTGGCAGCTCCAGCGTGTCCAGCGCGCCGCGGAAGTCGGCGTCGGCCACCGCCTGGCAGCAGGCGATATAGCCCTGCGGCGATGTCGACACGAAGGCGGCCACGATCATGTCCAGGCGCTGCGCATGGCTGATGGCAAACGGTGGCGTGAACCAGCGTTGCAAGGTGGCATCGACCAGCCCCGGCAGGCCTTCGCTGCGCACCTGCTCGATGCGCGCGTTCCAGCTCTCGCTGCTGCCGATCTTCTGCGCGGTGGCGCACACCACCAGCCGGCGCAGGCGCTGCGGTGCATGCAGGCCCAGCCATTGCCCGGTGAGTCCGCCGATCGACAGGCCGCAGAAGTCGCTCTGCGCGATCTGCAACGCATCCCACAGCGCCAGCACGTCCTGGCCGAGGTCGGCAACCCGATACGGGCCGGGCGGCGTGTCCGAATCGCCATGGCCACGGCGGTCGTAGCGCAGGATGCGGTAATGCGGCGCAAACGCGGCGATCTGCACGTCCCACATGTGCAGGTCGGTGCCCAGCGAGTTGCAGAAGGTCAGCCAGGGGCGGCCCTCGGTGCCGTCGAGGCGGTAGTGCAGGCGATGCGTGGGCAACTGGAGATAAGCCATCGGAGCACCGTCAGCGGGATGAAGAAGCGGCCAGCACGCGATCGATCCAGACCGAGGACATGCCGCGCCAGCTGTCCACATCGAACACCGCCTGCAGTTGCGCCTGCGTGAGTACCGCGCTCACCTGCGCGTCGTCGCCAAGCACCTCGCGCAGATGGCGCTGCTGCGCCTGGGCGCGTGCCACCGCCTGTTCGACCAGCGCATGCGCCTGCGGCTTGCCGAGCCGTGGTGCCAGCGCGAACACCGCTGCCTCGGCGTACAGCACGCCGCCATGGCTGTGCAGGTGCGCGCGCATGGCCTCGCGGTCCAGTTGCAGGTCGGCCAGGCAGCCTTGCATCTGCGCCAGGCTGCCGGCGGTCAGGCACACGATCTGCGGCAAGGTCTCCCATTCGGCATGCCATTGCCCAGCGGCGCGCTCATGCGGCTGCGCCATCGCGCTGAACAAGGTCGCCACCAGGCCGGGCACGCGGGTGGCAGCAGCAACCGCGACGACGCTGGAGACCGGATTGCGCTTGTGCGGCATCGCCGAGGAGCCGCCCTTGCCGGCTGCGGCCGGCTCGAACACTTCGCCGACTTCCGACTGCATCAGCAACACCACGTCGCCGCCGATCTTGCCCAGCGTGCCGGCCAGCAGGCCGAACGCACAGCCGACCTCGACGAGGCGATCGCGTGCGGTATGCCACGGCATCGCGGGCAACGGCAGCGCCAGCGTGGTTGCCAGCGCCTGGGCGACATCCAGACCGCGCTCCTGCAACGACGCCAACGTGCCGGCCGCGCCCCCGAACTGCAGCACCAGGCCATCGTGCTGCAGGGCCTGCAGGCGCTGGTGCGCGCGCTGCAGCGCATCCAGCCAGGCGGCGACCTTGAGCCCGAACGTGACCGGCACCGCCTGCTGCAACAAGGTACGACCAGGCAGGCCGGTATTGCGTTCGCGCGCGGCCAGCGCAGCCAGCTCGGTGCACAGGCCCTGCAGGCGCGGCAGCAGCAGGTCGAGCGCGGCGCGCAGCTGCAGTACCGTGCCGGTGTCGATAACGTCCTGGCTGGTGGCGCCCCAGTGCACCCAGCGCGCGGCCTGCGCATCGTGGGCGGCCACGCGCGCGGTCAGCGCCTTGACCAATGGAATGGCGGGGTTGCCGGCAAGTGCGGTGGCCTGCGCCAGCGCGGCCAGATCGTAATGCTGCACGTCGCATGCGGCCGCAATGGCTTGCGCGGCCTCGGCGGGAATCACGCCGCATTGCGCCTGCGCGCGAGCGAGCGCGGATTCGAAGTGCAGCATTGCCTGCACCCGCGCCGTGTCATCAAACAACGCGTCGCAGGCAGGCTCGCCAAACAGGGATCCCAACAGGGAAGACGTCGCAGTCATGCATGGCCTCGGGTGGCGTGCCGTCAGCATGGCACCGATGCGCAAGAGTGCCAACTGGCGTGCGCGGTGCTGGGTGGTGTGCACGCGTGGTGGTCAGTGCGGGTCATGCGTGCTGCACGTTTGGACAAGGCGCGTGTCGCGGCGGGATCACGGCATCGCGCGCAGCTGCCACACGATCGCAATGGATCACCGAGGGCAGCGCGCGCTGGCACCCGCCTGCCCGGCGCGTGGCGACAGCTGCACCGCACCTGCAGGCAGGTGCAGGCGTGCTGCTCGCACGGAGACAACCATGCATGGCACCCCGCGCACCGACCGCGCGATCAATAGTTGAAGAACACCGTTTCCGCATCGCCCTGCATATGGATGTCCCACACGTAATCGCTGCCACCGCGCGATTGCGCCAGCAGCGTGCTACGGCGCTCGGCCGGCACCAGGGCCAGGATGGGGTCGCTGCCCAGCTGCGGATCGTCGGCGAAATACAGCCGCGTCGACACGCCGCGCAACAGCCCGCGCATGAAGACCAGCACGGTCAGATGCGCTGCCTGCAGCTTGCCATCCGGCCCGGCGACCTGGCCCGGCTTGACGGTGCTGAAGGAAAACCGCCCCTGCGCGTCGGTCGGCACGCGGCCCCAGCCATCGAAGCCGGGATCGTGCGCCTGGCAGCGCGTATCGGCGGCATGCGCATAGATGCCGGCCGCATCGGCCTGCCACAGCTCCAGCACTGCGTCGGCCACCGGGGCGCCGGCGCCATCGAACACGCAACCACTGACCTGCACGTGTGTACCCACGGCCTGCGCAGGCGCAAGTTGCGCGCGATACAGCGGCTCCAGCCCGAGCCGGTAATACGGGCCAACGGTTTGCGACGGGGTGGTGTGCAGGCTCATCGATTCACTCCCAGACCGTTTGCTTGCGACCGCGCAACACGATGTCGAAGCGGTAGGCCAGCGCGTATTCGCTCACCGCGTTTTCCCAGTCGAAGCTGGACACCATGCGTTCGCGCGCCTGCGCATCGTCCACGCAGTTGTAGATCGGGTCGTGCGCCAGCAACGGGTCGCCGGGGAAGTACATCTGTGTGATCAGCCGCTGCCCGATGCCATCGCCATGCAGCGAAAAATGGATATGCGCCGGCCGCCAGGCGTTGTAGTGATTGCGCCACGGATACGCGCCCGGCTTGATGGTCTTGAACGCGTAGCGGCCATGGTCGTCGGTGAGCACCTGGCCGGTGCCGCGGAAGTTTGGATCCAGCGGTGCGTCATGCCGGTCGCCGGCATGTTGATAGCGGCCGGCGGCATTGCATTGCCACACCTCGACCACGCTATTGCGCACCGGCTTGCCGTTTTCGTCGAGCACGCGGCCGGACACGATGATGCGCTCGCCCAATGGCTCGCCCGCAAAGCCGGCGGTGAGGTCGGCGGCATGCTCGCCCATGGTGAGCCGATTCAATTGCGGGCCGGTGACTTCCGACAGCGTGGCCGGGATATCGATGGGCGCACGCGTGGGGCCGCGCAATGCGGTGGATGCGTAGGGCAGATGCAGGTAGGCCGGCTGCGTGCCGATCCGCGGCCGGCGATAGCCGAGCAGCGGATCGATCGACGTGTCAGAGCTGGGGTCGCGCATGCGGGATCTCCATCGGTTGCGCTACGGCAGGATCAAAACGTGGGGTGTGCGGTCACGGCAGCGGCGGTTGCAATCGGCGCACTAGACGCGCTCGATCGCCAGCGCCACGCCCTGCCCGACCCCGATGCACATGCTGGCCAGCCCAAGCCGCCCATTGCCCGCCTCCAGTTGCCGCAACAAGGTCAACGCCAGCCGCGCGCCGCTCATGCCCAGGGGATGGCCCAGCGCGATGGCGCCGCCATTGGCGTTGACGTGCGCGGCATCGTCGGCCAGGCCGAACGCGCGCGTGCAGGCCAGCACCTGCGCGGCGAAGGCTTCATTGAGCTCGATCGCATCGAACTGCTCGATGCGCAGGCCCAGGCGCGCCAGCAGGCGCTGCGTGGCCGGTACCGGGCCGATGCCCATGTAGGCCGGCTCCACGCCCGCCGAGGCGAAGCCGAGCACACGTGCCCGCGGGGTCAGTCCATGCGCGTGCACGGCCTGCGCAGACGCCAGCAACAGGGCGGCAGCACCATCGTTCAGACCGGCCGCATTGCCAGCCGTCACCGTGCCGGGCTGGCGGAACACCGGCTTGAGCTTGGCCAGCATCTCGCCGGTGGTGTTCGGGCGCGGATGCTCGTCGCGATCGACCGCGCTTGCCTCGCCCCCTTTGCGTGCGGGCACCGGCACCGGGGTGATCTCTGCATCGAAGAAACCGGCCGCCTGTGCGGCGGCGGCGCGTTGCTGGCTGCGCAGCGCAAACGCGTCCTGGTCTTCGCGCGCGATGGCATGGCGCTGTGCCACGTTCTCCGCGGTCTCGCCCATCAGCTCCACCCCATAGGCGCCCTGCAGGCGCGGATTGATGAACCGCCAGCCCATGGTGGTGTCTTCCAGCTGTTGCGTGCGCGCGAACGCGCTCTCGGCCTTGCCCATGACCCAGGGCGCGCGGGTCATCGATTCGACCCCGCCGGCGATCGCCAGGCCCAGCTCGCCGGCACGGATGCCGCGCGCCACCGTGCCGACCGCATCCAGCCCCGAGCCGCACAGGCGATTGAGCGTGCTGCCCGGCACCGAACTGGGCAAGCCCGCCAGCAACAGACTCATGCGCGCGACATTGCGATTGTCCTCGCCGGCCTGATTTGCGCAGCCCAGGTACACGTCGTCGATCAGCGCCGGTTCCAGTTGCGGATTGCGTGCCATCAACGCGGCAATCGGTATCGCGCCCAGGTCGTCGGCGCGCACGCCGGCCAGGGCGCCGCCGTAGCGGCCGATCGGCGTGCGGATGCCATCGATCAGATAGACCTCGCTCATGCCTCGGCTCCGGCTGCCTGCTTGCCATGCGCTGCGTCGGTGCGTGCCTGCAGCGCGCGCAGCGCCTGCAGTTCCGCAGCGCTGGGTGGGGTGGTCTGCGCCAGATCGGCGGCGAAGCGGATCGGCCAGCCGGTGGCCGCGCTCACCTGCTCGCGGGTGCTGCCGGGATGCAGCGCGGTGACGGTGAGTTCGCGGGTCACGGGATCGGGCTCCATCACGCACAGGTCGGTGACGACCACGGTGGGGCCGGCGCCGGGCAGGCCGGCACGCTGCCGCGCATCGCCACCGTCCAGATGCCCGACCGTGGTGATGAAGTCCAGCGCGGGCACGAAGCTGCGTCTGGATTGGCGAATGATGATGAACACCTGTTTGGCGCTGGCCGCGATCTCCGGCGCACCGCCCGCGCCGGGCAGCCGCGTCTTGGGCGCGTCGTACTGGCCGATCACCGTGGTGTTGAGGTTGGCATGGCGATCGATCTGCGCCGCGCCCAGGAAGCCCACGTCAACGCGCCCGCCCTGCAGCCAGTAGCGGAAGATTTCCGGCGTGGAGACCACGGTGTCGGCGGTTTCGGCCAGTTCGCCGTCGCCGATCGACAACGGCAGCACCTCCGGGCGCGCGCCGATCGGGCCGGATTCGTAGATCAGGGTGACATCCGGCGCATGCGTCAGCCGCGCCAGGTTGGCGGCGGTGGATGGCAGGCCGATGCCGACAAAGCACACCGCGCCATCGGGCAGGCGCCGCGCCGCCGCCACGGTCATCATCTCGTTGGTGCTGTAGTCGCTCATGCGGCCACCTGCAGCAGCGATTGCGCGTACACGCGCTGGAACGCGGCAAAGTCCTCGGTGTCGAGAATGTGCGTCTGGATCCACGCCTGGAAGCGGGCACGGTCGCGCGCAATCGCATCCCAGGCCAGGTAGAAGCGGTTGTCGCGGGCGTAATAACCGTGCGCGTACGACGGTGCCGCACCGCCGGGTACATGGCAAACCGCATCGACCACCCAGCGCGGCAGGATGCAGGCATTGGGCGGCGCATCCAGCGTGTCGACGATCTCTTCCACCGTGACGATCACCTTGCGCGCCGCCAGCGCGGCTTCCTTCTGCACGCCCAGGATGCCCCACAGCAGCACGTTGCCGCGGCGGTCGGCCTGCTGCGCATGGATCACGGTGACATCGGGCTTGACCGCCGGCGTGGTGGCCAGCGTCTCGCCGGTGTACGGGCATTGCAGGAACTTGATGCTGTCGTTGACGCGCGGCAGGTCCGAGCCGACATAGCCGCGCAGCACCGCGAACGGCAGGCCCGAGGCACCGGCCACGTACGCGTTGGCCATGTCGGCATGGCTGTGTTCGCGGATCTGCAGCGGCTGCGGCCACGCATGTTCGACCGCATCGCGCAGCCGGTGCAGCGAACCGACGCCGGGATTGCCGCCCCAGGAAAACCGCAATGCCGATGCACAACCGGCGCCGATCAACTGGTCGTAGATCAGGTCCGGCGTCATGCGCACCAGGTGCAGGTCGCGCTTGCGCTGGCGGATCACCTCGTGGCCAGCCGCATGCGGAATCAGATGGGTGAAGCCTTCCATCGCCACGCAGTCGCCATCGGCGATCAGCTGGGACACCGCTTCTGAAAGGGGGACGATCTGGGCCATTGCTTCGGTCCTGCGCAGCGAGCGTGTGGTCACGTTAGGCGCAGCTGCACGGCCCGGTCAATGCGATTATCGGTGCATCAATTCGATAATCGCACAATTTCGGCGAGCGACCGACGCTCCAACATTGTCTCCGGTGTATACATAACTTCGCTTGCAAGCAGACGCCAGCGCCGGCATGCGCGTCAACTGGTCGCCAGCCGGCGCACCGCTGCCGATCCGCACCCCAGGTTGTATACAAACCCCAGGAGCCACGGTCATGTCCCAGTCCAAGCAGCTGTTTCCCCTCAACGCGTGGTACGCCGTCGCCTGGGACCACGAGATCAAGCACGCACTGACCCCGCGCAAGGTCTGCAACCTGGATGTGGTGGTCTATCGCACCACTGCCGGGGCGGTGATCGCGCTCGAAGATGCGTGTTGGCATCGCCTGGTACCGCTGTCGATGGGCAAGCTGCGCGGCGACGATGTGGTGTGCGGTTACCACGGCCTGGTCTACAACAGCCAGGGCCGCTGCGTGCACATGCCCTCGCAGGAGACCATCAATCCCTCCGCATGCGTGCGCAGTTTTCCGGTGGCCGAGAAGCATCGCTATGTGTGGATCTGGCCGGGCGACCCGGCGCAGGCCGACACCCGCCTGATTCCCGACCTGCACTGGGCGCACGATCCGGCCTGGGCCGGCGATGGCCGCACCATCTATGCCAAGTGCGACTACCGGCTGGTGCTGGACAACCTGATGGACCTGACCCACGAGACCTTCGTGCACGGCTCCAGCATCGGCCAGGACGAGATCGCCGAAGCGCCGTTCGAGGTGATGCATGGCGACCGCTCGGTGGTGGTGTCGCGCTGGATGCGCAACATCGACGCGCCGCCGTTCTGGGCCAGCCAGATCGCACGCCATCTGGATTACCGCGGCAAGGTCGACCGCTGGCAGATCATCCGCTTCGAAGCGCCCGGCACCATTGCCATCGACGTCGGCGTGGCCATCGCCGGCACCGGTGCGCCGGAGGGCGACCGCAGTCAGGGTGTCAACGGCTACGTGCTCAATACCATCACGCCGGAAACCGACACCACCTGCCACTACTTCTGGGCGTTCATGCGCAACTACGCGCTGCACGACCAATCGCTGACCACGCTGACCCGTGCAGGCGTCACCGGCGTGTTCGGCGAGGACGAGGCGGTGCTGGAAGCGCAGCAACGCGCCATCGACGCGCATCCGGATCACACCTTCTACAACCTCAACGTCGATGCCGGCGGGATGTGGGCGCGCCGCGTGATCGATCGGCTGATCGCCCAGGAGCAGCGCGCGCAGGAACTGTCGCTGCGCATGGTGGGCTGAGCACCGCATCGGAGGTTTCCATGTCACCCGCCACCCCGTTTCGCAGCAGTGCGGCGCAGACCACGCGCGCACTGCTGTCGCTACGCGAACTGATCCTCGACGGTACCCTGCCGGCCGGAACGCGCCTGTCCGAGCTGGCGGTGGTGCAGCGGCTAGGCATGTCGCGCACGCCCGTGCGCGCCGCGCTGCAGCGGCTGTGCGAAGAAGGCCTGGCCAGCGCACTGCCCGGCGGCGGCTATGCGGTGCAGGCCTTCAGCGAACGCGATGTGCACGATGCGATCGAACTGCGCGGCACGCTCGAAGGCCTGGCCGCGCGCATGGCGGCCGAGCGCGGAGCATCGGCCGC
Organism: Xanthomonas sp. WHRI 8393; assembly: GCF_040203315.1. Taxonomy (NCBI): domain Bacteria; kingdom Pseudomonadati; phylum Pseudomonadota; class Gammaproteobacteria; order Lysobacterales; family Lysobacteraceae; genus Xanthomonas; species Xanthomonas sp. WHRI 8393. The sequence continues at coordinate 544,110 of NZ_JBEGGL010000001.1, read as the reverse complement.
GGCGCTGGCCCAGGCACGCCAGTTGCTGGATACGCTCGACCGCATCGTCGGCTCGCCGCTGCACGCCATCGACTTCAGCGCGTACGTGCAGGCCAATGCGCAGTTCCACGCGTTGCTGGTGGCCATGGCCGGCAGCGATGTGCTGGGCCGCGAGCTCACCCGCGTGCTGCAGCTGCCGTTCGCCTCGCCCAATAGCCTGGTCATGGCGCAGACCACCAGCGCCGAGGCGCGGCTGATCCTGACCCTGGCGCAGGACCAGCACCGCGAAGTCCTGGCCGCCATCGAAGACCGCCAGGGCGCGCGCGCCGAAGCGCTGATGCGCGAACACGCACGGCTGGCCCATCGCAATCTGCGCCACGTGCTGCAGACCCCGGCGGCGATCACCCAGGTGCGCGGCGGCGCATTGATCGGCCGCGCCCATCCCGCCACTGCCGGCAGCAGCCGGCCCACCCCTCTGCCTGGAGTTCCCCATGCGTAAAGACACCCAGTGGCACCGCGCCCATGTGGTCAGCATTGCCGACGCCTGCGAGGGCGTGCGCGAAATCGTGCTCGACCCGGGCACCGCGGCGCGCGGCTTCGAGGTCGGCAGCCATCTGGATTTTCGCGTGCAGCTGCATGGCCGCGCCGACGTGCGCTCGTACTCGCTGGTGGGCGAGCCGCGTGCCGATGGCTACTACCAGATCGCGGTACGGCAGATGCCCGACAGCCGCGGCGGCTCGCGGCACATGTGGACGCTGCAGCCCGGCGATGAGGTGGAGATCTCCCCGCCCAGCAACAACTTTGCGCTGGACGAGGGCGGCGAGGAGATCCTGCTGATCGCCGGCGGGATCGGCATCACCCCGATCATCGGCATGGCGCAGCGGCTGGCGCGCCGCCATCACGCGTTCCGCCTGCTGTATGCCGGGCGCACGCGCCGTGCGATGGCCTATGTCGACGAACTGGAAGCGCTGCTGGGCGAGCGCCTGCAGCTGCAATGCGACGACGGCGCCGGCCCGGCGGACCTTGCTGCCGAGCTGGCGCGGCTGTCGCCCAATGCCGAGGTGTACGTGTGCGGCCCGCTCGGCATGCTCGAGGCGGTGCGCCAGCACTGGCACGCTGCCGGGCGTCCGCGCGCGCGGCTGCACTTCGAAACCTTCGGCAACAGCGGGCGGGTGCCGGCGCAGGCATTCGTGGTCAAGCTGCCCGGGCTCGGCCTGGAAGTGCCGGTGGCCGAGAACGAATCGATGCTGGATGCGCTGGCCGACGCCGGAGTCGAGCTGATCGCCGAATGCCGGCGCGGCGAATGCGGGCTGTGCGCGGTCGAGGTGCTGGACAGCGCGGCCGATATCGATCACCGCGATGTGTTCTTCAGCGACGAACAGCGCCGCGAGAACCGCAAGCTGTGCGCCTGCGTGTCGCGCGCGGTGGGCGGCAGCATCAGCATCGATACCGGCTACCGCGGCGAGCTGGGCTGAGCGCAGCCATCGACACGCCGGCGCTCGCGCAGCGCGTGTTTGCATCCTCACGCGCATGCGCGATCATCTGCGCATGGAGTCGACTCACTACAGGACGGTCCCGGCGCCGGCACTCAACCCGCGCCAGGAACAATTGGTGGCATTGGTGCGGCAGCAGGGCTTTGCCGAGGTGGAAGGGCTGGCGACGCGCTTCGAGGTGACGCCGCAGACCATCCGTCGCGATCTGACCCTGCTGTGCGATGCCGGCGTGCTGCGCCGCTATCACGGTGGCGTCAGCATGCCCTCGAGCGTGGAAAACCTGGCCTACACCGCGCGCAAGGCGCTGCAGGCGCGCGAGAAACAGCACATTGCCGCGCAGGTCGCCCGCTTCATTCCCGACGATGCCTCGTTGTTCATCAACCTGGGCACCACCAACGAAGAGGTCGCGCGCGCCTTGCTGCAGCACCGCGGCCTGCGCGTGATCACCAACAATCTCAACGTGGCGGTAATGCTCAGTGCCAACCCCAGCTTCGAGGTGATCGTGGCCGGTGGCGTGGTGCGCGGCCGCGACCAGGGCGTGACCGGCGAGGCGACGGTGGAGCTGATCCGGCAGTTCAAGGTGGACTTCGGGGTGATCGGCATTTCCGGCATCGATCTGGACGGCACCTTGCTGGACTTCGACTACCAGGAAGTGCGCGTGGCCCAGGCCATCATCGAGCACTCGCGGCAGGTGCTGCTGGCCGCCGACCACAGCAAGTTCGGCCGCAACGCCATGGTGCGACTGGGCACGATCGCCCAGGTGCACGACTGGTTCACCGACCGGCCGCCGCCGCAAGAACTGGCCGCCGTGCTGGCCGAGGCCGGCACCCGCGTGCACCTGGCCGAGCCTGGCGACGCCGGCTGAGCCAATTGTTCGTTTTTGTGCGTTTGCGGTGCGGCGTGCCGATCTGACGCCCTAATGATCCGCTCTGGCTATCGAAATTTCGGCTTCGATAGGCCAATTTACTCTTTATTCGCCTAGCTCCCAGGTCTCACGGCTCTTCACGTCCCGAAAAGGTTTGATGTTCGAATATGTTCGAACATGACAACTTGGGTTCGCTACTGGCGCGCCCGGACGGAGACACCGATGGGCGAGACATACGATCTTCTGGTGATAGGCGGCGGCATCAACGGGGTCGGCATTGCCCGCGATGCGGCCGGGCGTGGCCTGTCGGTGTGCCTGTGCGAACAGGACGATCTGGCCGCGCATACCAGCAGCGCCAGCACCAAGCTCATTCACGGTGGCCTGCGCTACCTGGAGCAGTACGAGTTCGCGCTGGTCGGCAAGGCGCTGGCCGAACGCGAGGTGTTGCTGCGGCTAGCCCCGCACATCATCTGGCCGCTGCGCTTCCTGCTGCCGCATCAACCGCATCTGCGCCCGGCCTGGATGATTCGCGCCGGCCTGTTCCTGTACGACCATCTCGGTGGCAGCAAGCGCAGCCTGCCGCGCTCGCGCCGGCTGTCGCTGCGCACGCACCCGGTTGGCCAGCCGCTGCAGGAATCGCTGCGCACCGGCTTCGTGTACTCCGATGCCTGGGTGCAGGATGCGCGGCTGGTGGTGCTCAATGCGATGGACGCCGCCAGGCGTGGCGCACAGATCCGCACCCGCACACGATGCGTCGGTGCCTGGCGCGATGCAGGCTTCTGGTATGCCGAGCTGGAAGACCGCGACGGCCGCCGCCGCACCGTGCAGGCGCGTGCGCTGGCCAACGCGGCCGGGCCGTGGGCGGTGTCGTTCCTGGACAAGGTCGCCGCAGTGCCGCACAAGCACGCACTGCGCCTGGTCAAGGGCAGCCACATCGTGGTGCCCAAGTTGTTCGACCACGACCACGCCTACATCTTCCAGCAGCCGGATCGGCGCATCGTGTTTGCCATCCCCTACGAGCACGACTTCACCCTGATCGGCACCACCGACGTGGATTACCAGGCCGACCCCGCCGCGCCCAGCATCGATGCGGCCGAAGTGCAGTACCTGTGCGATGCGGTGAACCTGTATTTCCAGCAGCAGATCGCCCCCAGCGATGTGGTGTGGAGCTATAGCGGCGTGCGTCCGCTGCTGGACGATGCCGAGGACAACGCCGCCGAAGTCACCCGCGACTACCAGCTGGAAGTGCTTACCGACGGCGCACCGTTGCTCAACGTGTTCGGCGGCAAGCTCACCACCTATCGCAAGCTGGCCGAAGAAGCGGTCGACCGCCTCACCCAGGCGCTGGGTGCCCGCAAGCCTGCATGGACCGCGCGCGGCGATGCATTGCCCGGCGGCGAACAACGCGATATCGCCAGCCTGCTCGAGCGCGTGCGCAACGCATACCCGTGGCTGCCGGCGCCGACCGCGCAGCGGCTGGTACGCAACTACGGCACCTGTGCGGAGCAGCTGCTGGGCCAGGCGCAGGACATCGCCGCCCTGGGCACGCACTTCGGCGCCGATCTGTACCAGGCAGAGGTGGATTACCTGCGTGCCCACGAATGGGCCGTGATTGCCGACGACATCCTGTGGCGCCGCAGCAAACTCGGCCTGCGCATCGACGCGGCCGGGCGCGCACGCCTGGAGGCGTACCTGCAGACACACTCGGTCCGGCAGGCGGACGGCATGCCGGCCTGATCGAACCACGTTGCCGGCGAGGACGGGTCGCGCGGCAACGTATCCTGGCGCATTCGCCAGCATCATCCTGAGTCACGTGGAGGGCACCCTGATGAGCATCACCGAAGACCCCTGCGCGCCAATGCGCGCATCGCACCACCCTGCCTGCGTCATCGCCATCGGCACGAGGACGCGCGCATGAGCCGCCAACTCGTGGGTGAGTTGATCTCCGAAGCGGTGGCGATGTTCATCATCATCGCGCTCGGCGATTCGGTCGCGGCGATGTACGTCCTCTACGACCCCAGCCCGTACCAGAACGCCTACTGGGGCGTGTGCATCGCCTGGGGCCTGGCGGTGACGCTGGCGATCTATGTCACCGGCTCGGTGTCCGGCACGCATGCCAACCCGGCGGTGACGCTGGCGCTGGCGCTGTTCCGCGGTTTCTCCTGGAAGAAGGTGCTGCCGTACTGGGGCGCGCAGGTGATCGGCGCATTCCTGGGCGCGGCCATCGTCTACCAGTTGTACGGCCCGGTCATCGACCACTACAACCAGGTGCAGCAACTCACCCGCGAAGCCGGTGGCGCCGCCGGGGTGTTCTTCACCGCACCCGGCCTTGCGGTCACGCCGATGCATGCGCTGGTCGACCAGATCATCATCACCGCGTTCCTGATCTTCGGCATCTTCGCCATCACCGAACAATTCAACGAAGCCGCGCCGACCGCCAACTCCGGCGCGCTGATGATCGGCCTGCTGGTGGCGACGCTGGGCGCGTCGATGGGCTATCTGGAAGCCTGGGCGATGAATCCGGCGCGCGATTTCGGCCCGCGTCTGTTCGCCTACCTTGCCGGCTGGGGCGAGGCCGCATTGCCGGCCAAGGACAACTACTGGTGGATCCCCATTGTCGGCCCGTTGATCGGCGGCCCGATCGGCGCGCTCGCCTACCAGTGGCTGATCCTGCCGTTCCTGCCGGCACGCGTGCGCCATCTGCAGGGCGGCAAACCGCTCGATCCGCGCTGATCGCCCTGCTGCACGACTGACAGCACAGCGCCGCCGCCGGACAGGCCGGGTTTTATCGGCCTTTCGCGCAGCGGCGTGCACTGCCCCTTTCTCGCCGTGCGCCAGCGCCGGCATTGTTCGAGGAATCTCCGATGGAAAAGCAATACGTCCTTGCGATCGATCAAGGCACCACCAGTTCACGGGCGATGTTGTTCGATCGCAACGGCAAGGTGGCCGGCGTGGCGCAGCGCGAGTTCGGCCAGATCTTTCCGCAGCCGGGCTGGGTGGAACACAACCCGCGCGAGATCATGACCAGCGTCTACACCACGATCACCGAGCTGCTCAACAACGCGCAGATCGATGCGCGCTCGATCGCCGGTATCGGCATCACCAACCAGCGCGAGACCGCGGTGGTGTGGGACAAGGCCACCGGCCAGCCGATCTACAACGCCATCGTCTGGCAATCGCGGCAGACCAAGGACATCTGCACGCAGCTCAAGGAGGCCGGACACGAGCAAATGGTGCGCGACAAGACCGGCCTGCTGATCGATGCGTACTTTTCCGGCACCAAGGTCCAATGGATCCTCGACCACGTCGACGGCGCCCGCGAGCGCGCGCGTAACGGCGAGCTGGCCTTCGGCACCATCGACAGCTGGCTGATCTGGAATCTCACCGGCGGCAAGGTGCATGTCACCGACTACACCAATGCCTCGCGCACGCTGATGTACAACATCCACACGCTGGAGTGGGACGCCGAGCTGCTGGCCATGCTCGACGTGCCGAAGGAAATGCTGCCGGAGGTACGCTCGTCCAGCGAAATCTACGGCATGACCCAGACCCAGTATTTCTACGGCGAGCAGGTGCCGATCGCCGGGATCGCCGGCGACCAGCAGGCGGCGCTGTTCGGACAGGCCTGCTTCGAGCCGGGCATGGCCAAGAACACCTATGGCACCGGCTGCTTTGCGCTGATGAATACCGGCGACAAGGCGGTTGCGTCCAAGGCCGGTCTGTTGACCACGATCGCCTGGGGCATCGACGGCAAGGTCGAATACGCGCTGGAAGGCTCGATCTTCGTCGCCGGCTCGGTGGTGCAGTGGCTGCGCGACGGCCTGCGCATGCTCGGCAAGGCCAGCGACTCGCAGGCCTATGCCGAACGCGCCGGCGACAACGACGGGGTCTATCTGGTGCCGGCCTTCGTTGGCTTGGGCGCACCGTATTGGCGCAGCGATATCCGCGGCGCGGTGTTCGGGTTGACCCGCGGCACCACCAAGGAACATTTCGTGCGTGCGGCGGTGGAATCGATGGCCTACCAGACCCGCGACGTGTTGACTGCGATGCAGGCCGATTCGGGCATCGAGCTGAAGGAACTGCGCGCCGACGGTGGCGCCATCGCCAACGACTTCATGGCGCAGTTCCAGAGCGACATGCTCAACGTGCCGGTGCTGCGCCCGGAAGTGGCCGAAACCACCGCGCTTGGCGCGGCCTACCTGGCCGGTCTGGCGACCGGATTCTGGAGCAGCCGCGAAGAGATCGCCAAGCAGTGGGCGGTGGATCGCCGCTTCGAGCCGACCATGGCCGACGACAAGCGCGAACAACTCTATGCCGGCTGGCAGCAGGCAGTGGAAGCGACGATGGGCTTCCGTATCAGCTGACCGCTGCGCTCAAAAAAACAACGCCCGCCATCAGGCGGGCGTTGTCGTTTCCGTCAACAACTAGCATGGTTGCTGACGACCTGCATGGATCACGCATTGCAGGGCTGCACGTTGCAGCCCTGCAATGCAGCAGCGATTACTGGCCGCCGCTATTGGCGCGGCCGGCAATGGTGTCCGGATCCCAATGCTCCTTGATCAGGCCTTTTTCGATGCGGAACATGTCGAACCAGGTAGTGGTGTAGGTGGTGCCCGGTTTGTTCGGATTGGGCAAGGTGCGCACCGACACCAGCGTGACCAGATCGCCGTCGGCAGTGATGGCCACCAGCGGCAGCTGCACGCGCGGCTGCACCGGCGTCGGCTTCACGAAGGCGGTCAGGAAGGCGATGAAGGCATCGCGGCCATTGGCCACATTCGGGTTGTGCTGGATGTAGTTCTTGTCCATGTACATCGGCGCATACTGCACCTGGCCGGCTTCGAACACGGTGCGCCAGAAATCGTAGACCAGCCGCTTGTTGGCGGTTTCATACCAGGTGGAGCCGAGCAGCATCTTCTGGTGGTTGGGATTTTCCGTCACTGCGGTCTGCGCGAACGCAGCCACCGGCGCCACCAGCATGACCAGCAGCAAGGCGCGTGAGAACAGCTTATTCATGGAAGACTCCTTACGTGGAGACGGGCACTGCATTGGCAGGGATACCAGCACGCTGCACCGTTGATTGGGGGACGACGCGCCTTGGCATACAGGGTTGTTCACGCGTCGCCGCCAGCCTAACGGCCGCGTCCGCTCGCCCGCTAGCCGCCCTGGAGTGCACCAGGGCACCTGCGGTATTGGTGGTAATCAGAAGATAACCACGGCAGTCGGTTTTCTCGCGCGCACGCACGAGGCGTCTCGGCGGCAACCATCGCTACGCTCAATCCGGCAGCTCCACCAACGGCAAGCCCGCATAGTTTTCGGCCAGGGTGGCCCGCCCGGCCTCGCTGTCCAGCAGATAATCCAGCTCTGCGGCATGAATGCGTGCGGTGAATGCGTCCTGGTCGTCGAAGGTATGCAGCAAGGTGGTCATCCACCATGAAAACCGTTCGGCCTTCCACACCCGCTGCAATGCCAGCGCCGAATACTGTTGCAGCACCGCGGTATCGCCACGCGCGTTCCAGCGCTCGAACAATTGCGCCAGCAAACCGACATCGGCCAGCGCCAGATTCAGGCCCTTGGCGCCGGTGGGCGGTACGATATGCGCCGCATCGCCGGCCAGGAACAGACGCCCGTACTGCATGGGTTCGGCGACGAAGCTACGCAACGGCGCAATGCTCTTCTCGATCGACGGCCCGGTGAGCAGTTGCGCAGACAAGGCGTCTGGCAGACGCGCACGCAACTCATCCCAGAACGCCTGATCGCTCCATGCCTCCACCCGCGCATCGGCCGGCACCTGCACGTAATAGCGCGAGCGCGTCGGCGAGCGCATCGAACACAAGGCAAAGCCGCGTGGGTGCTGCGCGTAGATCAACTCGTCGTTGACCGGTGGGGTGTCGGCAAGCACGCCAAGCCACCCGAACGGGTACACCCGCTCGAACAGGCGCAGTCGCTCCGGCGGGATGCTGGCGCGGCTGATGCCATGGAAGCCGTCGCAGCCGACGATATAGTCGCAGTCGATACGCAGGCGCTGGCCATCGTGGGTGAATTCCACCGCAGGCGCGTCGCTGTCCACTCCGCACAGTGTCACGTCCTGCGCGCTGTAATACGTTGGCGCAGCGCTGCGTGCACGGGCCTGCATCAGATCGGCAGTGACCTCGGTCTGGCCGTAGACGGTCACGCTGCGTCCGCAGCCGCGCAGCAGATCGATACGCTCGCGCCGGCCATCCAGCGACAGTTCGAAGCCGTGATGCGGCAAGCCTTCGCGTTGCACGCGTGCGCCAACGCCTGCCTGCTGCAGCAGCGCCACGCTGCCCTGTTCCAGCACGCCGGCACGGATACGCCCCAGCACATGCTCCGGGGTCTGCCGCTCGATCACCACGGTATCGATACCGGCCCGCAGCAACAGCTCGCCCAGCAACAGGCCGGAGGGGCCAGCGCCGATGATCGCGATCTGGGTTCGCATGCAATGCTCCTGCCTCAGCCGACGGATGCAGGCCAGTGTGGGTAGCCAAGCACATGCTTTGAAGGGATGATTGCGTGCAGTGCTTGGACTTTTCGACGATGCCCACACGCGCGCACGCCACTGCCGCAACTACCGCGGTTCCCGCCTTCGGCCTGTATGGCGAGCAGCATGCCGACACGCCCGAGCTGTTGCACTGGGAGTCGATTGCCGCACGCAGCCGGCTGCATGACTGGCGCATCGCCCCGCACCGGCACGAGGACCTGGCGCAACTGCTGTACGTGCAACGCGGTCCGGCGACGCTGCAGCTGGATGGCCGCAGCCAGCGCGTGCGTGGCGCAAGCGTGATCTGGCTGCCACCGCTATGCGTGCATGGCTTCAAATTCGATCCACAGGTACGCGGCCACATCATCACCGTGTGCATGCCCTTGGTACGCAATGCCTTGAGTGCCGCGCCAGTATTGCAGGGCGCACTGACGGTCCCGCAGGTCCTGCACGCATGCCGCGCACGCGGATTGCTCGACGTGCTGTTCGCCAGTATTGCCGGCGATCACGCGTACCGACGCATCGGCCACGAGGCGGCATTGCACGCCGCCGCAGCGCAGCTGTTGATCTGGACCGCCCGCACGGCGTTGGAGCACGCGCAGGATGCGGCTGCGGTGAGCCCGTACGCCGACCCGGCATTGCGCCATCTGCGTGGCTATCAGGCCCTGATTGACCAGCACTATCGCGCGCACTGGCCGATCTCCCGCTATGCCGAGCAGCTGGGTCTGACTCCGGGCCATCTCAACGCGTTGTGCCAGCGACTGGCCGGCGCCTCGGCACTGCAGTTACTGCAGCGCCGGATCATGCTCGAAGCACGCCGCAGCCTGCGCTACACCAGTCTGAGCGTGCAGCAGATCGCCGCCAGCCTTGGATTTTTCGACGCTGCATACTTCAGCCGCTACTTCGCACGCCATGCCGGCTGCTCGCCGACGCAATTCCGCGCTGGCGAGTAAGAGCGGCTGGTCTGGAGCTTGGCTGCAGAGCCCTTGCGATAGCTCAATCCTAGAGCGGTTGATCTCAGGCTCTGCAGCGGGGCCCTCGCCCGCCCACCCTCGCAGGACACGCCGCAAGTACATCCCTGTACGCGGCATCCATGCCGCGTAAGGTCCCGCGACGGCGGGCGGGCAAGGCCCAGTTGAGATGGTCGGTGGGCAAGGTTAAGAGCGGTGCGCTTGGACAACGCAGATAGATCAGCCCCAAAGCGGCTGATCCACGGCTCGCCTGCAGCCCCGCCCCCCGGTCGGTTGCGCCGCGCCGGTCAGAACGGGTACTGCGGCACTTCGTTCTTGATCGTCAGCCATTGCCAGTGGGTGTACTGCTCCCAATCGGCCGGTCCGCCGACACTGGTGCCGTTGCCCGACGCGCCGGTCCCGCCGAAGGGATTGATGACTTCATCGGCCACGGTCTGATCGTTGATGTGCAACAGGCCGGTGTGCAGCTTGTCGCCCAGGCGCATCGCGCGCGATACCGACGCCGACAGGATGCCCGCAGCCAGACCGTACTCGCCATGGTTGGCAAGTTCTGCGGCTTCGTCGTCGGTATCGAACACGGTGATATTGATCACCGGGCCAAAGACTTCTTCGTCGAATGCACGCATGCCCGGACGCACGTTGGACAGCACCGTCGGCGCATAGAACAGGCCTTGGTTGCTGGCGCCGGCCTCCACCACCGCACCGGCGGCGACGCTGTCGTCCACGATATCGATCACCCGCTGCAGCTGGCGCTGGTCGATGATCGGGCCCAGTGCCACAGTGCCGCTGACCGGATCGCCAACCGGCAGATGCCTGGCTTTTTCGGCCAGCCGCTGCGTGAATGCATCGGCGATCCCGCGCTGGACCAGCACGCGGCCGGTGGCCATGCAGATCTGTCCCTGATGCATGTAGGCGCCGAATGCCACTGCAGCGGCGGCCTTGTCCAGATCGGCGTCGTCGAGCACGATCACTGCGTTGTTGCCGCCCAACTCCAGCGACACCTTCTTCAAATGCCGGCCGGCGATCTCGCCGATGCGCCGCCCGGCCGCGGTGGAGCCGGTGAAGGCAATCATCGGGATATCCGGCGATTCGACCAGCGCCTGCCCGATGGCGGCATCGCCATGCAGTACATGCAACAGTCCCTTCGGCAGGCCCGCTTCTTCCAGCACCTGCGCGATGACCACGCCACCGGTATACGGCGTGCGCGGATCGGGCTTGAGCACCACCGCATTGCCCATCGCCAGCGCCGGGGCGACCGAGCGCAGCGACAGGATCAACGGGAAATTGAACGGGGAAATCACTGCGATCACGCCCAGCGGCAGATGCCGGGCCAGGCTGAGCTGGCCGGCGCCCGTCGGCAGCACCTGGCCGACCGCCTGCAGCGGCAGTGCCGCAGACTGCTGGTAGATCACCACCGACTCGTTCACTTCGCGCTGGGCCTTGGGCAGGATGCCGCCGGTTTCGCGCGCGATCAGCAGTGCCGCTTCGGCACTGCGCGCTTCCATCAGCTGCGCGGCACGGTGAAACACCGCAGCGCGCTCGCGCGGCGCAGTGGCCGCCCAGGCACGCTGCGCTTTTTTCGCCAGCGCCACGGCAGCGGCGACATCGGCCAGGTCGGCCTTGCCGACTTCGTGCAGCAGCGTGCCGGTGGCCGGTTCGATGATCTGCGCGGTGCCGTCGTTGCCGGGCACCCAGTCGCCATTGAAGATGCAGCCATGCCAGGCCGGAGCGGCGCTTGCGGCAATGGCGGTATTGGGGAGAGCGTTCATGGTCTAGCCTCCTGCTGAGGGGGTGGTGTTACAGAGTGGTGGACGCCAGCCCGCCATCGACCGGCAGGGTGATGCCGTTGATCCAGCGCGCCGCATCGGAGGCGAGAAACACGATGGCCTCCGCCACCTCGTCGGCATAGGCCGGCCGCGTCATGCGCTTGGCATCTTCCTTGACGCGCTCCTCGCCGAGCATGGTGACGAAATCGCCAAGAATCGGCGTAAACACCGGCCCCGGCGAGACGTTATTGACGCGCACACCGTGCTCGGCGAACCAGGGCCGCGACTGCAGCAGCGTCCAGACGATCAGCGCTTCCTTGAAGTACTGGTAGCAGGTGTCGTGTGCCACCGGATGCGCCTGCAGCCATGCATCGCCAGACGCAAAGCTGTCGGTGGCGGCCAGTTGCTTGTGCAGTTCCAGGCGCTGCGGCCACTCGGCGCCCAGGATGGAAGCCACATTGATGATGGAACCACCGGGCGTCATGCGCGGCAGCAGCGCCTGACTCAAATGGCGCAGGCCCAGATAGTTGACGCGTGCCACCACCTCCAGCGGCGCGGTACCGGGAACGCCAGCCACATTGGCCAGCGCATCGATACGCGCCGGCAAGGCCTGCACCAGCGCATCGATGGATGCCGGATCACCGAGATCGGCCTGGTGGAACCCGTGCAGCGACATCTGCACCGGCGTGCGATCGACGCCGATCACCGTGGCGCCATGGAAACGGGCCAGACGCGCGACTTCGGCACCGATGCCCGATGCCACGCCAGTGACCACGATGGTCTTGTTCTGCAAATTCATTGCCACTCTCCGAAGAGGCCGGCCGTGCCGGCGCTAGAACACATGGACGTACTGCAGGTTGACGTTATTGCCGGAGGCGGCGTTCTTGACCTCCACCGGCAGATACACATTGGCAAACAGCATGTTGTTGGCATCCATCCGCCACACGCCACCGGGCCCCGCATAGAACACGCTCTGGCGGGTGTCGGCCACACGCTGCCCATTGGTGCGGTTGTCGCGGAACTGGGTGAGGTAATAGGCATTCACGCCAAGCCGGATGTCGGGTACCACTTCCCAGGAGGTGGCGAAGTTGATCCAGCCCGCGTCGCCGGCCTGGCCGTTGCGGAACTCGAAGCCCGGCGGCAGGTTCGGCCGGCGCTCGCTGCGGAAGTTGTAGATGTAGTTGATGCGTGCGCTGACTTCCCAGTTGGGGGTCGGGAACACGGTGAACGCATATTGCGGCACCAGCGACCAGTAGCCGGCGCCCTGATTGAGATCGCGATCGCGGTCGAACTTGCCGATTGGCGCGATCGCATCGATTTCGAAGCGCTGCGAAAACACCGGCCTGCCATTGCGGATCACCGGCAGCATCTGCAGATACGGGCCGAAGGTCAGGTCGCCCACACCGGCGCCGTTGTCGCGCAAGCTGGCAATGCTGTTGCGCCCGAACGAGGCATCCAGATTGATCAGCGGCAGCAGCGTGTTGATGCCCACTGCGCCGCCGAAGAGCGTGTACGGGGTGACATAGGCGACCTGGGTCAGCAGCAGGGTGGAATCGATGCGTGGGCGGTCGAACACCGGCACGTCGTCGCCGCGGGAATCCTTGATCGCGTCCAGTGAGCTCTGGCGCAGATAGGTGATCACCGCCCAGCCGGGCGTGGTGCGGGTGAAGCCGTCCAGATAGCTGGTGCCGCCGGTATTGATGCCGTTGGTCAGCGTCGTACTCTGCGGCAGGCTCTGTGCGCCGGCCGTGCCGGCAGCAAGCAGCGACAGCATGCCAAGCGCTGCGCGGCGCAGCGCCGACGCGCGGGAAGACAACCCAGACAGGACCGATCGATAGCTCACTGCGAACATCTCCAGCATTGGGAGGGACAGCGGGAACTGCGGCGGGACAACGGTCAGGCAGGCGCGATCGACACGCCGGCAACGGCGCGTGCGCAGGTCAACAGGAAAGCTGGCCGTGCGCCTGCACGGCAGCGGTGGATTACGCGGTGTCCAGCCGGTCCAGCCGGTCGAGTGCGCGCAGCAATGGCGCCTCGCTGCTGCCCAGCACCACGCTGAGCTGCTGTTCCATGCGCAGCACTTCGGCCTCGGCAGCGCTCAGCAGGGTCACGCCGGCGCTGGTCAGCGACAGATGCTGCATGCGTCGGTCCTGGCGTCCCCGCACCTGCCGCAGCAGGCGGCGCTTGACCAGGCGTGCCACCACGATCGCCAGGTTGGGCGCCGACACGTGCAGCACGTCGCCGATCTGGCGCTGGTTGATGCCCGGGTTGCCGTCCACCAGCATCAGCAGCGAGAAGTCGACCGGCTTGAGGTCGAACGCAGCCACGCAGTCCTGAAACATCCGCCGCACCAGCAACTCGGTGCGGGTGATGCGGTAGCCCAGCAGCCGCAGCAGGCGTGCCTGATCCACCGTGGTGACGGCATCCGGCAGCGGTACGGCAGTGGCAGTGACGGACATGACGGTTCTCGCAGCGAAGACGACAGGCGGACCGGTGCGCGCAACGCTCACCGCCCGCAACGCCGATCCGCGGCGTGAGCTGCATTGTAGACGCGCGCAGGCATGCCGATGTGGGCGTGGCCGCCGAGCGCGTGGCACCGCCGTGCAGGCAGGTCGCCACAGGCTGGTGCCAGTCCAGCGCCAGCACGTGGCGGCCGCATGCGGCGGCACGCAGGTGTGGGAAGCGACGGTCATCCAGGCACGGCTGCGACATGGGATCCGGGGTCGGCAAGTGATTGCGTTCCGGAATAGTTATGGATCATAACTACATTGCCAAGCTGCAGCGCAGCATGGTCGCGCTCGCCAGGTTGACCAGGCGGGCCGATGGACTTGGCGGGCATGGTGGCAACCGCCTGTGACCGGCACGCCAGGCACAGGTGCGCGCGGCATGCCGGGCATGGCAGCGGTGGTGGCAATCACGACGGCAAGGCTGCGGCCTTCGCCAGACGACGCCTGCGGACCCAGCCCACTCGCCCAGCGCATCTCCGCGCCAGGTAGGCCGCGTGCATGCGTGCGGCCTGCGGCCTGCGGGTTACGGGGTTACGGATTACGGCAGCCAGAGCTTCTCGAGATCGCGGAAGCCCCAGTCCGAGGGGCTTTCCATCTGCGCGATGCGGTCCTGGCAGTCCGGGCGCGACAGGTCGATGTCCTGCACCAGCACATGGCTGCGCAGCTTGGCCGAATAGAACACGCGCACCTTGGGCTTGAGCAGCGCATCGGGGGTCTGCTCGATCACCACCGCCAGTTTCTGCGACTCCAGCCGCACCAACGAGCCGACCGGATAAATCCCCAGCCGGCGCACGAAGGCCTGGAACACCACCGGGTCGAAGTGCCCCTGCCACGACGCCATGCGCTTGAGCGATTCGGCCGGATCCCAGCCGCGTTTGTAGGGGCGGTCCGAGCTGATGGCATCGTACACATCGCACACCGCGCCCATCCGCGACATCAGCGCGATGTTCTCGCCCGCCAAGCGGTTCGGGTAGCCGCTGCCGTCCATTTTCTCGTGGTGGTGCAACGCGATCTCCAGCACCACCGCGTTCTGCACCCCGCCGGCCACCAGCAGGCGATGACCGTCCAGCGGGTGCTGGCGCATGATCGCCATCTCTTCGTCGGTGAGCTTGCCGGGCTTGTTGAGGATGTCCAGCGGCGTCACCGCCTTGCCCATATCGTGCAGCAGGCCGCCCATGGCCGCCTCGACGACCTGCCCTTCGGGCAGACCGAGCTGGCGCGCCAGCCCGCTCATCAGGCCGGCCACCGCCATCGAATGCAGATAGGTGTAGTCGTCGGCGGTCTTCAGCCTTGCCACGCTGATCAAGGCCTGCGGATGCCGCAGGACCGAATCGTTGATGGCCTCCACCAGCGGCATCGCCGCCTCGGTGTCGACGGTGCGGCCAAGCCGCACATCGCGGAACATCGCCTCGACCGTATCGCGGCCGTCTTCGAAGATCTTGCGTGCGCGCACCACTTCGGACTCGATGCCGACCTGCGCGGTGACGCTATTGGTCCGCGCGGTGCGCGTGGTAGTGGCCGGCTCGGGGGGTTCCGGTACTGGCGGCGGCGGTTGCTCCGGCTCAGGCTGCGGATCGGGCGCGTCCGGCGCCGCCGTGTCCAGGTCCAGGCCACGCGCGGTGTCGATCACCAGTTGCTCGATCCGGCTGCCATGGATCTTCTCCACGTCGTCCGAATCGACCAGGAACGAGGTCTTCCAGAACGGGTGGTGCACCCACGCGCCCAGCAGCTTGTAGACATACATGCCGGGGCGGAGTTGGTCTGAATCGATGGTTCTGAGCATGCCGGCGCTGATCTGCAAATGGTCCGCGGAAGAGCCCGCCACGACGATGGAGGGTCTGTCGGGTTATCGGCAGTGCGCAGGATTTCTTTGGTCCGGTAGAACTCGCTCGCGCCGCGCGGCGACCGCCGGTTGAGAAGTTCAGCGCGCCGGCAGGCGCATGCCCAGCACGGCGATGGCCGCGAGCAGCAGCGGCACGCTGCAGGCCAGGTACAGGGCCGCCGGCGACCAGCCCGCATCCACCAGCACGCCCACGCACAGCGGCGAGGCGATCGCACCGAAGCGGCCCACCCCGATCGCCCAGCCCATGCCGGTGGAACGCACCGCCGCCGTGAAGACCACCGGCGCCACCGCATACAGCCCGGCGATGGCGGCAAACAGCGCCGCGCCGCTCAGCACCGCAATGACGAACGCCCAACCCAGCACCGTGCTGTACCAGCCAAAGGCCAGCAGCGCCAGCGCCGACAGTCCCAGCACACCGGCGGTCAGCCACGACAGCCGCGCACGCGCGGCCAGCGCGCTGAAGATCGCACCGCCGGCGATCCCGCCCAGATTCAACAACACGCCACCGGTCACGCCCTGCTCTGCCGACAAGCCGGCCACGACCAGCAGCTTCGGAGTCCAGCTGAGCACGAAATAGAACGCAAACATCAGCAGAAAGAACGCCAGCGCGATCAACAGCGACTGCCGCCGCAATGCCGGCACGAACAAGGCCGCATAGCCCCGCGCCCGACCGGAGCCATGCGGCGGCGGTGACGGCAGTACCGCCTGCGGCGGCATGCCCATACGCGCAAGCACTGCGTTGAAGCGTGCGCCTGCGTTGGGTGGGCGACGCGCGATCAGAAATTCCAACGACTCAGGCAAGAACGCCAGCACCAAGGGCACACACAGCAGCGACCCCAGCGCGCCGAGCACAAACACCGCGTGCCAGGACCAGTGCTGCAACAGCAGTGCTGCGATCGCGCCGCCCAGCGTCGCGCCGATCGGATAACCGGTGGCCTGCAGCGCCAGTGCCGTGCTGCGCCACTGGGCGGTGGAATATTCGGCAGCGATAACCGCAACGCAGGCCAGCATGCCGCCGATGCCGATCCCGGTAAATGCACGCAACGCGCCGAGTTGCCACACCCCGGTGGCCAGCGCCGAGGCGCCCATGCCCACGGTCAAAATCGCCAGGCATGCCAGGATCGTCGCGCGCCGCCCGATGCGGTCGGCCAGCGGCGCCAACAGCAACGATCCCACCGCCATGCCGACCAGGCCGGCACTGAACAAGGCCCCGAGCAGCTTGCCCGACAACTGCCACTGCGCCGACACATGCGGGGCGGTGAAGGCCATCGCCATCACATCGAAGCCATCGAGCATGGTCAGCAACACGCACACCGCCACCGCCCTCCACTGAAACGGCGTCATGCGTTGCAGTACGAAGGGTGCAGGTGTCGCGGCGCTCTGGGTCATCGGGTGATCCTGGTTAGGGAGGGCAGCTGCATTGGCAACCTCACGCGTGGCCATGCGCTCACGCAGCGCCGCCACGACGAAGACGCAAGCACGCTGGACGCTGCGACGGCCTTCGACAGCGCAGCGGCACTGCAACGCGGCAACGACAGTCGGGGTGTTGCAACGTCACCGCACGCTAGGCCGATCGCAGAGGGCGTTCAAGACGGCGGCCTGCACGGGTGTGCGCTTATCGAACAAGCCGGCAGCGCGCTTCGCTTGCCTCTCCACGCATTCGTTGAGCTGTCTGCGCAGCGGCATCTGCAGGGTGCGCCTTGCCTGTACGGAAACGATCGACCTCGCATGCGGCGCTGCAGCGCGTGCCTCGAGTGCGATCAGACCGGGCAACCATCACGTTCGTCTGGTCAGGCCTACAAAGCGCAGTGCCGCACTCGTGATGCAGGCATGGATGCAACGTTGCTGGCAGCGAGGTTGAACGACGCGACATATGCATGACTGCACACCGCGACACACCTCGATCCGTTCGAAGCGGCAGCGAACGTGCAGGCGCGGCCTCACACGCCCTGGCGCCAGCTGTTCCAACACACTGCGCCGCTGCATCAGGCACGTCCGCAGCCAGATGGATCCACTGCCGCACCAGCGCTTTCCGCATGCCGACGCTCGCCCGCTATCATGCAGGCCGTGCCCGCACCGGGCGGCACGCCGACATGCCGGAGATCATCGTGACCCCGATTCGCTCGTTCCTGGAACACACCCCGCAACTGGGCGCACGCGTCTATGTCGATCCTGCCTGCACCATCATCGGCAAGGTGAGCCTGGGCGATGACGTGTCGGTGTGGCCGGGCACGGTGATTCGTGGCGACGTCAATCATGTGCAGATCGGCGCACGCACCAACGTGCAGGACGGCACCATCATCCACGTCAGTCACCATAGCCCGTTCAACAAGGCCGGCTACCCGACCGTGATCGGCGCCGACGTCACGGTCGGCCACGGCACCATCCTGCATGCCTGCACCATCGAAGACCTGTGCCTGATCGGCATGGGCGCCTGCGTGCTCGACGGCGCCACCGTCAAACGCTACGGCTTTGTCGGCGCCGGGGCGGTCGTCGGCCCGGGCAAGATCGTTGGCGAAGGCGAATTGTGGCTGGGCAATCCCGCACGGCTGGCCCGCACGCTCAGCGACAAGGAAATCGAAAGCCTGCATTACTCCGCACAGCATTATGTGCGGCTCAAGGACCAGTACCTGGGCACCGTCGGCACCAGCTGAGCCGTTGTCCGCCCTACGCAGGCATGGCAAGATCGGCGCCCTGCGGCGTGGGGACGCTGCCCTCGAATGGATTCGACCCGATGCATACGCGTTTTGCCCTGCGCAGCCTGCTGGCCGCCTGCCTGCTGATCGCGAGCCAGTCGCTGCTGGCCATTCCAGCCGACGCCGTCGACGAAGCGCAGGTGCTGTCTGCCCTGCAGTACCGCAACGGCCACATCGACGTGCCGCAAGCCAAGGCGCACTTCGATCTGGACCCGGCATTCCGCTACCTGGACAAGGCCGACACGCGCCGCGTGCTCGAGCAGCTGTGGGGCAACCCGCCCGACGACAGCGTGCTGGGCATGATCGTGCCGCGCACACCCGCGCTGGATGCGCCGGGTGGCTGGGCAGTGGTGGTGACCTATGCCGACGACGGTTATGTGTCCGACGAGGATGCCGCCAAGATCGATTACAGCGAATTGCTGGCCGACATGCAGAAGGGCACCGCCGAAGACAACGCCGCGCGCCGTGAGCAGGGCTACGGCACCGTCGACTTGCTCGGCTGGGCGGTGCCGCCGCGGTACGACGCCGGCAGCAAGAAGCTCTATTGGGCCAAGGAACTGCGCTTCGATGGCGCCCAGCAGCACACGCTCAACTACGATATCCGCGTGCTCGGCCGCAGCGGCTACCTCAGCCTCAATGCCATCGCCGGCATGGACCAGCTCGAACAGGTCCACCAGGGCATGCAGCAATTGCTGCCGATGACCGAATTCGACCAGGGCGCGCGCTATGCCGACCACAACCCGTCCACCGACAAGATCGCCAGCTATGGGCTGGCCGGCCTGATCGGCGGTGGCCTGGCGGCCAAGGCCGGGCTGTTCGCCAAGCTGGGCCTGTTGCTGGCCAAGGGCTGGAAGCTGGTGCTGTTGGGCGTGTTTGCCGTGGGTACGGGCATCAAGCGGGTCTTCTCCCGCAAGGCGCAGGGCACCGGCAGCTGAGGCGTGCCGCGGCTCACGGCCGCGTGGCGTGCTCCAGTGCCGTCAACGTGGCCAGCGCCTGCGCGCGCGATGCGCCGCACATGTCCTCGGACGGACGCAGGCTGGCGCACACCGCCGGCCGCGTCGGCAACCCGAACAGGCGACAACGGCCCTGGCCGTCGAGCTGCACGCAGGGCACGCCCGCCGGCTTGCCTTGCGGCATGCCGGGGATGGCCGAACTGATCGACGGCGCGATGCAGCAGGCCGCGCAGCCGGCGCGGCACGGGAGGTTCTTGCGCATGCCGCCAGTGTAAACCGCCGCCGCGTGCCGGCAGCGGCAGCGTGGCTAGCGCGGCGGGATGTAGCTGGACAGGCGCACGTCGAAGAAGGCCTGCACGGCAGCGAGATTGCTCTTGGCCTGGATGTCCGCGCCCACGTCGCGGCTCATGCCGAGCACGTCGTCATCCGGCCAACCGGGGCCGAAGCACCATTGCGTGCTGGGGATATTGTTCGCCTGCAGATGGGCCAGCATGCGTGTGGTGGCGACCTCCGCGCTGCGGTTGCCGGCCGGGTAGCCGTGCTCGCCGAGATAACCGCGCTTGCCGGCATCCCGCAGGGCGTCGATGAAGGGCGTCACCATCATGATGCCGGTATCGGGCTGGATCACTTCGTTGCGCCCGCCCGGTCCGATCCAGTTACCGCCGCCAGCCCCCTTGCTGTCCAGATAGTTGTGCGCTTCGTAGACGATGCGGTTGTAGGGATCGGGGATGTCGAACAGGCCCATCGAATCCTCCTGCCAGAGCCGGGCACTGGCATAGCCGTTGCCGCACACGAACACGAAGTGGTCGCGGTCGCGATCGATGATGGTCTTGCAGCACGCAGTGGCGGTGTTCTGCCAGTGCGCCGCCATCGACAGCACGCTGCCGTCGGCGGCGCGCTCGTCGCCCTGATAGGGCTCGTTCATCACGCCCCAGCCGAACACCGCCGGGTGCTGCCGGAACCGGTTGACGATGCGTGCCCACAGGTCGGGCAGGCCGGACGCGTTGTAGAGCGTGCACCCCGGCGTGCCGATCACGCGGTATTCGTACAGCTTGAGCAGCCCGTCGCGGCGATCGAAATAGCCCTGGTAGCCGAAATTGCGCAGCGGATAGGTGTCGGCCCAGACCGCGGCGGCCGCCGGGTCGTCGATGCGGTTGCCGCGCGCGTCCACAAGCGTTCCGCTGGCGTCGCGCCGATAGCCCGACTTGACGGCCACCCGCTGCGGCAGGCGCATATAGTCATGCAGCTCCACGATGGCGCGCTTGCCGCGGGCGGCGATGTGGTCCAGCGCATCCTGGACCTGGCTGCAGTAGGTCTCGTTCAAGGCCAGCCCCTGCCCCCGCGTGAAGCGCGCGGCGGTGGTCGGCAGCCGGAACAACGGGCAGGCCCCGGCGGCGGCCACGTGCTGTGCGGTAATGGCGCGATAGTGCGTGCCGATCTCCGCATTCTCCACATAGCTGTTGGAGGCCAGGCCCGACAGGTTCAGGCCCGCAAACGGCAGGTTGGCGCTCTGCGCAGCCGCGCGGCCGCCCCACCCGAGGCCGGCCAGTGCCACCGCGCCGGCTGCGCCCTGCAGCACGCGACGGCGGGTGACCCCGGCTGTTGCTGCCGGCGTCTGGTCGATGGGATGCGGGCCTGCCGCCGCCGTGCGGCGTGGATGTGGATGGTCGGACATGGGCGCCTCCTGCGGTGCCGTTGGTGGAGATCCTTGGCGGTGGTGCTCCCCTCTGCCGCACCGGTCTGACGGCGATGGTGCCGGTGTGGCAACGGCGCAATCTGCGCTCCGGTTCGCACTCCGGGCACTGCATGCAGCCCCGCATACGTTTACATCGCATTACATGCCACTCCGACCAGCGGGAGGCGCGTGTTCGCGCGCCGTGCCCGCGAACGCTCCGCCGCCGCCTGTGCGATGCGCGCGGCGCGCGCCCTCCCCACCGCCACGGCGTGCCCTGGCCCGCGTGCTACCGTGCCGGATCACCGGAGCGCGCCGCGACCGTTGCAGCAGCAACAGTCACGACGCGGTCTAATTGCCAGCCACCGCTCGCCAATCAGCCGTCGAATTCGCCATGCCCGAGTACCGCTCCAAGACCTCCACCCACGGCCGCAACATGGCCGGCGCCCGCGCACTTTGGCGCGCCACCGGCATGAAGGATGGGGACTTCCACAAGCCCATCATCGCCATCGCCAACTCGTTTACGCAGTTCGTGCCCGGGCACGTGCATCTGAAGGATCTCGGCCAGCTGGTCGCGCGCGAGATCGAACGCGTCGGCGGCGTGGCCAAGGAGTTCGACACCATCGCCGTGGACGACGGCATCGCCATGGGTCACGACGGCATGCTGTATTCGCTGCCCAGCCGCGAGATCATCGCCGACTCGGTCGAATACATGGTCAACGCGCATTGCGCCGACGCACTGGTGTGCATTTCCAACTGCGACAAGATCACCCCCGGCATGTTGATGGCCGCGCTGCGGCTCAACATCCCCACCGTGTTCGTCTCCGGCGGGCCGATGGAAGCCGGCAAGACCAAGCTGGCCGAACACAAGCTCGATCTGATCGACGCGATGGTGATCGCCGCCGACGACAGCGCCTCCGACGAAAAGGTGGCCGAGTTCGAACGCAGCGCCTGCCCCACCTGCGGCTCGTGCTCGGGCATGTTCACCGCCAACTCGATGAACTGCCTGACCGAAGCGCTGGGCCTGTCGCTGCCGGGCAACGGCACCGTGGTGGCCACGCATGCCGACCGCGAGCAATTGTTTTTGCGCGCCGGGCGCGTGGCGGTGGAGCTGTGCCACCGCTGGTATGGCGGCGAAGACCCCACCGCCCTGCCGCGCGGCATCGCCACCTTCGAAGCGTTCGAGAATGCGATGACGCTGGATATCGCCATGGGCGGCTCGACCAACACCATCCTGCATCTGCTCGCCGCCGCGCAGGAAGGCGACGTGCCATTCGGCATGCGCGATATCGACCGCCTGTCCAAGCGCGTGCCGCAGCTGTGCAAGGTCGCCCCGAACACGCCGAAGTACCACATCGAAGACGTGCACCGCGCCGGCGGCATCATGGCCATCCTCGGCGAGCTGGCGCGTGGCGGCCTGCTGCATACCAACGCGGCCACGGTGCACGCACGCACGCTGGCCGATGCCATCGCGCAATGGGATGTCACCCAGACCGACGCAGAGACCGTGCACACGTTCTACAAGGCCGGCCCGGCCGGCATCCCCACGCAGATTGCCTTCAGCCAGGCCACCCGCTGGGACAGCCTGGACACCGATCGCAGCGAAGGCTGCATCCGCGATGTCGCGCATGCGTTCTCGCAGGAGGGCGGCCTGGCCGTGCTGTACGGCAATATCGCCCGCGACGGCTGCGTGGTGAAGACCGCAGGCGTGGACGAATCCATTCACGTGTTCGAAGGCAATGTGC
The DNA here is from genome assembly GCF_040203315.1 of Xanthomonas sp. WHRI 8393. Classification (NCBI taxonomy): domain Bacteria; kingdom Pseudomonadati; phylum Pseudomonadota; class Gammaproteobacteria; order Lysobacterales; family Lysobacteraceae; genus Xanthomonas; species Xanthomonas sp. WHRI 8393. The sequence goes on along the minus strand of NZ_JBEGGL010000001.1, from coordinate 521,121 downwards.
GCGTCTTTGAGAGCCAGGATTCGGCAGTGAAGGGCATCCTGGCCGACGAAGTGAAAGCCGGCGACATCGTGGTAATCCGCTACGAAGGCCCCAAGGGCGGCCCCGGCATGCAGGAAATGCTCTACCCCACCAGCTATCTCAAATCCAAGGGCCTGGGCAAGCAATGCGCCCTGCTCACCGACGGCCGCTTCTCCGGCGGCACCTCGGGCCTGTCGATCGGCCACGCCTCACCGGAAGCGGCGGCGGGCGGCGCGATCGGGCTGGTACGCGACGGCGACAAGATCCTGATCGACATCCCCAACCGCTCGATCAATCTGCTGATCTCGGACGAGGAACTTGCTCTTCGTCGCGCAGAGCAGGATGCCAAGGGCTGGAAGCCGGTCGAGGTGCGCCCACGCAAGGTCACCACGGCGTTGAAGGCGTATGCGCTGCTGGCGACCAGTGCGGATAAGGGTGCGGTGCGGGACAAGGCGTTGTTGGACGGCTGAGGCATTGCCATGAAGACCGCGGATTCTTAGCGGTCTTCATCGATTCCCGGCATAGGACTTTGCAGGGACTTCAGTCACGACGCCTCGTGGCAAACGCCTACAGCGGACTGGCATTGCTTGCCCGCAACGTCACCCACTGCCGGTGCGTAGCCCGTCCAGCGGGCTGCGCACCGCCCACGCCCCGCGCCCCAGCACATGCGTGTAGATCTGCGTGGTTACCACATCCTTGTGGTCCAACAGCTCCTGCATGGTGCGCGCGACATCCTCGGCCGAGAGCACCACCGGAATGGGCCGCGCCCGCTTGGCGCGCTGCAGTTTCTCCATCCAGGGCAACTCCGCCCCCAAGACCTCGCGATACAGGAACAACAGCGCCGCCAGCGCCTGATTCTGCGTGCCGGCCGACACCTGGCCCTGCGTCGCCAGCTCGGTGAGAAACGCCTCGACCTCTGCCCGCCTAATCTGAGCTGGATGCCGTTTGCCGTTGGCCGCAATGAAGCGCCGGATCCAGCCCAGACGCCTGCTCGGTACGCAGGCTGTAGTGACGAAGCCGCAGCCGAGCACGGACCTGATCCAACAGCTTCGGAGTCAGAGCCGTCATTACGCCTGCATCGTCACGGGTGTAACTCATACGCCTGCTCGAACGTCGGCTAACGCAACCAGCATCGGTGCAAAGACTGCCGGTGGCCATCCGGCAAGTTATTGTCAAGGAATAGGAATTCCTTCTTTCCAGACCTCCTGCCTTAGTCGATACTTGGCGCAACACCGCTCTCAGGCGGTCCAATCGTGGTTAGGCCCCGGATGCAGCTAATTGGCTTTTCAATTGCCGAAGACTTTATCGCGCTTGAGCGCGGGCCTGACCGTTTTGACCTACACAACAACTTTGACTTTCAGGGCATGTCATACGCCCCAGCACAACAGACGTTAGAGCTACATTGGCACCGTGGCACCGGCGATTGGGTAAAGCCATCAGACCCGCCTGAGCTCTCGCTCAGCTTTGCGGGGGTGTACTTGTTCAAAGCCCAGGAGCGAGATCCGACAGTTCCATTCACCGAGGATGACTGCTTGGACTCCCTTGGATTCATGTGGGACGACCTATTAGCTGAGATGCGTGCATTCGCCTCAAGTAGGCCGTCTGAGGGCTGCAACCACCTTACGGCCAACTTCATGAGTGGCTTTAGCATCAAAGTGGGCGCCGTATCCGCGACTCTGCGTGTCTCGGGCTAACAATTCATTCAAGCCGAACCCGTTTCGCGGGTCGGCTTAATTCAGGTGTTAGCACCCATGATCTTTCTCCCACACTTCCTTGCAGCCGTAAGCGAATCGGGCATCTGCTCCGCGTACTACTCCCTTTGTCGTGAGCATCCTCTTCGGCTAAATGTTCCACTCGCAAAGGCGCCCGCTAGTGCCGTACTAAAGGCTGCGACCGGGCAGGTCTTACTCAAAAGGCTTGACGGCCCGGGCACCGTATTTCGGCTGGACGGCCTGCCGGACAGAGTGTCACTCAATTTCATAATCCAAGGCCGCAGTTCTGTTGAGACAGATTTTTCTGTGTCTTTCGGAGATGGGGCCCAACGGGGCACATTTGCAATCTTGTGTAACGCTGCAACAGTCGCGGCTAGTTTGGCCGCACCTAATCCCGCCTATCCTCGCCCCGACTTCCGTTCCATTGAGGAGTTGGTAACAATCCTTAGCAAGTTTGACGCTCTCGTTCGCAAACTCGGCATGGTTGCCAATGGGCGCTAACAATTCATTCAAGCCGGCGCCGCGTGCGGCGCGGCTTAACTCAAGTGTTAGGCCACATTCGGACACATCCATGCAGTCAGAAGACTATCTCGACCGGCATTACATCGGCATCCGGAAGCAGTCCGAGACAGAGCGGGTATGCTGCTATGAGTTCATCTGCACGGAATACCGGCGGATCGGCACCAAGCGTCTCGAACAGCTCGGATACGTCACCGGCGCCTTTCAGATAGACAAGCAAACGGGCACCACTGAACTAGTGCACCTCATGCCTGGCGATGAGAGCCTCAGCGCTTTCAACCGTGCTAGCTACAAGATCCACAGGTGCTGGCTGGGCGGCGAGCTCCCGAACACAGATCAGTACTGTGCGGGCTAATATGGCCTAACAATTCATTCAAGCCGAAGCCGCTTCGCGGCTCGGCTTAATTCAGGCGTTAGAGCCCTTTGGAAACTTGGCAGCCCATTACAGTCGTTGAGCTTGAGGCGCTGGTGGCAGATCAGTTCCCTAGCTGCTCGCCTACCCAGCAAGCTGCATTCGCCCCGTATCGCGTGCCGTTTTATTCAGTCCCTTTCCAGCGCAGCCGTGCCTTGGGCCAAGTCCTTGTCGTTGCGGAGTTGCCATCTGGCCTGCTCTACTACGAGGATGTTGAGGAGGGATTTGAGGTTGGGGTGCTAGATGCTGACGGCATCCTGCAGGACCATGGCTGCAACCAGTTGGAGTTGACTCATGCGCTGTCGCGGGCAGGGCTCTAACAATTCATTCAAGCCGAACCCGCTTCGCGGGTCGGCTTAATTCGGGCGTTAGGCCGCTCATGAGTACATATGCAATTCTGGGGATGCTTGCAGTTGCGCTAGCTCTTTGGGGCTATGGCCTTTGGCGGCGCGGATTCTTCAGTGCACAAACTCTCCCAGTAGAGCGCCAGACCTATGGCATTCGTACTGCGCTATGGTTCGCTTCTATATTTATCGTGTCTTGGCCACTTCGACAGCATCGCGCCTCAATGGGTGACACTACTTACGTGATCGCAGCGCTGGCTATCCTTGCGCTCTTTTTTGTGATTGGTCTAGTTGCTACGAATTTCCTGGTCAAACGTGCTCGGGATCGTGTTGGCGCGGCCTAACAATTCATTCAAGCCGAACCCGCTTCGCGGGTCGGCTTAATTCCGGTGTTAGGCCTCATGAGCGACACTTTCGACCGTTCAATGTTGCTGCTCTCACTCCAGCGTGCACTTCTCGGCGAGGTGCACATTGAGCTGCGCCAAGCCTCAATCGAGGCTGATCCAACCTCAAAGACCGTTCGGCTCCGCTTCGAATACGACGGGTCTCCTCCGAGTCCGACACGGGAAAGTTGCTCTTGCTCCGCCGCCGAGGTCATCGCTGACTTTCCAGCGCAGTGGCAACTGGACGAGCAGCACCTTACTGTTCCCGTGCCTACAGCTCTGGAGCCATTGGCCCATGTTGCATGTCTTCGGGCCGAGCCTCAGCATGAGGCCTAACAATTCATTCAAGCCGAACCCGCTTCGCGGCTCGGCTTAACTCAGGCGTTAGGCCTCTGGGAAAAACTCAATGCTCACCTACGCAGATGGATCACCAATTCAAGTAGGAGACTCGGTGCTGCTGGAGCATGGCCAGACTCCTGGCACCGTTGAGCTTGTCGTTCTGACGCAAACCGAGATGGAGACCATCGGCGCTGAGGAGCCTGGCGTCATGCTTTTGTCAGCCCCATTTGGCCGCGTCTACCTGCCAAAATGGTTCCTGCAGCGCGAGCCTTTGCAGTATGTTCCTCACGGGCCGTCGGCCTAACAACTCATTCAATCCGAACCCGCTTCGCGGGTCGGCTTAATTCAGGCGTTAGGCCCCTTATGGCTAATTTGAACATTGCAGAAATTCCATATGAGTCAGGCGTTGTCCGCTTCCGATATTCGCGCTATCTGTCAGCGGATGGCTCTCGGTGGGTTCGACATGGCTTGTTCTGTGCCTACCATGAGGATGGCTCGCTCGCTTCTGAGGGAATCTACGAACAGGGACAGGAGCATGGCTTTTGGCGGGACTATCATCCCAACGGCCAACTTGCCGCCGACGGGCAGTACACACATGGCACCGAGACTGGCATTTGGCGCTACTGGTCAGAGGCCGGCGTTCCGGAGCTGTTGGACGGGGCCTAACAATTCATTCAAGCCGACGCCGCTTCGCGGTGCGGCTTAACTCAGGTGTTAGGCCGCATGAAAGCTAGCCGCATACTGTTTTTCCTAGTTTTGACGCTGCTCACCGAGCCTGCCATCGCGCATCAGGACCGCATACTTAGCCTTGAGCCCGACGGGTCGATCCCCGAGATTCCCGCATCGTTCGGCAAGGCATTTCTGGTTGTTGAGGGCTTAGGCACGAAGGCGCCTGTCGTTAAGCTTAAAATTGGCGCTCGTAGCACCGCTCTACCACTTTGCATGACGCGACTCATTAAAACGCGCCAGAGGTCAAGTATAAGACTGAGCGGATCCTGGTATCACGATGAGAGAATTGTACCTTTCTACATCAATGTTGAGTTTCCTGACCCTGGTCAAGAACAAGAAAAATATCCAAGATCAGGCCAGACGTTCTTGTTCAACCTGCGCACCCCTAGTCTTATAGACTCCAGCTCTCCTGAAGGCTGCAGAACAGTGTCCTCTGCGCTGCGGCCCAACAATTCATTCAAGCCGAACCTGCTTCGCGGGTCGGCTTAATTCAGGCGTTAGGCAGTGGTGGAGCAAATGCGTTGGTGGTTGCTGCTTCGGTGAGTTCGCAGGCGTGCATGCGGTTGGCTCCGGACAGCAGTCATCAGCATTGCTGGTTGCGGTAAGTTCGGTGCTTCGCCCTCGTACGTCACTTCCGCGCTGCGCTCGTTGCATTTGTCTTCGGGAGCAGCCCGCACCGGGGCGTCGCTGGGCAAGCTCCATCCCGCAAGCTGTGGCACACTCGGTCAAGGCGGCAGTGCTGGGGAGCAGGGTTGCACCATCCAACCTTCGCGACCACTCACTGCCTAACAACTCATTCAAGCCGAAGTTGCTTCGCAACTCGGCTTAATTCAAGCGTTAGCTGTACGAGGGAGATCAATGCAACTCGAAGAAGAGCTCGCAGCCTTCTACCGCAAGCATGGCTTCGGCGAAGACTCGGGCAAGCGTTCATTAACTGTGCCGGTCTACACTGGTTGCATGCTGGTCCCTTTGCCAAACGTTGAAACGCGGCATAAGTACCTGAAGTTCCACGACCTCCACCATTTAGTCGGGAGATACGGCGTTGGCCGTGTCGGCGAAGGGGAAGTTAGCGCCTGGGAGCTGGGCACTGGCTCCTTGCTGGCCTCCCCGACTCTCGCATTCATGAACCTCATCGCCCTATCTACGGGGCTCGTTCTAGAACCCAGGCGCATGTGGCGTGCTTTTGCTCGGGGCATGCGCAGCAGGAATCTTTACGCCGCTTCCGTGCGAGCGCGCGTGCAGAGCGGCGAATGGGAGAACGTCCGCGCGCTCCGCGGCTACCTGCTCGAAGTTCGCCTGCCGTCGCGCGTCGTCTCAACGCTGCGAGCAGCCGAGTTCGGTCTGTATGCTTTTTTAGCCATGGCAATCCACGCGCTCATAGCCGTGCCGGCCTTAGTTGCGCGCACGGTCACGGACATTGGGCTTGGTCTTAGCTTGTTCGAGATCGTGCGCCCAAAAAAGCGAGTGGATCTGGTCTACCGGCGCACAGCTAACAATTCGTCCAAGCCGACGCCGCTTCGCGGCGAGGCTTAACTCAGGTGTTAGGCAGCTATGAAAAATTCCGTCTCGCGCTTTCAAGGCAAATCGTTTGGTTGGGGGTTCATCCTTTTCATCGGTTTGTTTTCGGCGTCCGCTTTCTGGGGCGAGTCGGTGGGCCTTAGTAAATTGGCTGCCGCCGTTCTGTTCGGTGTGAGCGGTTTTATTCCATTCCTCATTCAGGCCTTTACTGGTTGCGCGCTTGATGGCGCGTGGGTAGCCAGATTCAGCCGCAGAGAGCATCCAACCAAGTATTGGCTGTTGCTTGCTCTTTCTGCTGCTATTGGCATCGGCTTCTCATATGACGCGTACAGCACGTACATGGAGGTTGCACATGTCGCGGCCTAACAATTCATTCAAGCCGAACCCGCATCGGGGCAGCGCTTGGGCGCTTTTCCGCTACGCTAGCCAACCGCTGCCCCGTTGCGGGTTCGGCTTAATTCAGGCGTTAGGCGGGCTATGACAGACCAACTCGGATCCGAACAAAGAGCATTACGCCAAGCAGTTGGTGAGGTGCTGCACTACATCTGGGATCCAATCGGAGTAGCAGGCGTTCCGCAAGCCCGTAATGAGTACGACGGCTACGTTGATCACATTTGCAGCCTGTTGTGGCATGGCGCCGACAACTCCGCAATCACAAGGCATCTTGTGCAGATTGCTGACCAACACATGGGACTTCCGGGAACGGAGACCCGTGCTGACCTCGCGGCCGATAAACTCCTGGAGTGGCGAGATGCGGTCGCACGCTAGCCCACCTAACAATTCATTCCAGCCGAACCCGCTTCGCAGGTAGACTTAATCCAGGCGTTAGAGCCCACATGGAGATGACATGGGTCTGAGTATTTCGGTCGGAGGCATGGAGGACCAAGAAATGTACGCTCCCGTGGCGCGAGCCTTAACGGAGGCGGGCTTGTCCGGTCACGCGGAGCCGCCAAGCTCTGAGGACGAGCCGTTCTTCTCCTGCCAGATGTGGGGCTATTCAGGGCTCCACTACCTGCGGAGGCTGGCTGCGTACATCGGCCAAGGGCTCGATGTACCCGGGCCGGCAGACGACGATCCGGCTGCAGACCCCGTGCTTGCCGAGTACTACGATCTCTTGGCCCCGGGCTTTGAGCATCTCGTACTTCACAGCGATGCCGAAGGCTTTTACGCACCCCAAGATTTCGAGTCGGTCATATTCCCAAGTGAGGAGGTCGATTTGCCCGGAGGCATGCTCGGCTCGTCCCCGAGGCTTCTAGAAGAATGTCGCCGCCTAGCGGCATGGCTGTAACTTCCGCCAGAAATAGATCCTGAAAGTGAGGAAGTTTGGGAGGCTGCCGATCTGCAGCAGCAGCCCGGACTAAAGTGGAAGCAATACGGTATTGAGTCGTTTACGTGCCTCCGCCTCATTGGGGCAGCAGAGGCGTCTGTGTTCTCCGGAGCTGCAATCGTGTTCTGCTAAGTGGGCTCTAACAATTTATCCAAGCCGACGCCGCTTAGCGACGCGGCTTAACTCAGGCGTTAGGCGCTAAACAATCTTTCTGGCGAGACCAAGCAATGTCAGAGCAAAGTTGGCTTACTTACACCGGAGCAATTGCGGGCATCATCGGCGCCGTCACTGGCATCGCTGGGGCTGTTCTCGCTTTCCTGGCATTTCGACGCACTGGCCAGCTCAAATCCCTTGATCTTCGCCTAGAGCTCCGTCGCGCCGAAATCACGTTGCATTCGGATATCCACGGTCTGGCTCCCCTGCTGGAGAGCGCAAAGACCTCACGGACGCGGCTCGCTGCCGCTCAAGGCGCCTATAATTCTGGCGCTACAAAGCATTGGCTTGCTCAATGGGATGCAGACTTGGCAGATGCCAGCTCGCTCATTGAGGGCGCGTCCGTTTTGGCTATTGATTGCTCAGCATTCTCTCAAGCAGAGCTCGAGGCGCGACTTGTCACGGTTCATAAGCTTCAGCGTCGAGTTGCTCAATTTGCTGGCAAGTACCAAGGTTCACTTGCTGCGGATGATGTTAGTCGGGAGCAGCTTCGAGCAGATCAACAGGTAATCACTCAGGCGCGCATCGAGGGCAAGATATGAGGCATGCGTCTAACAATTCATTCAAGCCGAACCCGCTTCGTGGGTAGACTTAATTCAAGCGTTAGGGGCAGCGGGAGTGAGCAACGTGGGCAAGATCCTTGGGTTCGTACGCGGCGTGCTGGGCATTGGCCAAGCCGATGCCACCAGCAAATTTGAGCAACCACAAGACGAACCTCTGTTTATGGCGATGCCCAACGGGGAGCTTGCGGACGCCGCCCGAGCAGCTAACGGCTCGCTAGGCCACTTTCGTCAGCTCCTAGCCGATGGGACGCCGACTGACGTCTCGTCAATGGTAAAAACACGCATCTCTGACCCGGCAAGTGGCGTGATGTGGCTTTGGCTAACCGTGGATTCCGCTACGCCTTCTGGATTCAACGCGTCAGTCTTCGAGGCGCCGCCTGAGTTCACTGACCTCTCTCCCGGCACAAGGAAGTTCGTGCCGGAATCAGAAGTAGCGGATTGGGCTTTGGTCAGCTCGGGCGTTATGCAAGGTGGCTACTCGCTTCGCATTCAACGAAGCCGCCTTCCTGCAGCCGAGCGCGAGCCGTTTGATCGCTACATCGGAGTGAGTAGTTATGCACCGCTGCCTGCCCCTAACAATTCGTCCAAGCCGACGCCGCTTCGCGGCGCGGCTTAACTCAGGTGTTAGAATTGATTAGAACGTTTGTCGCCGTTATAACGGCCGTTCTGGGAGCAGCACTTGCGCCGGCCCTGGCTTTTTTTTCTACCTGTATGGCCTTGAACGGAAAAGTACTATTCATTCAAGCCGAAGCCGCTTCGCGAGCTGGCTCAATTCAGGCGTTAGGCTGCTATGGGACAACCACTCGGTTCTGAACAAAAAGCCATGCATCGCATTGTCAGTGAGGTTCTCCATTACATCTGGGATCCCATTGGCATCGCTGGATCTGTCGGCGCACGAGATGAGTACGATGGGTATGCTGACCACGTCTTCTCGCTGCTCTGGGATGGCACGGACGCATCATCAATTGCGCAATATCTCGTAAACGTAGCTGGCGAACGCATGGGGCTTTCTGGCACAGAGTCGCGAGCGTCGCTGGCAGCTGACAAGTTGGTGGAGTGGCGTGCCGAGCTGCTTAGAATACCGCCTAACAATTCATTCAAGCCTAAGCCGCTTCGCGGGCCAGCTTAATTCAGGCGTTAGGCGCTACAGACAGATCAAAGGAGTGCGTATGAATACAATAGCGCAACCGGCCCCATGCGCTATTAGCCCGAAGGACAAAAAGGCGCAGGCACAGGCAGTGGGCGAAGATCTCGTCCGGCACTATGGGAAGCGAAAGTTCTATACCGTCGAACAGGTCCGAGAGTCGAACCGGCGCCGGAAGGTTGACATTGATGTGGCCTGTTGGTCACACGCGATGTTCAACTCGCACGAGGAATTTGACCGCCTGCATTCTGGGATCGCTGAGGTTTTCAATTACGCGGCAATGAAGTCAGACATGCTGCGGGCAGTTGCCACAAACGGTTCGGGCGGCTGGTTCAATTGGGATATGTCCTGGCTGGATTTTCCAGACCTAGACTTCTCGCTTTTCGACTTCTTGGATCTGTAACTGGTTACACAGCGGTAGCGCCTAACAATTCATCAAGCCGAATCCGCCTCGCGGGTCGGCTTCATTCAGGCGTTAGGCCGTACAGGGGGCTCTGTTGCAATCTCTCAAATTCTTCGCATTATCGTGTTTGGCGGTGGTCGTGTTTGATGCGGTCGCATCTCTCGCGTCTCTGGTGCTTGGCTTTCCTTACACTTACGCAGCGTTCGGATCCGCTATTCTCTACATCGCATTTGCATTCTTCGCTGCTCGTAAGTTTGGGTTCTGGGCTGCAGTTTTGCTCGGTTTAGCTATGGGCATCACTGATGCAACGCTTGGCTGGGCCGTCTCTTGGGCCATTGGTCCAGGCCGCCTTGCCGCAGGCACTCTTACCCTGTCGGTTTGGCTCTACACTGCGACGTTCGTCGTAGTCTCGGGCGCAATTTACGGGCTCATTGGCGATGGCATTGGTGCGCTCACGGGGCGGTGGCGTGTGGCCTAACAATTCATTCAAGCCGAACTGGCTTCGCGGGCCGGCTAAATTCAGGCGTTAGGGGCAAAAAGGATTACAGCCATGCATCAGGAAGCTGAAAGGACCATCAATCACGGCCTCAGCCTTGGTGCGAGACTGCTCCTTGGCGTCTTTGCCATGCTGTTTTGCGCCGTCATGGTCGTTGTTGCGCCGCCTACCGACAAGGCGATTTATTTCCACTTGTTTGCCGCTTTTTGCTTGCTACTCGCCCTTGCCTGCTTTACTCAAGGCCGAGTCAGGCAATTCATTGGCAGCCTCATTGGCTGCACCATCTTCGGTCTTGGCATCTGGTACCTTGTGGTCCAGCTTTCTAAGGCCCCAACTTGGCTTGGTGCGCGCAGTCAGCCATCAGTTCTAAACGCTTGCTTGTATCTCTTGTTTATCGGTTTTCCAGGTGCGGCATACGCTTATCGGGCACGCTTTGGCATGCGGCGTAAGTCCTAACCACTCATCCACGCGGACGGCTCCGCCGCCGATTAATTCCAGCTTTAGGCCGCACTGATGCAATCACACACTCTCGAACTATTTGCTGACTACTTCCAATTCTATCTCCAGGACGAGGGAGCGAGCGGCGACCTGTCGGATGCGTGGAGTCCAATAGCCATTCAACGCATGTTCGCTGTCTCAATGGGCGTGGTCGGGATCGGCACTGCGCGCAACATGTGCGTACCAGTTACGCTTGAGTTCCTGGATTCGGCGCCGTCTGCTGACTTCATGGAATTCGATCATGTTGTCGAGGGTTCACTCGCGATCACAAAAGGCCCGCTCGTTGTGGCTGGCTGCACGGACTACTTGCCTGATGCGGCACGCTTTGACTTGGCGCCTGGCGAGTACAGAGTCCGTCTTTCTTCTTCCGGCCTTTGCACGCTGTCGGAGGACGGGCTTGATGGCCAAGATCACTACCGCCTACAGCTTTGGCAAGCTTCGCCCACTGAACCAACCGTCCTTAAGCAGCGTGCGGTCTAACAATTCATTCAAACCGATGCCGCTTCGCGACGCGGCTTAATTCAAGCGTTAGTCCGCAAGGGAGATCGCGTGGAAGGCCCAACCAACAAGCTTCTCATCGTCGGCGGCGCACTGAGTGGCGTTGCAGCACTGGCACATCTTGCATGCTTGGTAGTGGGCGCACCGCTCTTCCGCCTCTTGGGCGCCGGAGAGCAGATGGCGCAACGTCACGCCGAAGGCAGCTGGTACCCCACAGTGGTCACGCTAGCAATCGCCACCATCTTGGCCATTTGGAGTGCGTACGCACTCTCGGCCGCAGGAGTATTCCGGCCGTTTCTGCTACGTCGAACAGTCCTTACGGCGATCACAGGTATTTACATCGTTCGCGGTGTGGCGTTTGTCCCGGTCATGGCCTACTTCCCTGGCAACAGCCTCACGTTCTGGGTCGTGAGCTCGGCGACCTGTCTCGCCATTGGTCTAGTGCACCTTGTGGGGCTTCGCCAGTCGTGGGGCAGGCTACGCCGGCTTGCGGCCTAACCATCCATTCAAGCCGAAACCGCTATACGGTTCGGCTTAACTCAGGCGTTAGGTCTGCTTTTTCGCAACTGACATTTGAGGCAAAGATCATGAGCGACTCCCGATTTTGCCGTTCCAACCCCTACTTAAAGATTGGCAGATCGCTGGTCTTGTTCGCCCTAGGAGTGATAGCTTTTACCTCGTTCTTTCTTCCGGATAGAGATCTCCAAGCTATTGTCCGCAACATCGGTGGCGTGGTGCTGCTTTGCGGCGCTGTCGTCTATGTGATCGGTCGGTTCGTGCAGGCCAAAGGTGCACGGGCGCAGGGCTGATAATCCATTCAAGCCGTCGCCGCTTGGCGGCGTTGCTTAACTCAGGCGTTCGCCGCTGTCAGGAGTCATCGCAAGAGGGAAAGGACACAAGCCGACGCAATCGCGAAGGCCATTTTGGGGCCGGATCTGCGTACTCAGGAGCAGATTCGCCAAAAGCGTATAGCGGAAACCGCTTATCTCGCCCGAAAGCGCAAAGTAGCATGGTTTGCTTTAGCGGGCTCGGGGATCGGTGCTGGCATTGCATACCTCATCGGCGTGCAGTTTCCAATCGGAGTGGTTTGGGGCGGGCTTGCGAGCTCTATAGTTGGCTGGTTGGTGACGCGCAGGTCCGGGGCCTAACAAGTCATTTAAGCCGTACCCGCTTCGCGGGTCGGCTCAACCAGGTGTTAGGCAGCAAAGCAGACATGATCGCAACTCTACTCATCGCACTTCTCGCTGCTAGCTCGTCGACTGTGCCTGCCACTGAGCAACCCGCGCTTCAATGCAACATTGGACCCGCCTTGAAGCAGTTCGGAGGCAATGAGTGGCTGATATATGGCTGCGCTGACGGGCATTCCGTAGTGGTCGCTGCCCGCGCGCCTAATCCCGCTGCTCCGTTCGTCTTTATCCTCACGCCGAATGGTAACGGTGGCATTGAGTTGCTCGGCGAAGGTACTGGGACCGAATCCGCCACCAAACCCGCGTATGACAGGCTCAGCAAGATGTCCAGCTCGGGCCTGGCTGCGCTTTTTCAGGAGGCTAGTCGTGCCAATCGGCGGTAAGCTGACGCCTAGCAATTCATTCAAGCCGAATCCGCTTCGCGAATCGGCTTGATTCTGGCGTTGGAACTCAGGAGGAGAGTGCTGTGAACTGGAAGCGCGTCGTCGGCTGGTCTGCTCTACTCATGATCTTGACCAGTGGTGTCGGTGTTCTTAGCGGAGTCTGGGTGGCTCACTCGCAGATCGAACCGGCGACGATTGACCAACTAGTAGAGAGAGCCCGCCTTTTCAGGCGTGTTGCAACTGGGCTTATTGCAGTCGTCTGCTATTGGCGCCTTGCCACTGGTGCCCCGACTCGTAGGGCCTGGCAGGTAGTTGCTGCATTCTTGCTAGTACAGCTGACGGACATGGCTCTGTCTTTGGCACTGGGTGCGCATGTCGGTGAGTTACTCGAGCCGTGGGGTATCTTGCGTTCTATGTTGTACGCACTAGCAGGCTACGTTCTAGCAACGCTGAGCCACAGCAACTCACCCAAGCCGAAACCGCTACGTGAGTCGGCTTAACTCAGGCGTTAGACCTAGCTGGAGATTTTATGGTATTCAAATGCTTGCTCATCGCTATGGCTGTCTTGTGCGCCTTTCTCGGATACCGCGTTCTTCGCCTGGAGTCTGAGGTGCATCAGCTACAACGCAATGCTGCCATCGCCATTCTCTCTGCAGAGATCGCGAACAAGAAGATCGGCGCCTTTGCACCATATTTTCGACAGGACAAAGAGGCATTTGCCAACGCGTGGATAGACGACTCAAACATGCCCGGCGCCGTGTTCCCGGAGGATGTGTTGGTGCCCCTCAAGAATGAACTCGCTCGCAAGCGATCGGACCCGTCATCCCAGAAGCTCAAAGCTGACACCTTCCGATAAGATAGGGCTAACAATTCACCTGAGCCGAAGCCGCTTCGCGGCTCGGCTTCACTCAGGCGTTAGCCGCATGAAAAAGATGCCAGTACTGTTGATTTCCTGCCTCTTGGCTGGAGGTTGCGACCATCTATCAGACACTGTGACGAGCAACTACCCCACCCTGGCCGATGCAAGATCCGATCAACTGTTCGGTCGCGGTTGGCTTCCCGACATACTTCCGCCCAGTACAACTGACATCCGCACATCCAACGACTTGGACAGCAATACATCTGTCGGTGAGTTCAGCTTCAAGAGCGGAGAAAGCTTCGCTTTCTACTCAAATCTTCAGCCCGGACTTCCCACATCATCGAGAATCGGCAGCTGGTCGGAAATCGTAGGAGACTACGCCGATACCGGACACACTCAATGGCAGTATCGAGACTCCGATACCACGTGGGCGTTCTTCTGCGAGCAGCAGGCAAACAAGTGTATGTATTACGCATGGCGCCGGTAGCTGCTAGCAATTGAGAATAAGGGGTCAGGCTTATTTTCCAGATGCCTCATCGGTATGGGCAACGGCTTCGTTGGACGCTGATCGGCTCCCTGCTTGTTGAGGCAGTTGACATCCCAACAAACACGCAGCAATCTCTTCCTCAAGGAGCGTAGAAACTCCTCGAACAGCGGTACCCACCTCCGTCAAACCGGTGGGTTTTTTGTGCCTGCAGCTTCTTGCGGGGGCAACCGACGCGATGCCTGCGTCGGGAGGGCGGCTAATACAACACCCTCCGGGGAAATACGCCCGCCGACTGTTCGCGGTTTCTAACCTCCCGACATCCCGTCGCCACCCGGCGGCGGGGCCTGTTCGTCAAGGAGGGCTTGCCATGCGTCGATCCACGTCCCGCCCCACCTCAGCGCGCAAGCGCGCCACGGTGCCACCGCCCACCGAGATCGGCTGGCACTCGCTCGACCCCTCGATCACGCCGCGGCGCTACTTGGAGCGCACCCCTATCCCAGAGCCCCGCCCCGATCCCGGCAAGCCGCGCCGCCTCGGCCACCCGCGTGCCCCGCAACACTGCACCGTCGGCTACGGCTACTACCCCGACAGCCACCAACGCATCCCCACGCTACGCCTACGCGGCCGCTGGCTGGAACAACTCGGCTTCACTATCGGCAGCAAACTCAACATACGCATGCGCAATGGCGAGCTGGTCGTCAGCGTGGCACCCAAGAACTAAGCAGATGCGTCGCGCAGCATGCAGACCAACGCCCGCATCAAGCGCAACGCGTTTAGCATCACACCTTGCGCGCTCACTGCTTCTCGCGCAGGAGGACAAAAGTGGAGCACCAAGCCGTCGTCCTGCATCTCACGTTGGATCAACTTGACTATGGCATAGCACATGGTCATGGGCAGCCGCGCTGGCATAACAAGCGTTTGTTGCAAAGGCTTGCAGCGATTGACGGCAATGGACGACTCGGCGAGGATCGTTTTTACGCCACACAGGCAACCCCGGTAATAGTCAGGCGACTTGGAGGTTTGGATGAAGTTGATGCTTCTATTGGGTGTGGTACTTGCGCTTGGCAATATCGTCGCATCGGTTGCCGTGCTTCGCGTTTCGGTGCTGTCGCCATCACAACGCGCATTGCAAGTTGCCCTCATCTGGCTTATTCCAGTCATTGGCGCGGTGGTTTGTGCGGCATTTGCTTCTTCTCAGTCAGCTGGCTCCACGTCGTCCGGTACAAGTGACCCGTTCTATCTGTCATCCGATGGTGGCGCATCGGGTGGTCAGGACATTGGTTTTTCCAGTTGCGATGCGGGGGACTCTGGCTGTGCCGGGAGCAGTGACTAGTGGCGACGCTTGGCAAGTCGTTCAAGCCGGATCCAGCTCGCGGTTCTGTTTAATCCAGTTGCTGGACCGCTAAGGATATTTCGAGAGAGACAGATGATTCTTTGGGGATGGGGCGAGCGTGTGCTGACCTTCGACCTGGCAGAGCATGAGCACTGCCAGAGGTGCGAGCAAGAGCAAGTCTTTACACTGCGTCTCAAGTACACGTACGGACACTTCTACCATCTTTTCGGATGGGTTATCTCCAAGCAGTACCAGCTCATTTGCCCCGTTTGCTCCCACGGCTGGATAGTTAACGCTTCGGCGGCGGAAGCGCAGATTGGGTGCAACCCAGTGCCGTTCCATCAGAGATCAGGATGGATTGTCATGCTCTTCCTTGCAGCAATCATTGGATTTGCCGCCGTGACGTATCAGCATGCGGCCTGACAATTCATTCGAGCCGAAGCCGCTTCGCCGGTCGACTCAACCTAGGTATTAGCCCCTATGAGAAAGATCGTTGCAGCTGTTGCTTTTCTCCTCTTCGCATCAGGCGTAGCCTGCTCGGCATCCACTCCGACGGTTGACGTCTCTGGCCTGTCCGAGGCTTCCATGAACTTCGATCAAGACGGAGTTGGGCCATTCCTGCATGAGTTGTCTAGCTCCCTCAGTACCAACCTCGACCCCGACGCACTCACAAATGCAATCGATGTGTTGCCGGTTGAGACAAGCGGAAACTGGGAGTTCTCGGTCAACTTGAATGGCAAGCACGAGCGCTTGGTGATCGTTGCGTTCAAGGATGACGTGGATGCTCCTGACCTTGCGTTCTACACGTCACCCGAGCTAGCTGCCAAACTTCAGCGACACCTTGAGTCATTTGCCCAAGCTCAGGGGTGGTAGGGCCCAACACTTCATTCAAGCGTTAGGCCGCCCTGCCCATGCGCGCGCATCCGAAATCAACAAAGACGTCAGTTGGATATCGCGCGCTTCGGCTATTCGGTGCGCTACTCGTGTTCCTCATTGTGTCCGTGACGTTCACCTGGTGGCATCACACCAGGACGCTCTCGCCCTGCGCCACGTCCGCCTCCATCGCAAGAGACCCAGTCGCATGCCATGCTGGCTTTTGGCTATTCGGCATCTCTTGGGCCGGGCTTGCCACCTTTTTGTTTACGCTCTTTGGCGTCTGCTTGTTCCTTTCATGGGGATGGTCCCTGACTCGCCGCGAGCGGAGCTAAAGCCTTAAAATTTGTCCAATCGCCCAGCGATCCGATCTACTACTCAAGCACACCGCCAAGGAAAGCATGTTCTCCATCTTCAAAAAGAAAGCCGCTCCGTTATTGATCGTTCGCGCCGATGGGCGAGAGTTGTGCCGCGTTACCGAGAGCGATGTCCCGTGTGAGCTCAAGCCTTCCGCATGGTTGAAGGCCAATAGCGTCCTGGAGTTTGCCGACTCGGCGGGAGAGGTGCATCGGCATGAACTTGGTGCTGCGACGGGGTGGTTCCACTTTTCCGTTCGCGTGCATCCCAACCTCGGGTGCCAGGCAGACTGTGTCATTTCGCAGACCGAGCAGCTCGATCCAGATGCGTTTGCGAATGGCCAAGCATCCGGGATCAGGTTTCAGCCGTTCTTTCTGCCGGGCGCCAGCGTCAGAAGTGCCACACTTGCAGGCAAGGGGTTGTTTGCCAGGGGGCTGCACTTCAATGGAATCGTCACCAGTGGCAATGTGGTGCTTTCCTGTGAGTGCGACCACTGCAAGCGTTCGTTCCTGATCCGCTCCTATCACGCGGGTTTTAGCAACGCGGGATACTTCTACTCGGGGTCCGGCAAGTACACCATCACCGTCGATAGCCATCTGCCTGGCAGCCCTGCAGCGCTGTCCGAGCCGGATGCCGAAGCGCTTGCTGTGCTGGAAGACGCATTACCGTTGGCACCGGATGGGTCCCGCTACGCCTACCTCAATCCTTTTCGCTGCCCGCATTGTTCCGAGCCTTACATCGATTTTGAGGCGAATCCGGGGCTGAGGGCGAGCGAGTACTACGGGAATTGCTTCGAGGGCTCAACGCTGCTGCGATACGCGCCGCCCGATGTTGAGCACTCTTCCTGATGACTCCATTGCTGCGTTGCCGCTGGTCTGTCCGAGCTCGCAAAGCAACGCTTTTATAACGAGTCCGAATGCGCTTGAGCAAGCGTGCATTGCCGTCTCATGTGCTGAAAATGAGCCTTGTTTGTTGGCGTGATGTCACGCTTCCGCTACGCAGCGCGGAGTTCCGGAGTTGCAACGCGAGCCCAAGACATTAGAATCGGTACGCGTGGTGCGCGTCAGTTCCCGCCTGCGCAATGTAATCGTCAGGTGGATCGCTTCAACTATCAACGAAGGAATGCTCATGTTGAAACCAGCAGATACCAAGCTCTATTCCAAATTGGTCGGCATCAGCATTGGCATCTTTGCAGCCGTGGGGGCTGCCCTCGGGGCAGCAATGGGCAACCTGCCGCAAGGCCTCGGCCTGGGGCTGTCGCTTGGCTCCGTGTTCGGCATTGCCTGGGCGCGTCGGCGTGGTGCCATCTGACGCCGGCATGAGGTGACACGCGCATGTCGCTCGGCCGACTGCGCTGTGCTGCCGCAGACGACGTTGATACCGCCTGGTAACCGGTGTGACATGCAGCCATGGCAGCGGATTCGCAGCTGTTTTGGTACCGCTCCTCAATGCCGGTCGGCAAGGCGCTGGCATGCGCTACCATGGGTCGATGAACGTTAAATCGTGTCTTGTAGTGTTCCTGCTCGGTGCCTGTGCATCGCTTTCGGCCCAAGGGGTTTCGCCCGCCACCACGCGTGAGGTCGATCAGCTTTTCAAGGTTCTTGCGCAATCCAACTGCGAATTTTCGCGCAATGGGTCGTGGTACGCGGCGCCCAAAGCCAGTGAACACTTGCAGCGCAAGTACGACTACTTGCAGAAGAAGGGGCTGGTGACGTCTACCGAATCCTTCATCGAGCTTGCTGCCACCAAGAGCAGCATGTCTGGTACGCCGTACCAAGTGCGCTGCGGTGGCGCTGCGCCGGTATCCAGCCAATCCTGGTTCACTGGCAAGCTGCGGGAGCTGCGCAAGTAATCGGCAGGCGTCAGCACCACAGCATCTGCCTGCAGCGCCGCCTGAAGCAGGCGCTGGCAACTGCCGCTGGACAGCAGATACGCTGATGTAAATCAGGCAACGCGCAGCCTCTGCACTGCCTCAGCGCTGCCATCGCGCTCATCGGCCACAAACGCACTCACTGCATCTTCCAGCTGCGCGGCATGGTCGCCCATGGCGCGTGCGGCGGCGCTGGCGTCCTGCATGCGGGTGACGCCGTCGCGCATGTCGGCGTCTACGCCGGCGAGGGTGTGATGCACCTGCGCGATGCTGCCGGCTTCCTGTTGCGAGGCGACGGCGATCCTGCTGAGCGTGCTGCTGACCTGGCCGATGGTGGCGACGATGTGCTGCATGCCTTCGCCGGCGTGGCGCACCTGCTGCACGCCGGCCTGCATATGCGTGACCGATTCGCCGATCAGCGTCTTGATATGGCTGGCGGCGGTGGACGAGCGCAATGCCAGCGCGCGCACCTCGCCCGCAACCACGGCGAAGCCGCGGCCTTCTTCGCCGGCGCGTGCGGCTTCGACGGCGGCATTCAGGGCCAGGATATTGGTCTGGAAGGCGATGCCGTCGATGACCGAGACGATGTCCTGGATGCGGCGCGAGGCCTGTTCCATCTGCTGCATGGTGCCCATCGCCTGGTGCATGGTGTCACCGCCGCTGCGTGCGGCCTCGGAAGCGGCGGCGGTGAGCTTGTCGGCGTCGGCCGCCTGCGCGGTGTGCTCCTGCATGGTGCCGAGCACGGCCTGCATCTGGGTGGCGGTGCGGCCCAGGGTGGCCGACTGGCGCTGCACCTGCTGCTCCAAGGCATCGTTGCGGGTCAGGATGTGGCCAGCGGCGTGATTGATCGCGGTGCTGGAGCTGCGGATCTGCGTGATGATGCGCGCCAGCTCGTCGGCGGTGGCATTGGCGTCGCGCTTCATCTGCTCGAACACGCCTTCGCAGTGGCGGTCGATACGCTGGGTCAGATCGCCACGCGACATCGCCGCCAGCATGCGACGCATGTCCTGCAGGCTGTCGTCGGTGATGGCCAGGAACTGGTTGACGCCCTCGGCCAGCTGGCCGAGCGTGCCGCTCCTAGCATTTCCCTGCAGACGGGCACCGAGCTCGCCACGCGCAGCCTGGGCAATGACCGTGGCCAGTTGCTCTTCCAGCGCCAGGTCCTGGGTGCGGTCCTGCCACTCCACCACCACGCCCAGCGAGGCGCCGTCGTCATCGCGGACCGGGGTGATGTTTTCCTGCAGTTGCAACGCCGCCAGCGCGCGCGTTTTGCTGCTGCCTGCGTCATGCCCCAGCTGCACCGCATCGGCAAGTGCGGTGTGCAGCACATGCGCATCGACCTGCGTGCTCAGTTGCTGGAACGATTGATTGCGATAGATGGCAGCGCCCTGCCCGTCGACGATGGCCACCGCCATTGCCGATGCATCCAGCGCCAGGCGGATACGGCGATTTTCCAGCAGCAGTTGCTGCTGTTGGGCGATGCGCTCTTCCACCTGCACGCTCATGCGCACCAGCGCCTGCGCCAGCGAGCCGCTGCGGAAGGGCTGCTGCAGGATGGCCGGCGGCAAGGTGGCGCCGGTGGCCAGGGTGTCGGCCAGTTCGGCCAGCGCTTCGGCCTCGTGGTCGAGGGCATCGACCTGGCGGCGCAGCTGGATGGCCATCACGCAGACGAAGGCGGTTTCGACGATCACGTAGCCGGCATGCAGCACCACGATGCCGAAGCCGCTGCCGACGGTGAACGCCTGCACCGGCATGCCGCGCGATTGCAGCCAGTAGAACGCCAGGTGATGCACGGCGATGGCGCCTGCGGCGACCACCACCGGCAGCCAGTCGCGGTAGTACAGCAGCAGCGCCAGGATCACGAACACGCCAAAGTGCATTTCCACCAGGCCATGCGCCTGCTGGATGGTGGCCGCGACCAGGGCCATCAGCACCAGCGCGTTGGTGATGCGGGTCAGGCGCGTGCCGGGGTTGGCCTGCACTTGCCAGGCCATCAGCAACAGGCTGGGCAGCGTGACCGCCAGAAACGTGGTCCATTGGCCCTGGTACCAGGCCAGGCCCAGCGAGCCGACGCTCTGCAGCACGGCCAGCCATAGAAACAGCCGGTCGGCCTTGATCGCCAGGCGGGTGGCGTAGGTGGAGGTCGGCGGCGCCGATGCGGACAGTTCCATCATGACAGCGACTCCACGGCACAGGGACAAGGGGACACCAGCGCGGCACCCGGGGTGCGCGCCAGGACATCGGGTAACCAGCGCGACCAATCCGCCGTGCCGGCGGTGCCGCACACGGCGCCGCCGTCTGCGGGGCCGGCGTAGCGCGGTTGGCCGTCGGCACCGAGCAGCCACACGGCATAGCCGCTGCCACGCAGCGCGGGGGTGTCGAGCATGCGCACCTGGCCGCCACGCGAACGTACCGCGCTGCTGAGCACGGCCCAGGCGCGATCGGCGGCCGGGTCGGTGCAGGCGCAGGCACCTGCGACGCCGATCAGCATCGGCGCCCGCTGCGCGGCCGGCAGGCTGGCCTGGACCTGCGCCCATGCACTGGCGACGTCGGTGGCTTGCGCACGTGGCGTGGTCCAGGCCACGGCGATCCAGCCGCACCACAGCGCGAGCAGGGCAGCGCCCAGGGTGCGTCGCGTTGAGGCGGACAGGGTGCCGAAGACGGGCATGGCGCAGCGGATTCGCGAGGTAAGGTGAGCCCCTTATCGGGTGCCGGTGCAGACGCTTGAGCCGGCTTGCGATTGAAATTAGCGATGGCAGCGATAGCACGCGCCAGGCCCGTTACGCCGCAAGGGTTTGCGGGCGTGCGTGGCGTGGCTGTGCTGGCAGTCGTTTATCCGGCGCGGGATTTTGTGAGCACGCGTTCACAGATCGACGGTGGGGCTGCTGCATGCATGGCAGGCCGTGGTGGCTGTGATGTCGTCACTCTGGATTCGGGTCCAGGTGCCAGGGCGTGCCCTCGACAGCGGCGATGCATGGCGAGTCCGCCACTGAGCCGCCTACGCTTCCGGGCCCGAGTATCGATGCCTCAACAACGCACATCTGGCAGACGCGGAAATCCATCCACCGCTGCGCCTGGTGCAAGCGCTTAGGCGATCCTCCAACGCGTCGAGGCGCCCACCCGGAAGTCAGCGCCGTCAGCTCGCTTGCCGATACTGCAAACCGGCGCTTACGCCAGCGCTTCGTCGGCATCCAGCGCAACCGCCGGCTGCTGGGCATGATCGAAGCGTTCGCGTGCAGAGCGGATGGCCGCGTGGTTCTC
Organism: Xanthomonas sp. WHRI 8393; assembly: GCF_040203315.1. Taxonomy (NCBI): domain Bacteria; kingdom Pseudomonadati; phylum Pseudomonadota; class Gammaproteobacteria; order Lysobacterales; family Lysobacteraceae; genus Xanthomonas; species Xanthomonas sp. WHRI 8393. The sequence goes on along the minus strand of NZ_JBEGGL010000001.1, from coordinate 499,395 downwards.
GCCTGCCCAGTTGAGCAGCTGCGAGATCGGGCCGAGCAGCGCCACGCCGAGCTTGGACAAGGCATATTCCACGCTGGGCGGCTTGGTCGCGTAGACCTTGCGGGTGATCATGCCATTGCGCTCGAGGTTGCGCAGGGTCTGGGTCAGCATGCGCTTGGAGATGTCCGGCACGGCGCGCTGGATGGCGCTGAAGCGGGAGGGGCCGGGGATCAGCGTCAGCAGGATCAGCATGGTCCATTTGTCGCCGATCTGGTCGAGCACGTCGCGCACCGGGCACTTGGTGGCGTCGAACGGCATACCTTGCAGGGACGGCGGCGGCGGAAACAGAGCAATCGCGTTCACTGGGATATCTCACGGTAACCAGGGGGTGGAAAACTGCCTCCTTGCGGAGGTTCGAACGGCCCTGACAATAGGTGCGCGGACCAAGAGTCTAGATAGTAGACCACACCTCTTATCAATACCTACTGGAGTTCACCATGACACACACCTCCCCCCTGATCCTCGTCACCGGCGCCAGCGGGCAGCTGGGCGCATTGGTGGTCGACGCATTGCTGGCGCGTGTCCCGGCCGCTCGGATCGTAGCAACGGCCCGCGATACTGCGTCACTCGCACAGTTCGCAAAACGCGACATCACCGTGCGTCGCGCCGACTACGCGGACCCGCAGAGCCTGGATCAGGCCTTCGCAGGTGTGGGCCGGGTGCTGCTGGTGTCGTCCAATGCGGTGGGCGAACGCGTGCCGCAGCACCGCAACGTGATCGAGGCCGCCAAGCGTGCCGGCGTGGAGTTGCTGGCCTATACGAGCGTGCTGCATGCCGATACCAGCACGCTGGCGCTGGCACCCGAGCATGTGGCCACCGAGGCGCTGCTGCGCGAGAGCGGCGTGCCGCACGTGCTGCTGCGCAATGGCTGGTACACCGAGAACTACACCGGCTCGATCGCGGCCGAGGTGGCGCATGGCGCGGTGATCGGCAGCGCCGGCGAGGGCAGGATCAGTGCGGCCACGCGCGCCGACTATGCCGAGGCCGCCGCAGCGGTGCTGGCCGCCGACACGCCGCAGGCCGGCAAGGTCTACGAACTGGCCGGCGATACGGCCTTCACGATGGCCGAGTATGCCGCCGAGGTGGCGCAGCAGTCGGGCAAGCCGGTGGCCTATCACGACCTGCCCGAAGCCGACTACGCGGCGGCCTTGGTGCAGATCGGCCTGCCGGCTGCATTCGCACAGGTGTTGGCGCAGTGCTCGGCCTCCTCGCGCGGCGGCAGCCTGTTCGACGACAGCCACACGCTGAGCCAGCTGATCGGCCGCCCGACCACCCCGCTGCGCGATGCGGTGGCGGCGGCATTGCAGGCGACGCCGGCCGGCTGAGCCGAGCCCTCGCACGGTGTTGCGCGACACCGTGCAGCCGCACCGGCCTGGCGCTACGCCACGCGGTGCGTGATCCGGCAAAGGCGGGCGATGACCCCGCCTTTGCCATGATTCTGAGTCATCGTCCTTTGCCCACGCGTTGGCGACGACGACAGCACGCCATGGCCGTGCACAGCACGCGCTTCGGCCTTTGCGTCGGCAGCTGCTCCTGGCGGCACCATCTGCCCATGGCACCGCAGGCCCGATGGCCAGCGGCAGCAACCAAAGCGTCACATCGGCGCCTGGTGCCCGCGCCGCGCGCCGCTGGGCCGGCCTTCTGCACGTCGCACAACTGACACGCGCCAGACACGCAGCTGACACAGCGTTGCGCTGTGCGGGGCCGCCGATGTCACCAAACTGACATCAAATCTAAATATAACTGCACGCATTGCCGCACCGTCAGGACGACCGGGCGCCTGGTGGGCGTGCCGGCGCCGTGTTCGCCGCCCGCCGGGCAGCGCCGGCCTGACGCTGCCGCCGACCCGTTTCCCTTGCACGAGCCGGACCAATGAAAAAACGCAATCTCGCCACCGTCCTGTGCGCCCTCAGCGCGACCGCCAGCGGCAGCACGCTGGCCGCCGAGCTGGAGCTGTACGTCGACCGCAAGACCAAGCAGATCTTCGCCGAGCCGGCCCCGGGCCGCGACAAGCTGGGCAAGTTCGTGCAGGTGGACGAGAACGGCAAGCTGCCGGCGTCGGCGATGCCGGCCGCACCGGCACTGCCGCCCGCCCCTGCGGCGCCGGTGCCTGCCGACACCGCCATCGCCCAGGCCGCACCTGCACCCGTACCGGCTGCGGCACCGGCCAAGGCTGGCGAGGCCGGCAAGAAGTGGTACGACAAGCTGAGCCTGCGCGGCTACACGCAGATCCGCTACAACCAGGGCATCGGCGGCGACGCGCAGGATCTGCGCGCACCCGGCGACCGCTTTATCGGCAACGACCAGAGCCTGGGCATCCGGCGTGCGCGCCTGGTGCTGAGCGGCGATCTCAACGAGCACGTGTCGCTGTACTTCCAGCCGGACTTTGCGAGCACGCCGACCGGTTCGACCACCTCCAACTTCGCGCAGCTGCGCGATGCGTATGCCGACATCTACTTCGACAAGAAGCGCGAGTACCGCGTGCGCGTGGGCCAGTCGAAGATGCCGTACGGCTGGGAGAACCTGCAGTCCAGCCAGAACCGTCTCACCCTGGACCGCGCCGACGCGCTCAACTCCGGCCTGCGCGACGAACGCGATATCGGTGCGGTGTTCTACTACAGCCCCACCGTGGCCAAGGGCCGCTTCCAGGACCTGGTCAAGTCGGGCTTGAAGGGCTCGGGCGACTACGGCGTGATCGGCGCCGGCGTGTATAACGGCCAGGGCGCCAACCGCGCCGAGCGCAACGACAGCATGCATGCGGTAGTGCACGCCACCTACCCGTTCAAGTTCGCCAACGGCCAGTACCTGGAAGTGGGTGCCGATGCCTACAGCGGCCGCTTCGTGCCGACCGCGGCGGCAGTCAACATCGGTGGCCGCAGCTTCACCCCGGCCATCACCGACCCGAACGGCTACACCGACCAACGCGTGGCCGCGCACATCATCTACTACCCGCAGCCGTTCGGCCTGCAGGCCGAGTGGACAGTGGGCCGCGGCCCGGAGCTGGATGTCGCACAGCGGCGCATCCGCACCCGTTCGCTGAGCGGCGGTTACGTGCAGGCGATGTACAAGCACGATGGCAGCTACGGCACCTTGCTGCCGTACCTGAAGTGGCAGACCTACCGCGGCGGCTCCAAGTTCGACACCAATGCGCCGCGCATGCGCCTGGACGAAGTGGAAGCCGGCGTCGAGTGGCAGCCGATGGATGCGCTGGAACTGGTGTTCGCCTACTCGAAGATGAAGCGCACCGACGTCACCACCGCGCCGTATCCGGTGGTGGAAGGCGACTTGCTGCGGCTGCAGTTGCAGGTCAATTACTGAGCCCTGCACCGTGATGGAAGACCAACAAGCCCCCGCATACGGGGGCTTGTTGGTGGTTGTGTCGCTAGCCGTGGTGGCGACGTGCGTCGGCACGATGGCGCTAGCCGCGGCCCTGTTGCTTCGGCCGCCGACCCAGCGCCGGCACCGGCGCGCTAGCGGGCTGCCAGTTCTGCGCGAATGATGTCTGCGCCTGCGCTGAGGGCCTTGAGCTTGCCTCTTGCAACATCACGGGCCAGAGGCGCCATCCCGCAGTTGGTGGACGGGTAGAGCTTGTCGGCATCGACGAAGCGCAGCGCCTTGCGCAGCGTAGCAGCCACTTCTTCCGGCGTTTCGATCGTATTGCTTGCCACGTCGATGGCCCCGACCATCACCTTCTTGCCGCGCACCAGTTCGATCAGGTCGATCGGCACATGCGAGTTGTGGCACTCCAGCGAGATGATGTCGAGCGTGGATGTCTGCAGCTTGGGAAACGACTCTTCGTACTGACGCCACTCCGACCCCAGGGTCTGCTTCCAGTCGGTATTGGCCTTGATGCCGTAGCCGTAGCAGATGTGGACGGCGGTCTCGCACTTGAGTCCTTCGACCGCACGCTCGAGGGTGGCAACACCCCAGTCGTTGACCTCGTCGAAGAAGACATTGAAGGCCGGCTCGTCGAACTGGATGATGTCCACGCCGGCCGCTTCAAGCTCCCTGGCTTCCTGGTTGAGGATGACGGCAAATTCCCACGCCAGCTTTTCTCGGCTTTTGTAGTGCGCGTCGAAGAGGGTGTCGATCATCGTCATCGGGCCAGGCAGCGCCCATTTGATCGGCTGGCGGGTCTGCTGGCGCAGGAACCTGGCATCGTCCACGAACACCGGCCTGGGACGGCTCACCGCGCCAACGACAGTGGGGACGCTGGCGTCGTAGCGATTGCGGATCCTGACGGTTTCGCGCTTTTCGAAATCGACGCCGCTGAGGTGTTCGATGAAGGTGGTGACGAAATGCTGGCGGGTCTGCTCGCCGTCGCTGACGATGTCGATGCCGGCGTGCTGCTGTTCCTGCAGCGACAGGCGCAATGCATCCTGCTTGCCTTCGATCAGTTCCTCGTCCTGTAGCTTCCAGGGAGACCAGAGTTTCTCCGGCTGCGCGAGCCAGGACGGCTTGGGCAGGCTGCCGGCGGTGGAGGTAGGGAGCAGCTTTTTCATGATGAGTGGTGTCTTGCGTTCTTGTTGATCAGACAGCGTGGTGGGAAACCCACTGCGCGAGAATCTTGCCGTAGGGCCTGATGAAGTGCTCCTCGGTGAATTTGCCCTGCGTCACCGCGAGCTGGCTGCGCTCTTCCCGGTCGTAGACGATCTGGGTAGAGGAATAATCCTGGTGCTTCAGGCTCGGCTGGTAGATGGCCCCCGCCGCGGAATTGGCGTTGTAGATTTCCGGGCGGTAAATCTTCTGGAACGTCTCCATGGTGCTGATGGTGCCGATCAGTTCCAGATTGGTGTAGTCGTTGAGCAGGTCGCCGAAGAAGTAAAAAGCCAACGGAGCGACGCTGTTGGGAGGCATGAAATAGCGCACCTGCAGGCCCATCTTCTCGAAGTAGCGATCGGTCAGGGAAAACTCGTCCTGCCGGTATTCGATGCCGAGCACGGGGTGCCGGTTGCCGGTTCGGTGATAGACCCTGCTGCTGGAGACGCTGATGCAGATGACCGGCGGCTTGGCGAAACGCGCCGTATAGGCGTCCGAGTCCACGAAGTGCTTGAACAGCTTTCCGTGCAGGCTACCGAAATCGTTCGGGATACTGAAGCCGGACGCGTCCTGATTGTGCGCCGGCAGCAGCACGCTGAAATCGTAGTCGCGCACGTAGGAGGAAAAATTGTTCCCTGCAATGCCATCGATGCGCGCGCCGCTCGTCTTGTCGAGGATGCTGGGCTTCAATATCTCGATCAGCGGAAATGCATCGCCGCTTTCGTTCTCGCCGATGTTCATCTCGACAGAGATGATGTCCAGCTCCACCGCGTAGCGGTCGCGGGTGGGGTTATCCCAATGCGCCAGGTCGTTGCAGCGGTTGTTGATCATCGCAAGCGTATTGCGCAGGTTTTCCTGCCGACGCTGCCCCCTGGCCAGGTTGGCAAAGTTCGTCGTGTTGCGCGTGTTGGCCGCGGGACGGTAGTCCTCGTCAAACCGCTGACGTTTGATGCTGAAGGTGAATTCCTGAGTCATTGCAAGCTGACGCCTTGTTTCCGAAATTGATTACGAGCGCAGGTCTCGGCGCAGGGGTGGATCCCTGCTGGATGGATGCCGGGACTCTGGATCTGCGGACAGTTGCCAACCGATCCTGTAGCCGGCGAAGGGTGTGGTGGCCCGCCGCGCAACGGTGGCCGGGTGGCCTCAGGCCGCGGCCACGTTTTCTGCGGCAATGGCACCTGCCTGCCGCGTCAATGCGATCAGCGGCAATGCCCGCTGCACCGCCAGCCTGGCCCGCTCGGCCAGGGCCTCGTTATGCACGCGGTAGTCCAGGAAGTCGCGGTCGGTGGCGTAAACGCCCAGCGGCAAGGTGCGCGCCTGGAAGAAGCTGAAAAGTGGCCGCAACTGGTGGTCGATCACCAGCGCGTGGCGCTCGCTGCCGCCGGTTGCCGCCAACAGCACCGGGGTGTCGATCAAGGCATCCTGGTGGATGAAGTCGAAGAAGTGCTTGAACAGCCCGGTGTAGGAGCCGCGATAGACCGGCGTGGTCACCACCACCACGTCCGCCTGCTCCACGGCCGCAAGTTCCTGCTCCACCGTTGCCGGCAGCTGCGAGCGCCAGACCGCACCGGCGAACTGTGGCGCCAACGCCCCGAGTTCGACCAGATGTTGCTCGCACGGCACGGCAGCGGCGATCAGCGCCAGCAGGTGCTCGGCCAGGGCGACGGCCTTGGAGGGGCGCTGCAGCCCGCCGGAGACCGCGACGACGCGGAGGGGGGGTGGCACGTTGACAGTCATGCGGGTGAACCTGAAACGACGAACCCCGATGCTAGGGCTCGCGTTCAATGAAGTAAAATGGTGTTATTTCAACAATCCATGAATTCGGATCATCTGAATGCTTGAGCGCATCCATCTCACCATCGTCCAGCAAGTCGAGCAGCAAGGCTCGCTGACCGCTGCTGCCGGCGTGCTGAACCTGACCCAGTCGGCGCTGAGCCACAGCATGAAGAAGCTGGAGCAACAGCTGGGCACCGACGTGTGGCTGCGCGAGGGACGCAACCTGCGCCTGACCCAGGCCGGCCAGTACCTGCTGGCGGTGGCGAACCGGGTGCTGCCGCAGCTGGACCTGGCCGAGGAGCGCCTGGGCCAGTTCGCACAGGGCGAACGCGGCGCACTGCGCATCGGCATGGAATGCCATCCCTGCTACCAGTGGCTGCTCAAGCTGGTAGCGCCCTATCTGGCCACCTGGCCGGATGTGGATGTGGACGTCAAGCAGAAGTTCCAGTTCGGCGGTATCGGCGCGCTGTTCGGCTACGAGATCGATCTGCTGGTCACGCCCGACCCGCTGTACAAGCCCGGGCTGCGGTTCGAGCCGGTGTTCGACTACGAGCAGGTGCTCGTCGTGGCCCGGAGCCACACACTGGCGTCGGCCGCCTACGTCAAGCCCCAGCAGCTCACACGCGAGGTGCTCATCAGCTATCCGGTGGACCTCGAGCGCCTGGACATCTACAGCCAGTTCCTGCTGCCGGCCGGTGTCACGCCCAGGCGCCACAAGGCCATCGAAACCACCGACATCATGATGCAGATGGTGGCCAGTGGCCGCGGTGTGGCCGCCATGCCACGCTGGCTGGTGGAGGAATACGCCGCCAGGATGGACGTGGTGCCGGTGCGGCTGGGCGCGCGCGGCATCGCCAAGCAGATCTTCCTGGGCGCACGCGAGGCCGATATCGCCGTCGACTACCTGCGCGCCTTCATCGAACTGGCCCGCCAGCCTGCCAATGGCACCGCCACGACATCCGGAGCCCACTGATGGATACCACCGCAACCCGCACGCCACTCCCACTGCCTGCCGGCCACGACAAGGTGTTGCTGCATTCCTGCTGCGCGCCATGCTCCGGCGAGGTGATGGAGGCCATGCTGGCGTCCGGCGTCGACTACACCATCTTCTTCTACAACCCCAACATTCATCCGCGCAAGGAATACGAGCTGCGCAAGGACGAGAACATCCGCTTTGCCGAGCAGTGCGGCGTGCCCTTCGTCGATGCCGACTACGATCGGGACAACTGGTTCGAGCGGGCCCGCGGGATGGAGAACGAACCCGAGCGCGGCGTGCGCTGCACCATGTGCTTCGACATGCGCTTTGAACGCACCGCGCTGTATGCGCACGAGCACGGCTTCCCGGTGATCACCAGCTCCCTGGGCATCTCGCGCTGGAAGAACATGCAGCAGATCAACGACTGCGGCGTGCGCGCTGCGGCCAGGTATCCCGGCTTGATGTACTGGGAATACAACTGGCGCAAGGGCGGCGGTTCCTCGCGCATGGTCGAGATCAGCAAGCGCGAGAACTTCTACCAGCAGGAATACTGCGGCTGCGTCTACTCGCTGCGCGACACCAACCGGCACCGCGTGGAAAGCGGGCGCAATCGCATACAACTGGGCGTGAAATTCTACGGCGATGCGGAACAGGACGATTAAGTGCCGGGGGGGGGGCCAGGACGCCGCCGGAATTTCAACGTTCTCCCTGGCCCCTGCCCGCTCGATCAGGGCTGACGCAGCGGCGCAGTCAATCACCACCACAGGACGGCAACACCCTTGATCGACCCGGACACGCCCAGCCTCACCGGCACCATCACCGAGGCCTATTCGCTGGAGGTCAGCGCAAAGCACATTGCCGGGCTGGCTGCTGCGGCGCCCCGGATCATGCATGGCGCAACCATTGCAATCCCCTACCTGCCCAACCAGGACGACGACGCGCGGCTGGCCGCGGCACGGATGGTGCGCACACTCGGCTTTCAGCCGATGCCGCACCTGTCCGCGCGCCGTATCGCCTCGCGCGAGCAGCTGCATGCCTTTGTCAGCCGCGCCGTCGATGACGCCGGCGTCGAGCGCTGTTTGGTGATTGCGGGCGATCCGCCTGCTCCGCTCGGGCCGTTTTCGGACAGCTTGTCGCTGATCGATACCGGGGTCTTTGAGCGCAACGGCATCCGGACCATCGCCGTGGCGGGGCATCCGGAAGGGCATCCGAGCATGCCTGCAGCCGATCGATGGGAGGTGCTGCAACGCAAGTGTCGCAGCATCGCCGAGCGCGGCATGGCGCCGCTGATCGTCACCCAGTTCGCGTTCGATGCCGACATCGTGCTGACGTGGCTGCAGGCGCTGCGCGCGCACGGCATTGCATATCCCGTGCGTGTGGGCGTAGCCGGTCCTGCCGGCGTGGCGGTGCTCGCACGCTATGCCGCCAGCTGCGGTGTCGGCGCATGCGCATCGATGTTGTCCAAATACGGCATCTCGCTCGGCAAGCTGTTGGGTACTGCCGGGCCGGATCGTTTTGTGGAACGGCTGGCCACTGGCCTGACTGATGCGCACGGCGAGGTCCGCATGCACTTTTATCCGTTTGGCGGCATCGCACAGACTGTCGCGTGGGTAGAGCAGTACCGCTCCCTTACCACACGCGGCCGGGCGGACTGAAACCCGCCACATCCGGCGCCCGCGCAGCATCTGCAGACCTCTGACTTTCATCCGGCGACGCGTCGTGGACCTCGACATGTCCACGACCTCGATCACAGTCTGTACTTTTTATTCCTGGCGGTTTGTTTGCTGCGCGTGAGGTGTTGCAGCGCACAGCAGACCTGTCACAAGCGCGCGGTATAACCATCGGCGAATCGCGGCGAGGGGGCGCTGCATCCGATGCCGTTGCCATGCGCGGCGGCATCGCTTCTGCAACGTTCAAGGAGAGATGTCGCCATGCCGAAGCCGTCGCTGTTGTCCCTGCTGTGCACCCTGTCGCTGGTCTCCACGCCGCTTGCCGCGGCCGAGCTGCAACCCAAACAACTGGCTGGCCCACCGGAGGAGTTCGCGCAGATGCGCGCGCCCGATCCGGCCGAGTCGGCGATCCTGTCCAAGAGCGCCTTGCTGCCGGTGGAGTTGGCGCCGGCCGGCAAGTCTGCACGCTGGCAAGGCACCTTGCCGGTGGAGAACGGCCATCTGCGTTTCATGGTGCTGGCCGGCGATCAGCCGTGGGAGGCGGCGGTGACTGCACCACGCGTTGCCGGCGCACGTGCCGCTGCTGTTGCACCGCAGCTGCAGGCACAACGCACACTGTTGGGCAGCGCCGAGAGCGGCACCAGCGGCATGCGTTACGCGGTGGAGTCCGCGCAGAACGGCAACTGGGCGCTGACGTTGCAATCGGCGGCGCCGGTGGCGCAACGCGGGTATGTGCTGATGGAAGGCGATGCGCGCACGCAGCTGGCCTCGTACCCGCGCCATCGTCGGCAGCAGGTCGGCCAGTCGCTGACGCTCAACGCCTTGCTCAGCGGCAACGATGCAGCCGGCGCGAGCTTGCTGGCCGCGCAGGCGGGGCAGATCGAGACAGCGAGCCTGCGTGTGATCGACCCGCAAGGCGGCATCCGCACGCTGCCGATGGCCGATGACGGGCAGCACGACGACGGTGCTGCCGGCGATGGCGTGTATGGCGGCACGTTCCAACCGACAGCCGAAGGCACCTGGATTGCACAGGTGATCGTGCGCGGTCGCGACCAGGCCGGGCAGCCGTTCGTGCGCACCAGCGAGCATGTGTTGCCGGTGCTGGATACCTCCCTGCGTCTGCTCGGCAACGCACTCAGCGCACGCGCTGCCGACGGCACCCGGCTCAGCATTGCCTTGCCGATCGCCGCGCGCGGCAAGGCACCATCGCATTACCGCGTGTTTGGCCAGGTTTGGGGCACCGATGCCAAGGGCAAGGACGTGCCGGTGGCGTGGATCGGCGGCATGCTGACGCCGCAGCAAGGCCAGCTGCCGTTGAGCCTGGACGAGCGCTGGGTCGCGCGTGCCGGTGCGCGTGCGCCGTTTACGCTGCGCGGGCTGCGCATCGAAGACCCGGACCATTACATCCCGCTGGTACAGGCCGACACGCTGCCCTTGCAGCTGCCCGCGTTGCGCCGCGCCAGCATTGCGCACTCTGCCGCCGCGATCGACGAGAGCATGCGCATGGGGCCGCGTCCGACGACGCTGGCCCGTGCCAGTGCGATGGCGCAACCGCAGGCCACGGGGTCGCAACTGGTGCTGGTGCACGGCTATTGCTCCAACGGCGTGTGGCCGCAGGCGCAGTTCACCAATGCGTCCTCGTTCCTTGATGCCAAACAGAACCGCAGCAACGACCAGTTCGCACAGCGCTTGGCGCAGTTCGCCAGTCAGTGGTCCTCGTTCGCGACGGTGGCGCACAGCCAGGGCGGCATGGCCGCGCTGCATCTGTATACCTACTACTGGAGCGGGCTGGATAACGCCACGGGTGGGCGGGTGATGCAGTCGGTCGGCACGCCGTACCAGGGCACCAATCTGTCCGGCATTCTGGCGGCGGTGGGCTCGTGGTTCGGCGTGGGTTGCGGCACCAATACCGACATGACCTACGACGGCGCCAAAGCCTGGCTGGCCGGTATTCCGGCCGATGCGCGTGCCAAGGTCAACTACTACACGACCTCGTTCGCCAAGACCAACTGGTACACCAACGACTACTGCAACGCGGCCTCGGACCTGGTACTGAACGACCCGGAAGATGGCACCGTGGAGCAGGTCAACGCGCAGCTGCCGGGCGGCGTCAATCGCGGCCACACCACCGGGCAATGCCATACCACAGGCATGCGCGACCCGGCGCAGTACCTGGATGCCAGCCGCAATGCAGTGATGAACGCCAACGCCGCGAAGTGATGCGGTTCTAGCAATGTGCAATGCGATGGCCGGCGTCTGCGTCGGCCATCGCAGCGTGCGTGGGAACACGTCGCGTGTCGGCGACTGGCACGACTCCTGCGTTCACAGAATTCGATTCCTCCTCCCTTGAAGGTGACGAGGTCCCAACGGGAGCTTGACCCCTTCTCCCGCCGGGAGAAGCTGCCCCGCAGGGGCGGATGAGGGTACGGGCAAAGCCTCTCAATTCTCACTCTTGTGTGGCTTCGCTCCGTACCCTCTCCCCCAACACCTCTACAGAGGAAAGAGGGGCTTTGGTTGCCTTGAAAGGTGATTGAACGCTGTGGGTGCATCGGTTTTTAGAGCGGATGATTTGCGGGTTTGCTGCAGGGCCCTTGCCCGCCCACCATCGCAGGACACGCTGCAAGTACGTCCTTGTTAGCTCTTACGCGGCATCCATGCCGCGTAAGGTCCCGCGACGGTGGGCGGGCAAGGACCAGTCGAGATAGTCGGTGTGCAGGGTTTTAAACAAAGATACCGATCAACTCTCTGGTGCGGTGTCCTCGCCGATTGCGGGACCGTGTGGCGGCATGGATGCCGCCACCGAGCCCCCAGGGATGGGTTCACGGCGTGTCCCGCAAGCGGTGAGGGCACCGCGCACTCGACCGACTCAGCTTTTGATTTCGGTACAGCGGTCGAAAGGTTTTACTAGCCACTCCAAGCCGCTTCGGAAGCCCACAGTTCTGCATCCGCGCCTGCAGGAATAAACATCGGCGCGGCCGGATCGGTGGCTGCGCGCCAGATGGCCTGCGCGACATCGATCGACTGCGTTTCGGGGCCGGCGGATGCGCTCATGCGCGCCATCGTCTGTTGCATAAACGTTCCATAGACCTCGTCATCAAGACCGCGAAGACCCGCGCGGGCATTGGCACGAAATTCCGTCTCCCCGCACGAGCCCGGCGAGACGATGCGCACGCGGATACCGAAGTCCTCCAGCTCGGCGGCCAGCGATTCGCTCAGCGCATTCACCGCGGCCTTGGCTGCGCGGTAGGCACCGATCAGTGGGAGGGGTTTGAGCGTTGCGCTCGACGACACGTTGACGATGACCCCGGCGTGGCGCGCACGCATCTGCGGCAAGACCGCCTGGGTTACCGCAAGCGTGCCGAAGGTATTGGTCTCGAACAGATCACGCACCGACTGCAGGCTTGCCAGTTCCAGCGGCGCGGGCGCACCGGAGCCTGCATTGTTGACGAGAACGTCGACCGTGCCGGCCGCAGCGATCGCGGCCTGGATGCTCGCGGCATCGGTGACATCGAGCTGCAACACCCTCATTCGTGGCGACGCAGGAAACAGGTCTTCGCGTGGAGTGCGCATGGTGGCGACCACATTCCAGTCGCGCTCTAGGAAGTAATTGGCGGTCGCCAAGCCAAAGCCGGATGAGCAACCAGTGATGAGTACGGTTTGCATGAAGCGCCCTCGGTGATGTTGTGAGGGATGTACGTTAGGCGTCGAACATCGTACTTGCGATATTCTAAAGTGCTTAATTCATTTGCGAGAGTCCAATGCTGCCCGACCCGCTTACCGAGGTTGTCCTGCTGCTCAGGCCGGCGGCACGGTTTTCCAAGCTTGTCGTGGGCGCCGGTGCGTGGTCGGCACACCGCTCCGATGCGCCAGGCCCGTTTTATTGCGCAGTGATCGAAGGGACGTGCCGGCTGACGCTCGAAGATGGCGAGGCGCGTGTTCTTGAAGCAGGCGACTTCGTGCTGGCACCGGCCATGCTGGCCGTCACGCTCTCCAGCCTGCAGGCGTCGACCGGGCAGGCCCACACGGTGCCGACCAACATGGGCGATGGCACTTTCCGTATCGGCGCGCAGGACGGCCCGGCGGATCTTCGCATCGTGATTGGGCATTGCAGCTTCGGCTCGCCCGATGCCGCGCTACTGGTGTCGCTGCTGCCCCGGCTGGTGCATGTGCGCAGCGAGCCGCGACTTACCACGCTGGTGACTCTGGTTGGCGAAGAGGCACGTGCAACCCGGCCCGCACGCGAGGTGGTGCTTGCGCGGCTGTTGGAGGTGCTGTTGATTGAAGCATTACGCTCGCTGACAGCGAGCGACACGACGCCAGGACTGGTGCGCGCGTTATCCGACGCGCGGCTGGCGGCGGCAATGCGTGCACTGCACGGTGCACCGGCGCATGCGTGGACGGTCGATGCATTGGCCAAGGAAGCGGCGCTGTCGAGATCATCGTTCTTTGCGCGCTTCAACCGGGCAATGGGCATGGCGCCGATGGAATATCTGCTGGCATGGCGCATGGCGCTGGCAAAGACGCTTCTGTCAGAACAAGGGCTTGGCGTAGCGCAAGCCGCGCAGCGTGTGGGGTATGGCTCGGCAAGCAGTTTCAGCGTTGCCTTCACCCGCCATACCGGCAGCCCACCATCGCAGTACGCGCGCGAGCGTGCTGCAGCGCCTGCAATGTCTGCAATGTCTGCAGACGCTTTGTAACGGCATCAGGTGTGCCAGACCCGAGCGCGCAGTGCCGCCTGCAGCTGCAGTGAGAAACAGCTGCAACTGCAGGCAAGTGCCCTCGCACTGGCGCATCGATGCATGACTACTGTTGCGCTACCGGTGGCGGTTGCGATTGCGCATCGGCGCCGCCGCCGAGCACCTTGTACAAGGTCACCCGGTTGCTTGCTTCGGTCAGCCGCAGGCTGATCAAGGTCTGCTGTGCGCTGTAGAGCGAGCGCTGCGCGTCCAGCGCCACCAGATAGCTGTCCACGCCGTTGCGGTAGCGCGCATCCGACAGGGTGAAACCGCGTTGTGCCGCATCCACCAGTGCGCGCTGCGCGTCCATGCGTTCGTCCAGCTGGGTGCGCTCGGCCAGCGCGTCGGCCACTTCGCTGAAGGCGGTCTGGATCGCCAGTTCGTATTGGGCGATGGTGATGTCCTTCTGCAGCTTGGCCACATCCAGTTCGGCCTTCAGCGCGCCGGCGCGGAAGATCGGCAGGCTCACGCTGGGCGTGAACGACCAGGTGTGGTCGCCATCGAACAGGCTGGACAAGGCATCGCTGCCGCGCCCGACATTGCCGGTCAGCGAGATGGAGGGGAAGAACGCCGCACGCGCCGCGCCGATGTCGGCATTGGCGGCCTTGAGCGTGTGCTCGGCCGACAATACGTCCGGGCGCTGCAACAGTACGCGCGATTCCAGCTGCGCCGGCAACGGTGCCAATGCCACGCCGCTCTCGATCGCATCGGCAGCCGGCAACAACGCCGCCGGTACCGACGTGCCCACGACCAGGTTCAACGCATTGCGCGACTGCGCCAGCTGGGTGGTGAAGCTGGCGACATCGGCGCGCGCGCTTTCCACGCTGGTCTGGATCTGCGCCAGATCCAGCCCGGAGACGATGCCGTTGTCGTGCTGCAATTCGGTCAGACGCAGCGTCTTGCGCTGGCTCTCCAGGGTCTGCTGGGCAAGTGCCAGCCGCTGCTGATCGGCGGCCACGGTGAGCCAGTCGCTGGCCACTTCGGCCACCAGGCTCAGGCGGGTGCTGCGCTGGGTCTGCTCGCTGGCCAGATAGGTTTCCAGCGCTTCGTTCTTGAGGCTGCGGATGCGCCCGAACAGGTCCAGCTCCCAGCTGCTGATGCCCACCTGCCCGGTGGCGCTGCGGATGATCTGTGGCGCGCCGGTGAAACTGGTCGCGGCCGCAGCACGTTGCGCCGTGTGCGAGACGGTGGCGTCCACCGCGGGAAACAGGTCCGCACGCTGGATGCGGTACTGCGCACGTGCCTGCTCGATATTGAGCACGGCCACGCGCAGGTCGCGGTTGTTGTCCAGCGCCAGTGCGACCACCTGTTGCAGGCGCGCATCGACCAGCACCTGCCGCCAATCCAGCCCAGCCGCAGCGGTAGTGCGGCCATCGGCACTGTCGCCATGGGTCGCGCTGCCGGTGTCGCCGACCACGCCGGGCACCGGTGCGTCCGGGCGCGCATACCGCGGCGCCATGCTGACGCAGCCGCTCAATGCGATGGCACAGGCCGCCGCCAGGCTGAGGGATGTCGTGCGCATCATGGCGTTACCTCGGAGGTGGAAACGACGGGGGAGTGCGTGGCAGCCTTGCCGGGAAACAGGCTGCGCACCATCACGTAGAACAACGGCACGAAGAAGATGCCCAGCACGGTGGAGGCCAGCGTGCCGCCGAGCACGCCGGTGCCCAGCGAATGGCGTCCGCCCGAGCCGGCGCCGCTGCTGATCACCATCGGCAGCACGCCGAGCATGAAGGCCAGCGAGGTCATCAGGATCGGGCGCAGGCGCATGCGTGCGGCGTGCAGGGTGGCCTCGATCAAGGGCTGGCCTTTCTCTTCCAGCTCCTTGGCGAACTCCACGATCAGGATGCCGTTCTTGGCGGCCAGGCCCATCGTTGCCAGCAGGCCGACCTGGAAATAGATGTCATTGGACAGCCCGCGCATCCAGGTCGCCAGCAGCGCGCCGACGATGCCCACCGGCACGGCCAGCATCACCGAGATCGGGATCGACCAGCTCTCGTACAACGCGGCCAGGCACAGGAACACGAACACCAGCGACACCGCATACAACATCCAGGTCTGGGTGCCGGCGGCCTGTTCCTGATACGACATGCCCGACCAGGCGTAGCCCACGCCCTTGCCGATGCCGTCCACTTCGCCGGCGACCGCGGTCATCGCATCGCCCGAGCTGATGCCGGATGCGGCGCTGCCGGTGATCTCCATCGATTCGCTGCCATTGAAGCGGGTCAACACCTGCGGCGCATACGCCCAGGCGCTGCTGGCGAACGCCGAGAACGGCACCATGGCGGCGTCGCTGTTGCGCACGTACCAGCGGTCGATATCGCCGGGCAGCATGCGTGCGGACGCTTCGCCCTGCACGTACACGCGCTTGACCCGGTTGTTATTGAGAAAATCGTTGACGTAGCGCCCGCCCATCACCGTGGAGAGCGTGGTGTTGATGTCGGCTGCGGCCACGCCCAGCGCGCCGGCCTTGGCATCGTCGATCTGCACGCGGTAGGTCGGCGCATCGTCCAGGCCGTTGAAGCGCACCGCTGTCAGGTTCTGATTGCCGTTGGCCAGCTGCAGCAACTGCTTGCGTGCTTCCACCAGCGCCTCGTGGCCGTTGCCGGCGGCATCCTGCAATTGCAGGGTGAAACCGGAACTGGTGCCCAGCCCGTTGATGGCCGGCGGCGTCAATGCAAACACCTGCGCGTCGGGCAGCGTCATCATCATCGCGCCGGTGATGCGCTGGGCCACCTCCTGCGCCGAACCCTCGCGGTCGGCCCAATCCTTCAGGCGGATAAAGCCCATGCCCGAGTTCTGGCTGCTGCCGGCCAGGCTGAAACCGGAGATGGTCATGATGCCCTGCACTTCCGGCTGCTTGAGGATGAACGCGGTAGCCTGGTCGATCGACTGCTGGGTGCGTTGCTGGGTGGCACCGGCCGGCGCACTGAACATCACCATCAGCATGCCCTGGTCTTCCTCGGGC
The DNA here is from genome assembly GCF_040203315.1 of Xanthomonas sp. WHRI 8393. Lineage (NCBI taxonomy): Bacteria > Pseudomonadati > Pseudomonadota > Gammaproteobacteria > Lysobacterales > Lysobacteraceae > Xanthomonas > Xanthomonas sp. WHRI 8393. The sequence continues at coordinate 482,691 of NZ_JBEGGL010000001.1, read as the reverse complement.
AGGAACGCGCTGGGCAACCGCCAGAACAGCAGGCCAAGCACCACCAGCAACAGCGCGTAGACCAGCGAGCCGAGCTTGCGATGGCCGACCACGCGCTCCACGCCACGCCCATAGCGCTCGGTACCGCGATCGAAGCGGGTGTTGAACCAGGTGAAGAAGGTGCCCAGCGCGCCCTTGCGCGAGACATGGCCGCCCTTGTCGATGGGCTTGAGCAAGGTGGCGCACAGCGCCGGACTCAGGGTCAGCGCGACCACCAGCGACAGAATCATCGCCGCGGCAATGGTCACCGAGAACTGCCGATAGATCTCGCCGGTGGCGCCGCCGAAGAAGGCCATCGGCAGAAACACCGCCGTGAGTACCAGCGCGATGCCGACCAGGGCGCCGGTGATCTGGCCCATCGAGGTGTGCGTGGCCTCGCGCGGCGACATGCCCTGCTCGGCCATCAGGCGCTCGACGTTTTCCACCACCACGATGGCATCGTCCACCAGCAGGCCGATCGCCAGCACCATCGCGAACATGGTCAGCGTGTTGATCGAAAAGCCCAGCAGCGACAACACCCCGAAGGTGCCCATCAGCACCACCGGCACCGCGATCACCGGCACCAGCGTGGCACGCCAGTTCTGCAGGAACAGGTACATCACCACGACCACCAGCACGATCGCTTCGATCAGGGTCTTGACCACTTCCTCGATGGAGATGCGCACGAACGGTGTGGTGTCGTAGGCGACCTCGTATTTCAGGCCAGCCGGAAAATACGGCTTGAGCGCATCCAGCTTGGCTTCCACCAGCTTGGCCGCGTCCAGCGCATTGGCACCGGTCGCCAGCTGCAGGCCCATGCCCGAGGCGGCCTTGCCGTTGAACTTGGAACTGGAGCCGTAGGATTCCGAGCCCAGCTCCACCCGCGCGACATCGCGCAGGTACACCGTGGCGCCGCCGGCATCGGACTTGAGCACGATGTTCTCGAACTGCGCCGGTGTACGCAGCTTGCTGCGCGAGGTCACCGTGGCATTCAACTGCTGGCCCTGCAGCGCCGGCAATGCGCCCAGTGCGCCCGACGAGACATCGGCGTTCTGCGCGGCGATCGCGCTGCTGACATCCGAGGGCATCAATGCGTAGGTGTGCAGTTTCTCCGGATCCAGCCAGACGCGCATCGCGTACTCGGCACCGAACACGTTGACGCTGCCGATGCCGTTGAGGCGGCTGATCGGGTCCTGCAACGAGGACACCATGTAGTCGCCGATGTCGGTGCTGTCCATGCTGCCGTCTTCGGAAGTGAAGGCCAGCACCATGAACATGCTGCCGCTGGCTGACTTGGTCACGGTCACGCCGTTGGTCTTGACCTCGTCAGGCAGCAGCGCCTCGCCTTGCGACACCTTGTTCTGCACCTGCACCTGCGCGGTGTCCGGGTCGGTGCCGGACTCGAAGGTCAGCGTGAGTTGCGCGGTGCCCGCCGAGCTGCTGCTGGAGGACATGTAAAGCAGATTGTCCAGGCCTGTCATCTGCTGTTCGAGGATCTGGGTGACCGAGTTCTGCACGGTCTCTGCGGAGGCACCGGTATAGGTCGCACTGACCGTGACCGAGGGCGGTGCGATGTCCGGGTATTGCTCCAGCGGCAGCGAGAAGATCGAGATCGCGCCGGCCAGCGTGATGACGATGGCGATGACCCAGGCGAAGATGGGGCGGTCGATGAAGAAACGAGCCATGGGATTTCCTCAGTCGGCCTTGGGCGTGGCGCTGGCCGGCGCTGCAGGCATCGGCGTGGCCGCACGCGCAGCGGCGGCGGGTGCACTCGGTGTGCCTGCAGCGGCTGCACTCGGCGCCGCTGCAGACGCGGCCGCAGTGGCGCTCACCTCGTACGTCTTCACCGGCATGCCGACCTGGATCTTCTGCAGGCCCTGCACGATCACGCTCTCGCCCGCAGACAGCCCTTCGCTGACCACCCAGCGATCGCCCACCGCATCGCCGGTCTTGAGCACGCGCTGCGCCACCTTGCCATCGGCGCCGACCACCATCGCCACCGCCTCGCCCTTGCTGTTGCGGGTGACGGCCTGTTGCGGCACCAGGATCGCCTGCTCGTTGACCGCCATCGACAGCACCGCCTTGACGTACATGCCGGGCAGCAGCAGATGGTCGGGGTTCGGAATCACCGCACGCAGCTTCACCGTGCCGGTGGTGGCATCCACCGCGGTATCCACCACTTCCAGCGTGCCGGTGCGCGCGTAGGCAGTGCCGTCTTCCAGCAACAGCTTGACCTCGGCCTTGCCATCGACCGCCTTGAGCTGGCCGGCATCGAGCTTGCGCCGCAGCTGCAGCAGCTGCGCGCTGGACTGACTGACATCCACATAGATCGGATCGAGCTGGTTGATGGTGGTGAGCACATCGGTCTGGTCGGCGGTGACCAGCGCGCCCGGTGTGAAGCTCGAGGTGCCGATACGGCCGCTGATCGGCGCGGTGATACGGGTGAAATCCAGATTGAGCTTTGCGGTCTGTAACGCCGCCCTGGCCGCGGTGACTGCGGCTTCGTTCTGGCGCAAGGTGGCGGTGGCGTCGTCGCCGTCCTGCTGGCTGACCGCATCCAGCTTGACCAGCGTCTGATACCGCTGCGCCTTGGGCCTGGCCGACAGCACCGCCGCTTCGGCCTGCGCCAGTTCGCCTTGCGCGGACGCGTACGCGGCCTGGAACGGCGCCGGCTCGATCTGATACAGCACCTGCCCGGCCTGCACCTGCTCGCCTTCGGTGAACAGCCGCTTGCGCAGGATGCCGCCCACTTGCGGGCGCACCTGCGCGCTTTGATAGGCCACGGTGCGCCCGGGCAGCGTCTGGTCCAGCGCCAGGCGCTGCACGTCCACGCGTTGCACGCCCACTTCCACTTGCCGCTGCTGCGGCGCTTGCGCAGGCGAACACGCCGCCAGCGCGACGGTGATCATGGCGGTCAGCAGCCACTGACGCGGCACCACGGCAGAACGGGAGGAAGCAACGCAACGCATACGGCGCACTCGGGGGTGATCGGAGGATGCGCACGCTACGCTGCGAATATGGAGCAAATTTGAAGATTTGCATCGGCAGACAGCAGGCGCTTGCTTTCGGGGTTTAATGAAGTCCCAATACGGTTGTGCACGACACGCGCTACACCGGCAGCGGCAGGCGCCGCTGCTGCAACATGGCGTGACTGCAGCAAGCACCCCGTGCCTGACCTCGTTCGCAACAAGGTTGTCCCAGCCTCGATGAAACTCGGAATCACCGCCAAACTCTTCCTCGCCATCCTCAGCGCCTGCATTGCAGTGCTGCTGATCAATGGCCTGGCCGGGCAGCTGTTGCTCAGGAAGCAGTTTCTCGACTATCTCAGCGAGCAGGGCATCGAGCGGATGCTGGAAGTGTTGCCGCGCGTGCAGGCCGACTACGCCAAGCACGGCGACTGGAACTTCATCCGCGACAATCCCGACGCCTGGTTCGTGCTGATGCGCCCGGAGCTGCCGCAGAACCTGCCGCCACGCGCACCACCGATCTCCGATCAGACCGGCGCGGTGTTTCGTTTCGCGCTGCTGGATCGCGACTACCGGGTAATCATCGGCAACCCCGATGTCAGCCGCACCGACACGCTGCGCCCGGTGGTGGTAAACGGGCAGACGGTGGGCTGGATGGGCATGCTGCCCTTCGAGAAGGTGCTGACCGCCAACGACGCGCGCTTCTACCAGGCCCAGCAACGTCTGTGGTGGACTGTCGGCGCGGCGTCCATCGTGGTGGCCGCGCTGTTCGGCTGGCTGCTGTCGCGCACCTTGCTGCGGCGCGTGCGCAGCCTGACCGCGGCAACCCATCGCCTGGCGGCCGGCGACTACGGCACGCGCCTGGAGGCGCGCATGCGCGATGAGCTCGACCAGCTCGCGCGCGACTTCAACCAGCTGGCGCAGGCACTGGACAACAACGAACGCGCGCGTCGCGATTTCATGGCCGATGTCTCGCACGAGTTGCGCACGCCGCTGGCGGTGCTGCGCGCCGAGCTGGAAGCGCTGCAGGACGGCATCCGGCCGATGACGCGCGAATCGCTGACCTCGTTGCACCAGGAAGTCGGCCAGCTCGGCAAGCTGATCGAGGATCTCTACGATCTGTCGCTCACCGATGTCGGCGCGCTGGCCTACCGGCGCGCGCCGATCGATCTGAGCGTGGTGCTGCAGTCCACACTGGCCGGCATGCACACGCGCATTGCCGCAGCCGGGCTCACGCTGCAGGCCCACGGCATCACTGCGCCGTTGCATGTCGACGGCGACGAGCGTCGCCTGCAGCAGCTGCTGTCCAACCTGCTGGAGAACGCCTTGCGCTACACCGATGCCGGCGGCCAGTTGCGGGTGCAGTGCGCACGGCGCGCGCACCTGGTGGAGATCGTGATCGAAGACAGCGCGCCCGGCGTGCCGGCAGACAAGCTCGATCGCCTGTTCGAGCGCTTCTATCGTGTGGAAGGCTCGCGTAATCGCGCCAGCGGCGGCAGCGGGCTGGGCCTGGCGATCTGCCGCAATATCGTCGGCGCGCACGACGGCGAGATCCACGCCACCGCTTCGCCCCTGGGCGGCCTGCGCGTGACGCTGCGGCTGCCGGCCCTGGAGGCATAATGGACGACACCACCACCGCAGCACCGAACGCACACGTGCTCATCGTCGAAGACGAACCGCGCCTGGCCGCGGTGCTGGGCGAGTATCTGCACGCGGCCGGCTATTCGCATCATTGGGTGGCCGATGGTGCGCTGGCGATTACTGCGTTTCGCGCGCAGTCGCCGGATCTGGTCCTGCTGGACCTGATGCTGCCCAATCGCGATGGCATGGAGATCTGCCGCGAGCTGCGCAGCCTCGGCGCGGTGCCGGTGATCATGGTGACCGCGCGCGCCGAAGAGATCGACCGCCTGCTCGGGCTGGAGATCGGTGCCGACGACTACATCTGCAAGCCGTTCAGCCCGCGCGAGGTGATTGCACGGGTGCGCGCGGTGCTGCGCCGCCACCGGCACGATCCCAATGCGGTGCCCACGCATGGATTGCTGATCGATGAGGCCGCCTGCCGCGCCAGCGTGGCCGGGCGCGACCTGGACCTGACCCAGGTCGAGTTCCGCCTGCTGCGCACGCTGTGCGCAGCGCCAGGGCGTGTCTACTCGCGCGAACAGTTGATGGACCACGTGTATGTGGACCACCGCATCGTCACCGATCGCACTGTGGACAGCCACATCAAGAACCTGCGCCGCAAGCTGGCCGAGGTGGGCGGCGAAGAATGGGTGCGCTCGGTCTACGGCGTGGGCTATCGCTTCGAGTACCTAGCCACCGAAGCGTAATCAATATCCCCCCTCGTAGGAGCGTGCCTGCGCGCGACGCACTCCCGATACTCCAGCGACCACAGGCGCGCGACCCTCAACACTCACATCTTCAACCAACGCGTCGACATCGCCACACCGACCATCAGCACCGCAACAGCGAGCAAGGCGCCGACCAGGCCGATGCCATGCGCGGCGAAACCGATCATGGCCGGCCCGGCCAGGATGCCCGCATAGCCGAGTGTGGTGACCGCAGTGATGGCGATGCTCTCCGGCATGCGCGTCTGGTTGCCGGCCAACGAGAACAGGGCCGGCACGATATTGGCGCAGCCCAGGCCGACCAATACGTAACCGGCCAACGAGGCCTGCCATGGGCTCACCAGCGTGAGCACGCAGAAGCCCGCGCTGGCCAGCAGCGCGCCCACCACGATCGAGCGGATGCGCCCCAGGCGCTCCACCACCGCATCGCCCAGCAGGCGCGTCACCGTCATGGTCAATGCAAACACCACATAGCCCACGCCGGCGGTGCTCGGGGCGACCTGGTGCACATCGGCCAGGAACACCGAGCTCCAGTCCAGAATGGTGCCTTCGGCCAGGAACACCACGAACGCCAGGATGCCGATGAACAGCACGATGCCCCTGGGCAGCGCCAGCAACGGCCCCTGTTGCGCCACGCGCTCGGTCCGCCAGTGGCGCACCGACGCCACGGCGACAAGCAGCATGGCGATTACCCCGGCAACCGCCGCGCTCGACGGGGAGAGCTGCGCCGACAGCAGCAAGGTCATCGCGCCGGCACCGACAAACCCGCCGATGCTGAAAAACGCATGGAATCCCGACATCATCGCGCGCCCGGCATCACGCTCGACCACCACCGCCTGCATGTTCATCGCGCAATCCATCGCTCCCACGCCGGCGCCGAACACGAACAGTACCGCGCCCAGCAACCACGGATCGGCGACAACCGCCAGCAACGGCAGGCTGAGGCAGATCAGCGCCGACGTCACCGCCATGACCGCACGGAAACCGAAGCGTGCCGACACCGCGCCGGCCAGCGGCATCGCCAGGAACGAGCCTGCCCCCAGGCACAGCAGGATCAGGCCAAGCGCGCCATCGTCCACGCCGGTCCTGGCCTTGGCGAATGGCACCAGCACCGCCCAGACCGCGGCAGCAAAGCCGGGAATGAAGAACGCCGCGCGGGTGGCGTGCTGTTGCGCGCGAGCGCTGGAGCCGGGGATTAGCGACATGCAAAAAATTCCAGAAGGAAGCGGCGAGGAGAGTGCGACGGTGGCCCAGGCCGGCGCGCTCGCTGGCCGGACCTGGCCCGACCACCGCTCCCTTGCGCGTGCTGCAACCGTCCGTGGGGATATGCGACGCTGCTAGCGAAACACCACCGTGCGATGGCCATTGAGCACGATGCGGTGCTCGACATGGCGACGCACCGCACGGGCAAGCACCAGCGATTCGGTATCGCTGCCCAGCCGCACCAGATCGCGCGGCGTCATCGCGTGATCCACGCGCGCCACGTCCTGTTCGATGATCGGGCCTTCGTCCAGATCTTCGGTGACGTAATGCGCGGTGGCACCGATGATCTTGACGCCGCGTGCGTGCGCCTGATGATACGGCTGCGCGCCCTTGAAGCTGGGCAGGAAGCTGTGATGGATATTGATCGCCCGCCCTGCCAATGCGCGGCACAACGCGGGCGAAAGAATCTGCATGTAGCGCGCCAGCACCACCAGATCGATCTGCAGCGCCTCGACCAGCGCAAGCAACTGCGCTTCCTGCGCGGCGCGCGTGTCGGCGCTCACCGGCAGATGGTGGAAGGCGATGCCATAGGAGGCGGCCAGCGGCGCGAAGTCGGCGTGGTTGGACACCACCGCCGCGATATCCACCGGCAATTGCCGGCTATGCATGCGGAACAGCAAATCGTTGAGGCAATGCCCCTGCTTGCTCACCAGCACCAGCAGCCGCGCGCGGCGGCGCGCATCGTGCAGCTGCCAGTCCATCTGGAATTCATCGGCCAGCTGCGCAAAGCGGCGTTCCAGCCCGACAATGTCGGTGCCCGGCGGTTTGTCGAAGTGCACGCGCAGGAAGAAGCGGCCACTTTCGTCGTCGCCGAACTGCTGTGCGTCGAGGATGTTGCAGGCCAGATCGAACAGCAGCCCGGTCACGCGATAGACGATGCCGGTGCGGTCGGGGCAGGACAGGGTGAGGATGTAGTCGGAGCGCATCGGCACAATGATAGCCAATGCGCCCGGCTGCGGGCGCAGTGCTTGCGCCCGTAACTTTCCGCTGCGACTCAGCGCGGCGGCAGGCGCAGCATCAGCCGCCGATTGATCTCGTCCAGTTGCGCCATCGATGCCTCCACCGAGGTCTCCATCGCTTCCTGGGTGGTGATGTGCGCACGCAGATGCGCCGGATCGGCGAGCTCGCCACGCACCAGAAACACGTTCTCGCCCACCTCGCCGACGTGCCGGCTGAGCACCACGTAATCCACCTGGTCGAAGCCATGTTGCTTGGCCAGCGGCAGCAGGCGCGCGGCCATGCGCACGCTGGCCTCATCGGTGGGTTTGTTCAACTCGGCATCGAGCGCGGCCACCGCTTCGCGGATCTGCGCGAACAGATAGTGGTCCGGATGCTCGGGATGGTCAGGGCCCACCGGGCCCTGGTCGACGACCGGTACGGCGGTCATCGTGTCCCACCGGCGCAGGTCGTTGCGCGCGGTGTGCGCTCGGTCGAACCGAGCGTGATATGCAGGTGTCGCATCGCATCCTCCCTGGAGCGGCGGCTGTCACGAGCCGGCATTTTAGAAGGTCTGCTGCATGTTGAGGTGAGCAAGAGGTGGACCGTGTTGCTGTGAAGCGAAGCGGCGTGAGAGTGGGGAGCAGATGGAGCTGACGGCGTGCGAAATCTGCTGCACGTTGCGTCGCCTCATCCCCTCACCCCAACCCACGCCGCGCCAGCAGCGCGGGCGCTCCAAGGCTTGCGCGCCAGTGACGCGCAAGCCGTACCTCCCCGCCCCGCTCCGCCGGGAGAGCGGCTAGCTCCGCTTTGCGGAGGCTGCGATCAGGCCTGCCCGGCGCGCCGCGCCGATACTTCTGCCAGCACCGCCCAGTCGGCGTTGCCGTCGCCATGCGCGATGGCCTCGTCCAAGCCGGCGCGCAGCAACTCGCCCAGTGGCATCGGCACCTGCTTGTCGGCGCCGGCCTGGATCGCCAGATCCACATCCTTGCGGCCCAGGGTGGCGGTGAAGCCGGCGGGCAGGTACTCGCGCTGCATGATCAGGCGGCCGTAGCCCTGGTACGCGGGCGCGGCGAACAAGGTGCTGGTGAGCATGCCCAGGAACTGAGTGGCATCCACGCCGTGGCCGCGTGCCAGCGCGCTGGCTTCGGCCATGGCGCCGATCGCGCTGGCCAGGCAGAAGTTGGCTGCCAGCTTGACCGCATTGGCCTGCTCGGGGGTGCGGCCGATCTCCCAGGTGCGTTGACCGAGCACATCGAACATCGGCTGCACGCGCGCCAGCGCCGCCTCGTCGCCGGCGGCCAGAATGTTGAGCTTGCCGGCTTCGGCCACATCGACCCGGCCGAGCACCGGTGCGGCCACATAGGCCACGCCGCGTTCGGCATGCAGGGCGGTCAGCTCGTGCGCCAGTGCCACCGAGATGGTGGCCATGTTGACGTGCACGCTGCCGGCCGGCAGCGCGTCCAGCACGCCTTGCTCCAGCACGGTGGCACGCACCGCGTTGTCGTCGGCCAGCATCGAAAACAGCAGCGGGCCGTGCGCGGCGTCGCGCGGTGCATCCACCACCGTGGCACCGGCCTCGCGCAGCGACTGCGCGCGCTCCGGCGAGCGATTCCACACACGCAGTTCAAAACCGCCGCGCAGCAGGTTGTGCGCCATCGGCAGGCCCATCGTCCCCAAGCCCAGAAATCCTATCGGCATGCGTTGTCCTTGTTCGTTATGACGTCTATCGGATGGATCAGCTGGCGAATACGCCACGCGCATCGCGTGGCTCGCAGCGCAGGTATTGCGGCGAGGGCGTGACCGACGCGCCGAGTGCGGCAGCGGCATGCCACGGCCAGCGCGGGTCGTACAGGATGCCGCGCGCCAGCGCGATCGCATCGGCCTGGCCGTCCTGCAGGATCGCCTCGGCCTGCGCCGGCTCGGTGATCAGGCCCACGCCGATCACCGGTGTGCTGACCTGCGCCTTGATCTGCTGCGCAAACGGAATCTGATAGCCCGCCTGCACGGGAATCTGCTGGCGCGGATCCAGCCCGCCGCTGGAGACATGGATGTAGTGCGCACCGCGCGCATCCAGCGCCTTGGACAAGGCGAGGCTCTGCTCGAGATCCCAGCCGCCCTCTACCCAATCGGTGGCGGAGATGCGCACGCCGATGGCGAGCTTGTCCGACACCGCCGCGCGCACCGCGTCGAAGATGCGCAGCGTCAGCCGCATGCGGTTTTCCAGCGAGCCGCCATACGCATCGCTGCGCTGATTGCTCAGCGGCGACAGGAACTGATGCATCAGATAGCCATGCGCGGCATGCAGCTCGATCAGCGCCAGGCCCAGGCGTTCGGCGCGCTGTGCCGCATCGACAAAGGCCTGCACCACCGCATCGATACCGGCCTGGTCCAGTGCCTGCGGCAACGGCTGACCGTCACGGAACGCCAGCGCCGATGCGGACACGGTCTGCCAGCCATGCGCGTGATCCGGCGCGATGGCCTCGCCGCCGTTCCACGGCAGATCAGTGGAGGCCTTGCGCCCGGCATGCGCCAGTTGGATGCCGATCGGCATCGGCGACCACCGCCGGACCGAGTCCAGCACCTCGCCCAGCGCCTGCTCGGTGGCATCGTCGTACAAGCCGAGGTCGGCGTAGGAGATGCGCCCCTGCGGCTGCACCGCGGCCGCTTCCAGGATCAGCAGGCCGGCACCGGATTGCGACAAGGTGCCCAGATGGATGCGGTGCCAGTCGCTGGCGCGGCCGTCCTGTGCGGAGTACTGGCACATCGGGGCGATGACGATCCGGTTGGCGAGCGCAAGCGGACCGAAGCGGATGGGGGAGAACAACTGGCTCAAGGGGGCATCCACAGATGACACGGGGATGCCCATTGCACTGCGCCACGCGCGTGGGCACAACCGCTGCGATGGATCACTGCGTCATGCCGAGCGCGCACTGGCGTCGTTGACGCTGCGTGCACACAGCGGATCGAACGGCGCATGCAGGAACGCCAGCGCCTGCGCGCATGACTGTTCGACCTTCAGGCTGAGCAGCTCGTCCGCGCGGGTGCGCCCGAAGTTGAGCGCGGCGATCGGCAGGCCGTTGCGTGCCGCGGTCTGCACGAAACGAAAACCCGAATACACCATCAGCGACGAGCCCACCACCAGCACCGCATCGGCCGCCTGCAGATGCGCAAATGCACGCTCCACACGCTCGCGCGGCACGTTCTCGCCAAAGAACACCACATCCGGCTTCAGCACGCCGCCACACAGCGGGCACGGCGGCACCACAAAACTGTCGAAGGCCACATCGTCCAGATCCGCATCGCCATCGGGCGCCTGCGCCGCGTCCAGGTCGGCCCAGCCGGGGTTGGCGTGCTCGAGCAGCAGCTGGAATTCGGTACGGGGCATGCGCCGCTCACAGCCCATGCAGCGCACCACATCGAGCCGGCCATGCAGATCGATCACCGCCTGACTGCCGGCGGCCTGATGCAGGCGGTCCACGTTTTGCGTCAGCAGCAGTTCCAGCTGGCCGCGGGCTTCCAGTGCGGCCAATGCGTGATGGGTGGCATTGGGTTGCGCCAGCCCGAAGCGCGGCCAGCCGACCAGGCTGCGCGCCCAATACCGCTGCCGCGTGGACAGCTCGCCCATGAAGGCCTGGAACGTGACCGGTTGCGGACGCTTCCAGCCGCCTTGCAGATCGCGGTAATCGGGAATGCCCGAATCGGTGCTGCAACCGGCGCCGGTGAGCACGAACAGGCGCCGATGGCGTTCGATGAAGTCCTGCAGCGCGTTGCCGTCCTGAGCGAGTACCGCCGTCATCGCGCAACTCCGGTGGCCATGAGATAACTGTGCAGCAACACCACCAGTTGCGCCTGCAGCGGCGCAATCCGCACCGCAGGCGCACCCTCCTCGAGCAGGCTCTTTACCGGCCCGGTGATGGCCGCCATGCCGATCTCGGCCACCGCCTCGCAATCGTCGAAGCGCACATCCGCGGCGGTGGCCAGCGCAGCGGCAAACGCCTGCTGCGAGCGCTTGCGCGCCTGCGACCCCAGCGCGGCGCCACCATGCAGCTCGGCGATGGCGTACAGCGCGCGCGAGACATCCACATGCTGCAGCTTGGCCTGCACGAAGGCATGCACCAAGGCCTCGCACTGCTGCGCCAGCGTGCGCCCGTGCTGTTGCGCGCAGGCCCGTTCCACCGCATCGATCACCGCCTGCAGATGCCACTGCAGCAACGCGATCAACATCGCCTGCCGATTGGGGTAGTACTGGTACACGCTGCCGACCGACACGCCGGCACGCGCGGCCACCCGCGTGGTGGTGCAGCCCTGCAGTCCGTCGGCCACCAGCACCTGGATGCTGGCCTGGCGGATGACCTCCACGGTGGCGCGCGAGCGCGCTTGCTGCGGGGCCTTGCGCGGTGCTGGCAGGGGGAATGAGGTGCTCACGAAGGCGACTGTACACACGGATGGATGGCACATAGTCTGGGGGCCTTCTTGGTGATTCCAAGCAAGCGCCCCTCTCCAGCTCCGCACCCCTGGCGCTGCGCGACGGCGCCGAGCGCCCGATTGCTTCACCGTGTCGCTGGCGAAGGCACTGCGTAACGCAGGCTTTGCGGTCAGTGCGCCGATGCGTTCAATGCGATCAATCACGCTCGCGCCGCTATCGATCTCAACGACCACGCCGGTTCAGACAGCGTCGACAAGGGGCTGCCAGCGTGACGCAGCTTGCGATGTCCGAGCTGGCACCGGCGCGACGACACCGAGGGCGGAACGATTGACCTCGTGATGCGCACCGAACGACGCACAGCCGGCCACCTGCCGCGCACGGTTGAAATCGCTTGAAAACACGTGCCACGTCACAGATCGGCACGCGAACCCGCCAACTTAGCGTGATCGGGCGCACACGCAACGCTGCGGAAACATGGCGCCGCGACAGTGGGCAGCTCCCCCGCTGACCCCACTCCTGCCATGCCCTACACCCACATCCGGACGCGCTCCGGAGTGCGTCGTGCCGTGTCGCGTCGTCCGCTCACCGTCCTGCTTGCACTGACCCTGGCCACCCCCGCGCTCGCGCAGGAAGCCGCACCCGCCACGCCTGCCACCCGCAAGGGCGAGGACGGCATCTTCTCGCTGGACCGGATGATCGTCACCGGTGCCGGCCAGGCCCAGAACCAGTTCGACGCCTCGTATGCGATCACCGCGCTGACCGCCGAGCAGATCGACAAGCTGGCCCCGCTCAACCTGGCCAGCCTGATCGGCTCGATGCCCGGCATCTATGCCGAATCCACCGGCGGCGAAGTGCAGAACGTCTACCGCATCCGCGGCATTCCCGACGAAGGCTCGTTTGCGGTGATCCAGGAAGACGGCATCAGCCCCTACCCGGACAACAACGGCTACTTCTACAAGACCGAAGGCCTGGTGCGCCCGGACCTGATGGTCGAATCGGTGGAAACCGTACGCGGCGGGCCGTCGCCGATCTTCGCCTCCAATGCCGCGGCCATCGTCAACTTCGTCACCCGCCAGGGCGGCGACGCCCCCGAAGGCGCAGTGCGCACCACCGTCGGCGACACCGGGCTGTATCGGCTCGATGGCTACTGGTCGGGCAAGCTTGCCGACGGCTGGTACCTGGCTGCCGGCGGCTTCGTGCGGCGCAACGACGGCTACCGCGACGTGGGCTTTCCGGCCGACGAGGGCGGGCAGTTCCGCATGAACCTCACGCATACGCTGGAGCACGGCAAGCTGACCTTCACCGCCAAGCATCTGGACGACAAGAACGCGTTCTACATGCCGATCCCGCTGTACGACCCGCGCGACACCGCGCGTTCGCTGGACCCGTTGATCGACCGCTTCACCGGCACCTTGAGCAGCGCGCAGCTGAAACGCGCCAGCATCGTCTCCAGCGATGCCAACGGCGCGCCGCAGCGCGAGTTGCGCGACCTGTCCGATGGCCGCCACATGAAGTTCAACCATCTGGGCGCCAACCTGGACCTGGCCTTCGACAACGGCTGGAGCCTGTCCAACAAGGCCATCGTCAATCGCCTGGACATGACCTTCGACGCGCTGTATTCCAGCAATGCGCCGCAGGACGCCGCCGCGTATGCCAACAGCCGCCGCGCCGCCGCCAGCGCCGCGTTTCCCGGCCTGAGCTCGCTGGGCTACGTCTACACCGACGACGGTAGCCGCTTCGATCCGGCCAGCACCGACGGCCTGGTGATCCAGGGCCAGTACCGCGCCATGAACGTGCGCGCCGATTCGTTCGCCGACGACCTGCGCCTGCACCGCCGCTTCGACTGGGGCGGCGACAGCCACGACATCACGCTCGGCGTGTACGGCGCCTACTACGCGCGTTCCTACAATTCGCGTTACCAGAGCTATCTGCTGGAAATGCGGCAGAACCCGCGCACGATCGACCTGCTCGGCTACGACGCGGCCGGCAATGTGGTCGGTGGCGTGACCAAGGACGGCGTGGTGATCTACGGCGCCGACCGCACCCAGGGCAAGGCCTACACCAGCATGCTGGCGCCCTACATCGCCGACACCTGGCAGGTGACCGACAAGCTGCGCCTGGAAGCCGGCGTGCGTCACGAGCGCTACCGCTACCGCGCCTGGAGCATGCTGCGCAGCACCGGCAACCTGGGCATGGCCGACACCCTGGCCGACGATGCCGCGCGCCTGTTCACCGGGGCCCGCGCGCGCACCGCGCTGGACGTGGGCGTGACCAACTGGACCGCGGGCTTCAACTACGACATCACTCCCACCGTCGGCATCTACGGCCGCGCCTCGCGTGCGCACCGCGCGCCCAGCGAGGGCGCCAACGAAGGCAACGTCAACATCCCCACCGCCGACCAGTTCGAGCTCGGCACCAAGCTCAACTTCGACACGCTGGACGTGTTCGCCACCGCCTTCTACACCAAGTACGACCCGTACAACATCGGCACCAGCGCGGTGAATCCGCAGACCGGCGCGGCCGAATCCAAGGACTACCGCGGCAGCGTCACCAACCCCGGCATCGAACTGGCGGCGGTGTGGACGCCGGCGCAGTGGCTACGTCTTGATGCAAACCTGACCTACAACGACACCAAGGTGTCCGACCTGACCGAAGTGGTGGCCAATGGCGCAGTGGCCGTGGTCGACGTGGACGGCAACATGCCCAACCGCCAGCCGAAGCTGTACGGCAATGCCGGCCCGACGCTGTTGTTCACCACCGGTGCGTTCGATTGGGAAACCTCGTTGCGCTACGCCTACGTGGGCAAGCGCTACGCCGACCTGGAAAACACCACCGAGCTGGCCGCCTACGACACCCTGGCGGCCAACATCCTGGTGCGCAACGGGCCGTGGGACGTGCAGCTGTCGGTGGACAACCTGACCAACACCTTTGCGCTGACCGAAGGCAACCCGCGCACCGACACCATCTCCGGCCAGGGCACGCGCGCGCCGATCTACGGCCGGCCGATCTACGAGCGCAACTCGCGGCTGGTGTTGACCTACCACTTCTGAGTGCGCCGGCGTCCGGGGTGTCGCAGCCTCGATGCCAGCGCTCCACTTCCCGATCCATCGCCTGCAGCGCCGTAGCTGCGCTGCAGGCCACAAGGACTGCCATGACAGCTTCCCGTCTTGCCTGTGCGCTGCTGGTTGCAGCAGCGACGTGTTCCGGCGATGCCGCCGCCTGGGGCCACCGCGCGCATGCCGCCATCGACAGCGCCGCCGTGCAGGCGCTGCCCGACGACGGCCCGGTCTTTCTCAAACAGTACGCGCAGGTGATCGCCGACGGCGCCACGCTGCCGGACGGCTGGCGCAGCGAAAGCGAACCCTTCCTCAAGATCGAAGAAGACCCCAACCACGGCTGGTTCCGCGAGCAGTTCGCCTTCATGCAGCATCCGCCGCGCTCGCGCTACGCCTTCGTGCTGGCGCTGTACGACGAACAACGGCGCATCGCCGGCAGCGACCCGCAACTGGCGCAGCGCATGAACGTGCGTTGGGCCGGCACCTTGCCGTACGCCGCCACCGAAGGCTACCAACGCATCGTGGCGACCATGCGGCAGCTGCGCACGCTGCGCGCCAAGGGCCAGGACACCCGAGAGCTCGAACGCAACTGCGCGTTCTACGTCAGCTGGTTTGCGCACTACATCGGCGATGGCGCGCAGCCGCAGCACGACAGCATCCATCACGACGGCTGGCAGGGGCCGAATCCGCACGGCTACAGCACCGACCCGAAGGTGCACGGCAAGTTCGAGAGCGATTACGTGGAGAAGATTGCGCTGACCCCGCAGGACCTGCTGAGCCGCATGCCGGCCCTGGCGCACCAGGATGGCGATGTGTTCGAGCAGATCCTGGGCTTTCTCGACATCGGCACCGGCCGTGTCGAGCAGGTCTATCGCCTGGAAAAGGCCGGCGCCTTCGACGACGCATCCAGCAGCGATGGCCGCGCGATGGTCTATCGCACCGCCGGCGATGGCGCGGCGATGCTGCGCGACCTGCTGGTGCGCGCCTGGCGCGAAAGCGCGCTGCGGCCTGGCACCTCCACGCCACCCAGCATGGACCCACGCCATCCGCAGTACGACCCAGCGACCGGATCTGCACCTGCCGGCACCTCGCCCACGCTGTAACCGCCGATGGCGACAGGGGGTGCCGCCATCGGCGTGCCGCCCTGCGCAGCGGCAACGGGCGCTGCGCAGGCGGCAGCACAGCACAGCGCGCCATGCGGATCGCGCGTGCCATCACACCGCGTCAGTGGGCGTTGGCGGCCTGTTCGACAAAGCGCAGCAGATCCTGATTGAAGCGCGGGCTGTCTTCCAGAAACGGGGCATGCCCGGCGTTGGGATACAGCACCGTCTGCGCACGCGGCTGCAGCTGCCGTGCACGTGCCAGCGTCGGCCCGGTGGTCACCAGTGCATCGCGCGCGCCGTACATCAGCAACACCGGCAGCTGCGTGCGTTGCAGGCCGGCAACGTCGATCGACATGCCCTGCACGGCCCGCTGCATGTCCCACGAGGCCAGCGACGCGTTGGCCAGCAAGGTTTCAAACACTGGCGCCGGAGGCTGGGTGGCAAAACACAGCCGCAGGAAGTCCTGCACCGCCTGCAGGTGCGTGCGCAGGTCGTCGGAGACCAGATCGCGATAGATCGCCGGATGCGCGCCCAGTTGCTCTGCGCGCAGTTCGATCACGCCATCGACATACACCACGCCGCCAAGCCCTTCGTCGCCATAACGGGTGAGGTAGTTGCTGATCACCGCACCGCCCAGCGACCAACCCACCAGCACCGCATCGCGCGCGTTTGCGGCCTTCACCACGGCGGCAAGGTCGTCGGCCCAGCGCATGCCGTCCCGATACGCGGACGCTGCCGCCGGCTTGCCGGACAGCCCATGCCCGCGCAGGTCGTAGGTGATCAAGCGATAGCCTTGCAGGCGCGGATCGGCCAGCTGCGCGTCCCAATCGATGCGGCTGCCGAGCAGGCCGTGCACGAACACGATTGCCCGGCCATCGGTGGCGCCATGCTCCTGCACCGCCAGGGCCACGCCGTCAGGCGCGGTGACGGTGTAGCTGCGCGACGCCGGGGTGACCGCCGGACCTGCGGCAGCCGATGTTGAGAAAAACAGCAGCAGGCAGGCCAGCAGGTAGCGCACCGGCAACATGCCGAAGACGGGGAGAAAGCGAACAGGCATCGGAGTGAGCTCCAGACAATGTGAGCCACCATCCTCGAGCCTCACACCAATGTGAGGGTCAAGCATTGCGTGCAACGTATGCTGGGCGCATGGCCACATCGTCCGAACCATCGCTGAGCATTGGCGCGCTGTCGCTGCAGACCGGCGCCAGCGTGCGCTCGCTTCGCCACTACGACGCGCATGGGCTGCTGACCTCCTCGCGCAGCGCCAACGGCTACCGGGTGTTTCCCGCCGCCTGCGTTGCGCAGGTGCGGCAGATCCAGCGGCTGATCGCCACCGGCTTCAGCCTGGACGACATCCTCGGCTTCCCCGATTGCATGCGCCTGGTGGAAGGCGCGCAGATGTGCCCGGAAACCGCGCAGGCGCATCGGGCACGCCTGCAGCTGATCGAGCGCCAGCTGGCCGACCTGGAGCGGCGCCGTGCGCGTTTGCTGGAAACCCTGGCACAGGGTGCGGCGGATGCCGCGGCCACGCTGCCGCCTGCAGCGCAGACCAGACGCAGCAAGCGGGCGCGCTAGAGCGGCTGACAGACACCGCGCAGTCGTGCAGCCAGTCGCGCTTGCACGCGGCGGTCGAACCGCGTCACTCGCCGCGTGCAGGGTGCGGCGCAAAGCGCCCGTACGGCCGTGTGTCATCGGCGCGCTGGCGCAGCACGTAGGCCGCGGCGAAGGCGAGCGCCAGCAAGGTCAGGCACATGCCGACCAGCGCGCCCCAGCCACCGTGTTGCCAGAACCAGCCGCCAAGCGCGCCGATCACGCTGGAGCCGGCGTAATACGCCAGCAGATACAGCGATGCGGCGTGACTGCGGTGCGCACCGCCGAGCCGGCTCACCCAGGCGCTGGCCGCCGAATGCGCGATGAAGAAGCCGATCGTCAGCAACACGATGCCGGCCACCACCAGCGCCAGCACATGCGCCAGGGTCAGCGCCACGCCGAGCACGCACAACACGATGCCGGTGGTGACCACCGGGCCGCGCCCGAAACGGTCCGACGCCGCACCGGCCACCGACGAACTGACGATGCCGAACACATAGGCGCTGAAGATCATGCCGATCTGGCTCTGGCTCAGGCCGAATTCCGGCCCGCCCAGCCGGAAGCCGGCGTAGTTGTAGAGGCAGACGAACACGCCCATCAACAGGAACGGCAGCGCGAACAGGAACGGCAGGTTGCGGTCGCGCAGATGCCCGGCCCAGGCGCGCAGATGGAAGCGCAGGTTGATGCCGTGCCGGCGCACGAAGTTGCGCGACGGCGGCAGCAACCAGAAGAACGCCAGCGCGCACAGCAGGTCGAACACGCTCAACACCGCCAGTGCGGTGCGCCAGTCGTAGTGATCGGTCAGCATGCTCATCACGATGCGCCCGCTCATGCCGCCGAAGGCATTGCCGGCCACATACAGGCCGGTGGCCGCGCCCATCTTGTTGGCCGGCAGTTCCTCGCCCAGATACACCATCGCCACCGCCGGCACCCCGCCCAGCGCGATACCGGACAAGGTGCGCACCAGCACCAGCGCGCCCCAGTGCGGCAGGAAGGCGGCGACCAGGTTGAGCACCGCGGCCAGCGCGATCGACACGAACATCAGCCCGCGCCGGCCCAGGTTCTCCGACACTGCGCCGGCACAGAAGATCGCCAGGGCCAGCGCGCCGGTGGCCAGCGACAACGGCAGCGAGGCGGTGGCCGCATCCACGTCGAAGGCGCGCGCAAACTCGGGCAGCACCGGCTGCACGCTGTACAGCAGCGAGAAGGTGGCAAAGCCGGCCAGGAACAGGGCCAGGCGGATGCGGCCGCTGGCGGGCGCAGCGGCGGCGGCTGCGTTGTCGGCAAGGCCGGCGGTGGCGTCCGGCAGGCTGCCGGTGCGGCGATCAGGAGAGGACACGGGCGCAGCATCGAGACATGGGACGGCGAGTATTCGCCTGCGCTGACCCCCTGTCCAATATATGATGCTGGCAGTTGCCATACGCAGAACAGATAGCATGGAACTTCGCCACCTGCGCTACTTCCTGGCTGTCGCCGAGGAGGGCAACTTCACCCGCGCCGCAGCGCGGGTCGGCATCGGCCAGCCGCCGTTGAGCCAGCAGATCCAGGCGCTGGAGCGCGATCTGGGCACGCCGCTGTTCCGGCGCACCCACAGCGGCGCCGAGCTGACCCCGGCCGGCGAGGCCTTCCTGGTCGAGGTGCGCCGCGTGCTCGCCGATGTGGAGCGCGCCGCGGAAACCGCACGGCGGGTGGCGCGCGGCGAATCCGGCCGGCTGCGGCTGGGCTTCACCGCCTCGGCCGCCTTCAACCCGGTGGTGCCGCACCTGATCCGCGACTTTCGCCGGCAATGGCCGCAGGTCGAGCTGCTGCTGGAAGAAACCAACACTGCCGGGCTGCTGCTGGCCCTGGCCGATGGCCGCCTGGACGCGGCCTTCGTGCGCTACGGCCTGAGCACGCCGCCCGACCTGCAACTGCTGCGCTTTGCCGACGAACCGATGAAGATCGCCGTGCCCGCCGCGCATCGCCTGGCCGCCCGCAACAGCGCGCCACTGGCGGCGCTGGCGGGCGAACCGTTCATCCTGTTCCCGCGCAGCTTCGGGTCCAGCCTGTACGACGAGATCCTCGCCGCCTGCCGGCAATCCGGCGTGACCCTGCGCATCACCCAGGAGGCGCCGCAGATGTCGTCCATCGTCAACCTGGTGGCCGCCGAGCTGGGCGTGTCGGTGGTACCCGCCTCCACCGCGCAGCTGCAGCTGCCCGGCGTGCGCTATCTGGATATCGAAGGCCAGATGCCGCTGGCCCGGCTGGCCCTGGCAGTCGCGCCCGGCGCCCTGGACACCGCGCCACTGGTCCAGCATCTGTGGGCGCTGGCGGAAGTGCTGTGAGCCCGGCTGATCTTGAGCCGACAACACCACGGTTGTGGTAGGAGCGCACCCGTGCGCGACGTGGCTCTACCGGTGAGGCCCTCGCGCACAGGTGCGCTCTTACACCTGCCCGGGCGGAAAGATGTTGGATTGGGTTGCCTGCCACCAGCGATGGCGCTGGTTCTCTTGAGCCGAGGTCTGATCCACACACCCTCAGCCGCACCCGAAGTCATTGATCCTGTGGAAGCACGCATGCCTGCATGCTGCTTGCATGGCGACATCATCGCGGCCAGGGCCTTCGCTGCAGACAGCGTGCACGTTGCCAGCGTGCGCACGTGCCCTGCCGAATCCGCGCACACCATCCGGGCACACCGCTTGACCTCAACCGCGATTGAGGTCGTTCAATGCCTGCACCTTCCATCACCTGCGCCCGCCATGCATCTTCGCCATCTGTTGCTGCCCTGCCTGGACCCCGACCTCAGCCTGCGCTTCTATCGCGAGGTACTGCAGCTGCCGCAGCACGGCAACAGCATTCGCATCGGCTGGAGCAGCCTGGAATGCGTGCAGGCGCAGCAGCCGGTGGGCAGCGTGCATCTGGCGTTCAACGTGGCGCCGTCGCGCTTCGACGCCGCTGCGCAGTGGATCGGCGAGCGCAGCAAGCTGCTTGCCGATCCACATGGCCGCCGGCAGTTTCAACTGGACGGCGTATGGCAGTCGCGATCGGTGTATTTCGCCGGCCCCGACGGCGCAGTACTCGAGTTGATCGCGCGTCGGGCGGTGCAGGACGTGGCCGCCGGCGACGGTGCGTTCCACGGCGACGAGTTGCTGTGCGTGAGCGAGATCGGCTTACCCAGCAACGATGTCGCGGTGGTGACCAGCAGTGTCGCCCATCACTTCGGCGTGCGGCCGTTTGCGCCGGCACTCGAAGGTTTTGCCGCGCTGGGCGACGATGATGGCCTGTTGATCGTGGTCGATCAGGCGCGGCGCTGGTTTCCGCAGCAGCGGCAGCTGCCGTGGGCCAGCGGCGTGCGGGTCAGCGTGGATGCACCGCAACCGGGGCTGCGCTTGCGCGATGCGCAGGGCTGGGAGTTGCTGGCGGCGTGATCGCCCACGCCGCGCAGGTCATGCCGCCGCTGCAGGCGCGGGCAGACGGAAGAACGCCCGCGCCGCCGCGGTGCTGTTGGCCGCGGTCAGCGCCACCTCCTCGCCACGATCTCGCGCGAGTTCGTCGACGATATGCGACAGGAACATCGGCTCGTTGCGGCGGTCCTTGGGCATCGGCTTGAGCGTGCGCGGCAGCAGGTACGGCGCGTCGGTTTCGATCATCAAGCGGTTGGCCGGGATGTTGCGTACCAGCTCGCGCAGATGCAGGCCGCGGCGCTCGTCGCACAGCCAGCCGGTGATGCCGATGTAGTAATCGCGGTCCAGGTAGTCGAACAGTTCTTCGCGGCTGCCGGTGAAGCAATGCACCACCGCCGGGCCGAGGCGGCCATCGAAGCTGCGCATGATCGACAGGAAATCGTCGTGCGCCTCGCGCTGATGCAGGAACAGCGGCTTGCCGTTGTCGGCAGCCAGTTGCAGCTGGCGCTCGAAGGCCTTGTGCTGGGCCGGACGCGGGGCGAAATCGCGGAAATAATCCAGCCCGCATTCGCCCACCGCCACCACCTGCGGGTGCGCCTGCAGCGTGCGCATTTCGGCCTCGCATTCGGCGGTGAACTCCACTGCGTGGTGCGGGTGCACGCCAGCAGTGGCGTAGAGGAATCCGGGATGCTGCTGGGCCAGCTGCAAAGCCAGCGGCGAATGCTCGCGGCTGGCACCGGTGATCACCAATTGCGCAACGCCTGCCTCGCGTGCGCGTTGCAGCACGGCGTCGCGGTCGCGGTCGAAGGAGTCGTGGGTGAGGTTGGCGCCGATATCGATCAACTGCATGCTGCGGTGTCGTGTGGGGAGAGCCGGGCAAGTGTAACGAGTGGGGGTTGTGTGCGCTTAGCGCTTCGCGTCCCTTCTCCCGCCGGGAGAAGCTGGCGCGCAGCGCCGTATGCGGGTGCGAGCGGAGCCTCGCATGACTAACCACACAATGTGGCGTCGCCCGGTCCCCTCACCCCAACCCCTCTCCCGCAGGAGAGGGGCTTTGCTCCGTTCTTCGACGAGAGAGAGGGGTTCAACCCACCACCGGCACCACCATCGCATCGATCTTCGCCGCCAGCGCCTGGATCGTCAGCAGCGCCGAGCGCGACAGCTGCCGCTGCGGGGCCACGCACAGCGCCAGCGTCATCGGCTTGGTCAGGTGGCGGCGGAACGGCACGAATGCCAGGCGGCCATCGGCCACATCCGGCGCGGCATCCAGCCACGACATCAGGCCCACGCCGGCACCGGCGCGCACCAGCCCGCGCAGGGTGCGCACATCGTTGCAGTGGGTCAGCCGCTTCACGTCGATGTGCTGGCGTTGGTACAGCACCTTGGCATGCTCGCCGACGATCAGCGGGGCGGCCGGCAGCAGCAGGCGGTGTTCCAGCGTTTCGCTCAGCTGCAGCTCGGTGCGGGTGCTGAGCGGGTGGCCGACCGGCATCGCAATCCCCAGCGGGATGTCGGCAAAGGCGCGCACCTCCAGGTCCACGCTGCTCACCGGGTCCAGCAGCAGGCCGATGTCCACATCGGCCGAGGTCACCATTTCCATCACCCGCTGGTTGCGCGCGGTGGACAGGTTGAAGGTGATGCCGGGGTACTCCTGCACCAGCGCCGCCACCGCCTCCGGCACCACGCCCTCGCTGAGCGCGTCGATCATGGCGATCTCCACGTGCCCGCGGCGCAGCCCCTTGAGCTCGTCGAAGCGCTCCAGGGTGCGGGCGTAGGCCTTCTCCCAGCCGCGCACGTCCACCAGCAGCAGCTCGCCAGCGGCGGTCAGCCGCAGCCGGCCGGGCAGGCGCTCGAACAGCTGCGCACCCAGTTCCTCCTCGGCCTTGAGGATCTGCCGGTCGATCGCCGAGGCCGACACGTGCAGCACCTCGGAGGCCTTGCGGATGCTGCCGCAGCGGGCCACTTCGATGAAGTAACGGGTGAAGCGGGAAAAGGTCAGCATGCGGCGGGGCTCGGTTGGCGTTGCATTTTTTGCAATGGCTTGGCTGAAAATCGATGTTTGATAACACACCCCCGGCTTCCTAGAGTCAATCCGGCACCGCTCCCGCCCTACGCCAGAGACTGGACCCATGGATGTCGCCGTCCCCACCCTGCCGCTGCACTGCACCTTCGAGGCCGCCGACTGGCAGCGCCTGGCCCAGCACTGGCACGCGGTGGCGCTGAGCAGCGAGGTCGGGCAGGCGCCGTTCAAGGCCACCCTGCTGGACGAGCCGCTGGTGCTGTACCGGCTGGGCGAGGAACTGGTGGCCGCGCGCGACGTCTGCCCGCACCGCGGCGTGCCGCTGAGCATGGGCACCGCCGATGGCGGCGGCGTGGTCTGCGCCTACCACGGGCTGCGCTTCGGCTCGGGCGGGCGCTGCAACCACATCCCCGCCAGTCCCAGCCAGAACATCCCGGCCAAGATGCGCCTGCACACCTACGCGGTGGCCGAGCGCTACGGGTTGATCTGGGTCTGCCTGGCCAAACCGGCCGGCGTCAGCGCGGCCGAGGTGCAGATTCCGCCGATGCCCGGCTGGGACGAGGACGGCTTCCAGCAGATCGTCTGCCCGGCCTTCGACATCGGCGGCAGTGCCGCGCGCCAGCTGGAGGGCTTCATCGACGTGGCGCATTTCGCCTTCGTGCACACCGCCACCTTTGCCCAGCCGGACAAGCGCGAGGTGCCGGCCTACACCACCACCGAGACGCCGACCGGCTTCAATGCCGACTACCTGAGCTCGGTGGCCAATTATTCGGTGGACATGCCGCTGCCGGACGTGGACCCGGATTTCCAGTGGCTGCGCCATTTCGAGGTGCATCTGCCGTTCACCGCCACCCTCACCATCCACTTCCCGGTGCCGGGCAAGCGGCTGGTGATCATGAACGCAGCCAGCCCGGTGTCCAAGCACAAGACGCGCCTGCTGGTGCCGATCGCACGCAACTTCGACACCCATCTGCCGGTGGAGGACGTGCACGCCTTCAACCTGCGCGTGTTCGAGGAAGACCGCGCCATGGTCGAGGCGCAGCGCCCCGAATACCTGCCGCTGGACCCGCTGCTGGAAGTGCATATCCCGGCCGACCGCAGTTCCATCGCCTATCGCCGTGGCCTGCGCAGCCAGGGCTATAGCGATTTCTTCCTGCGCTGACCGCCAAGGAGCACGCCATGCAGTTGCACGAGGTCCGCGTTGCCGAGGTCTTCGACCAGGGCCATCGCCAGCGCGCGATCCGGCTGGAGCCAGTCGGCGCGGAATTGCCGGCCTTCGAGGCCGGCGCACATGTGGACCTGCATCTGCCCGACGGCATGATCCGCCAGTACTCGATCGCCAGCGCACCGCATGTGCGCGACCACTACCTGCTGTGCGTGAAGCTGGCCGACGCCTCGCGCGGCGGCTCGCGGCATCTGTGCGAGCAGCTGAGCACCGGCGACCGCCTGCGCATCTCCACACCGCGCAACCTGTTTCCGCTGCATCCGGGCGAGCGCCACGTGCTGCTGGCCGCCGGCATCGGCATCACCCCGCTGCTGTCGATGGCCGAAGCGCTGGAAGCGCGCGGCGAACCCTTCGTGCTGCACTACTACGCGCGCCGGCACGCCGACGTGGCGTTCGGGCAGCGGCTGCAGCAGGGCTTCGCGCATGGCCAGGTGCAGGTGCATCTGAGCGATGGCGGCGAAAGCCCGCGCGTGCATGTGCCCGAGGAATTGGGCCAGGCGCGTGCGCGCGACCAGCTGTACCTGTGCGGGCCGGCTGCCTTCATGGACCACTTCACGCTGCTGGCCAGGGCGCACGGCTGGACGACGGAGCAGCTGCACCGCGAACACTTCGCCGCCGCAGAGCCCGGCATCGCCCACGCTGCCGACAGCGCCTTCGAAGTGGAGCTGGCCGCCAGCGGCCGCGTGGTGCAGGTGCCGGCCGGCTGCAGCATCGCCAGTGCCCTGCTGGACGCCGGCATCGAGGTGCCGCTGTCCTGCGAGCAGGGCATGTGCGGCGCCTGCCTGACCGGCGTCCTGGCGGGCACCCCTGATCACCGCGACAGTGTGCTCAGCGACAGCGAACACGCGCAGAACCGGCAGATCACGCTGTGCTGTTCGCGTAGCCGCTCGCCGCGGCTGGTGCTGGATCTTTGAGGCGGCCTGGGTGTGGCGGATGCCTGTGCAGCGCTGCCGCGAGTGCGGCCATTGCCTCATGCCGATGGTCCTGCCGGTGCGATTGGTGAGCACTGCAGATGAGCATGCGTTGTGCCGCCGATCGTCATGACCTGCACGCAGCCGCAGCACATCACCCGTACATCGCGTACCCGCTGCCGGAAACGGCCTGGTCGCTGCAGCGCGCTTGTCTGCGCTGCGCTGATGTGCCGCGTCAGGCCTGGTGTGCCGATGTGCAGGACGCTGCGGGAGATTCGCAAGCGACGAAGCAGCGCTTGTCGATCCGCAGGCATTGATGGTGGCGCGGTGCCTCATGTAGCACCAAGGAGCCTTGCAACCTCACCAAGGCGTCCGCCCACCAATACGAGCTTCAGCACCAGCAAAAAACCACTCCAGTGCTGGCCGTGCACCACGCATGCAAGGCATGCTTCGCATCTACCGGCGTGATTGCGCCATTGCCGTTCTTTCCGAGCTTTCCATCGCATGTCCATCGTTCATCGCAGTCTGATTGTGGCGCTATGCCTGTTGTTGCCCACCGCCGCACAGGCACGCAGCCAAGCCACCCCTGCACAGCAACGCGAGCAGCAGGTGGCGCAGCTGTTGCGCACCGCCGCCGATCAGCCTGCGCAGCTGCGTGCCTGGCTGCAGGCGATGCCCAAGGGCGGCGACCTGCATAACCATCTGTCCGGTTCGGTGTATGCCGAGGACTACCTGCAGTGGGCCAGCGAGGATGGCGCCTGCGTGCAATTGGACGACCTGAGCCTGCGCGCGCCGCCGTGTGGTAACGGCCAGGAGCCGGCACGCGGCCTGGCAACGCGCAATGCCGCGCTGTATGGCCGGGTGGTGGATGCCTTGTCGATGCGCAAGTTCCTGCCCAGCCCGTCGCAACCCACCGGACACGGTCAGTTCTTCGGCACCTTCGGCAAGTTCGACGCGGTGGTGCGCGCGCGCGTTGCCGACACCGTGGCCGCGGTGCTGGAGCAGGCCGCACGCGACCGCGTGCCCTATGTGGAAATCATCGCCAACCCGCCGCAGATGGATGAGGCAGCCAAACAGATGCAGTCCTTGCCCTGGAAGGGCGACGACGACGCGGCCAACCTGCGCGCCTTGCAGGATGCCTTGCCGCCGCTGGTACAGGACGCACAACGCGCGCTTGCCGACACCGATGCCCAGGTGCGCCGCGTGCTGCACTGCGACCAGCCCGATGCGCGTCCCGGCTGCCAGGTCACCTACCGCTACGTGCCTTACGTGCTGCGCGTGTTGCCGCAGCCGATGGTGTTCGGGCAGATGGCGCTGGCGCATGCGCTGATCGCCGCCGGCGGCAGCCGCGCGGTGGCGTTGAACATCGTCGCGCCCGAAGACAACCCGGTGGCACTGGCCGATTACGCGCGGCACATGGCGATGTTCCGGTTCTTCGCCGCGCACTACCCCGACGTGCCGCTGTCCCTGCATGCCGGCGAGCTGGCCCTGGGCCTGGTGCCGCCGGCGCAACTGCGCTCGCATATCCGCCAGGCGGTGGACGCCGGTGCGCGCCGCATCGGTCATGGCGTGGACCTGCCTTATGAAGACGACGCCGACGGCCTGCTGCAGCGCATGCGCCGCCAGCAGGTTGCGGTGGAGATCAACCTCACCAGCAACGATGTGATTCTTGGCGTCAAAGGCCCCGCACATCCGCTGGCGATGTATCTGCGCGCCGGCGTGCCGGTGGTGCTGTCCACCGACGATGCCGGCGTCTCCCGCGCGGACATGACCCACGAATATCAACGCGCGATGCAGGAACAGGGCATCGATTACCCCACCCTCAAACAGCTCGCCCGCAACGGCCTGACCTACAGCTTCCTGCCGGGCACCAGCCTGTGGGATGCCGGCGGTAACGCTGCGCAGGCCTGCGCCACTGCGTTGCAGCGCGAAACCGATGATGCTGCCTGTCGCGCATTCCGCCAGGGTAGCGAGAAGGCCCGGCTGCAATGGCAGCTGGAAACCGACCTGGCCCAGTACGAGCGCACGTTGTTGAATGCAGGAGCGCGCCAGAGCGCGAACGGGCTTTACCGGTAACCCCCCGTCGCGCGCAGGCACGCTCCTACCAACGCCCTCGATCCATCGCCGCTGCAACGCACTCAACCTTCCATGACAAAGACGCAATGACCGACCCGCACACCTCTTCATCCAGACGCCGCGTCATTCTCGAAGACGACATCGACGGCTTCACACCCGCGCAGCTGCTGCTGTTGCAGTCGCCCGAGGTCGAGGTGTTGGGCATCAGCGCGGTCAGCGGCAACATCTGGCGCGACGAAGTGCTGGCGCATAGCTGCCGCCTGCTGGAATTGGCCGGTCACCCCGACATCCCGGTGCTGCCCGGCCCGGTGCATCCGCTGCTCAACAGCGAACTGGCCACCGAGCGTTGGGAAGCGCTCTACGGCAAGCTGGTCTGGAAAGGTGCCTGGACCAGGCACTGGGTGGATGGCGACACCGTGCAAAGCGCGCCGCGTTATCACGCGCACGACGTGGTGCCCGACCTGCCGTTGGGCAATCCCAGCGTGGTGCGCGCGTCCGACGAGCCGGCCGCGTTGTTCATGCTGCGCATGGTGCGCCAGTATCCGGGCGAGGTGAGCATCATTGCCACCGGCCCGTTGACCAATCTGGCGCTTGCGCAATCGCTGGATCCGTCCTTCGCCACGCTGGCACGTGAGCTGGTCTACATGGGCGGCAGCCTCAACCCACGCCAGCAACGCAACAGCATCAGCGCGCAGCAGTTCGCACGCGAGTTCGTCAACTCGCCACGCCGCGAATTCAATATCCGCTGGGATCCGGAAGCGGCCAGCATCGTCATGCGCGCCCCCTGGCGCAGGATCACCATGGTGCCGGTGGATCCATCGACCGCGACCGAACTCACGCCCGACCTGCTGGCGCGCATGAGCGCGGCCGATACCAGCATCGGCCATGCCTTGCGCCGCCGCGAACCGGGTTTTCCGATGTGGGACGAGTTGGCCACTGCGGTATGGCTGCGGCCCGAGCTGGCGACACGGACCGAGACGCTCTACGTCGATACCAACACCGCCTTCGATGCCGGCTACGGCGACATCCTGTCGTGGGCACCGGGGTACCAGCCGGGCCTGGGCGAGCAGGCGCAGACCGTGGTGCACGCGGTGGATATCGAAGCGTTCGAACAATTGCTGGTAGACCATCTCACCGCGCCGCAACCACCAGCAGTCGGCTTGCCGCTCCTCCCTCTCCCCTCGGGAGAAGCTGCCCGAGGCGCGGATGAGGCTGCGGCATCCCAATCCCGACTCCCAACGAGCGAATCCCCGCTTCCAACCAGGTGACCCCATGCAACTCCCAGCGCAGTGGCAGGCCGGCATCGATCGCAATACCGAGGTCCTGCGTGGCCACGCGCAGCTGCTCGCCAGCTTCAACGCGCCGCGCCCCGCCGCACCGGACACCACCACGCCGCGCGGGCTGATCGCCTCCATCATCAGCACCACCCGCAGCCAGCCCACCCTGGCCGCACGCCTTGCCACCCAGACGCTCACGCGCATCAACCAGGCCAACGACAGCCTGCGCGCGATCACCCGCCTGCTGCCCGCACGCGCCGCCGCCGATGCCGCGCGCGTGCAGGCCGCGCTGGCCGGCGGCAGCGACGGCGGTGCCTTGGCCGGCGTGCCGTTCGTGGTCAAGGATCTGTTCGACGTCGCCGGACAGGTCACCACCGCTGGCGCCGTCATGCGCGCGCAGTGCGCGCCCGCCAGCCGCGATGCGGCCGTGGTGCAACGGCTGAGCGACGCCGGCGCGGTGCTGGTCGGCACCGCCAACATGGACGAATTCGCCTACGGCTTCGCCACCGTCAACGCACACTACGGCACCACCGCCAACCCGCACGATCACCGTCATCTGGCCGGTGGCTCGTCGGGCGGCTCGGCCGCCGCGGTGGCCGCCGGGCTGGTGCCGTTCGCGCTGGGCTCGGACACCAACGGCTCCATCCGCGTCCCGGCCGCGCTATGCGGCGTGTATGGCCTGCGCCCCACGCACGGCGCGTTGCCGCTGGATGGCGTGTTCGGCTTCGTCGATGCGCTGGATGTGGTCGGCCCGTTTGCCAGCTCCATCGCCGACCTGCGCCGCGTCCATGAAGTCATGCTCGGTCGCCCATTGGCGTCGTGCAATGCCGGCAGCCTGCGCATCGCTCGGCTGGGCGGCTGGTTCCAGCGCAACCTGGATCCCGAGCTGGATGCCGGCCTCGGCACATTGCTGACCGCCTGCAACAGCAGCACCCTCATCGAATTACCCGAAGCAGAACGCGCCCGCGCCGCCGCCTTCGTGCTCACCGCTGCCGAGGGCGGCCACCGCCATCGCGCCGGCCTGAGCACGCAGGCCGAGCGGTTCGACCCGGCCACCCGCGACCGCCTGCTCGCCGGCCTGCAACTGCCCGCCAGCACGGTGGCCGATGCGCACCGCTTCGCGCAGTGGTTTGGCGCCGCCATGCAGCGCCTCTGGGACGAGGTGGATGTGTTGATCGCCCCGGCCACACCCTGCGTGGCGCCGCGCATCGACCAGGACACCATCCAGATCGACGGCCTGCCGGTGTCCGCACGCGCCAACCTGGGAATCTTCACCCAGCCGCTCGGCCTGGCCGCCTGCCCGGTGCTGGCCGCGCCGTTGCCGCGCCCCGGTCGCCTGCCGCTGGGCGTGCAGCTGATTGCCGCACCCGGCCACGAAGACCGCCTGTTCGCGCTCGCCGCGCAACTCGAACGCGACGGCCTGCTGGCCTTCAGCCCACCGGCGGAGACGCGCTGATGCTGCACACCTTGCGCGCACGCCGCGGCATGGTCGTGGCCCCGCACCATCTGGCCGCACAGGCCGGGCGCGATGTGCTGCGCGACGGCGGCAATGCCATCGAAGCGGCCGTCGCCACTGCCGCCTGCCTGGCCGTGGTCTACCCGCACATGACCGGTATCGGGGGCGACGGCTTCTGGCTGATCCACGATCCCGACGGCCGCGTGCACGCCATCGACGCCTGCGGCCGTGCCGCACAGGCTGCAACACTGGAGTTCTATCGCGGCCACAGCAGCATTCCGTGGCGCGGCCCGGGCGCGGCCAATACCGTCGCCGGCACCGTCGCCGGCTGGGCGCTTGCCCTGCAGCACGCAGGCGGCGGCCTGTCGCTGCAGCGCCTGTTGCAGGACGCCATCCACCACGCCAGCGCCGGCGTGCCGGTGACGCTGGGCGGTGCGCACATCGCCACCAGCAAGGGGGCCGAGCTGCGCGTGCAACCCGGTGCCTACGCGGACATCTTCGAACCCCACGGCACGCCGCTGCACGAAGGCGCACTGCTGTATCAGACGCAGCTCGCACACACCCTGCAACGGCTGGCCGACCACGGCCTGGACAGTTTCTATCGCGGCGCACTGGCCGACGACATCGCCGCCGACCTGCAGGCGCTCGGCAGCCCGCTGCGTGCGCACGATCTTGCTAGCCACCGTGCCGACGCCAGCGTACCGCTCTCGGTCGCCATCCACGGTGCACGCCTCTACAACCACGCACCGCCCACGCAAGGCCTGGCCTCGCTGCTGATCCTTGCCCTGTTCGATCGCCTGCAGGTCGCACAGCCCGACAGCTATGCGCACCTCCACGGCCTGGTCGAAGCCAGCAAACAGGCCTTCCTGATCCGCGACGCACACCTCGGCGACCCCGACTGGATGACGCTGGACGCACAGGCGCTGCTCGATGACAGTGGCGCACTGGATGCGCTCGCCGCACGCATCGACATGCACAGCGCGCTGCCCTGGCCGCAGCCCTCGCAGGCCGGCGACACCGTCTGGTTCGGCGCCATCGACGCGCACGGCCGCGCGGTCAGTTGCATCCAGTCCACCTATTTCGAATTCGGCTCCGGCCTGGTGCTGCCGCGCACCGGCATCACCTGGCAAAACCGCGGCTGCAGTTTCCGCCTCGCCCCCGACGGCTGGAACGCACTCGCCCCGGGCCGCAAACCCTTCCACACCCTCAACCCGGCGCTGGCCACCTTCGACGATGGCCGCGTCATGGCCTACGGCACCATGGGTGGCGAAGGCCAACCACAGACCCAGGCGGCGATCTTCTCCCGCTACGCGCGTTTCGGCGTGCCGCTGCAACATGCCATCACCGCACCACGCTGGTTATTGGGACGCACCTGGGGCGAAGAGAGCACATCACTCAAGCTGGAAGACCGCTTTGATCCGGCACTGGTGCAGGCACTGCGCGATGCCGGGCATGCGGTGGACCTGTTGCCCGCCTACAGCTCGGTGATGGGACACGCAGGCGCGCTGGTGCGCGAGGCCGATGGCGTGATCAGCGGAGCAAGCGATCCGCGATCCGATGGTGAGGTGGCTGGGTGGTGATGGTTGGGGCGTGATGATGCTTGCTGCGCCTGCGTGGTGACGGGCAGACATCCCTGCCCGCCAATCAGGCGATCGGGTCAGAGCGTGCTTGCACGCCAGCACCGGCTAGCGCGCAGGACCGAGACCGCAGCCAGTTGCAGGCCGACAAGGTGAACATGTCATAGACTCTGGGCATGCTCTCCAAGGCGACGATGGCGGACTCAACCACGCCAATCACTGGACAGGATGCACTTGCTTTCTTGGGCATGCATGGCGATGGGTAAGCTACGTCGCCGCGCTTATTTCGACAGACGCATCAACCCTTCCACCAAGGAGAGCCACATGACAGAGCAAGAAGACAACCAACCCAGCCTGGAAGACGTCAAGCTGGCGTTCGACGGCCAGAGCCTGGACTGGTATCTGCAGAAGCTGGTCGCAACCGTCAACAGCTCGAACGTGCAGTTCGGCATCACGCTGTTTGTCGAGGGCATCATCGTGTCCGGCCAGCTGGTCAGCGGCAAGCAGTACTTCGAGGCGTTTGCGCAGGAATTCTCTGCCGCCTACCCCGGCGATGCCGAGGAAAAAGAGGATATTCGTCGTGCGTTTGCCAGCCACGCGAGCATCTACGACACCGAGGAAGATGCGCAAAGCAGCCGGCCGCCGCAGTTCATTCACCTGATCGACTCGCGTTGCTTCTCGCCCGGCGGCCAGCCCCTGCCCAGCAACCGTGGTGTGCTCTGGCGCGGCAAGGTCAATGCCGTGTCCGGCTTCACCCTGGGATCGCTGTCGGCGGATTGAGCCTGACAAGTTCCGCGTTGGTGTGAGGTGCTCGTCATCTCACATCGGACTGTTGGAGATAACGCCAGGAGTCCGCCACGACGGCACAACAGCCACACGCGCTTGCGCTTGCTGACAACGGTGCGCTCGCCAACGTCTTCCGTTGTCTCTCGCATCAGACCGGCGCTGCTCGATGGCAGCAGCACCGGCCATGCGGCAATACCTACGCAGACACCTTGGGTGTGCGCCGCGAGAGGGAGCCAAGCACTGCCTCTGGCGTCGTTGCGTGGCACGGGCCGACGTCCGCGCAATGCGCGCCGCATCGTGCGATCGCCATCCCTCACGGCTGTAAGCGATCGCCACGCCCTGCAACCAGTGACGAGGCCAGCAGCAACACGCTGGCACCGACAAAGGTGGCGCCGATCGACACATGATCCAGCAGCACGCCGCCTGCGGCGCCACCCAGCATGATGGAAAGCTGGATTGCGGCAACCATCAGGCCGCCGCCGCTTTCCGGTGCGTCCTTGACGCAGCGGCTCAACCAGGTGGACCAGGCCACCGGCATCGCCGCGTTGAGCGTGCCCCAGGCAATCATCGCCACGGCCACGGCCCACACCAGGTGACCGGCCAGCAGCATGCTGATGGTCGCCACACCCAGCGCGACCGGCAGTACGCTGAGCAGGGTGAACAAGCGCTTCGGCACCAACGCGGTAGTGGCATAGGTACCGACGAATCCAGCCAGGCCCAGGCCGAGCAGCAGCAACGACAGTTGCGACACATCGACCTGCGCAACGGTTTCCAGAAACGGGCGAAAGTAGGTGAACGCAGAAAACGCACCGGCAAACCCGAGCATCACCGCGAGCATGGCGCGCGCCACATAGCGACGCTTCAACAAGGTCACGATGCCACCCAGCGAAGTGGCGCCCTGTGCGGGCATCGACGGCAGGCTGCGCCATTGCCAGGCGATGGTCAGCGCCACCAACGGCAACATGCCCCAGAACACCCCGCGCCAGCCGATGGTGGCGCCCAGATAGCTGCCCAATGGCGCGGCGAATGCAGCAGCGACTGCGTTACCGATAAACACGATGCCCAACGCCTTGGGCACCGCATGCTCGGGCATGATGCGCATCACCGTGGCGGTGGACAATGCCCAGAAGCCGCCGATGGTGATGCCGAGCAACGCACGCGCCACCATCAACATGCCGAAGCTATGCGCATTGGCGATCAACAGCATCGACAACAGCATCACCCCGGTCAGGGCAATCAGCACATGGCGCCGGTTGAAGCGCGACGACAGCGGTGCGATCAGCAGGCTGGCGACCACCGCGAACAGGCCGGAGATCGAGATCGCCTGGCCGGCCATGCCGGCACTGGCGTGCAGATCGGCGGCGATCGGCGTGAGCAGGCTGACCGGCATGAACTCGGAGGCGATCAGCAGCGCAACGCAGAGCGACATCGAGCCGACCGCGCTCCAGGTCTGGCGGGTTGCGGCGGGTGCGGCGCGCGAGGATGGATCGGTAGCGAGCGAACTGGCTTGCATGTGGGGCCTTTGTGCGAAGTGGAATGCGAGACGAACGCCACGCCGCAAGCGCGCTGACGCCGCGCTCGATCGCGAACCTGGTGTTCGGAGGGGATGCGCCGCAGGCAGCGATGCACTGCATCGACCTGTCAGCGCAGCGACGCACGACGGGCGCAATGCAGCAACGGGCGCTGCGGCTCGGGCGTATGCGTGTCTGGATGTGCTGCAGCTTACGCAGGCCGTGAACAGCGATAAAGATGGCGGATGCGCACGGGCTTATGAAGCCCGCTCATCAACCACTTGCCTGCGTCGAGCGCCTCTGCCTGGCGCGGACCCTCAACCCTTGTAGCGCAGCGCATCCACGACGAGGTTGAAGGCGGACGAGGAATGGCGGCGGCTGGGATAGAACGCGTGCAAGCCCGGCCAGGTCGGCGACCAGTCCTTCATCACCCAGCGCAGCCGTCCGGCCTTGATATGCGGGCGCGCCAGATCCTCCTGCACGAACGCGATGCCGAAGCCATCCACCGCCGCGTCCAGCGCTTCGTAGGTGCCGTTGAAGGTCAGCTGGCCATCCACGCGCACGATGACTTCGCGGCCGTCCTTTTCCAGCTCCCAGGCGTAGATGCCACCGGCGGTCTTCATGCGCAGGTTGATGCAGCTGTGCGCGGTGAGATCCTGCGGCGTCTTGGGGATGGGCCGACGCGCGAAATAGGACGGCGCGGCGACGATGGCCATGCGCATGTCCGGTGCGATGCGCGCGGCGATCATGTCCTTTTCGACCTGGTCGCCCAGCCGCACACCCAGGTCGTAACGGTCGGCGACGATGTCGGTCAGGCCGTTGTCGACCACGATCTCGACCTTGATCTCCGGGTAGTCGCGCAGCAGCCTGGACAGCTTGGGCCACAGGATCGCGCGCGCGGCGTAGTCGGTGGCGGTGATGCGCACGGTGCCTGCGGGCGTGTCGCGCATTTCGCCGAGCGCAGACAGCGCCTCCTCGATTTCGGCAAAGCGCGGCGCCACCGTCTGGATCAGCCGCTCGCCGGCTTCGGTGGGCGCCACGCTGCGCGTGGTGCGGGTCAGCAGGCGCAGACCCAGCGCCGCTTCCAGCCCGCGAATGGTGTGACTCAGCGCCGACTGCGAAACGCCCAGCTTGGCGGCAGCGCGGGTAAAGCTGCCCTCGCGAACGATCGCGATCAGTGCCAGCAGGTCCTTGAAGTTGTCGCGCGCCATTGGTGAATCTCTTTCATGGAATCCACATGACTGTAGCAGCCGGTGAAAAATGAATCCCGAAGCCCCGCTCCTGCGGGAGAGGGGTTGGGGTGAGGCTACGGCTGCTCAGCTATCTCGACGCTGCCGCACCCGCATCCGCCCTGCTGGCACCTGCTCCCGGCGGGAGAAGGAACAAAACGGGCCACAAGCCGCCCGTCGCATTTTTTGCAACGCCCGACCCTAAAAAAACCGCTTTGGGGTGACGGGGCCGGTTCGTATAGTCGATTCGACGGCCGCCGCCGGCCGCGCAAGCACCTGATGCCATTGCTGCGAGGCGACCAACGTCGGCGATACCCGCCCCCTTTTCACACCGCCTGCGGAGGCTCCATGCACCAGTCCCTGTCGCATCGCGGTCCTGGCAGCTGCGTTGAAACAACACACGCGCACGGCGCCCCATGCTGAGCGCGCAACGCAGCTCACCCGTCCACAGCTCGGGCGCACGCGCGGTCGCCCGCTGCGACGCATTGGGCCTGCCGCCCTACAGCGACACACCCGGCGGGCTGTTCCGCGCCTGGCTCAGCCCGGCGCATCGCGCCGCCGTCGCACAGGTGGGCGAATGGATGCGCCAGGCCGGCATGCAGGTGCGTCTGGACGCAGCGGCCAACCTGATCGGGCGCTACGAAGGCGCGCATGCCGACGCACCGGCGCTGCTGATCGGCAGCCACCTGGACAGCGTGCGCGATGCCGGGCGTTATGACGGCCCGCTAGGCATCCTGCTCGGCATCGAATGCGTTGCCGCGTTGCACGCCCAGGGGCGGCGCCTGCCGTTCGCGATCGAGGTGATCGCTTTCGGCGACGAGGAAGGGTCGCGCTTTCCTGCCTCGATGTTCTGCAGCCGCGCGGTCGCCGGCACGCTCGACCCCGCCACGCTGGCGGTTACCGACGCGGGCGGCACCGACGTGGCCAGCGCGCTGGCCGACTGGGATCTGGACATCGCGCACCTACAACATGCCGCACGCGCGCCCGGCAGCGTGCTGGCCTATCTGGAAACCCACATCGAACAAGGCCCGGTGCTGGAAGCCGAAGGCCTGCCGGTCGGCATCGTCACCGCGATCGCCGCGCAACGGCGCTTCGCCCTGCGCTTCGACGGCCGCGCCGGCCACGCCGGCACCACCACCATGGCCTTGCGTCGCGATGCATTGAGCGCCGCTGCCGAGGCCTTGCTGGCGATCGAAGGGATTGCGCGCGCCGGCAGCGACGACCTGGTCGCCACGGTCGGCAAGCTGCAGGTCGCACCCGGTGCCACCAACGTGGTGCCCGGCCGGGTGGACTGCACGCTGGAC
This sequence comes from Xanthomonas sp. WHRI 8393, assembly GCF_040203315.1. Taxonomy (NCBI): domain Bacteria; kingdom Pseudomonadati; phylum Pseudomonadota; class Gammaproteobacteria; order Lysobacterales; family Lysobacteraceae; genus Xanthomonas; species Xanthomonas sp. WHRI 8393. Next base: position 446,233 of record NZ_JBEGGL010000001.1, on the reverse strand, counting down.
GTGCGTGCCGGCGACGATGCAACGCGCGATGCAGCAGTGCTGGAGATCGAACGCGCACTGGCCCGTATCAGCAAAACCCGCAACATCGCCATCGCCATCGACCCGTTGCAGACGCTGGCCGCCAGCCCCTGCGCACCGGCACTGATGACCCGTCTGCAACACGCAGTCGCCGCACAAGGCATCGCGCCGCGCCAGTTGGTGTCCGGCGCCGGCCACGATGCGATGGTGATGGCTGCGCTCTGCCCCACCGCGATGCTGTTCGTGCGCTGCGCCGGCGGCATCAGCCATCATCCGGACGAACACGTGGCCCCGGCCGATGCCGAGCTCGCACTGGCGGTCATGCGCCACTTCATCGAACACCTGGGAGATCCCCTTGTCACCTGATCTGCGTCACCTGCACACCTTCGGCGAGCTCGATCCCCCGCAACGGCTGTTGATGGGCCCGGGCCCGGTCAATGCGCATCCGCGCGTGCTGCGTGCGATGGCCGCCGATCTGCTCGGCCAGTTCGATCCGGAAATGACCACCTACATGAACGAGGTGATGGCGCTGTACCGGCCGCTGTTCGGCACCGAGAATCGCTGGACGTTTCTGGTCGACGGCACCGCCCGCGCCGGCATCGAGGCGGCGCTGGTGTCGCTGGTCAGCCCGGGCGACCGCGTGCTGGTGATCAACTTCGGCCGCTTCGGCCTGCTGCTCACCGAGATCCTGGGCCGGCTCGGTGCCGACGTGCACACCGTGGATGCGCCCTGGGGCGAGGTGGTGCCGCTTGCTGCAATCGCCGAGGCGATCGAGCGCGTGGCACCCAAATTGGTCGCTACCGTGCACGGCGACACCTCCACCACCATGGCCCAGCCGCTGGATGGCCTCGGCGCGCTGTGCCGCGCGGCCGGCGCGCTGAGTTACGTCGATGCCACTGCCACCATCGGCGGCATGCCCATCGCCAGCGATCGCTGGGACGTGGACGTGGTCACCGGCGGCCTGCAGAAATGCCTGGGTGGGCCGTCCGGCTCGGCGCCGATCACCGTCTCCGACGCGGCGGCCGAGGCGATCTTCGCGCGTCGCCATGTCGAGCGCGGCATCGTGCGCGAGGACATCGTCAACGGCAGCGGGCCGCGCATCGCCTCGAATTATTTCGATCTGGCGATGATCATGGATTACTGGTCGGACAAGCGCCTCAATCACCACACCGAAGCCACCACCATGTTGTACGGCGCCCGCGAATGCGCGCGTGTGGCGCTGCAGGAAGGCCTTGACGCCCGCTTCGCCCGCCACGCCGCCGCCGGGCGTGCGGTGAGTGCCGGCATCCGCGCGCTGGGGCTGGAGGTGTTCGGCGATGATGCGCATCGCATGACCAATGTCACCGGCGTGGTGATTCCGCACGGCATCGACAGCGATGCGGTGCGCCGGCGCATGCGCGAGGATTTCGAGATCGAGATCGGTACCGCGTTCGGGCCGTTGCAGGGCAGGATCTGGCGCATCGGCGCGATGGGCTACAACGCGATGAAACACAAGGTGCTGATCACCCTGGCCGCGCTGGAAGCGGTGCTGCGCGCCGAAGGCTACGCCTGCACACCAGGGCTGGCGGTGGAAGCCGCACTGGCGGCCTGGCACGCGGAGCCGCAGGCATGAACACGGCGCGCGACCTGGTCGGCTATGGCGCCACCCCGCCTGCGGCGCAGTGGCCCGGTGGCGCGCGCATCGCAGTGCAGTTCGTCATCAATTACGAAGAGGGCGCGGAAAACTGCGTGCTCAACGGCGATGCCGGCTCGGAGGCCTTCCTGTCGGAGATGGTCGGCACGCAAGCGCAGCCCGGCGCGCGCGCCATGGCGATGGAAAGCCTGTACGAATACGGCAGCCGTGCCGGCTTCTGGCGGCTGCATCGGTTGTTCACTGCGCGCAATGTGCCGGTGACCGTATTCGGCGTGGCGCACGCGCTGGCCTCCAATCCCGAGGCAGTCGCCGCGATGCAGGCCGCCGACTGGGAGATCGCCAGCCACGGCCTGCGCTGGATCGATTACCAGCATGTGGATGAAGCCACCGAGCGTGCGCATATCGCCGAAGCCATCGCCGTGCACACCCGCGCCACCGGCAGCCGCCCGCTGGGCTGGTACCAGGGCCGCACCAGCCCCAACACCGCGCGGCTGGTCGCCGAGGAAGGCGGCTTTGTCTACGACGCCGACAGCTACGCCGACGATGTGCCGTACTACGACCATCGGCATGGCCGTGCGCAGTTGATCGTGCCGTACACGCTGGACGCCAACGATATGAAATTCGTCGCCTACAACGGCTTTGCCGATGGCGAGCCGTTCTTCCGCTATCTGCGCGATGGCTTCGAGCACCTGCGCAGCGAAGGCGGGCGCATGCTGTCGGTCGGCCTGCATGGGCGCATCGTCGGCAAGCCGGCGCGCGCGGCGGCCCTGGCACGTTTCGTCGATCACGTGCTGGCCAGCGGCGATGCCTGGATTGCGCGCCGCATCGATATTGCGCGGCATTGGCTGCAGGTCCATCCGGCATGAGCATCGACACCGCCGACATCGACCTGCCCGAGGTGATCGCGCAAGTGACCGCCGCCTTCCATGCCTACGAACAGGCCCTGATGGACGACGACATCGCCGCAATGGATGCGCTGTTCCACCCGGCACCCAGCACGGTGCGCTATGGCGTGGGCGAGGTGCTGTACGGCATCGAGGCGATCCGCGCCTTCCGCATCGGCCGCGGCGGCTCGCCGCAACGCCGGCTTGTGCATGTGCAGGTGCATGGCTTCGGCCACGACTTCGCCACCACGCACGCAGAATTTATCCGCGACGGCAGCAGCGCGCGCGGCCGCCAGAGCCAGAGCTGGGTGCGTTTTGCCGACGGCTGGAAAGTGGTGGCCGCGCATGTGTCGCTGCAGGGGGCGCATGCATGAGCGTGATCGACGACAGCGTGCTGGACGATGCCGCCTTCGTGGCGCGCTACCGCGAGCTGTTCGAGCATTCGCCGTGGGTGGTCGAACGCGCTGCACGGCGGCGTCCGTTCGCCGATGTGTACCGCGGGCTGATGCAGGTGGTGTTCGACGCGTCGCAGGAAGACCAGGTTGCGTTGATCCGCGCGCATCCGGAGCTGGCGGGCAAGGCGGCGATCGACCGCACGCTCACCGCCGCGTCGGCCGCCGAGCAGGCCTCGGCCGGATTGGACCGGCTCAGCGAAGCCGAATTCAAGCGCTTCCACGCGCTCAATCAGGCCTATCGCCATCGCTTCGGATTTCCGTTCGTGATCTGTGTGCGGCTGCACGACAAGGCCGGCATCCTGGCCGCACTGGAACGCCGGCTGGATGCCTCGCGCAGCGAAGAACTGTCCACCGCCCTCGCCGAGATCGGCAAGATCGTGCAACTGCGCCTGGAGGCACTGCCATGAGCCTGGCCCAACTCGAACGCGAGCTCCACCACGACCTGCAACGCCTGGCCCACGGCGGCGATGCCTGGACGCAGCCGCGCGTGCATCCGGCAGGGCATGTGTATGACGTGGTCATCGTCGGCGCCGGCCAGAGCGGCCTGGGCGCGGCGTTCGCACTGCAACGCGAGCGCGTGCACAACCTGCTGGTCATCGATGAGAACCCGGCCGGGCAGGAAGGCCCGTGGGTGACCTACGCGCGCATGCAGACCTTGCGCACGCCCAAGCAGATCACCTCGATCGACCTGGGCGTGCCATCGCTGACCTTTCGCGCCTGGTGGGAGGCGCAACACGGCGGCGCTGGCTGGGACGCGCTGGACAAGATCCCGCGCGGCAGCTGGATGGACTACCTGCGCTGGTACCGCGCGGTGCTGCGCCTGCCGGTGCGCAATGCCACGCGGCTGGCGCGGGTGGAACCGGACGTGGCGCCGGGCATCCATCGCCTGCATCTGGCGATGGGCGCGCCGCTGCTGACGCGCAAGCTGATCCTGGCCACCGGCATCCAGGGCGGCGGCCAGTGGATGGTGCCGGACTGGATCAGCGGCGCCCTGCCCGCACAGCGCTATGCGCATACCTCCGGCCACATCGACTTCGCCGCGCTGGCCGGCAAGCGCGTGGGCATCCTGGGCGGTGGCGCCTCCGCGTTCGACAACGCCTGTTTCGCGCTGGATCAAGGCGTCGCCAGTGCCGAGGTGTTCGTGCGCCGCAGCGCATTGCCGCGCATCAACCCATTCCGCCACATGGAACAGGCCGGCATCATCCCGCGCTTTCTGACGCTGCCGGATGCGGACAAGTACCGGATGATGGCCAGCTTCTTCGCACACAACCAGCCGCCGACCAACGACACCTTCCAGCGTGCCTGCGCGCATGCCGGCTTCGCGCTGCACCTGGGCGCGCCATGGCTGGAGGTGGCCGAGCGCGATGGCGAGGTGGTGGTGCGCACGCCACAGGGCGAGCACCGCTTCGATTTTCTGGCCGTTGCCACCGGCCTGGTCACCGACCCGCAACTACGCCCGGAACTGGCCGCGCTGTCCGGGCGCATCGCCTGCTGGGGCGACCGCTACCAGCCGCCGCCGGGCCAGGCCAATCCGGTGCTGGATGCGCATCCCTACCTGGGGCCGGGCTTCGAACTGCTGCCGCGCACGCCTGACGATGCCGCACTGCTGCACGGCTTGTTCGCCTTCAACTATTCGGCGCTGATCAACCACGGCCCGTCGGCGGCGGCGCTGTCCGGGCTCAAGGTCGCGCTGCCGCGGCTGGCCCGCGCGGTGGCCGACCAGCTGTTCCTGGACGACCGCCAGGCCATCGTCGACAGCTATCTGGCTTACGACCAGCCCGAGTTCGTCGGCCAATGGCCGCAACCGACCCAGGCGGTGGCATGAGCACGCTGTCCACCCATGTGCTGGATACGGCCACGGGCCGCCCCGCCGCCGGCATCGCCTTGCGCCTGTTCGCCGGCGCCACGCTGCATTTCGACGGGGTCACCAACCAGGACGGGCGCTGCCCCGAAATGGCCGCACTCACGCTGCAACCCGGCCGCTACCGGCTGGAATTCGAGGTGGCCGGCTACTGGCGGGCGGCCGGAACCGCACTGCCCGACCCGCCCTTCCTGGAACAGGTCCCGATCGCGTTCGGCATTGCCGACAACGGCCATTACCACGTGCCGCTGCTGCTCTCACCGTACGGATATTCCACCTATCGCGGCAGCTGAGCGGCCGACGGTTCGGCAACGGATCGGCGGGGCACACGCCGCGTTCCGCATCGGCCCCGTAGAATGGCGCCTTTCCGGCGACAGGCCGGGGCCCCGGAATTGTCATGATCCACAACGATGTACTGCGCAGCATCCGCTACATGCTCGACCTCAGCGACGACAAGGTGGTGGAGATCACCCACCTGGCCGACCCGGAGTTCGCGCTCGACAAGCCGCAGGTACAGGCCTGGCTGAAGAAGGAAGACGAGCCCGGTTTCGAGCCCTGCACCGACGCAATGCTGGCACGCTTCCTCGATGGCCTGGTGCTGCGTTTTCGCGGCCGTGACGAGAGCCAGCCGGTGCGCCCGCTGGAAACCCGCGTCGGCAACAACCTGGTGCTGAAGAAACTGCGCGTGGCCTTCGAGCTGAAAGACGTGGACATGCACGCCATCTTCGCCAGCGCCGGCTTCCCGCTGTCCAAGCCGGAACTGTCCGCGCTGTTCCGCCAGCCCGGCCACAAGAATTTTCGCCCCTGCGGCGACCAGCTGCTGCGCGCCTTCCTCAAGGGCCTGACCGCGCGGATGCGCGAAGCGGGTTGATGACCGGATAATGAGGTCGGACTGGTTTGGCCTGGCTTGGTCGTCCGACGACGCTGCGACTTGAATTCGCAGGTTTTTAGCGCAGTTTTCGTGTGTCTCGAAGTGACTGGATGGTGTCGATGGATCGATCGTGGAGCGGTCGATCTGGAGCGGTCGATCTGCGGCTTGGTTGCAGGGCCCTTGCCCGCCCACCATCGCAGGACACGCCGCAAGTACGTCCGTGTAGGCTCTTACGCGGCATCCATGCCGCGTAAGGTCCCGCGACGGTAGGCGGGCAAGGACCAAGCGAGATGGTCGGTGTGCTTGGTGCAAGCAATGCACGATGTGCGTTGTTCGGATTGTGGGAGCCCAGTTAGCCCCTCAATCGAATTCGAGCAACAGGCAAGCCTTGAACGAAGCGATCTCAAACTTCTCGGCACCCCAAAGCAAAACCAGGTTTTCACGCGCCCATCGACCAAAGCTTGGTGCGGCGTCCCCGCCGCTTGCGGTACCCTTGGCGGCATGGAGGCCGCCAAGGAGCCTCCATGGACGGATGCACGGCGTGTCCCGCAGGTGGTGAGGGCACCGCGCCCTCGACGCACAGGGCTTTTTGATTCAAGCAGCTGCACCTGGGCCGCTACAACGCCTCACGCAATCAAGCCGCAGCCGCCAGGCGCGGCCGGCGTGCATCCAGGCGGAACACCGATACCGCTTCGCTCAGTTCCACCGCCTGCTCTTCCATCGCACGGGCTGCGGCGGAGGCTTCTTCCACCAGTGCGGCATTGCGCTGGGTGGTTTCGTCCATGTCGTTGACAGTGCGGGCGACCTGCTCGATGCCGGAGGATTGTTCGCGCGATGCAGCGGAAATCTCCGCAATCAACGTGGTCACCTGCTGCACCGACTGCACGATCTGCTGCATCGTCTGCCCGGCCTGATCCACGCGCGCGCTGCCGCGCTCCACGCTGTCCACCGAGGCGTCGATCAGCTGCTTGACCTCCTTGGCCGCGCCGGCCGAACGCTGTGCCAGCGCGCGCACTTCCGAGGCGACCACGGCAAAGCCGCGGCCCTGTTCGCCGGCACGCGCCGCTTCCACTGCCGCGTTCAGCGCCAGGATGTTGGTCTGGAAGGCGATGCCGTCGATGACGCTGATGATCTCGGCGATCTTCTTGGACGACACCTCGATCTCGCCCATGGTGTCGACCACGCTGGCCACCATCTCGCCGCCACGGCCGGCGATCTCCGCGGCCGCCTGCGCGCCGCGGCTTGCCTGCTGCGCGGTGTCGGCATTCTGGCGCACGGTGGAGGTGAGCTCTTCCATCGAGGCAGCGGTTTCTTCCAGGTTGGCGGCCTGCTGTTCGGTGCGCTGCGCCAGGTCGTTGTTGCCGGCGGCAATCTCTGCCGAGGCGGTGCGAATGGTCTGCGCGGCCACGGTGATGTCGCCGACGATATCGGTCAGCCGCTGCACGGTGGCATTGGCATCGTCGCGCATGCGTGCAAACACGCCTTGCTGGTTGCCGTGCATGCGCGCGGTCAGGTCGCCGTCGGCGATCGCCTTGAGCAGCTGCGACAGCTCGGCCAGATTCTGGTCCACGTTCTGCATCAGGCCGTTGACGCCGCTGACCATGGCGCGGAATTCGAACTGGTAGGCCTCGGCATTGCCGCGCGTGGCGAAGTCGCCGGCCGCAGCCGCGTCGACCAGGCCACGGATTTCGCCATTGATCGCCGCCAGGTTGCGCTTGGTGGTGTCCATCGCCTCGGTGATCTGCGCTTTCTCGCCCGGCAGGCGCGGCATGTCCACCGACATGTCGCCGACCGCGTAATGCTGCATCACCTGCAGCATGTCGCCGATCAGACCGACCTGCGCGCCGATCAAGCCATTGGTGTCGTCGACCATGCGGCCGTATGCGCCCGGGAAGGCCTGCGCGTCCATGCGGTAACTCATCTGCCCGGCTTCGTGGCGCTGTGCCATGTCGGCCTGCGCGGTGGAGACGTCAGTGAGCGTGTTGACCACCTGGCCCATGGCCTGGCCGAGCAGACCGATTTCATCGCGCGTGCTGACCGCCGCACGCGCCGACAGATCGCCGGCCGCCACCTGGCGTGCCGCACGCGCGACGTTTTCGATCGGGCGCACGATCGAGCGACGGATCCACCAGCCCAGCACTGCCACCAGGCACAGCGCCGCAGCGACCGTGGCCACCGCCGACAGCACCAGCTTGTGCTGCGCCGATTGCGAACTGGCCAGCACCGCCGCATCGGCCAGGGTCTTGCTGCGCTTCACCAGTTCTTCGAGGGTGTGGCTGGGCGCGCGGTCCTGGCCCTTGACCAGTTGGTCGCCCACCTGGGTGTCGTAGCCGGCCTCGGCAAACTTGCCCAGCGCCGCTTCGTAATTGCGCTGCAGACCCAGATGCGCCTTGGCAAAGTCCTGCGCCAGCGTGCGCGCCTGCGGGTCCTGGGTTGCCTTGGCCAGCGCCTCGGTGCTGGCCTGCACCTTCCTGCCCTGCTCGCGGAAGGCGCTCAGGTGCTTGTCCAGCAGCGCCGGATCGCGCCCGCGGATCAGCACGTTCTTCCATTCCTGCACCTGCAGGCGGAAATCGCGGGTGATCTCTTCGCTGCTGGAGGCCTGCGCCACCTCCGGCGGTACCTTGCCGGACAGGCTCAGCCACGCCGTGCCCAGACCGCCCAGGGCACACAGCAGAATGACCGACAGACCCAGCGCGAGCGCGCCGAGCAGCTTGCTTTGCAGGCTGACGAATTTCGGGGTGACAGCAGACATGGGGCGTCCAAATCAGGGAGTACAGCGGTTATCGACAGGCACGCTGCCGGCCTGAAGCAGCGCCGGCGCCAAAGTCAGCCTTGAATGCCCGAAAGGTAATATCACTTCCGGATTCCCCGACAGGCTTCACCCGACGGCCCGACCGTCGCGCCATCTGTGGCGTGCCCGTATCCTTCCCGCGCATGACCGAGCCTGCCTTTCCGATCTCCCCCCTGCTGCCGCAGCTGTGCGACAGCCTGGCCGCCCATCCGCGGCTGGTGCTGGAAGCCCCGCCCGGCGCCGGCAAGACCACCCAGGTACCGCTGGCCTTGCTGGACGCACCGTGGCTGGCCGGCCGCAAGATCGTGATGCTCGAACCGCGGCGCGTGGCCGCCCGCAGCGCCGCCGTGTTCATGGCGCGCCAGTTGGGCGAGCCGGTCGGCGAGACGGTGGGCTACCGCATCCGCTTCGAGAACAAGACCTCCGCGCGTACCCGCATCGAGGTCGTCACCGAGGGCATCCTGACCCGGCTGATCCAGGACGACCCGATGCTGGAGAGCGTCGGCGCGCTGCTGTTCGACGAGTTCCACGAGCGCCATCTGGCCGGCGACCTCGGCCTGGCGCTGGCGCTGGACGTGCAGGCGCAGGTACGCGAGGACCTGCGCATCGTGGCGATGTCGGCCACGCTGGATGGCGAGCGCCTGGCCGGCTTTCTCGACGCGCCGCGCCTGAGCAGCGCCGGCCGCAGTTTCCCGGTGGAGATCGCGCACTTTCCCGCGCGCCGCGACGAAGCGCTGGAGCCGCAGACCCGGCGCGCGGTGGAACACGCCTTGTCCACCCACCCGGGCGATGTATTGGTGTTCCTGCCCGGCCAGCGCGAGATCGCACGCGTGCACAGCGCGCTGCAGGACGTGCTGGATCCGGCGGTGCAGGTGCTGCCGCTGCACGGCGAGCTGGCGGTCGAGGCGCAAAGCCAGGTGCTGCAACCCGACCCGTCCGGGCGCCGCCGCGTGGTGCTGGCGACCAACGTCGCCGAGTCCTCGGTCACCCTGCCCGGCGTGCGCGTGGTCATCGACAGCGGGCTGGCGCGCGAGCCGCATTACGATCCCAACAGCGGCTTCTCGCGCCTGGACATCACCACCATCGCGCAGGCCCCGGCCGACCAGCGCGCCGGCCGCGCCGGGCGTGTGGCCAGCGGCTGGGCGTACCGGCTGTGGCCGCAATCGCAGCGGCTGGAACCGCAGCGGCGCGCGGAGATCACCCAGGTGGAGCTGGCCGGCCTGGCGCTGGAACTGGCCGCCTGGGGCAGCGCCGCGCTGCGCTTCGTCGATGCCCCGCCGGCCGGTGCGCTGGCCGCCGCGCACGAGTTGCTGCAGCGGCTGGGCGCGCTCACCGGCAGCGGCGGCATCACCGCACTGGGCCGGCGCATGCTCGCGCTGGGCACCCATCCGCGTCTGGCCGCGATGCTGGCGCAGGCTGGCGACGCGACACGCGTGGCGCTGGCCTGCGACCTGGCCGCCTTGCTGGAAGCGCGCGATCCGCTGCGTCAGGGCGGCGATGGACTGGCTGCACGCTGGCGCGCACTGGCCGCATTCCGCCAAGGCCGCAGCGCGCACGATGCCAACCGCGGCGGCCTGGCTGCGATCGACAGCGCCGCCAAACAATGGCGACGGCGGCTGCGCTGCGACAGTGCCCCGCCCGCCAGCGTGGAGGCGCACGCGCTCGGCGACCTGCTCTCGCACGCCTTCCCCGACCGCATTGCCACACGCCATCCCAACGACCCGTTGCGCTACCTGCTGGCCAACGGCCGCAGCGCGCGCCTGTTCGACCACAGCGACCTGCGCGGCGAGCCCTGGCTGGTTGCCAGCGAGCTGCGCTACGAAGCCAAGGACGCGCTGCTGTTGCGTGCCGCGCCGGTGGACGAAGGCTATCTGCGCCGCAGCGTGCCCGAGCGTTTCGTGCAGCAGGATCTGGTGCAGTGGGACGCGGACAAGCGCGCCCTGGTCGCGCGTCGGCAATCCAGCTTCGACCGCATCGTGCTCGACAGCCGCCCGGCCGGCCGCGTCGATCCGGCGCAAGCCGCCGGTGCGCTGACCGAGGCGGTGCGGCAGCTCGGCCTGGATGCCTTGCCGTGGACCGACGGCCTTCGCCAATGGCGGGCCCGCCTGCAGTCGTTGCGTGCCTGGATGCCCGAGCTTGCACTGCCCGATCTGTCCGACGCCGCGTTGCTGGAGACACTGGACACCTGGCTGCGCCCGGCCTTCGCTGGCAAGACCCGCCTGGATGCGCTGGACGAGGCCAATCTGGGCGAGGCGCTCAAGGCCGCCCTGCCGTGGGACCGCCGCCAGCTGATCGACCGCCATGCGCCCACCCGCATTAGCGTGCCCTCGGGCATGGAGCGGCAGATCGTCTACGCCCTCGACCACACCGAGCAACCGTTGCCGCCGGTGCTGGCGGTCAAGCTGCAGGAACTGTTCGGCCTGGCTGAAACCCCGCGCATCGCCGACGGCCGCATCCCGCTGACCCTGCATCTGCTCTCGCCCGGCGGACGCCCGTTGCAGGTCACGCAGGATTTGAAGAGCTTCTGGGTCACGACCTATCCGGATGTCAGAAAGGAGATGAAGGGACGGTATCCCAGACATCCGTGGCCGGAAGATCCATGGACCGCGACTGCAACCCATCGGGCAAAACCGCGCGGCACCTGATGTAAGCCCCTCTCACCTCGGGAGAGGGGCTGGGGTGCGGGTACGGTGCGAAGCCCTCGCGCTGCTCAAGTGCACGTGGCTTCGCCCGTCCCCTCATCCACCCGTCGGGCACCTTACTTCCGGCGGGAGAAGCGACGTCAGCGTCGACACCGGCCAGGTCAGGCTTCTGCCGCATCCACGTAGATTCCGGATCCAGGTAAACGCCGATCACAGCATCGCCCCGCATCATTACTTAACCGCAACCCAAACAAGCCCTGCCACCGCTAACACCGTCTATACGCAGCAGCCCACACACTGCGGCCCACGTACTCAGAAAGGAAACGCCTCCAATGAGCAAGCTGACTGTGATCACCGAACGCGCCCTGGAGCGTGCCCTGGAACTGGCTGGCAATGCGGGCGACCATCTGCGTCACGCCGCCTCCAACGCTGGCGATCAGGCCCGTCATGCAGGCAGCAGCCTGCGTCATTTCGGTCCAGGCGCCAGCGAATGGCTGAAGACCGGTGCTGCCCTGGGTGCCGTGCGCACCGGCGGCAAGGTCGTCAGCAAAGTGGTCAAGCGCAACCCGGCCGTCACCGTGGCTGCTGCCGTCGCCGGCCTGGGCCTGATCGGTTATGCCGTGTATCGCAAGCGCCAGCGTGACCAGCAGGTGCTTGGCGGCAACGTCCACCGTCTGGACCGCGAACACGCCAGCAATGCCAGCGCACGTCGCGCCGCCTACCAGCGTCGCGGTGCGGTGACTCCTAGCGACGGCATCGAGTAAGCCGTCGTTCCAGGCACAAAACATGACGCCACGGCCCTGCGCCGTGGCGTTTTTGTTTGGGGACCACGATCGATGCCACCGTTAAATCGTCAAGCCATCGACACCCACTCGCGTGGTCGAAGAATGCGGCATTCCATGTGCAGGTCCAGAGCGATTAACGATCGCGTGTGATCGCGTTGCCTGCCCATAGTCGCGCCCTTGTCATTACCGCGCCTGGCCTGACCCGCGCCGTATTGCCGCATTGCAGGATGGATCGGCCCCGCAGACACGCAACCGCTGCGTCTGAGCTCGCGTTACCAATCCTGCTGCTCATGCCGCATGAGCGGTTCTGGAAGCAGCGCCGTCCAAGATGCATCGAGCTCAGCGCCGCATGCGGTGCAGCGACCGCTGTACCGGATGCAGGATCAGCGTCGCGTCCTGCCAGGGCGCGCGCCATGCGTGTGTTCGATGCGCCACTGGCCCGGCGCGAGCGCATCCAGGGTCCAGTCGCCGATCGCCACGCGGATCAGACGCAAGGTCGGAAGGCCCACCGAGGCAGTCATGCGGCGCACCTGGCGATTGCGCCCTTCGGTGATCTGCAGCTCCAGCCAGGCATCGGGCACGGTCTTGCGCACGCGCACCGGCGGATCGCGCGGCCACAGCTGCGGTGCCGGATCGAGCCTGCGCACTTCGGCCGGGCGGGTCGGGCCGTCGTTGAGCAGCACGCCATCGCGCAAGGCCTGCAGTTGCGCAGGTTCCGGGTCGCCTTCCACCTGCACCCAATAGGTCTTGGGTTGCTTGTGGCGCGGGTCGGTCAAGCGATGCGCCAATGCGCCGTCGTCGGTCAGCAGCAACAGGCCTTCGCTGTCGTGATCCAGGCGACCGGCTGCATAGACGTCGGCCGGCAGACCGAATTCGGCCAGCGTGCGCTTGGGCGGCTGCGAGCGGTCGCTGAATTGCGACAGCACGCCATAGGGTTTGTTCAACAACACCAACATGCCAATCCTGTTGCGCAAGGTCGTTGCAGGCCACGCGCGTGGCGCGTGAGTCGTGCACCGGGTTGAAGAGGTCGCGCTACCGGCGGCAGGCGATGTGCTGCTGCCCGCAACCGCGTTGCACGCTGACGCAGCCGGCATCGCTGCGCGGGGCGGTTGTGCATCAGTGGCCTGACGCATGCAAACCAGCGCAGCGTTGGTCCAACTGGCCGTCGTTGCGCCGTCCGCGCCGTCCTTACGGTCGTGCAGCCGATTGCGCAGTCATCGCATGCCGCGCGTCAGGCCAGCATCGACGCACCGTAGCGGGCAGCGCCCAAGACCTGCATGCCGACGCGCGGTGCGTCGGCATGCAGGCGGCGTCTCACTGCTTGACGAACTTCAAGGTCATGCGGTCGCTCTCGCCGATCGCCTTGTACTTGGCATCGTCGGCCTTGTCGTGGTTGTTGCTCGGCGGCAGGGTCCACACGCCACCGGCATAGTCCTTGGTGTCGCGCGGATTGGCGTTGACCTCGCTCTTGCCGGCGAGCTTGAATCCGGCCGCTTCGGCCGTCGCGATCAACTGCGCCTGGCCGACATAGCCGCTCTTGTCGTCGGCCGGCACGTCGGCTTTGGCACGGTGCTCGACCACGCCGAGCACGCCGCCGGGCTTGAGCACCTTGTAGAAGCCGGCAAACATCGCCTCGGCATTGCCGGCCATGTGCCAGTTGTGCACGTTGCGGAAGGTCAGCACCAGATCGGCCGAGTTGTCCACGCCGAACGACGGCGTCTTGGGCACATAGGAAACGAACGACGGCTTGCCGTACACCTCCGGCTTGGCGGCGAACTTCTTCTCCAGCTCGTCGCGCCCACGTTGTGCCGAATCGCGGCCACGCCCCTCCGGCACCGCTGCCGGGTCGACCACTGCGGCAACATACTTGCCCTTGTCGCGCAGGTACGGCGCCAGGATTTCCGAGTACCAGCCGCCGCCCGGCGTGATTTCAATGACGGTCTGGGTCGGCTTGATGCCGAAGAACGCCAGCGTCTGGCCGGGATGACGATAGACATCGCGCTGCACGTAGACGCGATCGCGCCAGTTGCCGTCGATGGCTTTTTGCAGCGCCGCATCGGGCGCCGGCAAGCTGGCGCTATCGGCCGGTTTGATTGCCATGGCCAGTGGCGCGCTCATCGCCACTGCCATCCCCACCACACATGCACACACCAGCTTGTTGCGGATCATCGCAGCGCCCTTTGCGGGAAAAAGTAGCGCGAGCCTAGCATGCGGCCCGAAGCCTGCCATGTGCACGGATCCGTACGCCGCATGACGCGCCGCACCAGGCGCGGCGGACGACATGTTCAGACGACGTGAGTCGATGAGGGCGATCTGCGGAACGCTGAATCCACGCAGGTGTCACACGCAACATCGGCACGCATGACTATCCTGTCGGCAGTTCGAATCAGGAGCAACCGTGATGACCCACTCCCGCGCGCTAGGCCGCTCCGGCCTGCAGGTTCAACCGATCGTGTTCGGTGGCAATGTGTTTGGTTGGAGCGCCGACGAGGCGACCTCGTTCGCGTTGCTCGATGCCTTCGTCGATGCCGGTTTCAATCTGATCGACACCGCCGATGCGTACTCCGGCTGGGTGCCGGGCAATCGCGGTGGCGAGTCGGAAACCATCATCGGGCGCTGGCTCGCACGCAGCGGCAAGCGCGACAAGGTGCTGATCGCCACCAAGGTGGCCAAATGGAGCGAGCATCCGGGCCTGTCGCCGGAGAACATCGCCGCCGCGGTGGAAGATTCGCTCACCCGCCTGCAGACCGATGTGATCGATCTGTACCAGGCGCACGAGGACGACGAATCGATTCCGCTGGAAGCCACGCTGGCCGCATTCGGCCGCTTGATCGAACAGGGCAAGGTGCGCGCGATCGGCGCGTCCAACTACAGCGCCGCACGCCTGCGCGATGCCCTGGATATTTCCGAGCAGTACAAGCTGCCGCGTTACGAAAGCCTGCAACCGGAATACAACCTCTACGACCGCGCCGGCTATGAAGCCGAGCTGGAGCCGCTGGTGCGCGAACGCGAGCTCGGCGTGATCAGCTACTACTCGCTGGCCAGCGGTTTTCTGACCGGCAAATACCGCAGCGCCGACGACGCCGGCAAGAGCAGCGCGCGCGGTGCCTCGGTGGTCAAGCAATACGTCAATCCGCGCGGCCTGCGCATTCTGCAGGCGCTGGACGATCTGGCGGCCACCCACCGCGCCACGCCGGCACAGATCGCACTGGCCTGGTTGATCGCACGCCCCGGCCTGACCGCACCGATCGTCAGCGCTACCAGCGTGACCCAGTTGCACGATGTGCTGGCCGCCGCGCAGCTGTCGTTGAGCGCCGATCAGATTGCACAGCTCGATGCCGCAAGCGCCCCCGAGCCGGCCGACGCAGCCTGACGCATCGGCTTGCATCACGCACGCAGTCGACCACGCGCGTCTTTCCGCGCGCAGCCGCCATTGCGGCTGCGCTCCCCCGGTCGCGTACGCGCGGCCCTTTCCGCAAGGAATCCCCCATGACATCGATCACCAATCGCCGCGTCGTGCTGGCCTCTCGCCCGCACGGCGAGCCGAGCGCCGACAACTTCCGCAGTGAAGACGTCGCCTTGCCGCCCACCGGGCACGACCAGATCCTGGTGCGCAACCGCTTCCTGTCGCTGGACCCGTACATGCGCGGACGCATGGACGCAGGCCCGTCCTACGCCGCCCCGGTGGAGATCGACGCGGTGATGGAAGGCGGCACCGTCGGCGAGGTGCTCGAGTCGCACCATGCCGGCTATCAGCCAGGCGACCTGCTGGTACTGCCCGGCGGTTGGCAGAGCCATAGCCTGCTCACGCCCACCGCGCCGTTGCGCAAGCTGCCCAAGGACGATGCCCTGCCGCTGAGCACCGCGCTCGGCGTGTACGGCATGCCCGGCTTCACTGCCTACGCCGGCCTGCACGAAATCGGCAAGCCGCAGGCCGGCGAAACCCTGGTGGTGGCAGCAGCCAGCGGGCCGGTCGGCGCCACCGTGGCCCAGCTGGCGCGTCTGCAGGGATTGCGCGTGGTGGCCATTGCCGGTGGCGAGGAAAAGGTGCGGTATCTGCGCGAGGTGCTGCGCGTGGATGTGGCGCTGGACCATCGCGCCGACGACTTTGCCGAGCAGCTGCGCGCGGCCACTCCGGACGGGATCGACATCTATTTCGAGAACGTCGGCGGCAAGGTCTTCGACGCGGTATTGCCGCAATTGAACGACTTCGCGCGCATCCCGGTATGCGGCGTGATCGCCACCTACAACAGCCGCAGCCAGGCCTTGCCGGGGCCAGATCGCCTGCCGGAGTTCATGGGCCAGGTGCTGCGCAAGCGGCTGACCGTGCGCGGCTTCATCCAGCACGATTTCATCCGCCTGATGCCCGCCTTCCTGCGCGAGATGGGCCAGTGGCTGCGCGACGGCCAGATCCAGTACCGCGAACACGTCCTGCACGGGCTGGACAGCGCCCCGCAGGGTCTGATCAGCCTGCTGCGCGGCGAGAACTTCGGCAAGGCCGTCGTCGCACTGGACTAATGGCTCACAGCGCCCCCACGACATCAGCTTTTGCGATGCACGATTCCCCATTCCCGATTACCAAAGGAACACAATGACAGTCCCCGCATTCGGCCTCGGCACCTTCCGTCTCAAGGACCAGGTCGTCATCGACTCGGTGCGCAATGCACTGGAGTTGGGCTACCGCGCCGTCGATACCGCGCAGATCTATGACAACGAAGAACAGGTCGGCCAGGCCATCGCTGCATCCGGCCTGCCGCGCGATCAGCTATATCTGACCACCAAGATCTGGGTCGACAAGTTCGACCGCAGCGCCTTGCTGCCCAGCCTGCAGGAAAGCCTGCGCAAACTGGGCACCGACTACGTCGACCTGACCCTGATCCACTGGCCTTCGCCCAAGGATCAGGTGCCGATGCGCGACTATCTGGAAGCCTTGAACGAGGCCCGGCAGCAGGGCCTGACCCGCGCGATCGGCGTCTCCAACTTCACCATCGCGCTGATCAAGCAGGCCATCGAGATCCTGGGTGCCGAGGCCATCGCCACCAATCAGATCGAAGTGCATCCGTACCTGCAGAACCGCAGCCTGATCGCGTTCCTGCGCGAGCAAGGCATCCATGTCACCTCGTACATGACGCTGGCGGTGGGCGAGGTGCTGAAGGACCCGGTGATCCAGGCGATCGCCGCACGCCATGACGCCACCCCGGCGCAGGTCACCCTGGCCTGGGCACTGCAGCAGGGTTATTCGGTGATTCCGTCCTCGACCAAGCGCGACAATCTGGAGAGCAATCTCAAGGCGCAGACGCTGCGGCTGAGCGAGCAGGACATGAGCGAGATCGCCGCACTGGACCGCGGGCAGCGGCTGGCCAACCCGAAGGCCATCGCACCCGACTGGGATTGAGGTCCCGGCTGCCATGGGTCGGCACTGTCCGGCCCGTGGCATCGCCAACGCGACGACCGCTCGTCGTCGCGTGCTGGTTGCACGCGGCAGGCGCTGCTACGGTGCCGGGCACAGGGGGTAGTCTCGGCAACGGAGTCCTACCCATGCACAGCGCATCCGTCTTGACCCGCCGCAGCGTCGATCTCGACACCGAGATCGCCTACTGGCGCGGTGTCCACGCCGAAGGCCATCTGGGGGGCTACGCCTTCGCCGATTATGCCCGGCTACTCACGTTCGGCTACGACATCTATCTGGCCTATCCGCGCGCGACCGAGGCGCAGCTGTATCGCGTGCTGCAGGACGGCTATTACCACTATCAACCGCTGCTGTCGGTGCCCTGGGACCAGGCGCGCTGGATCGTGCGGCATGCCTGGCGGCATCTGGAAGAGGCCGCCGTCCGGCATTGAAGACAAGCGTTCTGACATGAAGCCAACCCTTGGACGGCAGCACAGCCTGTGCAGCCGCGCAGCGCGGTCAGCTCACTGTCCCAATGCCATCGCCTGGCGGTCGATGCGGTGCTTGTCGGCCAGTGCCTGCATGCCCTGCAGGGTGGCGGCGATCAGGCTGGCATAGCGCAGCCGCCACAGCGTGGCGCGGTCGTTGTCGTCATGCGTATTGCCCAGGCCATCGAGCACCTGCGGCAGGCGGCGATCGGCCAGCGCGGAGGGGGCCAGATAGGGCTTCTCGGGTGCGATCACATCCACCGGCGCGCGCCAGTCGTTGGCAACCTGCTGGGAAATGCCCGCCAGGTGCGAGAGCTGGTGCATGCCGATCAGCGTCTCGTGCAGCATCTCGCGGCACGCCCACTGCCACAGCGCCACCTTCTCCGATGGGTCCTTGGCAATCTCGGTGAGTGCCAGATCAACCTTTTCGATGCGTGAGTCGAGCATTGCTGAGCTCCGATGCTGCTGTGCAACATAATTCACACCATACACCGTGAGAATCAAGTGAGCCAAACGTTTGCAGGATGTCGGCGCAACGATGCTCGACCCGGTTCACGTTTTACGTGGCGAGGCCCAGACGCCGCTACGGCGCCCCGACGTCCTGCCATAGGTCGATGTCACGCTGGGGCGTGGCCGCCGGGAACAGGCGCTGGCCGACGACTGCCGCGCGGTGAGGGTGGCGGTGCAGCGCAAGCGGACTTGCGCGCCTTGCGGCGGCCCAACGATTCGCTTCGGCCGGATGGCTACCGTGACCAGGTACGACACCGTGCGTGCAGGAATGCACGCATTACGTATCAGCCGACGGCATGCTGATGCTTGCTCCCCAACTACCGCTGGTTCAGAGCACCTCATCGCACACTGGTTGATGCCACCCCACGGCGATCGCACGGCGGCAGGCATGGCTGGGTCGGCTCGGTCATTGCGGTATCAGGCGAGCAGCCATTGCCGCAGTGCATCCGACACCGCCTGCGGCTGTTCCAGCGGCGACAGATGGCCACACGCAGGCACCTGCACCAGACGCGCGTGCACTGCAAGTGCGGCCATTTCCTCGTGCAATGCGGGCGGGGTGATCGCATCGTCCTGGCCGCACAGCACCAGCAGCGGGCCGGCATAGGCGCGCAGCAGCGCGCGGCCGTCTTCCCGCTCCAGCCGGTTCTGCCGCAGAAACACCTCCACGCCCAGCCGCTGGGTCATGCCACGCACCCGCTCCAGCAAGGCCTCGTCCTGCCAGCGCGAGGGATGCACGTAGTGCCGCAGCAGCCGTTCGCCGAATCCGTGGAAGGCACTGGCGCCACGCACGCTCGCTTCCTGCGCGCGCCGTTGCGCCGCACGCTCGGGCGAATCGGCACGTGCGGAGGTATCCAGCAAGGCCAGCCGCTCCACGCGCTCCGGCGCGATACGCAGGATTTCCTGCGCGACGTAGCCACCCAAGGAAAATCCTGCCAGTGCAAACCGCGGCGGCATCTGCGCCAGCAGCTGTGTCGCCAGCGCGCGCATGCTCTCGCCCTGGGTGATGTCGCCGACCACGCAGTCGGCAAGCTCGGCCAGGGCCACGCGCTGCGCCTGCCACAGCTGCGCATCGTTGAGCAGACCGGGGAGCAGCAACAAGGTGGGACGCGTTGCGCTCATGCGCAGGAAAGTCCGATCGGGATCGCAGAAGCAGGCACTGTCATCGCAACAGTGTGCCGCGCGGTGACGCGCATCGCCAGCGCGTGCGTGCGCACCCGGACGCGGGTGCATCGGCTCGTTGGCGTGTCTTGCGTCCATGCCAGGTCGCGCTGACACAGCGACGCCGGCTGCCTGTGTTCTTCAGGGCAGCGCTGCTGCTGCAACAAAAACGGCCCGACGCAGGCGCCGGGCCGTTTCTGACTCCACCACGTGTTACGCGTGGTGGTGCTGGCGTGGATCAGGCCAGGGTCAGGGTGACGTCGATGTTGCCGCGGGTCGCGTTGGAGTACGGGCAGACCTGGTGGGCCTTGTCGACCAGCGCCTGCAGTTCGGTCTGGTCCATGCCCGGCACTGCGATGCGCAGTTCCACGGCAATGCCGAAGCCGCCCGGAATCTGGCCGATGCCGACGCTGCTGTCGATGCTCACTTCGCCCGGCAGCTTGAGCTTGTCCTGCGCCGCGACAGCCTTCATCGCGCCGATGAAGCAGGCGGCGTAGCCGGCAGCGAACAGCTGCTCCGGGTTGGTACCGTCGCCGCCGGCGCCGCCCAGCTCGCGCGGGGTGGACAGCTTGGCGTCCAGCGCCTTGTCGGAAGACACGGCGCGGCCTTCGCGGCCGCCTGTGGCAGTGGCATGGGCGGTGTAGAGGACTTTTTCAGGTGAGGCCATGGTGGTTCTCCAGAATGAGCGCTGTCAGCGCGTGATGTAGATGAATAGTTGACGATTTAATCGTGTACGACATGTTGCAAAGACGTGCGGATCTCGCGGGGCCGGCTCACCCCGTGCCGAGGTTTGAGCGCAGCGTTTCCAGCTGCTGCTTGAGTTGACGCAATTCGTCCAACGAACACGCCGAGGCGCACAACACCTGCTCCGGTACCACGCCAGCCTTGGCGCGCAGTGCGCGGCCGGCATCGGTCAGCGCAATGATCACCTGACGCTCGTCGCTGGCGGCGCGCGTGCGAGTGACCAGTCCGGCAGCCTGCAGCCGCTTGAGCAGCGGGGTCAGCGTGGCCGAGTCCAGGTACAGGCGCTCGCCGATCTCCGACACGCTGCGGCCGTCGGTTTCCCATAACACCAGCAGCACCAGGTATTGCGGATAGGTCAGGTCCAGCGTCTTCAGCAGCCCGCGGTAGAGCTTGTGCATCGCCAGGTTGGCCGAATACAGCGCAAAGCACAGCTGGTTGTCGAGCTGCAGCAGCGCATTGGTCCGGGCGGTGGTGGCTGTGGCGGTGTCCATGGCTGCAATTTACATAGCGCACTATTTAATTGCAAGCGATTTTTAGATCCATTGTGCAACCAGGCACCGCCGCCGAACTGGCCCAGGCCGCCGTCCTGATCGGTCACAAGATCTTATGCAGTCCCGGGCCGGGCCGCGTCTGCATGTCTAGGCCCGATGCGCGGTCGCCAGATACTCGGCGCTCTGCATCTCGATCAGGCGCGAGGCGGTGCGCTCGAAGGCGCCGGCCAGGCGCTGGCCGCTGTACAACGCGGGCGGGGCGTCCTGCGCGGTGCAGACCAGGTTGACGTGGCGGTCGTACAGCTCGTCGATCAGATTGACGAAGCGACGTGCGGCGTCCTCATTCATGCGATCGAAGTGCGGGATGCCGCCCAGCAACACGGTGGTGAATTCGCGCGCGATCTCGATGTAATCGCCCGGGCCACGCGGGCCCTCGCACAGCGCGGCGAAATCGAACCAGGCGATGCTCTTGCCGCGCGCACGCACGGCAATCTTGCGCGCCTCGATTTCGATGTTGCCGCTGCGCGGCTCGGAATTTCCGCTCAGCTCGCCCCAGCGCTGCGTCAGCCATGTGTCGGCCTGCGCATCCAGGGGCGCGCGATACACCGGTGAGCGCGTCAGCGCGCGCATGCGGTAATCCTCGGTGCCTTCGGCATAGAGTTCCACGCAGAACTTCTGCAACAGGCCGATCGCCGGCATGAAACTGTCGCGCTGCAGGCCATTGGCGTAGAGGTTTTCCGGTGCGGTGTTGGAGGTGGTCACCAGGGTCACGCCTTCGGCGAACAGGCGTTCCAGCAGGCGCGCCAGCAACATCGCATCGCCGATGTCGGTGACGAAGAATTCGTCCAGCACCAGCACGCGCAAATTCTCGCGCCACTGCTGCGCGATCTTGGCCAGCGGATCGCTTTGCCCGGCGTGCTCGCGCAGTTGCTCGTGCACCCCGCGCATGAAGCGATGGAAGTGCGTGCGGTACTTCTGCTTGATCGGCAACCCGTCGTAGAACAGGTCGACCAGGAAGGTCTTGCCGCGCCCCACCCCGCCCCAGAAATACAGGCCGCGCACCGGCTCGGGCTTTTTCCAGAACGCCGACAGCCGATCCAGCCAGCCGTCCTGCGCGCTGTCCACCAATGCCTCGTGGATACGGTCCAGCTCGGCCAGCGCCGCCTGCTGCGCGGGGTCGGCGCGCCAGTCGCCGCGTTGTACGCCGGCGGCGTAGCGCTGCGACGGGGTCATCTCACTCATCGTGTTCTCCGCGGGCCGGCTGCTGCCTTGCCCGCTCAACGGCGCATCGCCGGGCGATACGCATGGGCCCTGCCGCGGTCAGACGGCGGCCGGCAACCAGCGCCGGACACCATGCTGGATCGCACCGCGCAGATCGATCAATTTGCGGTGGAAGAAGTGGCTGGTGTCGGGCATGCGTACCAGCTCGGGCTGCTGCTCCAGGGTCTCCAGCCAGTCATACACCGCCTGCGGGTCGACGATTTCGTCGGCATCGCCCTGCACCACCAGCCACTGCGCCGGCGGCTGCATGTCGCTGAAATCCCAGCGCCCGGCCGGCGGCGCGATCGAGATCAGCACCTGCGGTTCAAGCGAGCCGGCGGCGCGCAGCGATACATACGCCCCGAAGCTGAAACCGGCCAGCCACAGCGTGTCGCCCGGGCGCTGGCTGCGCACCCATGCGGCGACCGCACGCAGATCGTCCTGCTCGCCATCGCCATGATCAAACGCACCGGCCGAGTTGCCGACACTGCGGAAATTGAAGCGCACCACGGTGATCCCCAACTCGCGCAGCGCGCGCGCAGCCATGGTGACGACCTTGTTGTGCATGCTGCCGCCCTCGGTGGAGAGCGGGTGGCAGACGATGGCGGTGACCGGTTGCACGGCAACGTCCGGCTCGGGCAGATCGACCGCGACATCGAGCGGACCGACTGGCCCGTCCAATGTCAGTGCGGCCGATTCGGTGGGGAATAAGGGATTGGACATACCGTCATAATAGCCGCCCCGCCGGCCGCGTTCATCGCCCTGCCTGCACACTTCGTTGCGTTGCCCATGCATTTTCTGCTGTTTGCGGTCGTTTGCAGTGTCCTGGTGTCGGTGGTTCTCAAGCTGCTGCCGCGCTATCGCCTGGATGCTGCGCAGGCGATCACCTGGAACTACGCCACCGCCGCACTGCTGGCGTGGCTGACCCTGCATCCGTCACTGGACACGCTGCGCGCGCCGACCACGCCCTGGCTGGCACTGTTTGCATTGGCGGTGGCGCTGCCCTCGATCTTCATGCTGCTGGCACGCGCGGTCGCCACCGCCGGCATCGTCCGTACCGACATTGCCCAACGCCTGTCGCTCCTGCTCTCGCTGGCGGCGGCGTTCACGCTCTTCGGTGAACCGGTCAATGCCTGGAAGCTGACGGGACTGGGCCTGGGTCTGCTGGCCATCGTCTGCATCCTGCAACGGCCACGTCAGGCCACCGGTGCGGATTCGGCCCCGACCTCGATCGGATGGCCGTGGCTGGCAGGCGTGTGGATGGGCTTTGCCCTGATCGATCTGTTGCTCAAGCACATCGCACAGGCCGGTACGCCTTCATTGACGTCATTGACGCTGTGCTTTGCCCTGGCAGGTGTGCTGATGCTTGGCCTGCAAGTCGTTCGCCGGGGCGGTGTCGCGCGCCTGAGCTTTCGCAACCTGCTCGCCGGCGTGCTCCTGGGCGCGCTTAATTTCGGCAACATCCTGTGCTACGTGCGCGCCCATCAGCTGCTGCCACACAGCCCGGCCACCGTCTTCGCCAGCATGAACCTGGGGGTGGTCATCCTGGGAGCGCTCGTCGGCAAGCTGGGGTTCGGCGAACGCATCGGCCGACGCGGCTGGGTGGGGCTGTTGCTGGCGGCGCCGGCAATCGCAGCGATCGCCTGGGGCATGCGGCTGGGCTGATGGCGGCATTCGGCCGGCGCGACGCCGGTTCGCCACTCGCCTCGAAGGGGCAGCGCTGGAGATCATGCGTGCAGTGACCCAAGGGGGACTGTGATGCGCATGGGTCAGTTGTTTGGCAGCCGTCATCGCGTCGCGGTGTGCTCACTTCGGCGCCTAGATCCGTCGCCGCCCTCCTCACGTCGCCGGCCTGGACGACGGCTCTCGTTGCCAGTCTGCCGAAAAAGCAAGAGCACATCGCAAGGCAAGCGACAACGGCTACCGCGGAAGATCCGGACAGCGCCGTTGCCTGTGCGCGCTGTCCGGAGGCCGCGGGTGAGGCATGCGATACACCGCCACGTGGCGGCACATCCGCACGCCGCACTGCAGATGCAAGCCTGCGGCAGATTGCATCCGGAACCAGGCGCGAACGGATGTCGACAGCGCGATCCAGGCCGCCATCAGCGCTGCCAGTGCGGAAACGGATCGTCCAGCAGTTGCCATTGCGCCGGGCCCTGGCGTAGCTCGTGATCGCTGAGCAGGCAGGCATCCAGCGCAGCGCGCGTGCGCGGCGCGTCCATGTCCACGCCGATCACCGCCAGCTCCTGGCGACGGTCGCCCCATAGCGGGTGCCACAGCCGCTGCATCGCGGCGTATTCGCTGGCATCGCCAACCTCGTGCGGTTGCGGCAGCGGCGCGGTCCAGCATTGCGTCTGCTGACGCTGCCAGCCGATATCGGTATACGGCAATGGCGTGATGCTGGTCTGCAGCGGCTCGCCGATGGCATGCGCATCCACGCGATGGCGTGCGGCAAACCAGAAGCCCGCTGCATTGGTCTGGGTCGCGCCACCCACGCTGGACAATTCGCCAACCCAATCCATGCGGCTGGCCAACCAGAAAAATCCCTTGCTGCGAATCACCTGCGGCAGACCGCCTTGCACCATGCGCGCAAAACGCTGCGGGTGAAACGGCCGGCGGGCGCGATAGACGAAGCTGCTGATGCCGTATTCCTCGGTTTCCGGCGTGTGCTGGCCGCGCAGTTCCTGCATCCAGCCCGGCGCCAGCTGCGCACGGGTGAAATCGAAGCGGCCGGTGTCTAGCACCTGGCGCAGTGGCACTTCGCCATGCACCGCGTCGACGATCGCCGCCTCGCGATTGAGCGCACGCAACACCGCGCGCAGGCGTTGCAGCTGCTGTGCATCGATCTGATCGCACTTGCTGATCACCAGCACGTCGGCGAATTCCACCTGTTCGCCCAGCAACTGCACCAGCCCGCGGCTATCGTCCGGGCCGGCCTGCTGGCCGAGTTCGGCCAGCGTGGCGGCCGAGCCGAAGTCCTGCAGGAAGCGGCTGCCGTCCACCACCGTCACCATGGTGTCGAGCCGGGCGATGTCGGCCAGGCTGAAGCCGTCGGCATCGCGCACCGCGAAGGTGGCCGCCACCGGCATCGGCTCGGCGATGCCGGTCGATTCGATCAACAGATAGTCGTAGCGCTTCTGTTCGGCCAGCTTGCGTACCTCCTGCAGCAGATCGTCGCGCAACGTGCAGCAGATGCAGCCGTTGCTGAATTCCACCAGTGTCTCTTCGGTGCGTCGCAAGGCCGCGCCGCCCTCGCGCAGCAGCTGCGCGTCGATGTTGACCTCGCTCATGTCGTTGACGATCACCGCCACGCGCAGGCCGTCGCGGTTATGCAGGATGCGGTTGAGCAGGGTGGTCTTGCCGGCGCCGAGAAAGCCGGACAACACGGTGACGGGCAGGCGTGAATCGCGCTTGGGGGACAGGGACATCCTGAGGGCCTGGCTGGAATGGAAGTGTTACTATATAACACTAGCTCGACAGGACACCCCCGATGCGCGTTACCGCTTCTGTACTGGACAACTCGGCCATCGCCTTATCCAGCCTGTGCCTGCTGCACTGCCTAGCGCTGCCATTGCTGGCCGCTGCACTGCCGCTGCTGGGTGCCTGGAGCCGGGCCGAATGGGTGCATGTGGTGTTCGCCACGGCCGCCGTGCCGCTGAGCGGCTACGCGCTGTGGAGCAGTCATCGCCGGCATGCACTGCCCGCGCCGGTATGGGCGCTGGCGGTCTTCGGCCTAGCCGGCCTGGTGCTGGGCGCCAGCGGGGTTGCCGGCGGCAGTTGGGAAACCCCGATCACGGTGACCGGCAGCCTGCTGCTGGCCAGCACGCACCTGCTCAACCTGCGGCTGCGCCGCCGCGCCGGGACGTGCGCCAGCTAGCGCGCTATAGCGAAAAACCCAGCAGCACCGGGTCGTGGTCGGAACTGCGCCACGGGCCGGGCAGGTTGCGCTTGGCATAGCCGGCATCGTCCATGACATCGGCGTTGATATGCCATTCCACCGCGCCGCGCAGTTGCTTGGCCATCGCCGGGCTGAGCAGGGCGTGGTCCAGCCGCCCGCTCATGCCATCGTAGACGTAGCTGTAGGGCTGCTTCACGCCGGCCACCGCAAAGGCGTCCTGCCAGCCGCTGGCGCGCAGGCTGCGCATCGGCGTTTCCATCGCGTAGGCGTTGAAATCGCCCAGCAATACGGCCAGCTTGGTCTGCGCGCCGGTGGGGTCGGTCTGCAGCCACTGGTGCAGGCGCTTGGCCGATTCGGTGCGGGTGGCGTTCCAGCAGGCCTGGCCGTCGCGCTGGTCGGCATCGGCGCCGCTGGCGCTGCCGCAGCCCTTGGACTTGAAGTGATTGGCGACCACCACGAAGGTTGCCCCGCGGGTGCTGCGAAACGCCTGCGCCAGCGGCACCCGGCTGTGGCTGTCGAACGGCCCGCCGGTCAGCGTGGCCGGCTTGCCGACCGGCGTGACCTGCGAACTGCGGTACACGATGCCGACCCGGATCGCGTCATCGCCCGGGCCGCTGCCGGTGTCGACGAACTGCCAGTCCTTGGCCTTGTCAGCCGCGTTGAGCGCGGCGACCAGTTGCGCCACCGCCGCATCAGCGTCATTGCCATCGTTTTCCAGCTCCATCAACGCAGCCACATCGGCGTGCAACGGCACGATGGTGGACACCAGCTTGGTCAGCTGCGCCTGGAACTGCTCGTGCGTGCGCGCACCGCGCTTGGTCGGAAAGCCGCCGCCGCGGCCATTGCCGTTGAAGAAGTTCTCCAGATTGAACGAGGCGATACGCAGGTCACCGCCAACCTGCGGCGCCACCGCGGTCGGCATGGCCGGCAGCGTCAACGGACTCAGCACCTGGATGCGGTAGTTGCCGTCGTAACGCTGGTCGACGATGCCGTCGACCGACTTGAGCAGGCTGCCGCTGCGCAGCACCGGATCGGCCGGCAGATAGGCCACCGCCTTGGGGCTGCGGCCGTTGCGCGCGTCGTCCAGCAACACCTGGCGACGGGCGTTGTCGGCCTGCACCTGTGCGAAGGCCGGGGTGCCGGCGGCGGCCACTTCGCTGGGCTGCCACAAGCGCCCGCCGAACGCGGCGACCAGCTCGCCATAGGTGTCCAGACGATCGCTGCCGTTGAGCGTCAGCGCAGCGATGCGCACGTGCTCGCCTTCCAGCGCTTCCCAGTTGGCCGGCGGCCCGCTGAGCATGCGCACCGGCACCGGCTGGCCGCTGGCCAGTCGCTCGATACTGCTGGCATCCACCGTGGTCAGGCTCGCCTCGCCGCCTGCCGACACCTCGCGAACGGTGCCGACGATGCGCACGCGGTCGCCCACCGCCACCTCGGCATTGCCGGCACCGGTCACGAACAGACCGTGCGAGCGCCGCGGCTCGAAGCCGGGCTGCTGCACGAACAGCCCGGCCAGACCGGCACGCGTATCGGCGGTGACAATGCCCTCCACGTCGACCACACGGCCGTCGTAGGGGCTACGAGTGTCTTCGCCTTGCACGTCGGCGATCGACAGACGTTGCGGCGCGCCCTCGGCGGCACTGCCCAGCAGTGGCGCCAACAGACCGATCACACCGAGCACAACCAGCGAGCAACGCGACATCGACACACTCCAGAAAGACGTAGACCACATGCAAGCGCCGCCCCGAAGGCGGCGCGTGAGAACCGCGACAGGCTAGCAAAACGTTGCGAGTGGCGACCAGCTGCTGCGTGGGTAGCGTGGCCGATCTACAGATGCCGGTAACTGCAGGCATTCCCCGAAGCACTTGCGCCGGCCTGGGCGTCCAAGGCTAAGGTTGTCGTGCAAGCACGTCGTGCAGCGAGTGCAAACGCTCGCGCAATGGGTGCTGGCCTACAAAAGCTAACGCGTGCTCCAGCGCGTGCAAGCCTGGCGATTGACCGGTCGACGCACCCGCGCACGGCGCGCGCTGCCACCTGGCCGCACACCGACCGCTTGTGTCAACCGCCTACTGCGCTGCAGGCGCTTACTTCAGATTGCTCAGCATCCAGTCGACCGTGGCCCGCACCTGTTCTTCGGTCAACGCCGGGTTGCCGCCCTTGGGCGGCATGATGCCGCCATCCGGGCCGGTGTAGCCCTCGATCGCGTGCTTGTACAAGGTGTCCTTGCCCTGGGCGATGCGCGCGTCCCAGTGCGCATGGTCCAGCGTCGGCGCCTTGCCCACGCCGGTGGTGTGGCAGGCGGTGCACAGGTTGTCGAAGATGGTCTTGCCGTCGGTGCTGCCGCCGTAGGCGGACTGCGAGGCGGCCTTGGCCAGCGCTGCCGCCTGGGCTGCGGCCTGTGCGGACGCACCGGTGGTGCCGGCATAGACCGCGCCGGCCGGGGCGATGCGTTGCTGCACGCGCTTGGCCGCAGTGGGCGAGACTTCGTCGGGAATGGCGCGTTGCAAATAGGCTGCCAGGGCAATCAGGCCCAGGGTGATCACCACCAGTAGTCCGATCACCATCGAGAATTTCTTCAGGAACTCGAGGTCGTAATTCCGCACGCGCTCACCCCTGGCTGTTGGTCGAAGACCTCTGCTAGCGCCGGAGTATAGAGCACAGTTCGCGCCCGTCTGGCCAGTGTGCATGACCGTGATTGCAGCGGTGTGCGCTGCGCCCTGGCGCGCTATGGGTCTTGCAGGCACGCCGGTCCGCGCAGCCCGATGAATTGCCGCAATGCCGCATGAGACGTTGGTCGCGCTTGAGGGAATTGCGTATCATTCCCATCAATCCACGGTGATGCGGTTCTCGCCTCGCCCGGTCCCGCTGACGAGGAGTCGCCGCGATGAAGTCCTTCCTGCTGTCCTGCCTGGCCTTGGCCAGCATCAGTCTGTCTGCCCAAGCCCACGAGATCTGGATCGAGCGCGACGGTAGCGGCCCGGTGCGCATCTACTTCGGCGAGCCGGCGCAGGAGGCCCTGGATCACGGCGAAGACGAGATCAAGCGTGTGGTCAAGCCGACCGTGTTCGGCAGCGCCGGCAAGGCTGGCGCCCTGCAGCGCGGCAGCGAATTCCTCACCGCGCCGTTGTCCGGCACCGGCGATGCCTGGCTGAGCGATGACAGCGTGTTCGAGCCGTGGAAGGGCGAGGCCGGCGGCTTTGAGACCGTGAGCTACTACGCACGCGCCGGGCGCGCCACGCCCTCGGCCAAGCTCGATTTCGAACTGGTGCCCACCGCCGCCAACAGCAACACGCTGACCGTGCTCTATCGCAACAAGCCGCTGCCCAAGGTCGAGGTGACGGTGATCGACCCGCAGAAGTGGCAGAAGACGCTGACCTCCGACGCCAAGGGCCAGGTGACCCTGCCCAAGCTGCGCGCCGGCCGGCACATCCTGGTCGCTGCCAACAAGGAGCCGGTGAAGCGTGAGATCGCCGGCAAGCAGGTGTCGATGATCCATCACATCAGCACGTTGACCTTCCTGGCCGAGTAAGTCGGCCACACGCCTGGCTGATCCGATGTCCACCGCACCGTCCCTGCCGCTTCCCTGGTTCAGGCGTCCCTGGCTGGGCGTGCTTGGGCGCACGCTGGCGGCGATGTTTGGCGGCTATGCACTCGCCAGCGCCACCAATCTGCTGCTGGCGCTGGTCCTGCCGATGCCACGCAGCGAGGCGGTGTTGACCAGCATGCTGGTCGGCATCGTGGTGTGCGCCTGCGCGCCGCTATGGGCCTTCGCCACCGCCAGCGTGTGGCGCGCCTGGGCCGGCATCGCGGTGCCGGCGGCGCTGATGTTCGCACTGGCCGCATGGCTGCAACGGGGCGTGGCATGAAGCAGGGATTCCGCCAGTCGATGGCGTGGCTGCACACCTGGACCGGCCTGCTGGTCGGCTGGGTGCTGCTGTTGATCTTCATGGGCGGCACGGCGAGTTATTACCGCGACGAAATCAGCCGCTGGATGCGCCCGGAATTGCCCACCACCACGGTGAGCAACGCAACCGCGCTGCGCAGTGCCGAGCAGTATCTGCAGACGCATGCAGCCGATGCGCAGAGCTGGAACATCACCTTGCCGGACACGCGCAATCCGGTAGTCAGCATGTACTGGCAAAACCCTGCGCCAGCCGATGGCAAACCGGCCAGCCGCCGGCAGATGTACGGCACCGCCATCATCGACCCGGCCACCGGCAGGGAAATCGCCGCACGCGACACCCTGGGCGGCGAATTCTTCTACCGGCTGCATTTCGACCTGCATTATCTGCCGGTGATGTGGTCGCGCTATATCGTCGGTTTCTGCGCGATGTTCATGCTGGTGGCGATCATCAGCGGCGTGATCACGCACAAGAAGATCTTCAAGGATTTCTTCACCTTTCGCCCGGGCAAGGGCCTGCGCTCGTGGCTGGATTTCCACAACGTCAGCGCGGTGACCGCGTTGCCGTACCACGCGATGATCACCTACACCGGCATCGTGACCTTGATGTTCATGTACCTGCCGTGGGGCATCAAGGCGCAGTACCCCGACAACGAAATGCGTTTCTACGAAGAGTCCGCCAACCGGGTGGCCGATACGCGAGGCGCCTCCGGCACGCCGGCGCGCATGCTGCCGCTGGAACAATTCGTGGCGCGTGCGCGCAGCGACTGGCGTGGCGGCGAGGTGGGCAACGTGGCGGTGTCGCTTCCCAACGACGCGCATGCGGCGGTCGGCGTCACTCAGCGCGCTGGCAACCTCTCCACCGATGCGCCGTCCATCCTGTTCGATGCAATCAATGGACAGCGCCTGCAGCGCAGCGGGCCGCCGGGCGGTGCCAGCCAGACGCGTGGGGTGATGGTGGGCCTGCATATCGCCCACTTCGCCGGGCCGTGGATGCGCGCGCTGTTCTTCGGCTCCGGCTTGCTTGGTTGCCTGATGGTGGCCAGCGGCGTGGTGATGTGGGCAGTGAAGGAACGCCCCAAACACCTGAGGGCTGGGCGCATCGGCTTCGGGCTGCGGTTGGTGGATGCGCTCAACATCGGCACGGTCGCCGGCCTGCCGATCGCCTTTGCCAGTTTCTTCTGGGCCAACCGCTTGTTGCCGGTGGGCCTGGAGGGGCGCGCGGCGATGGAGGCCAATCTGTTCTTCGTCGCATGGGCCACCGCATTGCTGGCCGCGTTCGTGTGGCCACGGCGCGCGATGTGGAGCTGGCAGCTGTATCTGGGTGCGGCCTTGTTCGCGTTGGTGCCGGTGGTCAATGCGATCACCACCGATGTGCATCTGGGCGTGACGTTGCCGGCCGGGCAATGGACGCTGGCCGGGGTCGATCTGGTCTGCCTGTTCCTTGGCGTATCCCTTGGGATCGCGGGATGGCGCCTGCAACACTGGAAGGCGCCGCAACCGGCATCGGCACGACGTGCGCGCGCCACTGCCGCCGCGCCTGCGCAAGGCGGCGTGCCGATGCAGGAGAGCGCATGAGCGTGTGGCTGTTGCTGGCGCTGAATTTTTCCGGATTCGCCGCGCTGTGCCTGGCGATGGACAAGCATCAGCAGGAAGTGCGTGGCCGTACGCTGGGCGCCGCGCGTTCAAGGCAACTGCGCGTGCTGGGTTGGCTGCTGTTGCTGCTCACCTTCGGCCTGGCGGTACACGCGCAAGGCTGGGGCATCGGCCCGGTGTTGTGGCTGGGCACATTGACCGGCGCAGCCGCGTTGCTGTCGCTGTGGCTGCTGCCGTATCGGCGTGGGTTGATTCTGCCCACGGCTGTGGCCGCGCCGGTGCTGGCGGGTGCGCTGCAGCTGTTGCTGGGTTGAAGGGCCTCGCTACGCCTCGATCGGCGGATCGCCCCAACTACGCCCATCGCGCGGCAGGCGGCCATCGTCGAGCACGCGCAACACCTGTTCGGGCTGCAGCATGTCCAGAAACAGCACCACGTTGATGCCCTCCGGCAACGCCATGCTGGGAAAGATCACGCCAGGGATCTCCGCCTCGCGCAGCATGTCGCCGAGCACCCAGCTCACCGGTTCGATCTTGTTGACCAGGGCCTTGCGCCAGTCCTCGGTCCAATCGGACCAGAGCGGATCCCAGCTTGCATCGAGCAGGCGCAGATCGGCCAACGCCGGCAGGTCGGCGGCGTAACTGACCAGGGTCAGTGGCGGCAGGAACAGCGCAGCCTGCGCGTATTCGGCGGCAGCGGTTTCCAGCTGCAGCGACAGATACAGCGCCGGCTGCCCGAAACGATTGAAGCGCCCGCCCGAGCGTGCCGCACCGGCGCCGCTCAGCGGTTCGGCGGCCCAGCGTGGGGTGAAGGCGCGATACAGCGTGCAGTGCGCCGGGGCGCTCAGCTTCAACCGGCGGCACCCGAGGCGACGGTGCGCAGATAGGTCAACGCATCGTCGGTACGGCCCTGTTTGACCACTTCCAGCAAGGTGGCGAATTCGAACGCGGGGATGGGAGTGTTCTTGAGATGGAACACCACCTGGCGTTCGTCCGGCTGGAGCTGCGTCATCGCCACCAGCAGGCGCGACAGGTTGCGTAGCAGGTCCTGCACGCGCGGGCTTTCCGGATGCACGCGCAGGCTGTTGCGATGCACACCGGCCAGCTCGGCCAGCTCCTGCTGCGACAGATCCAGCAGGCCGGCCATGGCCGAGGGCGACAGGATGGTGCGATCCGGTACGCGCAGGCGTTCGGTCAGGGCCAGGGGATTGAGAACGGCGACCATCGCACGACTCCAGCAGGACGAGTGCACAGTATATGCACAGTCAGAAGCGTTCATACAGCCCAGTTAGAGGCTCAGTCAGTGCACTGTCAGCCGGCCGGATGGGACGCGCCGACCGCGCGCAGGCAGAACCCGCAGATCGCCTCGACCAGTTGCTCGCCCTGCTGCGGGTCGCCGCGACTGGGGGCGATCGGTCCCACCAGCGCCTCGGTGAAGGCGCCAACGATGCAGGCCGCCGCTGCGTCCAGCGATTGCGGCGGGAACTCGCCAGCCGCCACGCCTTCGGCAAGCAACTGACGGAACACTTCGCCGAACAGGCGTCGGCCACGGATGCGCTCGGCATCCACCTCGCTTTCCACCGGCTCGGCGATGAAGGCGTACGCCAACGCCGGGCCGGCCAGCGCGCGCCGCACAAAAGTGGCGATCGCGTTGCGCAGGCGCTCGGCAGCGCTGGCCTGGGTGGTGGTGATGGCGCGCAGGATGGTCATCTCGCGCTGCACCGCCGCATTGAGAACTTCCACGAAAAGCTCGGCCTTGGACGGGAAGTGTCGGTAAATCTGCCCGGTGGACACGCCAGCGGCAGCGGCGACGGCGGTCACCGGCGCATTGCGGTAGCCGCCTTCGGCGATCAGGGCGCGGGCCGCGTGCAGGATGCGTTCGCGATTGCCGGCCAGGCGTTCTTCCATCAGGGCGGAGCGTCGATAAGCCATGGTGTGATTCTGGGTTCAATAGTTGAATTTTAGTTCACTTTTTCATTGCGGACCGCTAGGCTGCGCACAAACGCCGTGCGGCCTGCCCGCTCCCACCCGGCACATCCCGATCCCTGCGGAGTCGCTCCATGCACGTGCCGTCCCTGAATTTTGCGCTTGGCGAAGACATCGATCTGCTGCGCGAAAGCGTGGCGGCCTTCGCCAGCCACCATATTGCCCCGCTCGCCGCCGCGGCCGACCAGGACAATGTCTTCCCTGCCCAGCTGTGGCGCCTGTTCGGCGAGCAGGGCCTGCTCGGGCTGACCGTGGAAGAAGAGTACGGCGGCAGCGGCATGGGCTACCTGGCGCATGTGGTGGCGATGGAAGAGATCTCGCGGGCCGGCGGGGCCATCGGCCTGTCGTACGGCGCGCATTCCAACCTGTGCCTCAACCAGCTGCGCAAGAACGCCACGCAGGAACAGAAGCAGCGTTACCTGCCCAGGCTGTGCACCGGCGAGCATGTCGGCGCGCTGGCGATGAGCGAGGCCGGCTCCGGCTCGGATGTGGTGTCGATGAAGCTGCGCGCCGATGCGCGCGGCGACCGCTATGTGCTCAACGGCAGCAAGATGTGGATCACCAACGGCCCGGACGCCGATGTGCTGGTGGTGTACGCCAAGACCGACCCGGATGCCGGCGCACGCGGCATCACCGCCTTCATCATCGAAAAGGGCATGCCGGGATTCTCCACCGCGCAGAAGCTCGACAAGCTGGGCATGCGCGGCTCCAACACCTGCGAGCTGGTGTTCACCGATTGCGAAGTGCCGGCCGAGAACGTGCTGGGCACGCTCAACGGCGGCGTACGCGTGCTGATGTCCGGGCTGGATTTCGAACGTGTGGTGCTGGCCGGTGGCCCGTTGGGCTTGATGGCTGCGGCGATGGACGTGGTGCTGCCGTACGTGCACGAGCGCAAGCAGTTCGGCGCGCCGATCGGCACCTTCCAGTTGATGCAGGCCAAGCTGGCCGACATGTACGTCGGGCTCAACGCCTGCCGCGCGTACGTCTATGCGGTGGCGCGCGCCTGCGATGCCGGGCTGACCACGCGCCAGGATGCGGCCGGCGCGATTCTCTACGCGGCCGAAAAAGCCACCTGGCTCACCGGCCAGGCGATCCAGGTGCTGGGCGGCAACGGCTACATCAACGACTACCCCACCGGGCGCCTGTGGCGCGATGCCAAGCTGTACGAAATCGGCGCGGGCACCTCGGAGATCCGACGCATGCTGATCGGCCGCGAGCTGTTCGAACGCACCGCCTGACGGAGCCACCATGAGCGCGATCACCAGCCAGCTGCAGGTCAGCGGCGAGAGCTTCCAACAAAACGCTGCTGCGATGCGCACCGTGGTCGAGGATCTGCGCCGCACGCTGGCGCAGACCGCGCTGGGCGGCAGTGAGGCTGCGCGTGCCAAGCACAGCGCACGTGGCAAGTTGCTGGTACGCGAGCGTATCGATGCCTTGCTGGATCCGGGCAGCGCCTTGCTGGAGATCGCGCCATTGGCCGCGCACGGTATGTACGACGATCAGGTGCCGTGCGCCGGTGTGGTGGCCGGCATCGGGCGCGTGTCCGGGGTGGAGTGCGTGATCGTGGCCAACGATGCCACCGTCAAGGGCGGCACCTATTACCCGATGACGGTGAAGAAGCATCTGCGCGGGCAGGAAATCGCGCAGCAGAACCGCTTGCCATGCATCTACCTGGTCGATTCCGGCGGCGCGTTCCTGCCGCTGCAGGATGAAGTGTTTCCCGACCGCGATCACTTCGGACGCATCTTCTACAACCAGGCCAACCTGTCGGCCAACGGCATCCCGCAGATCGCCTGCGTGATGGGCTCGTGCACCGCCGGCGGCGCCTACGTGCCGGCGATGAGCGATGAAACGGTGATCGTGCGCGAGCAGGGCACGATCTTTCTCGGCGGTCCACCCCTGGTCAAGGCGGCCACCGGCGAAGAAGTCAGTGCCGAAGAACTCGGCGGTGCCGATGTGCACACGCGCATCTCCGGCGTGGCCGACCACTTTGCCGACAACGACCTGCAGGCCCTGGCGCGCGTGCGCGCCATCATCGCGCGGCTCAACTGGCGCAAGCCGCCTGCATCGCTGGCACTGCAGGCACCGCTGCCGCCGCGCTACGCCGCCGACGAGCTGTATGGCGTGATTCCTGCCGACACGCGCAAGCCCTTCGATGTGCGCGAAGTGATCGCCCGCATCGTCGACGACTCGCAGCTGGACGAATTCAAGCCGCGCTACGGCAGCACCCTGGTCACCGGCTTTGCGCATCTGCATGGCTATCCGGTGGGCATCATCGCCAACAACGGCATCCTGTTTTCCGAGTCTGCGCTCAAGGGCGCGCACTTCATCGAACTGTGTACGCAACGCGGCATTCCGCTGGTGTTCCTGCAGAACATCACCGGCTTCATGGTCGGGCGCAAATACGAACATGGCGGCATCGCCAAGGACGGGGCCAAGCTGGTGATGGCGGTGGCCTGCGCCAAGGTGCCCAAGTTCACCGTGGTGATCGGCGGCTCATTCGGTGCCGGCAATTACGGCATGTGCGGTCGCGCCTACTCGCCGAACTTCCTGTGGATGTGGCCGAATGCGCGCATCGGCGTGATGGGCGGCGAGCAGGCCGCCAGCGTCTTGGCCACGGTGCGCCGCGACGGTATCGAAGCCAAGGGTGGCGCCTGGTCGGGCGAAGAGGAAGCTGCATTCAAGGCGCCGATCCGTGCGCAGTTCGAGCAGCAGGGGCATCCGTATTACGCCAGTGCACGCCTGTGGGACGACGGCATCATCGACCCGGCCGATACCCGTCGCGTGCTGGGGCTGGGACTGTCGGCCGCATTGAATGCACCGATCGAGACGACACGCTTTGGCGTGTTCCGGATGTGAGGTGATGATGTCCGTCTGCAGGTGCTGCTCTTGGCTGTCTTGCGGTGTACACACACCTGCACGCAAGGCGTTGCGTGTCGCCTGGAGCATTGCATGAGGCCGGGCGCGTTGCCTGCGTCGAGCAGCGCATCGCGCGGGGCCGCAGCGGCGTCAGCTGCCATCGCACGGCGTGTGGCGCAATCCATGCAACCGTCTTTCCATCGCAGCGCCCGCCAGCATGGCGGCGTGCAGAGAACTTCGTCATGACCCAGCGCGAACTCACCACCGCAGCAAGACCGCCCTATTTCGACAAGATCCTGATTGCCAATCGCGGCGAGATCGCCTGTCGCGTCATCGCCACCTGCCGCAAGCTCGGCATCGCGACCGTGGCAGTGTATTCGGATGCCGACCGCGATGCGCGACATGTGCGGCTGGCCGATGAAGCGATCCATCTCGGCGCCGCACCGGCGCAGCAGAGTTATCTGCGTGGCGATGCGATCCTGGAGGCGGCACGCGCAAGCGGTGCGCAGGCGATCCATCCCGGCTATGGCTTCCTGTCGGAAAACGCGGCGTTTGCCGATGCCTGCGCGCAGGCTGGCATCGTGTTCATCGGCCCGCCAGCGGCCGCCATCCGCGCGATGGGCGACAAGAGTGCGGCCAAGGCGCTGATGCAACGCGCCGGCGTGCCGCTGACGCCGGGCTACCACGGCGACGAACAGGCGCCGGCGTTCCTGCGTGCGCAGGCCGACGCGATCGGCTATCCGGTGCTGATCAAGGCCAGCGCCGGCGGTGGCGGCAAGGGCATGCGCCGGGTGGATACCAGCGCGGCCTTCGAAGAGGCCTTGGCCAGCTGCCAGCGCGAGGCCCAATCGGCTTTTGGCAATGCGCAGGTGCTGGTGGAGAAATACGTCGAGCGGCCGCGCCATATCGAGATCCAGGTGTTTGGTGATACCCGGGGCGAGGTCGTCTATCTGTTCGAACGCGATTGTTCGGTGCAGCGCCGGCATCAGAAAGTGTTGGAAGAAGCGCCTGCTCCCGGCATGAGCGAACAACGCCGCGCCGCCATGGGCAAGGCCGCCGTGGATGCCGCGCGCGCTGTGGGTTATGTCGGTGCCGGCACGGTGGAGTTCATCGCCGGCCCGGATGGCGATTTCTATTTCATGGAAATGAACACCCGGCTGCAGGTCGAGCACCCGGTGACCGAGTTGATCACCGGCACCGACCTGGTCGAGTGGCAATTGCATGTCGCCGCGGGCGAGCCGTTGCCGCTGCGTCAGCAGGACCTGCGCATCCATGGCCACGCGCTGGAAGCGCGCCTGTATGCCGAAGATGCCGACCGCGGCTTTCTGCCGTCGACCGGCATGCTGCGGCAACTGCAGTTTCCCGCAGCCGGCGCGCATGTACGCATCGATGCCGGGGTGGAGCAAGGCGACAGCATCAGCCCCTACTACGATCCGATGATCGCCAAGCTGATCGTATGGGATGTGGATCGCCCCGCCGCCCTGGCACGCATGCGCGAGGCGCTGGCGCAATTCCATGCAGTGGGCGTGACCACCAACAGCGCGTTCCTTGCGCGCCTGATCGGCACGGCGTCGTTTGCGTCTGCCGATCTGGATACCGCGCTGATCGAACGCGAGCAGGCCGTGTTGTTTCCCGATGCGGTCAGTCCGGCAAATGCCTGGTGGTGCCTGGCAGCGGCGTTGATTGCCGACGCGTTGCCGAAGGCCGCCGCCGATCCGGCCGACCCGTTTTCGCCATGGCAACACATCGATGGCTGGCGCATCGGTGCGCATGCCGCGCACGCCATGACGCTGGAGGCCGCAGGCGAGCGCCGCCAGTTCGGCGTGCGCCCGCTTGGCGATGGCTGGCAGGTCACGACTGCAGGCGATACCCACACGCTGCGCTACCACCTGCAGGGCGATGCACTGCGCGTGGAAATGGATGGCCGACAATGGCGCATGCAGGTCCTGCGCGACGGCGACACCCTGACATTGCGCGATGCCACGCAGCGGGCGACCTTCCGCCACCATGACACGCTGGCCGAAGCCGATCAGCCCGCGCACGACACCGGTGGCCTGACCGCACCGATGCCGGGCCGCATCGTGTCGCTGGTCGCCCCAGTTGGACAGTCGGTCACCCGCGGCCAGGCCCTGGTGGTGCTGGAAGCGATGAAGATGGAGCACACCTTGCACGCGCCCGGCGACGGCACGGTGGCGGCGTACCTGGTGGCCGAGGGCGAGCTGGTCGCCGAGGGTGTCGCGTTGGTGGAATTTGTGTCCGCGTCTGCGTAGCGGCGCCTGGTGGCGTGACCAACGGCACGTCCGCAGGGGCCGGCCCTCGCCCTAGCGTGGGGGAAAGCGGCCGGAGTGGCCGCGCCCCAGACCGGAGACGTCCATGCAACGCCTGCTTCTTGTTTCCAGCATGCTGCTCGCGCTGACCGCCTGCAGCGACAACGCCGCGCCCACCACCGACAAGGCCGCCACGCCGGCCCCGGCCGCTGCGCAAGCACCCGCGGCGCCACCCGAACTGATCACCCGTGATGCGCTGTTCGGCAACCCGGAACGGGCGAACGTGAGCATCAGCCCGGACGGCAAATACCTCAGCTGGGTCGCGCCGCTGGAGGGCGTGCTCAATGTCTGGGTCGCCCCGGTGGATGCACCGGATCAGGCGCGCGCGATCACCAAGGACACCGCACGCGGCATCCGCACTTATTTCTGGACCTATCAACCCAACACGTTGCTGTACCTGCGCGACAATGGCGGCGACGAAGACTTCCATCTGTTCTCGGTGAATCTGAGCGATGGCAGCAGCAAGGACCTCACCCCGTTCAAGAAGACCAACGCCGAGGTGTATCGCGTCAGCGCGCAGCACCCCGAGTCGATCATGGTCGGCATGAACGACCGCGATCCCAAATGGCATGACCTGTATCGGGTGGACCTGGCCTCGGGCAAGCGCAGCCTGGTGCAGCAGAACACCGACAGCCTGGATTCCTATCTGCTCGACGGCAACTACCAGCTGCGCTACGCCACGCGCGCCACCGACGATGCCGGCAGAGAGCTGCTGGTACCGGATGGCAAGCGCTGGAAGCGCGTGGACCGCATCCCGTTCGAGGATGTCAGCAACACCTCGCCCGACGGACTGACCGACGACGGCAAGACGCTATACATGCAGGATTCGCGCAATCGCGACACCGCGGCACTGTATGCCATCGACACCGCCAGCAATGCGCGCACGCTGCTGTTCGAAAACCCGCGCACCGATGTCGGCGCCACCTTGAACGACCCCAGGACCGGCGTGGTGCAGGCCGTGTCCACCGACTATCTGCGCGAGGAATGGAAGGCGCTGGACAACGGCATTGCCGCCGACCTGCAAAAGCTCAAGTCACTCGGCAGCGGTGATGCCAGCGTTGCCGCACGCACGCTCGACGATCGCATCTGGATCGTGGGGTATTCGGCGGCAGAGACACCGCTGAGCTACTACCGCTACGACCGTGCAGACGGCGGCAAGCTGACCAAACTGTTCTCCGCCCGCCCCGCGCTCGACGGCAAACCGCTGGTCCCGATGTGGCCGCAGGAACTGACCGCGCGCGACGGCCTCAAGCTGGTCAGCTATCTCACCCTGCCCTCTGAGGCTGACGCCAATCACGATGGCAAGGCCGACAAGCCGGTGCCGCTGGTGCTGTTCGTGCATGGTGGCCCGTGGGCGCGCGACAGCTACGGCTACGGGCCGTATGAGCAGTGGCTGGCCAATCGCGGCTATGCGGTGCTGGCGGTGAACTTCCGTGGCTCCACCGGCTTCGGCAAGGCCTTCACCAATGCCGGCAACGGCGAGTGGGCCGGCAAGATGCACGACGACCTGCTCGACGCCGTGCAGTGGGCGGTCAAGCAAGGTGTGACCAGGCCCGAGGACGTGGCGATCATGGGCGGCAGCTATGGCGGCTACGCCACGCTGGTCGGCCTGACCTTCACCCCGGACGCGTTCAAGTGCGGCGTGGACATCGTCGGTCCGGCCAACCTCAACACCTTGCTCGGCACCGTGCCGCCGTACTGGGCCAGCTTCTACAAGCAGCTGACCAAACGCATGGGCGACCCGGCCACCGAGGCCGGCAAGCAGTGGCTGACCGAGCGCTCCCCGCTCAGCCATGTCGACAAGATCAGCAAGCCGCTGCTGATCGGCCAGGGTGCCAACGACCCACGCGTCAAGCAGGCCGAGAGCGACCAGATCGTCAACGCGATGAAGGCCAAGAACATTCCGGTCACCTACGTGCTGTTCCCCGACGAAGGCCACGGCTTCCGCCGCCCGGAAAACAGCAAGGCCTTCAACGCGGTGACCGAAGGGTTCCTGGGCCAGTGCCTGGGCGGCCGCGTGCAACCGATCGGCGACGACCTGACCGGCTCCAGCATCACCGTGCCGGAAGGCGCCGACAAGGTGAACGGTCTGAGCGATGCATTGAAGACGCATACGCAGGCGATTCGGCGGTAACGCCATTGCGAAGTGCTTGCTTTGGATCGACGTCAGCGCTCGCCTGCAACGACGAGCGCTGACGGTTGTAGCGAGGTTCTCCAACTAGCCGGCATGCCTGACTTCCCTCGCCAAGCGGTCCAGATCGAAAGATGTGTGATGGTCTCTCGCTAATGGGGTCCGATGTCCTTGGCCGCCTCTGGATCACGACCAGCCGGCCACACTGCCCCGCCAGGATCCAGCTCGGTATTGTTCATTTCCTCGCCACGCCAACCGAATCCGCAGATGGCCAGTGGGCCGTCCTGCAGGCCGTCCAGGCCAAGCGCCTGTTCAATGTCCACCTCGTTGATCGCCGAGGTGACAAACGCTCCCAGCCCCAGGTCGGTTGCGCTCAGATAAAGCGTCTGCGCGATATGGCCGACATCCAGAATCATTGCGCGGTAGGCCTTGGCGTGGTTTCGATACTTCCAGAAACTGCGTAAAAATCGCGGCACCAGGATCACCAGCACCGGCGCATCGGCAAACCAGTGCTGCCCGGACACGGCGCGACGCGCGAAGTCCACCAGCGGTTGCGGCGGCGACTGCAATGGCTGCAAAGCATGATCGACAGGGCGATAGTGATAGAGACCGCTCGTCATTCCCTCGACACGCTGGACCAGCAAGTAGGTTTCGGTGGGATGGAGACTACCCCCCGACGGTACCGGCTTCTTCAAGAATGCGGTGTCGTGCCCCACTTCGATGCGCGCGCTTGCCATGACGCTGCGCTCAAGCATCTGGCCGAGCAAGATGGATGACAGTGGACGCTGCGTATCGAAATTGCGACAGGTGACGCGACGCGACAGTAGCTCATCGAATGTGCCCGGGGTTGACCGCGGCAAGGCAATGCGCGCTTCGACGCCACCCTCGCCTCGGTCTACGATTTCTGCCGGGGGGGCGCCCAGTCGGCCGACCATGCCTTCTGCAGTTGTCAGGCCATGCGCTTCCATGGTGGCCACGCTGTCTTCGCCACTCCAGCGCGCGGATCGATGCCACAACGCAGCCAATGGCCACCAGCGCTGCTGCTGCACGCACTCGTCGTTGCGGCGGTGCTGAACATGTTGTGGTTGATCGCTGATCACAAGACCTTGCTCGATCAAACGCTCCGCCCAGATTGGCAACGGATGCACCTGATCGATGGACTGCCAGCGCGAGGAACTCAACTCGCCCAGCCATTCGCGCTCTTCCTCTGAAACCTCCACCTCCGCCTCAAGATGAGGCGCGAGCGCCAGCCATCGTGTGCGGCGACGCAAGCCATCGCCCCCGGCAAGCAATCGTGCAAGATCAAACACCGAATCGTCGCGCAGTTCAAAAAACAACGTGGTACAGCGACGAATTTGCATAGGAACATCTCAAGGACGCATGAGTACGGTCGATATTGTGTCAGGTCCCACGTCATACAACAGCACACTCCCTCACCTTCCAGGCAAGCCACACCATGACTGACGCAGCCAATGACACCCATCTCCCGTTTGATGCATCCACAGCCGACAAGCTGCTGGAGCTACTGGCAACCGATGACGACTTCCGCGACTGCTTTCAATGCAATCCGGCGCAGGCGCTTGCCCAGATCGGCGTACCTGGCGTGAGTGCGGACAACGCCGTCCCCGGCGTAGGAGAGGCTTATTACTGCATGAACACCAATCAGCTCGCATCCAAGCAGGACATTGCAGCGGCTCGCGCCGAGCTGCAGAGCTACCTGACCGAAAAGGCCAATCACACCGTGATTTTCGCCTTCGAATCGGACAGCATGCGTTCGACCCTGTTACGCAAGTAAGCAGGCAGACTCGGTAAAGGCCAGGCGCGCGCAAATGCCTGGGCCTGTTCGCGCGCCTCCTGGCTACGGCCGAGTGCGTGCAGCGATTCGGCCATCCAGAGCTGGGCCAGACGCGCATCGGCAACATTGAGCGGCTGCAGCGTTTGCGACGCATTTGCTTCGATGTAAGCACGCCCGCGATGGAGAAGCAGCCAACGTGCCTGTTGCAACGCTTCAGCGTGCCGACCGCTGTCGTGCAACAGCGTGTACAGCGTCACGCGTGTCTGGAAAAGATCATCGTCATTGACCGGCAGGCGCGCGATGGCTGCTGCGCGGTCGCCCGACAGTGCCAGCTGCTGGGCTTCGACAATGGCGCGCAGGTCGGCAAGCACCGGTGTTTCATGCACAAGCGCCGGCTTGATCGCCGCAAGCGCGTGGGCGGTGAGGCTGTTATCGCCGCTCCGCTGCGCCTGGCTTGCGAGGATCAATACCATCGCGGCATTGTCCTGCAGGTTTACCGTTGCCAACCCGTCGTCAATGACAGCCGACACCAGCCGATCGAACGTCGGCTTGAGCGCTGCCGCCGTCGCCAGGGACGGATCGACCAACGCATCGGTTGTCACCGCAATGACCGAGAACTGGTGACGGTTGAAATCGTCGCCTTGCTTGCTGCGCGTCAGACCTTGTGCGATCGCTGCACGTGCAGCGCTCCAGTCGGCCTGATCGATTGCGATGCTGGTGCGATCGATCAATGGCACCACATCGTCGTTGGCATAGCCTTGCTCGATGATCCTGTCGAGCGTTTGCTTCGCTTCGACATGGCGGTTCAACACCGCAAGCGCGTTCGCCTGGCGCCGTAGCGGGCCGGCGCGATCGGCATCGCCGGGAATGGAAAAGCGCTGCAGTGCCGCTTCGGCCTTTCCCTGTGCCAGCAAAATGCGTCCAACCCGATCGGTCGCGATCGCGCGCAGCGGGTCCTGCGGAACATCGGCCGCCTGCGCGTACGGCAACGCGTCGGCAAAACGATTGGCAACGAACAGGTGCCACGATGCGTTCGCGGTGCCGGCAAAATTGTCCGGGTAGAGCGAGGCCAGCGTTCTCCACAGCGTCAATGCCTTGTCGGGTGCTAGCAACTCGGCTGCCCATGCATCCATGTACAACTGGTCACGCTCAGGCAAACGCTGACGGAAACGAATTGCCTTCTCCAGGTACGGAAGCGCACCACGGCGATCGGAGATAGCCACCTTGATGCGTGCCGCCCCCAGATACGCGAGCGCAAATTCCGGATCGATGGCCACCGCGCGCTCGAACAGTTCCAACCCTTCTTTCCATTGGCCTTGCGCCGTTGCGTCGACCCCCAGGGCATAAGCCCGCAGCGCATCCAGGCTGGACGTGGTCACGGCGGGTAACGGCACGGAATTCTTGTCGATCGAGGCCACCACCTCACCCAGCCCCTGCCTGAGCTTGCGGGTCACCTGATCCACCGAGGACAGTACCGATGGCAAGCCATCGCCTTGCACAAACTCCGAGTAAACCGTGGTCTGGGTCCGCGGATCCACCAATTCAACGCTGAAACGAAGCTTGCCGCCAATCTCCGCGACAGTCGGCAGCAGCACAGCGCTTGCACCATCGCGCAGCGCCACTTCCGAGGCGATGGCGCGATCAACGATCACGCGATCCGGATCGCGCTTCATCCGCGCCATGGTGTCGCGCACTTTCATCTCACTCAGGACATTGACGTAGCGCGACTGCTCCAGGCTGATGCGCAGCGCCTGGTCGAGCGAACTGTCGAGCAACGTATTGCCGGTGAGATTACGTAGATCTCCGACCACCACCCACCCACGTTCGGAGAACGCAATGGCTGGCTCGGAACGGGTGAAAAACCACGCCGACACGCACACGATGACGACCAAGGCAGTTTCCGCCAACAGTGCCGCCGGCCGCCGCCACAGCGGAATATCCCGCCATGCCTTCGGCGAATGCTTCGGCGCGCGCAATGGCGTGACATCGATCTCGCCGACCTCATAGATCTCCATCGGCGTGGGCACGCCCTTGAAGCGCCAGCGGCCGTGGGATTTCCACAGGATGCGTTCGCCGCGGTCGCCCAGTTCGCGTGCGGCGCGGTGGGTCAACGACTCGGCCACTGCCGACAACAGGATCTGCCCGGGCCGCGCCATCGACATCAGGCGCGCGGCGGTGGGCTTGGCCAGGCCTTCGACTTCCAGCGGTTTGGCACCGATGCTGACCGCT
The DNA here is from genome assembly GCF_040203315.1 of Xanthomonas sp. WHRI 8393. NCBI lineage: Bacteria > Pseudomonadati > Pseudomonadota > Gammaproteobacteria > Lysobacterales > Lysobacteraceae > Xanthomonas > Xanthomonas sp. WHRI 8393. The sequence goes on along the minus strand of NZ_JBEGGL010000001.1, from coordinate 401,534 downwards.
TCGTCGCTATTGCGCCAGGTCAGCACTTCGCCGACGTGCAGGCCCTGCCGCGCGCACAGCGTGAGCGCACGGGCATCGCCCATCGCCTTGAGGCCACGGGCGTAATCCAGCGCAAAGCCCAGGCCGTCGATGGGGCGATCGAACAACAGCAGCAATCCGTCCGAGCGGTCGATCAGCCGGCCACGCCATTGCTGCTGCAGTTTGACCACCAGCCGGTCGTGCTCGCGAAACAGCGCGGCGGCGGCGTTGTCACCGATGCGCTCGACCAGCGCGGTCGAGTCGCACAGGTCGGTCAGCAGCAAGGTGCGCAAGCGCGGCGCCTGGATCGCTTCCGACGACGCATCCTTGCGTGCGTGGGTGCGGGCGCTCATTGCTCAGCGATTGTCCGACGTGGCTGCGTTGCCGGGTGGCTGCGTGCTGCCCGACCCCAGCGCTTCATGCATGCACAGCACATTGCCGCCTTGCCGCTTTGCTTCGTACAGCGCGCTGTCGGCCAGCGTGTACCAATCGTTCCATGCCGCATCGGCATCGATCATGCACAGGCCCAGGCTCACCGAGCAGCCCTGCTCGCTCTGGCCATTGCACAGCCGCGCTTCCACTGCGCGCACGATGCATTCGCCGATGTGGTGCAGCAGCTCCCGGGTGCCCTGCGCGACCAGCACGCAGAATTCGTCGCCGCCGAGCCGGCAGGCCAGGTCACCGTCGGCGATCACCGAACGCAGCGCGTGGGCGACGTTCTGCAGCACGCGGTCGCCAGCGAGATGGCCGAATTCGTCGTTGATGCGCTTGAAACGGTCGCAATCGATCAGGATCAGACCCACCCCGGGCACGCGACCGGCGCGCCGGCATTCCTGCAGATGCAGGGCGAGCCCGCGGCGGTTGTGCAGGCCGGTGAGTTCGTCGGTGCGGCTGAGTTCTTCGGTGTGGTTGAGCTGGTGCGAGGTGACGTAGAGGTTGTCCAGCGCCGCTTCCAGATCGTGGTTGCGCCGGCGCAACTGGCGGATCAGCAACTGCTCGTTGTTGACCACTCGCACAATGGAGCGGCGCAGGAAATGCGCCACCATCGACGGGTCGTGATCGACCAGGCGCTGGAAGTCCTCGTGCGCCAGTTCGATCAAACGGGTGTCGGTGGATGCGCTGGCGCCGGCACTGCGCGCATGGTCGCCGATCAACAGGCCAAGTTCGCCGAAGAATTCGCCCGGGCCCAGGTGCTTGAGCATCAGGTCTTCGCCGAAATCCAGATCGATCTGGCCACTGACCACAATGAACATCTGCGTTCCCACTGCACCGCGCTCGAACAGCGCCTGGCCGGCGGCCAATTCGCGGGCGCGGCCAAAGCGGGCGAAAAACCCCAGCTCTTCGGCAGTCATGAGCGCATGCAGCCCGTCCGACAGCGTCTTTGCAACGCTCCCCGTCGGCTCCACTGCGCCGGCAGTGTTATGGCACGTCATCCCAAAATCCCTTAGACCGACCTGCAGCGCCGGCCTGCCTCAGCATCGTACAGGAGCGTTTTGTTCAGCACCAGGTCACACTCCCTCTCATTGAGCTTGAGACGAAATGACGGGTATTGGCAAAAAATCGGGCTCGGTTTCCCGAGCCCTTCTCCCCTGCTCCCGGCAGAGCCCGCCATCCTCTTCGACAGGCCACCACCACCCCCAGCGTTGCTCAGCGGTGCTAGCGGGGGCTTGGCGGTGGGCGAAGCCCGCTGCTCCGCTTCACCCGTCGGCCGGCCGGCACGCGGTCGCGGCGCCTGCGCGCTGGGTTATGCGGCCTTTTCGCCGTGAAACTGCTCTTCCTCGGTCGAGCCACGCAGCGCGGTGGTGGACGACTGGCCCTGCTGGATCGCCTGCGTCACCGCGTCGAAATAGCCGGTGCCCACCTCCCGCTGATGCTTGACCGCGGTAAAGCCCATCTCGGCCGCCGCGAACTCGGCCTGCTGCAACTCGACGAAGGCGCTCATCTGGCGGCGTGCGTAGCCATGCGCCAGGTTGAACATGCCGTAGTTCAGGGCGTGGAAGCCGGCCAGGGTGATGAACTGGAATTTATAGCCGTAGCTCGCCAACTCGGTCTGGAATTTGGCGATGGTGGCGTCATCCAGGTTCTTCTTCCAGTTGAAGCTCGGCGAGCAGTTGTAGGCCATTAATTTGCCGGGGAATCTGGCATGGATGGCTTGCGCAAAGGCGCGCGCAAATTCCAGATCCGGCTTGCCGGTCTCGCACCAGATCAGATCCGCGTACGGCGCATAGGCAAGCCCGCGGCTGATGGCCTGATCCAGCCCGTTGCGGGTCTTGAAGAAGCCTTCGACGGTGCGCTGCCCGGTGGTGAACGGCTGGTCGTTGGCATCCACATCGCTGGTGATCAGATCGGCCGCCTCGGCATCGGTGCGCGCGATCAGCAGCGTGGGCACACCCAGCACATCGGCCGCCAGCCGCGCGGCATTCAACTTTTCGATTGCCTCGCGGGTAGGCACCAGCACCTTGCCGCCCATGTGGCCGCACTTCTTCACCGATGCCAGCTGATCCTCAAAGTGCACGCCGGCCGCGCCGGCTTCGATCATCGCCTTCATCAACTCGAAGGCGTTGAGCACGCCGCCAAAGCCGGCTTCGGCATCAGCCACGATCGGCTGCAGGAAGTCGATGTCGTCATTGCCTTCGGCGTGATGCAGTTGATCGGCGCGCAACAAGGTGTTGTTGATGCGCTTGACCACCGCCGGCACCGAGTCGGCCGGATACAGCGACTGGTCCGGATACATCTGCCCGGCCAGGTTCGCATCGGCGGCGACCTGCCAGCCGGACAGGTAGATCGCCTTCAACCCGGCCTTGACCTGCTGCATCGCCTGGTTGCCGGTCAACGCGCCCAGCGCATTGACGAACGGCGTGGCGTGCAATGCATTCCACAACTTGTCCGCGCCCAGCCGCGCCAGCGAATGCTCGACATGCACGGTGCCACGCAAGCGCACCACGTCGGCGGCGGTGTAGTTGCGGGTGATGCCGGCCCAGCGCGGGTTGCTGGCCCAGTCTTGCTGGATCTGTTCGGCGGTCTGCAGTGTGCTGCTCATGGTGCGTTCTCCTGGCAGGGATACGACGGGTGCAACGAGGAAGAAAGGGGCGCATTGATACGCGCCGGGCATGGCAAGGCCGTCGTTGCGCGCGTGGGCGCAACCGGCGGTTTGATGCATGACGTGAATGGATTGCAGCGACAGCGCGCGTGCGCCGGCGTGTCGCTGCAGCGTTGGCTCAATCGATCAGGCGATACGCCGGCACGGTGAGGAAGTCGGCCAGCGCATCGGCACGGCTGAGTGTATCCAGCAGTGCAATGGCGTCGTCGATGCGTGCGGCGCCGGGCAGTGCATCGGTCGCGCCCAGGCGTGCCGGCAACGCACGCAACGTGGCCTGCAACAGGGGCTGATCGATCGCAGTGCCGTCGTCCAGGTGCTGGCCGTGATGCAACCACTGCCACAGCTGCGCGCGGCTGATTTCGGCAGTGGCGGCGTCTTCCATCAGGTTGTGGATGGGCACGCATCCATTGCCGTCCAGCCAGGCCGCCAGATAACGCACGCAGACTTCGACATTGCCTTCGAACCCGGCGCGGGTGACGGTGCCTGGCGAAGGCGCGATCAGCATGTCGCGCGTCACCTGCACGTCATTGCGCAAGACATGCTGCTGATGCGCGGTGGGCATGTGCTCGTCGAAGATCTTCATCGCTACCGGAATCAACGCCGGATGCGCCACCCAGGTGCCATCGTGGCCGGCGCTGACTTCGCGCAGCTTGTCGGCACGCACGCGCGCCATCGCCTGCTCGTTGGCGGCCTCGTCGTGATTGATCGGAATCTGCGCCGCCATGCCGCCCATCGCATGGGCGCCGCGGCGATGGCAGGTCTTGATCAACAGTTCCGAATACGCCTTGAGGAAGGGCTGGGTCATGGTGACCTGGCCACGTTCGGGCAACACGCGGTCGCGATGCGCGCGGAAGGTTTTCAGATACGAAAAGATGTAATCCCAACGGCCGCAATTGAGCCCGACGATGCGCTCGCGCAGCGCGTGCAGGATCTCGTCCATCTCGAATACCGCCGGCAGCGTTTCGATCAGCACGGTCACCTTGATCTGCCCGTGCGGCAGGCCCAGCATCGCTTCGATATGCGCCAGCGCGGTCTCCCACAGCGCGGCTTCTTCCATGCTCTGCAACTTGGGCAGGTACAGATACGGGCCACGGTCCTTGGCCAGTAGCGCGCGACCGTTATGGAAGGCGAACACCGCCGCATCGAACAGGCCGCCGGCCAGCGGCTGCCCATCGATGAGCACGTGCTTCTCATCCAGATGCCAGCCGCGCGGGCGCACGATCAACACCGCGCGCTCGGCTTCCGGGCGCAACGCGTAATGCTTGCCGTTGGGCGCATCGAAGCTGAGATCGCCGCGCACCGCAGCGGCCAGCGTGCGCTGGCCGGCCAGCAGGTTGCGCCAGGTCGGCGCGGTGGAATCCTCGAAGTCGGCCATGAACACCTTGGCGCCGGAGTTCAGCGCGTTGATGACCATCTTCGGATCGGTGGGGCCGGTGATCTCCACCCGGCGGTCCTGCAGCGCCGACGGCAGTGCGGCGACGCGCCAGTCGCCATCGCGGATGGCGCGGGTGTCGGGGCGGAAATCCGGCAGCTGGCCGGCATCGAACTCGGCCTGGCGGGCGCGCCGCTGGGCCAGGCGCTGCTGGCGGCCGGGTTCGATCGCGCGGTGCAACGACACCAGCAAGGCCAGCGCGGCGGCCGGCAGCAGTTCTGCCTGGCCTGCGATCTGCGTGGTCAGCGACAGCCCGGGCGTGGCGCGTTCGGTGGGACGTGGGGCAAAAGCGGTGGCAGACATGTCGGGGAGTCCTTGTGCATCCGGACCTGTACCGTGCGCCGATGGAAATTATTTGACAAAGCAGTTTTATCAATGCTGTAAATAAGCCTGACTTATATTGGGTTTCAGAACACACCCAGATGTCGCCAACCCCGCGATTTTCCTACAAATCCGACCGGCTCAAGCCCCTGCGTGCGTTCTGCCAGACGGTGCGTCTGGGGTCTGTCTCACGGGCGGCTGAGGCGCTGTACGTGAGCCAGCCGGCGGTGACGCTGCAACTGCAGGCGCTGGAACGCGACCTGGGGGTGGCCCTGTTCGAGCGCTCGGGGCGCCGCATGGCACCCAGCCGCGAGGGCCAGCTGCTCTACGACATGGCGCTGCCGCTGGTGGAGAGCCTGGACGGGCTGGAGGCGAGCTTTCGCGAGAAGGTGCGCGGGCTGGATGCGGGCGAGCTCAATATCGCCGCCAACAGCTCCACCATCCTGTACCTGCTGCCGCGCATCGTGGCGAACTTCCGCGCGCGCCACCCGGACGTGCGGCTGACCCTGCACAACGCCATCAGCGCCGACGGCACCGATCTGCTGCGCGAGGACGCGGTGGACCTGGCGATCGGCTCGATGCTGGACGTGCCGGCCGACCTCAACTACGCGCCGGTGTATCGCTTCGAACAGCTGCTGATCACCCCGCCCGACCACCCCTTGGCCAGCAGGTCCACGGTCACGCTGCAGGATCTGTCGCCGTATCCGCTGATCCTGCCGCCGCGCCGGCAGGTGACCTATCGCTTGGTCGATCTGATCTTCCAGCAGGCACGGGTGCCCTACACCGTGGCGTTGGAGGTGGGCGGCTGGGAAGTGATCAAGCAATACGTGGCGATGGACATGGGCATCTCCATCGTCACCGCGATCTGCGTCACCGATGCAGACCGCGACAAACTCGCCACCCGCTCGCTCAAGGACTACTTCCCCACCCGCAGTTACGGCGTGGTGGTGCGCAAGGGCAAGTATCTGTCGCCGCAGGCGCGTGCGTTTATCGAGCTGATCCAGCCGGACCTGTTTACCCCGCGCGGGTATGACGAGAGTGGCGATTCGGAGCGGTGAGTCTGCTGCCGGCTGTGCGCGCGTGAGTTCGCATCGCGCCTGAGCTTGCTCGCCAGGCACCGCGCATGAGGCCGCCACGCGCTCTCCATCTGCGATCCCGTGTGCGACATGCGGGTTGCCGTTGACGGCGTCGTTCGATCAAGCCGTGCAAGCGCACACAAGCAGCACCGACGACGGTTCCCGCCTGCAGCGTGAACCACGCCGCATTGCCGCAGCATGTCGGCTCGATGCAACCGCACGGCGGTTGTCGTCATAGACTAGGCCGATGCTGTGGGGACGGCATGTCACCGCTGATCAGTCCGGGGAAACAACTGACCAGATGCGCAGCCGTCCCGCACTGCAGGGGCGAGCCGACTCAACCAACCAAGGCTGACGCAATGAATCCGACCATGCTGTTGCTGGTGCAGTTGGCGCTGATCCTGGGCGCGGCGCGTGCATGCGGTGCGCTGCTGCAACGCTTCGGGCAGCCGCCGGTGATCGGCGAAATGGCCGCCGGCCTGCTGCTGGGGCCGATCGCATTCGGCGCGTGGCTGCCGGAGTTGCATGGCGTGTTGTTCGCCTCCAGCAGCTTGCCGCCACTGTCGGGCCTGGCCAACATCGGCGTGGTGCTTTTCATGTTCATCGTCGGCGTGGAGTTGCGTGCGCCGGAAGGCACCACTGCGCAGGTGCGCGCGTCAGTACTGGTGGGGCTGTCCGGTATCGTGCTGCCGTTGCTGCTGGGGCTGGCCGCCGCACCATGGTTATTTGCGCGCTTTGCTCCGCAAGGCATCGGCTTCTGGCCCTTCGCATTGTTCATTGCCGCAGCGATGTCGGTGACTGCGTTTCCGGTGCTGGCGCGCATCCTCAAGGACCGCAACATGACCCGCACGCCGGCCGGCCGCCTGGCCCTGGGCGCGGCGGTGATCGACGATGCCACGGTGTGGATGTTCCTGGCGATCGTGCTCACCCTGACCGGCGGCAATAGCCATGGCGGCATTGCGTTCACTGCGGCCGGTGCGGTGGTGCTGATTGCGGTGGTGTTCGGCATGTTGAAGCCGATGTATGCGCGCGTGCTCACCCCGCGCGCAAGCGATGGAGGCTATGCGTCAACGGCGCTGGTGTGGGTGCTGATCGGTGTGCTGGCCTGCGCCGCAGCGGCTGAATGGATCGGCCTGCATGCGATCTTCGGCGCATTCCTGTTCGGCATCTGCGTACCGCGCGATGACCGCCTGCTGGAACACCTGGCCGGACGCCTCGAACCCCTGGCGATCACCCTGCTGATGCCGGTGCTGTTTGCGGTCGCCGGCCAGGCCACCAGCTCCGGCGTGTTCGTCGGCGCAGGTATGGGCGGCTTTGCGCTGGTGGTCGGCGTGGCGGTCACCGGCAAGCTGCTCGGCTGCACCCTGGGCGCGCGCCTGAGCGGCCACGATTGGCGCGATAGCCTGAGCGTGGGTTCGCTGATGAACGCACGCGGCCTGATGGAACTGGTGGTGATCAAGATCGGCCTGGACAGCGGCGTGATCGGGCCGGACCTGTTCACCCTGCTGTTTGGCATGACCTTGGTGACCACGGTGATGGCCTCGCCGATGGTGGCCTGGTTGCAACGCAGCCGGCACACCGTCACCGCCAACGGGCTGGGCGCGGGCAACCGCCCGCATTGACGAGGCAGCGCCAGGCTGCCGGATGCGGCCACGATGGTTGCGTCGGCGCGGGCCTGCGATGTCGACCGAATGCGGTCGACGCCATGCACTCTCATCGCTGCGGCCACCGAGCCGCACGGCATCCACCTCTTCGCACAACGCACCGATGTCCGAACTCTCCGAGTCCTGTTATGCCGAAAGCCCGGCACCGCCGGCGTTACACGCGCAGCTGCAGTGCAGTTGGCGGTTTCGCCAGGGCACGGCCGCAACGGACCCCGTGCTGGTCTTGCCCGATGGCGGCGTCGATCTGATCTGGGATGGCACGCTGCTGTTGGTTGCCGGGCCCGATCGCACCGCCGCCATGGCAGCGTTGGCACCGGGCAGTGCGCTGAGCGGGGTGCGCCTGGCAGCGGGTGCGGCAGCCGGCCTGTTGAAGCTCCCGCTGCATGCCATTGCCGACCAACGCGTTGCACTGGAATCGCTGTGGGGCGTGCAAGGGCGCACCTGGCAACACCGCCTGGAAGACGGTGCCGACCCGCTATACACCTTGCAGGCGCTGTGCCGACAGCACGGCACATCGCAAGACCGCCAGATGGCGTGGCTGTTCGATCGATTGCGTGCCGGCACCCCCGCCCGGCTGAGCGAATTGACCCAGGCGCTGGGCCTCAGCGAGCGCTCGTTGCGCCGCCGCTGCCAGGATGCGTTCGGCTATGGCAGCAAAACGCTGGAGCGGGTATTGCGCCTGCAGCGCTTTTTGCGTATCGCCGGCCAGCACCGCAGTCTGACCGACGCCGCGCTGGATGCCGGTTACGGCGATGCGCCGCACCTGGTGCGCGATGCGCGCCAGCTCACCGGCCTGAGCCCGCGCGTGTTGGTACGGCGCCACGCACGCTGAGTTGGCCGTTTTCGCCAAGCCAGTCATACGCGCCGACTGCATGCTGTACCTCCACTCGCGGAGGACACCACGCCATGATCGACAACACGCCGCAACACCGCATCGACTACCTCGAGTTCGCCGTCGACTCGATCGCCGTCGCCAAGGCTTTTTACGGGCAGGCCTTCGACTGGACGTTTCAGGATTACGGCCCAGATTACTGCGAATTCCGCGACGGCCGGCTGAGCGGTGGCTTCTTCCACGGCCCCGCCCAGCCCGGTGGTGCGCTGGTGGTCCTGGCCTCCGACGACCTCGCCTACAGCCAGGCACGTATCGAAGCGGCGGGCGGGCACATCACCAGGCCGGTCTTTGCGTTTCCCGGCGGGCGACGTTTTCATTTCACCGATCCGCATGGCTATGCGCTGGCGGTGTGGTCGAAGGACTAAGCGCGCAACATGCGCAGGCTGCAGCGGCATGGGTTGCACAGACAGCGCGGCGCAAGACGCAGTCCTTGCCCTGCAGCGCTGCGGTCGACATACAACGCGAGGAAGATCCGGCCTGCGATGCGGGGCGGCGCTGCGCTGGCACGCGCATCGCAGACCATCACTCGCGCCCGTACAAACCCAGGAACATCGCCACCGCCGATTCGGCCACCTGGGCGCGTTGCTGCGGCGACAGCGGCGGCTGGCCCATGGCGATCTGCGGCCAGAACGCAAAGCCCTTGATCAATGCCTGCAGTTGCTGCGCACCGACCTCCGGCTCCACGCCCGCCAGCCGGCCGTCGGCCAGTGCGGCGCGCACCCAGGTGGTGGTGCCTTCTTCCTTGCTGCCCAATTGCGCGATCAGCGAACGCGCGCGCTCGGGCGAATGGATGCCTTCGGCAATGGCGACACGCGACAGGTCGATAAACGCCGGGTCGTCGAGCAGGTGTAGCTTCTGCTGCAGCAGCTGGATCAGCTGCGCGCGCAGCGGCTGGTCGGGCCGGTAGACAAGATTCACCGCGTCGGCGCTGCGTTGCCACAGCCCGCGCAGGATCTCGCCGAACAGCGCGTCCTTGCTGGGGAAATGGTTGTAGACGGTGCGCTTGGACACGCCCGCAGTGGCCGCCACGCGGTCCATGCTGGTGGCCTCGAAGCCATGCTGGCGGAACTCGACAATGGCCGCCTCGACGATGGCGTGGCGCTTGCGGTCGGTCAGCCGCTGCGGCGCGGGCCGGGGGGAAGATGCGCTCGACATCGGATCATTTTACACCCGACAGTTTACTTTCAGCGGAATGAAACTACACTGCTCGGTGTAATTTCCTCCTGCTGTCGTTCCTTGCTCCTGATCGGACTCCCCATGGCTTCCTCTCGCCCCTCCCCGTATGCCGATTCGCCGCAGTTTCGCGGCGGCCGGTTCCGCAATGCGTTGCCGCTGCCGACCACCGCGCTCAGCCTGCGCAAGCAGATCGGCCTGATCTGGACCGTCCTCTTCGACAAACCCAGCACCACGGTGCCGTCCGCGCCGCTGCCGGTACAGCCGCTGACACGCGCGCAGCTGCTTGCCGCGCCCGATCGCAGCCTGTATCGCCTGGGCCATTCCACCGTGCTGATGAAGCTGGCCGGCGGCCTGTGGCTGACCGACCCGGTGTTCTCCAGGCGCGCCTCGCCGGTGCCGTTCGCCGGGCCCAAGCGCTTCCATGCGCCCCCGATCGCGCTGGACGAGCTGCCGCCGCTGGCCGGGGTGATCCTGTCGCACAACCATTACGACCACCTCGACCGCGCCAGCATCCGTGCCCTGGCCGACCGCGTCGGCGTGTTCGTCGCGCCCCTGGGCGTGGGTGATCTGCTGGTGCGCTGGGGCGTGGACCCGGCCAAGGTGCGCCAGCTGGACTGGTGGGACACGATCAACATCGATGGCCTGCAACTCACCGCCACCCCGTCGCAGCATTTTTCCGGGCGCGGCCTGTTCGATAGTGGTCGTTCGCTGTGGTGCTCCTGGGCGATCCAGGAGCGCGAGCTGCGCGTGTTCTTCAGCGGCGACGGCGGCTATGGCCCGCACTTCAAGACCATCGGCCAACAGCTCGGTCCGTTCGATGTAGCGCTGATCGAAAACGGCGCCTACGACCAGCAGTGGCCGCATGTGCACATGCAGCCGGAGCAGAGCCTGCAGGCCTACCTGGACGTCGGCGGGCAGACCCTGCTGCCGATCCACAACGGCACCTTCGACCTGGCCATGCACGCGTGGCAGGAACCGCTGGACCGGATCGTGGCCTTGGCCGACAGCGCCGGCGTTGCGCTGGCGACGCCGCGCATGGGCGAGCGGGTGGATCTGAATGCGCCCGGCAATCGCCTGCGCTGGTGGCGACAGGATGCTGCGACTCTGGCATCGGATGGCCTGGTGGCGCCGCGCTAGCCAGTGCGGTGCACCATCCACAAACAAAAACGGGATGGCGCGTGGCCATCCCGTTTCGATCGCTGGTGCAGCTACTGCACACGCATGCGCCAGCGACGCAGGCGCATCACCCAGTCGCTCACTCCGTCAGACCACGATTTTCCAGCAGCGCCTTGACGCTGGGATCCTTGCCACGGAAATCGCGATACAACGTGGCCAGGTCGACGGTATTGCCGCGCGAAAGGATCTTGGCGCGGAAGGTGTCGCCATTCTTGCGGTTCAAGCCACCATTTTCTTTGAACCATTCGAACGCATCGTCGTCGAGCACTTCCGACCAGAAATACGCGTAGTACCCGGCCGAATAACCGCCGCCCCAGATGTGGTCGAAATAGCTGCTGCGATAACGTGGCGGCACTTCGGCCAGGTCTACCTTGAAGCGCTTCAGGGCGTCGGCTTCGAACTTGCTCACGTCCTGCAGCGGCGCACCGGCCGGCTGGGTGTGCCAGGCCAGATCGAGCAACGCGGCCGATAGGTACTCGGTGGTGGCGTAGCCGCTGTTGAAGGTCTTGGCCTTCTTGATCTTCTCCACCAGCTCGGCCGGCATCGCCGCGCCAGTCTGGTAGTGCTTGGCGTAATTGGCGAAGACCTTGGGATCGGACGCCCAGTGCTCGTTGAACTGCGAGGGGAACTCGACGAAGTCGCGCGAGGTGCTGGTGCCGGCGATCGAGGGGTACTTCACCTTGGAGAACATGCCGTGCAGCGCGTGGCCGAACTCATGGAACAGCGTGGTGACGTCGTCGAAGCTCAGCAGCGCCGGCTGGCCGGCGGCCGGCTTGGTGAAGTTGCAGACGTTGTAGACCACCGGCTTGGCGCCGGTGAGACCGTCCTGCTCGACGAACACGTCCATCCAGGCGCCGCCGGACTTGCTGTCGCGCTTGAAGTAGTCGGTGTAGAACAGCGCCATCGAGGTGCCGTCCGCGTCGAACACTTCATACACCTTCATGTCCGCGTGATAGGTCGGGATGTCGGTGCGCTGCTTGAAGGTGATGCCGTACAACTGCGTGGCCGCGTAGAAGACGCCGTTCTGCAGCACGTTGTCCAGCTCGAAATACGGCTTGATCTGCGCTTCGTCCAGGTCGTACTTGGCCTTGCGCACCTGCTCGGCGTAGAAGTCCCAATCGGAGGCGGCGAGTTTGAAGTCTCCCTTCTGCGCGTCGATCACCTTCTGCATCTCGGCCACTTCGCGGCGCGCCTTGGCGGTGGCGGCCGGCACGGTGTCGGTCAGCAGCTTGAGTGCGGCGTCCGGGCTCTTGGCCATCTGGTCGCCCAGGCTGTAGGCGGCGTAATTGTCGAAGCCGAGCAGCTTGGCCTTCTGTGCGCGCAGCTGCGCTAGACGCTGGATGGTCTGGCGGGTGTCGTTGGCATCGCCCTTTTCCGCGCGCGTTTCCGAGGCCTTGAGCACGTCGGCGCGCAGCTGGCGGTCCTTCAGCGAGGCCAGCACCGGCTGCTGGGTGGTGTTCTGCAGGGTCAGCAGATACTTGCCATCGAGCTTGCGCGCCTTGGCCGCATCGGCGGCAGCGGCAATGTCGCCCTCGCTCAGGCCGTCGAGCCTGGCCTTGTCGTCCACCACCACCGCACCGGCGGCCGAGGCGGCCACCAGACGGGTATGGAACTGGGTGGAGAGCGTGGTTTCTTCGATATTGAGCTTGCGCAGGCTGGCCTTGTCGGCCTCCGACAGCTGCGCACCGGCACGCACCAGCTCTTCGTAGTCGCGCTCGACCAGACGCTTCTGCTCCGGCTCCAGGTTCAGCGTGTCGCGCTGGTCGTAGATCGTCTTGACGCGTGCGAACAGCTTCGGGTCGAGATTGATCTCGTCCTGGTGCGCGGCCAGCTTGGGCGCGATCTCTTCCTGGATCTTCTGGCGTGCATCGCTGGTATCGGCCTGCACCAGCCCGAAGAAGATGCGCGACACGCGCGTGAGCGTTTCGCCGCTGCGCTCCATCGCCTCGATGGTGTTGTCGAAGCTGGCAGGCTCGGGGTTGTCGGCGATCTTGCGGATGTCGGCCAGGTGCAGGCGCATGCCTTCTTCGAAGGCCGGCAGGTAATCGGCGTCCTTGATCTTGTCGAACGGCGGCGCCTGGAACGGCAGCGTGCTGGCGGTCAGCAGCGGGTTCGGCGCAGCATCCGCGGCCGGGGTGGTGGCGGTCTTTTCGGGCACGGTGGTGGACTCCTTACCGGACGAATCTTTTCCAGAACAAGCAGCCAGTGCCAGGGTGATGGCAGCGGCCAGAACGACGGTACGCGACATGGCGTGTGATTCCTGAGTGGGTAGCGCAGCCGGTCACGCTAGCGGGTTTGCGCAGCGTCGGCATGTGCCGTTGGATTGGGAAGATGGGTGCGATTGGGGATGCGCGCGCTACAGCGTCTCGTCCTTGAAGATCGCCACGTGCGGGCTGCCGTCGGCGCCGATCCAGCCGCGGTACATGCCTTCGGTATTGAACGGGAATGCGGCGTTGCCCTGCGCATCCAGCGCGATGGCACCGCCGTCGCCGCCGGCCTTGGGAATCTCCTGGTCGATCACCGTGTCGGCGGCCTGTTGCAACGACTGCCCGGCGTATTTCATGCGTGCGCAGATGTCGTAGGCGGCTACCGCGCGGATGTAGAACTCGCCCCAGCCGGTGCCGGACACCGCGCACTGGCTGTTGGCATAGGTGCCGGCGCCGATGATCGGCGCATCGCCGACGCGGCCGTAGCGCTTGTTGGTCATGCCGCCGGTGGAGGTGCCGGCGGCCAGGTGTCCCGCGCGATCCAGCGCCAGCGCGCCCACCGTGCCGAAATGCTTGGCGGTTTCCAGGTCCAGTTCAGCCTGCGCCTGACGGTCGCCGGCTTCGGCCTTGCGCGCTTTCTGCAGCTGCTGCCAGCGCTTGTCGGTACGGAAATAACCCGGATCGACCAACGTGACGCCCTGCTCGCGCGCGAATTGTTCGGCGCCGTCACCTACCAGCATCACGTGCTTGGAATGGTCCATGACGCTGCGCGCGAGCTGGATCGGGTTCCTGACCGTGTGCACGCCGGCAATCGCGCCGGCCTTGCCGGTGGCGCCGTCCATGATCGCGGCATCCAGTTCGTTCTTGCCGTCATGGGTGAACACCGCACCGCGCCCGGCGTTGAACTGCGGCGCATCCTCCAGCACGGTGATGGTGGCCGCCACCGCATCCACCGCACTGCCGCCACCTTGCAGCACCGCGTGCCCGGCACGCAGCGCGCGTTGCATCGCCTCGCGCGCCTGCACCTGTTCCTCGCCGGAAAGGCTGGATTTCTCCACCCCGGCGCCGCCGTGGATCACCAGCATCGGCGTGGCCGCCAGCACCGGGCCGGCAGCAAGCAGGAGGGAGAGCGACAAACACAGTGCGCGTGCGGACAAGCCCATCATGGTGTTTCCTCGGTGGAGGCAGCGAGGTGCCCGGCGGCGCCGGTCATAAATGCAGGCGACCGGCAGCGACAAAAACCTTTCAAGCGCGCGGCCGCATTCTCACAGCGTATCGCGATGCTTGCCGCGCCACGGCCGGTACCAGGTGCGGATGGCGGCGATATCGGCGGCCATGTCGGTGCCGGTCCAGAACGGCTCGCCGATGCCCACGGTCTTGCTGGGGTAGTCGAAATACACCGGCAGGATCGGCACCTTGGAATCGGAGGCAATCTTCCAGAAGCCGGCCTTCCAGTGCTCCACCCGCTTGCGGGTGCCCTCGGGGGTAATCACGTACCACATCTGTTCGGAATTGCGGATCAGCCGCACCGCCTGGCCGATGGTGCCCTGCGGCGAGCTGCGGTCCAGCGGGATGGCGCCGAGCTTGCGCAGCAGCGGGCCCAGCGGCCACCAGAACAGCTGCGCCTTGCCCAGCACGCGCACGTCGAAGCCCAGCGCGAACTTGGCCGCAAAGCCCAGGAAGCCGTCCCAGTTGGACGAATGTGGGGCGACGATCATCACCAGCTTGGGTTCGTCGGGCAGCCGCCCGAGCAGGCGCCAGCCGGTCAGACGCAGTGCGGTGCGCCCCAGCCAGCGGCCGAAGCGGCCGTGCGCACGTGGCATTCTGGGTGGAGAGGGCTGCAGCAGGATGTTGGCCTGTGTTACCGGTGGCAACGACGGGTCGGTGTGACTCACGCTTACTCCCAGTGGGACGCAGAGCGTCCACGCTTGATATGGCTGCGCTCACGCTTGGCATCCAGCCGCCGCAGCTTGGCACCATGACTCGGTTTGGTGGCGACCCGGCGCTTGGGCACCGACAGGCAGGCACTGATGATCTCGACCAGCCGCTCGCGCGCATCCTCGCGGTTGCGGTCCTGGGTGCGGAAGCGCTGCGCGTCGATCACCAGCACGCCATCGGCGGTCATGCGCCGGTCGCGCCGCGACAGCAGTCGCGCGCGCAGGGGTTCGGGCAGCGACGGCGACCCGGCCACGTCGAAACGCAGTTCCACCGCGGTGGAGACCTTGTTGACGTTCTGCCCGCCCGCGCCGCTGGCGCGCACGAAGCGCTCGACGATCTCGCTGGGCGGGATCGTCAGGCTGGGGGTGATCTGGATCGGGTCGCTGGCCATTCAACCCGATTGTATCGGCACGGGCATGGACGCGCGCGCGAACGCCGGCTTCCCGTATGCTGCGGCCGGTTCCCCCGACTGTGCAGGATGCTCCGATGACACCGCCCCGTTCCGTTGCCGCCGCCCGCGCCTTGGCGCGCCGCCTGATCGTGCTGGCCGCGCTGGCGCTGGCCACGCCCGCCGCGTTTGCGCAGGCGCCCAGCGATGCCGACATCAACCGCCTGCTGGCCGCCTCGCGCGCGCAGACCATGCTGGACACGATGCTGCCGCAGATCGAAGCGATGCAGCAGCAACAGTTCGCCCAGCTCACCGCCCAGCGCCAGCTCGACGCCGACCAGCAGGCCCAGCTGCAGCGTATCCAGGAGCGCACCCGCCAGACCGTGCGCAAGGCGCTGTCGTGGTCGGAGCTGCGGCCGATGTATGTGGACATCTACAAGCGCTCGTTCTCGCGCGAGGACGTGCTGGCCATGGCCGAGTTCTACGAGAGCTCGGCCGGCCAGAGCCTGCTGGACAAGACCCCGGCACTGACCCAGAACCTGATGGGCGCGATCCAGCAGAAGATGCTGCCGCTGTTTGCCGACCTGCAGAAGGATCTGGAGAAGATCGTCAATACGCCGGCGGCGGCACCGCAGAAGCCCTGAAGGGCGGGGATGGGGGAATCGGGATTGGGGAATCGGAACAGCGTGCCTGCTGTGGCGGTTGCTGCTTGCGACGGTGGCGGTGGTGGCGCTGACGACGATTGCGCCAACCCGCTTCTCCCACTCGGTGAGGAGGCGCTTGGCCCCTCTCCTGCGGGAGAGGGGTTGGGGTGAGGGCACGGTTGCGCGGATTTCCAGCAGATCGAGTGGGGGTGTTGACTAGTAGCCGCACACCGCATCAAGCCGTCTGCACCGCTCCCAGCGCGGCCATCTCCCACCCGAGCAATGCGCAGGCCTTGGAAAATTCCACATCCAGCGGCGCGGTGACGCTGATGCGCTGCCCATCGGCCGGATGCGGAAACCTCAGCCGCTCGGCGTGCAGCAGCATGCGGTGGATGCCGAGCATGCGGAAGCTGCGGTTGTGCCGGCCATCGCCGTGGCTGGTGTCGCCGATCATGTGGTGCGACAGGTGTTTCATGTGCCGGCGGATCTGCCGGAACCGCCCGGTCTGCGGCTGGCAGCGCAGCAGCGCATAGCGCGAGGTGGCAAAACCGGTGGACGGGATCTCCAGCTCGCCGGTGGCCAGGCGCTGGAAGTGCGTCACCGCCGGCTTCTTGACCGGCTTGCCGGGGCCGCCGTCTAGATCGTGGTCGACGATGAAGCGCTCCTCGGCCGGCCAGCCGCGGCACACGGTCAGATAGTCCTTCTCCAACTCGCCGGCCATCAAGGCCTTGCCCAGCGCGCTGGCGGCCTCGCGGTCGAACGCCAGCAGCAGGCAGCCGCTGGTTGCGCGGTCGAGCCGGTGCACCAGAAAGATTGGCCGGCCCAGCTGTTCGCGCAGGCGGTCGGCCAGGAAGTCGTCCTCCCCGCGCGCCAGCTTGCTGTCGTGGACCATCAGCCCGGCGGGTTTGTCGACGACGGCCAGGAGCTCGTCCTGGAAGAGAATCTGCAAGTGCTTGGGGGATGTGCTCACCGGCGGATTATCCGCATCGTCGACACCGCATGCCACTGCGCCGCCGCGCCGTATGGCGCCTGCCAACCACGCGCCTTGAGGCCTGAGGGCGTGGCAGCTCGGCCGCGCACGCTCAGGCCGCGCCGCACACCGCCAGCAATTCGCCCTTGCCCACCGGCACCACGCTGCAGGTGACTGCCGGATCGTCAGCCAGCAGCGCGGTGAACGGCGCCAGTTCGTCGGCATGCGACAGCGCATTGTCGACCACCAACAGGCCACCGCCGCGCAGCACGCGGCGCAGTGCCGGCCACCAGCGCACGTACTCGCCACGCGCCGAATCCAGGAACACCAGATCGATGCTGGCGCTGGCCGCCTGGGTCAGCCACGTGCCGCCGTCGCCGTGCACCACCTCCACCGACGCGGCCAGGCCGCTGCGTGCAAGCGTGGCCTGCGCCAGGGCCACCTTGTCGGCCGCAAGCTCCACCGTGGTGACCTGCCCACCGATTGCGGCGGCCGCTTCGGCCAGCCACAGCGTCGAATAACCGTTGGAGGTGCCGATTTCCAGCACGCGCCGCGCAGCGGTGGCGCGTACCAGCACGGCCAGCAATTGCCCGGTGTCGGGCGTGATGTTGAGCATGCGCCGGCCACGCTCCGGCTGGTGCGCATCGTTGTCGCTACCGAACCGTGCCAGTTCGTCCTTCAAGGCCTGCAGATCGATCATCACTACCTCGCCGGGGACGGCTTCGTCATCGTGCCGCTGCAGGCGCTGCCGTTACCCAGCCGGATGCGGCAGGCCGCCTGTCGCAGTGTCTTAGTGCTTCAGCGCCGCAGCCAGGCGACCAGCAGGGCCACCGAGCCGGCGCCGCCGCTGACCCAGCTCCATACCGGCACCGTGCCCAGGTACCAGCCATTCGGGTGCAGGCCATACAGCACGGCAGCCACCACCAGCAGGCCGCTGCCGGTGATGGCAGTGACCACGCGCGTCTGTAGCTTGCGCAGGCTCAGGTCCAGCGCGCGCAGCTCGGCCGAGCGGATGTCGAGCTGGTGGCGGCCTTCCACCTGCTGCTTCAACCAGCTGTGCACCAGGCGCGGCATGTCCGGCGCATGGGTCATGATTTCCGGCAGGCGCTTGCGCAACTCGCCGAGTACGCGGCGCGGGCTGTAACGCTCGCGCAGGATGCGCTCCAGCACCGGCCGCGCCACTGCCCAGATATCCAGCCTGGGGTCGAGCTGGCGGCCGACGCCTTCGATGTTGAGCAAGGTCTTCTGCAACAGGATCAGCTGTGGCTGCAGCGTCAGTTCGTAGCGCTGCGCGACGCGGAACAGCTTGATCAGCACTTCGGCCAGCGAAATCTCCGACAACGGGCGGGTGAAGTACGGTTCGCACACCGAGCGCGCGGCCGCTTCCAGTTCGTCGATGCGCACGTTGTCGGGCATCCAGCCCGCCTCCACGTGCAGCTCGGCCATGCGACGGTAATCCTTGTGGAAGATCGCCATGAAGTTCTCGGCCAGGTAGTACTGATCTTCCTGCGAGAGCTGGCCCATGATGCCGAAATCCAGCGCAATGAAACGCGGATTGAGCCGGCGCTCCGGGTCGCTGTCGACCCAGATGTTGCCGGCATGCGCATCGGCATGGAAGAAATTGTCGCGGAACACCTGCGTGTAGAACACCCGCACGCCCTTGGCCGCCAGCGCCTTGCGGTCGATACCGGCCGCATCGAGCTTGGCGATGTCGTCGGACGGAATGCCGTACACGCGCTCCAGCGTGAGTGCACGCTCGGCGGTGTGCGACCAGATCACCTTGGGTACGTACAGATCGTCCGAGCCTTCCCAGAACCGGCGCAGCACGCTGGCGTTGGCGCCTTCGCGCTGCAGGTCGAGTTCGGCCGACAGGGTGCCTTCGATCTCGGCCACCACTTCGCGCGGACGGATCTTGTCAGCGCGCGGGTGAGTGCGTTCGACCAGCGTGGCCAGCGACTGCAGCAACGCGATATCGGCATCGATCTGGCGCTCGATATCCGGGCGCAACACCTTGACCACCACCTCGCGGCGCACGCCGTTGGCATCCGGCGGCAAGGTGGCCGCATGCACCTGCGCGATCGAGGCCGAGGCCAGCGGCACGGTATCGAACGCGGCAAACGCCACGCTCACCGGCAGGCCCAACGCGCGCTCGACGATCAGCCGCGCCGCTTCGCCGTCGAAGGGCTTGACGCGGTCCTGCAGCAGGGTCAGTTCATCGGCCACGTCGGCCGGAATCAGGTCGCGCCGGGTCGACAGGATCTGCCCGAACTTGACGAAGATCGGCCCCAGCTCCTGCAACGCCAGCCGCAGCCGCGCACCGCGCGATTGCGCGGCGATTTCGGCACTGGCGCGTGGCACGAACGGCTTGGCCAGGCGCAGCCAGCGCTCGGCCGGCGTGTCCTGCAACAGGTCGTCCAGGCGATAGCGCAGGATCACCCGGCCGATGCGGCTGGCCCGCAGCAGCGCCTTCATGCCGCACCTCCGGTCGCGCGCAGGCGCGCCACGCGTGCGGCCAGCCGTTCGACGTCGTCGCGCAGTTCGTCGACATCGTCGTGAAAGGCGTCCAGTTCGGCACGCGGCACCACGTCGCGCGATTCCTCGGTCACGAATTCGGCCGCGCTCTGCGCCAGATCCACCGCGCTGCGGCGTGCCTGCTGCAGCGCTGCACGCACCGCATTGGCGATCTGCACGCCGAGGATCTCGCCGAACACTGCCACGAACGGCAGTTGCCAATCCGGATCGAAGCGGCCGGCCAGTTGCTGCAGCTGGCGCGCCAGCTCGGCATCGCCGGAGACCTTGAGCCGCCCAGCCGGTGCGCCGCTGCGGCGCGCGTTGGCCAGGAACGGCAGCTGGCCGAGCAAGCCGGCCAGGCTGCTGCGCACGGCCAGGTCCGGCTCCTGTGCATGGTCCACCGGGCCGACCAGCAAGCGGCGCTCGTGCACGCGGATCTGCAGGGCCAGCGCAGGCGCCTCCAGGGTCAGTGCGATGCGTTGGCCTTCCAGTGGCAGCAGGGCGTCGCGGGTATCGGGGTCCAGTGCCAGCGCGCGGTTGAGCGCGGCTTGCAGGGCCTGGCCGGCGAGCGGCTTGAGTGAGTTGAACAGGGATCCGGGCATGGGCGCATTCTACCGTCCCCGCATGTCGCCACTGCTTGACGGTGGTGTGGCACGTGCAAGCCGGAGGCCGGGGTGGCGATCATGGCAGGGCGCCTTGCGGCCAGGCCGCGTGCGTCGATCATGCAGGACTTCCTTCGGCACGCCTGCCGCGGGCATGCTGGCGACCTCATCACGCAGGTGGCAGGAGCAGGCAATGCGCAAGATCCGGGTCGGTCTCATCTTCGGCGGCAAATCGGCCGAACACGAGGTCTCGCTGCAATCGGCGCGCAACATTCTCGATGCGCTGGATCCGCAGCGCTTCGAGCCAGTGCTGATCGGCATCGACAAGCAGGGCCAGTGGCACGTCAACGACCCCGACAGCTTCCTGCTCAATGCTGACGACCCGGCCCGCATCGCCCTGCATCGCAGCGGTTGCGGCGTGGCCCTGCTGCCGGGCGCGCAGCAACAGCAGCTGCGCCCGACCCAGCCGGAGGAGGCGCTGGCGCAGATCGATGTGGTGTCGCAATGGCACGTCGTCGATCGAACAGTGCGCAGCGCGGTCGAGCCAGGCGCATGAGCCAGGCCCGTGTGCGCGCCGTGCAACCGCACGACCACCGCGCACTGCTTGCGCTCAACAATGCGCATGCCACCGAGCTGTCGTTGCTGGATGCCGACGGGCTGGCTGCATTGCTGCAACTGGCGTGGCACGCACGCCTCGTCGCGCCGGCGGATGGCCTGCTGATCGCGCTGGATCAAGGCGCGGCCTACGCCAGTCCGAACTTTGCATGGATGGCGCAACGCTTCGCGCGCTTTGTCTACATCGACCGTATCGTGATCGCGGCGCATGCGCAGCGGCGCGGGCTTGCCAGGCAGCTGTATGGCGAACTCATCCACGCCGCACGTGCAGCGGCACAACCGCGCCTGGTCTGCGAGGTCAATCTGCTCCCACCCAATCCGGCATCGCTGGCGCTGCATCTGCAGCTGGGTTTCCAGCCGGTCGGTGACGCGCTGCTGGGCAACGGCAAGCACGTGCAATATCTCGAAAAACTGCTTTGAAACAGAAGCGATTCAACGATGGAGCGTCCACAACGCACATGGCCCGCCTCCTTACGGAAGCGGGCCATGCGAGCGTCGACCGGCAGCGCCGCTGCCGTGACGTATCGCAGCTAGGCGTTATACCTTGCCGCGACGGAACATCGAGATCACAGCCAGGATCAGGAACACCACGAACAGGATCCAGGCGATGTTGGTCGCCGCACCGGCGATACCGCTGAAGCCCAGCACGGCGGCAATGATGGCGATGACGAAGAAGATGATGGCGTAATGCAGCATGGCAAGGATTCCAGAAGTTGTCGTGCCGAATCGGCGCAGACGTATCCTGAAGATGTGGCGGTCTTTATCGAGTGATGGCGATGTCGTTGGAAGATGAGGATCGCAGCCGTTGCAGCCCCTCTTCGATGCTGACCTGCGGCACATAGCCAAAGTCGCGACGCGCCGGCTCCATGCTGTACCAGTGCGGCGTGCACAGCTGCTCCACCAGAAAACGCGTCAACGGCACTTCGCCAGGCAGACGCAACAGTGGCCACATGGTCTCGCAGATTGCACCGATTCTGTACGCAGTCTTGAACGACAACGAACGCGTCACCGCCGGTGCATCCACCGCAGCCAGCAGGCGATTGAGCAACTCGCGCATCGGCAAGGGCTCGCCGTTGGAGATGAAGTACGCCTTGCCCGCACACGCAGCACCTGCAGCCAGATGCGCGAACGCATCGAAATGCGCCTGCGCGGCGTTGTCGATGTAGGTGCTGTCCACCAGGTTGCTGCCGTCGCCGACCATGCGCAAGCGGCCGGCGCGCGCACGCGCGGCCAGGCGCGGCAACAGATGATTGTCGCCCGGGCCCCAGATCAGGCGCGGACGCAAGGCCACCGTCGCCAGTTGCGCATCGTTGGCCGCCAGCACCGCGCGCTCGGCGATCGCCTTGGTCGCCGCGTACGCCGCGCGCAGATCTTCGCCATACGGCACTTCGTCGGCGCCCAGGCCTTCCACCGGATTGGTGGCGCGATGGGTCACGCTGGGCGTGGAGGTATAGATCAGGCGCGGCACACCATTGGCCCGACACGCGTCGAGCACGTTCTGCGTGCCCACCACATTGGCCTGGTGATAGCTGTCGTAGCTGCCCCACGCACCGGCCTTGGCGGCATTGTGGAAGACCGCATCGATGCCGGCGAAGGCATGCCGCACCGCCTGCGGATCGGCCAGGTCGCCACGGATCTGGCCCACGCCCAAACTCTGCAGCACCGGATAATCGCCGCGCTGGAAACTCACCACCTCATGCCCACGCGCGATCAAGCCGCGGCACAACGCCTGGCCAAGAAAGCCACCACCACCGGTTACCAACACCTTCATTGCGCCACACCCATCGCTCCTGCAGGGCGCACACAATAGCCGGACCGGACCGTTATCGCGACGCGGCGCAGATGGGTAACCGTTTGCGCTAGACGCAAGCCATTGATCGCAAAGAGCTTCATAAATCTTCATCGAGACATCAGGCAGTTCATTCGCACCGCTGGCGTCATGGTGGCTCCGTCGATCTCTGGAGCCACCATGACCCGCCCGTCTCTGCTGTTACCCGCACTGTTTGCCATCTCTGCGCTGCACGCTGCACCACCTGTTGCCACGCCCAGAGCTGCCACGCCGACGGCCACCACTCCGGCACCTGCAGCTTCAACGGCCGCCACGCCACCTGCTCTGGATGACGGCTGGCCGGTCGCCAGCGCGGCCGCCCATGGCTGGAACCGCACCGTGCTCACGCAGATGGAACAGGCGCTGGCCGCCGATCTGGCGCCATCCACCACCAGCGTGTTGATCGTGCGCGACGGTGTGCTGGTCTACGAAAACTACCTGGGCGGTGCCGATCGCCAGATCTTGCACGACACCCGCTCGCTGACCAAAAGCGTCACCGGGTTGCTGGTCGGTGCGGCAATCGAGCGCAAACTGATCCCAAACGCGCAGGCCAAGGTCTACGACTACTTTGGCGATCGCCAGTGGCAGCATCCCGATCCGCGCAAGCGCGACATCAGCATCGAGGACCTGCTGACGATGAGCTCGCAGCTGGAATGCAACGACGACAACGAATTTTCTGCCGGCAACGAAGAGCGCATGTACGTGAGTGCGGACTGGCCCCAGTTCGCCCTAGATCTGCCGATCCGTGGCTACGCGCCGTGGATGCAGCGGCCTGCGCAAAGTCCGCACGGCCGCGCGTTTTCGTACTGCACGGCAGGCTCTTTCCTGCTCGGTGCATTGCTGGAAAGAGCCACAGGACAGCGGTTGCAGGCATTCGCAGCCCAGGTCCTCGAAACGCCGCTCGGAATCACGCAGGCGCAGTGGAACGTCTCGTCCGAAGGAGTGGGTATGGGCGGTGGCGGCACCCGTTATCGCAGCCGCGACCTGGCCAAACTCGGTCAACTGCTGCTCGCACAGGCGCGTTGGCAAGGCCGCCAGGTCATTCCCGCAGACTGGGTGCGGGCGATGACCAGCGTGCATGCGCAGGCACGCGAGGATGCCGATTATGGCTATCAACTCTGGCACTTCCTGTTTCCTGTACGCGGCATACAACGCGACACCTGGGCGATGTCCGGCAATGGCGGCAACTACGTATTCGTCGTGCCCGAAGAGCGGTTAGTGGTCGTACTCACCCGCCGTGCCTACAACACCCGGCAGATGCACCAGCAATCACACCGATTGCTGACCGACTATGTGCTCAAGGCGCTCCCCGAAAGCAACTGACAGACGCATCCACACCGCTCGATCACTTCTCGACGTGGCCAAGGGTTTGCGCTTTTAGCGTCGTTTGGATGCTGCCAAGGGAGTCCAATGCCCTAACGCTTGCGGGACACGCCGTAACTTCGTCCCTAGAGGCTCCTTGGCAGCAGCCATGCCGCCAAGGGCCCCGCAAGCGGTAAGGACATCTCACCTGCCAACATGGTCGTGTGCGGATGGGAACCACAAGCCGGCTGCGCCCGGCTGGCGGCGTGCTTAGCAGTTTTCCAAGGCGGCTCACCATACGACTGCGCAACCAGCAAGCGCAGTTGTTCTATGAGGCACGCAGCGCATGCAATGCGATTTGAGCATGCAGCGCACAAACGACACATTGCAGTGTCTTAGCCCCGCTCGGACGTCGCTTCTGCCGGCGGCAGATTGCGCTCACGCAGCTGCGCACGCTGGGCAGCAAGATCGGCATCGATGCGTGCCAGCAGCGCAGCAAACTCCGGTAGCGTGCGCAGCGGTTGCAGCAGCGGTGACTGCCGCAGATAGCCGGCATTGCGGTAGCCGGCGGCTTCGGCACGCTGCAGGGCGCGCATCGCTGCATCCGGCGCCTCTGCACACAGCAGCAATACCGCCGCATCGACTGCATCGAACGGATCGCCACCGCGCTCCACGCTGACCAGCAATTCCTGTGCGCGCGCCTGCAGCGTCGCGGCTGCCGGTGGCGGCTGCGCCTCCAGCGTCCACGCCACGGTCTGCGCAAAGCTGCCTTGTGGACGCAGCTGCGCCGCCCGTAGCACCGCTGCATGTGCAAGCGCCTTGTCACCACGCACCCAGGCAAGTTCGGCCTGTAGCAACGACAGCCCCGCACACTCGGTGCCGCGGCCCAGCGCCTCGCTCAAGGCGGTCTGCGCTTCAGCCGCGCGGCCATGGTCGAACAGAAACCTGGGCCAGGCCAGATTGGAGAACGGGTCGTCCGGATACAGTTGAAAATTCTTTCGGTAGCGCGCCTCGGCGGCACTCGCATAGCCGAGCAGGCTCAGATTGCTGGCGATCTGGATCCGCAAGAACCGCACGCGCGAGGGATCGCGCACCGCCAGATTGGCCACCAGCGCCTGCACCAGTTTCCCCTGGCGTTCGTACAGATAGGCGGCCGAGCCGCGCACCGCATCGGCAGCGGGATCCAGCTGCAACGCCTGCTCGTAGGCCGCCAGCGCATCGCCATTGCGACCCTGACAATCCAGTGCGTAGCCACGCGCCGCGTATGCCGCGGCAAGACGCGGCTGCACGGCCAGCACCACATCGGCCAGTTGCAAGGCCTGCTGCGCAAACGCCGCATCGGCGTCGTATTGGCACACGCGCGCACTGTAGGCGCGACTGAGGCCGAGTTGTGCCTGCCGATCGTCCGGTGCTTGCTGCAAGCGTTGCCGATACAGCCCGATGGCGCGTTCGTTGTCGTCGCGCTGACCGATGCCGGCATAGTAGTCGGCACGCTGCAACAAGGCCGATTGTGCTGGCGTGGTGTCACGCGACTGCAGCCGCCAGGTCGCGCCAACGCAGAGCAGCAGCACGCCTGTCGCAATGATCCAGGCACCACGCCACCGCACCCCAAATGCAGGCGAAGCCTCTTCCAACTGTACCGGCACGCACAGTTGATAGCCCTGCCCGCGCACCGAGCGCAGGTAACGCGGCTGACGCGAGTCGTCGCCCAAGGCCTGCCGCAGCAGGCGCACACGTTGGGTGACGGTTTCTTCGTTGACCAGCGCAGGTGCCCACACGCTCTGGATCAACTCGTCAAAACCGACCACCCGCTGCCCCTGCTGCAGCAAATAGTGCAGCAGGCGGAAACTCAACCCGCCGACCTCCAGTGCGACGCCGTCACGCTCCACACGCTGGCGCGCCACATCGATGCGCAGGTCATCCAGTCGATAACGCGCGCGCATCGTGAGGCTCGGCGCTACTGCTGCGCCGCCCAGATCGCCAGCGTTTCGCGGCCGATCTTGGCGTTGTGGCGAATGTCCACCGGAAATCCGGAATGGCGCAGGAAACGCGTGATTCCAGCCGTGTGCGGGTGCGCAGCGCCCAGCGCGCGCAATGCGGTTTCCACTTGCGCAAATGCCGATGCCGCCACGCCAGGCTGCAATTCCACGCACAGCACCGGCTGTTGCTGTCCGGGTGCGCCGACACCGACCAAGGCGGTGCGCCGCACTTGCGGATGCACGTTGAAGACCGGCTCCACCTGCTCGGTGTAGAGCGGGCCGGTGGCGGTTTCCACGCGGTGGGTCTTGCGCCCGCAGAACCACAAGCGCCCTTCGGCATCGAAGTAGCCCACATCGCCCATGCGATGCACGATGCGTTCGCTGCCATCCGCGTTGCGCTCGCGGATCTTGGCAATCCGCGTGGCCGCGTCGCGGTTGAAGTAGGTGTCGGTGGTGGTGGGGCCAGCGACGGTGATCTCGCCCACCTCGCCCGCCGCCAGCACGCGCGCGCCGCTCCACTCGGGAATGGCCGCATCGTCGATGGCGATGATGCGCACCTCGTTCGGCGCGACGACCTGACCGACGCAGGTGCCGGCACCGGCCTCGGTGGCCGCGCGGGTGGCGTCCAGCGTACGCCCTTCAATCGCTGCCACCGGCAGGCATTCGGTGGCGCCATACGGCGTCCAGAATTGCGCATCTTCCGGCAGCAACGCGCGGATCTTGGCCACCACGTCCGGCGGCACCGGCGCACCGGCCGAGGTGGCCAGGCGCACGTTTGGCAAGGGCTGGCCGTAGTCGGCCAATACGCGCATCAATGCCGGCGAGCCGAACAACTGCGTGACTCCGAAGCGGTCGATCGCATCGTGCAGCTTGCGCGGATCGGCGGTGGCCGGGCGGGTCGGATCCATGTCCGGAATCACCGAGGTCAGCCCCAGTGCCGGATCGAACAGGGCAAACGGCGGGAATGTCGGCAGATCCACGCCGCCGGGCTGCATGCCAAAGGCATTGCGCAGCAATTCGATCTGGCCGACGAAATGCCGGTGGCGGTACACCACGCCCTTGGGCACGCCGGTCGAGCCGCTGGTGAACAGGATGGCGGCCACATCGTCCGGCCCAGTGTTGGCCAGCTGACTGCCGGCGCCGGCGCCATCGCGCTCCACGCGCGCCAGTGTCACCCCGCCCCAGCCGTAACGGCCACCGACGCTGACGATCTGCTTTGCAGAGCGCGCCCACCGCAGCAGACGACGCGCCAGCTGCGCAAGCGGAATGCCGATGAACGCCTGCGGCTGCGCTTCGTCCAGGCATTGCTTGAGCGCGCGCTTGTCGATGCCCGGATCCACCAGCACCGGCACCGCACCGGCCTTGAACAAGGCAAACATCAGCAGGAAGAATTCCGGCGACGGGCGCACCATCACCACCGCGCGCGCACCGCGTCCGATGCCGTGCAGGGCCAGTCCGGCAGCGATCGCATCGCTGCGCGCGTCCAGCTCGGCATAGCTCAAGGTCACATCGTAGGCGGCATACCCGTTGGCGGCGCGGCGGCCCGGGCAACGGATGGCGATCTGCTCGGGGCGCTCGCGCGCGAGTTCCGGCAGGGTGGCGGCGATATTGCAGAGAGTTGTCGTAGTCATTGCCGCATTATCACCCATGCGCCGACGGTGCCGGCCGCTTGACCGCGCTCAGGTCAGCTGCGCTGGTGCGTGCTCCCAACGCAGCGATGGCTAACGCGGCGATTGCGCGTCGTCGGGCCATAACAACACCGCGCAGTGCTCGCGCGAGGTGCCTGCCCGCGCAAGGCGCAGCGCCTTGCACACACGCGCTGCGTCGAGCGATGCAGATGAACCGCTAACCGGCGCACGGCCGCGCCACTTGTATCGCAGCGTGGTTCGGTCAGAATGCCGCGCTCACCACGTTGTTTCGCCGCGCAAGGCCCGGCATTCCATGGCACATCCCTGCCTTACCTGCGGCGCTTGCTGCGCCTATTTCCGCGTCAGTTTCCACTGGAGCGAAGCCGATCCCGCATTGGGCGGCAGGGTGCCGATCGAGCTGACCGATGCGCTGCGCACCCACGAACGCGTCATGCGCGGCACCTCGCAATCGCAGCCGCGCTGCACCGCACTGGACGCGGACATCGGCCGCTACAGCCGTTGCAGCATCCATGATCGTCGGCCCTCCGCCTGTGCTGCCGTGCCGGCCTCGCTGGAATTCGGCCAGCGCAGCGCGCAGTGCGACAAATCCCGGCTGGCCCACGGCCTGCACGCACTGACCGAAGCCGACTGGCTGGGCGTGGACGAGGCGCAACGCAATCCGCTGCCACCGTTGTAACGGCCATCGCTGCGAATGAGCGCGGCATCCACACGCGACGGCCAACAGACCGACGGCATGGCCTGCCCCATCGTTCGTGCATCCGCGTTCTGCATGCCGCAGGCACTCATCGAGCGAGCGCCTGCGTGGCCATGCCAGCAGCGCTTACAGCGGGTGGCGCTCCAGAAATGTACGGATCGCCGGCACCAGCACTTCATGCTTGTCTTCCAGCACGTAGTGATTGGCATCGTCGAACGCGGTGACCTCGGCATTGGGCAATGCCTTGCGGAAGCCGGCCAGGAAATGCTTGTCGAAGCAGATATCGCGCAGGCCCCAGGCGATGAACGCCGGGCGATCGGCGAACGACGGCAATGCCTGCGCCGAGCGCTCCAGCAGCGACCAGGCCTGGTCGGCGGGCGACAGCGGAATATCCTGCATGAAGCGAATGGTGGAGATGCGATTGCGCCAATTGTTGTAGGGCGCCACATAGGCGCGACGCACCTCCGCCGGCATCCGCCGCGACACCCCGAACCAGGACGCGCCGGAGGAAAACGCATTGAACGTGCGAATGAACCACTCGCCCGGTCCCCAATGCCGACCCATTGCGATCTGCCACGGCATCGGTTTTTCCGGCGGCAACGGGAATGCGGCGGTGTTGGTGATCACCAGCCGCTTGACCTGCGCGAGATGCGACAACGCCCAGCCGAACCCGATCATGCCGCCCCAATCGTGCACCGCCAGCGTGACCGGTCCGGTGATGCCCAGATGCCGCAACAACGTGTCCAGATCATCCACGCGCGACTGCAGCGTGTAGTCGTAACGCGGCTGCGCGTCGGGCGCATCGTCCGGCTTGTCGGACAGCCCCATGCCGATATGGTCCGGCACGATGCAGCGGTAACGATCCGACAGGCCACTGACCAGGTGCCGCCACAGATAGCTCCACGACGGATTGCCGTGCAGCATCACGACCACCTCGCCATCGCGCGGACCTTCGTCCAGATACGACATCGCAATGCCGGGACGCACCTCAAGGCGCTGGGGAGTGAAGGGATAGCCGGGGTAGTTCATGGATCTCTCTATTTGCTGAAGCTTGGGCTGGGTGCGTGGCAAGTCGCCAGCTACATCGCCACGACAGTATCGAAAATACGCTGGATGTCTCTGCATCGTCGGCAACAGCCGTGCGCAAACGCATCGCTCACAGCGGCTGCGCCCCTTCGCTGAGGATGTCGAGATAGGCGTGATAGGCAAAAATACGATGCCGCTGCTGGCCGGTGAGTTCGTTGACGATTTCCAGCTCCTGCAGAGTGCGTACCGCAGCACGGATGGTGGGCGCACTCAACGACAGGGCGGGCGCAACCTGCGGCACTGCCAACACCACGCGCCGCGCGAACTGCTCAAACACCAGGCCGACGTTACCTGCTCGCTGGCCCAAAGCCGCAATGCGGGCCCGATCACGTGCCAACAGTGCCAGCAGGCGCTGCGCGGTGTCGACGGCTTGTTGCGCGGTCTCTGCCACACCATCCAGAAAGAAACCCAGCCATCCTTCCCAGTCACCGTTGAGTCGCACCGCATTGAGACGATCGTAGTAATCGGCACGACGGCGCTTGAAATACAGGCTCAGATACAGGCTGGGCTCCCGCAGCACGCCTTCGCTGCACAGGATCAAGGTAATCAACAGCCGTCCCAGGCGCCCATTGCCATCGCTGAAAGGATGGATGGTTTCGAACTGCACGTGGGCAAGCGCCGCCTTCACCAACGGCGGCATCTGCCCCTGCGGCGCATGCAGAAACTGTTCGAGTGCCGACAGCGCGTCGGGCAATGCATCTGGCGGTGGCGGAACAAAGTGCGCAAGTGCAGGCGAGGCCCCGCCTACCCACGCCTGACTCCGGCGGATTTCACCTGGCTGCTTGCCGGCTCCACGCCCACCCTGCAGCAATAGCGCATGCATCTCGCGGATCAAACGCAGCGACAGCGGGAAATCGTCCTCGCGCAGGCGCCGCAAACCATGGTTGAGGGCCGCGACATAGTTGGACACTTCTTCGACATCGTCGACAGGCACGCCCGGTGCCGCATCCATCTCGAACAGCAACAGGTCCGAGAGCGATGACTGGGTTCCTTCGATCTGGGACGACAGCAAGGCTTCCTTGCGGATGTACTGATAGAGAAACAGCTCCGGGTCCGGCAGCATCAGCGTGATGCCGTCCAGTCGCCCCAATGCCTGGTCGGCGCGCTCTTTGCGCGCCACCAGTTCGGCCTGTGCGAAATCCAGTGCCGGCACTGGCGGCAACGGATCAGGGACGAACGCCTGGTAACGGCTCCCTGCGAGAGCGCCAGCAACATAGTGTCCAGTGATGCGCTGAGCCATCGTCTTTCCTTACAGACCGCAACTGTTCCTGCAAGGAAACTTAGATACCACTTTTTTACTTAAGCAGCGATATTGCCCGGCGTGCAAAAGCATCGGCCGGGCACTATTAAGCGCATTACCAGACCACTTCCGCCATCGAGCAGTTCAGGCCAGAACCAATTCCCATCAACGCGATGCGGTCGCCCTTCTTCAAGCGGCCGAGCTCCTTGAGCTTGCTCAGCACGATCGGGACTGAAGCCGGGCCGATGTTGCCGTGTTCGCCGAAAATGGTCATGACCTTGGCCGGGTCGATGCCGAACGACTTCACGAATGAAGCGGTATGCGGGCGGCTGACCTGATGGATGACGAACTGGTCCAGCTCGTCCACTGCCCAGCCCATCGCCTGCTTGGCGGCCAGGAAGGTCTTCTGCGCCAGCTTGATGCCTTCGATCAGCAGCAGGCGGGTGTCGGTGACCATGCGGTCCAGGTTGCCGCGGCACAGCTTGTTCCACTCGGTGGCCGAGCGGGTCACGCCACCCTTGTAACGCGGGGCGTCGGGCACCAGCTCGGTGCGCGCCATCACCATCGCTGCGGCACCGCAGCCCAGGGTCAGCGCGGCGAGTTCATTGCGGAACTCTTCTTCGGTGACGTCGGGCGAGGTCATGCGCTCGAGGGTCTTTTCGTACACCAGGTTGGCGGTTTCGCCATCGACGACCAGCGCATAGTCGATCTCGCCGCGCTCAAGCATGCGGGCGGCGATGTCCATGCCGTTGATGAAGGCAAGGCAGGCGTTGGCGACGTCAAAGGTGACGCAATGGTCGCCGACCCCGAGGTTGCCGGACACGATGGAGGCGGTGGACGGCTCCAGGTAGTCGCGGCTCACCGAGGTGTTGACCAGCAGGCCAATCTTCTCGATGCCGATGCCGGCGTCGAGCAGTGCCTTGCGCGCAGCCTGGGTGGCGGCGTCCGAGGCCTGGACATCCTGGTCCCACAAGCGCCGTGCATGGATGCCGGCAACGTCGCCCAACACGTCGGTTCTGATCCCGAGGCGGTCGTAGGTCGGTTGCAGGCGCTCGTTGATTTCCTTGGAAGTCAGCGTGTGCGGCGCATCAATATGCGCCAGTCCCGCGATGGAGACATTCTGGAAGAGCATCGAAGTAGCGCCATGGCGTCAGGCGAGGGGGCGCTAGTCTAGCCGCTGGCTGGTTTTACCGCATCTTTACAATTGCAGCGGCCGCGCCCCAGCCCAACGGTTCAGCGCGGCGGGCAGCGGAAGGCGTTGAAGCGCTGGCTGCCATCGGCCGGGTGGCCCTGCGCCTGGACCGTATTGGCATTGGCGCCCGGCGCCTCGTTGCGTGCCAGCGTTTCCAGTTCTTCCTGCACCCGCAATGGGTTGCGGTTGTAGAAGCCGACCTTGCTCTTGACCGATACCACCACCTCGCCCTGCTGCTGACAGCCAGCTGGCACAGGGCCTGCGGGCAGCACCTGCACGCCTTTGCCGCTTTGCTCGATCGGCACCCAGGTGCAGGCCGTGGCAGTGGTGGCAACCAGAACAGACAGCATCAGCACGCGCATAAGTCTTAGACACCTGAGGACGAAGCCGGATTGTGCCGCAGTTGCCGGGCGGCGATCGGCGTGCGCTGCGCGGCCGCATGCCACGCATTCAGCGCGCTGAACACCACGCAGATCGTCGTGTTCTCTCGCTTCGGCCGGTGTCCGGCGCCCGCATCCGCGTCCGGGTGTCCGGACGCGGACACCGCTGCGGCGCATAAATCCTTTTAAAAACAATCCACTGCAACTGGCACGCGGTTTGCTGCATGGCATGGGCAAGCAGCGGGCAGCGACCTCGATCAATGAAAATGACTGCCAGCTGAATAAATAAAACTGCGCCGCGAAAGTTATTGCACTTACCGAAACGGTGTACTACATTACTACCACACCACTGATCACCCACACCAAGAGACCTCGCCATGAAGACCCAGACCCTGCGCATCGCCCTCTCCGCCGCCCTGTTTGCCGGTACCGCCCTGGCCGGTTTCGCCCAGGCCGCCAGCCTGACCACGCTGGACACCGTGCAGGTCCGCCCGTCTGCCGACCAGATCGCCCAGCAGGCGCTGGAGCGCAACAGCGACATCCCTACCCTGGCCGCCGTGCAGGTGCGTCCGTCGGCCGAGCAGCTGGCCGCCCTCGCCGCCGAGCAGGCCGGCCCGCGCATCCTCACCCTCGCTGCGGTGCAGGTGCGTCCGTCCGCCGACCAGCGCGCCGACCTGGTGACCCGCAACGCCGCTTCCAGCGCGCAGAGCACCTCCGGCCAGGCTGCTGCCGCCATCGGCGCGCTGATGGGCCAGGTCATCGTCAACCTGCCGGTGCCGCAGCTGCAGCCGTCGCCGGTCGAACTGGAAGCGCTGGTCAACGCCGCCATCAGCCTTTGAGCACGCGCGCAGCTACACTGCGCGCATGTCAGCCCCCGTCCTCGATGTCATCCTGTTTCAGCCGGAAATTCCGCCCAATACGGGCAATGTGATTCGCCTGTGCGCCAACACCGGCGCGCGCCTGCACCTGATCGAGCCGCTCGGCTTCGACCTCAGCGACAAGCAGCTCAAACGCGCCGGCCTGGACTATCACGAATACGCAAGCCTGCAGGTGCATGCCGACCTGCCCACCGCCCTGGCCGCGATCGCGCCCAAGCGCGTGTTTGCACTGAGTACGCGCAGCACCGTGCGTTACGACACACCGCAATTTGCCGATGGCGATGCCTTCCTGTTTGGCCCGGAAACACGCGGCTTGCCCGCCGACGTGCTGGAGTCGATCCCGCCACAGCACCGGCTGCGCCTGCCGATGCGCCCGGACAACCGCAGCCTCAATCTGTCCAACACTGTTGCGGTGATGGTGTTCGAAGCCTGGCGTCAGTGGGACTTCAGCGGCGGCCGATAACCGTGGCGATGCAGACGGTTGGCTGACTGCGGCACCGTCCGCCCCGATCCCGGCCCGCTGCATGGTTCCCATACCGGTCTGTCACTCAACGCGTGCTCCGCGCGTATGCCAGTCGCGGGCGTTGCCGTTTGCGTGCTGCTCCGCGCCGCTGCGATGACCTCATTGCATCGCCTGGGCATCGGTCGCTGCCTGCAGCATGCCGCGGCAGCCTGCCCAGAGCGCCACCGCCAGCAAGGCGATGGCGCCCAGCGCCAGAAACGCGATGCGATAGCCGAAGGCGTGCGCCAGCCAGCCGCCCAAGGCCGGGCTCAGCGCCGCGCCCACACCTTGCACCGTCATCACCGCGCCCTGGCCGACATTGACGCGCCCGGTGCCCTGCAGCAATCGCGCCACCAGTGCCGGCACCACCACGGCCTGCAGGCCGGCGCCGAGTCCGTCGAGGATCTGCACCGGAAACACGCCCCAGCCATGGATTAGCGACGCTGCCACCAATGCACGCAGCGGCAAGGCCATGAAGGCCACCAGCAGCACCCACCAATGCCCGTGCACGCGGATCCAGCGCATCGCCAGCAACGCCACCACCACCATCGTGGCCTGCGCGACCACGATGGTGGTCGCCGTCAGCGCACTCGCATCGCCCGCATGCGCGGCCACGATGGCCATGCCGTAGAGCGGCAGCATCGCCGCATTGCCCAGGTGGAACAGCCCCAGGGTGATGGCCAGCAAGGCCAGTGGCCGGCAGGTCAGCAACACCCGCCAGCCGCTGAGGGTGTCCGCGCCGTCGGCGTGGCCCAGGCCGCGCGCGGCACGATGGTCGATGGCCGCAGACGGAATCAGCAGCACCGCCGCGATCGCCAGCACACCGAACGCGGCGGTGAGCACGAACACCGCCGCAAACCCGTAGCGCCAGCCCAGCCAGCCGGCCA
The DNA here is from genome assembly GCF_040203315.1 of Xanthomonas sp. WHRI 8393. Taxonomy (NCBI): domain Bacteria; kingdom Pseudomonadati; phylum Pseudomonadota; class Gammaproteobacteria; order Lysobacterales; family Lysobacteraceae; genus Xanthomonas; species Xanthomonas sp. WHRI 8393. Next base: position 367,187 of record NZ_JBEGGL010000001.1, on the reverse strand, counting down.
GCACCGCGGCCAGCATGTTGCCGGCGTGGTTGGCGACCTGATTGCGCGCCAGTTGATGAACGAATCCGCGCGCGTGCACCAGCCCCAAGGTGATGCCGGTGAGTGCCGGGCCGATGCCGGCTGCCGCCAACGCCGAGACGATCTGCGCGGTGACCACACCGGAGGAAGTCGGATGCAGCCAGATCAGCGCCGTGGCCAACAGGATCGCCAGGCAGCCCACCACCACCACGGCGCGCTTGCGCCGGGTGCTATCGACCAGTGCACCGGCCGGGGTGGTGGCGAGCATGCCGGCGATGCCGCCCACGCTCATCACCGTGCCGATCGCCGCCACCGACCAGCCCCTGGATTGCAGGAACACGCTGAGAAATGGCCCCAGCCCGTCCTGCACATCGGCCACGCTGAAATGCAGCGCCTCCAGTGCGCGGCTGCCACGGGGACGCGGTGTGCTCATGCGCATCGGCGCTCTCCACGAAACGATGAAAGGCGACTGCGCATGCTGGGCGGCATGTGCGACCCAATTGCGGTCGCACGGCGCCAGCACGGCAGTCGCATTGCAGGCTGCTAGTGCTTCGGCTTCGGCTTATGCGCACCCGGACCATGCGGATGCTCGATCTGCTTCAGCGACGCGGCCTTGGCGCCCAAGGCATGCGCGTGGACCAGCACCCCGTGGGGGGTCGTCCTGGTATCGCCTTCGGCCACCAGCGTCTTGCCGACCACCAGCTGCTTGGCGAAGTCCTCTCCGGCATGCGGTGGGAACCGCACCGTGACCTCGTCGTCCAGCAACACGCCATGCACCTGCCCGTGCGGGCCGTGCAGCAGGCGCGCGATGGTGCCGCTGTGCTGGGTGAGCTGCGGCTTGGGCGGCTTGCCGGCAGGCGGTTTGGGCTTGAGCTTGGCATGCGACCCGTGCGGGCCCTCATCGACGATGCGCTTGCCGCCTTCCGGATCGATCGCCAGGGCCACCAGCATGTCCACATCGCGCGGCTTGAGGCCGCGCACGCTCAAGGTGCTGCCGGGCTTGAGTGCCTTGAGCAAGGCGGCGGACAGGTGCGGCGGCGTGTGCACCTCGGTGCCGTCGGTCAGCAGCAGGCCGTCGATATCGGCCTTGGGGTTGAGCAGAAAGCGCGCCAGCGTGCCGCGGGTTTCGGGAAGGAAATCAGGGTCGACCCAATGCATGAAAAACTCCAGAGAAGTGAGAACCGGCCGATGCCGGCAAGCCGCGCCCGTCGCCACGCATGCGGCGTGGTGAACAGGCGCGTAGAGGGGAACGCGACGGGTAAGCGCCGCCGCGTGGGCGGCGGCGCCCTGGATCAACGCGGCGCCGGAGCGGGCGCTGGCGGCGGGACAGGCGGGGCCGGTGGTGCGGGCGGCACCGGGCCGTCCGGGCGCGGCGGGCTGAACAGCGCACGCTGCGAGGCGCGATCGCGGCCCAGTTGGGTGGCTTCGATGGCGCGGCCGTTGGCGGTGGCAACCCCGAAGCCGCTCACGCTCAATGGCGCGCCGGCCCGCAGCAGATCACCGAACTGCAGCGCCAGATGCGGCGGCATCCGCACCAGCGTGCCATCGCTCAGCAACGCGCCATTGGTCTCGCCACCCGGGCCGTAGACCAAGCGCTCGATGCGTCCTTCCGCCTGCAACGGCGTCAACGCGGCAGGCGCTGGCGGCGCCGGCGGCATGGCGCCCGTCGGCGGCTGGTCGACCACTTCGCGCCCACCACGATTGGAGCGGATGCTGCTGGCGCGCAGCACCGGCAGGCTGCCCAGGCGATAGCCCTGCACGCTCACCGTGTCGCCCCGGCGCACCGCAGCCTGCAACTGTGCGGACAGATGCGGTGCAAATGCCACCTGGGTGCCATCGCGCAACCACAGGCCGTCGACCTCGCCATTGGGATTGAGCATGAAGCGCTCGACCGTGCCGGTGATGCGCACCGGGGTGGCGGCCAACGGCGCGGGCGGTGCGGGCGGCACCGGCGGAGCCGGCGGTGGCGTGCCGACCGGCGCGCGCGGCGCCATCGGTGCTGCCGGCGGTGTGGGAGCCTGCGCGGCAGCGGTCGCCACGCTGCAGGCCAGTGCGAAAGCAAGTGCGGTCTGACGAATCATGCGATGTCTCCAACGCGGCAGGAGCGCCGCTCGCCCTGGAGATAAAGCAGCAATCGTGCCAACAGCGAGTCCGTTGTTTTACAAGGGTTTTGTGTCTGCACGCGCGCGGACAGTCGTCTGCGTTTCATCCACCACTGTCCGCTTTGCAGACACGTTGCAGCTCGGGTTGTGTTTCGACCCTGCAAGGCAAGAGCGTGCCGGGCACGCTCGACGGTGGCGTGCGCGTGCCGATGTTCGGGCTGGATTTCGAACGCGTGGTGCTGCGCTTTCCGGCTGCACCGTTTGCTGGTGCAAGGCCGTAGCCAATGCTGCGAGTGGCAGCGGCGACATGCAACCAACAGGTGCGCATGACAACAGGTGCACGTGCTGCTGTGCGCGTATTGCGTCGTGACCGAAGCGGCAGCCTGCAACCATCGCGTCCGGTGATCGCTGCGCCTACTGCAGGCCGTACTCATCGAGCTTGCGGTACAGCAGCTGGCGATGAATGCCGAGCCGGCGCGCGGCTTCGGCGCGGTTGCCGCCACTGTGCGCCAAGGCGTCCTGGATCATCTGCTTTTCCAGCCGCGCCACCGCCTCGGGCAAGCTGCCTTCCGGTGGCGCTGTCGTCGTGTGCTGCTCGGCATCGTGCTCGAGCGCGTCGTCCAGATCCGCGGCAACGATGCCGTGGCCGCGCACCAGCAGCTGGCTGCGTTGCATGACGTTACGCAGCTCGCGCACGTTACCGGGCCACGGGTAGGCCAGCAGCCGCGCTTGCGCGTCCGCCGACAACGCACGCGCCGCGCCTTCGCCGCTGCGCAGGAAATACTGCGCAAGCAGCACGATGTCCTGCCCGCGTTCGCGCAGCGGCGGCAGTTCGATCGGCACCACATTGAGGCGATAGCGCAGATCGCTGCGGAACTGTCCTGCCGCCACCCACGCCGCCAGATCGCGATGCGTGGCCGCCAGCACGCGCACATCCACCTTTTGCGCGCCGCGCCCGCCCAGCGGCGTCACTTCGCCTTCCTGCAGGAAGCGCAACAACTTGGCCTGCATCGGCAGCGGCATGTCGCCGATCTCGTCCAGGAACAGCGTGCCGCCATCGGCTTCGCGAATCAGGCCGATGCGGTCGCTGGTCGCCCCGGAAAAGGCGCCCTTGCGATGGCCGAACAATTCGCTTTCCATCAACTCCAACGGGATCGCCGCACAATTGACTGCCACGAACGCCGCATTTGCGCGTGCGCTGGCGCGATGCAGGGCGCGCGCGACCAGCTCCTTGCCGGTACCGGTTTCGCCGGTGATCAACACCGGCAGATCGGAGGCTGCCGCCAGCCCGATGCGTTTATGCACGGTACGCATCGCCGGACTGTGGCCGACCAGGCCGTCGTCGTCGTCGGGTGGTTCGCTCGCTGCGGCATCGGCATCGGCATCGGCGTCGGCATCGGCGCGACTCGCCAATGCACGCTCCACCACCTCGACGATATCGGCACGCCCCACCGGCTTGACCAGGTGATCGAACGCACCCAGCGTCATCGCTTCGATGGTGTTGCCGCTGGAGGCGTACGCGGTGAGCATCACCAGCGGCACCTGGCGCGCGCGGGGATCGTCCGCACGCGCACGCAGCACCTGGATGCCGTCCATGCCGGGCATGCGGAAGTCTACGAACGCCAGCTCGACGCCGCCCTCGTTCAGGCGCAGCAAACCATCGGCGCCGTTGTCGACCGCGATCACCGTATGGCCGAGCGAGCGCAGCGTTGCCTGCAAGGTGGCCAGAAACGCCGCATCGTCGTCGATGATCAGGATGCGCGCCATGGCAGCTCCAGAATGAAATGGGTCATACCGTCGGCGTGTGCATAACGCACCTGCCCGCCATGTGCACGGGCGATCTCGCGCACCAGCGCAAGCCCCAGGCCATTGCCGTCGGCGCGACCGCTGACGAACGGCTCGAACAATTGCGAAGCGATGGCATCGGCGATGGCCGCGCCACGATTGCTCACCTGTAGCTGCAACAACCCATCGCGGGTGCTGGCCTCCAGTGTCACCGCGCTGCCTGCATCGGCGTGCTGGAGCGCGTTGCGCAGCAGATTGTGTACGGCACGGCCGAGCTGCTGCGGATCGAGCATCCACTGCAGCGGCGCGTCCGGGACGCGCAGCTGTGGCGCCGGCGCGCCCGGCGGCAGCACGGCAGGATCGAGCAAGCTCGCCAGCCAGTCCTGCACCACCACCGTCTCCAGCTGCAGCCGGATCGGCTGCACCATGCCGAGCAGGCTTTCGACCACCCCATCCAGGCGACGGATCTGCCCCAGCATCAGCTCACCATGCGCGGCATCGTCCGGCGTGCCCTGGCGAGTGGCGATTTCGTTCTCCACGGCCAGGCGCATCGTGGCGATGGGGTTGCGAATCTCATGCGCCACCGTGGCGGTCAGGCGCCCGAGTGCGGCCAGCCGCTCGTGCCGTGCCAGCTCGTCGGCCAGCCGCCGCGTCTGCGCCAAGGCCTGCGCATTGCGCTGTGCGTAATCGCTGACCGCAGCGCCCAGCCGGTCCAGCTCGGGTGCGCCGGTGACCGGAATCTGCGGAAGTTCGGTATCGGCGGCCAGCGCCTGCTGGATGCGCTGCAGGCGCTGACTCCAGCGCCGCACCACCACGCCCAGGGCAATCGCCGACATTGCCACCATGGCGAAGATCAGCAGCATGCCGATCGCCAGTGGCCGCCAGGCATCGGAGGTGCTCGCCGGCACCCGCGACATGGTCCATGCAGCGGTGCCCGCGGCCAGCGGGCAGGCACTGATCAACACCACTTCGCGGCTGCCGTCGCGACGAAAATCCACGGCCTTGTTGCCCACCGCACTCTGCCGTGCGGTACTGACGATCGTGGTCCACTCGGCGGCCGGGATATCGGTCTTGTGATCGCTGCCGTCGTAGGTGGGATAGGCGTAGGCAACGAATCCCTTGTCGAGATTCCACACCCCGCCCTCCACACCGGGCGCATCGGCCAGCACCAGTTGCACCACTACCGCGGCCAGCCCGGCGCCGTTGTCGCCACTACGCGCCGCCTCGCTTGCGCCGGCGTAGCGCTGCACGATGCGTGCGCATTGCGCGGTCAATTGCTGGCGCGCATCGTCCAGTCGCACCCCTTCGGTCTGTCGGTACAGGCCATACAGCATCGTGGCCACGCCCACGCAGGCAGCCAGGATCACCACCCAGATCAGCAGCAACTGGCGCAACAACGAACGAGGCATGCGAGGGTCCGGTAAAGACGTGCAGTTCAGAACGCGGTAACTGTGTCAGCGCATGTTGGTCTTGACCAGATCGATCACCTCATCGCCGCGCCCGCTCATCACTGCCTTGAGCAGATACAGGCCCATGCCTTTGGCCTGTTCCAGCTTGATTGCCGGCGGCACCGCCAGTTCCTGCGTGGCGATGCGCACATCCACCAGCGCCGGACCGGAATGCGCGAAGGCCTGCCGCAACGCCCGCTCCAGTTGCGCGGACTCATCGACCCGGATGCCCAGGATGCCCATCGCATTGCTCATCGCTGCGAAGTCCGGATTGCGCAGCTCGGTGCCGGTGTCCAGATAGCCGGCGGCCTTCATCTCCATCGCCACGAATCCCAGCGAAGAGTTGTTGAACACCACGATCTTCACCGGCAGACGCAGCTGCGCCAGCGAGATGAAATCGCCCATCAGCATCGCAAAACCACCATCACCCGACAGCGCAATCACCTGACGGCCCGGATACGCCGACTGCGCACCCAGCGCCTGCGGCATCGCATTGGCCATCGAGCCGTGGTTGAACGAACCAAGCAAGCGGCGTTGTCCGTTCATGCGCAGATAACGCGCGGCCCACACCGTCGGCGTGCCGACATCGCAGGTGAATACCGCATCCTGGTCGGCGATCTGGCTGATCATGCGCGCCACGAATTGCGGATGCAGCGGCTCGCCTGGATCGGCCGGCACCGCCAGATCGTCCAGCCCCTCGCGCGCCTTGCGATAGTGCGCCAGCGCCTTGTCCAGGAAGTCGCGTTTCTCGCGTCGCTGCAGCTGCGGCAGCAAGGCGGCAATGGTTTCGCCTACGTCCGCTGCGATGCCCAGCTGCAACGGCGTACGCCGCCCCAGCGCGCTCGGGTCGCGGTCCACCTGCACGATGGTCGCATCCTTCGGATAGAACTGCCGATACGGGAAATCCGTGCCCAGCATGATCAAGGTGTCGCAGTTGAGCATCGCGTGATAGCCGGAGCTGAAACCGATCAGGCCGGTCATGCCGACATCGAACGGGTTCTCCCACTCCACGTGTTCCTTGCCCCGCAAGGCATGCACGATCGGCGCGCCCAGGGTGTCGGCCAATGCCACCACCGCATCGTGTGCGCCCGCGCAACCGCTGCCGCACAACAGCGTGATCGCTTCGCTCTGCTGCAGCAGCGCGGCCAGTTGCTGCACATCTTCGGGAGCCGGCAGTACGCGCGGTTGGCGCAGTTGCGGCCACGCCGTGGGAATGTGCTTGTCCACTTCCAGCAGTGCGATATCGCCGGGGATCACCACCACCGCTACGCCTTGCTGCAGGATCGCCGCACGCATCGCCCGGTGCAGCACTTCCGGCAGCTGCGCCGGATTGGTCACCAATTCCACAAAGTGACTGCACTCGCGGAACAGTTCCTGCGGATGCGTCTCCTGAAAATAGTTCAGCCCGATCTCGGACGAGGGAATATGCGCGGCGATCGCCAGCACCGGCTGGCGGCTGCGATGACAATCGAACAGCCCGTTGATCAAGTGCAGGTTGCCCGGCCCGCAGCTACCCGCACACACCGCCAGCTTGCCGGTCACCGCCGCTTCGGCACCGGCAGCGAACGCGGCCACCTCTTCGTGGCGTACGTGCATCCATTCGATCGTCTGCATCTCGCGCAAGGCATCGGTCAGGCCGTTGAGGCTGTCGCCGGTCAACCCCCAGATCCGCTCCACCCCCGCGCTCTGCAGCGTCTCGGCCAGAAACCGCGCCAACGTCTTTTTCTTCGCCACGATGCAGCTCCACGCTTGTTCGACAAGCCTTGCATGCTCCCAGTCACAGTGTCAGCGCAATGTGCTTGCACGCTGCAAACGCAGTAAAAATCACTGCAAAACAGCCGCTTCTATACATGCGCATCACATCGACGCGATGTAACCGCCAATGCATCACGCTTTGCGCGTGCGCTACGCGCATTGCAATTTGATGACAAGGAAGCGGAGCTGAACTGGGCGCGATGATTCATGGACCAGTCAGTCCAAAATTCATGTCGCGTTCCATCGAATAACGGAGAATTTACATCTCGGCAGCGAACGGCATCCGCCTCAGCGCCGGCCCAAACCATAAGTACAGGTATCGATCATGAAGAATTCCCTGCTGGCCCTCGGCCTTCTCGCAGCCCTGCCGTTTGCGGCCTCCGCTGCTGAAAACCTCTCCTACAACTTCGTCGAAGGTGACTACGTGCGCACCCCGACCGAAGGCCGCGACGCTGATGGTTGGGGCGTGAAGGCGTCCTACGCCGTCGCTCCGAACTTCCACGTGTTCGGCGATTACAGCAAGCAGAACGCTGACGACAACGACAACGTGTTCGAAAGCTCCAACTCCGACTTCCAGCAGTGGGGCGTCGGCGTGGGTTACAACCAGGAAATCGCCACCAGCACCGACTTCGTTGCTCGCGTTGCCTACCGCAAGCTGGACCTGGACACCCCGAACATCAGCTTCGACGGTTACAGCGTTGAAGCCGGCCTGCGTAACGCCTTCGGCGAGCACTTCGAAGTCTACGCCCTGGCTGGCTACGAAGACTTCTCCAAGAAGCGCGGCATCGACATCGGCGACAACTTCTACGGCCGCCTCGGCGCCCAGGTCAAGTTGAACCAGAACTGGGGCATCAACGGCGACATCCGTATGGATGGCGACGGCAATAAGGAATGGTCGGTCGGCCCGCGCTTCAGCTGGTAAGCCGCACGTTTGACTGCAACGCGACTCTCTCTCCCGCGTTGCATTGGAAGCCCGGTCCCCCGACCGGGCTTCTTTCTTTTGGGCGATCGGCTGGCGCTGCGCACATCGCGCTATAGCGGCATGTGCGCAATGCGGCTGCTGTAGAAGCACGATCCAGCGCGCTCAAGCGGCTACAGCTTGCCGCCAACCTTTGCGATCGACACCAACAAAAAGCCCGGCAATGCCGGGCTTTTTGTTGTTTCTGCGCAGCGCGTCAACGCGCGATGCCACGATCAGGTGAACAAGGTCTGCGGGTACTCGGGCTTGCGCTCGCGTGCCAGCAATTCCTTCAAGCCTGCTTCCGGGGTGATCTCGCCATGCAATACCGCACGCACGGCGTTGGAGATCGGCAGCTCGATGCCGTGATGCTCGGCCTGACGCATGACTTCATCGGCGGTCTGCACCGATTCAACCACCTGGCCGATCTCGCGGATCGCATCGTTCAGGCTCTGTCCGCGCCCTAGGGCCAGCCCCAGCCGTCGGTTGCGCGACAGATCGCCGGTGCAGGTGAGCACCAGATCGCCCAGACCCGCCAGGCCCATCAACGTCTCCGGCCGTGCACCGATCGCCGCCGCCAGACGCAGCATCTCGTTCAAGCCGCGCGTGATCAGGCCGGCACGGGCGTTGAGGCCGAGCTGCATGCCATCGGCCACGCCGGTGGCCACCGCCAGCACGTTCTTCATCGCACCACCGAGCTCGGCGCCCACCATGTCATCGCCCGTATAGGCGCGGAAAGTGGGGCCATGCATGGCATCGGCCACGACCTGCGCAAAGGCCGCATCGTCGCCGTGCACGGTGATGGCGGTCGGCAGGCCGAGCGTGACTTCCTTGGCGAAGGACGGCCCGGTCACCACGGCCAGCGGAACGCCGGGACCGAGGATGTCGCGCGCCACTTCGTGCAGGAACCGCCCGGAACCGGGCTCGAAGCCCTTGGTCGCCCACGCAACGCCGGCACCGGCCGGACGCAACGGGGCGATCAACCGGATCGTCTCGGTGAATGCGTGCGAGGGCACCACGACCAGGATCCAGCCAGCATCGGCAATGGCCAGTTGCAGGTCGGTGGTCGCGCGCAGGCTCTCGGGCAGTGCAATCCCCGGCAGATAACGCGCGTTTTCGTGGGTGCGGTCGATGGTATCCACCATCGCCGCATCGCGTCCCCAGAGCACGGTCGGGTGACCGTGCCTGGCGAGCAGCGCGGCCAGGGCCGTGCCCCAGGAGCCGGCGCCGAGAACCGCGATCTTCTGCGTCGAATCGCTCATCGGCGCACGCAAGGCTTAGGCGTTGCCAGCCGGCTCGGAATCGGCCAGCGAGGTGCCTTCGCCCTGCGAACGCTGGCGCAGGGTTTCTGCATACAGCGCTTCGAAGTTGATCGGCTGCAGGTAGAACGGCGGGAAGCCGCCGGCCTGGATCAGGTCGCTGACCAGGGTGCGCACGTACGGGAACAGGATGTTCGGGCACTGGGTGCCGAGCAGCACGTCGATCGCCTGCGGCTCCAGGCCGACCAGGCCGAACACGCCGGCCTGCTGCACTTCGGCCACGTAGGCGGTCTTGCCACCGGCGGTGCAGGTCAGGGTCACGGCCAGCACCACTTCGAAGGCGTTGTCGTTGAGGCGCTGCACCTTCTGGTTGAGGTTCAGCTGCAGCTCGGGCTGGTTGGCGTCATTGAAGACGGACGGCGCGTTCGGCGATTCGAAGGAAACGTCCTTGACGTAAATCTTCTCGATGGTGAAAGCGGGGCCAGCAGCGGCGTCGGCCGGCGCAACCGCGCCGTTGATGATTTCGTCGGACATTCCTAACTCCAGAAACGGTTCGGTGGATGCAGCGTTGAATGATGCAGACGTGAAAGTGCGAGTCTCTCACGCCAGCAATGGGGACTTGCCCGGCGCCTCACAAGGTGCGGTCAGGCGCGGCCCTTGACCAGCGGCAGCTCGGCCATCTGCCAGGCGGCCACGCCGCCATCGAGCCAGTAGACCTGCTCGAAACCGGCTTTCTTCAGCGTCTTGGCCGCGCCTGCGGAGGCATTGCCGTTACGGCACACCACCACTACGGGCGAGGACTTGGCGTTGGCGAGGAGCTTGCCGGCCGGGTCGAACTTGGCCAGCGCCACGTTGCGGCTGCCGGCGATGTGGCCTTTTTCGAAATCGGCGGTCGGCGACAGGTCGATCACCAGCGCGTTCTCGCTGTTGATCAAACGGGTCAGCTCGGCCGGCTTGAGTGCGCGATACCCACGGAACAGGCGCGCGACCTCGGTGACGATCAGGGCGATGGTCAGGCCCACCAGGGCCAGTGACAACATGGGGTTGCGGCCGACAAAGGCCTGCAGCTCTTCGAAATTCACGGGGTCAGGGTCAGTCAAGCGGGCGGGAATTGTCGCACAGCTGGCGCGCGCGACGGCCAGGCACTGGTGGCACGGGCTACTGGCCTTGCCACAGATCGGGCAGGCCGCTGGCCAGCCACCAGCGTTTGCGCTCGGCATCCCAGCGCCACAGCTCGATGCTGCGCACCAGCCGCTCGGCCTGGGTATTGCGGTTGATCACCCGCAGCTCGACCTCGCGGCGCAGGTCGCCGTTGCCATCTTCGCCCACCCGCAGCTCGCGGTAGCCGGAGATCTGCACCTGTTCGTAGCGCGAGCGTTCCAGATCGCTGAGCGGATGCGCCTGGGCGTAGGTCGGCTCGACAAAGCCCTGCGCGGCATCGAAATCGCTCCAGCGCACCGCAGCGGTGTAGGCGGCCTGGGTGGTTTCCAGCGCGCGTGCCTGGGCACGGCTGCCGGCAGACGCCACCCCGCTGACCATCGCCAGCCCGAGCAACAGCATTGCCCCGATCACTGCACGCATGCGCATTCCCCCAAGTCCAGCGCGCATCCTACCGTTTTGGAAACGCCACGAAGCGCCCGCTCAGGGTGGCCGCCGCCGCACCGGATCCCAGCGCGATCTGCGCACGCATGCCGATGCGCGCCTTGCCGCGCTGCCGGAAGGTCGCCAGGAACGCCTCCCAGCTGCCGAGTTCGGACGGCTCGGCATTGGCCACCAGGTCCTCGTAGACCGGGGCGACGTAGCGCAGCTGGCTGTCGGCCACGTAGACATCGGCGCTGTGCCCGGCCAGTTGCAGTTGCAGCGTCAGCCAGCCCCAGCTGGCCAGCGTCATCAACGAAGCTAGGCTGCCGCCGAACGCGTTGGCCTTGTCGTTGACGTTGGCCTGCAGCGGCGCACGCAAGCGCAAGGCGCCGTCATGCAAGCCGTCGACGGCAATGCCCATCGACAGGACCGGCGGCATGGCGACGAACTGTTGCTGCAGCGACTGCAGGGCGGATGCGAGCGTGCACGAAGGAGTCATCGGCGAAGGCTGGAAGACGGCGAAGGGCGGCATCATGCCGCAATGTTCCGCGAGCGTCTTGTGCACTGGAATGACATGCGGTACCGCATGGTGAACGCGTACGGCATCGCGTCGCCGCATGCCTGGGTCTTGCCCGGCTCAGGGCGCGAACACGACCTTGCGATAGCCCTGCGCCACCCGCAGCAACGCGGTGGCCTTGGCCTTCCAATGCGCGCTGCGCTGCCGTTGCGCGTGCGTCAACGGCGCATCGATGGTGCTGGTGAACACGATCTGCTCCGGGGCGGCGTGGAAGAACTTGTCCTGGATGCAGGCCGCCGGCGCCAGCTGATAGGTGGACAGTTGCTGTGCGACCGGCGATTCGTTCCAGCCGAACAGGAAAATGTCGGCCATGGTGTGCCAGCGCGCGTCGGCCGCGAGCAGCAGGCGCGCCGCATCGCGGCTGAGGATCAGCGCACCGGCGCAGACCGGCCAGCAGTGTTGGTGGGTCGAGGGACGCACCAGGCGCAGCTGCCGGCCACCGACTTCGGCGACCTTGGCATCGAGCTTGATGCGGTTGTAGGACGGTTCCAGCCGCACGATGCTGTTGCCGCCCGGCAGCCACTCGCTGCTGCGCAGCAGCGCCGGCAGCGCGTCGGACAGATGCATGTCGTCTTCGAAGATGGCGGTGTAGGCGTCGTCGGAGTGGGCTGCGATGCGCCACGCGGCCTGATGGCTCAGGAAGCACCCGATGTTGGAGGCGGTCCACTTGCGCGGGCCGGTGCTGAAGGCATCCCCGGAGCCTTGCAGCGGCCGCTCGCGTGCGAAGTCGGCAATCTGCGCAGGCGTCAGGGTGGCGCCATCGACTGCGGGAATCCGCTCGAACGGCAGGCCCAGTGCCTGGAACCGCGTCGACATCGCCTGCAGGCGCTCGCCGCTGCGCTGCATGTTGATGAGGTAGGACTTGATCACGGCGCCACTCCAGCTCGATCGTCGTGGCGGATCGTGGGCGGTAGCGGTCATCGGCACAGACCCGGAGACGAGGTTCTGGCCGCAGAAACGCAGGCATGGCGTCGAGCAGGCACGCAAAGGCCAGACAGCGCGCGAGGATCGAATCGCCGCCAGCGCCAGCGCAGCGCGCGACACCCGCCCCCGATAACGCACGGCTCTCGCATAATCACTGGATGACGCCTCCCGCCCCAGCTGCCGACGCCTGGACCCTGATTTCGCTGCGGCCCAGCGGTGAACACGCGCCACTGCGGCGGGCCGCCGCGCGGCACGGCGGACGGCTGCTGGCGCTGTCGCCGTGGCGGCTGCAGACCAACGACACCCCGCAGGCACGGGCTGCATTGCGGCAGGCCTTGCATGCGCCGATCGCGGTGTTCACCAGCCCGGCCGCTGTGCACGCGGCGCATCGCCTGGCGCCGCTGCAGCGGCCGGCGCAGGCGCAGTGGGTGAGCGTGGGAGACGGCACTGCGCGCGCGCTGCAGGCCTGCGGCATCGACACGGTGATACGCCCCGCGCGCATGGACAGCGAGGGCCTGCTCGCATTGCCGCTGTTCCGGCAACCGCTGCAGGCCGTCGGGCTGATCACCGCCCCGGGCGGGCGCGGCATGCTGGCGCCGGCACTGGAGCAGCGGGGCGCCCGCATCCTGCGCGCTGATGTCTATCAGCGCGTGCCGTTGCGCCTGCGCGCATCGGCAGTGCGTGCCCTGGCGAACGTGCTGCCCGCTAGTGTGCTGGCGCTGAGCAGCGCCGAAGCGCTGACGCTGGTGCTGCAGCAACTGCCCGGACCGCTGATCGACGCCTTACGGCAACGCCCGCTGGTGGCCTCCAGCGAGCGCATGCTGCAAGCCGCACACGCCGCCGGCTTCCAGCAGGCGGTGCGCGCTGCGGGTCCCTTGCCCGAGCAATTGGCCGCTGCCGCCGCCGCGATCGTGACACCATCGCGACCTTGCTGAACTTCGAACTCAAGCACGGCTTGCGGCTGTCTGCCGCTGCACGCCATGCTGTGGCAGATGACTGCGGCACCTGCACCCGTCGTGACCGCGCGAGGATGGACGAATGACCGAAATGCCCGCTTCCACGCGACGCTTTCCCTTGGCATGGCTGCTGCTCGTCGTCGCGCTGGCCGCCGTGGGCGTGGCGCTGTTCTTCGGTTGGCGCGCATGGCAGGGCTATCAAAGTGCGCAACTGCAGGCCGCCGAAGCGCAGCAGCAGCGCTGGGATGGCACGCAGCAGATGCTGGAGACCTTGCGCCGCGACCAACGCCTGGCCAACGAACGCCTGGCGGATGCGGCAGCCACCAACCGCGTGCTGCGCGACGAGATGCTCGGCCTGAGCCAACGCAGCGCCTTGCTCGAAGAAACCGTGCAAAAGCTTGCCGATCCCAACCGCCACGGAGCGCAGGCACTGCGGCTGGATGAAGTGGAGCTGCTGCTGCGGCTGGGCCAGCAGCGGCTGAGCATCGCCGGCGACGCCGACGGTGCGCGCCGCGCCTACGCGCTGGCCAATGCCGCGCTCAATGGCATCGACGATCCCGGCTATCTCAACCTGCGTCAGGCGCTGGTGCAGGAACGCGATGCACTGGATCGCCTGGGCGCCGGTCCGCAGGCGCAGGCCGGCCACACCCTGGACCAGTTGGCCGGCGACCTGCTGCGCCTGCCCGAACAGACCGCTCAAGAGAGCGAAGCAGCGCAGCCGTGGTGGCAGAAAGCACTTACACCGCTGGTGGACATCCGTCCCAGCCGAGGCGATGCACTGCTGACCGGCGACGATCGCCATGCCGCGCGCGACGCCTTGCAGATCGAGGTCAGCCTGGCCCGCGCTGCGGCCGAGCGCGGCGATGCCGCCGGCTTTGCGCAATCGCTGCGCCGGGTGGACACCTGGACTACCCGGCTGTGGCCGGATTCACCACAACGTCGCCAGGCACGTACCCGCCTGCGCACGCTGCAACAAGCGCCACTGCGTCCGCGCCTGCCGGAACTGGGCACCACCCTGCTGCAACTGCAGGCCATGCGTGAAGGGAGATCCACCCAATGAAAGTGTTGCGTACCGTCTTGATCCTGTTGGTTGCCGTGGCGCTGGGCGTGCTCGGTGCGCAATGGCTGTCGCATCAGACCAGTTACGACCTGGGCAATGTGGTGGTCAGCGTCGGCGGCAACGACTACCGCGCCGCCATGCCGCAGGCGCTGCTGATCCTGGTCATCGCGCTGCTGGTGCTGTGGCTGGTGTGGACGCTGGTCAGCCTGCCGTTCCGGGTCTGGGGCAAGTACCGCCGCAGGAAGGGCCGTGCCCGCCTGATCGAAGGCCTGCGCGCAGCCGATCACGGCCAGTGGCAGCGTGCCGAGCGCCTGTTGGTCAACGCCAGCGAGGATGCGGAGGTCAGCGGCATCGCCCTGGCCAGCGCAGTGCGGGTCGCCGATGCACGCGGCGACGAGGTGGCGGCGAACGCGCTGGCCCAGCAATTGGCAGAGCGCGACCCCACCGCGCATGCGTTGCTGCAGGGCGAGCGGCATCTGGCGCGGCAACGCCCGGTCGAGGCGATAAATGCGCTCGATCATGCCAACGCCCAGCCGCTGCCGGCGCGCGGCCTGCTGCTGCGCACGCACGCCCTGGCGCAGATCGGCCGCGCCGACGAGGCTTACGGCCAGCTGGGCGCATTGCGTCAGCAGGCGGTACTGGCACCGGAGGCCTACAGCGCCCTGGAAGCGACGCTGGCCGAGCAGACGCTGTTGCAGGCCGGCGATGCCAATGCCCTGGCCGAACGCTGGGAAGCGCTGCCCAAGCCGCTGCGCACCTATCCTGCGGTGGTAGGCGCCTATGCACAGCGCGCCGCGGCGCTGCATTGGGACGACGCGGCAGTGCACAGCCTGGAGCAGGCGCTGGACACGCAGTGGGACGAATCGCTGGTGCGCCTGTACGGCGTGCTGGCGTTGGAAAAATACGATTCGCGCCGCGCCAGTGCGCAGCGTTGGCTGGCCCAGTACCCGGACAGCCCGGGCCTGTTGCTGACCCTGGCGCGCCTGGCCCGTCACCAGCAGCAGTGGTCGCAGGCCGAAGAGTTCCTGCATCGCGCGGTGGCCAATGGCGCGGGCAGCGAGGCCTGGGAAGAACTCGGCCACGGCTTTGCCGCCGCGGGGGATCTGCTGTCTGCACAGCATTGCTACGCCAACGCCCTGCGCGCCGCACGCGGCGAGCCGGTGCACGAGGGCTTGCCGCAGCAATCGCTGCACGGGCCGATCGTCTCGGCGTATGCCACGCCGCCGGCCGATCCGCTCGCACCGGACGATCGCGTGCTTTGACCTAAGATCTGATCGCCGTTGCGGCGATGCGTGGACTCACCATCAGCCCCGGCATGTCCGGGGCTTTTGGTTTTCTAGATCCGGGCAGAAGCGCCGTCGGCAACGTTTGCCGGCCCGTCCTCACGTCCGCGGAGATGGCAACGCATTGACGTTACAAAGCTATCTGCAAACATGGCGGCGCAGATCACCAATCGCGCGATTCCCGGGGCGGCGCTGGCAATGCGCGCAAAAACGCGTCACAGGCACCGAAATAACGTGCCTGCTCGTGATCGACCGATTGCGCCGACAACACGCGCGAACCGCGCCTGCCGATCAACAGCATCGCCGCCGTCACACCGGCACCGGTCAGCCAGCCGGTCGCACCACCGATCCACAGCACCCCGACCAACAACGGCACGATCGACGCCATCGCGATGGCGACACACCGCACGCGGCGGCGCTCATGCCACGCGCACAGGCTCAGCACGTGCGCACTGCGCTTGCGCAGCACGATGGCCAGGATCAGATACGGCAGCACCCCCATCAATAGGGTCAGATAGATCGCCGGGTGATGCCAATGGAAGATGTAGCGGCGCGGCGAGATGTCCGCGGCCGCATTGCACTTGACGCAACGCGGCGGCAGATCGGCGCCCGGCGTGCACACCAGCACATCGCCCTCGCGCCACACGGCGCCGTGCGTCGGAGGCAGATAAAGCGTAGGGGGCTCGTGTGAATCAACGTTCGACATCCATGCGTCCTTGCAGGTTGGGGATTCGGGATTCGGGATTCGTAAAATCAGGAGTCCGCAGCTGCTTTTGCGAATCCCCAATCCCGAATGCCCAATCCCACGCTGCGCAGCAGCGTCAGCGCTCGACGATGGCCACCACGCCCATGCCGCCAGCGGTGCAGATCGAAATCAACGCACGGCCGCCGCCGCGTTCTTCCAGTTGCTTGGCAGCCGTTGCCACCACGCGTGCGCCAGTGGCGGCGAAGGGGTGGCCGGTGGCCAGCGACGAGCCCAGCGGGTTGATCTTGTCCGGGTCGATACGGCCGAGCGGCGCTTCCAGCCCCAGGCGATTGCGGCAGTAATCCTCGCTTTCCCAGGCGCGCAGCGTGCACAGCACCTGCGCGGCAAACGCCTCGTGGATTTCGTAGATGTCGAAGTCCTGCAGGGTCAGGCCCTGACGCGCCAGCATCTGCGGCACCGCGATGGTCGGCGCCATCAACAGGCCTTCGCCATGCACGAAATCCACCGCCGCCACCTGCGCATCGCGCAGATAGGCCATCGGGGTGTGGCCATGCGCCAGCGCCCAGGCTTCGCTGGACAGCAGCACCGCGGCCGCACCATCGGTGAGCGGGGTGGAATTGGCCGCGGTCAACGTGCCGCGGCCGGAGGTCTTGTCGAAGGCCGGGCGCAGCGTGGCCAGCTTTTCCAGCGAGGTGTCGGCGCGCAGGATGTTGTCGCGCGAGACGCCGCGGAACGGCGCGATCAGCGTGTCGAAGAAGCCGCGCTCATAGGCGGCGGCCAACTTGTGGTGCGAGGACACCGCCCATTCGTCCTGCGAGTCGCGCGAGATGTTCCATTCCTTGGCCATGTCCTCGCAGTGGTCGCCCATGCTCTTGCCGGTGCGCGGCTCGGCCACGCCGGGGAATTCGGGCTTGAGCTCGCTCAGCTTGAAGCCGCGCAGCAGGGCCTTGAGCTTGTCGCCGGTGGCCTTGGCACGGTTGGCGGCCATCAGCCGCGCGCGCAGCTTCTTGCCGTAGACGATCGGCACTTCCGAGGTGGTGTCCGAGCCGCCGCCGATGCCCGAATCGATCTGGCCCAGCGCGATCTTGTTGGCGATGGTGATCACCGAATCCAGGCTGGTGCCGCAGGCGCGCTGCAGGGTGATGCCCGGCGTCAGCGGCGACAGCCCGGACGACAGCGCCGCCTCGCGGGCCAGGTTCCAGTCCGAGGAGTGCTTGATCACCGCCCCCATCGCCACTTCGCCTAGTTGCTGCCCGTGCAGCCCGAAGCGCTCGACCAGCGCCCCCAGCGTGCGCACCGACATGCCCAGGTTGCCCACGTCCGCGTAAGCGGTGTTCTGACGACAGAACGGGATACGAACGCCGCCCAGAATGGCGACGGGACGGGCTGCGGGCATCGGTTGACCTGGCATGGAGGACTCGGGGACATGGCCTGCACAGGGCCGGCAGGCATAATGGCCGCAGTGTAGCTTCGACCCCGTGATGGGCCAACCGCGAATCATGAGCAAGACCGAACACGGCGTGACCGCCATGGGTGTGATGGCGCTGGAATTGACGGGCGGCACCGCCCCCGAGCGCGGCGCCCTGGCGCCCGAGCAGGCTGGCATGCTGGCCGAACGCATCGGCCGCGACCTGGCGCAGTGGATCCCCGAAGTCCGCGAGCTCGAGCTCAGCGTGGCAATGGCGCACTTCGACCCGGCCGAAGTGCTGCGGCCGGGCTGGCCGCTGCATCGCCGGCTGGACGAGCTGCGCGCGCGCGCGCCCGGGCGCGATCAGGGCCCGCGCGTGCTGGCGTTCGGCGCCGATGCGCAGGGCGAGATCCCCCTGCCCTTCCAGGCCGACGCACAGCTGACCGGCGGCGGCCTGCGCGTGCTGCCGTTCCTGCTGTCCGGCGATCCGCAGATCGTGTCGACGGTGGCCGATGCGATGGAAGAAGTGCTGCTGGCCCAGGGCATGGCGCAGGCCGATACCGCGCTGCTGGCGCAGGAAAGCTTCGGCGCACGCATCGAACACGCGCGGTATCTCACCGCGAACGATCTGGCGGCGATGATTTCCATGCAGTACGACAACCAGGGCCTGGCCCCGTTGTGGCCGCTGATCGAAGCCGCCCTGCTGGCGCCGCATACCGAAGAGTGGCTGGAACAGCCGCCCGAGCCGGTGCTGCGCTATGTCGAGGGCGAAGTGCGCATCGCGCTGTTCGACCCGGCCGGCTGGTGCGATTACTACGCGCACGACCGCGAGAATTGCGAACGCCTGCGCGGCGTCTACGAACAATTCCTCTCGCGCCAGCGGCAGATGGCCGCAGTGCTGGAAGCGCATGGCCTGCCGGTACTGTACGTGCATGTGGAACCGGGCCAGGATCCGCGCCAGGCACTGGCCGCATGAGCCAGACGCCGGCGTCCGTGGCGCCGGCGTTGCAGGGCGTACTGGAAACCGGCGTGTATGTGGCAGACCTGGAGCGCGCCTGCGCGTTCTATGCCCGCGTACTGGGACTGGCAGCCATGTATCGCGACACGCGCATGGCCGCGTACGCAATCGCGCCCGGGCAGGTGTTGCTGCTGTTCCTGCAGGGCAGCACCGCCGCCACGGTCACGCTGCCGGGCGGCACGATTCCGCCGCACGATGGCAGCGGGCGCGCGCATTTCGCATTCGCCATCGCCAGTGATGCGCTGGCCGGATGGGAGGCACATCTGCAGTCCTGCGACGTGCCCATCGAGGGCCGCACGCAGTGGCCGGGCGGTGGGCACAGCCTCTACTTCCGCGATCCGGATGCGCATCTGCTGGAGCTGGCGACGCCGGGGCTGTGGCCAAATTACTGAGTCGTTGATGACGCGGGTCTTGCGCAAGCCAACGACGTTGGTCGCCTGTGCGGTGTACCCGGTGTGCGGTGTATCGACGGTTCGAGATATACCGACAATTCAACAGGAAGCATGCAGCACGCGATATGCGGCGTGCCGGATGCACTAGCGCCGGCACGCCGCAGGACCGGATCGCTCCCCACAGCAGCCCAGAAACAACGACGCCGCGGTGATCGATCACCGCGGCGTTTTGCCTGGCCGCTGGCCTGTCCTGCTTACTTGGCTGCAGCTGGCGCGTTGTCGGTGGTGATCACACCGCAGGCCAGACGGCCGCCGGCGTTGCCGGTGGGCTGGGTTTTGTAGTCGTCTGCATCGGCATGCACGATCACCGCGTGGCCGGCGATATCGAACTGGTCGGCCTTGCCCAGATTGACGTTGCTCGACACCGGGCCGTCGATGCTGGCATTGCCCTGCGCATCGGCCTTGATGTTGGGCATGTCGCCGCCGTGGTGCGGGTCGGCACTGACGGCGCCGTGATCGGACTGGGTCGGGTTGAAGTGGCCGCCGGCGCTGCTGCCGTCCGGTGCGCTGCAATCGCCCTTTTCGTGGATATGGAAGCCATGTTCGCTGTCGGGCTTGAGGCCACTGAGCTGGCCGGTGACGCGCAGCGCGCCGTCGACGATCTTGAAGCTCACCGTGCCTTTGACGTCGCTGCCCTTGGTCGGCTTGAGCTCGGCGGTGGCGGTGGTGGTGGCCGCCGCTTCGGTGACCATGGACGCGGCGTGCTCACCGCCATGCGCCGCTTCGGCCGCTGCGCCGGCCTGCGGTGCGGGTGCAGGGTCGGCCGGTGCGGGTTCGTCGCGCTTGCACGCGGTCAGCACCAGCGCGGTGGCCAGGAACAACGTCGTTGGAAGAATACGCATGAGAAAACTCCTGTGGAAAGGCCGCAGCTGCAGCCAGGGGTGCCCCGACTCAGGGCTGCGAAGGGGGTGTGCGCCACTGGGTGACGCGGATGACGCCGCAGGCCAGACGTGCGCCGGCATTGCCGCTGGGTTGGCTGCGATAGTCGTCGGCGTCGGCATGCACCACCAGCGACTTGCCGACCACGTCGGTGGGCGCGGCATCGCCCAGGGTGATGCCGGCAACGATCATGTCCAGATGCGCGACACCTTCGGCATCGGCACGCAGATTGTCCATGTCGCCGGCGTGGTGGGGAGTGTTGCCGGTACGTCCGTGCGCCATGCCACTCGGATTGAAATGCGCACCGGCACTGCTGGCGTCGGCGGCGCTGCAATCGCCGCGTTCGTGCACATGGAAGCCGGCCACGCCGCCTGGACGCAGGCCACCGACCGTGCCGGTGATGCGGATACCTTGCAGCGCGGGGACCAACACCACCCGACCGCTGACCAGGCTGCCCGATGCCGATGCCAGCGCCGCTTCGGCCTGCTGGACCGGACGCACGGGCACCACCCGCGCCGCCGGGGGCGGTGGTGGCGGAGGCGGTGGCGTGCTGCTGCAGGCGGCAAGCGCCAGCGCGGTGAGGGCAACGATCGTGGACGACCGGTAACGCATCGAGCTGTTCTCCTGATCAGGCTGAAAACCTATGCGGGCGCATGTTCACATGTCATGAAATGCGCCGCTGGCAGCACAGGAGTTTACGGGGTTGGTGTGGATGGTCGGGCTGTTGGAGGTGCGGGTCGATGGGATGCGGGTTGTTGGGGTGGTGTGCGAGGCGCCAAGTACACG
The DNA here is from genome assembly GCF_040203315.1 of Xanthomonas sp. WHRI 8393. Taxonomy (NCBI): domain Bacteria; kingdom Pseudomonadati; phylum Pseudomonadota; class Gammaproteobacteria; order Lysobacterales; family Lysobacteraceae; genus Xanthomonas; species Xanthomonas sp. WHRI 8393. The sequence continues at coordinate 346,232 of NZ_JBEGGL010000001.1, read as the reverse complement.
TGTCGTGAGCTGCTTGGACGATGGCGTCGGCAGATGACAAGCCGCAGTGGCGTATCGATGGCACAGGGACGCGGCGGCGCGTCACTGATCAACGCTTGCCGCGGGCAGTGTCGGGCAGCCTCAGCTCGATCGAGGCACCGTTGCAATAGATGCGCGTGCAGCAGCGCTTCCATCGGCACAGGGACCCTCACCCCAACCCCTCTCCCATCGGAGAGGGGCTTTAGCGCCAGATCAGCGGCGTTTGCGGCCCGGACCGAGCTTGCGGGTGACGGTGTTGCGGCCCAGACCCAATCGGGCGGCGGCTTCGGCACGGCGGCCCTGGGTGAGTTGCAGGGCGGCTTCGAGCAGGGTCTTGTCCAGGCGTTCGCGGGCTTCGGCGTGCAGGCCCTGGGCGCCTTCGCTCAGGCGTTGCGCGGCCCAGCTGGAGAGCATCTCGTCCCATTGCCCGTCGCCGCGGCCGGCACGCTGGCGGCGGCCGCCGCGCGCCAGTGCCGATTCCACGTCGACCACGTCGATGATGTCGGCAGTGGCCAGGGCCGCCAGGCGCCAGCAGACGTTTTCCAGCTCGCGCACGTTGCCGGGCCAATCGTATTGGCGGAGTTGTTCCAGCGCGGCCGAAGACAGCCGCTTGGGCAGCATGTCGAGCTTGCGCCCGGCCATGGCCAGGAAATTCTCGGCCAGCTGCGCGATGTCGCTGCGGCGCTCGCGCAGCGGCGGCAATTGCAGGCGTACCACGTCCAGGCGATGCAACAGGTCGGCACGGAAGCGGCCTTGTTCGACCAGCGCCTCCAGGTCCTGGTGGGTGGCGGCGATCACGCGCACATCGACGCGGATCAACTCCCGCCCACCGACACGGAAGAATTCGTTCTCGGCCAGCACGCGCAGCAGGCGGGTCTGCAGCGGCAGCGGCATGTCGCCGATTTCGTCCAGGAACAGCGTGCCGCCGTCGGCCTGTTCGAAGCGGCCGATGTGGCGTTTGGTGGCGCCGGTGAAGGCGCCGGTTTCGTGGCCGAACAACTCGCTTTCCAGCAGTTCCGCGGGAATGGCGGCGGTGTTGAGCGCGACGAAGGGCTTGCGCGCGCGCGGCGATTCGTTATGCAGCGCGCGCGCCACCAGTTCCTTGCCGGTGCCGGTCTCGCCATTGATCAGCACCGACAGCGGTGCCTGCGCCAGCCGGCCGATCGCGCGGAACAGCGCCTGCATCGCCGGGGTGTCGCCGATCAGCGAGGCCGAGCCTTCTGCAAAGGGCGTCCCGATGATCTCCTCGACACCGGCATCGGCATCCGGCAGCGCGCGTGCGGCCAAGGCCACCGCATCGTCCAGATCGAAGGGCTTGGACAGGAACTCGTGCGCGCCGCCGCGGAAGGCGCCGGCGGTACTGGCCACATCGGTGTAGGCCGACATCACGATCACCGGCAGTTGCGGGTGCCTGGACTTGAGCTTGTCGAGCAGGCTCAGGCCGTCTTCGCCGGGCATGCGCACGTCGGTGAACAGCAGATCCGGGGTGGGCCGCATGGCCAGTGCCTGCAGTGCGGCGGCGGCGCTCTCGAAGCCATCCACGGCGTAGCCGGCATCGCGCAAGGCGGTGGACAGCACGAAGCGGACCGAACGGTCGTCGTCGACCACCCAGATGTGGTGGGATGCGGCGGCGGCCTCAGCCATGCAGATGCTCCTTGTCGTGATCGCCGGCCAGCTCGGGCAACAGCAGGGTGAAAACGGTATGTCCCGGCCGCGAGCGGTAGGTCAGCGTGCCGTGGTGTTCGCGCGAGACCTGCTGGGCCAGCGCCAGGCCCAGGCCGCTGCCCTCGGCGCGGCCGCTGACCAGCGGCAGGAACAGGTGCTCGGCCAGTTCCTCCGGCACGCCGCCGCCGTCGTCGATGATCTCCAGCCGCAGCGACATCGCATGCACGCGGTCGCGGATGCGCTGGCCGTGCTCGACGCGGGTGCGCAGGGTCACCCGCGTGGCGCCGGCCTGGAACGCATTGCGCACCAGATTCCACACCGCCTGGGTCAGGCGGTCGCCATCGCCGAGGATGTCGGGAATGCTGGGGTCGTAATCGCGCTGCACCTGCACCGACCAGCCGCCCTCGGCCTCGGCCAGGCGCAGCACACGCTCGAGCACGACGTGGATGTTGAGGCGGTCGTGCGGGCGCGCCGGCGTGGGCGAGAGCAGGCGTTCGAGCAAGGTATTGAGGCGTTCGATCTCGGTGCCGATCAACTCGATCAGCTCGCGCTCGTCCTCGTCGCGCCCGGCCGAGCGCCGCGCCAGCAACTGCGCCGCGCCCTTGAGCCCGGCCAACGGATTGCGCAGTTCGTGCGCCAGGCCCTTGAGCGCGGCGCTCAAGGCATTGGGCAGCGCATGGGTGGGATCCAGCGCGGGGAATTCGTCGACCGGATGGGTTTCCAGCAGCCAGCCGCCGTCGTCCAGCCGCGACAGCCAGCCTTCGGCAAAGCGCGGCGCGTCATTGGGCAGGCCCAATGCCAGCCGATGCAGGCGCAGCACGTCGCGCTCGTCGTTGAGCAGGAAGCGGGCCAGCGCATCGCCCTGCACTTCCAGCGCGGCCAGCGGTTGATCGACCAGACGCCGCGCACTGACCCCGAGCCAGCGCGCGAAGGCCGGGTTGACGCCCAGTACGCGACCCTCGCGGTCGGCCCAGGCCACCGGCGTGCCCAGGCTGTCCAGCGACGGGAGGATGGACGACATCAGCATTGCACCAATTTAGTGCAAACACGATCGGCCTGCGCATATGGCGCGCAGAACGAAGCATGCAGGCAAGGCATCGGGGCCGGACGGCAGCAGGTCGCACCGATCCAGCGGACATCCGCGCCGACAGTCACAGGCGTGGGGCTGGTCATGCAGGCACCTCGGCAGTTGGTCCGCGCCCGATGGGGCAACGGGGAAAACGGACCCGGCACGGCTGTCCCGGCCGGGTCGTTGCGCCACCCGCGGCAGCGTGGCCGCGGGTGTGCATGCTCAGGACTCGTATGCCGCTTCGCCGTGCGAGGTGATATCCAGGCCCTCGCGCTCGGCTTCTTCGGTGACGCGCAGCCCGAACACCAGCTTGGCGACCAGGAAGCCCACCACCGACACCACGCCGATCCACACCAGGGTGATGCCCACGCCCAGCGCCTGGATGCCGACCTGATGCACGATGTCGTAATCGCCGCCCTTCTGGCCGCCCAGCGAGGCCGCCGAGAACACGCCGGTCAGGATGGCGCCGATGATGCCGCCCAGGCCATGCACGCCGAACACGTCCAGGCTGTCGTCGGCGCCCAGCAGACGCTTCAGGCCGGTGACGCCCCACACGCACAGCACGCCGGCCGCCAGGCCGATGACGATCGCACCGAACGGACCCACCGTGCCGCAGGCCGGGGTGATGCCGACCAGGCCGGCGACCATGCCAGAAGCCACGCCCAGCGCCGACGACTTGCCCTTGATGATCTTCTCGGTCAGCGACCAGCCCAGGATGGCGGCCGCGGTGGCCAGCAAGGTGTTGAGGAAGGCCAGGGCCGCACCGGCATTGGCTTCCAGGTTGGAGCCGGCGTTGAAGCCGAACCAGCCCACCCACAGCAGCGAGGCACCGACGAAGGTCAGGGTCACGTTGTGCGGCTTGATCGCCTCACGACCCAGGCCGGCGCGCTTGCCGACGAAGTAGGCGCCGACCAGGCCGGCGATACCGGCGTTGATGTGCACCACGGTGCCGCCGGCAAAATCCAGCGCGCCCAGGCCGAACAGGTACCCGCCGGTGGCCCAGACCATGTGCGCCAGCGGCAGGTAGCCGAAGGTGAACCAGATCACCGAGAACAGCAGCACCGCGGCGAACTTGGCGCGTTCGGCAAAGGCGCCGACGATCAGCGCGCCGGTGATGCCGGCAAAGGTCGCCTGGAACGCCACGAACACGTATTCCGGCAGGCTCACGCCCTTGGTGAAGGTGGCTGCCAGCGTCTCGATGGTCACGCCCTTGAGCAGCGCCTTGTCCAGATTGCCGATCCACGGGCCTTCGCCGGAGAACGCCAGGCTGTAGCCGTACACCACCCACAGGATGGTCAGCAGCGAGAACACCACCGCGACCTGGATCAGCACCGACAGCACGTTCTTGGCGCGCACCATGCCGCCGTAGAACAACGCCAGGCCCGGCACCACCATCAGCAGCACCAGCAGCGTGGAGGTCAGCATCCAGGCGACATCGCCCTTCTCCACCACCGGCGCGGCTTCGGCGGCGGCCACCGGTGCGGCGGGCGGCTGCGCCGACGGCAGCGGTTCGGTGGTGACCGGTTCGGTCGGCAGCGGGGTGACCTGCGGGGTGGACTGCGCGTGCGCGCTGCCCATGCCGCCCACCACCAGCGCGCTGAACAGCATCAGCATGCAGACACTGTAGAACCGGGCTTTCCACCCGGCAAAAAGGGCTGTCTTCATAAGAACTCCGGGGGTGGGGGACTCAGAGCGCATCGGCGCCGATCTCGCCGGTGCGGATGCGCACGACTTGCTCGATCGCGGTCACGAAGATCTTGCCGTCGCCGATCTTGCCGGTGCCGGCGGCGTTCTGGATCGCCTCGACCACTGCGTCCAGCCGGTCGTCGGTCACCACCGTCTCGATCTTGATCTTGGGCAGGAAATCGACGACGTACTCGGCGCCGCGGTACAGCTCGGTGTGGCCTTTCTGGCGCCCGAAACCCTTGACCTCGGTCACGGTGATGCCCGACACGCCTGCTGCGGACAAGGCCTCGCGGACCTCGTCGAGCTTGAACGGCCGGATGATGGCGGTGATCAATTTCATGCGCATACCCCGAATGGTGGAAAAGACCGGCCGGCATTGCGCCGCCCGGCGGTGTCATTCACCTGGATGCCAACCCCGGCATCCGCGCGTTCGCGATTACGCAGACCTCGGCCGATGCAGATGCATCCGCCCCGTGGGAGAGGTCAGGCCCGCGCGTCGCGAACTGTGTGCTCTCTCAATACCCCTTCGCTCCCCGGCCGATGCCGTGGAGCGATCAAACATGTGCGGCGATGGCGGAGGTGGGAGGGGGGGCCTCCGCCATCACCGCGGTGGAACTCAGTTGCCGTAGTACAGCTGGTACTCCAACGGGTGGGTCGCAGCACGGAACTTGGTGACTTCCTGCATCTTCAGCGCGATGTAGCCGTCGATGAAGTCGTCGCTCATCACGCCGCCGGCCTTGAGGAACTCGCGGTCCTTGTCCAGCGCTTCCAGCGCCTGATCCAGGCTGGAGCAGACCTGCGGGATCAGCTTCTCTTCTTCCGGCGGCAGGTCGTACAGGTCCTTGTCGCTCGGCGCGCCCGGGTCGATCTGGTTCTTGATGCCGTCCAGGCCGGCCATCATCAGCGCGGTGAAGGTCAGGTAGCCGGACTGCAACGGATCGGGGAAGCGCATTTCGATACGGCGCGCCTTCGGGTTGGTGACCCACGGAATGCGGCACGAGGCCGAGCGGTTGCGGGCCGAATAGGCGAGCATCACCGGCGCCTCGAAGCCCGGGACCAGGCGCTTGTAGCTGTTGGTGCCGGAGTTGGAGAAGGCGTTGATCGCACGTGCGTGCTTGAAGATGCCGCCGATGTACCACAGCGCCATCTGCGACAGGCCGCCGTAGCCGTCGCCGGAGAACAGGTTGACGCCGCCCTTGGTCAGCGACTGGTGCACGTGCATGCCCGAGCCGTTGTCGCCCACGATGGGCTTGGGCATGAAGGTCGCGGTCTTGCCGTTGCGGTAGGCGACGTTCTTGATGATGTACTTCATCGTCAGCAGTTCGTCGGCCTTCTGCACCAGCGAGCTGAACTTGGTGCCGATCTCGCACTGGCCGGCGGTGGCCACTTCGTGGTGGTGCACCTCGGTCTCGATGCCGACCTGTTCCAGCGTCTTGATCATTTCCGCGCGCAGGTCGTGCAGCGTGTCGGTCGGCGGAACCGGGAAGTAGCCACCCTTCACGCCAGGACGGTAGCCGCTGTTGCCGCCGTCGTACTTGGCGCCGGTGTTCCAGGCAGCCTCTTCCGAGCCGACCTGGAAGAAGGTATGGCCCATGTCGTTGGCAAAGCGCACCGAATCGAAGATGAAGAATTCCGGCTCCGGGCCGAAGAACGCCTGGTCGGCGGTGCCGGAGGACTTCAGGTAGGCCTCGGCACGCTTGGCGATGCCGCGCGGGTCGCGCTCATAGCTCTGCATGGTGGCCGGATCAAGGATGTCGCAGGTCAGCACGATGGTCGGATCGGCGAAGAACGGATCCAGGTACGCAGTGCCGGCGTCCGGGAGCAGGACCATGTCCGACTCGTTGATGCCCTTCCAACCCGCGATTGAGCTGCCGTCGAACATCTTGCCTTCTTCGAACAGCGCCGGCTCGATGATGTTGGCCGGGAAGGTGATGTGCTGCTGTACACCACGCATATCGACGAAGCGCAGGTCGACAAACTCGACCTTGTTGTCCTTGATCAGCTTTTCAACATTTTCCACGGACATCGGAAGAAACCTCTGCAGGAGTTAAGTGGCTCGTGAGCGGAACTACAGCAGGGACCATGCCAAGCGCCGGATCTTCACAAGTCCTTGATTTTGCTTGCATCGCTTGAGGCCGCTCACGCTTACATAGCACCTTTTAGGTGCTAATCAATCGCATGCTGCACCGATATGGTGCATGCCGCAATGCACTATCCTGACGCCTCCCCCATCCCCTCTCCAGTCCGATGTCCGATCTGATTTCCGCCCTGCTGTTGGGCATTCTCGAAGGCCTCACCGAATTCCTGCCGATCTCCAGCACCGGCCACCTGCTGATCGCCGAACAATGGCTCGGACGCCGTTCTGACTTCTTCAACATCGTCATCCAGGCCGGCGCGATCCTGGCGATCTGCCTGGCGCTGCGGCAAAAGCTGTGGACCCTGGCCACCGGCCTGGGCCAGCGCGACAACCGCGACTACGTGCTGAAGATCGGCGTGGCCTTCCTGGTTACCGCGGTGGTCGGGCTGATCGTGCGCAAGGCCGGCTGGCAGCTGCCGGAAACCGTGCACCCGGTGGCCTGGGCGTTGCTGATCGGCGGGCTGTGGATGCTGGTGGCCGAGCACTTCGCCGGCAAATTGCCCGAGCGCGATGTGGTGACCTGGAAGGTGGCCATCGCGGTGGGTCTGGCGCAGGTGGTGGCCGGCGTGTTCCCCGGCACCTCGCGCTCGGCCTCGGCGATCTTCCTGGCCATGCTGCTGGGCCTGAGCAAGCGCTCGGCGGCAGCGGATTTCGTGTTCATGGTGGGTATCCCGACCATGTTCGCGGCCAGCGGGTATGCCCTGCTGGAGATGTACAAGGAAGGTGGCTTCGGCAGCGAGAACTGGGCCGATGTGGCCGTGGCCTTCGTGGCGGCGACCATCACCGGCTTTGTGGTGGTGAAGTGGTTGCTGGGCTACATCAAGAAGCACCGCTTCACGGTGTTTGCGGTCTACCGCATCGTGCTGGGCGCCGCCCTGCTGCTGTGGCTGCCGGCGCTGGCCTGAGACGGCCACGCGGTCGCGTGTCGTGCCGGCTGAGCCGGCGCGGCATGCGAGGCACATGGCCGGGCAGTGACTTGCGTCATTGCCCTGGCCGCGCGGTGGCGGTATCACTGACATATCGATCACCGGGAGCCGCCGCATGCGTGCCGTGTTGTTTGCCCCTGCACTGCTGGCAGCGGGCGTGACGGCTTGCGGGTCGAGCGCGCCGCCGCAGGCGCCCGGATCCAGCGCCGACGCCGCTGCCGCCGAGCCGGCCACGACCAGCTCAATCGCCGCCGACAACGCGCCACTGCAGGCCGCGTTGCGGGCGCAACACTGGCAGCTGCAGCAGGCCAGCGATGCGCACGGCACTGCCTTGCGCAGCCTGTTCGTCGCCGGCACACCGCCCTTGCAGCTGGATTTCAGCGATCACCGCATCCAGGTCAGCCAGACCTGCAACGCATTGGGCGCCGACTACAACGTGGCGCAAGCGCACTTGCAGATCGGCCGGGTGGTGTCGAGCAAACGCCTGTGCGCGCAACCGCGGCGGATGGCCCAGGAGCGCGCTGCCAGCGAGTTGCTGTCCGGCCGCTTCGCGGTGGCGCTGAACACCGCGCAGACCTCGCCGCAGCTGACCCTGACCCGCAGCGACGGCACCCGGCTGGTGTTCGGCGGTGTCGCCACGGCCGACACCCGCTACGGTGGACCCGGTCAGACGCTGCTGATCGAAGTGGCGGCCGATACCGTGGCATGCGGGTCTGACCCGGCGCGCCAATGCCTCCAACTGCGCGAGCAGGATGCGGCAGGGCAGCCTGTCACCCAGACCTGGCAAGTCTTCGAGGGCAAGATCGAAGGCTTCGAGCACGAGGCCGGCATCCGCACCCTGCTGCGCGTCACCCGCTACCCGGCCGCCGCAGGCACGGACGGCGCGCCGGTGTACGTGCTCGAGCAGATGATCGAAGCCAACGGTTGACCCGGTGTGGCGGCGATCGTGCGATTGACGCAGCACGCACCAAGGTCGCCGTTGGCCACAACCGGCCCCGCGCCGACCTGACCGGTGGCGCAGGACCGTGCGTTGCCGTCAGCGCAGCGCCGGATTCAGCGTGTAGGTGCCATGCAACGCCGCCTCGGCCAGCACGTGGCCCTGGATCGCCGCCAGCACATCGGCTGCGGTGAAGGTCTCGGGCAGGCTGAGCTGCGCCACGTCCAGCGCAAACACGCGGAAGAAATAGCGGTGCACCCGCAGGTCGTTGAACGGCGGGTACGGGCCGTCATAGCCCAGATAATTTCCGGCCATGTCGGCATTGCCGGCAAACCATTCGGTATACGAATTCAGGCCCTGGCGCGCACCGGCCGGGCCGGCCGGCTGCTGCTTGCCCTTGGGCACGAAACCGTCGCTGCAGCTGCCTGCGGCGATCTCATGCACGTCGGCGGGGATGTCGGCCATCGCCCAATGCACAAAATCGGTGCGTGGCTGATCGACCGGAATCTGCACGTCGTCGCGGCCCACGGTTTCCGGCACGGTCGGCACATCCGGGTCCAGGCACAGCAGCGCGAACGAGCGCGTGCCGGGCGGCACCTCGCTCCAGGCCAGATGCGGGTTGCGGTTGGGCGCAAAGCCCTCGGGCGTTCCAGCGGCAAATTCCACCGCGATGGGCTTGCCGTTTTCGATGCTGTTGCTGGTCAGGCGCATGCAGGAGTCTCCGAGGCAATGAGGCCGACCAGGGTGCCTGGGTCCGCGCCGCAGAGGAAGCCATCGCCATGGAACCCTCTGGTGCGCCCGGCCGGGTTTATCGCGGCCGGTTCACCCCGCCAGCGAACGCCGTGGCCGCGTGATCATGCATCGGCAACGTGGACACTGCAGCGCCCGCGTGCGCGTAGCAGGGAGCGCCATATTCAGCCGGCCAACCTGCCCCCATTCGTAGGAGCGGACCCGGCCGCGAAGGGGCGGTATCGGTAAAGCCGCATCATTCGGTGGCGACGCATCGTCGGTGGCCGCGTCCATCGGTAACGCCTCGTCGCGGCCGGGTCCGCTCCTACGAGGTGGTGCGGGCTGCGCCGCCGAAGGCCGCCCCAGGCGCCGGCCGCGCCCACCGACAGTGAGCGCCACATTCGTTCGCCGGCCAATCTGCCCCGATTCGTAGGAGCGGACCCGGCCGCGACGGGGCGTTATCGGTAACGCCACATCATTCGGTGGCGACGCATCGTCGGTGGCCGCGTTCATCGGTAACGCCTTGTCGCGGCCGGGTCCGCTCCTACGGGGTGGTGCGGGCTGCGCCGCCGAAGGCCGCCCCGGGCGCCGGCCGCGCCCACCTGGCAGTGAGCGCAGCCGTGCTGAGCGGCGCTCAGTCCTGCGGGTAACCGAAGCGCACCGCGATCAGCGTGAGCAGATCGAATTGCGCGCCCAACACAGTGCGGTAGTTGCGCCAGCGACCCGCGGCCAAGCGGGCCGGGCCGCGCGGTTCGATCAACGGAAAGCGCAGGCCGAACGCCTGTTCCAGCGCGGTGGAAATGCCTTGCGGGTCGCTCTCGATGCCGTCCAGGCGGATGATCCGGTGCGGATACAGATCGCGCTCGTGCAGCACGGCGAGCTGTTCCAGCGCCGTCAACAGCCAGTCGGCGGCCTGCTGTGGCGATTGCACGGCCAGCGGTGCCGGCGCGCCGGCCGACAGCCAATCCAGCAGCATGTCGCGCGGGTCGCGCAGCGCGATCGCCAGCCGGCCTTCGGGCAGGTGCGGGCGCAGCGCGGTCAGCAAGGTGTTGTCCCACCACAGCAGCCAGTCGATGACGTTGCCGTCGTCGATACCGCGCCGCGGCAGCTGCGCCTTCCAGCCTTCCACCAGCGCCATCGGCGCCAGCTCGCCGGACGCCAGCTGCTCGACAGTGCGGTAGCTCTGCAGCGCATCGGACGGCGGCGTGCTGCCATAACGGTCGTCGCGCACCAGCGGGGTGGCCGCCCCCATCACCGCGACCAGGCGTTCGACATGCGAGCCGGGCGTGCCCCAGACGAACAGCGGCCGTGCCGTCACGCTCTCGGGAATGGTCCCCAGCTCCGGCCATTGCATCGGCTGCTTGGCGGCCAGCGGCGGCAACGGCAGGCGGTGCTGGGCCTGTTCGCGCTGGAACTGCATCCAGGTCGCCACGGCCGCCTCGGGCTGGCCGGCGCGGTCCTGCACATTGCCCAGCCACGGCCGCAGCACGGTCTGCTGTGGCTCGGGCAGCGAGTCGATCAGCGATTGCACGCAGGCGATCGCCGCCGGCGGGTCGCGCTCCAGCAGCGCCTCGACGATGCGCTGTTCGCCGCTGAGGCGGCCCGGCTCCACCGCCACGATCTGGCGCGCCACCATTTCCGCCTGTTCGGCATGGCCCTGCATGTCGTGCACGCGCATCAGCGCTTCCAGTGCCGGCAGATGCTCGGGCATGGCCAGCAGCCAGCGCTCGATCACCGCCTGCGCCTGCGGCCCGCCGACCGGCTCCACCGCCAGCCGCGCCAGCCACAGGTCGTGCGCATTGGCCGAGGTGGCCAGCGCCGCGTCCAGGGTGTCGCGCGCATCGTCCACCGCGCCCAGCCGCTCCCAGGCGGTCAGCAAGGCATGCAAGGTGCGGCGGTCGGCCGGCCAGTGCGCCAGCGCCAGGCGCAGGTGCGCGGCGGCCTGGTCGGGGCGGCCGGCCTGCAACTCCATCTCGCCGGCGAGCCGGCGCATGGCCGGGAGATCGCCGCCGGGCTGGGCGAACACGCCCTGCATCGCGGCCAGTGCATCGTCCAGGCGGCCCTGGCGCTGGGCCAGCTGAGCGATGAAGGCGCGCAGCGCCGTACCCGGTGGATTGAGCTCGACCACGCGCTCGAAGGCGCGCTCGGCAAACGCGAAATGCTCCTTCTGCAGATACGCAAAGCCCAGCGCGAACATCACCCGCGGGTCGTCGGGCAGTTGCTCGGCGGCGCGGGTCAGCAGCGACAGCGCGCGCTCGCCCTGGCCGCGGCGCAGTTCCACCACGCCATCGACGGCCAGCAACTGCGGGTGCTCGGGCGCCAGACGCGCGGCAGTGCGGCTCAGCCGCTGCGCCTCGTCCAGATCGCCGCGCGCCACCGCCAGATGCGCCTGCATCACGTAGGCGTTGAACTGGTTGGGGTCGAGCGCGGTGGTGCGCGACAACGCGTCATCCGCTGCCGACAGCTCGCGCATCGCCAGCAGCAGGCCGGCGCGCAGCAGATGCAGGTCGGCATCTTCCGGCGTCAGCGTCAGCGCGGTTTCGATGCTGGCCAGCGCCAGCGCCGGTTGACCCTGCTGCTGCAGGGCCAGGCCCAGCCAGCGATGCGTGGCGGCGTTTTCGGGCGCGCTGAGGACCCACTCGCGGGCCAGCGCCACCGCATCGTCGGCCGCATTGCGGCGCAGGGCTTGAAGAATGGCGTCTTGCATGGCGGAGGGCGTGTCCAGGACAAACGCCTATTGTAACGATGCGCGGGGTGCCGCCGACCTACCCCTGCGCCGCCAGCCGCTCGGCCACCCAGCGTTCGGCGAAACCATCGCCGCGGGCATTTTCCAGAAAGCCGCAGTGGCCGCCCCAGCGCGCGATTTCCAGCTGCGCATGCGCCGGCAGCTGCCAGGCGGCGAAATCCTCGAACGGAATGACCGGGTCGTCTTCGGCCATCAGGATGTCCACCGGCACCTGCAGGCCGGCCAGGCGCTCGCCGGCGATCGAATAACTGTCGAAGTACGCTTCCAGCGAGCCATGCCCGGTGTGCTGCTCGGCCAGCCAGGCCATCAACCCGCGCATGTCCAGCGCCAGCGTGGCGTCGTCGTAGCCGTGCTGATCGGGGAACAGCTTGCGCTTGCGCAGCAGCGACTCGCGCCACTTGCGGCGGAAATACCAATCGTAGAACTGCGGGCCCTTCTCCAGCTGCAGCATCGTCGCCGCCGGATCCAGCAACGGGCACACCGCCGCCACGCGCGCCAGCGGCAGCCGGGCCGCCGGTGCCCGCAGCGCCAGCCGCAATGCGAAATTGCCGCCCAGCGAATAGCCCGCCGCCAGCAACTGCGGCGCGGGAAACCGCCGCCACAGATCGCCCGCCGCATTGACCACTTCCTCGATGCGATCGGAGTGGAACAGGTCCACGTTGAGGTGGTGCGTGCCGCCGTGGTCGCGGAAATTTAGCCGGAACACCTGATAGCCCAGGCCGAGCAGGCGCGCGGCGGTCAGCCGCATGTAATTGGACTCGGCACTGCCCTCCCAGCCGTGCAGCAGCAGCACCGTGCCGCGCACCGGGGCATCGCCGGGCGGGATGCTCATCCAGCCCTGCAGGCGCACGCCGTCGCCGCCGTCGAGAATGTGTTCGCTGGTGACCGCGCCGCTGGCGGCCAGCAACTGGCGGCTACGGAGCCGGCGCAAGGCGCTGCTGCCCAGCACCGATTGCACATGCGGATTGCGCAGCCAGCGCGGCGGCAGATAGTCGGAGGCGTTCATGCGCTCATCGGGCCAGACAAGGGGGTGCCAGCCGCAGGGGTGATGAGCGCTTGCATCGTCGGCTCAGGACTCCATTGCCGCAATGATGCGTTGCCGCGAGGTATCGGCCAGGCGGCGGCGTCCTTCGATATCCAGCGCGCGGATCGGCTCGAGAAAATGCACCTCGGCCAGCCGCGACGGCTCGCCGAGCAGACGCACGATATTGGCGAAGAAACTCTCGCGCTCGCCGAACGCCACCACCGCCTGCGCATTGCCGCGCTCGCCGTAACGCAGCGCCACCGGCTGCACCGGCACACCGGCCTCGACCGCGGCCTGGAAGATGCGTGCGTGGAACGGGCCGACTTCGGTACCGCCACGGGTGCGGCCTTCGGGGAACACGCCCACCGGCTTGCCGCTGCGCAGGCGCAGCAGCATTTCCTGCAGCACCCCGCCCAGCGATTCGGTATTGCCGCGCTGATGGAAGATGGTCTGGCCCTTGGTCGCCAGCCAGCCGACCAGCGGCCAGCCGGCGATCTCGCGCTTGGCCACAAAGCCCATCACGCGCTGGCTGTGCAGCATCGAGATGTCGACCCAGCTGACGTGGTTGGCCACGAACAGGGTCGCGCCCGGCAGCGGGGTGCCGAAGCGCCGCAGGCGGAAGCCGAAAATGCGCATCAGGTTGCCCTGCCACCAACGGATCATCAGCTCGTCCAGGGTGTCGTCGCGCCCGGTGCGGATGCGCGCCAGCGGCGGCGCCACCACGCACAGCATGGTGATCGGCAGGCAGATGCTCAGATGCACCAGCAACAACGGCACCCGATACAGGTACCGGAACCAACGCAGCACGCTGCCAGCGTCGCGCGTGGCGTCCAGGGATGACTCGCTCATTGACGGAACCGGACCGGTACCAGGGGAAGGAAGCGCAACTATTGTGACAGCAGCGTGGCCTGCGCGCAGTGCCCGCCGCGGGTGGCGCTGTTCCACCCATGCACTTGCACGGCGTACTCAGCCATTGCTGCGCGGGACCACGGCCAGGGTCAGCCGCGAGACGCAGACGCGCTTGCCGGCTGGATTTTCGATGGTGATGTCCCAGACCTGGGTGCTGCGCCCCACATGCACCGCACGCGCAGTGCCGGTGACCAGGCCATCGGTGGCGGCGCGCAGGTGATTGGCATTGATCTCCAGCCCGACGCAGATCTGGGTGGTCATATCCACGCACAGGTTGCCGGCGCTGCTGCCCAGGGTTTCGGCCAGCACCACCGACGCACCGCCGTGCAGCAGGCCGTATGGCTGCTTGGTGCGCGCATCCACCGGCATGGTGGCGCTCAGCCAGTCGTCGCCGGCGGCGGTGAACACGATGCCCAGATGTTCGATCAAGGTGTCACGGCTGGAGGCGTTGAGGGCGGCCAGGTCGACGGGTTCGCGGAAGGTCATAGGCTGGGGATTGGGGATTGGGGATTGGGGATTGGGGATTGGGGATTGGGGATTGGGGATCGGGGATCGGGAATCGGGAATCGGGAATCGGGAATCGGGAATCGGGAATCGGGAATCGGGACAGCATCTGCGGCGCTGGGATCTGATGCAACTGCCTTTAGCTGGTGCTGCACGCCAGGCCGCGATGGTGACTTCGGCGGATGGCGGTGTGTGGCGCGCCGCCCATTTACCTACCGCAGCGCACCGCGCCATTGCAGCGGTGCGTCGCTCCACGATGCACCGGTTGCCACGCGCCGTCTCGATGCCGGCCCCGGGCCGGCATCGCTGCGATCAGAGGATCGGCACCAATCCCGCACCGAAGGCGGTCAGCATCCGCACCAGCAGCCACTTCGGGCCGACGTTGACCTCGGGGAAATCGCCTACCGCCACATAGCACTGCCGGAACTGCGGGTCCTGGCGCTTGAGCGGGAACGGGCAACCCGGCCCCGGCTGGAACTCGTAATTGGTGGCATAGCGCCAGGGCCAGAAATCCAGCACCGGCAAGGCTTCGGACACCTTGCCCACGCTGTAGTTCAATCCGCTCAGCACCGGCGGCTTTTCGCGCGGGGCCACGGTCCAGGCGTTTTCCGGCGCCATGTCGCGCTCGATGCTGGCCGCCAGCGCCTGCGCAAAGCGCGCATCGTCGATCACCACCGCCGCTTCGGTGTTGTAGTTCTCGCTGCGCGGATCGAAGTTGTGCGTGCCGATCACGCCGATGCGGCGGTCCACCACCAACGACTTGGCATGCAGGCCCATGCGTGCACCGGCACGGGTCACCGGCAGCGGCTTGTTGACCGCACGCGTGCCCAGGAACGAGGGCCGTGTCTCGGTGCGCAACACGCGCCGATCGACCTCGCTGCCGCCGGGCGCACGGCCTGCGCCCCCCCCGCTGCCGCGGATCGCAGTGCCGGCCGTGCCACCGCCACCGCCACCGCCACCACTGCCACGCATGGCATTGCCGGCCGCACTGCCGCCGATCACGCGGTTGACCCGACCATCGTCTTCGGCCGGCTCGGCCGCCGCAGGGTTGAGTGGATCGGGCACCAGGTTGGCGTACTCCACCGGCGCGTTCAGCGGGAACGGCTTGAACTCGTAGACGTTGAAGCCCAGCTCGCGCATGTTGCGGCGTTTGAACTTGTACGACAGCGCATACACGATCGGGTTGTCGGTGGCGGCCAGGCTATTGGTCGACACCACGATCCGCGGCGGCTGCGGGCGCTGGCGCAATGCGCGGAAGATCGCCTGCGCCTTGTCGGACAACACCAGATACGGGGTCTGCAGCAGCACTTCCTGCTGCGCGCCGGCAATCAGGCCGTCGAGTTCCGGCGCGGTGGACACCGCCTTGGCGGCGTGCTCCTTGCGGTGCTTCTGCGGCAGGTCGGCCACATACAGCACACGCTGCACCGGCATGGCCGGGGTCACGAACGCATCGCGCACGAACTGCGGATCGCGCGCCTCCTGATCGACCCGCTCCACCCGATCGGGGCGACGGAACGTGGCCGGCGGCATCTTGGGCGCGCCCTGCTCCAGCAGCAGGCGCCCGACATCGTTCAGACGCTCGGCCGGCACGCTGCGGCGCGCGCGCCAGAACGCATCGAAATTGGCGGCCATCGCGCGTACTTCTGGTCCGGCCAGGATCACGTCGCGGTCGCGGAAGTTGTACTCGCTGTCCCAGTCGTAATAGTCGTCCTGGTAATTGCGGCCGCCGACCACGCCGAGCACGTCGTCCACCACCAGCAGCTTGTTGTGCATGCGCTGGTTGAAGCGACGGAAACAGCACACCACGCTGCCGGCATAGTCGAAGTAATTGAGCTTGACCTTGCCGAAGGTCGGGTTGTAGATGCGCAGCTGCAGGTTTTCGTGGGTGCTGGCCAGCGCACCGAGAATCTGCAGATCCGCGATCGCCGAGAGCTGATCGATCAGGATGCGCACCTTGACCCCGCGCTGCGCCGCATCGGTCAACGCATCCAGCACCATCCGCGCGCTGTCGTCCTTGTCGAAGATGTAGGTCTGCAGGTCGATGCTGCGGGTAGCGCTGCGGATCAGGTTGAGCCGCGCCACCAGCGATTCTTCACCGTGATCGACGATGGTGGCGTAATGCCGCGGCGCGGCCGGCGTGGAGGCGGTGATCGCCTCGCCACCCAGCGCGCGCAATGGCGAGAGCTGGGCGCAACGATTGGCCTGCGTGCAGCTGACCACGGTACTGCGGGCAGCGGCCGCCACCCCGGCGGCACGGTTGCGTTCGATTTGCGACAGGCCGGCGCATCCGGTGCCGAGCAACAGCGTTGCCAGCACAAGCACCCTCAACAGGAACCTCACGGGCGCCGCGCCTCCTGCAACCGCCCACGCAGAATGAACGTCACCCTGTCACCCAGGGCCATCTGCCACGCATTCATTCCGTAACGTCCACGCAGGACCGTACCTCGACTGATTACATCGCAATCATAGCCCGGCCGCGCGCATTCAGCCGGCACCACGTGCAGGGTCTCGATGTGGGTGATTCCGCGAATGGTCAGGTTGCCGGTGATGTCGCCGCCCTTCTTCACCACCTCCGCGGTATAGGGAAACGACTCGAATTCCACCACCGGATACTGCGCGACGTCGAAAAAATCCTCGCCGCGCATCCACGCCGTGTAGCGGTCCTTGCCGGGAATTTCCACCTGCGTGGCATCCAGACGGAAGCGCACCTGCTGGCGCCCGTCAGGCAATTCCGCCAATTCACCCCGAAAGCGCGGGAAGAACCCCTCGATCTTCATGCCGAAGCGCGTCCTGATCTCGAACCCGAAGCGCGATTGCACCGGATCGATGGAATGCAGCTTCTGCTGCGCCATGCAGGGAAGAGCGACCCAGAGCGCGAGCCAGGCAAACCAGCGCAGCGACGATGACACGGATCAAGGCCACCAGAAGGCGGTCAGGCGGGCGATGCCCGGTTCGATGGCCGCATCCAGCGGCAGTGCCAGCAGGGCGATCGCGGCGGTCGGCATGCCGCGGTAGTCGCCGGTCTGGCCGCTGTGCATCAAGGCGGCCAGCCGTTCCAGGCCCGGGTTGTGGCCGACCAGCAGCAGGCGCTCGGCATCGCGGTGTTCGTCCACCAGGCTGGCCAGGGTGCCCGGCGTGGCGTCGTAGATCCGCTCGTCCAGGCGTTGTTCGATATAGCCGGTGAGTTCCAGCACCGCTTCCAGCGTCTCGCGCGCACGTCGCGCCGGCGAGCACAGCACGCGGTCGGGCACCAGGCGCTGCTCGCGCAGCCAGCGGCCGGCAGATTCGGCCTCGGCGATGCCGTGCGGGGACAGCGGGCGATCCAGATCGGCCTGGCCGGTATCGGCCGGCTCGGCGTGGGCGTGTCGCAGCAGTATCAGTTCGCGCATGAAAACACTCCGGTCTAGGACTTCTTGAGCCACTTGAACAGCGGCTCCCAGTCCTGTTGATGGTCGCGCACCTGCGCCGAGCGGTAATCGAACAGGCTGCGCCCCAACCCGGCCATCACCACATAGGCCTGGGTGTCGCGCAGCTGGGTTACCAGGGGATAGGGCCAGGCGCCGATCATCTCGGCAGCTTGCTGCGAGGTCTGGGTCCAGGGACGGGCGCGGTTGAGCACCAGGCCCACCGGCAATTTGCGCTGATGCACGCGCGGCACCTTGGCCAGCGTGTTGAGGAAGCCGACCACCGCTTCGATATCGAGCGCCGAGGACAGGACCGGCACCACGATGGCATCGACGTGGTCGAGAAAGCCGCTCAGGTCGTCGGCCATCGCACCGGCCGGAGCATCGATGACCAGCTGGTCGGTACCATCGGGCACCGCGGCCTGCCAGTTGCGCCGGCGGGTGGCGTCGATCGGCAACACCGCACTTTCCAGGCTGGCGCGACGCTGCGCCCAACGCGTGGACGAGCCTTGCGGATCGGCGTCCGCCAGCACGGTGCGCTGGCCCTGCAAGGCCGCATGGGCGGCCAGATTGGTGGCGATCGTGGTCTTGCCGACGCCGCCTTTGGAGCCGGCCACCAGGACTGTCTTCATGCACGCCTCGCTTCCGGGAGCAAGCCGGCAGCGTACACCGCGACGAAGTGAGGAAGTAGTCGAAAGGCGTTAAACGTCCACCGTGATCGCTCTCGCACTGCAGCATCGTCCGCTGGCAGATGGCCGAGGCGACATGCGCCGGCCAAGCGAATTAGCGGGCCTGGCGGCCTGGCGCGCCCGGCTGCCAACCCGCAGGCGGCTGCACTGCAAGGCCTTGACGCTGTAACTGCGCACGCAACGCCGGCACTTCGCCCTGCGTCAGGACGACCTCCAGCTTGTCGGACATGCCATCGACGCCGGACGCGCGGAGCTGCTCCTGCTGCTGTAGCCACTGCAGTTCCCGCACCCGCGCCTGCCAGCGCGTGGCATCAGCGCCGCTGCTCAGTGCCGCCATGCCTCTGCTGCCGATCAGGGCGGTGGCCAAGGTGGACTCGTCATTGGCCACGTTGTTCAGCACGGCCATGCACTCGTCGCGTAACGCGGACGTGACACCGGTGGGGCTGCAGCGCCGCATCAGATCGCCCAGCGCGGGAAGTGCATGTGCAGACCAGGCACCCATCACGAACATCGCCGCCATGTCCGCGCCAGTGGAAGGCATGCCTTGCGCGTCGAGTTGCGCGCGCAGGCTGACCGAGGCCAGCGATGGCCATTGCACGCCGTCGTAGCTGGCATGCAGGGCCTTGCCGAATGCCAGCGCACCGCTGTCGAAATGATCGGACTGCACGGCCGCCTGCCAGGCGCGCTCGGCAGCCGCCTGGTCGCCGCGGCGCTGCGCAGCCGTATAGGCACGCAGATGCACACTGGCGTTGCCGGCATCGGCCTGCTCCAGGAAAGCCAGCGCAGCGCCTGGGTCACAGCGCAACGCAGGTGCGCAACCGGCGGCTTCCATGCGCGCCACCAACGGGTCGCGCGGCCGCGCGTCCAGGGCACGCTGCAGCCAGACGCGCTGGATGGGGGCATAGCCTCCGTCTGCGGCCGACGCCGCGTCGTCCTCGGCATCGACCCACAACAGACCGGCCAGATACAGCTGCCTGGGCTCGCCGCTGGACGCCATGCTGCGCAGGCGTGCCTGCATGGTCTGGCCGACCTGGCGTGCCCATTGATCCACCAGCGGATCGTTGGCCGCAGCCGCTGTGCTCGCAGGCGCTGCCGCCATTGCCGAATGTGCCGCGCAGACGCTGCCAAGCCATAGCAGCGCCGTGGTGATCAAGCGATATCCGTGCATGTGTTGCTCCTGTTCCATATGGGCGCGCAGTGTTGCGGGCCAGCATTTCATACGGACCAGGCCCTATCAAGCCACCAGGCGTGCCAACAGCCAGGCCCATGCAGGCAGGGTCAGCAGCGACAGCAGGATGCTGTAGCCGACCATCGCTGCGGCCAGGCGCGGCGCCAGCCGATGCGTGATGGCCAGCGCGGCGGCGGTGATCATGGTGGGCATGGCCGATTCGAGCACGTTGGTCTGCAGCATCGCGCCATGCAAGCCGAGCGCCAGCGACAGCGGCAATGCCAGGATCGGCATCACTGCCAACTTGAAGGCCAGGCCCACGGCCAAGGGTTTGAGTTCGTCCGCAGGCAGGCGCAACTGCAGCGAAAAGCCCACCGCCAGCATCACCAGCGGCAGCATCGCGTCGGCCAGGCTCTTCAAGCCCGCGCCAATCCAGGTCGGCGGCTGTTCCGGCATCACGGTCAATGCAAACAGCAATGCCCATAGCGGCGGGAAGCGCAGCACGCGCAACAGGATCAGCTTCGCGGTCGGCGGAGTGTCGCCGCTGTAGCGGGCCAGCACATACAGCCCGAACGTCGATAACAGCACGAAGGTGCCGAACTGGTCGTAGACCACCGCATACGGCAGGGCGTGATCGCCGATCAACGCGCGCACCATCGGAAAGCCGATGAAGCTGGAGTTGGTGAACACCACGCACATCAGCAGCGCGGCGTATTCCTCGCGCTTGAACCGGAACAGGCGGCTGCAGCCCCACAGCAGCGGCACGATGATTGCGGTCAGCAACCACGGCGTGGCGATCACTCCACCCAGCGAGGCATCCAGGTGCAACCGCGGCACATAGGTGAGCACCGAGGCTGGCAGGCAGATGTACAGCACGATGCGATTGAGTACATCGGCGCTGTTGTCCGGCAGCACCCGCAAGCGCGCGAACAGCAGGCCGAGCCCCAACATCGCCAGAATCAACGCAAATGCATCCACCGCCATGGCGTGGTCAGGTCCGTGGGAAAGCAGCAATCAGCATCGCATAGTGAGCGTGTCGTGCCTGGATCAGTGACGGGCTGGATCGACGACGGGCTAAATCGGCGAGCACGCCTACGCGTGGCGCAGATCGTTCGCTCAACGCCTGGCAACAGGCATGTCGAGGCTTGCCGCTTCTAGGATCCGGCCCATCACTATCGGACAACGCGAATCCGCACTGCACTTGAGCATGCGCACCGACCACCTCCACGGGTCATTGCCCGCCCACCGTCGCGGGACCTTACGCGGCATGGATGCCGCGTAAGAGCCTACACGGACGTACTTGCGGCGTGTCCTGCGATGGTGGGCGGGCAAGGGCCCTGCAACCCAGCCGCAGATCAACCGCTCTACGATTGAGCTATCGCACGGGCGGCTGCTTCAAAAGACCGACCATCTCGACGGGTCCCTGCCCGCTCACCGTCGCGGGACCTTACGCGTCATGGATGCCGCGTAAGAGCCTACACGGACGTACTTGCGGCGTGTCCCGCGATGGTGGGCGGGCAAGGGCCCTGCAGCCAAGCACAGATCAACCGCTCTACGATCGAGCTATCGCACGGACGACTACCTCAAAAGACCGACCATCTCGACTGGTCCTTGCCCGCTCACCGTCGCGGGACCTTACGCGGCATGGATGCCGCGTAAGAGCCTACAGGGACGTCCTTGCGGCGTGTCCTGCGAGGGTGGGCGGGCAAGGGCCCTGCAGCCAAGCCGCAGATCATCCGCTCTACAACTGATCCATCAGCGCTGACCAATCCTTCCAAGCACGACACCCAAAGCAATGACTTGGAGCGTGGCCGCATTGCCCGCTGGCGCCGGCCGCAAAACGCCGTGCGACGTGATGTACAGCAGCGCGCTACGGGGCTTTCTGCAGCGCGCCCGCCGCCGAGTTACGGAAACGCCGGCGGGTTCGCCTGCCATGCCGCAAAGACCTCGGCCAGGCTGGCGCGTTCGGCCTCGCGCCAATCCGGCAGCAAGGTGGCGTAGCTGGCGGTGCTGCTCCAGCGATCCGGCCAGGTGCGCACTGCGGCGGCATACCACTCGACCGCTTCCTGCTTACGCCCGCTGCGCCATAGCGCCAGGGCGGCGGTGGTCGGCAACCAGGCCGGCGCGGCCGGGCGGCCGTTGGCCAGGCTGGCCCACTGCTGCAAGGCCTTGTCGGGCTGGTCGGCGCGCAACAGATCCCAGCCGTAGTTCCAGGTGATGGCACGGTATTGCTGGCTGCCGTTGGAGACCAGCCCCAGGGCACCCTGGTAGAGCTCGTCGCCCAACTGCGTGCGTCCCCCGGCATAGGCCAGCGAGGCCAGTTGCGCGCGCGGCTCGGCCGCGCGGGCGTCACGCTGCACCATCGCCGCCAGGCGGTCGACCACCGCATCGCCCTGCCCCTGTACCGCGACCACGGCCTTGGTGGTGCCGCGATCTTCGTCGAAATAGAACTCCTTGGGCTTGGGCAGGTTCTGCGCCTGCGCCATCGACCACACGCCCCCGAGCAAGGCCAACATCGCGGCCCATGCGTATTTCCTTTTCACTGGCTTTATCCCCTGACAGCAAACGACCCTTCCCGTCCCCATCGTAACCGCAGCGCGACGGCTGTGCATCCGCATGCAACGGGCGCGTGAAGGGCGACTGTTACACTTTGCACCGCCGTTTTGGAATCCGTCGGGCGGGTCATTGGTTTCAGATGACACGCACCGGGTCCCAGCCACCCTTTCCGGGCACGCCATGACCAGTACTGCTGCACTCTCTTCTCCCGACTCTGCCAACACGCCGGAGCTCGGCCAGGTGGATGCGGATTACACGCTGGAGCACAAGTACACGCGTGCCGACGGGCGCATCTACCTGTCCGGCGTGCAGGCGCTGGTGCGGCTGCCGTTGATGCAGCGCCTGCGCGATGACGCCGCCGGCCTTGCGACTGCCGGCTTCATCAGCGGCTATCGCGGCAGCCCGCTGGGCGGTTTCGACCTGGAGCTGTGGCGTGCGCGCAAGCATCTGGACGCGGCCAGGGTGACCTTCACCCCCGGCCTCAACGAAGACCTGGCCGCCACCATGGTCTGGGGCACCCAGCAGACCAACCTGTTCCCCGGTGCCAAGGTGCAGGGCGTCTACGGCATGTGGTACGGCAAGGGCCCAGGCGTGGACCGCAGCGGCGATGTGTTCAAGCACGGCAACGCCGCCGGCACCTCGCCGTATGGCGGCGTGCTGGCACTGGCCGCCGACGACCATGCCTGCCGCAGCTCCACCCTGCCGCACGGTTCGGAAGAAGAATTCGTCAGCGCGATGATGCCGATCCTCAACCCGGCCGGGGTGCAGGACATCCTGGACATGGGCCTGCTCGGCTGGGCGATGAGCCGCTATACCGGGCGCTGGGTCGGCTTCAAGACCATTGCCGAGACGGTGGAGTCGTCGGCCTCGGTGGATGTGGATCCGTTCGCACGCAGCATCGTGTTGCCGGAGGACTTTGCGCTACCGGCGGGCGGCCTGAGCATCCGCTGGCCGGACCCGCCGGTGGATCAGGAAATGCGCCTGCACCGCTATGCGATCGCCGCCGCACAGGCCTTCGCACGCGCCAACCAGATCGACAAGCTGGTGCTGGATTCGCCGCATGCGCGGCTGGGCATCGTCACCACCGGCAAGAGCTATCTGGACGTGTTGCAGGCGCTGGAATACCTGGGCCTGGATGCGCAGGCCTGCGCGCAGATCGGCATCCGCGTGTACAAGGTCGGCATGACCTGGCCGCTGGAGCCGGTGGGCATCAGCGCGTTCGCGCGCGGGCTCGACGACATCGTGGTGGTGGAAGAGAAAAAGGCCTTCATCGAGCGCCAGATGAAGGAGCTGTTCTACAACTGGCCGGCCAGCGCCGGTGCGCGGCCCAGCATCGTCGGCAAGTACGACGAGCAGGGCGAATGGATCCTGCCGTCCACCGGTGAATTGACTCCGGCCACGATCGCCGCGGTGATCGGCAAGCGCATCCAGCGCTTTGCACTGCCGTCCAGCGCGATGACCGAGTCGATCGAACAGCGGCTGCGCTGGATGGACAGCAAGGAGGCCGAAATGGCCTTGCCGCGCGCGCTGTTCCCGCGCGTGCCGCATTACTGCTCCGGCTGCCCGCACAACACCTCCACCGCGGTGCCGGAAGGCTCGCGTGCGCTGGGCGGAATCGGTTGCCATTACATGGTGACCTGGATGAACCGCTCCACCGACACCTTCACCCATATGGGCGGCGAAGGCGTGACCTGGTCGGGGCAGGCGCCGTTCACCGAAACGCCGCACGTATTCCAGAACCTGGGCGACGGCACCTATTTCCACAGCGGCTCGCTGGCGATCCGGCAGTCGGTCGCCAGCGGCGTCAACATCACCTACAAGATCCTCTACAACGATGCGGTGGCGATGACCGGCGGCCAGCCGGTGGACGGCACGCTCACCGTGCCGGACATCGCGCAGCAGCTGCGCGCCGAAGGCATCCACACCATCGCGGTGGTCAGCGACGACATCGGCAAATGGACGCGCCGGCGCGAGCGCTTCCCCAGCGAGGTGGCGTTCCACGATCGCAGCGAACTGGATGCGGTGCAGCAGCAGTTGCGCACGGTCAAGGGCGTGTCGATCCTGATCTACGACCAGACCTGCGCCACCGAAAAGCGCCGCCGCCGCAAGCGCGGCAAGCTGGTCGACCCGCCCAAGCGCGTCATGATCAATTCGCTGGTGTGCGAAGGCTGCGGCGATTGCGGCGAAAAGAGTTTCTGCGTGTCGGTGCTGCCCAAGGAGACCGAATTCGGCCGCAAGCGGCAGATCGACCAATCCAATTGCAACAAGGATTATTCCTGTGTGTCGGGCTTTTGCCCGAGCTTTGTCACCGTGCATGGCGGTGCGCCGCGCAAGGGCCAACAGCGCGATGCCAGCGCCTTGCTGGGCAACCTGCCCGCGCCGCCGCAACGCACCACGCTGCAACAGCCCTGGAACATCCTCATCACCGGCGTCGGCGGTACCGGCGTGGTGACCATCGGCGCATTGCTCGGCATGGCCGGGCATCTGGAAGGCAAGGGCGCCACGGTGCTGGACCAGACCGGCCTGGCGCAGAAGGGTGGCGCGGTGACCACGCATATCCGCATCGCGCGCCGACCGGCCGATATCCACGCAGTGCGCATCGCTGCCGGCGAAGCGGATCTGGTGCTGGGCTGCGACATGGTGGTGGTCAACGATTACTGGGCCTTGTCCAAGGTGCGCGACGGCCGCACCCAGGTGGTGCTCAACACCTACGAAGCGATGCCGGGCAACTTCACCACCCAGCCGGACCTGCAGTTCCCTGCCGCCGAGATCATTGCCGGCGTGCGCACCGCATTGGGCGGCCAGGAGCCGCTGTTGCTGGATGCCACGCAACTGGCCACCGCGCTGCTGGGCGATGCGATCGCCAGCAACCTGTTCGTGCTTGGCTATGCCTGGCAGCACGGGCTGGTGCCGTTGTCGCATGCGGCGCTGATGCGCGCCATCGAGCTCAATGGCGCGGCGGTGGCGATGAACCAGCAGGCATTTGCGTGGGGGCGCCTGGCCGCGATCGACCTGCCGGCGGTGCAGCAGGCGGCCGGGTTGGGCAAGGGTGGCGAGCGTGCGCATGCACAGGGCGATACGCCGCCAGCGCGCGCACCGGGCAGCTGGGAAGAACACGATCTTGGCGGGCAGACCGCACCGCATGCGCTGGCGCAGAGCGACGGCAACACGCTGCATGGCGATGTCGATGCGCCCACGCATCCGCTCGACGACGAGCAGCTGGCGCAGTCGCTGGACGAAGCCATCGCGCGGCGCGTGGCGTTTCTGACCGACTACCAGGATGCCGCCTACGCACAGCGCTATCGCAGCCTGGTCGAGCGCGTGCGCACGCACGAAGCGCAACAGGCGCCCGGCAGCAGCGCGTTGAGCGAGGCGGTGGCGCGTTACTTCTTCAAGCTGATGGCCTACAAGGACGAATACGAGGTGGCGCGGCTGTATACGCGTGGCGACTTCCAGCGCCGGCTGCAGCAGCAGTTCGAAGGCAACTACACGCTGCGCTTCCACCTGGCACCGCCGCTGTTGGCCAGGAAGGATGCGCACGGCCACGCGATCAAGCGCGAATACGGGCCGTGGATGTTCACTGCCTTCAGGCTGCTGGCGCGGCTGAAGTTCCTGCGCGGCGGCAAGCTGGATGTGTTCGGCTACAGCGCCGAACGGCGTGGCGAGCGTCAGCTGATTGCCGACTACGTGGCAACAGTGGACACGCTGCTGCAACGGCTGGATGCCGACAACGTCGGCCTGGCCGCGCAGATCGCCAGCATTCCCGAACATATCCGCGGCTATGGGCATATCAAGCACGCGCACCTGCAGGAAGCCAAGGCACGCGAAGCGGCGCTGCTGGTGCAGTGGCGCAATCCCAAGGCCCTGCATGTGGTGCAGGCGGCGTAGGTATGCGGATCAGCGTTGCAGGATCAACGCGTTGCGCGCCGACCCGATGAGGTGTTGCCGGTAGTGCGGAGTGACAGGCTGGTGGGTCGTGGCACAGACGCCGCGCAACGGCCGCTGCTGCGTCGACTGATCACGTTTGCCGCAAGACGGCGGTCAGTGCCGGCTGGGGCGATGGGCTGCCGGCGCCGTCATCGATTCGGCAAGGTGTCACCGCCGCGCACGCGAGCGGTGTTGCGCATGCAGCGCCCCACCCGTCATTCGAAATGCCGGCCGCGCCTCAGGCGGACCGGCCCACGCACAGCTCGCACATCGACCACGTCGCCACGTTGGGTGATCTGCACCACGTCGCTGCCGGCCAGATCGGCGGCAACGCTGCGGATCTGCGGCATCAGCGCGCGCCAGCGCGCTTCGTCGCCGCTGAGTGCGCGGGCGACCTCGGACGGGCAGATCGATTGCTCCGGCAGCCGGCCCGCCAGTAGCGCGCGGATGGTCGCGACAATCTGCGCATCGTCGATCCGTTGCACGCCAGACGCCAGAACTCAGAGCGGGCGCAACACGCGCAGGCCGAACCAGTCCTTGGCATCGTTCCAGCCGTGAGTGACTTTCAGCCCCGCAGCGGCGGCGAGTTCGGCAAAGCGCGCGTCGGTGTACTTGTAACTGTATTCGACCTGCATCGCCTCGCCTTCGGCAAATTCGAATGCCTTGCCGCCCACCTGCACGCGCTGGGCACGCTGGCTGATCAGAAAGGTTTCGATGCGGCCGCGTTCGCGCGCATACACCGCGTGGTGGCGGAAGCCGTCCAGATCGAAGTCGCTACCGATCTCGCGGTTGAGCCGCGCCAGCAGATTCAGGGTGAACTCGGCAGTGACGCCGGCCGCATCGTTGTAGGCGGCCTCGATCAACCCGGCATCCTTGTCCAGATCGATGCCGATCAGGGCGCACCCGTCGCTGCCCATGGTCTGGCGCATCGCATCGAGCAACTCGACGGCGGCATCATCGGTGAAATTGCCCAGCGTCGAACCGGGGAAGAACACCAGATGCCGGCGCGCCGGGCGCTGCGCCTGCGGCAGCTGCAGCGGCTTGGTGAAGTCGGTGCATACCGGCAGCATCTGGATCTGCGGGAACTGCTGCGCCAGCCGCGCGGTACTTTCAAGCAAGGCCGTGCGCGAGATTTCCAGCGGCGTGTAGGCCACCACATCGCGCAGGCCCTGCAGCAGCAATTCGGTCTTGCGCCCGCTGCCGCTGCCGTATTCGACCACGTGCACGCCAGCGCCGATCGCCTGCGCGATCGAGGCCATGCTGGCCTCTAGCAAGGCCAGTTCGGTGCCGGTGAGGTAGTACTCCGGCTGCCGGGTGATCGCCTCGAACAGCTGCGAGCCGTGCGCATCGTAGAAATACTTCGACGGCAGCGTCTTGGGCGTTTGCTGCAGCCCGGCCAGCGCGTCGGCGGTGATGTCATCCGGTTGCGGGCGCAGGTCGGTCAGCGCGGCGTGCGCGCGTTGCATGGCATGGGCGGCGGCGTTCAAGGCAGATCCTTGGCAAGGCGCACGCCGGCAAACTGCCAACGCGCATCGGAGGGAAAAAAGTTGCGGTAACTGGCGCGGACGTGGCTAGCCGGCGTGGCACAGCTGCCACCGCGCAGCACCCATTGCGCATTCATGAATTTGCCGTTGTATTCGCCCAGCGACCCGGGCCACGGCGCAAAGCCGGGATACGGCAGGTAGGCGCTGCCGGTCCATTCCCAGACATCGCCGAATAACTGCTGCAGGCCGGTATCCACCGCGTCGGCGCCGCGCGGATGCAAGGCGTCGCTATCGACGAAATTGCCCTGCACCGGCACACCGGTGGCGGCCTGTTCCCACTCGGCTTCGGTGGGCAGGCGTGCGCCGGCCCAGCGCGCGAACGCATCGGCTTCGAACAGGCTCAGATGGCATACCGGCGCATGCGCGTCGCGCGGGCGCCAGCCATCCAGGGTGAACTCGCGTCCGTCCGCGTCCCAATACAGCGGGTGCTGCCAGCCTTGCGCCTGCACCATCGCCCAGCCATCGCTGAGCCAGGCACCGGCACTGCGGTAGCCACCGGCGTCGATGAACTGCTGGAACTCGGCGTTGCTGACCACCCGATGCGCCAACGCATGCGCACCGACCAGCACGCGGTGGCGCGGCGACTCGTTGTCGTAGGCGAAGGTGTCGGCCTGCGGCCATGCCGCTGCGCCGATCTCCACGATCTGTTCGTCGCGTGCCTGCCAGCGCAGCGTGCTGGCGACGGCCGCAGGCGGTGCCGGCGCATCGCGGTACGCCGGCTGCAGCGGATTGCTCCACAGCGCGTGCTTGATATCGGTCAACAGCAATTCCTGGTGCTGCTGCTCGTGCTGGATGCCGAGCTGCACGATGGTGCAAGCCTGCGCGTCCAACACCCCGTCACGCAGGCGCTGCTGCATCTGCGCATCGACTGCGGCCCGGTAGTCGCGCACCTGCTGCAACGACGGCCGCGACAACACTCCGCGACGCGCGCGCGCGTGCATCGGGCCCACGCTCTGGTAGTAGCTGTTGAACAGGAAATCCCAGGCCGGGTCGAACACACGGTAGGCCGGATCGGCCTGCAGCACGAAGCGTTCGAAAAACCAGGTGGTGTGTGCCAGATGCCATTTGCTGGGGCTGGCGTCGGGCATGCTCTGCACCATTGCGTCTTCAGCGCTCAGGGGTGCGGCGAGGCGATCGCTCAGCGCGCGGGTCTGCGCGTAGCGTTCCAGCAGCGTCAGCTGCTGTTGCTGGTGGTGGCCCAGCAGAGATGAGAGTGCAGACATCGCCATATGCTTGAGGAGCGCCTGTGAACGCGCCGTGTCGGCAGCGTGGCAGCCAGCGGTAAGCTGTCGCCATGTCTTCTTTTTCTCTGTCCAGCCTGCTCCCCGCGCCCGTCGAATGGGAACGCCGCCAGCAGGCATTTGCGTTACCTGCCGATATCACCTATCTGGATGCCGCCTCGCGCGGCCCGCTGCTGCGCGCGGTGCAAGCGGTCGCGCATCAGGCGGTGGATGCGCTGGCCACCCCGTGGCAGCTGCCGTTCGATGCCTGGCTGCAGGACATCGAGCGTTTGCGCATGCTCGCTGCAGGCCTGTTCGACGCCGATGCCGACGGCGTGGCAATGCTGCCCTCGGCCGCGCACGGCCTGGCGACCGCCGCACGCAACCTGCCGCTGCAACGCGGCGAGGCGGTGCTGCTGCTGGAAGGCCAGTTCCCCTCGAACCTGCTGATCTGGCAACGCCGCTGTGCCGAGGTGGGCGCGCACATCGTGGCGGTGTCCACGGCCGGTGGCGATGCCTTGACCGCGGCGGTGCTGCAGGCTATCGCCCAGACACCGGCCTTGCGCATCGTGACCTTGCCGCATGCGTACTGGCTGGATGGACGACAGCTCGATCTGGACCGCATCAGCGCCGCGGTGCACGCACGCGGCGCAGCGCTGGTGCTGGATCTTAGCCAGAGCCTGGGCGTGCTGCCGACCGACCTGCCGCGCTGGCGGCCGGACTTCGTGGTCAGCGTCGGCCACAAATGGCTGCTGGGGCCGATGGGGCTGGCCTGGCTGTGGGTGGCCCCGCAATGGCGGGCGCAGGGGGTGCCGATCGAGGAACACTGGATCGGCCGCGATGCCGGCAGCAGCTGGGAGTTTCCGGTGGCCCAGGCGCCGTCCTATCGCAGCGGTGCGCGCCGGTTCGATGCCGGCGGCGTTGCCGATCCATTGCGGATCGCGATGGCGACGGTGGCCTTGCAGCAGGTCGCTGCCTGGCAACCGGCGCGCATTGCGCAGGCACTGGGTACGCTCACCGCGCGCTGGAACGCGGCGCTGCAGGCACGCGGCCTGGGCAGTTGGTGCACGCCCGCCCACGCGGCGCATCTAACCGCGTTGCAGCCGCCAGCCAATCAGCTGGATGCGGTGGCGACGGCGTTCGGCGCACGCGGGGCGATCTGCACACGCCGACACGGACGTCTACGTATCGCACCGCACCTCAATGTCACCGAGGATGCGCTCTCAGCCCTGATCGCAGCGCTGCCAGCCGCGTAACCGTAGGAGCGGACCCGGCCGCGACGGGGCGTTACCGGCTAAGCCCGGTCGCGGCCGGGTCCGCTTCTACGGGCTCAGCCGCGCTGGCGGATGCGCAGCCCACGCGGCGTGACCCAGCGCTCCAGGCCTTCGAACAGCGCCTGCACGATCAGCGCGAGCACCGCCGCAGGAATCGCGCCTTCCAGGATCAGGCCGATATCGTCCAGGCGGATGCCGGTGAGGATCGGTTGGCCGTAGCCGCCTGCGCCGATCAACGCGCCCAGCGTGGCGGTGCCTACGTTGATCACCGCCGCGGTCTGGATGCCGGCCACGATGGTACGACGCGCCAGCGGCAGTTCCACCCGCCACAGGCGCGTCCATGCCGGCAGCCCGATCGCCTCGGCGGTCTGGCGCAACTCGCGCGGGATCGAGGTCAGCCCGGCATGCGTGTTGCGCACGATCGGCAGCAGGCTGTAGAGAAACAACGCGG
Organism: Xanthomonas sp. WHRI 8393; assembly: GCF_040203315.1. Taxonomy (NCBI): domain Bacteria; kingdom Pseudomonadati; phylum Pseudomonadota; class Gammaproteobacteria; order Lysobacterales; family Lysobacteraceae; genus Xanthomonas; species Xanthomonas sp. WHRI 8393. The sequence continues at coordinate 315,649 of NZ_JBEGGL010000001.1, read as the reverse complement.
CAATCGCCGGTTTGGCGCCGATGCCGAACAAGGGAATCATGAAGACGAACACTGCCAGCGACGGCAAGGTCTGCAACACGCCGGTCAACGACAGCACCACCTGCCCGAGCCGCGGCCGCCGGGCCGCCAGCACGCCCAGCGGCAACGCGATCAGCAAGGCAAAGCCCAACGAGATGCCGACCAGGGCCAGATGCTCGCGCGTATGCCGCAGCAGACGCGCCACACGCGAGTCGGCTGCCGATGCCGGCGCAACGCCCAGCCACTGCGCAGCCACCGCCGCCTCGGACTGACGCTCCAGCTTCACCTGTGCGTTGAGCCGCTGCATGGTCGCCTCGTCGATGCGCCCCTGCAGCCCCTGCAATGCCTTGAGCATCGCCGGCGAGCGCTGCGCCAGGTCCTTGCGATACAGGAACACCGCCTGGTAATCGGGAAAGTAATGGCGGTCGTCGCGCAGCACCTGCAGCCGGTAATACGGAATTTCCGCATCGGTGCTGTACAGATCGGTGACCTCGATCGCTCCGCTCTGCAGCGCGCGGTAGGCCAGATCGTGATCCAGCCCGGTCGCGGTCTGCGGCAGTGCATAGGCGGCGCGCACGCCCGGCCAGCCATCGGCGCGCTGCATGAATTCGTTGCTCAGCCCGATCTTGAGCGATGGATGCCGTGCCAGATCCGACATCGATGCGATGCCAAGCGCCTGCGCGCGCTCGACGCGCATGCCGAAGGCATAGGTGTTCTGGAAGCCGAGCGAGTCGGTCATCGCCAGCCCACGCGCGTCCAGTGCGGCGCGCAGTTCGGCTTGGCTGGCTTTAGGCAGCTGCAGCAGTTCCTGCGCCAGCGTGCCGGTGTATTCGGCGTACGCATCGATCTGCCCGGTCTCCAGCGCGCGCCACAGGATGCGCGTGCCACCGAGCTGCGCGCGGTGTTGCACGTCCACGCCGTCGCGCTGCCCGGCGGCGGTGGCGATCTCGCCCAGCAGCACGGCCTCGGTGAAGTTCTTCGAGCCGATCGTCACCTGCGCGGCTTGCGCACCGACGCTTGCGATCAGCAGTGCAACGGCGAGCAGCACGCGCGCGATCATGCGGCGTCGCCGATGCTGCGCTGCGCAGTGAGAAAGCGCTGCACGAACGGATCGGCCGGCTGTTCCAGCAGGCTGCGCGCACTGCCCTGCTGCACCACCTGGCCGGCCCGCATCAGCACCAGGGTGTCGGCCAGGTAGGCGGCTTCGGCTACGTCGTGGGTCACCAGCACCACGGTCTTGCCGAGCTGGGCGAACAGCGCGCGCATCTGCGCCTGCAGGTCGTAACGCACGATCGGGTCGAGCGCGCCCAGTGGCTCGTCCAGCAGCAGGGCCGGTGGATCCAGCATCAGCGCACGGATCAAGCCCACGCGCTGGCGTTGACCGCCAGACAGTTCGGCCGGATAACGCGCCAGCAACTCCGGCGGCAACTGGCAGAGCGCGCACAGGGTCTGCAGGCGTTGGTCGATGCGCTGCCGCGTCCAGCCCAGCGTCTGCGCCAGCAACACCACGTTGCTGCGTGCATCCAGATGCGGGAACAGCCCGCCCTCTTGAATCACATAGCCGATGCGCTGGCGCTGCGCCTGCAGGCCGGCGCGTTGCAACGGCGCACCATCGAAGGCGACCGTGCCGCTGTCCGGCCACTCCAGCCCCACCAGCATCCGCAGCACGGTGGACTTGCCGGCGCCGCTGGGGCCGATCAAGGCGGTGGTGATGCCGCTGGCGAACTGCAGGGAGACGGAGTCGAGGGCAATGGCCTGGCCGTAGCGCCGGCTGACCTGGTCGAGAGTGAACATGCGCTCGAGCTTGCCGAACGCAGCGTCAGACGCGCGCGAAGGTAGGCATCAGCGCGGCGGCGCCAGCAACTCGCGCGCGCTCAGGTAGCCGTCGCCGTTGGCATCCTGCCGCGCGAAGCGCTCGATCAGCGTGGCACGATGCGCGGCGCGGGTGATCGGCTTGCCGCGCCGGCCAGGTAGCTCATCGCCCCGCAGCACGCCGTCATGGTCCAGGTCGCGCTGCTCGAAGGCATAGCTCATCCAGGCCAGATATTCATCGCGGCTGACCCGGCCATCGCCATCGGTATCCATGCGTTGCAGATACTGCTGGCTGTCCTGCACCTGGGCGTGCGCCTGCGCGAACACAGCCGGCCCGCACACACAACATGCCAGTAGCAGGCCGCGCGCGATCAAGCCATACGATCCACGCACGCGCACAGCAGCACGCGTGCCCCGACGATTACGACCCACTCAGCGCATAACCCTTCAGCCGCGCCGCATAGGCCTGCAAGGCGGCATTGCCGCTGGCTTCGGCTTCGTGACACCACTGCTGCAGGTGCTTGAGCCGTTCGGACGCATCGTGGCTGCGCGCCTCCAGCACCGCAGTCAGGCGTGCGCGGTACTCGACCAGCGTGCGCATGCGCGGGCGCTCGGCCACCCAGTGCTGCAGTTGCGCGCGCGCATCGGGCTTGAGCCACCGCCCGTCATCGACCAGGCCCTTGCGCAACCGCCGCGGCAACAGCTGCCGCAGCTTGGCGCCGGTGGCCGCAGCCTCTTCGCGCAGCGCCGGGGTGAACACATTGCGCTGGTAATCGGTCATCGCCTGGAAGCGATGCGAGAGCAGGGCCTTGAGCGTGTCGGCATCGGGCACGGCGATGTTGGGGCGGATATCCAGCGACGGCGCCACCCGCAGCACCTTGGCCAGGCCGATCGCCTGCAGCCCGCGAATGGCGACCCAGCCGATATCCAGCTCCCAGCGCCGCATCGAAAACCGCGCCGAGCTCGGGAACGCATGGTGGTTGTTGTGCAGTTCTTCGCCACCGATCCACAGCGCCCACGGCGTCAGGTTGGTGGAGGTGTCGGCCGACTCGAAATTGCGATAGCCCCACCAGTGGCCCAGGCCGTTGACCACGCCGGCGGCCCAGAACGGAATCCACGCCATCTGGATCGCCCACAGCGCGATGCCGGGCAAACCGAACAGCACCGCGTTGATCACCAGCAACGCAATCGGGCCGGCATTGGCATGCGGGGTGTACAGATGCCGCTCGATCCAGTCGGTGGGCGCGCCCTTGCCGTATTGCTCGATGTCGGCACGCTGCGCGCGTGCTTCGCGGTACAGCTCCACGCCACGCCAGAACACCTGGCTGATGCCCTTGGTCTGCGGGCTATGCGGGTCCTCCTCGGTCTCGACCTTGGCGTGATGCTTGCGATGGATTGCCACCCATTCGCGGGTGATCATCGAGGTGGTCAGCCAGGTCCAGAAGCGGAAGAAGTGCGCCACCACCGGATGGAAGTCCACACCGCGATGGGCCTGGCTGCGATGCAGGTACAAGGTCACCGCGAAGATGGTGAGCTGGGTGAACACCAGCAGCACCGCCAGCATGCCCCACACGCCCAGCCCGACCACGCCGGAAGTCAGAAGGTCGATGATCGGGTCGGACAACATCGGCATTTCCACAGCGGCGCCATCGGGTTGGGTCGATGGAGACATGATGGGGGCGATGGCGGCAAACTTCACCCTCCGGATGCGTAGGGTGCGCCCTACATTTCTAAAGCGGTTCACACGCTCCCCTTCCCCACTGCGCCTGATGTCACCCGTATGACGGTTACTGCCGAGATGTCCACCGATCCTGCTGCTGTTGCCAACGCCATCCCGTTGATCGAGCTCGACCAGGCCAGCGTGATGCGCGGCCAGGTGCGCGTGCTGCATGCGCTCAGCCTGCGCATCGCGCTGGGGCAGCACACCGCCATCCTCGGCCCCAATGGCTGCGGCAAGTCCTCCTTCATCAAACTGATCACCCGCGAGCTGTATCCGCTGGTGCGCGCCGACGGCCAGGCGGCGGTGAAAGTGCTCGGGCAGGTGCGCTGGCAGGTGGACCGCCTGCGCTCGCAGCTGGGCATCGTCACCGGCGACCTCAGCGTCAACCTGGCCGACATGCCGGGGCTGGATGTGGAAAGCGCGGTGCTGTCCGGTTTCTTCGCCAGCTATGTGGTGCCACCGCATCGCGAGATCAGCGACGACATGCGCGCGCGGGCACGGGAGGCCTTGGCCCTGGCGCGCGCGCTGCCGTTGCTGGACCGGCAATTTGCCGAACTGTCGGCCGGCGAAACCCGCCGCGTGCTGATCGCGCGCGCACTGGTCAATCGCCCGCAGGCGCTGCTGCTGGACGAGCCGTCCACCGGCCTGGACTTGGTGGCGCGACAGCACCTGCTCGACACCATGCGTCACCTGGCCCGGCAAGGCATCACCCTGATCCTGGTGACCCATCACATCGAGGAAATCGTGCCGGAGATCGCGCGGGTGATCCTGCTGCGTGCCGGCACCGTCGTGGCCGATGGTCCGCGCGATGCGCTGCTCACCGACGCCAGCCTGTCGGACGTGTTCGGTGGCCCGGTGCGGGTGCAGCGCGACGGCGAGCGCTATTGGGCGACGGTGGGCGAGTAAGCGCCATCCGCCCCACCGCGCACGCAGCCCGGAGTCTTGCGCAAGCTGCGCGGCGACAGCCGGCAGCCACGCGCTCCTTACAGCCCACAACCGCGCCCGACCGCACCTTCCGGGCATGACCTTGGACACGGGACGCCGTCACCGCGGCTGCGCTTAGACTCGGCGCACGCACAGACAGGAGTCGTCCCGATGGCCCAGTGGTATTTCCATGTTCCCGGACAGGCCGATCGCATTGGCCCGCTCGACGATGCCAGCGCCCGCGCGCATGCCCAGCGCCAGCCCGATGCGCTGGCCTGGCGCGACGGACTCGATGGCTGGACGCCGGCCCGCCAGCTGGCCGAGCTGCAGGGCGGCAGCGGCCTGCCGCCACCGCTGACCGGCGCGGCCGGGCGCGCCGACGAGATCGACTACCGCATCGTCGGCAACGACATGCAGTTCGTCGAGGTCGAGCTGGACCCGGGCGAAAGCGCCATCGCCGAGGCTGGCGCGCTGATGTACAAGGACGCCGCGGTGCAGATGGACACCGTGTTCGGCGACGGCTCGCATGCCGGCCAGAGCGGCGGCGGCGGGCTGATGGGCAAGCTGCTGTCGGCCGGCAAACGCGTGGTCACCGGCGAGAGCATGTTCACCACCGTGTTCACCCATGCCGGCAGCGGCAAGGCCAGGGTCGCATTCGCCGCACCCTATCCGGGCACGGTGCTGGCGCTGCGCCTGTCCGAGCATGGCGGGCAACTGATCTGCCAGAAGGACAGCTTCCTGGCCGGCGCGCGCGGCGTGTCGCTGGGGATCGCGTTTCAACGCAAGATCCTCACCGGCCTGTTCGGCGGCGAGGGCTTCATCATGCAGAAGCTCGAAGGCGACGGCTGGGTCTTCGTGCATGCCGGCGGCACCGTGGTGGAACGCGAACTCGGCCCCGGCGAACGCATCGATGTGGACACCGGCTGCGTGGTCGCCTACCACGCGGGCGTGGACATGGACGTGCGCCGCGTCGCCGGGCTGAAGAGCATGTTCTTCGGCGGCGAAGGCGTCTTCCTGGCCACCCTCACCGGCCCCGGCAAGGTGTGGCTGCAATCACTGCCGTTCTCGCGCATGGCCGGCCGCATGCTGCAGGCCGCCCCGCAGGCCGGTGGACAGCAACGCGGCGAGGGCTCGGTGCTGGGCGGCCTGGGAAGGTTGCTGGATGGCGACAACCGGTTTTGATGGGGTGACGCGGCAGGCGGGTGTGCGGGCACCCTTCTCCTGCCGGGAGACGGTGGCGCGTCGCGCCGGATGAGGGGACCGGCGAAGCCTGCTGCGATCCCATGTGGCCTCGCTCCTTACCCTCACCCCCCGCTCCGCGCCCCCGGCCCGTGCAGGTGGCTGCGGTCATCGCCCGAATGAACGGCTCGCCCTTCTTGCCGGGACAAGGTAGTGCAACGCCTGCAAACGATGCCGTTCTGAACAATCTCCACGCACGCCAACCATCAGCGCCACCGTGACGGCACGCGTGTATTCTCCCTCGCCTTTCCCATCGACGTTTTCGCCATGACTGCGCTCCGCCGCCCCCGCTCGCTTGCCCTGTTGTCCATGCTCGGTCTGCTCTCGGCCTGCGGTGGCGAGCCGCGCCCGGCGGCACCGGCGCCGGTGGTGCAGGCACCGTCTGCCGGCGCGGTCAAACCGGTGAAGATCGGCGTGGCGCTCGGCGGCGGCGCGGCCAAGGGCTTTGCGCATATCGGCGTGATCAAGATGCTCGAGGCCAATGGCTTTGCGCCGGTGGTGGTGTCGGGCACCAGCGCCGGCAGCGTGGTCGGGGCGCTGTATGCCAGCGGCATGGATGCGTTCCAGATGCAGGAAAAGGCCGTCGCGCTCGACCAGACCAGCATCCGCGATGTGCGGATCTTCTCCGGCGGTTTGGTGCAGGGCCAGAAGCTGCAGGACTACGTCAACGAACAGCTCGGCGGCAAGCCGATCGACAAGTTGCGCAAGCCGTTCGCGGCGGTCGCCACGCGGCTGGAAGACGGCGAACGCACCGTGTTCGTGCGCGGCAATGCCGGCCAGGCGGTGCGCGCGTCCAGCAGCATTCCTGGCGTATTCGAGCCGGTGACCATCGGCCAATACCACTATGTGGACGGCGGCGTGGTCAGCCCGGTGCCGGTGGATGCGGCGCGCCAGCTCGGTGCGGAATTCGTGGTGGCGGTGGATATCTCCAGCAAGGCCAGCGGCAAGAATCCCGGCGATCTGCTCGGCACCGTCAACCAGTCGATCTCGATCATGGGCCAGCGCCTGGGCGAGGCCGAACTCAAGCGTGCCGATGTGGTGATCCGCCCCAAGGTCAACGACATCGGCTCGGCCGATTTCAACCAGCGTGGCGCCGCCATCCTGGAAGGCGAGCGTGCCGCGATGGCGGCGATGCCGCAGATCCGCGCCAAGATCGCGCAATTGCAGGCGCAGCGCAGCAGTGCCACCCGCACCGCCGCCGAGCAGGCTGCCGCCGCCAAGGCAGAGGCGTATCGGCGCTGCCTGCAAGAGCGCTCGCGCTGGCAGAAGCTGCGCGGCAAGGACGAGGCCTGCGTGGCGCCGTGAGGCAAAGGCGGTGCGAGGCGATGTGCAGCTGATGCGCAGCTGATGCGGGTGCCGCGCGAGGTCATGCGGAGCTGAGCGGGCGTGGGCGCCTGTTTCGAGACGCGCGCATTTAAAGTCGATGCGTAGGCGACTGCGTTGTTGATGCCTTGTGTTGATGCACCGAGGGTGTGCCGGACAAGGTCGCGGCCTGGGCGGCGGTTCTTTTCGGGTGCGCTGAGATGTGCCGCGGAGGGGGTCGCGGCCTGGGCCGCTCTTACGACGGCGTGGCATTTTTTCAGGTGTGCTGAGGCGGGATCGGGTCGCGGCCGGGTCCGCTCCTACGATGGCGGGGCGGTCTTTGGGTCTATTGGGTAACGTCGGCGCGGCCAGCACCGCTCCTGTAGGAGCGGCCCTGGCCGCGATGCCTTACCGGTAACACATCCGCTTCATCGGCAACGCCTCAATAGCGCCAACGCAACGACACGCTGACAAACCGCGGCTCGCCGTAGTTCTGGTAATCCAGGTTGGCCCAGTAGGTCTTGTCGAAGGCGTTGCGCACCGCCAGCGTGGCGGTCCATTGCTCGCTGATGCGGTAGTTGGCGTTGAAGTGCACCAATGCATACGGGTTCTGCACCACGGTCACCGGCGTGGTGGCGCCGGTGCCGTCGCCGGTGGGGCGCTCGATGTTGAAGCCGCGCACCGCGCTCTGCCAGCTGACGCCGCCGCCGATGCTCAGGCGCTCCCAGGCGCCGGGCAGGCGCAGTTGGGTGGACAGCTGCAGGTAATCCTCGGGCAGGTTGGCGTAGATCGCATCGGTGGGCGGGCGCGTCACCTTGACGTGGGTAAAGCCGGCGTTGACGGTCCAGCCGGGCAGAATTTCGCCGTTGAAATCCATTTCCCAGCCCCGGCTCTTGGTGCCGTTGATACCGATGTAGGCCGAATTGCCGTCCGGCAGCGAGGATTCCGGCTGGGTCATGTCGCGCACGGCGAAGTTGTCCTGCTTGGCCTCGAACACGGCGGCGGTGGCCATCGCACGGCCGTCGAACAACTGCGCCTTGATGCCGGCTTCCAGGTTGGAACCTTCCACCGGGGCGAGCAGGTTGTTGTCCTTGTCGCGGTAATTCTGCGGGTTGAAGATCTCGGTGTAGCTGGCGTAGAGCGACACATCCGGCACGATGTCGTAGACCAGTCCCACATACGGGGTGACTTCGTCGCTCACCTCGTACCGGCCGCTGGTGCCGGTGTAGGCGCCGCTGGCATTGAAAGCCTGGGTGCGGGTTTCCCAGGAGCTCAGGCGTGCACCGGCGATCAGCGACAGCGGGTCGGCCAGACGCAACCGGGTGGAGGCATACACGCCGCGCTGGGTGGTGCGCGCTTCGTTGCGACGGCCGGTGCGCGCATAGGTCACTTCGGAAATATCGCCATCCCAGTTGCGGATGTCGGGGATGAAATAGCAACGTTCGCTGCCGCAGCTGGCCCAGTCATCGGGATAGGTCTGGGAGACGCCGTAGGAGGTCGACTGCAGATCCTGCCAGCTGCCGCCGACCACCACATCGTGCTGGCGGCCGAACAACGAGAAACCGCCGGACAGGTACACGTCCACGCCATCGCGCGCGTCGCTGGTTTCGCCGGCTCCGGTGCGCAGAAAGATGCCGCTGCCATCGGCGGCCGGATAGCCGGTGCCGTAGACGCGCAGGCTCTGCACATCGCCCTTGGTGTGCGCGTAGTTGACGCGCAGCAGCCAGTCCTCGCCGAAGCGTTGTTCCAGGTTGACGAAGGCGGTGCTGGTCTCGCGCTGCCAGCGGCTCCACTTGGGCGCCATGTTGGTCGAGCGCGGCAGGTTGGCCGGCGAACCATCGGCGGCGAAGAACGGCACCGTGCCCCAGGTCGAGCCGACGGGGGTGTTGTCCTGGCGCTGATAGCCGACGGTGAGCGTGGTGCTGTCGGTCAGGTCGCCTTCCAGCACCGCCATGCCCGACATCTTGTTGTCGTGGTACCGGTCGTAGTAGTAATCGCGGTCTTGCCAGGCCGCGACCACGCGGCTGCGCCAGCGCCCCTCTTCGGTCAGCGGCGCATTGACGTCGGCCTGCATGCGGCGGAAATCCCAGGTGCCGGCGCTGACTGCGAACGAGGCATCGAACTCCTTGCCCGGGCGCTTGCGCAGCAGGTTGACCGTGGCCGAGGGAATGCCGGCGCCGGTGAGCAGGCCGTTGGCGCCGCGGATCACCTCGATGCGGTCGTAGAAGACCGTGTCGTATTCCTGGTTGGTCGCACCGCTGTAGGTGGGCAGGCCATCGACCTGGAAGTCGGTGATCTGGAAGCCGCGCGCGAAATACAGCGGGCGCTGGGTGTCGTAGAACGACACGTTGACGCCGGTGACGTTGCGCATCACATCGTCGATGCTGAACAGCGATTGCTCTTCCAGCCGCTGCAGCCCGATCACGCTCACCGATTGCGGCGTTTCCTGCAAGGTCAGCGGCAGGCGTGTGGTGGTGGCCGGCTGCGCGCGGCTCACCGCGCCGTTGACGTTGACCTGGTCCAGCGTCTTGGCATCGCTTGCATCGGCGGCGGCATTGTCGGCACGGGCAGCGCAGGGCGTCAGCGCCAACGCGCATAGCAAGGCAGCGGACAACGTGGCCAGGGGGGCGGAAATCGCGGGCATTGGAGGGTTCTCGTCGATCGGTGCGGGACGCGCGGCGTCACCGGGAAAAAAACGCAGGCATGCGCGGCGCGTCCCACTCGGGCGACGAGCTGGCTGGCCCTGTCGGGCTGGCGAATCGACGAGAAGACATGCCGGGCGCAGCCGGATGTTACGCAAATGTAAATCGTTATCGTTTGAGAGGCAAGTCACAGTGCACGTGTGCCTGCCTCACAGCCCGCCGGATCAGCCCAGATGCGAGAGCGGCAGGCCTTCCGGCGCCTTCACCGTGCGCAGCACGAAGCTGGAATTGACGTCGGACACGCCAGTCGCATTGAGCAGGCGGTCGAGCAGGAAGCGCGAGAAGTGCTCCAGGTCGCGCACCTGCACCTGCAGCAGGTAATCCATGTCGCCGGTGAGCGCCCAGCAGGCCACCACCTCGTCCCAGCCGCGCACGCCGTCGGCAAAATGTTCGATATCGGCCTGGCCGTGCTGCTCCAGCTGCACCCGCACGAAGGCCTGCAGCCCCAGCCCCAGCGCCTTGGCATCCAGGCGTGCGCCGTAGCCAGCGATGATGCCGGCCGCCTCCAGCCGCTGGGTGCGGCGCAGGCAGGCCGAGGCCGACAGATTGACCTGCACCGCCAGCTCCGCATTGCTGCTGCGGCCCTGCGTCTGCAGCAGGGCGAGCAGGCGTAGATCGGTGCGGTCCAGGGCGATTGGCTGGTCCATATGTTGCGCAGCAGCAGAGGATGACGCACGAATCTTGCGCCCGGACGCATCAGACACGCAAGATTCGCAATCCCGTTGCGCGACCATCCGGCTAAGGTGAGCGCTGATCATCGGGAACCGCCGCCGCATGAACATCGCACCGCAACGCGTCGAGAATCAGCTCACCGACAAGGGCTATGTGCCGGTCTACACCACCGCCGTGGTCGAGCAGCCGTGGGATGGCTACAGCGCCGACGACCACGCCACCTGGGGCACCCTGTATCGCCGCCAGCGCGCGCTGCTGGTCGACCGCGCCTGCGACGAGTTCCTGCAGGCGCAGGATGCGATGGGCATGGGCGAGACCCATATTCCGCGTTTCGATGCGCTCAATGCGGTGCTGCAGGCGGCCACTGGCTGGACACTGGTCGGCGTGCAGGGCCTGCTGCCGGAGCTGGATTTCTTCGAGCATCTGGCCAACAAGCGCTTCCCGGTGACATGGTGGATCCGCCGCCCCGATCAGATCGACTACATCGCCGAACCGGACCTGTTCCATGACCTGTTCGGGCACGTGCCGCTGCTGATGAATCCGCTGTTTGCCGACTTCATGCAGGCCTATGGCCGTGGCGGGGTCAAGGCGCACGGCATCGGCGCGGACGCGCTGCAGAACCTCACCCGCCTGTACTGGTACACGGTGGAATTCGGCCTGATCGCCACACCGCAGGGGCTGCGCATCTTTGGTGCCGGCATCGTGTCGTCGAAGGGCGAATCGCTGCATTCGCTGGAATCGCTGGCGCCCAACCGGATCGGCTTCGACCTGCAACGCATCATGCGCACGCGCTACCGCATCGACAGCTTCCAGAAGACCTACTTCGTCATCGACAGCTTTGCGCAGTTGATGAGCGCCACCGCGCCGGATTTCACCCCGATCTATGCCGATCTTGCGCAGCAGGCGCAGGTGCCGGCCGGCGAGGTGCTGGACACCGATCGGGTCATCCAGCGCGGCAGCGGCGAAGGCTGGAGTACAGACGGCGACGTGTGAGGCCGCACCGACTCGACACCATCGCCGACGCAGACTATGGTCAAACCTCCCCATACCGCCTTCGCTCAATGGACCTGACGCAGCTTCGTATCCGGCGCTTGGAGCTGGACGACACCCGCCTGCTGTTCACCCTGGCCAACGGCATCCGTATCGACGAGCCGATCAAGGCGCAGCGGCTGTTGTTGAAGGCAACGCCGCCGCAACGCGCGCAATGGCAGCTCACCGACGACGGCTTCGGAGTGAACTGGCCGGCGGTGGCACCGCCCACGGATGAGGGGCTGCTCAACATGCCCGAGTTGCTGTGGCGCCGTCGCAGCGCACGCGCGCAAACCAAACTGACCGCGCTGCGCGGACGCATGGATGCCCTGTCGCCGGGCGAGCGCGAGCTGGTGGCATTGGCGCGGCTGGATGCGGACATGAGCGAGAGCGGCTATGCACGCTACTTCGACCGCTGGGACGCCGCCACCCGGCGTGACGCATTGCAGGGGCTGGGCGCGATGGGCGCGGTGCAGGCGCGCCAGGCGATCGAAGGCCTGGGCACGGTATTCGAACGCCTGGAAGAAGACCCCAACCTGCTCAGCATCGAAGACATTCTCGACGCGATGAGCGAGACCGATCGCCAGCGCGTGGATGGCTGGGAAGAGGTCTACTACCGCCGCTCCGGCGAACTGGCCCGGCTGGGCCTGACCCACTACGGGGTCGACAAGGCGTAAGCGCGCGTGCAATGACGCGCATGGCTCACAGCCGGCATTGCGCATCGTCCATACCCGCAACGCGCTCCCGATGCACCGGGCCTGTCTCAGCCTGCCGGCTTGGCGAGATAGGCCAATAGCAGCACCAGTGGCTCATCGCCGGTCTGCTGCAAGGCATGGGTGCTGCCCGGGCGCGTCAGTAGCACATCGCCGGCAGTGACCTGGTACTGCTTGCCGTCCAGCGCGTACAGCCCGCGCCCGCTGACGATGTAATAGATCTCGTCCTTGTCGTGCAAATGCAGGCCAATGCCGGCGCCCTTGTGCAACACGCGCTTGCGCAGCACGAACGGCAGCTGTGGTGCGTCGGCGAAGAATGGATACGCCGCGGTCGGCCCGGCGCCGCCATGCGGGCCGGGTTGCGCGCGGGCGAGATCGCGTTCGTGCACCACCAGCGAGGGATGCGCCTGCGCCGCGCGTTGGGCGGCGGTGTCGGGAGCGGCGCCGCAATCGGCATCACGTCGCAGCTGTGCCGTGAGAGCGGGTTGCAGCTGCACCCAGCCATGCACGACCAGGCACGCCACGGCGGTGGCGCCGGCGCGGCTGAAGTGGGTGCCGTCGGCTTTGCCTTGTTCGGGAACGAACAGGAAGTACGGCCTGGCCGCCTGTTCGCCGAGGGCACGGATCCAGTCGCTGGAACTGGCATTGAGATCGATCAGGCCCACGTGTTCCTGCGCGGCGAGTTGCTGCATGGCCAGGGTGTAGCGGCCGTGGGTGTCGAGCAGCGCGCCGAAGTCGTAGAGCAGACGGGCGGCGGGCGTGATCAGGATCGGCGTCGCGCCCCTGTCGCGCGCGGTGGCGATATAGCGGCGCAGGAACTGCTGATAGTCGCCCTGCGGGTCGGTGTAGCGGGTTGGATCTTCGTGTTTGGCGTCGTTGTGGCCGAACTGGATCAACAGCACGTCGCCGGCACGGAGGTCCTTGGCGATGGCATCCAGGCGCCCTTCGGCAATGAAACTGCGGGTGCTGCGGCCGCCCTTGGCGTGGTTGCGCACCTGCCATTGCGCCGGGTCGAACCACTCCTGCAGCATCTGGCCCCAGCCGGCCTGCGGCGCACGCTCGGCACCGTATTCGGCGGCGGTGGAATCGCCGGCGATGAAGATGCGGTGTGGGTCGGCGCGGGCGATGTTTGCGCAGAGCAGCAGCAATGCGAACAGCAGCAGACGCATGGTGGGCTCCGGAAAAAATGCTGAGTGCGCGACGCTGTTCCTTCTCCCATCGGGAGAAGGTGCCCGAAGGGCGGATGAGGGTGCGGCGGCACAGGAAATGTTGGACGGCCGGACTGTCGTCTCAAGCCTTTCAAGCCTCCCCGTTCAGGCCAGCTGTCGTCCGCCTTACCCTCACCCCAACCCCTCTCCCGGCGAGAGAGGGGCTAAAACGCAGTGGCTAATTACGCAGCTGCTGCGGCGGCGGCTTCGGGCTTGCCCAGCACGCCGGCGACGAAGTTGCGGATCTCGGCGTCCTGCGCATTGTCGAAGAAGCACTGCTGGAAACGCTCGCCGCCCACGGCCTGCTTGATCAGCTCCGGGTCGATGGCGCGCAGGCCGTCGAGGTAGGACTTGGCGGTGGCCTGCTTGACCTGGGTCAGGATGCCGGCATTGGCGGCCTGCGATTCGCGACGCTCGGCCGGGTAGCCCATGCCGCGCTCGCCGCTGAAGGCCTTTTCGAAGATGTAGCGCACGTTGATTTCCGCGCCCCAGCCGTAGCCCTTGGCAAATGCCAGCGACAGCGCGTTGCCGTTGTTGACCTGGGCGAACAGGTAGGCGTCGGTCGGCTCGATGCAATAGCCGCAGAACACGCCCGGATGCGCATTGAGCGACATCATCGCGCCCTGGCCGGTGCCGCAGCCGGCGACGACGAAGTCCACGGCCTTGGAGTTCAGCAGCAGGCTGGCGACGATGCCCAGGTGGATGTAGGTCAGGCGGTGGTCGTTGTCGCCGTCCATGCCGACGTTGAAGACGCTGTGGCCCTGCTCGCCGGCGACGTCGTTGAGCTGCTGCAGGATCACCGGGTTCTTGCCGGCCTGACTGAACTCATTCATGAGTGCGATTTTCATGGGGATGCTCCGATTGGTTTGGGGAAGTTGTGTCGACTGTGGAGTTGATTGGTGTGCGCGCCTGGATGCGGTCTTGCTTCGCTTTTCAGGTGCCTTGTCGGTGAGCGATCAGGTGCTGAAGGTCTTGTCGGAGATGCGGCACGCGTCTGGTCATGTACGTGCCTGCCGGCCCTCATTCGCCCTTCGGGCACCTTCTCCCTGAGGGAGAAGGCACCGCGTGGGTTTGACTCAGCGTGCCAGCCAGCCGCCGTCCACCGGGATGATGGCGCCGTTGACGTAGTCCGAGGCGCTGCTGGCCAGGAACACCGCGGTGCCACCGAGGTCGGCCGGCACGCCCCAGCGCGCGGCCGGGATGCGGTCCAGGATGGCCTTGTTGCGGTCCTGGTCGGCTCGCAGCTGGGCGGTGTTGTCGGTGGCCATGTAGCCGGGCGCGATGGCATTGGTGGTCACGCCCTTGCTCGCCCATTCGTTGGCCAGCAGGCGGGTGATGCCGGCGATGCCGGACTTGCTGGCGGTGTAGGACGGCACGCGGATGCCACCCTGGAACGACAGCATCGAGGCGATGTTGATGATCTTGCCGCTGCCCTGGGCGATGAAGTGGCGGCCGGCGGCCTGCGCCATGAAGAAGGCCGATTTCAGATTGACGTTCATCACGTCGTCCCAATCCTGCTCGCTGAAATCCACCGCGTCGGTGCGGCGGATCAGGCCGGCGTTGTTGACCAGGATGTCCAGGCGACCCAGGCCGTCCAGCGTTTCCTTGAGGATGCGCTCGACCGGTTCGACGCTGATCAGGTTGGCCTGGATGGCGATGAAGCGGCGGCCCAGGCCCTTGACCAGTTCCTCGGTCTCGGTCGGCGCCTGGATGCCGGCGGCGGCGATGTCGGCGCCGGCCTGCGCCAGTGCCAGCGCGATGCCCTGGCCCAAGCCCGTGTTGGCACCGGTGACCAGTGCGACCTTGCCTTCGAGACTGAACGGATTGCTCATTACCTTATCGCTCCTGCTGGGTGTGCCACGTTGGATGAGTGCGTGCGTCCGCGCGATGCGCGGCCGCTGGCATGGGGTGGAGCTGGCGCGTTGATGGCGCTAGCGCATCGACGCGGTGAGTGCGGTGCTGGCCGGCATGCATGGCCTTACTTGAGCTGGCAGATGTCCAGCACGTGCATGTCGGTGTAATCCAGGTTTTCGCCGCCCATCGCCCAGATGAAGGCGTAATTGCTGGTGCCGGCGCCCATGTGGATGGACCACGGCGGCGACACCACCGCTTCGTTGTTCTGGATCACGATGTGGCGCTGCGCGTCCGGCTCGCCCATGAAGTGATAGACGCGGTCGTTGGCGCCGAGATCGAAGTAGAAATACACCTCGCTGCGGCGGTCGTGCAGATGCGGCGGCATGGTGTTCCAGACGCTGCCCGGCTTGAGCACGGTCAGGCCCAGCAACAGCTGCGAGGACTGGCAGGTGGTCGGCACGATGTACTGGTAGATGGTGCGCTCGTTGCTGGTTTCCAGCGCGCCACGCTCCAGCGCCACGGCATCCTTGATCGACAGTTGCTTGGTCTCGAAACGCGCATGCGCCGGTGTCGAGGCCAGATAGAACCTGGCCGGGTTGGCGGCATCGTCCGAGGCGAAGCTGACATCGGTGCTGCCCATCGCCACGTACAGGCCGTCCTTCGGCCCGAGCGTGTAGACGGTGCCGTCCACGGTCACGCTGCCGGTGCCGGCGCCGACATTGAGGATGCCCAGCTCGCGGCGCTCCAGGAACGGATGGCCGGCGGCAGACGCCGGTTCGGTCTGCCTGGGCAGTTCCAGCGTGGTGCCGAGTGGTGCTGCGCCACCGAGCACGAAGCGCTCGTAGTGGGTGTATTTGAGCGTGACCGCATCGTCGACGAACAGGCCATCGAGCAAATAGAGCTCGCGCAGGTCGTCGTTGCTGGCGCCCTTGATGGCGTCGGGATGGGTGGCGTAGTGGGTCTTGCAGTACAGGGACATGCGCGATCTCCGGTGCCAAGCGCGGGGGGATTGGCTTGCACCGGGCCATTCTACCGACTCTGGTTAACCGGTGTCATTGCGCAGTGCACGATAGCGGCGTGGCAGCGTGGGAATCCCTTCTCCCCTCGGGAGAAGGTGGCGCATAGCGCCGGATGAGGGGACGAGGCTGCGCGTGGTGTTGGGTGCGGGGCTTGATTGGTCGGGTGGAGGCTTATGTGCCCTCAGCTCATGGCTGAGCTTTCTCAGATGGCTGTCTGCCGCCCCAACCCCGCCCCGCGCCCCGGCCCGCGCTGGCGGCGCGGGCGCTCCAAGGCACGCGCGCCCATGGCGCGCAAGCCGTGTCTTCTCGCCCCGACGGGAGAGGGGCTTTGTTGCTCGCCTGGCGTCCCCCTTGCCTGGGCTTTGACCTCGCTCAATCTTCCGGCGGTTGGCAGGAATCGCGCACGATCAGGTGCGGGCGCACGCTGGCGGTGGGCAATTGCGGGGCGTTGTCGGGCTGGATCAGCATCGCTGCGGCGGTGCGGCCGGTGTCGCGGGTGTGGCGGCGCACCGAGGTCAGCGGCGGCCACAGGCGCGAGGCCAGCGAGCTGTCGTCGTAGCCGATCACCGACAGCTGGCGCGGGATGCTGATGCCGGCGCGCAGCGCGACCTTGTAGATACCGGCGGCCATTTCGTCGTTACCGGTGAAGATGGCGGTGGGGCGCTTCTTGCCCAGCAGCAGCTTTTCGGCCGCGGCCACGCCCGATTCGAAGGTGTAGCCGGCTTCGACGATGCGCTCGGGCGGCAGTTCGATGCCGCGCCGGGTCAGCGCGTCGGCAAAGCCGGAGGTGCGCTCGATCGAGGAACGGTAGGCACTGGGGCCGGTGACCAGGGCGATGTCGCGGTGGCCGAGCGAGAGCAGGTAATCGGCGGCCTCGGCGGCGCCGTCGCGGTCGTGGGTGATCACCGTCTGCGAGGTGGTGTCCAGCGCGACCGAAGCGATGCGGGTGTAGCGGCAGCCGATCTCGGCAAGCATGTCGGCCAGCGCCTGGTCCTCGGAGGCGCGCGGCACCAGGATCACGCCGTGCAGCTTCTGCGCCTGCGCGAAGCGGCGCACGCCTTCGATGTAGCCGGGGCTGCGGCTGTCGCAGGGGTGCACCACCAGCTCGAAGCTGGAGCCGCGCAGCGCGTCCAGCGCGCCGTACTGCATGTCCACGATGTACTGCGCGGTGGGGTTGTCGTAGACCATGCCGATCAGGAACGAGCGCCGGAACGCCAGCCCGCGCGCCAGCGGGTCGGGCGCGTAACCGACCTCGCGCATCAGCGCCTCGACCTTCTCGCGGGTGTCCTGCCGCACCAGCGGCGAGTTGTTGATGATCCGCGACACGGTCTTCTTGGACACGCCCGACATCCGCGCGATGTCGTTGATCGTGGCTACCTTGCCCTTCGGCAGGCCGGGCATTCCCTCTTCAGGCATCTTGCGGGCGGGCATAGCGGTCAACCAGTGAAGTTGATTGGATTCTACCGGCCAGACGGCCGGCAGACCTGAGCGAAGCCTGCCGCCACCCCGGACCCGCCGTGCAGGACACGCCGCAGCCGGCAGTGCCGCGGCATGCCCGGCGATGCAGAACGGTCAGTCCAGGGCGCGGTAGCGGAAGTTGCGGAACTCCACCTGGCCCTGCCCGGCGGCATACAGCGCCGGCTTCAAGGCCAGGAACTTGCCGGCCACGTTGTGGTGGTAGCCGGACACTTCCATCTGCACCGGGTACTTGGTCCAGGTGGTGCCGTCGGTGCTGCTGTGGATGGTGACGATGTGGCGGTTGTTGGTGACCCGCAGCCACAAGGTGCCACCGGTCGCACTGGGGGCCAGCGTGCCGGGGCGTTCCTCGCCGTAGCGGTGCATGACGAAGTTCTCGCCATTGCTGCCCACGCCGGCATAGAGCTTGTCGCTGTAGAACAGCAGCGCCCCGCCCTGCCCGCCCGGCGCCACGGTCATCTGCACCTCGAACTGGTAGGCCTGGTCGGTGGCGATCACCGTCAGCGGCGAGGCGTTGCGCGGGGCGCTGCCCTTGCCCTGCAGGCGCAACACGCCATCGCCGACCTGCAGCCGCTTGGCCTCGTC
The DNA here is from genome assembly GCF_040203315.1 of Xanthomonas sp. WHRI 8393. Classification (NCBI taxonomy): domain Bacteria; kingdom Pseudomonadati; phylum Pseudomonadota; class Gammaproteobacteria; order Lysobacterales; family Lysobacteraceae; genus Xanthomonas; species Xanthomonas sp. WHRI 8393. The sequence continues at coordinate 297,376 of NZ_JBEGGL010000001.1, read as the reverse complement.
GGCGGCGGGGTTGAAGAACGCCCACTGCGGGCCCAGCGTGCTGGCGCGGAAGTCGTCCGACAGCGCCAGCCCATGCGGCAAGGCCTGCCCGCTGGGCTTTTTCAGCGGCGTGCCCAGGTCGCCGCCCTTGGCGACGAACCAGCCGTCCGGGGTCCACTCGATCGGGTCCAGCAAGGCCTGCCGGCCCAGCGTCCAGTAGCCGTGTTCGTAGCCGTGGTAGAGCATCCACCAGCGCTGGTCGGTGCCTTCCACCAGGGTGGCATGGCCGCGCGACCACCACGGCTCGTCGGCGCTTTTGGTACGGGTGATCGGGTTGTTGGGCGCGTTCTGCCAGGGGCCGTGGATCGAGCGCGAACGCGCGGTGATCACCATGTGCCCGGTCGGCGGGCCGGCGGTGCCACCGACGGCGGTGGTCATGTAGTACCAGCCGTTGTGGCGGGTGATCTTGGGGCCTTCCTGGGCGTAGCCTTCCACGTCCCAGCTTTCCGGGTATTTCCAGCCGTCGTAGACGTGCTTGGGCGTGCCGACCACTTTCAGGCCGTCGTCTGACAGTTGCACGTAATCGCCGCCGCTCAGGAACAGATAGCGCTTGCCGTCCTCGCCCACCGCGTGGCCGGGGTCGATGTACTTGCCCAGGCCGATGTCGATCGGCGCGCTCCACGGACCCTTGATGTTGTCGGCCCAGACCACGAAGTTGCTGCGCTCGCCCTGGTCGCCACGGCGCGCCGGGAAGTAGATGTAGTAGCGCTTGCCGTGCTTGATCAGGTCAGGCGCCCAGATCGCGCCGACGTTCTGGGTGATGGCGTGGCCTAGCGGCTGCCAGTTGACCAGATCGCGCGAGTGCCAGATCGGCAGGCCCGGGTAGGCGTCGAACGAGGACAGCGTGAGGTAGTAGTCCTTTCCGTCCTTGAGCACCGACGGGTCGGGGTGATCGCCGGCCAGCACCGGGTTGAGGAAGGTGCCGTCGCCCTGGTCGGCGATGCGCTGGTGTTCGATGCCGCGCTTCCAGTCGGCCGCGGCAGCGAGCCCGGCACACAGCAGCAGGCCGCCGGCCAGCAGCCAACGCAAACGGGTTGAAGCGATACGCACACGCATGCTTGCTCCTAGTCCCCGCACGGCGGGGCGATACGGCGGCCAGCGCCTGGAGCGTCGGCCGCCTGGATGAAGGCGGAACTACCTGCCAGCAACGACGCCGGGCAGCGCGCCGGTAACGTCGGCAGGCGTTTGTCGAGCGAGGCGCGGCGTGCGGACATCGCATCGCACGCGCCGTGCAGGCCGCTGCCACGCACCGACGACGCCCACCTGACGGACGCAGTCGGGATCGCGGGCACTTACGCGCGCAGCGCGCGTGGCAACCACAGCGACAGTTCGGGGAAGAACGCCACGATCAGCAGCACGCCCAGGGCCGCCAGCCAGAACGGCCAGATGGTGCGCATGCTCTGGGCGATGGTGATCTGCCCGATCGAGGTGCCGATGAACAGCACCGAGCCGATCGGCGGGGTGATCAGGCCGATGCCGCCGGCCAGCACCATCACCAGACCGAAATGGATCGGGTCGATGCCGTAGGCCTTGACCACCGGCAGGAAGATCGGCGTGCAGATCAGGATCTTCGGCGCCAGGTCCATGAACATGCCCAGCAGCAACAGCATCACCACGATCATCAACAGCACCGTGTTCTTGCTGTCGGCGATGGCCTGCAGGAACTTCACCGCCGCCGCCGGCACCTGCAGGTAGGCCAGCAGCCAGCCGAACACCGCCGCAGTGGCGATCACGAACAGGATCACGCCGGTGGTGCGCGCCGCATGCGTCACCGCGGCGAAGAACTCGGCCCACCGCAGCTGCCGATACAGCAGCGCGGTGACGATCAAGGCGTACACCACCGCGATCGCCGCGCTCTCCACCGCGGTGAAGATGCCGGCACGGATACCGATGAAGATCAACGCCACCAGACCCAGGCCCGGCAACGCGCCGATCAGGCGCAGCGCCACTGCGCGCCAGCCGGGGAACGGCTCGGTGCCGTAGCCGCGATGACGCGCCACCGCATAGCCGGTGACCATCATCGCCGCGGTCATCAACAGCGCCGGGAAGATACCGGCCGCGAACAGGTCGGCGATCGACAGCCCGCCACCGGCCGCGGCCGAGAACAGGATCAGGTTGTGCGAAGGCGGGACCAGCAACGCCACCAGCGCGGCGGTCATGCTCACGTTGACCGCGTAGTCGCGGTCGTAACCGCGCTTGATCATCTGCGGGATCATGGTGCCGCCGACCGCCGAGACGTCGGCGATCGCCGAACCGGACACGCCGCCGAAGAACAGCGACGACAGCACGCTGACCTGGCCCAGGCCGCCACGCACGCGCCCCACCAGCGAGGAGGCCAGCGCGATCAGGCGTTCGGAGATACCGCCGCGCAGCATCAGCTCGCCGGCGAAGATAAACAACGGGATGGCGATCAACGAGGCCGAGCCGCTGCCGGCGGAAATCTGCTGCACCAGCACCACCGTGGGCAGGTCCAGATACAGCAGCGTGGCCAGTGCGGCCGCGCCCAGCGCATACGCCACCGGCACGCCGATCAGCAGCAGCACCACGAAGGTTCCCAACAACATCGCAATGCCCATCAGCGCACTCCTCCGGCCTGGATCGGGCGTAGCACACGCCACAGCTTGTACAAGGCAAAGATCACCATCAGCGCACCGCCGATCGACAGCGGCAGGTAGTTGATGCTCTGCGGCATCTGCGCGCCGGCCATCTTGATATCCAGGCCATCGAGCAGCAGCGCCGCGCTCCACCACGCCAGCACCGCACCGATGGACATGATCATCAACGGGCGGATCAGGTCGAACACCCTGCGCACCAGCGGCGGCACGTGTTCGCCCAGCAGGTAGAAGCCGAAGTGGCGGTTGGTATGCACGCCGGCGGCCGCGCCCAGGCTCAGGGCGGTGCTGAGCAACAGCAGCGTCACCGGCTCGGTCCAGCTGGGCGAGTCGTTGAGCACGTAGCGGGTGAACACCTGCCAGCCCTGCACGACCACCAGGCCCAGCAGCGCGATGGATGCCACGCCAACGGCGGTATCGGAAACGCGGTCCAGCGCGCGCTGCAACGGCGCGACCGGGACGGCGACGGTCTCGGGTTCGGTCATCGGGTCACCTCTATGCAAAATCGCGGATGCGGCGGTACAGCGCTTCGATCTCCGGCTGCTTGCGGTATTCGGCCAGGAGCGGTGCGGCGGCGGCGCGGAACGCCGGCATGTCGACCTGATTGAGCTTGACGCCGTAATCGATCACCTGCTTGCGCGCCACGGTCTCCGAGGCATCCCACAGATTGCGCATCACCGGTACCGAGGCGCGTGCCAGTTCCACCACCAGAGCGCGATCGTCCGGACGCAGCGATTCGAAACTTTGCCGCGACATCACCAGGATGTCCGGCGCATAGGAATGCTCGCTCTGCGACCAGTAATGCGCGGCTTCGAAATGCCGGCTGGACTGGAAGCTGCGCATGTTGTTTTCCGCACCGTCGATCATGTGCGTTTCCATCGCCGAGAACGTCTCGCCCAGCGACATCGGGGTGGGATTGGCACCCAGCATGCGCATCAGCTTGAGGAAGATGTCCGACGAGGCCACGCGCAGTTTCAGGCCCTTGAGATCTTCCGGGCGATGCAGCGGGTGCTTGGTGTTGTAGAAGCAACGCGCACCGGAATCGTAGATCGCCAGGCCCACCAGGTCGCGCTGCTCGAAGCTGCGCAGCACGCTGTCGCCGACATGGCCGTCGATGGCGCGGCGCAGATGCGGCACCGAGTCGAACACGTACGGCAGGCACAGCGCCTGGGTCAGCGGAAAGGTGTTGTTCAACGCGCCCGAATACACCCGGGTGATGTCGATGGCGCCAAAGCGCGCCATGTCGATCGCCTCGGATTCGCGGCCCAGCTGGCCGGAGTGGTACTGGCGCAGCTTGAGCCGGCCGTTGCTGCGTTGCTCCAGCTGCTTGCCGAACCACCGCACCGCCTCCACGGTGGGGTAGTCGCCGACATGCACGTCGGTGGCGGTCAGCAACTGCCCGCCGGGAATCGGCGTGGTGGCACCCGCGCCCAGCCAGGGGCCGGCCGCGGCGGCACCGAGCCCGGCACCGAGGAAATGTCTGCGTGTGATCATTGGCGCCCTCCCAAGCGTCTGGTCACTGGGTCCGGCGTTACTTGGCGGACACAGCCGTACAGGAAATGTCGCCGATGCCGGCGAAGCGAATCAGGGCATGCTGTCCCACTTCGATGTCATGGATACCGGTGGCATTGCCCGTGGCGATGAGATCACCGCGCTTGAGCGGACGCCCGCGCAGGGCCGAACGACTGAGCGCAAATGCGTAGGCCGCGCGCAAGCCGCCCGGCAGCGTGGTGGCCCCGCCGGTGCCGACCAGCTGGTCGTCAATCAGGGTTTCGGCGGTCAGCGCAGATTCGTCGCGCGCCAGCCAATCGGTCACTTCCGGGCCCAGGATCAGGCCGTTGTTGTTGCCGAAGTCGGAGATCACCACGCGCGGGCCCAGCTTGTTGATGGTCGCCAGCGGGCTGCTGGCGATTTCCACGCCGATGAACAGCGTGGCCGGCAGCTGCGCCGCCTGGTCAGGAGTGAAGTGGGTCTGCTCGGCCGGCGCGTCCGCGTCCAGGCGCAGCACGTACTCGGCCTCCACCGCACCGAAGCCGCCTTCGTAGATCGGGAATTCGGTTGTTCCACCGGTAGCATTCCAGAGCTTGTGCGAGAAGATCGGGCCCAGCAGGCGCTCGTCGCCCGATGCGTCGCGGCGCTCGGCGGCGATGTAGCCCACCTTCCAGCCGACCACCTGGTCGTCCCACTGGCTGATGGCGATATCCTGCACCTGGTAGGCGGTGAGCAGATCGTCGGGGATCTGCCCTGGAAAGTCCGGCAGCGATGCCCCTGCACGGCGTGCCTCCACAAAGCGCTGGGCGATCTGCGACAGCGAGGATGTGGAGGATGGTGGGGTGGCGGCGTCGTTGCTCAAGGGTGTCTCCCTGATAGGTGTTTTTGTTGCACTGCCAATCGACAGTGGCACGGTGTGCTGTATATGGTAAACCGGTGTCATTGGCAATGTGCAGTGCGGCAAAACTGGCCGCAGCAACGAAGCAACCCTGGGAGGGGTGGATGGAACAGACAAGCCAAACGCGTGTGTTTGCCGCGTTTTCGAGCGTCATGCGCCGGTGCATGACGGTGGTGGTGATGGTGGGAGCGCTGCTGGCCGGGCCCGTGCTGGCGGCCGAGGTGCCCGGCGCCGATACCGCAGCCGAGCAGGCCAGCCGGATCCTGCTGTGGCCCAAAGGGATGGCACCGGGGGACAAGCCGCTGCCGCAGCCACAGCGCATCGTCCAACGCAGCAGCGACCCGGCCCTGCCCGATCGCTACATCCAGCAGATCAGCACGCCTTACCTGGTGGTCTACCGGCCCAAGCGGCCCAACGGCACCGCCCTGCTGGTCACCCCCGGCGGCGGCTACCAGCGCATCGTGCTCGACAACGAAGGCAGCGCACTGGTGCCCAGCTTCGTCGACCAGGCCGGCATTACCCTGTTCGTGCTGCGTTACCGCCTGCCCGGCGAAGGCCACCCGAACGGCGCCGACGTGCCGCTGGCCGATGCACAGCGTGCGCTGCGGCTGATCCGCGCCAACGCCGCCCGCTACGGCATCGACCCCCAGCGGGTCGGGGTGATGGGGTTCTCGGCCGGCGGCCATGTCGCCGCCAGCCTGGCCACCCGCTACGCCGCGCAGGTCTACCCCAAGGTGGATGCGGCCGATGCACTGAGCGCGCGGCCGGATTTTGCGCTGCTGATCTACCCGGTCATCGACATGGACAGCGCCAACGCGCACCCGGGCTCGCGCGAGCGCCTGCTCGGCAGCAGTCCAGCCGATGCGCAGGTGCGTGCGTATTCGCCGCAACTGCATGTGGATGCGCATACCCCGCCCAGCTTTCTACTGCATGCGCAGGACGACACCGTGGTGTCGGTGCGCAACAGCCTGCTGATGCACGACGCGCTGTTGCGCGCCGCTGTGCCGAGCGAGCTGCATGTCTTCCCGCTGGGCGGCCATGGCTTCGGCACCGCCAGCGGCAGCGGCCTGACCGTGGCCGCCTGGCCGCAGCTGGCGCAGGCCTGGATCGCGCATGTCACCAAGGCACAGCCGCCGGCAGCTGCATCGGGACCGGCGCAGGACGTGGCGCGATGACGGCGCCGTCCACGCCCGACGCGCGCCGACGCACGCTGCTGCGTGGCGGCCTGCTCGCCACTGCCGCCGCAGCGTTCCCCGGCTTTGCTGGCGCCGCCGCATCCCCGCCGCCACCACGCGAGGCCAGCGCGCCGCTGGCACGCGTGCGTGGCGGCGCCTTGCGCGGTTATCGCGACCAGGGCATCTGCGTGTTCAAGGGCATCCCGTACGGCGGCGACACCGCCGCGCGGCGCTTCCAGGCAGCCGTGCCGGAAAATCCATGGCAGGACGTGCGCGATGCCAGCGCCTACGCGGCGGCCGCGCCGCAGCTCAAGGCCAGCGAGCCCACCAGCGAGGACTGCCTGTTCCTCAACGTATGGACGCCGGGCCTGCGCGATGGCGGCAAGCGCCCGGTCCTGTTCTATATCCACGGTGGCGGCTACACCACCGGCTCCGGCAGCGACCCGTTGTACGACGGCGTGCGCCTGTGCAAACGCGGCGATGTGGTGGTGATCACCGTCAATCACCGGCTCAACCTGTTCGGCTACCTGTCGCTGGCGCAGCTGGGCGATGCCGGCTTTGCCGACTCCGGCAATGCCGGGCAGTTGGACCTGATCCAGGCACTGCAATGGGTGCGCCAGCACGCGGGCGAATTCGGCGGCGATGCCGGCAATGTCACCGTGTTCGGCCAGTCCGGCGGCGGCGCCAAGATCGCCACCCTGATGGCGATGCCGGCTGCGCGCGGCCTGTTCCACCGCGCCTGGACCATGAGCGGGCAGCAGGTCACCGTGGCCGGCCCGCGTGCGGCCACGCAGCGTGCGCAGTTGCTGCTGGATGCCTTGAAACTCGCGCCCGGCGAGCTTGCGCGCATCCGCACGCTGCCGGTTGCGCAAATGCTGGCTGCCGCGCAGCTGCGCGACCCCTCGCGGGTGGAAAACAGCGCGCTGTACTTCGGCCCGGTGCTGGATGCACGCAATGTGCCGGTGCATCCGTTCTGGCCGACCGCGCCGCTGCAATCGGCCAGGATTCCGCTGGTGATCGGCAATACCCGCGACGAGACGCGCGCGTTTCTCGGCAACGACGCGAAGAACTTTGCGTTGAGCTGGGACGAGCTGCCGGCCAGGCTGGAAAGCCAGCAGTACGTCGACCTGCTGCCGCAGGTGGTGATTGCCGAATATCGCCGGCTGTATCCGCAGTACTCGCCATCGGACGTGTTCTTTGCCGCGACCACGGCGGGCCGCTCGTGGCGCGGCGCGGTCGAGGAGGCGGAAGCACGTGCACGCCAGGGCGCACCGACCTGGGTGTACCAGCTGGACTGGAGCTCGCCGCTGGACGGCGGCAAGTTCGGCGCCTTCCACACGCTGGACATCCCGCTGGTCTTCGACACCATTGCGCAGCCCGGCTCGCGCACCGGCAACGGCGCCGCTGCGCAGCGCATGGCCGAGCAGATGAGCGAGACGCTGCTCGCCTTCGCACGCCATGGCGACCCGAATCATCGCGGCCTGCCGCGCTGGCGTCAGTACTCGCTGCAGCACCGCGACACGTTGCTGTTCGATGTGCCGAGCCGGATGGACAACGACCCGCGCGGTGGCGAACGCCGGCTCTACCAGCAGGCGCCCTTTATCCAGCGCGGTACGTTCTGAGCGCTTTCGCTCCGGCGGAGCGACCAGCATGTGGTGTGCGGTCGACGCACGGGTGCGAACTTTCCAGACCGGCAGGGCTGCGCAGGACACGCCAATTCTGCAGCGCTGGCCGCCCCCTATTCCTGCCAGCGCGCAGCCGTGGTTCAGTCGTTTTCGAGGTGATGCATGCGTGAGGATTTCTTTATTGCACCGATGCTGCTGACAGCGCTGGCCGCTGCCTGCCTGATGTTTGCCGATTCGGCCGCTGCCGCGCAGGTCGGTACGCCGCGCGCATCCAAGGCATCGGCCTCCACCGCCGCTGCGCCCTCACTTTCAGCCAGCAAGATAGTGCTGGTCGGCGACTCCACCACCGCCGTGCAGGGCGGCTGGGGACCGAGCTTTTGCGCGCAGCATGTGAGCTCGTTTCTGAGCTGCCTCAATCTGGCACGCGGCGGCCGCAGCACGTCCAACTACCGTGCCGAAGGTTCGTGGGACATCGCGCTGCACGAGCTGCGCAGCGGCGGGTATCGCCAGGTGTATGTGCTGATCCAGTTCGGTCACAACGATCAACCGGGCAAGCCGGGGCGTTCCACCGACCTGGCGACCGAATTCCCCGCCAACCTGCGCCGCTACGTGGCCGAGGCACGTGCTGCCGGTGCGATTCCGGTGCTGGTCACGCCATTGACGCGGCGGCAGTTCGCGCGCGGTCAGCTGCTGGACGATCTGGCGCCCTGGGCCGAGGCCACGCGCACGCTCGCGCAGGAATTGCAGGTGCCGTTGATCGACCTGCACGCGCGCAGCCGCGCCCTAGTGCAAGGCATGGGCCCGGTGCTGGCAATGCGCCTGGCGCAGCGGCCGGCCGATCCGGAGCAGGTGCTAGCCGCGCAATCGGGCACCACCATCGGCAAGACCCCGGCGCAAACCGCATCGACGCCAGCCGCGCCCGCTGTCGCCGCTGCGCGTGCACAGGACAACGCCAGTGCCGAGCCGATGGGCCAGGCCAAGCTGGCATTCGATTACACCCATCTGGGTGCGGACGGCGCCGACCTGTTCGCGGCGATTGTCGCCGACGAACTGGCCAGGCAAGTGCCTGCGTTGCGGCCGCTGTTGATTCCGTGATGGATGAGGTGATGCCTGCAGTGTGACGTGATGCATCGCAAGCGCATGCGTTTGCGATGGCACTCTCACCACGCGTATGGCTCAGCCCAGCACAGGCACCGGTGCATCCGCTTCGATCACCTGCTCGCGCTTGAGCTCTTCCCATACCGCTGCCGGAATCGCCACGCGCATCGAGGCCGCATTCGCAAGCGCCTGCTCGGCCGTGCGCGCACCCGGAATCACCGCGGACACCACCTTCGGCGCAGCGGCAAACTGCAGCGACACTGTGCGCAGATCCACGCCGTGGCGCTCGCAGATGGCGAGTGTTTTCTGGCGCTTGGCCGGCGCCCACTCCGGCACGGTGCCGTCGTAGAGATAACGCTCGCGCCCGGCCAGATAGCCCGCCAGCAGCGGCGCACCGACTACTACCGATGCACCGTGCTTTGCGATCTTCGGAAAGGTGTCGTGCAGCGCCTGCGCGTGATCGAGCAACGAGTACTGGCAGGCCAGCAGGAAGATGTCCGGGTCGGCCTCTTCGATCGCACGCAGGGCCGGCTCGGGGCGATTGACGCCAAAGCCCCAGGCCTTGATCAGGCCCTCCTTGCGCATCTTGGTCAGCTCGGGCATCGCGCCTTTCACCGCTTCGGCAAAACGCTGCTCCCACGGCATGCCCAGGTCTTTCTCGTTCTCCGGTGACAGGTCGTGGATGTAGGCGATATCGATCTGCGACACGCCCAGGCGCTGCAGGCTGTCTTCGATCGAGCGACGCACGCCGGAGGCGCTGTAGTCGTAGCGGTAGTCGAAGGGCGACGGCTGCTGCCACATCGTCTTCGGCGGTTTGTCGGTAGCGGTCAGCAGGCGCCCGACCTTGGTCGACAGCACGTAGTCGTCTGCAGCGTGATTGTGCAGGTGGTGGCCGGTACGGCGCTCGGACAGGCCCAGGCCGTACCACGGTGAGGTATCGAAATACCGCACGCCCGACTCCCACGCCGCAGCCAGGGTCGCTTCGCTTTGCGCATCGCTGGTCGGCGCAAAGCCATTGCCGATCGCCACGCCACCAAAGCCCAGTCGACTCAAGGGCCGATAGCGTGCGCCCTTGCTTGCGGGATTGGTCGGCAACGCCGATGCGGCGGCCTTGCCGCGCGTGGGCATCACGCTGCCCGGTGCGGAAGTCTGTGCCAACAACGGGGCGGCGGCCAATGCCGCGGTGCCGGCAGCGGCGGCGGAAAGGAACTGGCGACGGGTATTCATGGGGGAAATCCTTGCGGCGACTCGATGCACAAGGATGGTCCCGCCTGCGTGCAGACAAGGTCAGCGCAGGGACCACAGGCCTACACATGCAGGCAACGAACGACTTATGTGCGACTCCACAAGCAGGCACGTCAGCACAGGTTAGTAGCGGTCGCTGCTGCTGGTCATCGCATGCACCGCATGCTCAGTTCATGCGGCGGTGGCCTGCATGCCCGGCCGATGCATTTCAGCGCACGGCATTGTCTAAAAGCGGCTAACAAAACGTAGCGGCCTTCAGGTGGGTGCGGACGGCGCGCTCAGAAGCACAGTGCACGCATGGCCATGCCGATTCCGAGCAGCGACCGCGCACGCATGACGGCTGTGCAATCGTTTTTTGCTGGCCGCTCCAGATCCCTGCACACGTCTCTGTTGCACGGATCCAACTTCCGTCAGCGTATTTCCAGCAGCTGCAGCTGCGCACGCGGCGGACCATCGCCCAGCCACAGCGCGCCCACACTGATCGGCAAGCTGAAGCGACGCGGACCGGCGCTGCCCGGATTGATGTACAGCACATCGTCGTGCGTCTGTATCGACGGCTTGTGCGAATGCCCGCTGATGATCACATCGGCAGCAACATCCGCTGCCAGCGTTTTCAGATCGTGCAACACATGGATGCGCACGCCTGCGATCAGCAGATCCAGCGTTTGTGGAAGCTGCGCCGCCCAGGGCTTGTTGTCGATATTGCCGGCGATCGCATGCAGCGGTGCCAGCGCCTGCAGCGCAGCGAGGATCTCCGGCTTGCCCACATCGCCGGCATGGATGATCGCCGCACAGCCCTGCAACGCAGCCACCGCCTCGGGCCGCAGCACGCCGTGCGTGTCGGAGATCAGGCCAATGGGTAAGGCGACAGCCGTCATCGGGTGTGGGTGAAGGTGGCGGGCGATCAGGATGCACTGCCCGGCGAGGCCGTCGCGTCAACGGGCCAGGTTGTCGGGCCAGCCGCATGGTCAGCGACCAAGTGCTCCGCCGCAGCTGATGCCCGGCACACCGTCGCGTGCCAGGCATCAATCACGTCAGTGCGTCGACTCAGCGCGCTGCGCGCGCTTCCACGCCCAGACGCTGTTGGGATCGCCCTGCAGTCCGCGCCGCCTGCTCGCACGCGCCAGTTGCCAGTACGCCCATGCCAACACCAGGGCGATCAGGTCCACGACCAGCACCGTTGCGTCCTGCCACGGCAGCACCACGCCACGCGCGGAAACACAGCTGGCCAGCGGAATCAGCCCCGTGAGGACAGCGCAGGCCAGCAACGCCTCGTACGCACCACGTGCGGTGGGGCGGACCAGCGCCCACATCAGCACGGCCGCAAAGACCGCGTAATAGACATAACGCTCCTGTCCTTGCGCAAGCAGGCGTGCGGCGATGAACAAGGCCGAGATGCCGGCGACGCTGCCCAGGCAGACACCGATGGTCAGGCGTGCCATCGCGTGCGTGCGGCGCGGTTGATCCACCAGCCGACGCTTGCGGCGGGTTTCGATCCACAGCAGGTTGCCGCTGCAGAACAGGAACGCACCGCCCAACCCGAGCAGGAAATACAGCCACTGCACCGGTGCATGCCCGAAATTGCCGAAGTGCAGCCCTTGCAGCCCGCGCAAGGCGGAGGTGCCTGGCGACATCGTCCTTGGTTCGAGCACGCGCAGGACCTGGCCGGTTGCCGCGTCCAATGCCACTCCACCGAGTGTGTTGAGGCGGCGCTGATCGTTGTGGCCATACACTTCCGCGCGTGCATGGGCATCGCCTGCATCATGGAACCCGATGCTCTCCGGTACCAAGCCCGGGCTGGCTGCGCGCGCCTTGTCCAGCAGCACCGCAACCGGCAACACCGGCGCCGCACGTCTGGCCGGTTGCACATGTGGGGTGAGTTCGAACTCCGGTGCCAGGATCTGCATCAATTTGCCGTCGAACACCAGGAACTGGAACGGCGCCAGCAGCAGCACGCCCAGGCACAACACCGCGCCGGACCAGGCAAAGATCACATGGAACGGCAGCGACAACATGCCGACCACGTTGTGCGCGTCCTGCCACAGGCGCTTGAGGTTATGCCCCGGCCGCAGCGCGAACAGGTCCTTGAAGAACACCGGCGCGTACAACACCACCCCGCTGAGCAATGCCAGCCCGTACAGCACGCTCACCACACCGAACAGATAGGTGCCGAACACGCGTGGCAGGCCGGCGGTGAAGTGCAGGTCGTAGAGGAAATCGGCAAAGCCCACGCGCTGCGGCAGTTCCAGCAGGCGGCCATCGGCGGCCTGTTGATACTGCCGCATGCCGCCACTGGCCTCGGCCTGCGGCCCATACCAGTACAGCCGCGGAATCGGCCCGTGCTCGCCGGGCAGCAGCACCAGGAAGGAGTCGGCCACCTGCGGATGCCGGGCGATCACCGTATCCAGCAAGGTCTGCGTGGCGGCGACCGGATCTGCCGGCGCAGGCTGTGTGACAGGCGGCGTGGTCTGCCAGCCGCTCAGTTCATGCGTGAACACGGTGATGGCGCCGGCGTAGAAGGCGATGAACAAGGCCATGCCCGCCAACAGACCCATCCAGCTGTGGACCGACAGAAACGCGCGCAAGGTCGATGCTTTCATGCGCCCAGCTCCGTCCAGCCCAATGCCTTGATGCCTGCAAGCGCGAGGTAGCACAGCAGCGTCAGCCCGCCGAGCACGGCCCAGGCGCGCGATGCGCGACGGAACACGAACGGTAGCGCCATCGCACCCACCCAGGCCGGAAACATCAGCAGCAGCCATGCCAGCGTGTAACTCTGCTGCGGCCCCGGCAGCAACAGGGCGCACAGGCCGACCACGCCGACCGCCAGCGGCAGGCCCAGCACCACTGCGGCCAGCCACCTAGCCCACATGGCGCACCTGCCTGCGTTGCGTGCGCGCCTGCCGCCAGGCATCCAGATAGGGCAGCGCCACCGCCACCAGCATCAGCGCCGTCACTGCGGCGAAGATGCCGGCCCAGGTGCCCAAGGCCTGCATGGCGCAGCCCAGCGATAGCAGCAGCAATGCGCTGGCGCCGATGCGTAGCGCGCGTGCGGACAGCCGGCGCTGCGGCCACAGGCGTTGATGCCGTGTTGCCAGATAGAACGTCAGCGCCGACGCCGCAGCGCCGAGCAGATAACACCAGGTCATCAAACCGCTCATGCCTGCGTCCGCGTTGCATCGGAGAAACGCAACACACCGAGCTGCGCTGGCCACATGCCGCCACCTTGCGCGCCGACACACAGCGAACATGCAACCCACACCAGTGCATGCGCGCATCCAGCGATGCGCACACCATGGACAAACGGCTCAACCATCGAAGAAACCACAGCCATCAAAACGCCCACGCACAACACTCCCGTACACACGGTCGACGGAAGGCATGGCGGCGGCTGTGCCCGGCAGCCCTCCCCGGGCCGCCTACGTAGCGGGTGACACCCCGGCTGCACCGCCCGGTGGGCGCGCAGCGAGGTGTTGGCCGCTCTACGGCGCGCAATCTAACAGGTGCTACAGCGCCGGACCAGCGGTCCGGCGCTGTGTGTGCTGCATCAGCCCTGCGGCGTCAGCACGATGACGCCCAGCGGCGGCAACAACAGCGGCAGGGATTGCGCATGGCCATGCATGGACTGCTGCTCGGCGCTCACCACACCGCCATTGCCCAGGTTCGCGCCGCCGTAGATGCCGGCATCGCTATTGAACACTTCGCGCCACTGGCCGCCTTGCGGCACGCCGATGCGGTAGCCGTGCTGCACGATCGGGGTGAAGTTGATCACCACCAGCACCGGCGCATCGCCGCGCTTTGCCTTGCGCAGGAACGCCACCACGCTATTGGCCGCGTCATCGCCGACCACCCAGGCAAACCCGGCCGGGTCGTCGTCCTGCGCGTGCAGCGCGGGGTATTCGACATACAGCCGATTCAGATCGCGCACCAGGGTCTGCACGCCGCGATGGCGCGGGTCATCCAGCAGATGCCAGGGGATGCCGCCGTCGTGGTTCCACTCGGTGGGCTGGCCGAATTCGCAGCCCATGAACAGCAACTTGCGCCCCGGGTGGGTGAACATGTAACCCAGGTAGGCGCGCAGGTTGGCAAAGCGCTGCCAGTCGTCGCCCGGCATGCGGCCGAGCAACGAGCCCTTGCCGTGCACCACTTCGTCGTGCGAGATCGGCAGCACGAAGCGCTCCGAATACGCATAGACCATGCTGAAGGTCAGCTCGCCATGGTGGTAACGGCGGTAGATCGGATCCAGCGCGGCGTAATGCAGGGTGTCGTGCATCCAGCCCATGTTCCACTTGTAGTGGAAGCCCAGGCCGCCGTGCGCCACATCGGCAGTGACGCCGGGGAACGCGGTGGACTCCTCGGCAATCATCACCGCACCCGGGGTGTGCTCACGCACTACCTCATTGAGCCGGCGCAGGAAGGCAATGGTCTCGTAGTTCTCGCGCCCGCCGTGGATGTTGGGCACCCACTCGCCGGCATTGCGGCTGTAGTCGCGGTACAGCATCGAGGCCACCGCATCCACGCGCAGGCCGTCGACGTGGAAGCGCTGCAGGAACTCCAGCGCACTGGCGATCAGGAACCCGGACACCTCGCGCCGCCCGTGGTTGTAGATCAGCGTATTCCAGTCGCGGTGGAAGCCTTCGCGCGGGTCGGCATGTTCGTACAGCGCGGTGCCGTCGAAATGCGCCAGGCCGTGGGCGTCGGTGGGGAAATGCGCCGGTACCCAGTCGACGATCACGCCGATGCCTTCGCGGTGGCAGCGATCGACGAAGCGGGCAAAGCCATCCGGCGAGCCGAAGCGCGCGGTCGGCGCGAACAGGCCCAGCGGCTGATAGCCCCACGAGCCGCCGAACGGATGCTCGGTCACCGGCATCAGCTCGACATGGGTGAAGCCCATATCGGCCACGTACGGAATCAAGCGGTCGGCCAGGCCATCCCAGTCCAGGTCCACGCCTTCCTCGCGCAGCCAGGAGCCGGCATGGATCTCGTAGATGCTCATCGGTGCGTCGTGCGCCTGCCGACGCGCACGCGTGGCCATCCAGCCGTCATCGCTCCACTGGTGCGGGGTGGGGTCGGCCACGATCGAGGCGGTGCCCGGCGCCAGCTCGGCACGCCGCGCCACCGGGTCGGCCTTGGCCGGCAACTCGTTCCCATGCGGGCCGCGCAGCTGGTACTTGTAATGCGCACCCGGGCCGACGTCGGGCACGAACAGCTCCCACACGCCGGACTGGTGCCGCAACCGCATCGGATGCCGGCGTGCGTCCCAACTGTTGAAATCGCCCACCACCGCCACACGCGTGGCATTGGGTGCCCACACCGCAAAGCGCGTGCCGCGTACGCCATCGACTTCGATCGCGTTGGCGCCGAGCGCATCGGCCAACTGCAGGTGGTGGCCTTCGCTGATCAGGTGCAGGTCGAAGTCGCTGAGTTGCGGGCCGAACGCATACGGGTCGGCGGTGTCCTGCTCGCCGCCGGGCCAGCCGATGCGCAGGCGGTAGCCGCCCTGCGCCGGCAATGCGCCGGCGAACAGGCCCGGCTCCGGGCCTGCCTCCAGCGCGATGACCTGGCCATCGTCGAGCACGGCATTGACGTAGTCGGCACCCGGTTGATAGGTGCGCAGCAGCCGACCGTTGTCGGTCGGGTGCGCGCCCAGAATGGCGAATGCGTCGCCATGGCGTGCCTCGGCCAGGGCGCGGGTTGCGCCGGGATCCCATCGATTGGTCACTGCTGTCATCACTCCACTCATCATGTGTCTCCCGCACCAGCGCGCGCGCGGTGCAGGATGCGTCGCAAGCCCTCGATCGGCACCATCAGCCAGCCGGGGCGGTTGGCAGCCTCGTAACGCACCTCGTAACAGGCCTTCTCCACCAGGAACAGCAAGGTGGCCGCGTTGAACGCTGCCGGTGCGATCCACGGGTGCGTACTGGCGTCGAGCACGGCATGGTACGCGTCCAGAAACGCCTGTGTGGAGCGGCGGCGGAACTGCACCAGGAGCTCGTCCAGATGCGTGTCCACGCCCACGCCCGCACGGGCGGCGGTGCCTTCCTCGCCACGCGCCGACACTTCGCTGGCGTAATCGAGCGAGCGCAGGAAACCGGCCACATCGCGCAGCGGGCTGGCCTTGGCGCGCCGCTCGGACAGCGGCTTGGCCGGCTCGCCTTCGAAGTCGATCAGCACCACATCGTCGAAGGCCACCAGGATCTGGCCCAGGTGGAAGTCGCCGTGCACGCGGGTCAGCAAGGAGTCGGCCAGCACGCTCGGTGCCTGGGCGAGCAAGGCATCCAGCTGCGGGCGCTCGGCCAGCACCGCCTGCAGCGCGTCGCGTTCGGTTGCATCGTCGCTGCCGGCCAGGCGTGCATTGACCGTGTCCCACATCTCTTCGACCTGGCGTGCGACGCCGGCCACCACATCGTTGGCGGTGGGCAGGTCGATGCGCTGCGGGGCGAAGTCGGCATCGTCGGTGTCGCGCGACAAGGCCTCGTGCAACTCGGCCAGGCGCTTGCCGACCACCGCAGCGAAGGCATCGTAGCCGGCGATGGCTTCGGCACGCGATTCGTCGGTCTGCGCGGTGGCGTACTCGTCGAAGCTGCGTGCCAGATGGTCCAGCGTCCACCGCCAGGCATCGCCCTGGTTGCGGATGAAGCCCTGCAGCAGTGCGATCGTGGTGATGGTGCCCTGCGCATCGATACGGCTGACGCTGCCCAGCAAGGGCGCGGCGTTGGCGTAGCCCATCTCGGTCAGGCGACGGCCAATCTCGATCTCCGGGTTGGCGCCGTTGGCCACGTGCCGCAGCAGCTTGAACACCGCCTTGTCGGCGACCACCAGCGAACTATTGCTCTGCTCGGCCGACAGCCAGCGGATCTCCGGATCCTGCGGTATTTCCAGCGTGGCCAGCGCCGGTGTCGCCTCGAAGCGCACCTGTCCCTGCTGCGAGGCATCGTCGCCATCGCAGAACTCCAGCGCGGCGTTGTCGCGCAAGGCGTCGATCACCCCGCGCACCATCGGCTTGAGCGCGAAGGCATCGGTGAGGTAACCCACCTCGCGGCCCTGGCGCACCCGCGCCAGCGCAAGCTGCTCGGCCAGGGTGCTGGGCTGGTCGCGCTCCCACACGATGCCGACCGGCAGCATGTAGCTCTCGTGGTGGCCGTCTTCCAGCTCCACTTCCAGCTCCAGCAGGCTCATTGGCTCGGCGCCCGGCAGCGGCGTACGGCGCGAGATGCGCACGTGCTTGAGTGCCTGGTCCTTGGCCGAGAACCAGCGCCGCGCCGACAACCAGGCCGGCAGGATCTCCGCTTCCAGCGTGGGCAGATGCGGCAGCAGCGCATTGCTCTCGTCGGTGTCGCTGCGCAACACCAGCGTGCGGTAGTCCGGCAACGGCACCGGGCTGGGCACATGCCAGTCCGGCAAGGTGCCCTCGCTGACCAGCTGGAATGCGTAGAAGCCGAACGGCGGCACGGTGAGCAGATAGGTCAACCGCCCGACCGGCGGGAAGCTGCCGCCGCCGATGATGTCCACCGGTACGCGGCCCTCGAACTCGGACAGGTCCAGCTCCACCGCCTGCAGCGTATGCGACAGGTTGGCCACGCACAGCACCGTCTCGTCCTGGTAGCACCGCAGGTAGGCCAGCATGCGGCGGTTGCCCGGATACAGAAAGCGCAGGCTGCCGCGGCCGAAGGCCTGGTAGCGCTTGCGCACGCTGAGCACGCGGCGGGTCCAGGTCAGCAGCGAATGCTGGTCGCGGATCTGCGCTTCCACATTCACTGCCTGGAAGCCGTACAACGGGTCCATCACCGGCGGCAGCACCAGCTGCGCCGGGTCGGCGCGCGAGAAGCCGCCATTGCGGTCAATCGACCACTGCATCGGCGTGCGCACGCCATCGCGGTCGCCCAGATGGATGTTGTCGCCCATGCCGATCTCGTCGCCGTAGTACAGCACCGGCGTGCCGGGCATGGTCAGCAACAGGGAGGTCATCAGCTCGATGCGGCGGCGGTCGCGCTCCAGCAGCGGCGCCAACCGGCGCCGGATGCCGAGATTGATGCGTGCGCGGCGGTCGGCGGCATAGGTCTGCCACAGGTAATCGCGCTCCGAGTCGGTGACCATTTCCAGCGTCAACTCATCGTGGTTGCGCAGGAAGATCGCCCACTGGCAGCTCTCCGGAATCTCCGGGGTCTGGCGCATGATGTCGGTGATCGGGAAGCGGTCTTCGCGTGCGATCGCCATGTACATGCGCGGCATCAGCGGGAAGTGGAACGCCATATGGCATTCGTCGGCGTTCTGGCCGAAATACTGCTGGGTGTCTTCCGGCCACATGTTGGCCTCGGCCAGCAGCATGCGGTCCGGGTACTCGGCATCCAGCGTGGCCCGGATCTTGCGCAGGATCGCGTGGGTTTCCGGCAGGTTCTCGTTGGAGGTGCCGGAGCGCTCGATCAGGTACGGCACCGCATCCAGACGCAGGCCGTCCACGCCGCGGTCCAGCCAGAAGCGCATCACTTCCAGCACCGCTTCCAGCACCGCGGGGTTGTCGAAGTTCAGGTCTGGCTGGTGCGAATAGAAGCGATGCCAGAAGTACTGCCCGGCCACCGGGTCCCAGGTCCAGTTGGATTTTTCGGTATCGCAGAAAATGATCCGCGTGCCTTCGTATTCCTGGTCGGTGTCAGACCACACATAGAAGTCGCGCTCCGGCGAACCGGCCGGCGCGTTGCGTGCGCGCTGGAACCACGGGTGCTGATCGGAGGTGTGGTTGATCACCAGCTCGGTGACGATGCGGATGCCGCGTGCATGCGCCTGCGCCACCAGCTGCTCGAAGTCTTCGATGCTGCCGTAGTCCGGATGCACCGCCATGTATTCGGCGATGTCGTAGCCGTCGTCGCGGCGCGGGCTGGGGTAAAACGGCAGCAGCCAGATGGTGTCCACGCCGAGTTCGGCGATGTAATCCAGCTTGGAAATCAGCCCCGGAAAATCGCCGATGCCATCGTCGTTGGAGTCGAAGAACGACTTGACGTGCACCTGATAGATGATCGCGTCCTTGTACCAAAGCTGGTCTGCAACCACCGCGGACTGTTCCGCGTCGGCTTGTAACGATGGGACTGCATTCATGCGACCTCTCCTGCGCGGATGCGCCATAACGCGAACGGCCGCGTCGCCTCTAAACGGATGTGTTGCTGTTTTCCCTGCCATGTGAAGCGATGGCCGTCCCACAGGTCGTCCACTGCCACGCTGGCGTGATCGGGCAGGCCCAACTCCCACAGCGGGACTTCGATCGCGGCATCCTGCGCAGCGTTGGGGTCCAGGTTGATCGCCACCAACACCATGCTGCGGCTGCGCGACAGGTAGCCGGCATCCAAGAACTTGCCGAAGTACAACACCTGGTCGTTGTGCGCCTGGTAGAAGCGCGTGCCCAGGTGCGACTGCAGCTCCGGGTGCATGCGGCGCAGCTGATTGAAGCGGGTGATCTCATCGACGATGTCGCCGGGCGCACGCTCGGGCCAGGCGCGCAGCTGGAACTTCTCTGAGTCCAGATACTCTTCCTTGCCCGGCGCCAGCGGCGTGGCCTCGCACAGTTCGAAGCCCTGGTACATGCCCCACAGCCCCGACAGCGTGGTCGCCAGCGCGGCGCGGATCAGATGCCCGTTGCGCCCACTGGTCTGCAGGAACAGCGGATTGATGTCCGGCGTGTTGACGAAGAAATGCGGGCGGAAGCATTCGCGCGGCACGCCCTGGTTCAACTCTTCCACGTACTCCTGCAACTCGTGCTTGTGGTTGCGCCAGGTGAAGTAGGTATAGGACTGCGAGAAACCGCACTTGGCCAGGCGGTACATCATCTTCGGCCGGGTGAAGGCCTCCGACAGGAACACCACATCCGGCCGGCGCCCGCGGATATCGGCAATCAACCACTCCCAGAACGGGAACGGCTTGGTATGCGGGTTGTCGACGCGGAATAGCGTCACGCCCTCGTTGACCCAGAAAAGCACCGCATCGCGCAACGTGTTCCACAGATCCGGCACCGCGCCGCTGGCGTAGAAGTCGACGTTGACGATGTCCTGGTATTTCTTCGGCGGGTTCTCCGCATACGGAATCGAGCCATCCGCGCGCCAGGTGAACCAGTCCTTGTGGTCCTTCAACCACGGGTGATCCGGCGCGCACTGGATGGCGAAGTCCAGCGCCACTTCCAGCCCATGCGCACGTGCGGCCTGGATCAAGCGGCGGAAGCCCTCAAGCCCGCCGAGCTCGGCATGCACCTCGGTGTGGCCGCC
Source organism: Xanthomonas sp. WHRI 8393 (assembly GCF_040203315.1). Taxonomy (NCBI): domain Bacteria; kingdom Pseudomonadati; phylum Pseudomonadota; class Gammaproteobacteria; order Lysobacterales; family Lysobacteraceae; genus Xanthomonas; species Xanthomonas sp. WHRI 8393. Next base: position 276,946 of record NZ_JBEGGL010000001.1, on the reverse strand, counting down.
ATCGGCCGCGCCGATCGCATACGGGCTGCCCGGCTCGCCATCGACCGCGGTGACCGAGTTGTTGCGGCCCTTGCGGTTCTTCGCGCCGATCGGGTGGATCGGTGGCATGTACAGCACGTCGAAGTTCATCGCGCGGATATGCGCCAGCCGTTTGATCACATCGTCGAAGGTGCCGTGTTGTTGCGGATCGCCGCTTTGCGAGCGCGGGAACAATTCGTACCAGCTGGCAAAATGCGCCGCGCGCCGCTCGGATTCCACCCGGAAGGTCACCGGCGTCTCGGAGCGGAACGGCTTGTCGTCGGCCGCTGCCATCGCCTGCGCGGTGTCCGGCTCCAGCACGATCGCCAGCTGCTGCAGCGGCTCGCTCTGCGCGCCGATGCGGGTGAGGACGGCCTGCAGGCGCTCGGCCAAGGCACCGCTGCTGCGTGCATGCGCGGCCTGCACCACGGCCACTGCTTCCTGCACGTCCACCGGCAGCACCGTGTTGGCGGCGCGCTTCTTTTCCAGATCCGCATGCAAGGTGGCGAACACATCGCGCCAGCCTTCCACCCGGAACTCATAGGTGCCGATGCGCTCCAGCGGGAACTCTGCACGCCAGCGATCGTTGCCCAACGCACGCATCGGCGCGCTGGCCCAGGTCTTGGCATCGGCCGGACGCCACAGCACCGCCACCGCGATGCGGTCGTGCCCATCGCAGAACGCATCGGCTTCTACGCAGATACGGTCGCCCACGGTGCGCTTGACCGGGAAGCGGCCGTTATCGACCGACGGGGTCACCGACTCGATGCACACGCGCGGCCAGGCAGCCGCGGTCTGCGGGCGCGGGCGCATGCGCGGCACCGCCAGCACGTGCCGTGCCGGCACGCTGCGATAGACCCGCACCTCGCCCGGCTCCAATGCTTCCAGCGTCGCGCCGGAGAGCGTGCTGCCATCCTCGCCCACCAGTGCTTCGGCATCGCCGAGCAGGCGCAGCAGATCCGGCGCCGGGACCGGCACCACATGATCGGCATCGCCATTGATCAACAGCAGTGACGGCAAGCCGCCCAGCGGCTCGATCGCCACCGCCGTCAGGCCGGTGCCCTCGCGCAGCAGCGGACGCAACCGCAAACCGGCATTGCTCGGCGGCACGCCATCGCGGGCCCTGATCGACAAGGGCATTGTCTCCAGCTGGGTCTCGTCCAGCAGCCACGCACCACCCAGTGCCTGCGCCAGTTGCCAGTGCTGCCCGGCAGTGGCCGCACGTTTGCCATCGGGCGCGCCCACCACTGCGACAACCTGCGACGCCAACGCGCGCAGCGCCGTGTCTTCGTCGAAGAACCAGCTGCCGCGGCCGTCCCACCATGCGAGCGAGGAGAACGCCACGTCGAACCCGGCACCGGCCAGTTGCTGCAAGGCCTCGATGCCCAGGCCCGGCGTCCACGCCGCAAACACCACCTCCGGAGCCTGCGCATGCACGCGAGCGATCAGCTCGCGCCAGCGCTGCGCCGGCACCTGCTGCGGCTGCAACAGGCGGAAGCCGGCCACGCCCTGCGAGGCCCAGTCCAGCAAGCGCGCGCTCCACCACTCCACCAGCGCCGCACCTTCCTGCGCATAGGTAAAGCGTGCCTCGGCCACTTCGGGCGTGGCGCGCGGCTGGCGCGGGTCCGGCACCGCCGTGCTGCGTGCGCGGAACCACTGCGGGTTGTCGCGCACCACGGCGCTGGCACCGCCCACTTCATCCAGGCGCACATCGAGCAGCAGCTTCACGCCGGCCCGGTGCGCGGCCTGCACCACCTCGCGCAGACGTTGCGCGTCTTCCTCGCCGGTGGTGGCGACCTCGCTCAGCCGGCCTTCGGCGTCGCGTGCAAACGGCGGCGCGAGCACCACATGGTCAAAGCCCGCCTCACGCGCCGACTTGCAGCGCTGCTCCAGCCCGGCCTGCTCGCCGGTTGCCTTATTGAGAACACAGATCCGCATGGCGCCCCCTCAGCAGACCACGGCGCGCGCACGCACCGTGACAAAGGAGACGACGCGGGCCGACCCACCCCGCAGATCCACCGGCGCTCGGTCACGACGCACCAGTCCAACTCCCGTCCGGATCGACCCCTGCCTACTCAAGGCCTGGTCGACCCTTTCTACCGTGACTGCACTCATGTGCAACTCCGCAACGATTCTTGACCGATGCAGTCAAGCACCCCCACTGCGAATTTCATGTGTCGGTGGAATTGACGAAAATCAAACAAGCGCGGCAGTGGTGAGGGCTCAGGCAGTGCTGGCCAACTCCCAAGGGTTGTAGGCTATGGCCTCAACCTGCAGGGAGAGCAAGGATGCGGAGCTACGTCATGGCGGCACTGCTGGCCACCGCCACAATTGCAACGGCAAAGGATCAGAGGCTGAGCCCGAGCCGTGCCGGAGAGATCGTAGGGCTTTGGCAAGACGTCAGCGTCAACGACGACATCGTCAAGGAGGACTACGCCGGCTTCGTCCAGGTCGTCGACCTGGACAAGGATGGAGTCGATGAGATCGTCTATCTGAGTTCTTCGTATTGCTCGGGTGTCAGAACCTTCGATCGTTGCCGCTGAGCAGAAGGTCGGTTGCCATCACGTTTGCGGCAACGCGACGTGGGCTCGACCGCATCGCCAGAGAACGTTTGATCGACGTCCGCGCAGGTCCTTGAAGCTCAAAATGGCGACGTCGCGCTCATTCGCCGCTTGCAGACCAGGCGTGGCAGACCGGCGATCTGCCACGCCCGCGATCACATCGCCTTCTTGATGGCTTCCGCCTTCGCCAGGTGCTGCTCGACGTGCGTCTTGGTCTCGGTCAGATGCTGCTTGACCGGCTCGGTCGACGCCACCGTCATCATCTGTGTCTCGATCAGCTGCAGCGCGTCCTTGTGCCCGGCGATCATTGCATCGATGTAGGCCGCCGCGTAGTCATTGCCGGACTTCTGCCCCAGCGTGGACAGGTCCTGCTCGCCCTTGCTCTCCAGCTTCTTGACGTCCGGGGTTTCAGCCAGCGTTCCCAGCGCCTTGGTCTTTTCCAGGTTCTCGGTGTGCTCTTTCTCCATCATCTTCGCGTAGTCCAGCACCGCGCCGGTGACCTTCCTGTCCTGCGCCTGCTTCGCTGCGGCGATCTCGTGGTTGTCCACCGCCCCGAGCAAGCCAAGGGCGATGTCGTCTCCGGAACTCGCGCGCGCCGCGCCTTCAGGCGCCGGGCTGGCTTGGCCGACAGGCGGCGTGGTCGGGGTCGCCGCGCCACCGGTCGGCGTCGGCTCGGTGGACGCGGCAGGCGCTGCGGCCTCCTTGTCGGCATTCGGCTTGCAGCCAGCGAGCGCCAGCGCCGCGACGATGGACAGGACCAACAGTGACTGTTTCATGCTCCACTCCCTCTCGATTGGAGACAACAGCATCTGCCTGCCCAGGTGAAGAAGGCTCATACACGTCCACTGAGTGATTCAGACGTACGCACCGCCCGCGGGCGAATGCACAACGCCGCACCATGCCGCAATCGGCGGCACGCGCTTGCGCGCGGGCGTGGAACAGGACGTGGTCAGCGCAGCTGTGGCATGCGTGGCGTGTGGTGGCACTTTCCTGCTGAAAGACGGTCCGGTTTGCCGCACACTACCGCGCCACATTTGGAGTGATAGCCATGCACAAGGCCTGGATGCTTGCCCTGTTGGGCGTTTCGCCGTTGGTCCACGCCGCGCCTGCCGACGACGATGCCACCTGCCGCAATGGGTTGTTCACCAGCGCGCCGGTGGCGTTCTCACTCGGCAAGGTCATCCCGCCGCGCCTGTACCTGCTCAAGGACACCGATGGTTGCCCGGACACGGGCAGGGCCGCATGCCAGGGGCGCGCCTACGTGGTCAAGAACGATATCGTCCTGACGGCGCAGCGCCGCAATGCCTACGTTTGCGTGCTCTATCCCAACAAGGGAGGCGGCAATGCTGGTTGGGTCGCACAGTCGAGCCTGCAGATGCAGCCAAGCGCGGCCACGCCCACACCGCAGGCGTGGAACGGCCACTGGCACAACGGCGACAACACGCTGCAATTGACCACCAACCCAGACGGCAGCATCACCGTCAACGGCGATGCGTACTGGCCCAGCGCCTTTCCCGACCCGGAACAGACGCCGGGCGGTCCGCACACGGGCTCGGTCACCGCGCGCGGCTATCCGGAAGGCAACCGCGTCGAGGTCAACGAAGACACGTGCAAGGTGCGCCTGCAATTGCTGGGCGACATGCTGCTGGCCGACGACAACCTGGAATGCGGCGGAATGAACGTTTCCTTCGGCGGGGTGTACCGAAAGAAGTAATCGCAAGCCTAGCCCCCCGGTGCGCCGCACGCCTGCAGTGGCAGGCGCATCGAGGCAGGCACGCCATCGACCACCGCGCGACATAAAAGCCGATGCCAAGCGGTGAAGTGCGGTTTACGGTGGCCCGCACCGACCAGAGCGGGTTCGGCTCGCTCGATCCCGCAGGCGGTACGGTGGATGCTGATAGCAGCAGGACGCGCCAGAAGACCTTGTTAGGGGTGACGCACCACGTAGACCGGCGTCATCTATCATTGCCGATTGCTGTTTTGAAGGAATTGCGTTGAGACGTTCCGCCACGCGTTTGATGCGCGCACCGCTGCTTGCTGCCATGGCGTTGCTTGCCGCTTGCAGCACAACCAACACCACCAACAAATCGTTGCTGCCGTCGGCGGACAATCCCGTCAAGACCAGTTACTGCATTGGGCGTCTTGCCGTGACGACCGATGTGCCCCTGCACTTTCTGGGGAGTTCCGCGCAGTTTTATTGGGGCGACATCGATACCTACCGCGAGGACGCGGCCAGCTATGCGCAGCGCCTGCTGAGCGCACAAGCATCGGCCAGCGATGGCAAGGTGCGCCAACTGATCAAGCCGGTGGAAACGCTGGCACAGGACGATGGCAGGGTCATCGTCGCACACGCGGAAGACACGTTGCCGCTCGACCCGAATGTCGTACAGGTCACCGGCTTCGCCCATCGCGATGGCACCACCTTTCGTTTCCAGAAGACGGCCATCAGCCGCCTGCAGGACATCACCGAACGGCGCACCAAGGAAATCCTGGCCTCGATCACCAGCAGCGCATCGCCCTTCCCGCCAGCGGCACAGTCCCAGCAGGGGTTTTGCGTCATGCACGGCACCGTCAATCTGGCACCCGGACACGACTGGCACGAAGCCTCCAGGGTCGAAGGGGAATTCACCCTGCAGGAAACGCGCTACCGTTTCAGTCTGCGTTCGCGCTACCTGCGCTCGCTGTCGTTGAACGAACAGGAAGTGACAAACCAGCGCGACCTGCTAGTGGCACTGGCGGGCGCCGTACCGGGCTCCGGCCTGGCGCCGATCAGTGAACTATCGGGCGCCGACCGCAATCCATCGCAAGGCAGTGCCCGCCTGCTCGAGATGACGACAGCCGACGGTACGCACCAGGTCTATGAGTGGCACATGCCGGCCGTCAGTACAGCACCCAATACGCCAGCGACGTTTCTCTACATCTGGCCAGCATCCGGGCAGGCGTCAGCGCAGGACCAGTCCAATTTCAGGCGCTGGGTCGTGGCCCATCCGCAGCAGGCGACACCGCTGTTGCAGATACAGCAAATCGCCAGCAGCGTTATACGGCAGCAGGCGACGCCAGCAGTAGAAGAGAGCAGGCTGGTGTACCGGATGCAGCTGCATTACCACGGCGACCAGGCTGCCGGCGGGCGCCATTACGTGATCTACAAGGATGGCCAGAAAGTCGACGATGGACGCAGCGATGCCAACGGATTCACCAAGTCACACAATGCCGATTACGACCAGGTGTGGACAACCAAGGTGCTCAATAAATGAGTCCCTGCTTCAGTGCGGCGCACCCTGATCTATAACCAAGCACGCTGGAGAAGACCGGTAACCATACGGTTAACCTATCCTCCTGACCGGCGCTGAAGATAGGCATCCAGGCAAGACGTCTCGCTTTCGAAAGTGTAGGCGTTCGAGCAGCATATCCGGGCTTTTCAAGCGCACTCTGGTTACCTGCCTTTCGGAATCCGCTACGCTCAAACCCCAACACGTGGACACGAGACAGGCAATGAAGCTGACAGCTGCGCAAATCCTTTCGACGCCTGGCCAAGTCGAAGAGAACATCGGTAAGCACCTCGATGTCATTCGCCTGGCGGCGAGCAAGGGTGCGGATGTGCTGGTCTTTCCCGAGCTTTCCCTCACTGGTTACGAACCCGGATTGGCGCAGGCGCTGGCGGTGCAGCCGGCTGATCAGCGCTTTGATCAATTTCAGCTGGCAAGTGACCGGTACGGCATGCTCATCGCCGTTGGAGTACCCACGAAGGGGGCAAAAGGCACCGAAATCAGCATGCTCTGCTTCCAACCGGGGCTGGAGCGCGCAACCTATTCCAAACAGCAGTTACACCCCGACGAGTTCCCGTTCTTCACCGCCGGTACCGAGCAGCTTGTGCTCAGACACGCGGATCAGGTGCTGGCGCCTGCCATTTGCTACGAGTCACTGCAGGCAAACCATGCGGAACAAGCTGCAGCGTCAGGTGCTGGCGTGTACCTGGCAAGCGTAGCCAAATCCGAGAGAGGCGTGACATCGGCCTACAGTCATTATCCGACAATTGCAAAAACGCATTCCATGACTGTATTGATGGCAAACTGTGTAGGCCCCGCCGATACCTTTATAGGAGCGGGCCGGTCTGCCATCTGGAGCAGTGACGGTGACCTCGTTTGCGGCGCTGATGCCTTCCAGGAGGCGTTAGTGGCGTACGACACGAGGGATGGAGAAGCGAGCCTCTTCAGCTTAGTTTGAGATCAGGCCAAGGCCAGTAACAGGCAGCCCTGTCTGTGCGGTGACACTCGGCAATCCCAATTGCCCGCTGCGTCGGCAGCTGCGCGAGGACATCCGCGGTGGCAGGTTTGGCCTGACTGCATTATCAGGACGCAACGACCTGAGGATATAAGCCCTTTGCGCTGTTGAGCTCAACGGCCAACTTCCCTACCTTGGACAGTAGTTTGCCGATATCCTGCTCAGGATCAGCGTAGAAATAATCGATGCAAAAGCGAAGTGACGTGCCAAACTGATCGCCGATGGGTGGAAGCGCAACGCTCCTGATCTGCATCGGCTCGCCCGCTCGTGCCGAATCGCGTACCCACCAGGAAATGAACTCGAGTGCCTTGAGGCCTTTCGGATCGCGCGCGATACCAAAGTTGACGGAGATGACAAGCTCGTTGTCCAAGCCTCCCTTTGTGCGCTTCAACGCGCCGAGCGGCAGGTCGGCATACGGAAGAAGACCGAAGTCGCTTTCCGTGACATCAGAAAGATCGACCTTGTCCACCGCTGTATCGGTAATGCCGGGAATGGACGCAATGACGTCTTGCAGTTCTTGTACTTCGGGCGGCATTGCAGCTCCAGACGAATTGCTTCGGATGATCGTCGTCGAGATGTCGCTTGCGGTCAACTCCTCATGGTCTTGGAAATCGCCGCCCACGGCGCGACGCAACATCAAGAAATGAGATCAAACGCATACCTGTTGTCTTCCGGCATCGCCAGGGCTGTTGGCGCCGGACTCGCACGATCATCTTGAGAGATGAAGGAGCCAGGCATCACCTATCTCGTCGAAGCACAGTGGTATCGAAAGGCCTTGCGCGATGCGCATGGCAAACAGGGGCGTGGCGGCATTCCCGCTGACTTAAACGCAAATTTCTGAGTCAGCGGGCAATTTACGTCAAGGCGTATAGCCCCACTGCGCGATGATGGCTTCCAAGGTGGCTTGATTCACTGGGACCACGCCTGGGCATGTCATCAGATATGTCCGGCGTGCCGCCGCCGTGGCTGACGGGTTGAAGGCCGGGCTCCATATCTGAATGGAATGGAAGACGGCGATCGGCGCTGCACAAGCAGGACCTCCTGGCTTGCTTGGGGCGGTCATGCTGGCCATGCAAAGAAAGACCGAGCAAGGATCTCCCGCCTGGGCGCGCGCTGGAGCGCTCAAGCCAAGGCTTAAAGCTGCAGCCAATGCAAAAGTGGTGGCAATGCTACGTAGCTTCATGATGAATACGTCCCTGGTAGTGATTGAAATGACGTGCTTGTCTCTGGGCGACCTGCGTTAAGCGTGGCTCAGCGAGAAAGCCCCTGACACCGCTTGCAATGGTGTCAGCTGGGTCACCTGATGTTCCGTCTTCGCCAGAATGGCGGTGGTCAGGGTAGCATGTCGACCGCGCGCGGTGTGAGGGCTAGACACCGCCGGTTGGCCGCCGAGCAGAGATGCGCTGGTAGCTAGTCCAGTCCCGTGGCGCGACAGCTCAACGCCTGCTCATCCATCGCTCTCTTGCTTTTCATTGTCCAGGTCAATGTCGTGCAGATTAGACACCTCAGCACACTAAAATGAGGCGGCATAAGCCAACTTTCATAGCAAGCTGCGTTGATAGAAGATTGTCAATGGACATCTATCAAAGCCAGAGTTAGACAAAGCCTATCTGCCATCAGGCTGCTTGACCGTAAGAAAGCCAAGCGTGCACAGGATGACACCCATCACGGCAAGGCCAATGACAACCAACTGCCGGATCTCGTCGCTGGGCGAAGGAGCCTTGATTAGGCCCCTCAAGAAAACCAATGCGGCCACCGCCAATAATATGAGTCCGATTTTGCTATAAGGATTGATCAGGCCCCCAAGAGAAGGGCGCATCTTCTTATTCATCCATGAAATCCTTTTAACCAGCGGTGAGCGTTAGACTACTACCGTACGATATTCCCGCACTCTGGGCTCTTGGTCAATCATTCAACGATATCGAATCCAGCATAAAAATGGCAACCACGTTTGCATTGCGGATGCGCCATGAAGGAATGAGATGTCAAGTCGACTTATTAGATTAACCTGACTCTACTTCTTGTGGCCTCATCGCCTTGTGTAAGGTACAGCCCAGCTCACCTGCAGCGCGCTACGCCAGAGCTAGACAGTGTCTGCTGCATATGCGCGGCCCACTTCGTTTCTTACAGAGAATCTGTCTGTAGAAGAGCATGAAGATCTTCGGGTCCGGCGCTATGGGTGACGTTGAACCGTTGCATGTGGCTGTGAGCCTGAACTTGGACTTGGTCGATTGATCCTCGATGGCGCGAACACCGTCGATAACGCACAAGACGCCGAACAGCGTTGCATCGGCCGCCATTTGCAATGCGGCGACAACGTTGGCTTTGTCGGCAGGAGCGAGACCGCGATACCAGACGGACAAGCTAACCAAGGATTGTTCGGGCCTACGGCCCGGCGGGGCGTTAAGAAGTTCCACGCAGTCGTGAACGGCTGCGTCCGCGCATTGGGTCTTCAGCCCGCTAACAAAGTCATCTGGAGTCATGTTTGGTCCTGGCTTTTGAAGAGTTCGCTAGCTTCCACCTTCAGGCGATCACGGTGTAGGCGTTTGAATACGGCGGAAAACGAGCACAGCCATTTATAGCGTATGTGAGAGCGAACTCGATAGGACGCGGGAACAAGCCTTGCATGTTCTGTTGCGCACCTAACGTGCGACATTAGGACGAACCCATGCGACTACAGTTCTGCTTGCTTGCGTTAGCGATGGCATTAGCGCCACACGCACTTGCCAAAGGGCCTTCCACAGCGTTGTCTGATGCCAACATCAGGACGCTGCTGATTCAACAATCGATCAATGCATATCCCGGCAACTGTCCCTGCCCGTACAACGCGGCACGCAACGGCAGTAGCTGCGGTGGTAGAAGCGCATATAGCCGTGGCGGTGGCTACGCCCCGTTGTGCTACCCAAAGGACGTGACCAAGGCAATGATTGCCGACTACCGGGCTGGAGCGCAGTGAAGCCGATGGCCCAAGCTGGCCATACCGTTCGGGCCAAACGGCTCTCACGTCGTTCGTCTTCTGCGGCCCTGCATAAACCATCAAGTCGTTACGAGGAAACATCCATGAAAAAGGCAAAGATCGTTTTGGCGATCGTGGTAGCACTCGCCTCCGCTTCAGTGTGCGCGCAGACCCGTGTCAATGGTTACCACCGCGCTGACGGCACTTATGTGCAACCTCACTATCGCAGTGCGGCCAACAGCACAACGCTCGACAATTATTCGACACGTGGGAACGTGAATCCATACACCGGAAAAATTGGAACTGTCGATCCGTATAAAGAACAGAACACCTATCGCCAGCCAGCACCACAGCCAACCTACGGACCATCGAGGGCTGACGCCGTCGATCCTTATGGATCCGGTTACTGATGCATCAAACCCTGCCTCGGCAGGGTTTTTTATCTGCATCGATGTTTGCGGGTCGTAGCGCACCGGCATGTGTGTACAACACAGTGAGCATGCATCCTGATGTTCTCATCTGGTAGACAAGCACCCCGGGCGCATCACTGCACAGCGGCCCGGCACGCGGCCAGTGCGCGGCTGATGTGCTTTTCCACCATCTTGATCGAGATGCCCATGGCTGCGGCCACTTGCGGGTAAGTGAGGCTGTCGATGCGGCTGAGTACGAAGGCCTGGCGGATCTGGGCGGTAGTGCGGTCAGCGTGTGGGTGTGCAGGTGCTGCAGGATGCGGCGGGCATCGGCGATCTGGTCGACGTAGGCGCCGTCTGCAGCCAGTGGTACGATCAGGTCCAGTGCAACGTAGGCGTTGGCGTGGCGGCGGTGGCGTGTGCGCCAATACTCCAGCACCACGTTGTGGGCAATGCGGTACATCAGCAGCGCGTAGTCGCCGATGTCGGGCGCGTCGCGGTAGGCCAGCAGGCGGAGCAGCGTTTCGTGGGTGAGTTCGTTGGCGGTGTCGGGGTCACGCAGGCGCCGGCGCATGTAGGCGAGCAGGTCGGCATGCAACAGGCCGATGGCCTGGTCGAAACGCGCCCTGCCCGCTGCCGGCTCCTCGCGTACGCGCCAACGCGTCGTGTGGCGTACGCGGGTGTAGTTGCACATAGATGCGTCGCGCAGCTGCGCGACGTACGGCGTGCGTGTGGCGGTGGTGCCTGAGCCGCTGCGCCGATGCCAGGCGGTGCAGGTATTGGTCGCGCGTTCGACCGGCAGCGGCATCCATTTGCTGCCGAAGTGCGGGGATGTGCCAAGGGTGCCGGCCAGGGTGTCATTCACCATGCGAGTTCTCCAACTGCGGGGTGCACGCGCGGAGCGCGGGGTGCGGCGGGTTGGTCACTCTGCAGGTGCGACGGTGACGACCAGCTCGCCGTTGCGCATGCTTATGTTGAGTTTGCTACCGATGGTGAAGCCGAGTTGTTCCAGCCAGCGGCCGCGTAGGCGCAGCGTGGGGATGCGTTGGTGGCTGTCGGGGTAGTAGCCGTAGCCGACGGTGCAGTGTTGCGGGGCACGCGGGTGGCCTGGGCGGCGCGGCTTGTTGGGATCGGGGCGGGGCTCGGGGATGGGGGTGCGCTCGAGGTAGGGCCGCGGCGGGATCGAGGGGTCGAGCGAGTGCCAGCCGATTTCGGTGGGTGGCGGCACCGTGGCGCGCTTGCGCGCTGGCTTGGGACTGGACGTGGGTCGACGCATGGCAAAGCCCTCCTTGACGAACAGGCCCCGCCGCCGGGTGGCGACGGGATGTCGGGAGGTTAGAAACCGCAGAGAGCCGGCGGGCGTATTTCCCCGAAGGGTGTTGTATTAGCCGCCCTCCCGACGCAGGCATCGCGTCGGTTGTGCCCGCAAGATGCTGCAGGCACAAAAAACCCACCGGTTTGACGGAGGTGGGTACCGCTCTCTGAGGAGTTTCTACGCTCCTTGAGGTAGAGCTTGCTGCTGGCTTGTTGGGATGTCAACTATCTGACGAGACAGAGCGCTCAGAAGGATTTGAGCGTGCCAGGCTGCCAATGCGGCAAGTGGGAGATCTTTGGGCCCTTATCTTGCCGACTTATCTCAGTCTCAAGAAGTGAACCTGATCCGCTCACCGCTTGAACGATGGATTGGCCTTACCAAGGACGCTTACCGCCATGTTTCTTCCAATGTTCTACTTTCTTCGTAATTTCATCAAGCTTGATTGCTTCATCTGGATTGCCCCGAGCCAGCAGTTCTTGTTTTGCCTTTTGAATCATTTCATTTTGATCTTTAGGCGCAGGATTGCGGCGCTCTAATTCGAGTGCGTCCGCCTCTTTTATCTTTCCCTGTGATCGTAAAACTTTAATAATGGCTGGGGCATCGAAATTCTTCCACTTCCAATACACTAACTTAAAAATTATTTTATTTAACACTAAATCATTCCTTTAGATTGATTTTATTCTTAACACCTTAATTTCGTACGGTGAAGCAGACCTAGCTATAGCAGTCGTTGCGACGGCGAAAAAACGGGGACACGAAGCACCGCCACAGATGCAACGACGTTGATAAATGCAACAGCTGCTATTACTAGCAGGGTCAGTGCATAGAACCCTCCAAAGCCGCCTAACTTCTGAGTTAAGCCGAGCTGCGAAGCAGCGTCTGCTTGGCTGATTTTTAGCCTTTATTTGCGGGCTTCTTATTCGCGAGCAACCGATTGCATTGGAGAATGAACTTATTACCCTCCGGGCTTAAAGTAAGGCGTCTGAACCACTTAGCTTGTGCTGCAGGTAGTTTTTCGAATTGGACAAGACCATACGGCACCAGCCGCAGCCCAACCTCGTGATATAGAAAGCCTCCACCCGTATTGCGGTCCCAATTGCTTTGCACGCCGTTGATAAATATGCGTGAATTGGCTACGAACATCGAGAACACCGAAGTTGTGCTGAGAGTGTTCTCGCTCGATATCTCCGGCGGAACTTCGATCGTCTCGTTGTTGAGGATAGTCATAAGCTCCGAGAAGGGCATGCCTGCAAACTGAGGTTCTTTTGACTTTGTCTCGACTCGATTCTTCGGCGCATCAGATGTCGCAAACTTCATATGAGCGGCGTGCGCAACCATAACACCGTCGATGGCTGCAGCCGACTTGGCTGCAGCTCTTCGCTTTGCACCAAGGACGCCAACAATTTCCTCAATGAGCTGACTCAAGTCCCCTTTGCTCGCCAGCTTTGCCGCGTGCTGGCCGCTGAGCGGTCCGGGAAGATCCTTAAAATCAACGTCATCCGCCAATAAGGGCTTGAGATGCTTCTTTGCTCCCCAACTAGCACCGAGCTCAAATAGAACCCAACCGGAGGCAAGTGCATTTTTGGTCACCAAGCCGATCACAACGGAGCTTTCCCCTAAATCATCGCGAAGTGTTGCCGCCGAATCACTTCCGACAGGTAGCTTATGGCCGGGGACGGAGGTGCAGCGAAGTTCTTCGTCATCGATAACGATGCTGCCCTGCAGGAAGTCAACAATTGCTTCTGCAAGCTTCTCGTCCTTCGCGGAATGACTGACAAAGATACGAATTGCCATGAACTCTCCTGTGAGGGCCGACGCCTGAATAAGCTATAGAGCGAAACGGCATCGGTTGAATGAGTTGTTAGAGCACTGTCTCTAGAAATCAGCCTACGGCGCGACGACGCGGAACCAGTCTCGCATTGTCTGGCGAATACGATCTGACTCTTCGTCTGGAATTTCCGACATGTGGCAGATTGTGTTTCTGAGGTGGCCTATCAACCTGGCTTCTTGAATCAGTCCCTTGTCCCTGACAATGTCTACAAAGCCATCCTTCCACGCATAATCAATCACGCGAAGCAGCTGAGGAAATGTCATTAGTGCAGACTTGTCGCGAGACCCCAAGGCCATCCAGCTCTTAATTTCTTCGGTCTGCTCAAGTTTCGAGATTTCGTCTTGCACATCGGTAGGAAGCCGTTCCCACCAAGACTTTGACAGATCCTTTGAGAGAACTTCAAGCACGAATTTGCGTAAGAAGTTCTCGAATACAAAGAACAACCGATAGCCCTCAGCCGCTGATGTAGCGCGCCTGACCATATCAGGGAGTAGCGGTGCGAGATCGTATGATGGAGATAGTAAGAGCGTCTCTCTTGGCACCAGTTCTTCGATCTTTGCTACCGAGCGCTCAGCAGTCTGCCCTAACATCAGAAAGAGCGCTGCTTTCGAATCGACACTCACTGAAATACCTTACGGATCGCATTGAAAATATTCAGGTACACATCTTCTGTCGCGTTAGATGGCAGGTGTACCTGGATGTTGTAATGAAACTGAGGATTGAGGCCTTTCCCAATAGCAGGGCGAACTGGAGGATTTCCGTTAGCATCGGACAGCTCAATATTGGAGTCCGCCTCTTCTTCGCTAGCCTCGATGGCAGGAGTGCGAGAGAAGTCACCCTGCTTAGCAACAGCGGTGAACGTTGCGACGATGCGAGCGGTCATATCGTCGTCAGTGCCAGCAACCTGCGCTACGAGACCCTTTAGCTTATCGCTTGCCAGGCTTTGAGCGTTTTCGTTCGCCTCAAAGAGAGGTGCGTAAGCCGCCCGAATTCCATTGGCGATTGCAACTTTCGCGGAGTCGCGATTCTTCAACTGGCGATAAGCCGCGGTGGGAGCTCCCGACTGATCCAAGAACCCCAGGTTGCGCAACAACGGGATCATGCCTCTGTCGTTAGTTCCTTTCAGGCCAATTGTCGTTGCCAAAAAGTCCTGAGTGAACCTATCAGGAACTTTTGCAGACTGAATTGTCGAAAAAAGTGCATCAATGTTCTTGTTCGACGACAGATATGGCAATGAAGCTGGCATTTCACTCCCCATTTTTTTGAATTGCGGAAAATCTTAAGTAATGGTCTAACATCTGGATTAACCCGTGCCGCAAAGCGGCATCAGGCAGGATAAATTGTTAAGCCGCGAATGCATGAAACATGCTTTTGATGGAGCCTAAATTTGACACAACGACTGAAGCTGCAATGCCAACTATGGCCCAGCGAACGGTAGCTCTTATCCCCTTCCTCCCTTCTTCCTCGATAGGCTTAAGCACGTTGGAATAGACTGAAGAATAATTCTCTGCCACTACTGCGAGGCTATCAAAATGTTGTTGAATATCATCTAATGGCCCAGCCAATGGGCGGAGCAAGGCGTTCTGTTCGATTGTGTGCCGAGCTTTCTCGATGTGTTCTTTGGAGGAACGGATCTTCTTCTGAAGTTCAGTTGGATTGTGGCGATAGATAGAGGTTAGCGCACCTTGCGACGCCTCTAGTTCAGTCTTTACGGAGCGCGTTGCGGACTGGAGACTCTGGATAGATGCCTCGACATAATTCTGCAGGAAACGCGGCGTTTCCCTGTTGGTGTAGCAGAGGAGCATGTCGTCTCCAGCAGCTTCGAAGTGTATGGCGCCCTCTTGGTCAAGTTCATAGAGCAAGTCCTCAGTGCCACCCGCTGCCCAAAGTTCGTTGATACTTTCGGCCTTGAAATCTAGCGGCTCACCAAAGGGCGCGATCTTCAACAATACCGCTAGGGATCTGGCCTTGGTAATAATGCTGTCTGTTGTCAAGGGCTGCACAAAGGCTCCTGAGCGGGGCAACTGCTATTGGGCCGCCTAAGCGCGGCATAACGTGATCCTCGCCGACTCCATGACAGTGGTAGATCGCCACGAGCGCTTAAAGTTAACCGCTTCTCAGCTATGTCCCTCTGACGCCAAGTTTTACGCCGCATCCCCAGTGCGACCAAACTCAGTGCCAAGATGCTCCCTGCCTTGCTCAACATTGTTTCTTCCCCCTGAAGAAATGTGTGGCTTTGCGGCTGCATTAAGTACTGCGTGCCTTGATCCTCGCCGAGTTTCTGGATTGCGTCAATGCGCTTGGGCGATCGATTGTTGGCTTTATCGGCTTTGCCCTCATCCGCCCTTCGGGCACCTTCTCCCGCGTGCGGCAGAAGGGAGTGGTGCGTTTGGTTATGGGCTGTTTTTTGTTGTTGGCGCGGTGGTTGAGGTTGGCAGCGGCAGTTTATTGTTGAGCTCGGTAATCTCTGCGACGTTGTTATCGGTGATGACGCGCAGTTGCGTGGCTTTTGCGCTTGCGGCGTTGGTTAGCGGCAGGCGTACCTGCGTGGTGATCGGCTGCAGATTGCGTGGTGCCGCGAGTGCCGGGAACGGGGCTCTTGCCAGCTCCTTCCCACGCGCATCTTCCAATACCACAAAGCCTGCCGGTGCATCGGCATGGCCGAGGCTATGCACGGTCACTTCAATGGCATCTGCGGTCACGCGCACATCGCCGTGGCCGATGCCCAGGTCTGGGCGCAGTTCGACCGGGGTGGCGGCGGCGATGCGTTCGAGCTGCAGGACGGTGGTGCGGCCTGCGGGGAAGTCGATGTCGATGGCTGCGCTTTTTTCGAAAGCGACTTCTTGCGTTTTACCCGCGCTGTCGAGCTTGCCGTCGTTGCCTTTGCTCACGCCTTGGGTGATGCGCCATTGGCCTGGGGCGACGTTCCAGCCGGTCATGCTGGCGCGCTGGTTTTTATTCGATGTGTTGTAGGCGATGACGGTGAAGCGGTCTTGCTGGGGTGCGGGGATGGCGATGGCCACTTGCGTGGCGGCCTCTGGATCGGCGAAGCGCCAGCTCACGGTGTGGCCGGGGTAGGTCTGGTTGCGCTTGAGCGCCACGCCGCCAAGGCGTGCGCGTTGCAGGTTGACCGTGGGGGATTCCACGCGGTCGCTCCACCAGTGGCCTTCGGTGTTCATATAGAAGTTCTGTAGTTTCTCTCTTGCCTCGCTGCGGTAAATGGCGGCGAGATACTCGAGATTGCCGGTCTGCTCCCAGGCCACATGGTGCGGGAAGTCCAGGGCGCTGCCGTCGTCCTTGTTGGCGGCATCGATGAGCTTGCCGCTCCAGTCGCTGCGCTTGCCCATGACGTCGAGGAAGTTTTCGTTGAGCAGCGACAGGCCGTTGGGGCCGCTGTTGGCGACGCGGTAGTCGATCGGCTTGAGATAACGCGCATCGCCGGTGAAGCGGTAGGCGGCCCAGAAGGTGTGCAAGGTGTCGGCGCCGCCGCTGCCTTCGAACAGTTCGCCGCCGCGGGTTTTGCCGGTTTGCCAGTTGATCTCGTTGGGTAGGGCCCAGTTGCCCTTGGCGTTGGTGTAGGCGTGGGCGAGATAGCCGTCCGCTAACCCGGTGACGATGCGGCGGCTGTTGGGGTCGGCGTTATAGCCGCCCAGCAGGATGGCCGGGTGCACGATGGGGAAGGAGTACGGTTTTTGCCACTGCCAGTTGGGCTCGCGATAGACCTTGCGGCCGCCGAACCAGTTGCTGGCAAACAATAGGTGGCCTTGCGGGTTGACCTGGATGATGGTGTCGAAGGCTTTGACCGTTTGCATCAGCCGCTCGACGGTGCGCGGGTCGCCCCAGTTGAGGTACAGCAGGGCGCTGTTGAGGTTGATGCCCTCCTCGTACGAATGCAGCTCGTCGGTTTCGATGGTGGACAGGCCGTTGGTGAACATGCCGTTGCGGTAGTTGGCATCGGACAGCGCCAGCATGGAGGCGTTGAGCCTGTCCGGGTCCACACCCATCAGGGCGACGCCGGGCCATTGCTGCACCAGGTCCGAGTCGTCGGAGATGCCGCCGCCGAAATCGCCGTAGGCCACCTGGCGTTGCTCGATCCACCAGCGGATGTAGCGGCGGGTGGCGCTGAGGTCCTGCAGCTGCCAGAACGCCCAGGCGGGAACGCCCTTGGGCACGGCGGGCAGTTCGACAGGCAGCGCGCCCTGGTTGGCGTAGCTGATGTCGTTCCAGTACTGGCGGCCGAGGGCGTGGTCCGGGTCGACGCGCAGCAGGTCGGTGATGTCGGCGTCCAGGCGCTTGTAGAGCAACTGGCGCTTGGAGGTGGTGTGTTCTTCCACCAGAAAGCCCCAGTTGTCCTTGACCTGGTTGAAGCGGTCGGCGACGTGCTCTTTGATGGCCTCGGCGCGCGGCTTGAACACCAGCTGCAGCTGGGTGCCGTCGAGCGCGTTGGCATCGAAGCCGGGCGCGGCGGCGGCGATGCTGAGCATCAGGCTGTCGTTGCTGAGGATGCGGTCGCGCAGGTCAAGCCACAGCGTGCGGGCCTGGCCGGGGGCGACCGCGACCGAGACATCAATCATGTCGCGCGCGGGCCAGATGGGGTCCTTGATGCGGATGTTGAGCGGGATGCTGCCGTTGTGGGTGGCCGGCAGGTTGAGCGCCGGCAGGGTGATGGCGATGCCGTCCAGGCCGTCGTGCATGTTCTCCCAGCCGTAGGACCAACTGCGCATCAGCGCCTGGTCCGGCGGCGGGTTGCCCAGGCTGGAGGGCACCAGGATGTGCACGATGGGTTGCTGCGCGCTTGCTGCGGCCTTGTCGCTGGGGCGCTTGCGCGCCGGTGCCTTGGTGGGAAGCGCGATGACGGTCTGGCGCTCACTTGGCGGGTAGCGGCCGGCGATGACATCGCGCAGCGGGGCGAGGTTGTCGTAGTCGGGCTGGATGTCACTGCGCACGGTGTAGCTGAGTTGCGCGCTGCCGGTGGGCACCTCGCCTGGCTGCACGTTGTAGGCCCAGATTTCCTGGATGGGGGTTTCCTGCGCGGTGTTGGCAAAGCGCAGGGTGCCGCCGCGGCGCTGGGCGAACTGGTCCACGCTGCGTACGACGCCCTGGCTGCGTGCGAACAGCGGCTGCGCCTGTGCGTTGGCCGCGGCGTAAGTGGCCTGGCCATAGGCGGCGCCGCGCAGCTCGATGCGGTTGAACGGTTCGTCCGGCAGGGTGAGGTCCAGCGCCTTGCCGCCTTCGACATAGGTGTTCCAGTCCGGCAGCTGGAAGTAGTCGTCGCGCCCGGGCAGGCGCGAGCGGTTGTAGACGCCGGGCCAGGTGGTTTCGGCAATGCCGTCGGTGGCCTTCCACATCCATTGCTTGAGGTCGCGCGCGTCGGTGAACTCCACCTTGCGGATGCGGGTGACCGGTGCATCCAGCAGTGGCGGTGCGTGGCCGTTGTCCCAGCCAAAGCGGTGCAGGAAGGCGGCGTGTTGCGATGCCGGTGTGGCCGACTCGGCGGTGGCGGGCTCCTGCAGGCGTGCGAGCGCGGCAGCGCCGCTGGCGTCGAGCATGCGGTCGTAGATGCGGATCTCGTCGAAGTCGCTGCCACGTAGGAAGTTGTAGCGGCTCTGCACCTGGTGCGGTGACATCACGCGGCCGGCCAGGCCAAACTGGTCCAGCGCGGCGTCAAAGTCGAGCGCGCCGCCGTTGGCGCAGGGCGCACCGCAGTCCACGCGTGCGGCTTCCTTGCCATCGACATACAGGCGCACGCCGCGGGTTTCGTCCCAGGCAAACGCAATGTGGGTCCAGTCGCTGGCGGCCGGGGCCTTGTCGAGCTTGAAGGAGACGCGGGTGCGCGCGAGGTTGGCGTCGGTGACGAAGGCATCGAAGCCGTGGCCGTTCCAGTCGATGCGTAGCCAGGCCATGTCCCAGCTGGTGTGGTCGGCGTAGCCGACACGGAAGATCACGAATGGCGCTTCGCCCACGGGATAACGCGCGCGCCAGAAGAAGCCGAGCGTGCCGCGCTGGGTGTAGAGGTTGCCGGGTGCGTTCCACGACAGCACGCCGTCGTCGGCCCATTCGATGGCGTTGCCGCGTTTGCCGGTGGGCACCAATGTGATCTTGTCGCGGAAGTTGGGCACGCCGTCGCCGCGGGCCACATCGGCCTGCAGGTCGCGGTCAGCCGACACCCGGAACAACAGCTCCGGCGCGGTGGTGGTGGCCGCGCTCACCGGCAGCGCGATCAGGCACAGCATTCCCAACAAGAACTTCGACACGCTCACCTCGTCAATTCCAAAACGTAAAACAGCCACCGCGCGCTTGCACGCGGTGGCGACGACGCACTTACAGACCGTTGGCGGTGCGCCACTTGGGAATGTCGTCCTTCAACAGCTTGTCCGGCCAGGTGCCGTGCCAGGCATAACCGACGCGGCGCTCGTTGGGCACCTGCATGTACTCGGTCAAGGCCTTGCCGTCGCGGTTGGCATAGAGCGGGCGTTGATTCTGCAGGTCGTAGAAGCGTGCCCATAGTGACGCACCCGGTTGCGCGACGAGGATCACGTCCTGGCCGGTCTCCTGGGTGGGGTCGTCGATCTTCTTGGTGGCCAGGTCGCGCATGCGGTGGGTGTCGAACCAGCGTGCAGCGGCCTCGACCGCGGTCTTGATCTGCGCGGACGGGTTGGGCTGGCGCATCAGAAAGCGCACGATGCTGACCGACTCGCTGGAGGCCAGCGACGCCAGCTCATACGCGCGTGCCTTGGCCGGCTTGAGCGTGACCTCGTCGTACTGCGCGCCCCAGATGGTGAGCGTGCCGCCGATCCTGACCTGGGTGGCGAGCACGCATTCCAGTCCCTTGGTCACCGCCTGGCGGGCGCGTGCACCGTGGCTGGCACGCAGCAGCGCACCGGTGTCGCCCTTGCCCTCGCTGATGTCCTGCAGCAGGTTGAGCACGCGCACCATCGCGTCGTCGTTGTAGGTGATCTGGTGATGGTAGGACGAAAGGTCCGGGTAGAACTGCGGCCAGCCGCCGTTGGCGTATTGCGCGGTGAGCAGATAGTCCACGCCGCGCTTGGCGGCGGCCACGTACTTGGCGTTCTTCTCGGTCTTGTAGAGCGTGGAGAGATAGCCGATCTCGTAGGTGGTGGCCTTGTTGTCGATGGTGGCGTCGTCCTTGCGCGCGGGTTGCTGCAGCTCGGCGATTTCCGCAGCGGTGAAGGTGCGGTTGTAGTCGACGGCGACGCCCTTGTATTGCTTGGACCAACCGCCGGAGGCGGTCTGCAGCAACAGCATGTTGTCGGCGATCTTGTCGGCCAGTGCGGACAGCGGTGCCAGCAGCAGCGCGGTGGCGAGGGCGAAGGTGGTGAGCTTGCGCATCAGAACGGCCTCCAGGTGCCGAGGATGGTGTTGCGATCCAGCGCGGCGGCTTGCGCAGCAGTGAGCTGGCGCGACCACTTCACGCGGCGCGATGGGTTGGCGCCGGCGCCGGTGCTCTGGTACTCGCTGTAGCGGGCGGTGGCCTCGTTGGCGGTGTTGCCCCAGTTGTTCCAGCCCTCGGGCAGGATGTGCGCGCCGAGCTGGCTGCCGATGAAGCTGACGCTGGCATACGGGCGCCACGGCCGGCCCAGGAACACGCGCGACACGCCGCTGGCAGCGGTGACGCGCGCGTTGCGGAACACGAAGCCGCGTGCGCTTTCCTGTGGGGTGGAGGCGGCGGTGAGATAGCCGTCGCCCAGCGAGTGCAGTTGCACGTTTTCGAACAGCGCGGTGCCGGCGCCGAACACGAAGTCCACGGTGCCTTCGACATAGCAGTCGAGAAAGTAGGACAGCTTGGCGCCGCGCAGGTACAGCGTGTCCTGGTAGCCGAGGAAACGCACGTTGCGGAACGCGGCGCGGTCGCCATCCACACGCACCGCCACCGCCTGCCCGACCGGGCCGGCGTGATTGCCGAAGCTCAGTTGCTCGGCAGTGAAGTCGTTGCCGGCGATGATGACGCTGGACGAGCCGGAGGTGCCGTACTCGGTGCCGGTGGCCGGATTGATGCGTGAGGCGTAGTTGTCGTAGGTGATGACGGTCTGGGTGGCGCCGGCACCGGTGAGCTTGAGCGCCGGTGCGTTGGACGGCACCACGATCAGTTCCTGGTAGGTGCCGGCGCCGATGTTGATCTGCGCGCGCTTGCCGCCCTGCACGGCGGCATCGATGGCGGCCTGCACGGTGCGGTAGCCGGCGCTGCCCTGCTTGGCCACGGTGTAGACCGGGTCGGCGGCAATGGCGGCGTTGCTGCACAGGCCTGCCACGGCCACCAACGCGGTGGCGGCCAACTGACGTAAGACGGTTCTGCGATGCACTTGCATGTCGCTCTCCTGGTCAGAACTTGTAGCGCGCGCCGATGTAGTACTGGCGCCCGGTGACGGTGTACTTGTCGGGCAGTTCCAGCGTGGAATCGACGTAGCGGCGGTCGGGGGTGTCGAGCAGGTTGATGGCCTCGAAGGTCAGCGATAGCTGGTCGTTGAGCTTGTAGGACATGTTGAAATCCACGTTTTCCACGCTGTATTTGCCGGTCACGTCGGCCGTGACCAGGCGCTTGCCATCCAGGTCGTAGACGTCTTCCTGGGCGAGGATGTTGTTGATGTAGCCATCGCGATAACTCGTGGACACGCGCGCACTGAAGCGGCCGTCGTCGTAATAGACGGTGGCGTTGTAGGACTGCGGCGAGAGGTTGAGCAGGTCGCGCTCGGTGGCGGTGGTGGTGATGCTGGTATTGCTGCTGCCGGCGGTACTGAACAGGTAATTGATCTTGGAATCGACCTGGGTGTAGTTGAGCTGCACGCCGAAGTTGCGCCAGAAGCCGGGCAGGAAATCGAAGGCCTGCTGGTAGGTCAGCTCGAAGCCCTTGAGCGGGCCACCGGGCGTGTTGAAGTAGCTCTGCACGTTGAAGATGGTGTCCGGCGTGAAGCCTGCGGGGAGCAGGTCCAGCGAGTAGCCCATCGCTTCCCAGGTGCTGAGCACGCGGGTGCGCTGCACGTAGCTGTCGATGTCCTTGTAGAACACCGCCGCCGACAGCAGCGAGCCTTCGCGGAAATACCACTCGGCGCTGAGGTCGTAGTTGGTGGAGCGGAACGGGTCGAGCTTGGGGTTGCCCAGGTTGATCGAGAAAAAGCGCCCGTCGTCGAAATACTGGGTGGGGCCGCCGCTGACGCTGGGCGACAGGTACGCCAGCGTGGGGCGCGCCATGGTCTTGGCCGCGCCGAAGCGCAGCACCACCTCGTCGCTAACATCCCACGACAGGTTCAACGAGGGCAGGATGTCGCGGTAGTTGTGGTTGACGGTGGTGGGCACCAGCAGGCGCTCGCCGGCCGCGGCGGTGGCGCTGGCCACGCCGAAGAACGACTGGCAGTTGGGCGAAATCGCACCGGCCGCGGTGGCCGTGCACGGCGCATAACCGCTGGCGGCGATCTGCGTCTGCACATAGCGCACGCCCAGGTTGCCGCGCAGCGCGCGGCCCCACAGGTCGGTATTGAAATCGAGTTGCAGGTAGGTGCCCAGGCTCTTTTCGTTGACGGCGAAATTGTTGTTGGACGAGCCGAAGTGGCCGACATCGGCCAGGCGGTAGTCGCCACCGGGCACGCCGGTGTCGCAGTCGCAATTGATGTTGAGCAGGTCGGCGACCTTCTGGAAATCCGGAATCACCCAGGTGGTGGGGAAGCTGCCGTTCAAGCTGCGGCCGAAGCCGTCCAGGTTGGTGCTCAAATCGCCCACGCCCACACCGGCCGGCAGTGCCTGCGCCAGTCGCCCGTAGGAAATGTTGCGCGACTCCGACGTGTCCATGTCGTAGTTCTTGTAGGCCAGCCCGGTGCGGAAGGTGAAGGTGGGGCTGATGTTGAATTCCAGATCCACCTTGGCGGTATCGAAGGTGTTGCCCACCGACTGTGGGTTGAGCCGCACCTCGCTGATGTTGGTGCCGCGCGCGGTGCCGTTGCTGTTGACCGGCACTGCGCCGTAGCCCAACCACTGCCAGTTATTCGGGTTGCCCGCATCGAAGGGGAAACTCATGCTGGGGTAATCGCCGCCACCGCGCCGGTCCAGCACGAAGCCGTCCAGGTTGGTGTTGTCGAAACTCACCATCGAAAACTCGGGGCGTTCGTAGTCCGAGGTCGAGTGGCCGACCAATGCATTGACGCGCACCTGGTCGTTGAAGCGGTGCTGCAGGTCCAGGCTGAACTGCTTGAACTCGGTGGATTCTTCGATGTTGCTGGATTCGGTGCGGAAGTCGACGTTGTCGAACACGCCGTAGGTGAGGCGGTTCTGGTCGTCCACCTGCGCCTCGCGCACGGCGATCTGGGTCTTGCCGCCGAAGTTGGCGGTGCGGTGCAGGTTGGCGCCGACCGAGTCTTCGCGCTGGTCCTTGTCCAGCTTGGAATACAGCATGTCGAAGTTCAGCAGGGTGTCGTCGCTGACCTTGAACTGCAGCGCGCCGGTGACGCCCAGGCGCTTGATCTCGTGGTCGGTGCGGATGTAGCGCGGGTAGCGCGGAATCCAGGCGTTGGTGGCGGTTTCGTAGGCCTGGATGTTCTCCGGCGTATTGGCCGGGCGCGCGATGCCGGTGCCGCAGTTGGTGGCGCTGATGCCGTAGCTGCCCCAGCCATTGTTGCGGTCCTGGTTGGCCTGCGAGCCGACCCCGGCGCGCGTTTCATTGGACAACGGGTTGCGCGGGGTCTGCGGGTTGTAGCCCACCGGCGAACAGAAGCCGTAGGTGCCGTTGCTGGTGGCGGTGCTCTGGTTGGAGTTGCGGTAATTGCCGTGCTCCCAGCGCACCGGGTTGTAGCCCTCTTCGCGCAGGTGGCGCTCGCTATAGGACACCGACATCAGCGCGCCAACGCGGCCATCGGCCCAGATGTTGCTGATCAGGCCGGAAAAGCGCGGGTCCTTTTCGCGCGAGAGATCGTTGTAGCCGTATTGCGTGGACGCGGCCGCTTCGAAGCCGTCGAAGTCGAACGGGCGCGAGCCGCGCAGATCGACCGTGGCACCCAATGAGCCTTCGTCCATCTGCGCCGACTGGGTCTTGCTGATGGTGACGCGGCTGAAGAGTTCGGAGGCAAAGGTATTGAAGTCGAAACCGCGGCTGCGGTTGACGCCATCGCTGCCGCTGCCGGCGGTGGCCAGCGCTTCCAGCCCGTTGATGCGCACGCGGGTGAAGTCCGAACCCAAACCGCGCACGGAGATCTGCTTGCCCTCGCCGCCCTCGCGGTCGATGGAGACGCCGGCGATGCGCTGCATCGATTCGGCCAGGTTCAGATCGGGAAACTTGCCGATGTCTTCGGCATAGATGGCATCCACCTGCTCCACGCTGTAGCGCTTGGCATCCAGCGATTGCTGCAGGCTTTCGCGGTAGGTGGCCTTGACCTGCACGCGGTCCAGGTCCACCGCATCGGTGGGCGTGGCCGGTGGGCCGACGGTTTGCGCGGCAGCGCTCACACCGTGCAAGGCCAGGACGATGGCCACCGACAGACGTGCGGCGGAAAGGCGGACGCCTGCCTCGGCGGCGGGACGACGCAAACGGGCTTGCATGATGCACTCACTCCAATGGCACTGGCTGCAATGACGCGCTCAGCCTCCCCACGGGCCACCGGCGTCGACATGAGCGACCGGCAGCACCGCTGCGCAGCCGTCAGGCGACTGTCCGCTGCGTGGTGCCTGACGCTTCCAACATCACGCCCACCGCGTTGCATGCGTGCAGCAACGGCAACGCATGCGCAGCGATCAGGCGTCGGATCGGGGCCCGCTGCGCGTGTGCGCAGCGGGCAGACAGCGGGTCAGAACTTGTAGCGCAGGCCCAGCAGGTACTGGCGGCCGGTTTCGGCGTACTGCAGCGGCAGCTGGCCGGTCCGCGGCGAGGACACCCATTCGTCGGAGGCTTCGTTGGTGAGGTTGATGCCTTCCAGGCTCAGCTCCAGCTGCTTGCTGATCTTGTAGCGCAGCGAGGCGTCGAGGATGGTGGTGCCGGTCATGCCGTGCACGCCGTCGACGTTGAAGCCGGTTTCCGCACCCGGTGCCTGGGTGAGGTAGTCGTCGCGGTTGGTGGCCGACACGCGCCCGGCGAAGGAGTCGCCTTCGTAGAACAGCGTGGCATTCCACGACGAGCGCGACAGCCCGAGCAGGTCGTTCTTCATCACCGGTGCGCCGCTGCTGGCCAGGTACTGGATCTGCGAATCGACCCAGGTGTAGTTGAGCTGCACGCCCAGGTTGGCCCACTTGCCCGGCAGGAAGGTGAAGGGCTGGGTGTAGTTGGCTTCCACGCCCTTCAATTCGCCGCCCGGGGTATTGAGCGGGATGCTGAAGGCGAAGTCGTCGTTGACGGTGGCGCCAGTGCCCTCCAGCAACGAGGCCGGCAGGCCGCTGCTGGAGTACGGACGCACTTCGCGCGCGGTCTGGATGAAGCTCTCGATGTCCTTATAGAACAGGCCGACACCGAGCATGGCGCCTTCGTTGAAGTACCACTCCAGGCCGAGGTCGACGTTGGTGGCTTCGATCGGGTCCAGGTCCGGGTTGCCGCCGGCCACGGTGCGCGCACCACCGGCCACCGCCACGGTCACGCCGGGGGTGAGGCTGCCCAGGCCCGGGCGGCTCATGACCTTGGCCGCGCCCAGGCGCAGCAGCAGGTCCGGAGCCAGCTCGGCGACCAGGTTGAACGAGGGCAGCGTGTTGTTGTACTTGCGGCCCACGGTGGTCAGCGCCGGTGCGTTGTTGATCAGCGCATAGCCGGTGGACTCCTGCTCGGTGCGCACATAGCGCACGCCGAAGTTGCCCGACAGCGGGATGGAACCCAGGTCGGTGGAGAACTCGCCCATCAACCAGACGCCGCGGTCCTTTTCCTCGACGCTGCGGCTGTTGTTGACGCGCGGCGCCACGGCGAAGGTGCCGCTGTTGCTGTAGATGCCGAACAGGTCGGCCACCGCATCCAGGTTGGGCACCACCCAGCTGGACGGGCTGCCGTTGATGCCCTTGAGTCCGGCCTGTTCGGTCAGATCGGCCGGCACGATGGTGCTGCCGTTGGCGAAGGTGGGCACCGACAGTTCGTTGGCGCGGCGCAGCTCGACCGTGCTGAAGCTGTAGTTTTTGGCCAGCACGCCGCCCTTGAGGCGGAAGCCGGGGCTGATGTTCCAGTTGAAGTCGATCTGGCCGGTGTCGAAGTCGTTGTCCACCGACTGCGGACGCAGACGGATTTCGGCCAGTTCCCAACCGGCGGGGTTGGTCGGGTCGATGCCGTAGTTCAGCACCGGCGCGCGGCTGTTGCCGCGGTAGTCGTAGCTGTACCCGTCGACGTCGTACTTGTCCATGATGATGGTGGTCTGCACCGGGTTCTCGTGCGCAGAGCGCGAGGTGCCGACCCGGGCATTGATGCTGAAGTCGTCGTTGAAACGATGCTCCAGGTCCAGGCTGACCTGGGTGAACTTGGTGTTCCACTCGTCGTGGCGGTTTTCCGAGCGGATATCGACATTGTCGAACTCGCCATAGACCAGCGCGTTGTTGCGGATCTCGCCGTTGCGCACGATGGTGCCCGGCTTGCCGTCGCGCTCCGGCCGGCGCGGGGTGAGCCCGTCGCGGTTGCGGCTGAAGGAGATCGCTTCGATGTAGTGCTCGTCGCGCTTGGCGTCGATCTTGGAATACAGCGCGTCCAGCGACAGCGTGGTGCGGTCGGTGGGCTTCCACTGCAGCGAGCCGGTGACGCCCAGGCGTTCCTGGTCGTGGATCTGCTGGGTGTAGCGCGGGAAGCGCGGGTGGTAGACATCGGCCGAGCGCGCCGCGGCGTACGGCGAGGCGGCACTGAAGTTGCCGTTGCTGGGGCCGTTGGCCCAGCGGCCGGTGTTGGCGCCTTCTTCCAGCACCTCGCGCTCGGTGTAGGCCACCGACAGCAGGGCACCGAAGGTGTTGTCGGCCCAGGTGTTGGCGATCAGCGCGGCCACGCGCGGGTTGGCCTTCTCGGCCATGGCGTTGTAGGCGGCCTGGCCGCTGGCGGCGAAGGTGAAGCCGTTGTAGTCGAACGGGCGCGCGGTGCGCAGGTCGACGGTGGCGCCAAGCGAGCCTTCTTCCACATCGGCCGAGGCGGTCTTGCGCGCGATCAGCTGCGAGAACAGGTCCGAGGCGAACACGTTGAAGTCGAAGCCGCGGCCGCGGTTGGTGCCGCCGCTCTGGTCGCCGGCACCGACGGTGGTGAGCGCTTCCATGCCGTTGATGCGCACCCGGGTGAACTCCGGGCCCAGGCCACGCACCGAGATGGCGCGGCCTTCGCCGGCCTCACGGGTGATCACCACGCCGGGGATGCGCTGCAGCGACTCGGCCAGGTTGAGGTCGGGGAACTTGCCGATGTCCTCGGCGACAATCGCATCGACCACGCCGGCTTCGCCGCGCTTGATGTCCAGGGCCTTTTCCACCGAGGCGCGATAGCCGGTCACCGTGACGGTGTCCAGGTCGACGGCCGGTTCTGCGGGCGCTTGGGTGGTTTCTTGTGCTGCCAGGTGGCCGCTCAGCGCAAGGCCGATCGACAACGCCAGCAAGGTAACCGGTGTCTTCCGGCTGGTGGTCCGAAATTGCATGTCCTCCCCTCCCAAGGGTCCATGAACAACATGAAAGTCTGGTTGTGAGCGGCAATGACACCGCTGGTCAAAACGACGTTACCAGCTGAATCCTCCCGTAACATCTTGCAGCGCAGCAGAAAACGTCACCAAATTTGCCCAAAAGGGGTGCAAGCGGTCACTGCGCGTCGCATCATGGGCCTCGCCCGGCGCGTTTGGCGCCGGCTAGAATGACACCGATGGTCATCCTGACGCGCGACGGTTCCCCCACACCGTGACGCACCATACAGCCGAGGTAATTGCCGCATGAGTCGTGCCCGTATCCTGTGCTTTGGAGAGTTGTTGCTGCGCCTGGGGGCGCCTGGTCACGAGCTGCTGCTGCAGCAGCCGCGGCTGGACGTGCATTGCGGTGGGGCCGAGGCCAATGTCGGCGTGTCGCTGGCGCATTTCGGCCATGACGTGGCCATGGTCAGCACGGTGGCGGACAACCCGCTGGGTGCGGCGGTGCTGGGCGAGTTGCGCCGCCATGACGTGGACACGCGGCATGTGCGGCGGGTGGATGGGCGCATGGGGCTGTACTTCCTGACCACCGGCGCGATCCACCGCCCCAGCGAAGTGGTCTACGACCGCGCCGACTCGGCGTTTGCGCTGGCCCCGGCCGACGCCTACGACTGGCCGGCCCTGCTGGACGGGGTGCAGTGGCTGCATCTGTCCGGGGTCAGCCCGGCCCTGGGTGCGGACGTGGCGCAGGCCACGCTGGCGGCGGCACGCGCGGCGCGCGCGGCCGGAGTCAAGGTCTCGTTCGACGGCAATTACCGGCCCAAGCTATGGCAACGCTGGCAGGGCGATGCGCGCGGCATCCTGCACCAGCTGTTCGCCTGTGCGGACGTGGTCTTTGCCGACTACCGCGACATCGGCGTGGTGCTGGGCGGCGAGTTCCCGCAGGACACGCTAGAAGCGCGTGTGGAAGCGGCCGCGCAGCAGGCCTTTGCCGCATTCCCGCAGCTGCAGCTGATGGCGTGCACGCAGCGCGTGGCGCACAACGTGGACCACCACAGCCTGGGCGCACTGCTGGTGCCGCGCAGTGGTGCGGTGGCGCGCGCGCCCAGCGAGGAGCTGAGCCCGATCATCGACCGCATCGGCGGTGGCGACGCGTTTGCCGCCGGCGTGCTGCACGGCCTGATCGAAGGCTGGTCGCTGGACGACACGGTGCGCTTCGGCCTGGCGGCCGGCTGCCTGAAGCACTCGATTCCCGGCGATTTCAATCCGCTCTCGGTGGCCGATGTGCAGGCCTGCGTGGGGGATGCGCGGTTTGATGTGCGGCGCTGACGCGCTGGGAATCGGGAATCGGGATTGGGGAATCGTAAGAGCTTAAGAGCGCTGGTTTTCGGCGCTCTGTCCAGGCTTGTTGCTAACGGAGCGCGGTGCGCTGAGGGCTGATGCGCGCGTGGGCAGCGGGCAGGTGCTTGCTAGGTGTTGTTCGCTGCGCTCACGCGTTTCAGGCGGGCGCACGGCTGCGGCGTTTGTTGGTGATCCATTTGAAGCCTGCGCTCAGCAGCACCACACACAGCGACGCCGGGACGCTGAAGAACAGCGTGATCAGCAAGGCGTGGTTCCAGGGCGGTGCAGAGCCGTCCCGCATCACCACGGCGCAGACGACGGCCGTGGTGATCAACAGATTGGCGATCGCCTTCAATGACCAGTGCAACCTGACGAAGCGCAGCAACACGGCACAGGCCACGCTGACTACAACGGCCAGCACCAGAAAGGCGATCAGTTTGTCCATTGGGGGCGGGGATTTGGGATTGGCGAGTGGGGATTCGTAACAGCGAGGGCAACCGGCATCGATTGCCGATTGTCCTTGCCGCAATGCATTTGGATCCGCCGAAGATCAGCGGTGCAGTCACCCACCGCGCTTGCAAATCCCAAATCCCGATTCCCGAATCCCTGCTCTCAGCCCAGCTCGATGCAGTCGAACTTCACATCCGTCTCCACATCGGCGTCGTAATCCACATCGTCGCGTTCGAAGCCGAACAGCTTGAGGAACTCGTGCTTGTAGCCGGCGTAGTCGGTGAGCTGGAACAGGTTCTCGGTGGTGACCTGCGGCCACAGCGCCTTGCAGGCGTCCTGCACGTCGTCGCGCAGTTCCCAGTCGTCCAGGCGCAGGCGGTTTTCGGCGTCCACCTCGGCGGGCTGGCCGTCTTCGCGGTACAGGCGCTCGCGGAACAGGCGGTCGAGCTGCTCGATGGTGCCTTCGTGCAGGCCCTTTTCCTTCATGATCTTGTAGACCATGGAGATATACAGCGGCATCACCGGGATTGCGGCGCTGGCCTGGGTGACCACCGACTTGAGCACCGCCACGTTGGCGCTGCCGCCGCGCTTGGCCAGGCGCGCGTTCAACCGCTGCGCGGTGTGGTCCAGATTGACCTTGGCCTTGCCCAGCGCGCCGTGCCAGTAGATCGGCCAGGTGATCTCGGTGCCGATATAGCTGAAGGCCACGCTGCGCGCGCCGTCGGCGAGCACACCGGCGCCTTCCAGCGCGTCGATCCACAGCTCCCAGTCCTGCCCGCCCATCACGGTGACGGTGTCTTCGATCTCCTGCGCGCTGGCCGGCTCGATCGAGGCCTGGATGATGGTGTCCTTGTTGGTGTCGATGGCGGTGGCGGTGTAGGTGTTGCCGATCGGCTTGAGCGCCGAGCGCTTCACTTCACCCGTGCCCGGCAGCTTGCGCACCGGCGAGGCCAGCGAATACACCACCAGGTCGACCTGCCCGCCCATCTCGGTCTTGATCAGCTCGATGACCTTCTCGCGTGCGGCATCGGAAAACGCATCGCCGTTGATCGACTTGCTGTACAGGCCCGCCGCCTTGGCGTGCTTGTCGAACGCCGCGGAGTTGTACCAGCCGGCGGTGCCGGCCTTGCTGGGGCTGCCGGGTTTTTCGAAGAACACGCCGAGCGTGTCGGCACCGAAGCCGAACGCGGCGGTGATGCGCGAGGCCAGGCCGTAGCCGCTGGATGCGCCGATCACCAGCACCTTCTTCGGGCCGTCGTTGCGTACGCCGCGCGCGCGCGTGGCCGCGATCTGCTCGAGCACATTGCGCTCGCAGCCAAGCGGATGCGTGGTGGTGCAGATGAAGCCGCGCACTTTGGGATGGATGATCAACGTGGACTCCTGGTCAGCAAGATGCTGGCGGCATCTTAATCGCTGGCCTGCTGGCGAAACAGCCTGAGGCACACCACACGCCGCTGTATGGCGCTGCGTGAAGCCCGCTTGCAGCGCCTGGCATGCCGCACGACCGGGCATGCATCTTCCGCGCACGGACGCGAACGAACGGCGATCACCATCGATTTCCTGCGTCAGCGCCTGTGCTACTTTTGCGCCTGCCGTGCCGTGCCTGGCCGCGCCTGATGGCGATCGTCGAGGCTCCTCCCACCGTGCGACCGGTATCCGAGCGAATGTCTCTTCGAAGCGAGCGCGTCACGCAGCTGGGCTCGGTCCCGCGGTTTCGGCTTGGGCCCTTGCTGGTCGAGCCGGAACGGCTTGCGCTGATCGACGACGGCCAGACCATCGCGCTGGAACCGCGCATGATGGAAGTGCTGATCGCGCTGGCCGAACGCGCCGGCGAGGTGGTCAGCGCCGAGCAGTTGCTGATCGAGGTGTGGCACGGCAGCTTCTACGGCGACAATCCGGTGCACAAGACCATCGCCCAACTGCGCCGCAAGCTGGGCGACGACAGCCGCCAACCGCGCTACATCGAAACCATCCGCAAGCGCGGATACCGGCTGCTGCCCAAGGTGGTGTTTCCCGACGATTATCGCGGTGCGGTGATGGGCACGCAGGTGTGGGGACACGGCAGCCCGTACGTGGGGCTGCAGGCGTTCGATCCCGCACACGCCGAGGTCTTCTTCGGCCGCAGCCATGCGATTGCGCAGGTGCTGGGCGCGATGCGCGCGCAATTGCACAGCCAGCGCGGGCTGGTGCTGGTGAGCGGTGCCAGCGGCTGCGGCAAGACCTCATTGCTGCGCGCCGGCGTGGTGCCGTTGCTGGCGCAGCCCGGCGGCCTGGATGGCCTGGAAGCCATTGCGGTGGCGTATTGCAACCTGGCGCAATGCCGTGGCGGCGATGTGCTCGACACGCTGGCGCGCGCACTCGGCGACTGGACAGCCGGCGGGCGCGCGGTGTTTTCGCCGGCGCAGATGGCCGCGTTGCCCGAGTGGCTGCAGCGCCCTGCCCCGCTGCATGCGGCCATTGGCGAGGCGATGCGTCAACGCGCACCAGCACGCGACAGCGCGCAGACCCAGCGCCATCTGCTGCTGGTGATCGACCACGCAGAAGCGCTGGTGGCCACGCCCGGGATCACCGATGCCGACCGCGCCGCACTGGCCGCGGCCTTGCAGGCACTGTGCAGCAGCGCGCAGGTGGCGGTGCTGATGCTCACCCGCAGCGATTTCTACCCGCGCCTGATCGACGCATTGCCGCAGATCGTCGAACTCAAACGCGGCGACGGGCACGTGGATCTGCTGGCGCCGCGCGATGGCGAGATCGGCCAGATCATCCGCGTGCCGGCGGCCATGGCCGGGCTGCGTTTCGAAGAGGACCGCGACAGCGCCAGCCGGCTGGACGATGTGCTGCGCGATGCCACCGCGCGCCAGCCCGATGCCTTGCCGTTGCTGCAGCATCTGTTGCATGCCTTGCACGCGCAACGCAGCGACGACGGGCTGCTGACCTTTGCCGCCTACCGCGCATTGGGCGGGCTGGAAGGCGCATTGGCGCACCATGCCGAACACACCTTCCGTGCCCTGCCGGCTGCCGCACAGGCGGCATTGGGCGAGGTGCTGAGCTTGCTGAGCGTGATCCATCCCGACAGCGATGCGGTGACCGCGCGGCGTGCGCTGTGGTCGGCCCTGCCGGCGCATGGCGCAGCGCGCGTGGTGGTGGATGCCTTCGTGCAGGCGCGCCTGTTCGTCAGCGAGCTGGTGGCCGGCGAGCCGGGGTTTGCGGTTGCGCACGAGGCCTTGCTGCGGCAATGGCCGCGCGCGGCCGAGTGGATCCACGAAAACCGCCGTCTGCTGCAGGCACGCAAGCGGCTGCAGCTTGCCGCACAGCGCTGGGCTGCCGAAGGCCGGCGCAGCGATCACCTGCTCAACAGCGGCCGCCCGTTGAGCGAAGCGCGCGAGGCGGCGCGGCGCATGCCGCAGGATCTGGATGCGCTGGATCACGCGTTCCTGCATGCCTGCGAGCGCTCGCAACGGCGACGCCGCGGCCTGTACGCAGCGGCGGCAACCTTGCTGGTGGTGCTGGCAAGCGCCTCGATGCTGCTGGGTTGGCAAGCGCGGCAAGCGCAGCAGGTGGCCGAACAACGGCGCGACCAGGCGCAGCAACTGGTGAGCTACATGCTGGGCGACCTGGCCGAACAACTGCGCACCGTGGGCAACCTCAAGCTGCTCGACAGCGTAGGCAGCCGCGCGCTGCGCTATCTGGAAGACCTGCCCAGCGCGAGCATGCAGCCAGGCGATCTGATCAACCACGCCCGTGCGCTGCGCACCACCGGCGAGGTGCTGATGAACCAGGGCAAGCTGGACGAGGCGCAGGCGGCATTCACGCGTGCCGCCGCCACTGCCGAGCAGGCGCGTGCGCGTGCGCCGGCGTCCCTGGAGGCGCATGCCGAAACCGGGCAGACCGCGTATTGGCTGGGCGATCTTGCCTACCGGAGCAAGCAGTTGCCTGTGGCGCAGCGCTACTGGTCGCAGTACCTGGCCGCCTGCGAACACCTGGTGCGCGCCGCGCCGCAGGATCCGCACTGGCAACTGGAACTGTCCTACGCCCTCAACAACCTCGGCACGCTGGCCAAGGAACAGGGACGGACCGGTGCGGCAATCGGCTTGTTTGCACGCTCGATCGCCCTCAAGCGCCAGTTGCTGGCGCGCACGCCGGACAACGCAGCGCTGCGCTACGAACTGGTCGACAGCCTGTCCTGGCTGAGTCTGACGCAGGAAATGCAGGGCTCGCTGGCCCCCGCCGAGCAGGGTTACCGCGAGCAGATCGCCATGCTGCGCACGCTGGTCGACCACGATCCCGACGCGCATGCCTGGCGCAGGCGTCTGGCCGGCTCGCTGATCCGCGTCTCCAACCTGGCACTGGCGCGCGGCCAGCTGCACCAGGCGCAGACCGATGCGCAGGACAGCCTGCGCATGCTGCAGGCGCTGGTGGCCTTGCAGCCGGACAATGTCGCCTGGCGCCGCGATCTGGCGCATGCCGACGCCCAGGTTGGCTGGATGGCCGCGCTGGACGGGCAGCCCGAACTGGCGGTGCGGCACCTCGAGCGCGCCCGCCAGACCATGGCCGGGTTGCTGACACAGGCGCAACCGCTGCCGGAGTGGCAATGGCTGGACGCCATCATCGCGCTGCGCCTTGAGCGCGTGCAGCGCACGCGTGCGGGCAACCACGCCGATGGCTTGGCGCCGATCGTTGCGCAACTGGATGCCCTGCACCGCGCCAGGCCCGACGATCTGCTCGGCCTGGCGGCCCTGGCCCAGGCGCTGGTCTGGCAGGGCGAACAACAGGCCGCCGCCGGCGACGCGGCCGGCGCACGCGCGGCGTGGCAGCGCGCGGTGGCGGTGTTGGGCAAGGACATCGGCAACAGCCGCGACAAGAACCTGCTGGACCCCTGGATTCGCGCACAGGTGCATCTGGGCCAGCGCAGCGCCGTTACGCAACAGCTCGGATGGCTGTATCACGCGGGCTACCGCCACCCGGGATTCGTCTCCCTCTATGCCCCGCTTTTCAAGGAACAGGACAGCTCATGACGGACTTCAAGATCAAGCTTACGGTGGCGCGGGTGGGATTCGGCGGCAACACCGGTGCCGGCGAGTATTTCTACAGCTTCGCCCCGGACCTGCTGATTGTGGACAAGCACGACAAGGCATCGACGCTGCTCTATTACTTCGATGAAGACGTCGTCCCCCGGCATTTCAAGATCAGGAGCCTGCTGAGTTCCGATGCCTTGAAACAGATCGGGCAACCCACGATCAGCCCCGACGGCCGCAGCGTGCAGGTCACCAATGCCAATAGCGTCCCGACCCTGATCTTCCTGACCATCATCGTCGAGGACGAAAGCCGGAAGGACAAGAAGACCTGGTTCAGCTGTGATCCCCAGGTGGGCAACGATCCGCAGATCAACCCGCAGGAAACCCCGCCCCTGCCGTAAACCCTGCGTCGACACCTGCCTGGCGGCTCGCCGCCAGGCGGTGCGTTGATGCAGTGCGTTGGCGCGGCGTAGCGTGCGCATGCACGGGACTTGGGCCAGCGATGGCCAAGCCACTGCCGCAGGTACCTAAGGTCGACCTGCACACTGGACCAGTTGCCACGGAGGAGACTCCTGGCGGTCGCGATATATCTCGCTGCGAGCTGGCTGGCGTGCGCGTTGCCGGGCGCTCCGGCCAACCGTAGATGGCGGCAGGCAGGCCTGCCGCGGTGTCGCCCGCGTCGCCTGGCGACGTTCTTACTTATCCCACACAGTCCCGCGCGCGCGGCTGGATGCCGGCCGGCGCGTCCGCCAGGCCGGTAGTGCAGTGCGGCGCCACTGGGTGCAGCCGGTCATCGCGCTCGGAGCCGTTGCTGAAAGCCACCTTGAACTGGCCGCGGCTAGACCACGCGCCGGGCATGCCGGTGCCGATGCGATGGGTGCTGCCAACGCCGCGCCCTGCCCATGACCGACAGGCCGGGCCCGGGCTGCAACCGCCCTGGTCGGTATGGGCGGACAAGCTGTCGCAGGTTCGGGCCGCCGCGCCCTGCGCGGTCAGCTCGCAAAGCGCCACGCCGACGCGCAGGTCGCGCTCGGTTGGCGGCTGGGTGTGCAGCGCGGCCTGGAACCAGGCGATCGGCAAGTCGGCCTGGGTGGGCGCCGCCCAGGCGCTGGTGGACAGCACGACGATCAACACGAACAGATACCGGACCAGGCGCATGACGGACTCCGCAGCGGACCGGAGCGCGGCGCGTCCCCGAGCGACCTCGGTGGCCGCCGGACGACCTTCCCGCCTGGCCGCCCACACGACCTGACGGCAACCTTACGGTTGCTACCCAATCCTGCCGAAGCCGGCAAATTCCTTATGAAACAATGGCATGCAATCTAGGGAGACAGCGTCATCCACCATGGTGGCGATGTGTCCAAGCGTTGCGCCAGTTCCCGCATGCGGCAGTGGCAGCGCTCTAGAGCCACCGCCCTTCGGCTGGGAGGACCGCCCTTCGACTGGGAGGAATGGGCCAACGCCAGCACCAACAACAGTGAGCTCGGTCAGCGAGGGGCAGACGCCAAACGCTCCGGGCTGACCGCCGGCTCTTCCTTCTCCCTGCGAGAGAAGGTGCCCCGCAGGGGCGGATGAGGGTACGGGCGAAGCCTCGTGGCATCTCATTCCAGGAGCGACTTCGCCCCCCGTACCCTCACCCCAACCCCCACCTCCCGCTCCTGCGATTCCCGATTCCCGATTCCTGAGTCCGCTCTGACCAATCCCCAATCCCGACTCCCCAATCCCCACCCTCAAATCACCCGCAACGTGATCGCCTTCAACACCGCCCTTGTGCGGTCGCGGGTGCCGAGCTTTTCCAGAATGGTGGAGACGTAGTTCTTCACCGTGCCTTCGGCCAGGAACAGGGTGCGGGCGATCTCCTTGTTGGAATAGCCGCCGGCGAGCAGGCGCAGGATCGCCACCTCGCGCTCGCTGAAGGTCTCGCGCGGGGGCTGCTGGTCGCGGAACTGGTAGCGCGCCCGCACCGGGTCGGTGCTGACCGGCTGCAGCAGGGTCTCGCCGTGGGCCACCCGCTCGATCGCCTCGCGCAGGTCTTCCGGGGCGGCGTCCTTGAGCAGGAAGCCCTGCGCGCCGGCTTCGGTGGCGCGCAGCAGCAGGTCGCTGTCGTCGAAGGTGGTCAGCAGCAGCACCGGGGTGCGGTCGCCACGGGCGCGCAGTTGCTGCAGCGCCTGGATGCCGTCCACGCCGGGCATGCGGATATCGCTGAGCACCACGTCCACCGTGGTGCTGACCAGCGCGTCCAGCAGGCCCTGGCCGTCGTCGGCCTCGCAGACCACCTCCACGCCCTGTTGCTGCAACAGCGCGCGCAGGCCGGCGCGGACCAGGATCTGGTCGTCGGCCAGCGCGATGCGATGTGCACTCATGCCGGTAGCCTCGCCATCAGGTGCATGCCGCCAGTGGGCGTGCGGCCAAGCTCAAGCTGCCCGTGCAGGGCGGCCAGGCGTTCGCGCATGCCGGTGATGCCGTTGCCTTCGCGGATGCGCTCGGCGCGGCGGCCATCGTCGCAGATGTCCACCTGCAGCTGCGCATCCACGCACTGCAGGTGCACCGCGACCTCGTTGGCGTCGGCATGCCGCACCGCGTTGGTCAGCGCCTCCTGCACCAGCCGCAACAGCAGTTCGGCCACGCGGGCATCGGTGATGCGCACGGCCGGGTCGATCTGCAGGCGCAGCGCCGGGCGCGGGAACGGTGCGGCCAGCGCGCGCAAGGCGGTCTGCAGGTCCAGGCCCTGATCGTCGCGCAGCGACTGCACCACGTTGCGGATGTCCGACAGCAGTTCGGCCGACAGCTGCTCCACCACCGCGACCTCGTCGCGCCGCGCCAACGCCGGGTCGGCACCGAGCAGGCGCAGGTTGATGCGCATGGCGGTGAGCTTGTGCCCGGCCACGTCGTGCAGCTCGCGCGCCAGGCGCAGGCGCTCGGCATCGCGCGCGCTGTCGGCCAGCAGCGCGCGGGTGGCCAGCAGGTCGGCATTGACGTAGGCCAGCGCATCGCGTGCACGCTCGGCGCTGCGCGCGTAATGCGCGGTCAGCGCGGCGAAGGCCTGGAAACCGGCATAGATGCCGACGATCAACCACGGGCGCTCGAACCCGGCCTGCACCAGCAGCGCATACATGCCCGCGTTCAATGCCAGCGCCAGCAACAGCACGCGCACCGGCGGCCAGGTCATGCCCGCCTGCGCGACCAGCATGACCAGCAGCACCGGGGCGGTGCCGGCACGCGGCTCCATCCACACCAGCAGCAAGGCCAGGACCGCCTGCAGCAGCGTGGCGGCAGTGCGCAAGGCATGCAGCGACGGCAACACGGTGTGCAGCAGGAACAAGGCGGTGAAGCCGGTCAGCACGCCCCAGCGCCAGGCGCCCTGCGGTGACGCATCGGGCATGAACGACAACGCCACCGCCGCAATGGTGAACGCACCGGCCAGCCGCAGCGGATGCGAGAGATGACTCAGGGAAGAATGCATGCGGCGATGCTGACGGCCGCGCGGCCACTCGGCAATGGTGCGCGTGCAGAAAGTGACTTCCGGCAGGTGCGATCGATGACCTGCGGCCCCTGCGATCCATACGGCGCGTGCACACACTGGCATCACCAGCCCACCCATCGCTACGGAGTCACGCCATGTCCGCTTCCAGTCTGTTTCTTGCGCTCAATCTGTTATGGGGCGGCTACGAACTGCTGCTCAGTCGCCGCCGCCGTGCCGGCGACGGTGGCGCGCACGATCAAGGCACCCTGCAACACCTGTGGCGCGTGTTGTCTGCGGCGGTGGCCGTTGCGGTGGCACTGGCCTACAGCGGCCTGGCCCACTGGCCGCAGGGTTGGGGCGCGCCGCTGCAATGGGCCGGCTGCGCCTTGATCGGCAGCGGGCTGGCGCTGCGCGTGTGGGCCATCCAGGTACTGGCGCGCTGGTTCACGGTGGATGTGACCATCCAGCCCGATCACCAGCTGGTGCGCAGCGGCCCGTATCGCTGGCTGCGCCATCCCTCCTATACCGGCGCGCTGATGGCCTTTTACGGGCTGGCGCTTGGCATGGGCAATGCGTTGTCGGTGGCGGCGATCGTGGTGCCGGTGACCTGGGTCTTTCTGCACCGCATCCGTATCGAAGAGGCCGCATTGCAGCGTGCCTTTCCGCTGGCTTACCCGGCTTATGCAGCGCAGAGCCGGCGCTTGCTGCCGCTGGTGTGGTGAGAGTTGATAAGGCAGCGGCGCAGCACCACTGCGCTGGGCCTTGCCGGGCTTGCGTCCTGCAGATCGCGCAGCGGTCCACCGGCCACACCGATGGTCTTACACTCAGCGGCTACCCCGCCGCTGCCGTTCGTCTTCGATGATCATTTCCGCCGCTTCCGACTACCGTGCCGCCGCGCAGGCGCGCCTGCCGCCGTTCCTGTTCCACTACATCGATGGCGGGGCGTACGCCGAGCACACCTTGCGGCGCAATGTCGCGGATCTGGCCGATATCGCGCTGCGCCAGCGGGTGCTGCGCAACATGGCGG
This sequence comes from Xanthomonas sp. WHRI 8393, assembly GCF_040203315.1. Taxonomy (NCBI): domain Bacteria; kingdom Pseudomonadati; phylum Pseudomonadota; class Gammaproteobacteria; order Lysobacterales; family Lysobacteraceae; genus Xanthomonas; species Xanthomonas sp. WHRI 8393. The sequence goes on along the minus strand of NZ_JBEGGL010000001.1, from coordinate 237,732 downwards.
ACCTGAGCCTGGGCACCGAGCTGTTCGGCGAGACGCTGGCGATGCCGGTGGCGTTGGCGCCGGTCGGGCTGACCGGCATGTATGCGCGGCGAGGCGAAGTGCAGGCCGCGCGCGCGGCGGCCGCGCGCGGGATCCCGTTTACGTTGTCCACAGTGTCGGTGTGCCCGATCGAGGAAGTGGCGCCGGCGATCACGCGGCCGATGTGGTTCCAGCTGTACGTGCTCAAGGACCGCGGCTTCATGCGCAACGCGCTGGAGCGCGCCAAGGCGGCCGGGGTGACCACGCTGGTGTTCACCGTGGACATGCCCACGCCGGGCGCGCGCTACCGCGATGCGCACTCGGGCATGAGCGGGCCCAACGCGTCGCTGCGGCGCATGCTGCAGGCGGTGACGCATCCGCGCTGGGCCTGGGACGTGGGCCTGCTGGGTCGCCCGCACGATCTGGGCAATATCTCGACCTACCGCGGCAGCCCGACCGGCCTGCAGGACTATATCGGCTGGCTGGGCGCCAACTTCGACCCGTCCATCGCCTGGAAAGACCTGGAATGGATCCGCGAGTTCTGGACCGGGCCGATGGTGATCAAGGGCATCCTGGACCCGGACGATGCGCGCGATGCGGTGCGCTTCGGCGCCGACGGCATCGTGGTGTCCAACCATGGCGGCCGCCAGCTCGACGGCGTGCTGTCCAGCGCGCGCGCATTGCCGGCCATTGCCGATGCGGTGAAGGGGCAGCTGAAGATCCTGGCCGACTCGGGCATCCGCAGCGGCCTGGACGTGGTGCGCATGCTGGCGCTGGGCGCCGATGCGGTGCTGCTGGGGCGCGCGTTCGTCTATGCGCTGGCGGCCGGTGGCCAGGCAGGCGTGGAGAATCTGCTGACCCTGATCGAGCGCGAGATGCGCGTGGCGATGACCCTGACCGGCACCCATTCGATTGCCGAGATCAGCAGCGATGCGTTGAGCCGGGTGACGCGGGAGAACGCGGTCTCGCCTTGATGGGATTCGGGATTCGGGATTCGGGATTTGGGATGCGTTGGTAGCTGAGAGCGGGTGATCTGCGACTTGGCTGCAGGGCCCTTGCCCGCCCACCCTCGCAGGACACGCCGCAAGGACGTCCGTGTAGGCGCTTACGCGGCATCCATGCCGCGTAAGGTCCCGCGACGGTGGGCGGGCAAGGACCTGTCGAGATGGTCGGTGTGCTTGGTCAGGCTGTGTGCGTGATGCGTATCTGATCGCATAAGCGAGCAGTCGTCGGGTCGGTGCGGGCTGCGCGCAGGACCCGCGATGTACGCGTTACATGCCGGCTCCGAGCATCGACCGCGCCCGCCTGGTGGCGGCGCAGTCGTCTTGTGGGCTGCTCTTAGTGGTTGTCGTCGCCGGTGGGCAAGTATTGCTGCAACGCCAGCACCGATTCCCAGGGATCTGCACGCTGACGCCTGGCCCGTTGCAGTGCCTTGTCCATCGGGAAGGCGTCCGGGCCGCTGATCTTGCCGAGTTCTTCCCAGCGCAGCGGCACGGCGACGGTGGCCTTTTCGCGCGCACGCAGCGACCACGAACACACGCTGGTATTGCCGCGCCCGTTGCGCAGCCAGTCGACGAAGATCACGCCGTGGCGCTTGGCCTTGCTCATGGTGGCCACGTAACGGTCCGGGGCGTGCGTGGCCAGTGCCTGGGCGAAGGCCTCGCAGAAATCACGCGCCTGTTCCCAGTCCGCTTCCGGCACGATCGGCACCACCACGTGCAGGCCCTTGCCGCCGGACAGGCGCACCGCGCTCTCCAGGCCGGCACTGCGCAGCTTGGCGCGGATGTCGCGCGCGGCCGCCACCACGTCGGCCCAGGACACCCCGTCGCCGGGGTCCAGGTCGAACACCAGCCGGTCCGGATGCTCCGCATCGTCGACCTGCGCGCCCCAGGGATGCAGCTCCAGCGTGTTCATCTGCACCAGCTCAAGCAGGCCGGCGGCATCTTCGACGTAGATGTAGTCCTCGGTGCCGCTCTTCTGCTGCAGCGGAATCGCCTTGATATGCGTGCCCAGGTGGCGGCCTTCGTGCTTCTGGAAGAAACAGTCGCCACCGGCACCATCGGGGCAGCGCAGCAGCGACAAGGGACGGCGTGCGATCTCTGCCAGCACCAGCGGCGCCACTGCGCGGTAGTAGTCGGCCACATCGCCCTTGCTGATGCCCGCTGCGGGAAACACCACCCGCTCGGGATGGGTGATGGTGATGCCGTCCGTCGACGTGGCGGTGGATTTGGACGTAGTGGATCTGGATGCAGTGGACTTTGATGTGGTGGATTTGGAGGCCGCGGACGTGGACGCTGCAGCCTTTCTGGATGTCGTGGTCGCAGTCCTCTTCGATGCAATCGACCGCACGCGCTTGCTGGCGGTGCTGGTGGAGGCGTCGACCGTCGTTTTGGATGTTTTCTTCGTCGCCGCCTTGGGCGCAGGTGCGGCGGTCGCTGTCGCAGCACTGCCTTTACCTGCAGCACGCGCCTGGCCCGGCGCGGCGCGGTCGCCGCCCAACTCGCTCATGGGTTTGTCCTCGCGCAGACGCTTGAACGCGGCCTGCCGCAGCAGGCCTTCCTTCGCCCAGCCGCGGAAGGCGACCTCGGCGATCAAGACCGGCCGTACCCAATGCACATCGCGTGGCCGCCCCGGGATATGCGTCGGCAATTCCAGCGTGGCGGTGTCGCTATGCAGCGCCTGCAACAGCGCGGTGATCTTGCCGAGCAAGGCATCGTCGAAGCCGGTGCCCACACGCCCGACGTAACGCAGCGTCTTGCCCTCGCGCTGCGCCATCAGCAAGGCGCCGAAGCCGCTGCGCGCGCCCTTCGGGTCGGTGTAGCCCACCACCACGAACTCGTCGCTGTCTTCGTGCTTGGTCTTGACCCAATCGGCGCTGCGCCCTTCGCGATACCGCGCATCGGCGAGTTTGCTGACGATGCCTTCCCAGCCGGTGCCGGCGCTGGCCGCAAAGACCTCCGGGCCGTGGCCGATCACATGGTCGCTAAACGCCAGCGTGCCCGGCACATCGCCCAGCAAATCGTGCAGCAACTGCTTGCGTTGCAGCAGCGGGGTATCGCGCAGATCCACCCCGGCCACGCCGAGCAGGTCGAACACGATGTAGCGCAGCGGTTGCGTGACGCTGCCATCGAGCGCGCGTTGCAATGCCGAAAAATCGCTGCGCCCTTGCGCGTCCAGCACCACCAGCTCGCCATCCAGGCGCGCATCGCGCACCGGCAGGGCCTGCACTGCGCGCACCACGTCCGGGAAGCGCTGTGTCCAGGCCTGGTCGTTGCGCGAGCGCAGCTGCACCTGGCCATCGACCATGTCGGCCAGCAGGCGGTAGCCGTCCCACTTGATCTCGTGCAACCAGCGCTCGCCATCCGGCGCCTGCTCGCGCAGCAAGGTCAGTTGCGCGCGCAGCTCGGTTGGGCATGGCGCATCGCGCGCGCCGTCCAGCGCCAGGGCGCGGGTACGCCATTGCCTGGCGTCCGCACGCGCCGGGCGCGCGCGTTTGCCGGCTGCAGTTGTCTCGGCGCTCGCCGTTGCTGCCGGCGCACGCCGCGCCCGGCTAGCCTTGGCACGGGTTGCCGGCGCCACTGCAGCCGATGCGCCAGCGGCCTGCTGCGCCACCAGCGCATCGGCATCCAGATCTGCGGCGTGCGCATCGCTGCGCTTGAACAGCAGCCATTGCGGTTTGCCGCCGCGCATCTGCGTGCGCACCAATGCAAAACCGCCGCGCAGCAACTTGCCCTGTAGTTCGAACTCCAGCTTGCCGGCTTCCAGTGCCGCCAACGCATCGCCTTCGCACTGCCAATGCCCGTGGTCGAACACGTCCACATGCCCGGCGCCGTAATGGCCCTGCGGAATATCACCCTGGAAGCTGGCGTACGACAGCGGGTGGTCCTCCACCTGAACCGCCAGGCGCTTTTCGCCCACGCGCAACGATGGGCCCTTCGGCACGGCCCAACTCTTGAGCACGCCGTCGGCTTCCAGACGGAAGTCGTAATGGCGCGAGCTGGCGTGGTGCAACTGCACGACAAAGATCGGCTGCTTGCTGGCGCGCGCCGGCGTGTCGCCGGCCGGCTCCGGGGTCTGGTCGAAGCGGCGCTTGGCGTTGTAATCGTGCAATGACATGGGCGGGGCCTAGCCGGCCTTGCGGCGCGGCGCCGCCTTGCTGGCGGTGGTCTTGGTGGCCTTGGTGGCCTTGGCCGCGGTCTTCTTGGTGGCCTTCTTGGCCACTTTCTTGGTGGCGGTCTTTTTGGCCGACCCCGTCGCCGGCGCGCTGCTCTTCTTGGCCGGCGTGCGCGTATTGGCCTGCAGGCTCTTCTGCAGCAGCGACATGAAGTCGACCACATTGGTGCTGGCGTCTTCGTGCTGCGGTGGCTCGACATCCACGGTGGTGGTGCCGCCCTTGGCCTGGATGCGCTTGCGCAGGATCTGCTCGAGCTTGCCGCGGAACTCGTCGTGGTAATCCTCCGGCTGCCAGGTGCCGGACATCGACTCGATCAGCTGCTTGGCCATCTCCTGTTCCTTGGGCGTGATGCGGTACTCGCCCACCGCGCCGGCCGGCAGCTTGAAGTCCTGCGGGTCCACCACTTCCTGCTGGTAGCGCAGCAGCAGCAGGATCAACGCATCGCCCTGCGGCATCACCGCAGCCAGGTATTCGCGCGTGCGGATGACCACCTTGGCAATGCCCACCTTGCCGGTATCGCGCAGCGTCTCGCGCAGCAACACATAGCCTTTTTCGGCCTTCTTGCCCGGCACCAGGATGTAAGGCTTTTCGAAATAACGCGGGTCGATATCGGCGGCGTCGACAAAGGTTTCCACTTCCACCGTCTCGTGGCTTTCCGGCGAGGCCGAGCGGATGTCCTGCTCTTCGACGATGACATAGCTGCCCTTGTCGTACTCGAACGCCTTGACGATCTCCTTCCACGGCACCTCATCGCCGGTGTCGGCGTTGACGCGCTCGAAGCGGATCGGCTTCTTGTCGCGCGAATCGAGCATGCGGAAATGCAGATCCACCTTGCGCTCGCCCGACATCAACGACACCGGCACATTGAGCAAGCCGAACGAGAGCGTTCCGGTCCAGATCGGTCGTGCCATCGGCGTGTGACTCCGGGTGTTGTGTGAGTTGACCCATAGCTGTAGCGCGGCCACCGTGATCCATGCGTGAGCCGTGCGTCTGCAGCAGCCACTGCGTCCCCTTCACTAGGCGCGCGGTGAACTGCGCATCCATCCCCATGACCAGGAGCACCGCATGTCCCGCGACCCACTGCGCGACCAACCGACCCAGCCGGGCGAACAGCACGGCAAGCGCGATGCCGAACACTATGAAGACCGCGGTGCCGGCGATGCGCCCGACACGCTGGTTCCTGCCGATGGCGACACCCCGGCCAAGACGCCGGGCACCGCGCCGTCGACCGTGGCAGACCGCTGAAACCAGCCGGCTGATTCCCCGCCCGGCAGCACCGCCAGGCGGGCGAGGGTTACGCCCGGCCTGCCCGCTGCAGCTGGGCAAATTCCTCATCGGCAAACAGGCGCGAGCGCACCAGAAAGCGCACGCCCTCGCCGTTTTCCAGCGAGAACATGCCACCGCGCCCCGGCACCACATCGATGATCAGCTGGGTGTGCTTCCAGTATTCGAACTGCGAGGGGCTGATGTAGAACGGCGCGCCGCCGATCTCGCCCAGCAGCACGTCGCGGTCGCCGACGATGAAGTCGCCCACCGGGAAACACATCGGCGAGGAGCCATCGCAGCAGCCGCCGGATTGATGGAACAGCACATCGCCGTGGCGTGCGCGCAGCGTATCGATCAGCTGCAACGCCGCCAGCGTGGCCATCACCTGCAAGGGTGGGTCTGTCTGCGTAGTGGTGCCCTGCATCGTCTGCCTCCTGCGGCGCGGTCAGGCCGCCATGTCGAGCACGATACGCCCCTCGATCGTTCCGGCGTGCATGCGCGCGAACACCTCGTTGATGTTGTCCAGGGTGTCGGTGGCCACGGTCGCCGCGACCTTGCCCTGCTCGGCGAAGGCCAGCGACTCCTGCAGGTCCAGCCGGGTGCCGACGATCGAGCCGCGCACGGTCACGCCATTGAGCACCATGCCGAAGATGTCCAGCGGGAACTGGCCCGGTGGCAGGCCGTTGAGCGACACCGTACCGCCACGCCGCACCATGCCGATCGCCTGCTCGAACGCCTTGGGCGATACCGCGGTGACCAAGGCGCCGTGTGCGCCGCCGATTTCCTTCTTCAGGTACGCCACCGGATCGGTGGTGCGCGCATTGACCGTCACCGTGGCGCCCAGGCGCCTGGCCAGTGCCAGCTTGGCGTCGTCCACGTCCACCGCCGCCACGTGCAGGCCCATCGCCCTGGCGTACTGCACCGCCAGATGGCCGAGCCCGCCGATGCCGGAAATCACCACCCACTGGCCCGGCTTGGTATCGGTGACCTTCAGGCCCTTGTAGACGGTGACACCCGCGCACAGGATCGGCGCGACCTCGACAAACCCCAGGGTGGCGGGCAGATGCCCGACGTAATCGGCATTGGCCAGCGCGTACTGCGCGAAGCCGCCGTTGACCGAGTAGCCGCTGTTCTGCTGCGCCTCGCACAGGGTTTCCCAGCCGCCCAGGCAGTGCTCGCAATGCCCGCAGGCCGAGTACAGCCACGGGATGCCGACGCGGTCGCCTTCCTTGACGTGACGCACGCCCGCACCCACCGCCACCACATAGCCCACGCCTTCATGGCCGGGGATGAATGGGGGATTCGGCTTGACCGGCCAGTCCCCCTGCGCGGCGTGCAGATCGGTGTGGCAGACCCCGCAGGCCTGGATTTTGACCAGCAGATCGCCGGCCTGGGGCCGCGGCACCTGCACTTCCTCGATCACCAGTGGTGCGCCGAATTGGCGCACCACCGCCGCTTTCATTGTCGTGTCCATGCTGCACTCCGCACTGATAGTGCGGCCCACCCTAGGCGCCTTGAGGACGCCGTGCCTTGATCGAGGTCAATTCGCGCGTGCGCGGTTCATGAACAGCCGGTGCAGCGGCCCGGCGTTCCTGTGCCCGATCCATCACGCATTGCAGTCGAGCAGTAGCGGGCCTACGCATCAGAAAAACCCTAGCGCCTTCGGCGAATAGCTCACCAGCAGGTTCTTGGTCTGTTGGTAATGGTCGAGCATCATCTTGTGATTCTCGCGGCCGATGCCCGACTGCTTGTAGCCGCCGAACGCGGCATGCGCCGGGTAGGCGTGGTAGCAGTTGGTCCACACGCGCCCGGCCTGGATCGCGCGGCCCATCCGGTACAGGCGCGACGCATCGCGGCTCCACACACCGGCACCCAGGCCGTACAACGTGTCGTTGGCGATCGCCAGCGCCTCGGCCTCGTCCTTGAAGGTGGTCACCGACACCACCGGCCCGAAGATTTCTTCCTGGAACACGCGCATCTTGTTGTGGCCCTTGAACACCGTTGGCTTGACGTAGAAGCCCTCGGCCAGCTCGCCATCGAGCGTATTGCGCTCGCCGCCGATCAACACCTGCGCGCCTTCCTGCTTGCCGATGTCGATATAGGACAGGATCTTTTCCAGCTGCTCGCTGGAGGCCTGCGCGCCGACCATGGTGTTGGGATCGAGCGGGTTGCCCTGCTTGATCGCGGCCACGCGTGCCAGCGCCTTTTCCATGAACCTGTCGTAGATCGATTCCTGGATCAGCGCGCGCGAGGGGCAGGTGCACACCTCGCCCTGGTTGAAGGCGAACAGCACGAAGCCTTCCACCGCCTTGTCGAGAAAATCGTCGTCTTCGGCCATCACATCGGCAAAGAAGATGTTGGGCGACTTGCCGCCCAGCTCCAGCGTCACCGGGATCAGGTTCTGGCTGGCGTATTGCATGATCAGCCGGCCGGTGGTGGTTTCGCCGGTGAAGGCGATCTTGGCGATACGCGGGTTGCTGGCCAGCGGCTTGCCGGCCTCAAGCCCGAAGCCGTTGACCACGTTGAGCACGCCCGGCGGCAACAGGTCGCCGATCACCTCCATCAACACCAGGATCGAGGCCGGGGTCTGCTCGGCCGGCTTCATCACCACGCAGTTGCCGGCGGCCAGCGCCGGTGCCAGCTTCCAGCACGCCATCAGCAGCGGAAAATTCCACGGGATGATCTGCCCGACCACGCCGAGCGGTTCGTGGAAGTGATAGGCGATGGTGTCGCTGTCGATCTCGGAGATGCCACCTTCCTGCGCGCGGATGGCGCCGGCGAAATAGCGGAAATGATCCACGCACAGCGGCACATCGGCATTGAGCGTCTCGCGCACCGGCTTGCCGTTGTCCCAGGTCTCGGCATAGGCGAGCAGCTCCAGATTCTGTTCGATGCGGTCGGCGATCCTGAGCAGCACATTGGAGCGCTCGGTGGTGGAAGTCTTGCCCCATGCGTCCTTGGCCGCATGCGCCGCATCCAGTGCGGCTTCGATGTCCTGCGCGTTGGAGCGCGCGATCGAGGTGAACACCTTGCCGTTGATCGGCGTGGTGTTGTCGAAGTACTGGCCGCTGTGCGGCGTCACCCACTGGCCGCCGATGAAGTTGTCATAACGCGGTTTAAAGATGGACTGCGGGTCGGTGTTGAGCGGTTTTGCAGAGGCAAGCGCGTTCATCATGGTCTCCTGCGGAGGTGGTCCGATGCGCACGTGTATACCCGCGCGAGCGCTAGCGCAATGTCATGTCATGCGCTGTTGCGCTGCGTCATTGCAGCGCAGCCGTGTTTCCCCGCGCCGTGGTGGACGTTGCGCTGCAGCGCATCATTGCGTGCACGCGGCGAGGGCTCCGCAACCAGGCGCCGGATCGGCCGCCGTGCACCAGCACGCATTGCACAACCATCAAATCCAGACGTCGTTGTCTGCGGTGTATGCGCCGCCCGCATCGCCGGTATTGACCACGCCGCGCGGCTCGACCAGCAGCACGCTGCATTCGTGCTCCGCCGCCGGGCGGTGTTCGACACCCTTGGGCACCACGTGCATCTGCCCGGCCGACAGCGCCACCACGCCGTCGCGAAACTCGATAGTCATGTTGCCGTCAAGCACGATGAACACCTCGTCCGTGTCCGCATGCTGATGCCACACGAACGCACCTTGCAGCTTGACCAGTTTGAACTGGTAGTCGTTCATCTCCGCGACGACACGCGGGGACCAGTGCTGCGACAGCAGGGCGAGCTTGTCGCTGAAATCGATCGGGGCGTAGCGCGTGTTCAACGGAAACATCCTTGTGCGGGGAATGCGCTTGCAAGCTTAGTGCATCGCATTGCCGGCAGTCACCGCTGCATCAACGCGGCGCATTGCAGCCGCGCGGCGAACAGCGCAAGCGGTTTGCCCGGCGCGATGGGTTCATGCGCGTGCGGTGCTGGCGTCTGCCGCGCGCCACGCCCGCACCGCTGCGATGACCTGCGCACCGTGGCTGGCGCTGACATCACGCGCGGCAAAGTCGTGCGGCCGCCATTGTACCTGCGCGGCCAGCCGTGCGCAGGCGGCATGCCCGTCTGCCAGCACGTCGGCCTGCTCGGTTGCGTTCAACGCCAGCAGGAGCGAGAAGCCGGTGGCCGAGATCGTGCAGTTGATGTCCAGCCAGTAGCGGTTGTCCGCACGCAGCAGAAACCAGTCTGCGGGGGCGTGATCGATGACGATCATGGTGGGGCCTGATGTGGTGGTCATAGGTGTGACGTGTCGATGGCAGACCGTGCGTTGGCGGGATGGCTTTGTCGCGCCCGGGGGCGCTCCTACGGGCGGTGTGCATGTTGTTGAATGCGCACCGCCTGCGGCCGGATCAGCCGCCGAAAGCACGCTGCAGGCCGAGCGTTTATTGGAGGCGCATCGCCGTGGCGACGCGCGCGTTGGCGGGACGGCTTTGTCGCGCCCGGGTGCGCTCCTACGGGCGGTGTGGGCGGTGGTGTGCACGCACCGCCCATTGACGGCTCAGCCGCCGAAATCCCATTGCAGGCCAACCGTGTAGGTGCGGTCCGGACCCGGTTCGTAATAGCGCCCGTTGCCGTCGTTGACGATCACCGAGCCGATGTAGTGCCGGTCCAGCGCATTGTCGATGCGGGCGAAGGTGCGCAGCCCGCCCAGCGTAGTGGTCCAGCGTCGGGAGGCTTCCAGGTTGACCAGCGCGTAGCCGGGCGCACGCTCGCTGGCCAGGTCGTTGACCACGGTGGCGTCGGAGGCCACCGTTTCGGCGGCGAACTGCCACTGCGCCGGCTGCCACTGCCAGCGCGCGAACAGCTGCTGGCGCGGCACGCCCGGCAGGCGCGCGCCGCTGGCCACCGGCGCGGTGGGCGTGGCGCAGCCGCTGCTGGCGCAGGTGAGGTAGCCATCGCGCACGGTGGCATCGACGAAGGTGTAGGCCAGCTGCAGCTGCTGGGTGGTGCCCACCGGTTGATTCCAGCTCAGCTCCGCGCCCTGGCGGCGGGTGGCACCGATGTTGCGATAGGTGCTGCGGCCATTGGTGTTGCTGGCCACGGCCAGTTCGTCGTCGGTGTCGGCGCGAAACAGCGCCACTTCCACCGCTGCGCCGCTCTGCGCGCGCCACTTGCTGCCGATCTCGTAGTTGCGGCTGGTCGCCGCGCCCAGATCCAGCGCCAGGCCGGCGCCGCCATCGCTGCGATAACCGAGCTCGTTGAAGGTGGGCGTTTCGAAACCGCGGCCGACCGAGGCGTAGAAACGCAGGTCCTCGGCGGCACGGAACACGATGCCGGCCACCGGCGTGGTTGCCGAATAATCGCGCTGGCCGCTGTCGTCGGGATTGCGCCCGAGGATGTAGTGATCGTCCGAGTCGAAGCGCACCTGGCTATGGCGCACGCCCAACAAGGCGGACCAGCGCGCGCTCCATTGCCACCACGCCTGCGCAAACTGGTCCACGTTCTCGACCTGGTCGCGCTGGTTGCGGCGCAGCGCGCCCTTGACGCCGAGCGTGTCGCCAACAAAGTTTTCGTAACCGGTGCGGTGCTGGCGCTGGCGATCGACGTTCGCGCCCACGGTCAGCTGCAACGGCCGGCCCAGCGCCTCGCCCTGCCAGGCCCAGCGTGCGTCGGCACCTTCGTAATTGCTGTCCAGATCGATCACCCCGCCCGAATGCAGCGGGTTGCGCTGCACCGCCACCGGGATCGCCAGGAACTGCTCCACGCTGCGCTGCCCGCCGTAGGCCATCAGCCGCAGCGTCTGGCTGTCGAACTGCTGGGTGAAGATGGCGCCGGCCTGCGACTGGCGCACCGATTTGCGGGTGTTGAACTGGGTGGCCACCGCCGTGGCCTGCGCCGGGTCGGCATTGAACTGCGCGCGGGTCAGGCCGAGCGGGTCCTGCGCATCCGGTGCGTCCAGATAGTTGAGCACCAGGTCCAGCCGGCGGCCCTCGGCCAGATCGAAGCCGAGCTTGGCGTTGACCGAATCGCGCTTTGCGCGGCTATGGGCGCGGAAGCCGTCGGTTTCGAAATGATTGGCGGCCAGGTTGTAGTGCACCGCGCCCTGCTGGCCGAGCAATTGCGCACCCGTGTTGACGGTGGCATTGCTGCCATAGGTGGCGCGCAGCCGCCACGGGTCGCCCGGCGCGCCGTCAGCGCTCCACAGCTGCAGCACGCCGCCGGAGGAGTTGCCGTACAGCGCCGAAAACGGCCCGCGCAGCACTTCCACCCGCTCGGCGCCCAGCACGTTGAAGTGCGAGAGCTGGCCCTGGCCATCGGGCATGCTGGCCGGGATGCCGTCGACCAGCAGGCGCACGCCGCGCACGCCGAAGGTGGAACGCGCACCGAAGCCGCGGATCGACAGCTGGGTGTCCTGCGCGTAGTTCTGGCGATCGCGCGCCACCAGGCCGGGGATGCCGTCCAGCAGCTCGGACACCTGCGCGCCGCGGCGGTTGTCGGCATCGGCCGCCACCACGGTGAAGGAGGCCGGCAGGTCGAAGTCGTCCACCCCGCGCACGCGTGCGGCGTCCACCTGCACGGTGGGCAATCGCTGGATCGGCGTGGAGGCGGGCGGCGCCGGATCGGCGGCCAGGACGGGCGGCGCGGCGCTCGTGGCGAACAGGCCGCAGGCGGCGGCCAACAAGGTAAGTCTGGGCATGGGCGTAGTGTCCCTCATCCGTACTGTGGCCGCATCGTTGCGTACGGAACGAAGCATGCTACGCCGGCCATGGGCTGCTACGATGAAGTGGTTTGGCCCAGCCGCGGCCGAGCATCCCGGAAGTCCCTCACTCTTTCGTCCTTCAGCGAGTCATGCCGTGTCCTTCTTTGCAAACGTGGAACAGGTTCCAGGCGACCCCATCCTGGGCCTGACCGAGGCCTACAACGCCGACAGCCGCCCCAACAAGGTCAACCTGGGCGTGGGCATCTATTACGACGAAAACGGGCGTATCCCGCTGTTGCGCGCCGTGCACAAGATCGAGCAGCAGCTCGCGCTGGACGCCAAACCGCGCGGCTACCTGCCCATCGACGGCCTGGCCGCCTATGACAAGGCCACCCAGGAGCTGCTGTTCGGCGCCGAGTCGGCGCTGGTGGCCTCCGGCCGCGTGGCGACCTCGCAGACCGTCGGCGGCAGCGGCGCCTTGCGCGTGGGCGCGGACCTGCTCAAGAAGCTGCTGCCCACCTCCACCATCGCCATCAGCAACCCGAGCTGGGAAAACCATCGCGCAGTGTTCGGCGCGGCCGGCTTCGAGGTCGTGGACTACACCTATTTCGATGCCGCCAGCCATGGGCTGAACTTCGACGGCATGCTCGCCGACCTGGCAAAACTCGAACCGGGCACGGTGGTGCTGCTGCACGCCTGCTGCCACAACCCGACCGGCGCGGACCTGAGCAAAGAGCAGTGGAAGCAGGTTGCCGGGCTGTTGAAGGAACGCAACCTGTTCCCGTTCGTCGACATCGCCTACCAGGGCTTTGACAAGGGCATCGAGGCCGATGCGTATGCGGTGCGCCTGCTCGCTGCCGAAGGCATCGACAGCTACGTGGTCGCCAGCTCGTACTCCAAGTCGTTCTCGCTGTATGGCGAGCGCGTGGGCGCGCTGTCGGTGGTCTCGGCCACTGCGGCCGAAGCCAAGGCCGTGCAATCGCAGGTCAAGCGCATCATCCGCACGATCTACTCCAGCCCGTCCACGCATGGCGCCGCTTTGGTGGCCGGCGTGCTGACCAGCCCGGAGCTGCGCGATCTGTGGGAGCAGGAGCTGACCGAGATGCGCGAGCGCATCCACGCCCTGCGTGCGGGCCTGGTGGCCAAGCTGGCCACGCTGGGCGCGCCGGAGTTCGACTTCATCCAGCGCCAGGCGGGCATGTTCTCGTACTCGGGCCTGACCAGAACGCAGGTGGACCGCTTGCGCGAGGAATTCGCGATCTACGCCGTCGGCACCGGCCGTATCTGCGTGGCCGCGCTGAGCCAGCGCAACCTGGACTACGTGGCACAGGCCGTGGCCACCGTCAGCCGCATGTAAGCGAGCGCATCGCGATCGGCCACCGCGGCCGACGCCTGCAAACCGGGAGCGCGCCAGCCTCCCGGTTTTTTTATGCGTGTTCGCAGCTCCTGCGCGTGTGCAGAGCTGCGCCAAGACCGCGTGGTACATGTCGGCAACCCCAGTCTTGGGCACCACATTCGCGCATGTTCGATCAGGTTTGCTGCAAAACGCGCATCCAGTGATCGAAATCTAACGGCGCAATGGCGACAATGGCGGACCACTTCCTACACAGGCTGCCCGCTCCCATGTCGCGTCCCTCGCTGACCCGCTTCCTGATCGAAGAGCAACACGCCGGCCGTATCGACCCGGAATTGCGCCAGCTGATCACCATCGTCTCGCGCGCCTGCAAGCGCATTTCCATCGCCGTGAGCAAGGGCGCCCTGGGCGGCGTGCTCGGCGATGCCGGCACCGGTAACGTGCAGGGCGAGGCGCAGAAGAAGCTCGACGTGCTCAGCAACGACATCCTGCTCGAAGCCAACGCCTGGGGCGGCCACCTGGCTGCGTGCGCGTCGGAAGAAATGGATCACAGCCAGCCGGTGCCCGACCAGTACCCCAGCGGCGATTTTCTGCTGCTGTTCGATCCGCTGGATGGCAGCTCCAACATCGACGTCAACGTCTCGGTGGGCACCATCTTCTCGGTGCTGCGCGCGCCCAAGGGCACCGAGAAGCCCGGCGACGAGCACTTCCTGCAGCCGGGCACCCAGCAGGTTGCCGCCGGCTACTGCATCTACGGCCCCAGCACGATGCTGGTGCTCACGCTCGGCCACGGCACCCACGCCTTCACCCTGGAGCGCGAGGAAGGCAGCTTCCTGCTGACCCAGGCCAACATGCGCGTGCCCGAAGACACCGCCGAATACGCCATCAACATGTCCAACCAGCGCCACTGGGAACCGGCCATGCAGTCCTATGTCAGCGACCTGCTGGCCGGCAAGGACGGCACCCGCGGCAAGGACTTCAACATGCGCTGGATTGCCAGCATGGTCGCCGACGTGCACCGCATCCTCACCCGCGGCGGCATCTTCATCTACCCCTGGGACAAGAAGGACGCGTCCAAGCCGGGCAAGCTGCGCCTGATGTACGAGGCCAACCCGATGAGCATGCTGGTGGAACAGGCCGGCGGCGCAGCCACCACCGGGCGCGAGCGCATCCTGGACCTCCAGCCGACGCAGCTGCATCAGCGTGTGCCGGTGTTCTTGGGGTCGAAGAACGAAGTGAACGAGGCCACGCGCTATCACCTTGAGTTTGATAACGCACAAGGCTGATATTTCAGGTCTTTTTAGCGGCCCTACGGGCGCGGCATCCGAGACCTGATTCCGGATGCCGGTTCCATGGAGCCCCATCGCCATGCGTGGGGACTGTCGCGGCGTTCCGCTGCGTTGTACAAGGATTCCTGCAATTCCAGGGTGTCACTGAGGACTTCCGGTCTCCAGCTGGCCAGCATCCTTGAGAAGTGCAAGCGCCCACTCCACACGGGCCGATGCGGTGGCGACCAGGTCGTCCGGGTGTTCGCCCAGCAGCGCGCGCAGTTGGTGCGGGGCGAACACCAGGTCGACGAAGTGGCTTGCCAACGCAGACGGATTGGCCGGTTGATCCGGGCCGTCCAGGATCGTCATCTGCACGCGTCGTAGCCCGCCCTCCCAGCCGATGCGGTTGACTTCAGCGGCAAGCGCCGGCGCGCGGATGGAGGTGCCGACGACCAGGCGCATCATGGCCACCGTCTGGGGCTGTAATGCATGCGCAAGTATTCCTTGTCCTGCGTGTCTCAGGCGCCCCTCCAGATCCATGGGGACGCTGGCTGCGGCAGGCAGCGGCTGGGTGTCGACATCGCGACGGACCACCGCCTCGAAGATGGCGTCTTTGTTGGCATAGCGCGCGTAAAAGCTTGCCTTGCCCGCGCCTGCTAGCCGCGCGATGTCCTCGCACGAGGTGTGCTCGAACCCGCGTTCCAGGAAAAGTTGCAGTGCCGCATCGAGTAAGCGCCGTTCGACATCGCCCGCCTTATCGAGTGGCGGCCGTCCGCCTTTTGATTTTTGCTTGACCGCTTTCATGCACGAAAACTTACACGCCGCTTGCATTGCCATCAACTGAACGTTATCGTTCAGTTATTCGCTGCGTGGTCTGCCAAGCCGGCGAATGGCCTGGGTGCTGCGTGACAGACAGCTCGCATCTTCTGTTGCAGTTCCCGTTGCCGTCGTTGGCGCAAAAGACCCAAGCGAGAGGCAAATCGTGACGTCAGATGTGAGATCCCCAATCGTTGTTGCAGGCGCCACCGGCGACCTGGGTTGCCGCATCGCCTTTGCCCTGCAGGACCAGGGCGCCGCGGTGGTTGCGCTTGTTCGGCAAGGCGCAGGCAAGGACCGTATTGCGGCCTTGCAACGCAGGAACATCACGATCCGCTACGTCGAGATGGAAGACGCCAACTCGTTGCGTGAAGCGGTCGGGAATGCGGCATGCGTCGTTTCCGCGCTCAACGGCCTGGAAGACGTCATGCTGGGTCAACAGGGAAAGCTGTTGCATGCAGCGGTCAGTGCCGGCGTGCCTCGCTTCATCCCGTCTGATTTCTCGCTGGACTATACGAAGACACGGCCGGGCGACAATCGAAACCTGGATTTGCGGCGCCGGTTCAGAGACCAACTGGATGCCGCGCCGATCGCGGCCACCTCGGTTCTGTGCGGCGGTTTTCTGGAGCTTCTCGAGGGCAGTGCGCGCCTTGTGGTGCCGGGCCGTCGCGTCATGCATTTTGGCGACGCCGACCAGCAGCTCGATTTCACCGCCAAAGATGACGTTGCCAGCTACACGGCGGCGGCGGCACTGGATTCCACGGCACCACGGGACCTGCGCATTGCCGGCAACAGCATTTCGCCCAACGACATCGCGCAACTGCTCACCCAACTCACCGGGCAGCGCTATCGCACGCTCAGGCCGGGCGGGCTCGGGACGATGTCGGCAATCATCAGTGCGGTGCGTGCACTCACGCCCGCAAGCGATGATCCCTTCCCTCCCTGGCAGGGCATGCAATATCTGCGCGACATGATGAGCGGGCGCGGCAAATTGGTCCCACTGGATAACGATCGCTACGGTGCGCGCTCCTGGCAAACAGCCCGCCAGACACTGGCCAATACGTACGTACGGGAGTCTTGAGATGCGCGATGGCATTGCAGCATTCCACATCCAGGTTGCACAGGCCGAGCTGGATGACCTCGCACACCGGCTCAGGCAAACGCGGTGGCCGAGTAAGGAAACCGTGGAGGACCACAGCCAGGGCCCGCAAAGCGAGCGCATCCGGCGCCTGGTGGACCGCTGGCAGTCTGGCTACGACTGGCGTGCGACCGAGCGGTTATTGAACGGCTGGAACAGTAGTCGCACCACGATCGATGGACTGGAGATCCAGTTCCTGCATGTCCGCTCGCCGGAGCCAGACGCGCTTCCGTTGCTGCTGACGCACGGGTGGCCCGGATCGGTGCTCGAATTCCGCGAGGTGATCGGCCCCTTGAGCGATCCGGTGGCCCATGGCGGGCAGGCGTCGGACGCCTTCCATCTCATCATCCCATCCTTGCCTGGCTTTGGTTTCTCTGCAAAGCCAACCGCCCGTGGCTGGGGCGTCGGGCGCACAGCTGCCGCATGGGTCGAACTGATGCGCCGTCTGGGTTATGGCGAGCGTTGGGCCGCACAGGGCGGCGATTGGGGCAGTGCGATCACCACCGCGCTTGGATTCATGCAGCCACCCGGCTTGCGGGGTCTCCATCTGAACATGGTGATGTTCGAACCCAGCACGCAGGACATCGCCGAGGCCACACCGGGCGAGCAGAAGATGCTGGAAGACGCCCAGCGCTACTACGCGGAATTTTCCGGCTACATGAAGCTGCAAAGCACACGGCCGCAGTCGGTGGGCTTCAGTTTGGCTGACTCCCCGGTAGGCCTGGCTGCATGGATCTATGCACTCTTTCAGGACGTCTCACAAAGCGACGGCGAACCGGAGAACGTGTTCGCCCTGGACCACCTCATCGACGACATCATGCTGTACTGGCTCCCGAACGCAGGGCCCAGCTCTGCACGCCTGTATTGGGAAGCCGCGCATGAGGCGATGGCGGAGATGCCTTCGCATCCAATGCCCACACCCACCGGCATCAGCATGTTTCCCGGGGAGCAGGTGCGCATTTCCCGGCGCTGGGCAGAGCGACGCTTTGCCGACCTCCGCTTTTTCGGCGAAGCGGAGCGGGGCGGACATTTTGCGGCAATGGAGAATCCGCCGGTGTTTGTCGATCATCTGCGAACGACCTTTCGGTTGCTTCGGTAACGGCGGCCGAGCCCGGCATGCCGGCACGGCCTTCGCGCCACGGCCCTGCCGACGCTGCCGATGTCTCCGCTTTGCAGCTGGAGTTGCCTGACGCCAGGCCGGCATTGCCCCCTTGACCGCCGTCGCCTGCACGGGCCAGTCTCGGGGGCTGGCGCGGCGGGGAGTCGTGCCGCTGGCCTTCAACGGAGAACCGCCGTGGACCGTCGTACCTTCCTCACCTTGTCCGGCATCGGTGCTGCCGGGCTGCTGCTGCCGAACACGCGCCTGATCGCGGCCGAGCAGTTGCTCACACCCAACGATGCCGCGCGCAGCCGTCGCTTGTCCGATACCGCGCTCAGCACCGCCAAGGCGGCCGGTGCCAGTTATTGCGATGTGCGCGTGGGCCGCTATCTGCGCCAGTTCGTGATCACCCGCGAGGCGCAGGTGGAGAACGTGGTCAACGCCGAATCCAGCGGTGTGGGCGTGCGCGTGCTGGCCGATGGCGCGTGGGGGTTTGCGGCCACCAACACGCTGACCAGCGATGGCGTGGCCACCGCCACCCGCCAGGCGGTGGCGATCGCCAAGGCCAACGCGCGGCTGGGTGGCTCGCCGGTGCAGCTGGCGCCGGTGACGCCGGCCGGACAGGTCAGCTGGAAGACGCCGATCAGGAAGAAT
Organism: Xanthomonas sp. WHRI 8393; assembly: GCF_040203315.1. Classification (NCBI taxonomy): domain Bacteria; kingdom Pseudomonadati; phylum Pseudomonadota; class Gammaproteobacteria; order Lysobacterales; family Lysobacteraceae; genus Xanthomonas; species Xanthomonas sp. WHRI 8393. The sequence goes on along the minus strand of NZ_JBEGGL010000001.1, from coordinate 219,320 downwards.
GCAATGGAGGTGCCGCTGCAGGACAAGGTGGCGCTGCTGATGGACGTCAACGCGGCCGCGCTCACTGCCGGCGCCACGTTCGTGGCTTCGCGCCTGTTTGCGATCAACGAGCAGAAGTACTTCGCCAGCAGCGATGGCTCCTATATCGATCAGGACGTGCACCGGTTGTGGCTACCGTTCACCGTCACCGCGGTGGACAAGGCCAGCGGCAAGTTCCGCACCCGCGACGGGCTGTCCTCGCCGATGGGCATGGGTTACGAATACCTGGATGGCGATGCCAGCCAGAAGCACCGGTTGCCTGGCGGACTCATCGGCTACGGCCACAGTTACGACGCGCGCGAGGATGCGATCGCCGCCGCCAAGCAGGCACGCGCCAAACTCACCGCACCGTCGGTGAAGGCCGGCAAGTACGATCTGGTGATCGACCCGAGCAACCTGTTCCTCACCATCCACGAGTCGGTGGGCCACCCGCTCGAGCTCGATCGCGTGCTCGGTTATGAGGCCAATTACGCCGGCACCAGTTTTGCCACGCTGGACAAGCGCGATGCCGGTTTCCGCTGGGGCAGCGATGCGGTGACCTTCGTCGCCGACCGCACTCAGCCCGGCAGCCTGGGCGCAGTGGGGTACGACGATGAGGGCGTCAAGGGCAAGCAGTGGGAGCTGGTGAAGGACGGCATCCTGGTCGATTACCAATGCACGCGCGATCAGGCACATCTGCTCGGCAAGACGGCATCCGATGGCTGCAGCTATGCCGACTCGTGGTCCAGCGTGCAGTTCCAGCGCATGCCCAACGTCTCGCTGGCGGCAGGCAAGACGCCGCTGGCTGTTGCCGACATGATCAAGAACGTCGAGCGTGGGTTGTACATCCACGGGCGCGGCTCGTATTCGATCGATCAGCAGCGCTACAACGCGCAGTTCGGCGGGCAGTTGTTCTACGAAATCGAGAACGGCCAGGTCACGCGCCTGGTGGAAGACGGCGCCTACCAGATCCGCACGCCGGAATTCTGGAATGCCTGCAGCGCGGTCTGCGATCAACGCGATTTCCGCCTGGGCGGCTCGTTCTTCGACGGCAAGGGCCAACCCAGCCAGGTATCAGCGGTCTCGCACGGGTCGTCCACGGCGCGCTTCGATGGCATCAACGTGATCAACACCGCGCGCGCCTTGGGTTGAGAGAAACTGGTCGGTCGCGGGCGCGGTGTCCTCACTAAGCAGTTGATTGGTTGCCTTGTTTAAAACCATGCACCCCGACCATCGTGACTGGTCCTTGCCCGCCCACCGTCGCGGGACCTTACGCGGCATGGATGCCGCGTAAGAGCCTACACGGACGTACTTGCGGCGTGTCCTGCGATGGTGGGCGGGCAAGGGCCCTGCAACCAAGCAGCAGATCAAACGCTTTCCAACCAGAGCCCCCTACAGCGCCACCGCCCCCGATGACCTGCTGATCGCACATGCACGATTGCAAACAAACCACGCATGCCTGACATCCAGAGCTCTCGACGCGCAGCCACATCCATCGCAGCCGGTCAGCAGCGCTCGCCACACGCGCAGGCTTGCTGCGCTACTCGCTTCATGCGGGTACAGCGTTTGCGCACGGACCCCTGCCGAAAGTCATTTGACGCAGCGTTCATCGCCCGGCAAGAATCGGCGATACCGCGCAGATAGCGATCTGTGCGTCACCACACTACCTGCGCGCCGCGCGGGATCATTGGGGAGTTGCCGTGCAGCGACGTGATTTCCTGGCCCTGACCGGGCTGACCATGGGCGGCCTGATCGTGCCCGCCTACTTCGGCAAGGCGATCGCCGCCGAGCAGTTGGTGACGCAGCTGGATGTGGGCCGCAAGAAGCGTCTGGCCGACGCCGGCCTCAACGCCGCGCGCCAGGCCGGTGCGAGCTATTGCGATGTCCGCATCGGCCGTTATCTGCGCCAGTTCGTCATCACCCGCGAGGACAAGGTGCAGAACGTGGTCAACACCGAATCCATCGGTGCGGGCGTGCGCGTCCTGGTGGCGGGCGCCTGGGGATTTGCCGCCACCAACGAGCTCACCGAACAGGGCGTGGCCAAGGCCGCCTCGCAGGCCGCCGCGATCGCCAAGGCCAATGCCAAGGTGCAGGGCACGCCGGTGCAGCTGGCGCCCACGCCGGGCGTGGGCGAGGTCAGCTGGAAGACGCCGATCAAGAAGAACGCGATGGAAGTGCCGATCAAGGACAAGGTGGACCTGCTGCTGGGCGTCAACGCTGCCGCCACCGCTGCCGGCGCCAACTTCGTCAATTCGATGCTGTTCGTGGTCAACGAGCAGAAGTACTTTGCCAGCACCGACGGCTCGTATATCGACCAGGACGTGCACCGCATCTGGGCGCCGCTGAGCGTGACCGCCATCGACAAGGCCAGCGGCAAGTTCCGCACCCGCGACGGCTTGTCCGCGCCGATGGGCCTGGGCTACGAATATCTGGATGGCGCCGCCTCGGGCAAGTTCGTCTCGCCCAATGGCGTGGTGAATTACGGCCTGTCCTACGACATGAAGGAGGACGCGATCGCCGCGGCCAAACAGGCGCAGGAAAAGCTCAAGGCGCCGTCGGTGAAGCCGGGCAAGTACGATCTGGTGCTGGACCCCTCGCACACCTGGCTCACCATCCACGAGTCGGTCGGCCACCCGCTGGAGCTGGATCGCGTGCTCGGCTACGAGGCCAATTTCGCCGGCACCAGTTTCGCCACGCTGGACAAGCTCAAGGCCGGTTTCCAGTACGGCAGCGACAAGGTGCATATCCTGGCCGACAAGATCCAGCCCGGCAGCCTGGGCGCGGTGGGCTACGACGATGAAGGCGTCAAGACCAAGCAGTGGGATCTGATCCGCGACGGCAAGCTGGTGGACTACCAGGCCATCCGCGACCAGGCGCATATCCTCGGCAAGACCGCCTCCGATGGGTGCTGCTACGCCGACTCGTGGTCGAGCGTGCAGTTCCAGCGCATGGCCAATGTGTCGCTGGCCGCCGGCAAGACACCGTTGAGCGTGAGCGATCTGATCAAGAACGTGGAAAACGGCATCTACATCATCGGCGACGGCTCGTTCTCCATCGACCAGCAGCGCTACAACGCGCAGTTCGGCGGCCAGCTGTTCTACGAGATCAAGAACGGCGCGATCACCCGCATGCTCGAGGACGTGGCCTACCAGATCCGCACGCCGGAATTCTGGAACGCCTGCAGCGCGGTGGCCGATCAACGCGACTACCGCCTGGGCGGCTCGTTCTTCGACGGCAAGGGCCAGCCGAGCCAGTCCTCGGCGGTCTCGCATGGCTCGTCCACCGCCCGTTTCGACGGCATCAACGTCATCAACACCGCCCGCTCGCTCGGCTGACAGGAGAAACCCACATGAGCATCCTTACCGAAGCGCAGGCCAAGGCCATCCTGGACAAGGTCATCAAGCTGTCCAAGGCCGACGAGTGCACCGCCACGCTCAGCGGCTCGATCGACGGCAATATCCGTTTCGCACTCAACAACGTGTCCACCAGCGGCATCGTCGACAACACCGACCTGCAGGTGCAGGTGGCGTTCGGCAAGCGCGTGGGTATCGCCACCATCAACGAGTTCGACGACGCCGCGCTGGAGCGCGTGGTGCGGCGTGCCGAAGACCTGGCGCGGCTGGCGCCGGAAAACCCGGAATTCATGCCGGCGGTGGACAAGCAGACCTACAAACCCAGCCCCACCTTCAGCGAATCCACCGCCGCCATCGACCCGGCATTCCGTGCGCAGGTGGCCGCCGATTCGATCGCCCCGTGCAAGGGCAAGGGATTGATCGCGGCCGGCTTCCTGGAAGATGGCCAGAGCTTTACCGCGTTCGCCAACAGCAAGGGCAACTTCGGCTACCAGCGCGGCGCGCGTTTCGACTACACCTGCACCGTGCGTACCGAAGACGGTCGCGGCTCGGGCTGGGTGGGCCGCAACCTCAAGGATGCCGCCGACTTCAAGGCCGAGCAGGACATCCGCATCGCCATGCGCAAGGCCAGCGACTCGTCCGAAGCCAAGGCGCTGGAACCGGGCAAGTACACGGTGATCCTGGAGCCGGCAGCGGCGGCAGGCCTGATTTCTTTCATGATGCGCTACTTCGATGCGCGCATGGCCGACGAGGGCCGCAGCTTCCTGTCCAAGAAGGGCGGCGGCAACAAGCTGGGCGAGCAGGTCTACGACCCGCGCGTGAACATCACCGCCGACCCGTGGGATGCGCGTGCCGCCGTGCTGCCATGGGACGAGGAAGGCCTGCCGCGCGAGAAGATGCCGATCGTGGAGAACGGCAAGATCGCCAACCTGCAGTACTCGCGGTTCTGGGCGCAGAAGAACGGCAAGCGCGCGGTCGGCGAGCCCGGCAACCTGCTGATGGCCGGTGGCGACAAGAACATCGCCGAGCTGGTGCGCGGCACCGAGAAGGGCATCCTGGTCACGCGCACCTGGTACATCCGCATGGTCGATCCGCAGACCGTGCTGCTGACCGGGCTGACCCGCGACGGCACCTTCTACATCGAGAACGGGCAGATCAAGTACCCGGTGAAGAATTTCCGCTTCAACGAATCGCCGATCATCATGCTCAACAACATCGACGAGCTGGGCAGGCCGGTACGCGTGGCCGGCGATGAATCCAGCTACGTGATGATGATCCCGCCGATGCGGTTGCGCGACTTTACGTTTACCTCGTTGTCGGATGCGGTGTGACTGAGAGCCGGGAATCGGGATTGGGGAATCGGGAATGGGAGAGCGGAGCAAGCTCTTCGCGGCCCGATGGTTTTCCTGCACATCCCGTTCCCGGTCTACACGCCCTGGCGGCGCACGCGACGCGCCGTCATTTCCTTGGGTTGCTGCTCGGTAGCGTCGCTGCGTTGGCGTTACCGCGGCAGGCGCGGGCGGCGGGCAATTACGATTTCTGGTTTACCCGGCTGCGCTACGACTCGGGCGATTGGGATGTGGATGCGCGCATGCCGTCCAACCTGATCACCTCGCTGATCGACTACACCCAGCTGCGCGTGGACCCGCAGGAACATGTGCTGGATCTGGCCGATCCGCGCATGCTGCAGGCGCCGTTCTGCTATCTGTCCGGGCACAAGCTGGTGGAGTTCAATCCCGCCGAGCGGCGCTACTTCGAGCGCTATGTGCGCAATGGCGGCTTCGTGTTCGTGGACGATTGCAACCACGATATCGACGGCCTGTTCGCCACCTCGTTCGAAGCGCAGATGACCTCCATCTTCGGCAAGGCCGCGCTGCAGAAATTGCCCAAGAACCATCGTCTCTACAGCGCATTCTTCAAATTCCCCGACGGCCCGCCGGCCACCAGTTTCGAGCTCAACGGCTGGGGCGACGACCTGGTGCACGATTATCTCAGGGGCATCAGCATCGACGGCCGGCTCGGCGTGTTGTACAGCAACAAGGATTACGGCTGCGAATGGGATTACGACTGGCGCAACAAACGCTTCCTGGCCGAAGACAACACCAAGTTCGCAGTGAACATCGTGATGTATGCATTGACCAACTGAAATCGATCCGTAGGAGCGCGCTGGCGCGCGATGCCGTACCGGTAACACCGCCTCGCGCGCCAGCGCTCCTGCACACATCGCGTGAGATGTTTTGCAGGCACGGGCACGGCATCCACCGCCAACCACCGCCATCGCACCCGCGAGCCCCGCACGCCTTTGTAGGAGCGCGCCTGCGCGCGATGCCTTATCGCTAACGCCGCATCGCGCGCTCTTACGCCAGCAGTCCCACAACGAGACGTTTCCCATGACTTCCCCCAACGACGACACCCTCACCCGGCAGCTCTCCCAACTCGGCGCGTTGCGTGCGGCCCTGGCGCAGGCGGTGGTGGGCCAGGACGCGGTAGTGGAGCAACTGCTGATCGGCCTGCTCGCCGGCGGCCACTGCCTGCTGGAAGGCGCGCCCGGCCTGGGCAAGACGCTGCTGGTGCGCTCGCTGGGGCAGGCGCTGGAGCTGCAGTTCCGCCGCGTGCAGTTCACCCCGGACCTGATGCCCAGCGACATTCTCGGCACCGAGCTGCTGGAAGAGGATCACGGCACCGGACATCGCCAGTTCCGGTTCCAGCAGGGGCCGATCTTCACCAACCTGCTGCTGGCCGACGAGCTCAATCGCACCCCGCCCAAGACCCAGGCCGCGCTGCTGGAGGCGATGAGCGAGCGCACGGTGAGTTACGCCGGCACCACCTATGCGTTGCCGGCGCCGTTCTTCGTGCTGGCCACGCAGAACCCGATCGAGCAGGCCGGCACCTATCCGTTGCCGGAAGCGCAGCTGGACCGCTTCCTGCTGCATGTGCGGGTGGACTATCCCAGCGAGCAGGAAGAGCGCGACATCCTCAGCCAGACCACCGGTACCAGCAGCGCGCAGGTGCCCAGGGTGATGGACGCCGATAGCGTGCTGGCGCTGCAGCAACAGGTGCGGCACGTGCACGTGGGCGCGGATCTGCTGACCTGGATCAATCGCCTGGTGCGGGCCAGCCGCCCCGGCCCGCAGGCCAGCGAGGACGTGCGCCAGTGGATCAAATGGGGCGCCGGCCCACGCGCCGGGCAATCGCTGGTGCTGGCGGCCAAGGCGCGTGCGCTGTTGCATGGCCGCCTTGCCGCCACCCGCGAGGATGTCGTCGCGCTGGCCGCGCCGGTGATGCGCCATCGCCTGTTGCTGTCGTTCGCCGCCGAGGCCGAACAACGCAGCGCCGACGATGTGGTCGCCGCGCTGCTGCGCGCCGTGCCGTTCCCGGCGTGAGGCGCGTTGCGGCGTGAGCATGGACGTGCCGGCACTGATTCCCGCCGAGCTGCGCAGTCGCCTGCGCGGCCTGCAGTTGCGTGCGCGGCAGGCGCAGGGCGCGCAGGGGATCGGCCAGCACGCCAGCCGCAGCCGCGGCGCCGGTCTGGAATTCTCGCAATACCGCGCCTACGAGCCCGGCGATGCCTTGCGCCAGATCGACTGGAAGCTCTACGCCCGTTCAGACCGGTTCTTCGTGCGCGAGGCCGAGCGCGAAAGCCCGCTGACGCTGTGGGTGTTGCTCGACGCCACCGCCTCCGCCGGCCAGGCCGACCAGGCGCGCCCGCAGGTCACGCGCCTGCAGGCGATGGCGACCCTGGCCGCGTGCGCTACCGAGGTCGCGCTGCAGCAAGGCGACCAGGTCGGCCTGTTCGCGGTGCATGGCAATGGCCTGGTGGCCGTGCCGGCCGGTGGCGGGCCGCGCCAGCGCGACCGGCTCTGGCTGGCCCTGCACGGGCTGCGCGCCGGTGGGCGCTGGCCGGGCATGGACGCGCTGCGTCCACTGTGGGAACGCATCGCCGCTCATTCACTGGTGCTGTCGATCGGCGACGGCTTCGACCAGGACCTGCTCGGCGCGCTGGAAAAACTCGCCGCCGCACGCCGCGAGGTGATGCAGCTGCAGGTGCTGACCTGCGACGAACGCGATTTCCCCTTCAGCGGCGGGCATCGCTTCCGCGACCCGGAAACCGGCGAAGAACTGCTCGGCGACGGCGCCGCGATGCGCGCTGCGTATCTGCAACGCTTCGGCGCTGCCCAGCGCGCGTTGCAGGCACGCTGGCAGGCGGCCGGCATCGCGCACGCGGTGCACTACCTGGATGCGCCACCGGATGCGGCATTGCGCGAGCTGTTTGCACACGGTGCGCGGCGATGAGCCAGCGCACCGGCGCCAGTGCCGCAGCTGAGGGAGCGCAGCAATGAACCTGCTCCTGCTGTTCCCCGCCGGCCTGGCCGCGTTGGCCGCACTGCTGCTGCCGTTGCTGATCCATCTGGCCCGACGCAGCGAACACCGGCCCACCGACTTTGCCGCATTGCGCTGGCTGCGCGCGCAGCCGCGGCCCCGGCACCGGCTGCGTTTCGACGAATGGCCGCTGCTGCTGGTGCGCCTGCTGCTGCTGGCCGCAGTGGCGCTGCTGCTGGCCGAGCCGGCCTTGCGCGACCACCAGCAGGCGCGCCCGCGCGTCGCGGTCAGCCCCGGCGTGGATCTGGCCGCGGCCCGGGCGCTCAGCCACGCGGCCAACGCGCAGTGGGTGTGGCTGGCCCCAGGCTTCCCGCCGATCGCTGCCGATGCCGCACACCCACCCGCCACGCCCGCCGGCACCTCGCCGCCGGTCGGCAGCCTGCTGCGCGAACTCGATGCCAGCCTGCCGCCGGAGACCGCGCTGCGCGTGATCGTGCCCAGCCAGTGGGGGCCGCTGGATGCGCAACGCCTGCAGCTGTCGCGCGAGGTGCGCTGGCAGGTGCTGCCCGGCCAGTCGCCGGCGGCCGCCGTGGCGCCCGTCCCACCGTTGCGGCTGCAGGCAATCGCCGATGCCCCCACCGAGCCGGCCCTGCGCTATCTGCGCGCCGTGCATGCCGCCTGGGCACTGCCCGGCGCATTGCCGGTAAGCACCCCCGACGCAGCCGAGCCGGCACGCTGGCCAGCCGGCACGGTGGTGGCGTGGCTATCGCAGCGCCCACCACCGGCGCCGGTCATCGCCTGGGTCGCGGCCGGCGGGCAACTGCTGCTCGATGCGCAGACGCCGGCCCCGCCCGCACTGGCGGGCCCGCTGCAAGCGCTGCTGCAGGACGCACACGGCGCCGCGCTGATCGATGCCGCAACGGTCGGCCGCGGCCGCCTGCTGCGCTGGGCCGCGCCATTACAGCCGCAGCGGCTGCCGGCGCTGCTGGATGCCGACTTCCCCACCCGCCTGCACGACGCCCTGCAGTCGACACCCGCACCACAGCGCGCGCTGGCGCAGACCCAGCAGCCGCAACGCGGCCCCGCCATCCGCCTGGCCAGCGCCCCCTGGCCGCTCGCGCCATGGTTGATCGGCCTGGTGCTGCTGCTGTTTGCGATCGAACGCTGGCTGGCCACCGCGCCCCGCCGGAGCCGCGCGGCATGAGCACGCCGGCCCTGCACCACGCCTGGCAGGCCGCGCGGCGGCGGCAGGCCGCAGGCGTGCTGCTGTGCGGGCTGCCGCTGGCCGCGCTGCCGGCGCTGCTGGTGTGGCGCACCGGTCCGCAGCCGGCGATCCTGCCGTTGCTGCTCCTGGGCGTGCTGGCGCTGATCGGCGTGGCGCTGCTGGCGGCACGCCGGCTGGACCAGACCTGGCTGATCCGCCGGCTGGATCGCGACGCGGATCTGGAAGACAGCAGCGACCTGCTGTTCGCCCCGGCAGGGCAGCTCGGCCCGTTGCAGGCCCTGCAGCGCCAGCGCCTGGAACAACGCCTGCGCAGCACCCCGCGTGATCTGCGCCCGGCCTGGCCCTGGCGGCGCGCCTGGGCTTGGGGCCTGCCCGGCCTGCTCGCCTGCGCCGCGGTGCTGCTGTGGCCGCACCCCGCTCACCGCCCCACCGCAGGCAACGACCGGATCGCCGCCGCCCGCGCCGGCACCGGCGCCCCCACCCTGGGTCAGGCGCGGCTGCACAGCACCCCGCCCGCCTACACCGGCCTGCCGCCCGCACGCCTGCCCGGCCTGGATGCACGCGTGCCGGCCGGCACCCGGCTGCACTGGCAGCTGCAGGTCAACCCGGCTCCGCGCAGCGTGGCGCTGCGGCTCAGTGACGGCCGCAGCATTGCGCTGGCCCGGCAAGGCAGCACCGATCAATGGCAGGGCCAGTGGGTCGCCGAGCGTGCCAGCCTGTACCGCATCCTCATCGACGGCGCGCCGGCCGACCGCCAGCTGCACCGCCTCGACGTGCTGCCGGACCGCCCGCCACAGGTGCGCGTGCTGGCGCCCGAAGAGAGCCTGGTGCTGTGGACGCCGTCCCAGACCGGCAATCGAGGCTGGGCGCTGCGCTTCGAAGCCAGCGACGACTACGCGGTCGCCGCCAGCGCCGAGCTGCGCCTGACCCTGGCCCAGGGCAGCGGCGAAAACATCACCTTCAAGACCCAGCGCCGCACGCTCGGCGGCAGCGGCCCGGCCCGGCTGCGCGGTTTTTCCACCACGCTGCAGCCGCAGGCGCTGGGCATGGCCGCCGGCGACGACCTGATCGCCCAGCTCATCGTGCACGACACCCGCCAGCCCGGCCCGCAGGAAGGCCGCAGCGCCAGCGTGATCCTGCGCTGGCCACCGCCGGAGCAGACCATGGCCGCCGGCCTGGAGGCCAGCGTCAAGCAGACCTTGCCGGCCTACTTCCGCAGCCAGCGCCAGATCATCATCGACGCCGAGGCGCTGCTGAAGGAAAAGCCGCGCCTGGACCCGGCCACCTACCTCAAGCGCGCCGACGCCATCGGCGTGGACCAGCGCCTGTTGCGGCTGCGCTACGGCCAGTTCCTGGGCGAGGAGAGCGAAGGCGCGCCCAAGGGCCCGCCGACCGCCGACGAAGCGCCGACCAGCGACGCCCCGGCCGAGGATCTGCCCACCGCCGACATGCCCACCGCGGATGCGCCGGCAATGCCTGCGGCGCCCGCGCCCGCCCGGGACGAACACGGGCACGATGCGCACGACCACGCCGCCGAGTCCGGCGCTGCCGCGCTGGACGACCACGACCATGGGCATGGCGACGGGGCGCCGGAGCGCGGCGGCTTCGGCCAGGCGCAGGACGTGCTGTCCGAGTTCGGGCACACCCACGACCATGCCGAAGCCGCCACCCTGCTCGACCCGCAGACCCGCGCGCTGCTGCGCGCCGCGCTGGACCAGATGTGGCAGTCCGAGGGCGAGCTGCGCCAGGGCCATCCGGAGCGTGCGTTGCCGTTTGCCAACAAGGCGCTGGGCTTCATCAAGCAGGTGCAGCAGGCCGAACGCATCTACCTGGCGCGGGTCGGCACGCAGTTGCCGCCGATCGACCCCGGCCGCCGCTTGAGCGGTGACCGCGCCGGCCTGGGCGACCGTGCCGCCGGCCTGGACAGCCGCCCGGATCCGGACCCGTCGGCGCTGCAGTTGTGGGACGCCCTCGGCGAGCAGGCCCCGGTACCCGACGCCACCCTGGCCCACTACGCGCAGTGGCTGCAGGCCCAGCAGGAGCGCCTGCAGGATCCGCTGGGCCTGGCCGCGGCGGTGGAAACCCTGCGCGCCGAACCCGATTGCGCCAGCTGCCGCGCCCAGCTGCGCGCCCAGGTCTGGCGCACGCTGGTCGCCCCGCCGGCCCCGCTGCACCGCCGCGCCCCTGCCGACGCGCGCGGCCAGCGCTATCTGGATGCCCTGCGCCAGGAGCCGCAACCATGATGCTGCCACCACCCCGGTTGACCGCACGCGGCAAGTTCCGCCTGCTGCACGCGCGCGCGGCGACCCGGCGCCTGGGGCCACGGCGGGCTGGATGTACGCAAGCGGAGCCGCAGGCATGACGCTTGCGCTGCCCTGGCTGGTCGGCAGTGCCTTGCTGCTGCTGGTGATGCTGAGCTGGTTCCGGCTGCTGCGCGCACATACCCGGCAACCACGCGCGCGGCTGTGGCTGTTGCTCGCCGCCCAACCGCTCCTGGCCGGCCTGCTCTACCCGGTGCTGCTGCCGCCGCCGCGCGCCGGTAGTGCGAGCGAACTGCATGTCGCCACCGCAGGCACCCAGGCAGACCAGGTTCGCCCGACTGCTGCGGCGTGGGTCGCCCTGCCCGAGGCGCCCACCTTGCCCGGCGTGCCACGCGTCCCGGACCTGGCCACCGCGTTACGGCGCGCGCCCGGCACCACCGCGCTGGTCGTGCATGGCAGCGGCCTGCCGGCGCGCGACCGCGACGGCCTGCGCGTCCCTGTGCGGCTGGCGCTGGCTCCGGCGCCGACCGGTCTGGTCGCCGTCTCCACGCCGCCGCCGGCCGCACCCGGCGAACGCATCGCCATCAGCGCGCGTGTGCAGGGCCTGCCGGGCGCGCGGGTGGAGCTGCTGGATCCTGCCGGGCAGGTGGTCGACACCGCCACCGCCGATGCGGCCGGCCAGGTGCAGCTGCGTGGTCCGGCGCGCGCACCGGGGCAGGTGCTGTTCGCGCTGCGCCTGCGCGATGGCGCAGGCGCCGAACGCGGCCGCGTGCAGGTGCCGGTGCTGATCGCCGCGGTGCCGTCCGCACGCGTGCTGTTGCTGGCCGGCGCGCCGCAGCCGGAATTGAAATACCTGCGCCGTTGGGCCAGCGATGCCGGCATGCAGGTGCGCAGCCAGATCGCCATCGGCCCGGGCGTGCAACTGGGCGAGGGCGCTGCACTGGATGCCGCCAGCCTGGATGCGCTGGACCTGCTGGTCATCGACCAGCGCCGCCTGGTCGCCCTGGGCAACGCGCAGCGCCAGGGCCTGCGCGCCGCGATCGGCCGCGGCCTGGGCGTGCTGGTGCGCACCGACGGCCCCCTGGATGCTGCCGCCCGCGCCGCGCTCGGCGAGCTGGGCCTGGCCGTGACAGGCGGCAGCACCGGCGCAGCGGTCCCCGCGCCGCGCTCGCTGGCATCGCCCGGCGCCAGCGACGCAGCCGCAGCGCCGGCCGACGCCGCGCCACTGCCGCCCCTGCAACGCCGCACCCTGCAGCCGCAACAGGCCGATGCCGTGATCGCCGCACGCGCAGACGACGGCAGCGCGTTGGGCTGGTGGCGGCCGCAAGGCCGCGGCCGCATCGGCATCGGCCTGATCGAAGACAGTTTTGCCCTGGTCCTGGCCGGCCGCAGCGACCTGCATGCCGCGCTGTGGGCGCAGCTGGTGAGCGCTGTCGCCCGCGCAGGCGGCAGCGCGCAGGCTGCGGTGCAGACTGGCTGGTCGCAGCACCGCATGACGCTGTGCGGTGTCGCCGCGGACGCGGCCGTCATCGGCCCTACGGGCGCATCTCAAGCGCTGCTGATCGATCCCACCAGCGGCGCGCGGGCCTGCGCCGCCTACTGGCCCACCACCGCAGGCTGGCATCGTCTGCAGACCGGCACCGAACAGCGCTGGCTCTATGTCCGCGCGCCCGGCGATGCCCCCGCGCTGCACACCCAGCAGATCCGCGACGCCACCGTTGCAATGGCCGCCGTCGACGCGCCCGCAAGCGTCGGCGCGCCAACAGCACAGCCCGGCGCCCGCTGGCCCTGGCTGCTGGCCTGGCTCACGCTGGCCGCAGCACTGTGGTGGCTGGAACGACGCCGGCGCTGACTGCGGCAGTGCACGGCCACATCAGCGCAGGCCCGCGTGCGGCGCGCTTTCCAGGGCCTTTGCACTCCACTGCACTGGAAAACAGCAGTGCTGCAACATCGGCAACGTCTTGGTGACACATTCAACGCGACTGACGCGACCACACCCGGCAACAGTTGTTCGCCGGCAACGCCACATCGTCGATCAACTGCAAGCCCACCGACGCCGCCAGTGCATCCACCGCTTCGGCATCGCGAATGCCCGATGCGGCATCGCGTTCGCGCAGCATCGCATCGAACGCGCGATTGCTCTGGCTGGTGAATTGGCCATCGCGGTTGAACGGCCCATACACCACCAGCAGCGCATCCGGTGCCATCACCGCCGGCAGCCCTGCAAACAGCGCCTGTACCTGCGGCCAGCCCATGATGTGCAAGGTGTTGGCGCTGTAGACCGCGTCGTAGCCGGCAGGCTCGCCCGCCTGCGCAGGCGGCAATGGCGGCGTGGGCGCCAGGCCCGGTGTCGGCGTCAGCACCGCCTGCAATGCAATCGGTGGCGGCGTATTCGGTAATGCCGCCTCGTCCAGCCACTGCGTCATGCCCGGCAGATGGTCGGCATGATCGCTGGCCTGCCAGCGCAACCACGGCATCGCCGCGGCAAAATGCACCGCGTGCTGCCCGGTCCCGGCGCCGACTTCCAGCACATTGCGGCGGTCGGCAAAGTGCCGTTGCAACACCTCCAGGATCGGGTCGCGGTTGCGCGCGGAGGCTGGCGAAAAGGGTTTGGTCATGGAAGACATCCAGGAAGAGCGAACCCGATTGTCGCGCGCGGCGGCGGCGTTGCGCAGTGCGCACGAGGGCATCGATGCGGCACCGCGCCCGCATGCGCGTGCGAGTGCGCGTGCATCAATGCAGGCCCGCAAATTCCGTGGATGCTTGCAGGTTGCCTGGATGGCGCCTGCAGCTTGCCCGCCGCAGATGTGCGGCACCGCCTGGCGTTAGGTTCAACGCGCCGCCGGCAATGCGTCATACGCACGTCGCACCGCGTCCTCGCCATAGCGCCGCTCCAGCCGGCGCACGATGAAGTGCCCGCGCGCCATCGCCTGGAAGTGGCGCATGAACACCGTATTGAGGGTTGCGCCGCTCACCGCACCGACCAGCGGCACTGCCTGCACGGCGAGTTTTTCGCCGACATTGACCGAGAACTTGGCCGCAACGCGCGACACCAGCGACACCAGCACCGGCGCGCCCTTGCTGGCAAACCCGTGTGCGGCAACGTATTGCGCCGCAGCGCTGAGTTGTTGCGCCATCGCCGCGCGTACCGCGAAGTAGCCCGATTCGGCGCCATCATCGCCGACACTGCGCCCGCCATGCGCCAGCACTTCCAGGCAGGCCAACGCGGTGTCCGGATCGTGCAGCGATTCCCCTTCGGAACGGGCGATATCGGCGATGGAGCGCAACATCACCGTGGTGGTCACCGGCAGCTCCACCAACAGCCCGGGCAGGCCGAAGAATCCGCCCGCACCACCGGCGACAGCCACCGCCATGGTGTGGCGTGCGGTGGACGCAGGCTGCTGCAGATCGGTCTTGCCGCGCAGGCTCAGTAATGCCGATTTCATCGCCACCTGCAGCGCGCGGCGGGTCACGCCGTCGATGCTGCGGGTGACCAGCTTCGGCAGCCGTCGGCTGATCAGGCTCTCGATCGGCGCGCCCATTGCATTGGCCAGTCGGGCGGCCACGCCGGGGTTTTCCAACAGCGCGTGCGCGGTGGCCAGATCGCGTTGCGCGGCAACGTCCATCACCGGGATCGGAAGCGTCGTCATGCCTGCTCTTCGTCGTTGGGGGCTTGCACCGATGGTACCCAGCGCCATGTGAGCGCCGGACGAGCGAACTCGGCAAGCGAAAACGCCGCCCTGCAATTGGCTGGCAAAATGCGCCATCATCGGGGTTCAAGCAGCTAATGCCGATCAGATGAATCGTGAGATCCGCCACAGCATCGTCATTGCGGCCGCGCCGGAAGTGGTCTGCGCCGCTTTGTCAGAGCCCATGCAGCTGGCGCGCTGGTGGACGCGCGAGGTGAGCCTGGTCGAGAACCGGGTGCGGCTGGACTGGAGCCGGCAGGGCTGGCGGGTGGAGCTGAGCATCGACGACGGTGCCGACTACCGCCTGGTGCGCTGGCGCTGCCACGCCTCCAACATGCTCGACACCGACGCCTGGGAGGGCACGGTGATGCGCTTTGACCTGCGTTCCACCAGCCAGGGCACGCAGGTGGAGTTCGAACACTCCGGCTATCGCGACTCGCCCTGCAAGGAAGCCTGTGCGCGCGGCTGGCGCTTCTTTTTGGGCAGCAGCCTCAAGCGCTATGTGGAAACCGGCGAAGGCATGCCGTCAGCCGACATGCGCAGCCCCGAGCTGCCCGACAGCGGCGGTAGCGTACCGCGCTAGCGGCGCCGACTGCAGGGATCCATTGGCATCGCGGCGTGCACGCTCGCCCGCCTCTGTGTGCATCCAACCGGACTTGTGTGCCAACCGCGTTGGCGACCTCATGGCAGATCGCTCACGCCGGGTCCGCTTACGCCGTATGCGGCTGGCCCATGGCAGGCGCCGTGCTGCCGGGCAGCTGCGCATCCACCGTCACCGGGCTGTCGCTGCGCAGCAATGCGCGCGCCTCGGCGTCGGTGGCCACCGCCGGCGGCGAGCCGCGCAGCGGCAGGCCGGCGGTTTCGCGCACGAACAGCATGGTCACCAGGCCGATCGCCGCCGCGCCCATCAGGTAGTACGCCGGCACCAGCGGGTCGCCGCTGCGCTCCACCAGCCAGGCGGTCACCAGCGGCGTGGTGCCGCCGAACAACGACACCGACACGTTGAAGGCGATCGACAACGCGCTGTAGCGCACCGGCGTGTAGAACAGCGCCGGCAGCGTGGACGGCATCGAACTGGTGAAGCACACCAGCGCCAGGCCGAGCAGCATCAGGCCGGCGAAGATCAAGCCGTCGTGGCCGCTGCCGATCAGCAGCAGGCAGGGGATGGCCAGCGCGAACAACGCGACGCAGGCGCCGATGATCATCGGCCGGCGGCCCAGCCTGTCGCTGAACAGGCCGCCGACGATGTTGAGCGGCATCATCACCAGCATCACCAGAATGATCAGCAACAGGCCCTTGCTCTCGGCATAGCCCATGGTCACGCTGAGATAGCTGGGCATGTAGGTCAGCAGCATGTAGTCGGTGACGTTGAACACCAGCACCAGCCCCACGCACTTGAGCAATTGCGGCCAGTGCAGGCGCAGCATCGTCAGCAGGCCCTGCGCGGCGGTTTCGCGCTCGCGCTGTTCGGATTGCTCGGTATAGGCGCGAAATGCCGGGGTTTCTTCCAGCTTCATACGCATGTACAGGCCCAGCAGCCCCAGCGGGCCGGCAATTAGGAACGGCACGCGCCAGCCCCAGTCGAGCATCTGCGCCTGGGTCACCGTCATGTGCAACACCGTCACCGTGGCGGCGCCGGCGATGTAGCCGCCCAGGGTGCCGAATTCCAGCCAGCTGCCCATCAATCCACGATTGCGGTCGGTGGCGTATTCGGCGATGAAGGTCGCCGCGCCGCCGTATTCGCCACCGGTGGAAAACCCCTGCAACAGCCGCGCCAGCAACAGCAGCGCCGGTGCCCACAGACCGATCTTGGCGTAGGACGGAATCAGGCCGATGCTGAAGGTGCCCAGGGCCATCAGGATCATGGTCGCGGCCAATACCTTCTGCCGCCCGTAGCGGTCGCCGAGCGGGCCGAACACCAGCCCGCCGATCGGCCGCACCAGGAAGGCGACGGTGAAAGTGGCAAAGGTGGCGATCAACTGCGCGGTGGGATTGCTGGCCGGGAAGAACACCTGCCCCAACGTCACCGCCAGATAGCCGTACACGCCGAAGTCGAACCACTCCATCGCATTGCCCAGCGCGGCGGCGCCTACTGCCTTGCGCAGCATGCCGCGGTCCACCACGGTGACTTCGTCCAGTTGCAGTTGGCGGCGGCGCTTGAACCAACCGAAGTGCGAGGCAATCGCGCGCGCGTCGTGCATGTGTTGTGTCTCCATGTGCGGCCATCGCTGCCCGCTCGCCCTGGCAACGCACAGGACACGGCGCATCACGCAGGCATGGCAATGGCACATGCACAAGATGACGCCGGAGGCATTCCCGGACGGCCGCGTGGACTCAGCGACGCTGCGGGACAGACGACCAAGGGATGGGCAATGCCCAAGGGCTTGATCAGCCCGTTATGGTACTACAGCGCGCAGATCGCTGCAGCCGCGATGGCGGCGCATCGCTCAAAAGTGCTTATTTCACGGCATCTGGCGCATTTGGCGCGTACATTGCGCCCTCAGTGCACTGCGCATGTCCTGCCGTAGTGCGCGCCATCGATCAGGCGCTGTGCATGCTTACACCAGCGCCTCACCCAGCTGCGACAGCAGCGGCTGCAGATCCTCGCGCGTCTGCGGGCGCACGGCGCGCGCCACTTCCACACCGTCGCGCAGCAGGATGATGGTCGGCCATAACTTGACGCGGAACGAGCGGCCCAAAGGCCGCCCTTTTCCATCTTCGATCTTGCGGTAGTCGAGCGCCGCCACGCCACCCAGCAGTTTCTGCAGCAGCGGTTGCGCGGCAATGCAGTGGCCGCACCAGTCGGTGCCGAACTCCAGCACCTGCAGACCGGCCTGTGCATCCACCTCACTGCGTTCGGGCGCCTGGGTGGCGTAGTCGCGAACAAACCCCATGGTCTAGCCGCTCCGGTGTGCTTACGACAACGCGCGCTGGATCTCTTCCAGCGGCAGGTTGGTCAGGTCCTTGGCCAGATCGCCGACCAGGCGCTGCTGGGTTTCCTTGTGCAGCAGCGGGCGCACGCGGCCCAGCGTGGTCGGGTCGGCGACCAGCACCAGATGCGTGTACTCGTGCTTCAGCGCGCCATCGTTCAAGGCGTGCGACAGCTGCTTGGCGAAGGTCATTTCATCCATGTCCGCCTCACTGAGATCCTGCGGCGCCTTGCCGGCCGGGCCATCGTCGTCGACGTTCTGCACATCGGTGCGCGCGTGCTGGCGCAGCACCACCTTGGCTTCGTTCCCGGTGTTGGTGAACCAGCGCGCTTCGCCGCCATCGGCCACCACCACCAACGCACCCTGAGGAATTTGCAGACTCATTCGATTCTCCTGATAGAACGGCGCTGCATGTGCAACGCCAGTCGGCCTCAACCTAGGTGAGAGGATGTAAGCGCCGCGCCTAGCCGGTGTCAGCGTGGCGTTAGCGTGGTGCGGCCAGCGGCGGAGGCGGCAGGCCCAGGTGCTTGCTGAAGAAACGCGCGGCTACCCGCAGCGCCTGCTGGCTCTCCGGCAGTGCATTGGTGAGGTGGAAGGCGTGCCCCAAGCCATCCCACACATGCAGGTCCGATTCGCGGCCCAGATCCACCAGGCGCGCATGCGTGTAGGCGGCATTGCTCAGCTCGGCAGCACGCGTGGCGGTCAGAAACAGCGTTGGCGGGAACTGCTGCAGCACCGCATCGGAAAACACCGGCGACACCAGCGGATCGTGGAAGTCCACGTTGTCGCCGTAGTACAGGTCTTCCCAGATCGGCAACGCACCGGCCTTGTCCGGCAACAAGGCATCGTTGACTGCCGCCACCACAATGCGCGAATCGCCGCGGTAGCGCGCATCGCCTGCGGCGCAGAACAGCCCGGCCGCCGCCGGCATCGGCAACTTTTCCTTGGCAAACCACGCCAGCGATTCACCGGTGAGCACGCCGCCGGCCGAACAACCGAACAGGCCGATGCGCTCTGGCGCATAGCTCTTGAGCGCGGCGCGATACACCGCCGCCACATCCTCGCTGGCAGCCGGGAAATGGTGCTCAGGCCCCATGCGGTAATCCACCGCGACCACGGTCATGCCGGTCATCGCCGCCAGCGGAATGGCTTCCATCAAGCCGAACGAGGCCGCGCTGCCCATCACGAAGCTACCGCCATGCAGTTCGATCAACATGCGCTTGGCCTGCTCGGGTGTGCGCGTGCGCGGCTCCACCCGCAGCACCGGCACACCGTTCCAGGTTTCGGGCGTGATCTCCACCGCGTAGCGCGTGCGCAGCTGCGCAATCACGCCTTTGGCCCAACGCTCGGTGTCGGCGCGGATGCTCGGCAATTGCTTGAGCAAGGTGGCGTTGTCGGCCTTGTCCAACGGATCGGCACGGGCCACCCCGGCGGCCATATGCGCACGCGCAGCCGGGCTCAGATATTCCGACACCGGCAGGTCGAACGCAGGCACATGCCGGATGCCATCGGGGGCCGATGCGGCCGCCGGTGGTGCCGGCTCGGCGGCGATTGCGTGCACGCTGCACGCGGTACAGATCAATGTGAGCGCCAGCGTCTTGTTCAACCAATGACGTGTCATGCAGTGCCCTCCCAGGCAAGTCGAACCGCCAAGGATACCGTCAGCGGCCGGCTTGCATCGCGTGCAGACAATGGCGCTGCATGTAACGACGCGATGTAACGAAAATGCTGCAACTACGCACACCACAGCGTGCAATCGGACCATCGCATCAAGCGTGCGCTAGCGTTCTCTATCGCAGGCAGGTGGATGCGTTTGCTTGCATCCGGCGGACATCGACATCGCGATCAACGGCACCGCCACGGCGTGCGCCGGTGCATCGACGCATGCACAAAGCGCTGCGCTCAGGCAGGTGTCGACGCTGCAGTCGGTGGCAGATGCTGCAATGCCTGCAGCGTGGAGGTGGTTAGTGGCGACGGCAGTGCGTCCAGTGCGAACCAGCCGATGTCGGCGATCGCCTCGGGCTCGCGGCGCTCGGCGTGCTCGCTGCCCTGGATCGCGGCCAGATACACCGGCGCAACCCAATGCTGCGGCGGCGTCAGGTCCGGCTCGAAGTAGCTGACGATGCACAGCACGCCTTGCAGTTGCACGTGCAGGCCGGTTTCTTCCAGCACTTCGCGCACCACCGCGTGTTCCACCGTTTCCATCCAGTCCACCTTGCCGCCGGGCAGGCCCCAATGGCCTTGCTCGGGCGCACGCCCGCGCTGCACCAGCAGCAGGCGGCCATCGGCGCGGCGGATAAACGCGCCGCAGCCAACGCGTGGACGTAGGTCGGTATCGATTGAGTTGGACATAGGCATTCCGGACGTTGTGGCGCGTAGTGTCCCAGATGTGCGGCAGGCAGGTGGTGCATCTGCGCCCTGCATGCCGGTGGCGAGGATGCCGGCAAGGCTGCGCGATGCCGCAAGTCGATGCGGTGCCTCGCACGCGCCTGCTCGCGTGATGCGCAGGGCGATCGCCATGGCGCCGCACTACGCAAGCACCCGCTGCATCGAATCCACGCACCTGCAAGTGCATGCGCATACGGAGCGCCTGTCCACGCCATCCACGCTGCCTTAGCGCCAGGTTGGCGAGGATGCGTGCAGCCCGCGCCGTGATGGCGCACCGTCTTGGAGGTTGGAATGTCGCGTATCGTCGTGATCGGTGGCCATGGCAAGGTCGCGCGTCTGCTGACGCCGTTGCTGGTGCGTGGTGGGCACTCGGTCACCGCACTGTTTCGCAATCCTGCACACGCAGACGATGTGATTGCCGACGGCGCCACCCCGCAGGTGTTCGATATCGAACAGGCCGACACCGATGCGATCGCCGAGCAACTGGCCGGCCACGATGCGGTGGTGTGGTCGGCCGGCGCCGGTGGCGGCAATGCGGCGCGCACCTATGCGGTGGACCGCGATGCGGCGATCCGGTCGATGCATGCCGCCGCGCAGGCACGCGTGCGCCGCTACGTGATGGTGTCTTATCTCGGGGCCGGGCTGGAACACGGCGTCGGCCCAGACGATGGCTTCTTCGCCTACGCGCAGGCCAAGGCCGCCGCCGATGCGCAGCTGCGCACCACCCCGCTGGACTGGACCGTGCTGGGGCCGGGGCGGCTCACGCAGGAGCCGCCAAGCGGCCGCATCACCCGCGATCCGGGCAGCGATGCCGATGGCGGCGTGTCGCGCGCCAACGTGGCGCAGGTCATCGCCGCGGCACTGGCCATGCCGGCCACCATCGGCAAGACGGTGGGCTTCATCGACGGGCAGACGCCGATCCAGCAGGCCTTGTCGCAGCTGGAATGAACGCCAGGCCTATCGCGATGCCTGCGCGCGGTGCACCGTGCGCCGGCCTAACGAATTCCTAAAGCCGGCCTCGGCATAGTCGCGGGCGCAGCCCATTGTGGAGGTCGCTTATGTCTGCATTCGTCACGCCACGCCGTGCCGGCATCCTGCCGCCGTACCTGCTGGACCATGTGGCCCAGGCCGCGCCCGAGCGTGCGCGCCAGTGCGCGCTGCTGTCGCGGCAGATCACCGCGCAGCTGCGCCAGCAGCGCGCGCTCGGCCTGCTCGCACGGGCCCAGGCGCTGGCCGCCGATGCTGCCAGCACGCCTACCGTGCAGGCCGTGCAGCGGCAGATCTACGACGCCCAACAAGGCACCGCACTACCCGGCACCCTGGTGCGTGCCGAAGGCGCTGCCGCCACCGACGATGTGGCGGTGACCGAGGCCTACGATTATCTCGGCGCCACGCACGACTTCTTCCAGACGGTGTACGGGCGCAATTCCATCGACGGCGACGGCATGCCGTTGATCGGCACCGTGCATTACGAGCGTGGCTACGACAACGCCTTCTGGAACGGCGAGCAGATGGTGTTCGGCGATGGCGATGGCGAGGTCTTCAACCGCTTCACCATCGCCATCGACGTGGTGGGCCACGAGCTGACCCACGGCGTGACCGAGCGCACCGCCAACCTGATCTACCAGGGCCAGTCCGGTGCCTTGAACGAGTCGCTGTCGGATGTGTTCGGCGTGTTGATCAAGCAGTACTCCTTGCAGCAGCAGGCAAGCGAGGCAGACTGGATCATCGGCGCCGGCTTGTTGATGCCCGGCATCAACGGCGTGGGCCTGCGTTCGATGCGCGCGCCCGGCACGGCGTACGATGACCCGGCCCTGGGCAAGGATCCGCAACCGGCCAGCATGGCCGGCTACGTCGACACACAAGAGGACGATGGCGGCGTGCACTACAACTCCGGCATTCCCAATCACGCGTTCTATCGCGCGGCCGTGGCCATCGGTGGCTACGCCTGGGAGAAGGCCGGGCGCATCTGGTACCGCGCGCTCAGCGGCGGCAACCTGGCCGCCGGTGCGGACTTCGCCACCTTTGCCGCGCTCACCGTCAGCATTGCCGGTGCGGACTACGGCGCCGGCAGTGCCGAGGCAACCGCGGTGCAACAGGCCTGGCGCGACGTGGGCGTGCTGGCATGAGTCCACAGCGTCCACCGGTGGATGCAGGCGTGACCTTGCGGCTGGCACGCGAGGGCGGGGTGGCCGCCTTCCCCGCCATGCGGCGCGAACGCCAGCTGGTGATGGATGACCTGGACGAGGCGCAGCGCCTGCAGCTGCGCACCTTGCTGGACCAGTGCCTGGTGCATGCGCTGCCGCGCCCGCAGGCCGGTGGCGGCGACCGCCGTTATTTCAGCATTGCCTGGGACGGTGCCAGCGAACCGCTGCGCATCCCCGAAGAGCATGCACCGGCCGCGATCGTGCGGCTGTGGAAACAGGGCACGCTGTAGCGCGCCTGTGCCGCAATGCCGCCGCAAGCGATGCCGCGCGCGTGCCCATCGCCATCCACAAACGAAGACACCGCGCAGTGCGCGGTGTCTTGGTATCGAAAGTGGTCCAACTGCGGATGCCTGCACCCTTTAAGCTGCCTAGATGCTCTAGGGCTGCACAGCTGGTGACGCATAGTGCGGCCTGCGGCGTTAGCGCCACGTGCAGCGCAGCGGTCAACTTGAAGACACCCTACTCATCGCTGCAGTGCAGCAGGTCATTGCCGTTGTCCGGGCCTGGCGCGCGCGTGGCGGGCGCCATTGGCATCGCACGCCGCCGCATGCCTGCATTGCCGTCAACACCGGCTTCGCGGATAGTCGCTGCACCGATCGGACGACTCCTGGACCTTTGTGATTGTGTTGCTGCTTGCTGCCGGACTGCTTGCCGGCCTGGGACTCGCCGGCGTCGTCGCCTGGCTGCTGCTGCGCCAGCGCGCGCGCACCACGGCTGCCTCTGCCGCGTCTGCCACCGTCACGCATGCCGCACCAGCGCCGCACGTGCCGCAGCCGGCGGCTGAGCAGGTGCCGGCGCCGCCGCAGGCCCAGGCGCATGCCGCCGCTGCAGCACAGCCCCTGCCGTCCGGGCCGCCACCGATGCAGCCGCTGCTGCGCCGCATGTATGCCGCGGTGATGTCCACCCCGGCGCTGGCCGACGGCCACCTGCCGACCGACCCGGCCCAGGCCGCGGTGCTGGCGGCGGTCGGCGCTGCGCTCGACCACGTGGACCTGCGCCCGCAGCTGTTACCGCGCCGCCCGCAGTTGTTGCCGCAGCTGATGCGCGCGGTCAACGACCCGGATGCTTCCGGTCGCGGCATCGCCGCGATCATCGCGCAGGACCCGGCGCTGGCCGCCAACCTGCTGCGCATCGCCAACAGCGCGCTGTATCGCCCGCAGGGCGGCCCGCTGGAAAGCCTGGAGCGGGCCGTGGTGCATATCGGCACCGAGGGCGTGCGCCAAATCGTCGCCGCCGCGGTGATGCAGCCGGTGCTGAGCCTGGAGGGCGGCCTGTACGCGCGCCTGTCGGCCGCGGTGTGGGACTACGCCCTGCGGACTGCCGCCGCCGCAGCCGCCTACATGCGCGAGCGCGGTGGCGACACCTTGTCGGCGCAGCTGGCCGGCCTGCTGCAAGGCCTGGGCGCGGTGGTGATCCTGCGCGTGCTGCGCGATACCTATGCCGAGCGCCCGAGCCTGCCCTACAGCCTGGAAGTGGCCGCCGCGCTGGTCGAGCGCCACACCGCCGCAGTCGCCAAGACCATTGCCACCACCTGGGACCTGCCCGCCGCGCTGGGCACCGCGCTGGACGAGCAACGCCCCGAGCACGACACCACCCTGCTCACCACCTCACTCGGCATGGCATTGCGTTACGGCCGGCTGGCCGCCGCGCTAGCCATGCTCGCCCGCCACGGCGCCGAGCAGGAGGAGCATGCGCTCAGTGTGCTGTCCACGCTGGAGCCAGACCACGCGGCCAATGCCGCGCTCTGGCAACGGCTGGTCGCCGCCAGCGTGGAGTGAGGCCGGCCCGGTCGCCGCAGGCCGGGCACACGCACCCGCCCTGACAGGCGCATGCGCAGCGCCACCGCTCAGCACTCGCTCGCAATCATCTCCTTGACCCGCGCCGCCAGCAGGCTGACGCTGAACGGCTTGGCCAGCACCGCCATGCCCGGTTCCAGGTGGCGGTCGTTCAACTGCGCGTGTTCGGCAAAGCCGGTGATGAACAACACCTTGAGCCTGGGCCGGCCCACGCGCGCGGCATCGGCCATCTGCCGGCCATTCATGCCGCCGGGCAGGCCCACGTCGCTGATCAGCAGGTCGATGCGAGCCGGCGACTGCAGGATGCCCAGCCCGGTGGCGCTGTCGCCGGCTTCCAGCACGGTGTAGCCCAGCTCTTCCAGCACCTCGGTGAACAGCAGGCGGATGGACGGTTCGTCGTCGACGATCAACACGGTTTCGCCGGCCAGCGAGGGCGCCAGTTCCAGCGTGGCGGCACCGCCATCGCTACTGTCGTCGGCACCGGCATGCTGCGGCAGGTAGATGCACACCGTCGAGCCCTTGCCCACTTCCGAATGGATGCGCACCTGCCCGCCGGATTGCTTGGCAAACCCGTAGATCATCGACAGGCCCAGGCCGGTGCCCTCGCCGATCGGCTTGGTGGTGAAGAACGGATCGAACGCGCGCGCCACCACGTCCGGCGGCATGCCGGTGCCGGTATCGCTCACGCACAGCGACAGGTAGTGGCCTTCCGGCATGCCCAGCTGCTGGCCCATCTCGCGGTCGATCCGGCGGTTGCTGGTCTGCACGCACAGGCGCCCGCCGTCGGGCATCGCAT
This sequence comes from Xanthomonas sp. WHRI 8393, assembly GCF_040203315.1. NCBI lineage: Bacteria > Pseudomonadati > Pseudomonadota > Gammaproteobacteria > Lysobacterales > Lysobacteraceae > Xanthomonas > Xanthomonas sp. WHRI 8393. Next base: position 194,337 of record NZ_JBEGGL010000001.1, on the reverse strand, counting down.
CGCGCGCGTTGATGCACAGGTTGAGCAGCGCGTTCTCCAGCTGCGGCGCATCCACCAGGGCCAGCCACAGCTCGGCCGCGGCAAGGTTTTCCACGCAGATCCCCGGGCCCACCGTGCGCTGGATCAGCTCCAGCATGTCCACCACCAGCCGGTTGACGTTGGTCGGCTTGGGCAACAGCGTCTGCCGCCGCGCGAATGCCAGCAGCCGGTGGGTCAGCGCGGCCGCGCGCGTGGTGGCGCCCTGCGCGGTGGCCACGTAACGCTCCAGGTCGCGGAAGCGGCCTTGTTCGATGCGCAGGCTCATCAGCTCCAGCGCGCCGGAAATGCCCGCCAGCAGGTTGTTGAAGTCGTGCGCCAACCCGCCGGTGAGCTGCCCCACCGCTTCCATCTTCTGCGATTGGCGCAGCGCTTCTTCCACCGTCATCAGCTCGCGCGTGCGCTCGGTGACCCGCTGCTCCAGCGTGTCGCTCAGCTCGCGCAGTGCCGCCAGCGCGCGGTCGCGCTCTTCCGACAGCGCGTGGCGCGCCTCAATGTCCAGCAGCACACCGGGAAAGCGCAGCGGCGTGCCATCGGCGCCCTTTTCGACCCGGCCATTGGCTTCCAGCCAGTAGTACTTTCCGTCGCGCCGCTTGACCCGGTACTGGTGCGCGTAGGCACCGCCACGGGCGAGCGCTTCGCCAATCGCCACGCGCAGCCCCTCGCGGTCGTCCGGGTGCACGGTCTGGATCACCTGCTCCAGCGACAGGCCGGTGCGGCTGGTGGACGGATCGAAGCCGAAGTTCTGCGCAAACGCCTCGTCCACCGAAAACGCGTCGGTGGGCAGGTCCCAGATCCAGGTACCGATGATCGCCCCGGCCGCCAGCGCCAGCTGCACGCGCTCGGCGTTGCGGCGCGCCACGGTTTCCGCCTCCAGCGCGCGATCGCGCTCGCTGGTGCGGTTGACCACCTCGTGCACCAGGTGGGTGTTCTCGTTGCTCAACATCGCGTGCTGGATGTCGCGGTTGCGCTCGGCCGCCACCTGCGCGGTGGTTTCGATGGCGATATTCATCAGCCCCACGATGCTGCCGTCTTCGCCGCGGATCGGCGAGGCGGTGGCATTCCAGTAGGTCATCTCGCTGACGCCGTTGCGCAGCATCGGCAAGGTAATCACTTCCTGCCCGAAGCCTTCACCGGTCTGCATCACCCGGGCGAAGGCCTGCGCGATCGGCGCGTAGGTTTCCTTCCACACCTCGGTCACCGGCTGGCCCAGCGCCTGCGGATGACGGTCGCCCATCGATTGCACGTACACGTCGTTGTAGAGCAGGCGCAGCTCCGGCCCCCACAGTACTGCACCGAGCAGGGTGGAGTTGAGCACCACCGACAACGACGAGCGCAGCGACTGCGGCCAGGTCTCCGGTGCGCCCAGCGGCGTGGCGGCCCAATCGTGAGCGCGCATCAACGCGCCCATCTCGCCGCCCCCCGCAAGAAACTCCAGGCCGGCGGACTCGGTGGCGGGGCGCTGTGTGCTCACGTGACGGCATTGCCTGGCGGAAAGTGCGCGCATTGTGGCACGCAGCGACCTCAGCAAGCCGTGCAGACACGCGCGTGCCCCGCGGTGGCGCCGCGCGCGGCAGTTGGGCGTGCTGACGCGGGGATGACGGCATGCCCACGTCGCACTCACGTCCTGCGGGTACAGACTGGGCTGCAACATCCCCAACCGTATGAGGCACCCCGTGGACAAGAACCGTATCGAAGGTACCGCCAAGCAGGTCAAGGGTTCCATCAAGGAAACCGTTGGCCGTGTCACCGGCGACAAGAGCACCGAGCTGGAAGGCGCTGCCGAAAAGAATGTCGGCAAGGTGCAGAACAAGGCTGGCCAGGTCGCCGACAAAGTGCGCGACGCCGCCAAGTAACGCTGGCAAGTCAGCACTATAGGCAGGCATTACGCCCGCCGCGCTGAAGCAGTGGATCGGCCGTCAGGCGTCACGCATGACGACGTAGACGATGGATTCCACTTCGGCGAGAGATCGCACCGACGCCCCGACATGATCGGGGCGTTGGCGTTTTGGGCTTTGGAAATGGTGTTTGATTTACCAGGCTGACGGTCAGGATTGTTTGCACGTCGCCGCAACAATGATCAAGCCACGTGCACGCGCACAACGCACTCCCTGGGCTGCGTCCTAAACGCGGGGCTTGCGCCCGCGTGCAGCGGGCCGCTTCGCAACGCTTTTGCCATGTTGCTGCCACCACGCGGTCAGCGCTTCCATCGTTGGGCCCAGTCCGCGCGCCTTTGGCGTGATGGTGTATTCCACGCGCGGTGGCACCTGCGCAAACACGGTGCGCGTGATCAGGCCATCTGCTTCCAGCTCGCGCAATTGCGCCGTGAGCATGTGCTGGGTAACACCGGGGATGGCCTTGCGCAGCTCGCCAAAGCGATACACGCGCTGATTGAGCAGCCACATGATTTCCAGCTTCCATTTGCCAGACAGCAACGCAAATGCACGGCGCATCTGTTCGTGCATGTTGCGCTCGCCGTCCTCAATGGTCTGCTTTTTCATACTAGGCCCTGGTGATTCATCCTACTTTTCAATCGATATCTTAGGCGACATTCTGATGGCCGGTTGCATTTAAATATTGACTGGCAAACACCATGAGCATTTCTATTTACTGGATCAGTACCGCATTGCTGTGCCTGTTGTACCTGGCTTCTGCCGGCATGTATCTGGCCAAGGGCGAGTTCGTGCGCAAGGCGCAAGCCGAGCTGGGGTATTCGGCACCGTTGCTGGTGCCCTGGATGATCGTCATCAAGATCCTGGGCCCGGTGGCGATTGTGTGGCGCTTCAACACCGCGTTGAGCGATCTGGCCTACGCCGGCATGTTCTACCACCTGCTGTTGTCGGGCATGGCGCACCTGGGTGTGCGCAAGCCCAAGGGCGCGGTACCGGCCGCGTTGGGGCTGCTCTTCCTGCTCGCTTCGTTCGGTACGCAAAACGCCGCGCGCCAGCCGCCCTCGCCCTATGCACCAACTGCAGCGGCCATCCACGCAACGCTGCAGTAACGCGACACAGGGTGGACGCTGCCAGCTGGGCGGCTGTACCGCACCAACTCCCGGTCAGCACCCTCACCCGCAAGCTAGTTCCAGATCGCTGGGTACGCGTCTTCAATGCATCGGTGAGGCCATCGATTTGCTCGGCACCGGCAGGCACGGCAAGGCGCGAAGCATGGGGTGGCTCTGCCCGATAGCTGAGCCCCCTGCGCGCTGCTACGCGTCTGCGGTCATATGTTCCGAAATGGAACCCTCCTCCCGCATCCCGCTGGGTGGTGCAGCGACAGTTCCCCCGGCTCGGCACCAAGCGGGCTGAACCACCCGCGTGCGCGGCGCGTAGTCTAGGATCGGTGCGTACAGGGGGAACACCATGGACAGGATCATCACCGCGCGCCGTGTCGCGCTGGCACTAACAACGCTGTGCTTGCTTGCGTGCGCACAAGGCTTGTCGGCGCAGAGCATGCGCTCGGCCACAGGTAAGGCGAACAGCAAGTACATCCCGCCAACACGGCAGCCGTACAACTCCATGGCGCGCGACACCACGCCCTTCAATTGCGAGCAATACCGTGCGCACCCGCACCCGGGCATGGTGCGTTACTGCCAGGGCATCGAGAACATGATGCTGCGTAATGAGGCGCGCAGCCAGGGGCGCCCCGCTCCTTCCGATTCCATCATTGCGCTGCCGGGGCTGGGGACTGCAGAGGCCAAACAGCTGGGCTATGCGTGTGTGGGCGGGCAGGCGATGAAGCGGCTGCGCAATGGATGGGAGCAGGTGTCGGCCGCTGCGGGTGGATGGCAGCGGTGTCAGGGTGGGTAAGTAAGCCTACGCTGCGCTGGCTCTAAACGAGGCTAATAGACGCCAATAAATGGCGGCACTGATCAACAAGGAAATCCCCACCGCTAGCAGCGGAGCGAAACGAAGTGGCGCACGGTTGAAGCTTGGCCACGAGAATGCCCGCTTGGTCAGCAAGAGCGGATATCCCAGTACAAAGGCGAACAGGATCGGATTCCAACTGAATCCGGCGCCATGTGGTACGCCATTGAAGACTACCTCAAGGCCAACATAGAGCATGTAGGCAGCAAGGCCGATGAGTATCGCAGCATGGACTTTGAGGGTGGTGCCAAGCTTTTCCCGGCGAATGAACGCAAGCACCGAGAATGCCAAGGCAATGATCACAGCGGGTACAGAGACATAGGCAATGGCAACGCGTTGCGCCATCTCGGGCACCTTGCCGGTGCTAACCAGCAGCAAGGCACCCCCATGCGCGAGGAGTACGAACGCACACAATGCAGAGTTTATGCAGAGCATCGCAAAGGAACTGATGCGGTCCAGCCCATCCATCAATGAGTCAATAACTTTCACGGCTACCTGATTAGTTGTGCAGTGACGCGAAGCGGCTATTTTCGACTAGCTCGTTCAACATGCTAGTCCACGAGGTTGAACCTGGCTCGTGCCCACCTGGCAGGTTAAGCCTAGGCAAGAAGCGGACTTGGCTTGGGTGAAGTGTCACGGCGCGGCATCGGATTGATTGACTTTTTTGGGCTTAAGCTCGTCCAGCCGGGCGCGTAAACTTTGGCGATCGAGATGACCACGAACCAGGGGCCACTGTCTCGCCCAGCAGGCAGCGTAGCCTACCCATGCGCCAACAAGGCCCAAGGATAGAGAACCTAGTGCAAGAGCAACTGGATGGACTGTGTAGCCCTGAGCAATTTGAAAGACAAGCATAATAAACGCTACAAAAGCCAGATTGAGCAACACTAACGGCCAGCGTGTTGCAAGCAGCCGGGGATTCGGACGATCCATGCGTGCTAGAAGTGCTGATAAGAATTTGCGCTCATCCATAATATGTCTCTTGAACCCTAACTGCTGTTGCGCTGGTTGGAATGCGGCCTAGCATAGGCCGCACTTAGTCATCGATCGCTGTCAGTTTCTTTCACTGCGCCACTTTCCGATCCTGCAAAAAGATTGGGGGTCAAAGCGGAACTCGCTGCCGACGCCGACCTGTGCAGTGCCCCAATATTACTCGCCCACCGCCGCGCGGCAGGCGGCCAGGGCGCGGCTGATGTGTTTCTCCACCATCTTGACCGAGATGCCCATGACGGCGGCGACTTCCGGGTAGGTGAGGCCGTCGAAGCGATTGAGCATGAAGGCCTGGCGGCATTTGGGCGGCAGCGCGGGCAGCGTGTGGGTGTGCAGGTACTGCAGGGTGCGGCGGGCGTCCACCAGCTGGTCCACCGCCGTGCCGGCGGCGGCGAGCGGTTCGCTGCCCTCCAGCGGCACGTGGCGGGAGGCGTGCCTGCGGTGGCGCGTGCGCCAATGCTCCAGCACCACGTTGTGGGCGATGCGGTACAGCAGCAGCTTGTAGCTGTGGATGTCTGGCGTGTCGCGGTAGGCCAGCAGGCGCAGCAGCGCTTCCTGGGCGAGGTCAGCGGCGGTGTGCGGGTCGCGCAGGCGCCGCCGCATGTAGGTGAGCAGCTCCGCCTGCAGCTGCACCACGGCCTGGTCGAAGCGTTCCCTGGCTGGCGCGCGCTCCTCGCGCACCTGCCAGCGCGTGGTGAAGCGGCCAAGCGCGTAGATGCCCGCCATGGGCGCGCGAGCCGGCAGCTCGCGCACGGCGTAGGCGCAGCGGTGGCGCCACGGGCGGCTGCCGTAGCGCTCAACCGGCACCGCGCTTGCGGCGTACGCGCGCGCCGCGACCGTCTTGCCGATAACACCGTGGCGGTCTGCACGCGACGCGCCGGTCATGCCCTCACTCATCATGCGACGTCTCCAGCAACGGGCCGGGCACATGCGGTGCGCGCATGCGCTGCGGCGTGATCAGTGTCGGTCTACAACGCTGATGACCAGTTCGCCATCGCGCTGGCGGATGTGCAGCTTGCTGCCGATGGCAAAGCCCAATTGTTCCAGCCAGCGGCCGCGCAGGCGCAGGGTGGGAATGCGCTGGTGACTGTCGGGATAGTACCCATAGCCGACGGTGCACTGCTGCGGCGCACGCGGGCGGCCGGGCCGCCGCGGTGTGCGGGGTTCGGCGCGAGGTTCGGGGATGGGCGTGCGCTCGAGGTAGCGCCGCGGCTGGATCGAGGGATCCAGCGAACGCCAGACGACTTCGGTAGGCGGTGGTACCGTGGCGCGCTTGCGCGATGGCTTGGGACTGGACGTGGACCGACGCATGGCAAAGCCCTCCTTGACGAACAAGCCCCGTCGCACGACGCGACGGGATGTCGGGAGGCTAGAAACCATAGACAGACTTCAGAATTGTTTTCCCAAACATCTTTGCATTAGCTGCACTCCGACATAGGCATCGCGTCGGCTGCACTCGTACAAAAAGTCCAGGCACAAAAAACCCACCGGTTTGACGGAGGTGGGTACCGCTGTCTGAGGAGTTTCTAGGCTCCTTGCAGCCGAGATTGCTACCTGTTTGGGGATGTGTCAACTGATAACTGGTGCGTCATTGCCGTCGCACGTCCATTCGAAAAATTACGTGCAAAGCCGCACATGTGGGCGCCGGACATCGCTTCAACTTGACCCAACTCACCGCCACACGCACACTTCCGCTCGGAGCCTAGAAACTCCACACAGACAGCGGCACCCACCTCCGAAAACTTGGTGGGTTTTTTGTGCTCGGCCATCTGGCCTGGCACTGCTCGGCGTTCTTGCGCCGGGAGGGCGGCGAATACAACACCCGCAAGGGGAATAAGCCCGCCGGCTGTCTGCGGTTTCTAGCCTCCCGGCATCCCGCTGCGTTGTGCAGCGGGAGCTGCCTCACGGCAAGGAGAGCGGCATGCACGACGAACCCGGTTACTGGATGTCCGAAGGCACGCAATACCACCTGCTCCGCGTACGCGACCAACTGCGCCTGCTCGCTACCTTGGCTACACCGCGCGCGCGCGACGAAGGCGCCATGGGCATGCCGGCCATTCCACTCCAGCAATGGGCGCACTGCCTGCAACACCTGGCCGAGCAGGTGGACGATGTACTCGAAGACTTGAATGGCTGAACGTAGTTGCTTTACTCCAGTGTCGGGAGGTTTTGGTACAAATCCCTTGTAATGCTCATAACCCTTGGGACTGAACAGGTAGCGATTGGTCTGGTCCGTTTAAAAATCGTCAGCTTTCACTTCTTCAGCGGCTTCCAATTACTCCGAGGCGACGCCCCGTAAATTCAAGAACAAAATTATCTGCCGCACCCAATATCGATGAGAGATCAGGCGTAAGAGCCTTGGCAGACAGCCCAGGCTGAACAATATATACATTTAAATTCATTCGGTAATTTGATGCGGTCTTCTGAAGAGAAATAATTTCTGACTCGCTACCTTTTTCGAATCGTGATGGACGCCCACCAAGCTTTTTTTCGCGCCGCAGGATATGCCCAATCAAGTCCTCTGGCCTGTTAACCATACGGCAGCTCTTTATCGCTTGCCCACAGACTTCATAGAGGTCAGCCACTCTACTGCCTGGTGCAGAACCATGAGAATACTTACAATGGTAAAAAGAAACATTGAGAACTTTCGCCGATTGATCCACTTCGATCGCGATTATGTCAGCAACCTCACCGCTATCGTCATCGTCAATGACATAATTACTTGATCCATTAATCAGCATGGATATTATAAATCCTTGCACCGAATTTGCTCTTGCAACTCCGGCCTTCCACTTTGACTCTGTAACTATATTAGTTTTCCCCCAGGCCAAAACCTGCATAGAGGCGGAACTATAAGTGTAGATAGGCGAAGATGAATATCTATAATGATATTTTCCTATTAATTCAGATCCGTCAACTAGTATGAAAGAAGGAGGATTTTTGGATAGATATTCTTGAAGAGAAACTTCTTGGCCGTCATCCAGAATATACAAATCCGGGCCCGATACGCGAGAAATCTTAAATCCATTTGCCCAAGTAATTTTGAAGACGGCGCTGCCCCGCCCGTCAGATGAGACCTCAAAATTTAGTGAAGTTTTATCTGCTGATTTAAAATTGAAATCTAAGAAAGATTGAGTAACAGTCGAGGTCGAGCCAGTATATCTAATGTGTTTTTCGCCGTGATAGCTACCAGGCAATAGTTCGTCTGGTGGAATACAAGAAAAAACTCTCACTTGAGGCGGCGAATTAATCTCAACTGGAATTAGAGTAAAGGATAGGAAACTATTTGTCGCTATGCTAGCGTCAAACACTTTGGTTGTTACCTTTTTTGCCCAGGATATCCAAGCAGGGATAGATGCCGACGTCATTGACCAGACGCTGCCTTTGAACGAAGCACCGATAGTCTCTTTTACACCATCGTCGTAACCTGCGGCAAAAAGATTAGATTTTGAGCTCCCCACCTGAACAGCCTGCGAAACATGTTCGCCCACGTCTATTCCCGCGGTCATTTGAAATCGCACTTGTCCGCGTTTGTAAAGACCTACGTTATGAAGAATTGCCCGTCTGAGCCCGTCAAAAACCCTGAACATTTTTTCGCCGTCAATCTGAAACGCATCTTTTCCACCAACGGCTCGTACAAGACGAAGATTGCTACTAGCTCCTAAAGTACTATTCACCATTAGAATGTGACGATTCGAGTCGTAAGCAGCGATAAATAGGTTCCAGCTAAATCCCAGAGCCTCTTTACTCTTTGACCAGTCTGGTGATGAAAAATCCCTAGTGATCGCAATTACTATTTCACGATCTTGATCGACCCAACTCTGATGTAATATTGAGTTCCTTCCAACGCCTTTGATTAGTGAACCTGGTTCAAACTTCCCGACCTGATACAAAAGTAATGATAATCCAGGAGAAAGAAGAGATACCTCAAAAAACTTATCGTCGGGTGCAACCACTTGCCTAAGATTTTTGGCTAGATCTTGGAGCTCTATATCCGCATCGATTGCGCTCGCACTGAGCTGTGGAACAAGCTCATTCCAGTCCGCGTCTTCCGCAAATAAATCTGAGACGGCCGTACCCGCCATAGGCGCACTCATATTTATTACTACAGTTGCAGACCCGACTCCATCCGCAGCGCGGGTAAACCTACCGATGAACTGAAGGGTGACTGGTAGACTTTTATGTAGCTCGTGCATGGCAGCGATTTTTAACGCCGACAAGTCAAACCCTTCACCGAGCATATCCACACATACCACTACTCTGCTTTCCAAATTTCTTAGGGCCGATATTGCCTTATTTTTTTTTGCATCACTTAACCCCGTATATAAAAGAACGGGCGACAAATCGGGCGCAATAGAATTGTAAATTTCAAAAATTCTATCGGCGTGCTCGATAGACTTGGATCGCGCAAGAATAATGTGTTTGAACCCGTTCTGCTGATCTTTCCGCAAAGTACTTACAGCTGCATTAGCTATGTCTATATCCGCAATTTCAGATGCAGACTGGTCAACTCTCAGAACATCTATTTTTGTAAAATATCCATACTGCTGGGCAATTCTAAGGGGGAATTGATAAATAAGCTCGCCAGAAAGTCGTTTCCCATCGTTCCTATATGGAGTGGCAGTTAGAGATAGCACTTTTGTTGTGTCCGCAATCGCCTTGCTAATTCTTGTCCAAGAAGGAGCTGGCAGGTGATGCGCCTCATCAAAAGCGATAAAATCGAATATTCCCAAAAAATCGCCCAATAGTGATGAACTAATATTTAGCAACATTTGCGTGGTTGTGATGACGACGTTGGCCCGCATAAGCGGCTCAAAGTCGTCTCTACCTTTAGGTTTCTTCTTAAAAACTCCAACGACAGGGTTTAAACAACTTTCTGATATAGATCCAACATCCTCTAATATTCCCAAACTTATGAACTTATTTTTTATTTGTGTGCGCAGAGCATCACTAGGCACTAGCACAAGCGTTCGTTTTGCGGATGCGAGCAAAGCGGCTGCGATGATTACATCTGTCTTCCCAGTTCCTGTCGGCAAAACTACAAGTGCATGATTTTTCTTTACGCTCCAGTGTGCTGCGATTGCGTGAAGTGCACCAGCTTGGGCAATCCGAAGACCTTTTCTTACTACGTCGCCTTGGTTATTTCTTAATTCTTCTTTCAAGACTGGGTACCCGCACCAGGACTCTGCCACCTTCTCCCTTCTGTTTCCGGTGACCAAGGCGTCTTTGTGTGGATGCTGTTTCCATTCTGCAGATTTCCCGAGATCCAAGACCCCATTTTCGATTGCTGCTAAAGGTGCGTGAAGCGCTCTTTCGAATGTACCCACTTTATAATTTCGTTCAAAACAGATGGCTACTTTCACGCCATCAATTTCTATAACTGCGCTGGTCACCTTTCCCGCACGTTCCCCCAGGGTTGTCAGGGTCGCGCTTCCTTCAACTTCTTTTTCAACACAGACGACGATTTCAACTGAATCGGTATTCTCAGAAAATTTGGCGGCTGGTATTTTAGTTTTTATGCTGTGTACTGCGTCATCCGAGGCAATCATCCCATTTCCTTATTCTGATAGCTGATGCCGCCTTCGACTCAACCCATTTTTTTTTACGCTGCGAAGCCTTGGTAGAAGAGGGTGTGCTCACCAGTAGTATCAACGGGCGCAAAAGCTGGTAGCAGAGCTCATGTGGTGCGAGTATCGAGTAGTTGCACTGCTGATAGCCGCCGACAAGCGGAGCAAACATGGTCAGCAAACACATGCACGCCATCATCCATGCGATGCGAGCGATTCACTAATATTTGATTGAGTTCTTGTTCGATTGGGCCGCTGGTGAGGCAGCGGCATAGCGCGCCCATACAGATGGCGAATAAAGCGCCAACCTCCACAGCGAACCCAAGCGGCCATGGTAATGGCCGCACAGCTGTAAACTCGGTACTTCCCCATCTGCTTTCCATGCATGAAACCCCCGTTCCAGCCTGTACCCTATCGTTAAGTAGTGGTTTTGTCAGCGGGGTACCGGACATTTTGTCTCAGCGGTGTCATCCGCTGTGATTGCACGCACTAAATTGCATGACTAGAGACGCCCACCGTTGTGCGAACGCCTCTACTCATTTACTGCAGCGCTCGCTTACTTCTTTTTGCTTTTCTTGTCCGGTGCTTGACTCAAAGCGGACGCGGCCGCTGTTTTTGAATCCTTGCCGGTACTGCCGCTACGCAAGACCTTGCTTGCGGCCTTGGCCGCTTTGGGGCCGGTTTTCTCGTTGGTCGCCATGCGTGTGACCTCCTCGCCACCGAATGGTGACGTGGCGAAACTAGGCCGATTATGTTGGCCGCACAAGTCTGGTTGCAGCGCGCGAGACGGCAGATACCGCAAGACCGCCGGTGTGTTAGCTGGGCAAGTTATCTGGCGACATGCGTGGCGCTAGTGCCTGATGTTTTAAGGCCGGCGTGCACAGCAGTGCGCCAAGCGTTTACTGCGACGACGTGTCGGGCAACGGCTGCCGCGCCTGGCCCCAGGTGAGCATTGCGTCCAGCGCGGGGCACAGGGCCTGGCCCCATGCCGTCAGGCGGTAATCCACCTGCGGCGGTACCTGCGCGTAGACGGTGCGCAGCACCAGGCCGTCGCGTTCTAGCTGGCGCAGCTGTTGGGCCAGCATCTTTTGCGAGATGGCGGGAATCAGCCGCTCCAGGTCCGAGTAGCGCTGCACCTTGCCGTCGAACAGGTGAAACAGCAGCAGCAGTTTCCAGCGGCCTTCGATGAGTTTGAGCAGGGCTTCGACATCGCACGCGGCGGTGTCCGGGGTATGCGGCTTTCCCATGGGTGCGTGACTTACCTTTGCGTGCGTTCTTGCGGCAGGCGATGCCGCTGCCGATCATGGCATACCGTTTCCACCGGACCGCCACCATGTCGCTTGCCCTGCCCGCCGCCATTGCCTGCTTTTTTACCGCCAGCAACGCCGGCGATGCCGCCGTGCTGCTGCCGCACCTGGCCGACGATGCGGTGGTGCACGACGAGCACCGCCAGCACCGTGGCGCTGCCGCCATTGCGGCCTGGCTGGCACAGACGCAGGCCGCCACGCCGTATCGTGCGGTGCCGGTTGGCGTGCACACCCAGGGCGAGCAGGTGAGTGTCACCGCGCAGGTGTCTGGCGATTTCCCGCAGAGCCCGCTGCAGCTGGAGCATGTGTTCCAGCTGGTGGGCGGCAAGATTGCGGCGTTGCGGATTCAGTGACGCGGCATGCCGGCGTGTTGCGCCGGTAGCACGTGCCCGGATGCGGACCTTCCACAGCCGCATGACGCAACCGCACGCGCGGCTAGTGAGCGGTTGCTTGGTATCTCGAATGCGCGTTGCGCCTCTGAGCAAAATGTAGGGTGGTGCTAGTCGCCTTCTGCCTGAAGTCGAAACACCCTGCCGCCCTGTTCCGTCTCTTCGCCAAAGGTGACTGTGATCGTCGCGCCTGCGTTGATGGCCTCATGACGAAAGGACAGCTCGGCGTGATGCAGTCTCAGGCTGCTATCAAATGTGGTGCCGCTCGCTAGGCAGGCCACCGAGTCCATTACCGTGGCGTCTGCAAGCTCTGTTTGCCCATGCTGCATCAGGTAGGCGCAGACGGCCTGCGCGGCAGGGTCGCCACCGTGCTCACACCGTTTGGCGGAAAGCGCCTGCTCTTGCGCATGCTTGAAGTTGGTTCCCCATGAGGTGTGGAACGCAAAACTACGCACCTGGCCCGGCTGTACTGCACCGACAAAGGCGCGCAAGACCTCGCATAACTCAGCGGCAGGGGCTGCATGGGCGGTTGCCACCGCCGTTAGCAGGATCGCGGGGACAGCGGCATAGACGAATAAAGCGCGCACGTGTCATCCGCTGAAGAGGGCGTGCGCATTATTGAGTCGCGGCACTTGCGCCGCAACGTGGACCCACACTGCAGCGCTCGGTGTCGCGCTTGAGGTGTGGGGTGGCCGTTCGCCTGCTACTGCCTTCGAAACACTCAGCCGTTGAGCGTGCGGCCGCCGTCGACGATGAGTTCCGAGCCCACCGTCCAGCGGGATTCGTCCGAGGCCAGGTACAGCACGGCCTTGGCTACTTCGTCCGGGGTGCCGAAGCGGCCGAGCGGGATGGTGGCGGCGATGTCCTGGTTGACCTGGTCGCGGTACGCGGCGGGGATGCCGAGCTTGTCGTACAGCGGGGTTTCCACCGGGCCGGGGCTGACCGCGTTGAGGCGGATGCCGCGCGCCAGCAGTTCGCTGGACAGGGTCTTGGTCATGCTCAGGAACGCCGCCTTGGTGGCCGCATACACCGATGAGCGGGCCGCGCCCACATGCGCATTGATGGAGGTGTTGAGCACCACCGCGGCGGGGTTGGCGAACACCGGCAGCAGCGCCTGCATGAGGAAGTACGGGCCTTTGACGTTGATGGCGAAGGAGGCGTCGAAGGCCTGCTCGGTCCAGTCTTCGATCGCTGCCCATACCGACACGCCCGCATTGAGGAAGGCGATGTCGAGCTGGCCGTAGTGCGCCTGCACCGCCTGCGCCAGCTGCTGCTGCGCGGCGACGCTGGCCGAATCGGCCCGCAGCACCAGCACCTCGGCGCCCAGCGCGGCCTTGGCGTTGGCGATGGACTCGGGATTGTTGCCGGTGACGATGACGCGGGCGCCTTCGGCCAGGAACTGGCGGGCGGTTTCCAGGCCAATACCGCTGGTGCCGCCGGTGATGAGGGTGCGTTTGCCTGCTAGACGGGACATGGGGTGCTCCTGGGAGGGTGGCAGGCCCGCCGCATGTGGCCGGCCTTCGATGGGGTGCAGCGTGCGCCCATGCCGAATGTGGCGGAAGACCGCGCGGGCACATACCATTCATGCGGTATGCGCATGAATGAGGATGGGCGATGGACCGGTTTCTGCTGATGACCTGCTTTGCGCGTGCGGTGGAAACCGGCAGCTTTTCAGCGGCCGGGCGCGACCTGGGCCTGGGCCAGCCCAATGTCAGCCGCCACGTGGCGGCGCTGGAAGAGCACCTGCACACCCGGCTGCTCAACCGCTCCACCCGCAAGCTGGTGCTGACGCCGGAGGGCGAGCGCTACTACGCGGAGGTGCGCCGCATCCTGGATGCAGTAGGCGAGTCGGAGATGGCGCTGCACGACAACGTGCAACCGTCCGGCTTGCTACGGGTGGCCTGCCCCACGGCGTTGTCGCACCACTATGTGATGCCGCTGGTGCCGGAATTTTTGCGGCGCTTTCCGGGCCTGGAGCTGGATCTGCAGATCAACGACCGCTTCGTCAATCTGCTCGACGAGGGCGCGGAGCTCGCCATCCGCATTGGCCACCTGGAAAACAGCGCGCTGCGCGCACGGCGGATCGGCACGTTCAAGCGCGTGTGCGTGGCAAGCAACGCCTATCTTGCCGAGCGTGGCGTGCCCCGCGTGCCCGACGACCTGCGCCAGCACGATTGCGTGCTGTACACCCTGCTGGCCTCCGGGGCGACGTGGCGTTTCAAGGATGTGGAGGTGCCGGTGTCCGGCCGGATCCGGGTCAATTCGCCGGAAGCCGCGCGCGAGTCGGTGAGCGCGGGCCTGGGCATCGGGCAGGGGCCGGAGTGGTTGTTCGAGCAGGGGCTCAAGGCCGGGCAGCTGCAGATCGTGCTGGGCGCCTTCTCCGCACCTGCGGTGCCCATGCACATCCTGTATGCGGCCAACCGGCTGGTGCCGAAGCGGGCGATCGTGTTTATGGATTTTATTGCCGAGGCGTTTGCCAAGATTCCGCAACTGAATGTGGGAGGCTGATCGCCCGGCGTTATTCCAGCGGCCGTGGCGAGGGGCGCTGGTACTTGGAAAACGTCTTGTGCAGTGACGCGGCGCGCTCGTCGGCAACGACGTTTTCAACACTGCTCAGGCCACGCGATGCGATGACGGCCGAGGCTTTTGCATCGCCCAACAGGTAGGCCAGGCGCAGGTAGGCCAGGCTGTCGACCAGGTTCTTGTTTGCGGTGTCGCTGACGTATACGTCCGACAGCCCGTAGTACGCGTACAGGTTCCCCGCCACCGCGGCCCGCCGCAGGATGTCGATGCCCTGATAGAAACGGCCCGCCAGTGCGGTCTTTTTGCCGTAGATCACCGTTGCGGGCTGGTTGCCTGCCTGCGACTCGGCCTTGAGCTGATCCAGCGTCAGGGTTTCCAAGCGGGCCAGTTCGTGCTCCGTCGGGTAGCCGTGGCGCAGCAGCCACTGCGCCTCTGCATCGGAGTTGGCGATCAACGGCCCACCGGCCGGGCAGGCATTGGGGCCCTGCGGGCAGAGATAGCGCCTTGCCTGCTGGCTGACCGAAGGCGGCCTGCTATTGGTCGCCTGGGCGGGCGGCAGTGCGGCGACGTTGCCATCTGCGGTGGCGGGGCTGGCTGCTGCCTGCGCCGATGTGGGCGCCTTATCGGCTTGTGCGGGCTGGTCTGTGTCTGCGCAGGCGGCAAGCGCAAGGCACAGCGCTGCCAGGGACAGGAGTTTGGTGACGTGCATGGGCCATCCGTTGCAGGCTGCAGTGCCGGTGCGTGATGTTGCGCGATGCCGGCCTGCGATGCGACTGCCTCCCCTTGCCGGCCGCGCCGGCATTTGCTCCCACGCACTGCCGCCCAGGTGGCGGGGCATGCGTGCGCCATTGCGCGCCTGCCCCGCAGCCCGGGCCTGCGCACCCGGCGCGGCGTTGTGCCGGTTGCTGGTGCCGCACGCGCCAGGCGGCCGGTCGCAGGCCCTGGCCTGCGCAGGTTTGCGCGGCGCACAAAAGCGGGCGCTAGCGCGGGCCCGGGCGCCGGCCTTTATGCCCAAAGCGACGCGATCTTTGCGCAATCGGGTCGCTTAAGACGATTCGCAACCCTGGTCTGCGTCTTTCCGTATACCGTGACACACATCACACTCAAATGTGATGCAAGTCTCACTTCACTACGGACGAGGGATCTGGCGATGGCCGACAACGGGATGGGGCTGCAGGCGCAGCCGCTGGGCGCGCACGGTGGGGCAGGTCAGCCGTGGGCTGCGCTACTGCCGGTGTTGACGACGTCTCCGGGCGACGGCCGCGCCACGCCCACGGGCACCGACGTGGCCGGCCTCAAGCGCCTGCTGCGCAAGGGCGCGCGCGGCCTGCTGCGCACCCTGCCCTGGCGGCACCAGGACCGGCTGTACTACCTGCACACCTTCGGCCGGCTGCCGGATCTGTACGCGCCCAAGTGCTTCAACGAGAAGATCCTCTACCGCAAGTGCGTGCACGGCGATTACCCGCTGTACCGGCGGCTGGCGGACAAGTTTGCGGTGCGCCCGTATGTGGCGGCCAGGATCGGCGAGGCGCACCTGATCCCGCTGCTGCTGGACAGCACCGACCCGCAGGAGCTGCTGCGCCTGCCGCAGTGGCGGCAGACCGTGATCAAGGCCAACCATGGCGCGGCGATGGTGGAGGTGGTGCGCGATGAGCCCGATGCGCAGCAGAAGCGCCGCATCATCGAGCGCTGCGGCCAATGGCTGCGCACCGACTTCTCCGACAAGGTGCGCGAGATCCATTACCGCGATATTCCGCCGCGCATTCTGGTGGAGCAGTACATCGGCGATGCGCAGCAGGTGCCGGTGGACTACAAGTTCCACATGTTCCGGCAGGTGGACGGCAGTTTTCAGTACGTGCTGCAGGTGATCTACGGGCGCTTCGACACGCCGAAGTTGGGCATGACCTTCTTTGTGGGCAACCTGCACGAGGCCTTTCACCGCATCCGCGACGACGGGCGCGCACCGCCCTGCGCGCCGGCGCTGCTGGAACAGGCGCTGGAGCTGAGCAAGCTGCTGGCAAGCGACTTCGATTACGTACGCGTGGACTGGTACATCCAGCACGGGCAGGTCTATTTCGGCGAGCTGACCTTTACCCCGGGTGCGGGGCTGGTCACCGGCCTGGACCGCGGGCTGGACCGGATGATGGGCGACATGTGGGTGCAGCGGCGTGCGCCGGTGGAGGCGGCGTTTCCCACGCGGGGTTTGGGCGCCAGCGCGCGGGTGCCGGTGCGGTGAGAGCGTTCGCCCGCCTGTTCGAAAGACCGGCAACTGACAGCGTGGCCTGAGCGCAGCACGCCTGCGGCCGCCATGGCTTGCTGCATGCGCGGCGCGCTCTGGCCACCGCAACGTGCGGCTGCGATGACGATTTGAGCGTGCCGCCTGCAGCGCGGCGTTTATCCGCGCGCCTTCAAATGCAGCATGGGGTAATGCGCATACTGCCCGACGCCATGTTTGATGATCGGGTCTTGTGCGGTGATGGCGGCAATGTCCTGGTCGTCGGCAATCTGATACAGCGACAGACCAAAGCCGCCGGTTTCATCGATGACCGGGCCATGCGCCAGCAGCACGCCCTCGGCCAGGCGCTGGTCCAGAAACGCGGCATGCTGCTGCATCAGGGCTTTTTCCTGATCCGACATGGTGGCCAGAAAGTCCGCGCGCGGCGGGATGAATTTGCAGAAATACGCTTTCATTCTCGTGTACTCGTGGCAAAGGGGATGCGTCACGGCTTTAGCAAAGCCGTTGATCGGGTGATAACACGGGGGTTTTGTGGGGTTTACTTGATTGAATCAGCGGCTGGATTGGCGCTGCATGTAACGCACAGCACTCAGGCTGTTTTGATGCTTTTGAAAATCGCGCCTTCAAACATCTTTGGCAGGTAACTCTGCAGGAACAGGATCATGCCGGTCATCTTTCCGACCGGGTTGCTGAACTTGGGGTCCTTGGCCTGGATCAGTTTCTGGATGGTGTTCACCACGGCATCCGGTGCTTCTGCAGTGTCGATTCCCTTCTGGGTCGCCGCATTGGCCTGCCTGCGGTAAGCGTTGTAGTCGGCAATGGAGTTGCCGGCGGCAGGGACTGCGTTATGGCCCAGATTGGTCTTGAACCAGACCGGCTCCACCATATTGACCTTGATATTGAACTGGGCAAGTTCGAACCGCAGCGATTTGAAATACCCCTGCACCGCATGTTTGGAGGCCGCGTAATACGACAGGTTCGGCGGCCCGATCAGCGCCACGATGGAACTGACGGTGATGATCTGCCCGCTCCGTTGCTTGCGGAAATACGGCAGCAGCGCGTTGGTGGTTTTGACCGTGCCCCAGAAGTTGGTTTCGAACTGCTGGCGGCCCACGTCGATGGCGGTTTCTTCGGCGATACCGGTGACCATGTAGCCGGCGTTGTTGACCAGCACATCCAGGCGGTCGACCGATTGAAACAGCGTTGTGGCAAATGACTGGATCGAGGCGTCATCGTCGATATCCAGGCGCAGCAGCTTGAAAGGCAGCTTGGCCTGGTGCTTTTCCGGCTCGCGGCTGGTGCCGATGACGTTGAAGCCCTGCTTGTGCAGGTTGGTGGCCAGCAACAGGCCAAACCCTGAGGATGCGCCGGTGATTAGCACTGTCTTTTTCATCGTGGTGTCTCTGAAGGAATGCGGTTTAGGGAAGGTGGAGAAACATCGCCAGCCATCGGCGTGCAGCTGCGCGGTGCCTGACGCTGACCTGCATTGCGGTGTGCGTTGATGCGGACTGCCGCCGCGGTTGCCGCCGCGGCCTGGGCGCCCGTCACCTGCCTGGAACGCGCGGTTGGACTGCCCATGCGCCGCATGCTAGTATCGATTTGATAGTGAGTCAATACGGAAATGATATGAACTCAAAAAATGCGTCGGACAGCCTGTGCCCGATCGCGCGCAGCCTGACCTTCCTGGGCGATGCGTGGACGATGCTGATCCTGCGTGACGCCAATTCCGGGCTGACCCGCTTCGATCAGTTCCGGCAGAGCCTGGGGATTGCCCCGACCATGCTGACCAAGCGGCTGGCGACGCTGACCGAGGAGCGGCTGCTGGAAAAGCGCCTGTACTCAACCCGCCCGCCGCGCGAGGAGTACGTGCTGACCCAGGCAGGGCGCGATTACCTGCCGGTGCTGTTCATGATCGGCGCGTGGGGCCGCAAGCACCGTGGCGAGGGCAAGTTGCTGCGTTTTCTGGATGCGGAAACCGGCACCGAGCTGCAGCCGATCGCCATCGACGCAGTCACCGGTGCAGAGATCGGCACACGCGCGATCCGCATGGTGATGCCGGAATGAGCGCGGCGGCGTGGTTGATGGCTCTCAGCATGCGTTGACGCCTGGCGCGCTACCCTCGCGCGCCCTGGCTGCCTCGACCTGGGCGACTGCGTGACGCGTTGGCGTCCTGCTTGCACGTCGGCGTCGAGGCAAGCCGTACCGCTTTTCCATTCACTACAAGGACGTCACCGTTGTCGCACGTTTCCCTACGCCGCTTCCTGCCGCTCGCCTGTCTGGGCCTGCTGTCTGCCTGCAACGGTGGCACGGCCACCCCCAGCGCGCCGCGCCCGGAGTCCGAGCACTTCACCCTTGCCGAGCTGCAGCAGCTTGGCTGCACCGTCACCGCCACGCCCAAACGCGATGTCCGCAAGATCCCGTTGCTGGGCGAGGTCGATGGCTATGGCGTGACCAGTACCAACGCCTGCGCGACCCACATGATCAGCCTGCTGCAGCCGATGAGCTACGAAGACGCGGTGTGGGAGGGCGCACGCAGCGCCGCCGGCACCTTTGCCAAGGAGCACGGGCTGGAGCGCGAGAGTTATGAAGGCCGGCTCGGTGAGTACAGCGAGATCGAGGTGTTCAGCCGCGGCGGCAAGCCGGTGGGCTTTGAATACAACGTGCAGGCAAAGGGCACGTTGCATTCGGTGGTCGTGCTCTCCGACAGCATCGCGCCGGATGCGGCGTTCGAGGCGGTGATGAAGACCAAGCTGTAGGGCGTGAGCCTGGCTGACAACCGTTAGCTGGCGCGCCAGATCAATGATAAAGTGGCTACCATCTAATCGTTAACTGGATAACGCCATGACGAATCTGGTCAAGCTGGCGACCGCACGTGCCCTTGTCGACGCCAGTGCGGTCAGGCACGCGTCGGTCATCGGGGAAGCCGGTGCCTGGACCGTGCAATTGCAGACCCATGACCAGACCCGTGTGCTGGCCACCAAGGCGAATGCGCCGCGCCGGTTTGGCAGCTTCGAAAGTGCGTTGAAGGTCTTGCGCGAGATGGGCATGCCATTGGACGTGCTTCACGTGGACGCTGCGCAGTGGGACGCCGAGGGCGGCAATGCGAAGCGCCGGCCTGACCGCTCCGAGGCGATGAAGGTCAAGGAGTTGGATGCACGCTATGCGGTGTCGCTACGCACCCAGACCGAGCATGCCCTGGCCGACCCCCGCCCCGCACTCTCCAGCGCGCAGGCGAAGCAGCAGATGGAGACGCTCAAAACGCAACACCGTGCGGCGCTTGAGGCAGCCCTGGCTGCAAAGGGCACGCGTGCGTGAGCGTGGCCTGGAAGCAGAGCGCGCTGGATGCGCGCACCGCGTTGCTCGCTTCAGCATTGGCGCGCGCGATCGAAATCTCCGACCCGCAGATTTATTTCGCCGCATGTGAACAGGACGACCGGATCGAAACCGAGGGCGACGCGCTGGATGGTGCAGCCACCTATCACTCTGGGCCACTGCCGGGAACGCGTTTGTACACCTGCCAGGACGGCAAATATCTCTTGATCTACACACGCGACGGCGACGATGTGCTGATCCTTGCCCTCGTACCTGCGCGCTCTGATTGGAAGCCGACGTAGTCAGGCGATCAATAGATCCATGACGTGTCGATGCTACCGAGCGATGGGCATACGCGACTGCTCGACGACATCGACAGCGCGCTACACCCCGCCCAACGGCTGCAGGCACAACCAGATTGCGCACCAATGCGAGAGCGCGCCGCCCAGCACGTGGGCGTGCCAGATGGCGCGGTTATAGACCAGCGACTTGCGCACGTAGAAGGTGACACCCACGGTGTAGAACGCGCCGCCGGCGGCGATCAGCCATAGCACGGTGCTGTCCAGGCCGGCGAGCAGCGGCTTGATCACCACGATGCCGGCCCAGCCCAGCAGCAGGTAGATCACCACCCAGAAGCCCTTGGCGATGCCGGGCAGGAACAGCTTGGCGAACACGCCGAACAAGGCCACGCTCCACACGCCCAGGATCATCGCCCAGCGCCAGGTGCCGTCGAGGGCGACCAGCAGGAACGGGGTGTAGGAGCCGGCAATCATCACGAAGATGCCGGCGTGGTCGAACTTGCGCAGCATCGGCTGGCGTTGCGGCGGGGCGAAGTTGTACGCCGCCGAGCAGCCGAACATCACCAGCAGCCCCAGCGCGTAGACGCAGGTGGCCAGCAGCATGGTCTGGTTGGCATGCGCGCGCCAGACCATCCAGGCGCCGCCGACGATGGCCAGGAATAGGCCGGCGGCGTGCACGATCACATCGGCACGGCGGGCGGAACGGGTCTTGTAGTGCGGCGCGGTGAGGCTGGGGGAAACGGGCACGGCGGTTCTTCGAAATGGGGGAGCCACAGCGTGCAGGGCAACGGTGACGCGGTGGGGGCAACAGAATACCCGGCTTGCTGAATCCGCTCAGTGACACAGGCTCGCCGGTTCGGCGCTGGTCTCATACCCTGAGACACCTCCCCTGTCTCATGCCCCTCTTTGGGAGCCGCCGTATGCCTCCGTTTGCCCTCGCTCCCCGCACCGAAACCGCCGAACGCGCGCTGGCCACCACCGATGGCCGGCCCAGCCGCGATGGCGCACTGCTCACCGAACGCCTGGAACGGCGCTACCACGACCGCATCACCGGCAGCTTCACCCTGCCCGGGCGCGACGGCCGTTATGCGCCGATTCCTGCCGACGTGCCGGCCGCGCTGGCCGACGCCTTGCGCGCGCGTGGCATCAGCCAGCTCTACAGCCACCAGGCCGATGCCTGGGCGGCCACGCAACGCGGCGAACATGTGGCGATCGTGACGCCCACCGCGTCGGGCAAATCGCTGTGCTACACGCTGCCGGTGGTGAGCGCGGCGATGCGCTCCGGGGCCAAGGCGCTGTACCTGTTCCCGACCAAGGCGCTGGCGCAGGACCAGGTGGCCGAGCTGCTGGAATTGAACCGCGCCGGCGAGCTGGGGGTGAAGGCCTTCACCTTCGACGGCGATACGCCCGGCGATGCGCGCCAGGCGATCCGCCTGCATGGCGACATCGTGGTGAGCAACCCGGACATGCTGCATCAGGCGATCCTGCCGCATCACACCAAGTGGGCGCAGTTCTTCGAGAACCTGCGCTATGTGGTGATCGACGAGATCCACACCTACCGCGGCGTGTTCGGCAGCCACGTCACCAATGTGTTGCGCCGGCTCAAGCGCATCTGCGCGTTCTATGGCGCCAACCCGCAGTTCATCCTGTGCTCGGCCACCATCGGCAACCCGCATGCGCACGCGCAGGCCCTGATCGAAGAGCAGGTGCATGCGATCACCGAGTCCGGCGCGCCCACCGGCGACAAGCACGTGCTGCTGTGGAACCCGCCGGTGGTCAACGCCGACCTGGGGCTGCGCGCATCGGCACGTTCGCAGAGCAACCGCATTGCGCGCATCGCGATCAAGAGCGGCCTGAAGACGCTGGTGTTCGCGCAGACGCGCCTGATGGTGGAGGTGCTGACCAAGTACCTGAAGGACATCTTCGACCACGACCCGCGCAAGCCGCCACGCATCCGCGCATACCGCGGCGGCTACCTGCCCACCGAGCGGCGCGAGGTGGAGCGCGCGATGCGCGCCGGCAATATCGACGGCATCGTGTCCACTTCGGCATTGGAACTGGGCGTGGATATCGGCGCGCTGGATGTGGTGATCCTCAACGGTTACCCCGGCAGCGTGGCGGCGACCTGGCAGCGCTTCGGCCGCGCCGGGCGCCGCCAGCAACCCGCGCTGGGCGTGCTGGTGGCCAGTTCGCAGCCGCTGGACCAGTACGTGGTACGGCACCCGGATTTCTTTGCCGATGCCTCGCCCGAACATGCGCGCATTGCGCCGGACCAGCCGCTGATCCTGTTCGATCACATCCGCTGCGCGGCGTTCGAATTGCCGTTCATTGCCAGCGAGCCGTTCGGGCCGATCGACCCGCTGGTGTTCCTGGAAGCGCTGGCCGAGAGCGAAGTGATCCACCAGGAAGGCGACCGCTGGGAGTGGATCGCCGACAGCTACCCGGCCAATGCGGTGAGCTTGCGCTCGGTGGCCGACGGCAACTTCGTGGTGGTGGACAAGAGCGACGGCAAACAGCAGATCATCGCCGAGGTGGATTATTCGGCCGCCGCGCTGACCTTGTACGAAGGCGCCATCCACATGGTGCAGAGCACGCCGTACCAGGTGGAGCGGCTGGACTGGGAAGGCCGCAAGGCCTATGTCACGCGCACCCATGTGGACTACTACACCGACAGCATCGACTACACCAAGCTGAAGGTGCTGGACCGCTTCGACGGCGGCGTGGCCGGGCGTGGCGACTCGCATCACGGCGAGGTGCATGTGGTGCGGCGCGTGTCCGGCTACAAGAAGATCCGCTATTACACGCACGAGAACATCGGCTACGGGCCAGTCAATCTGCCCGACCAGGAACTGCACACCACTGCGGTGTGGTGGCAGCTGCCGCAGGCCACGCTGGGCAAGGCGTTCGCCTCCAAGCAGGATGCGCTGGATGGTTTTTTGGGTGCGGCCTATGCGCTGCACGTGGTGGCCACGGTGGCAGTGATGGCCGATGCGCGCGACCTGCAAAAAGCGGTGGGCAATGGCGACGGCGCGTGGTTTGCGGTGGCCGACCAGACCGGGCGCGGACAGCTGCGCGGCGTGGACGAAGGCGAAGAAGGCGCGGTGGAATTGCAGCAGGCCTTCGTGCCCACGGTGTATCTGTACGACAACTTCCCCGGCGGGGTGGGCCTGAGCGAGCCGCTGTGGCTGCGCCAGGCCGAGCTGCTGCAGCGCGCCGACGAGCTGGTGCGGCGTTGCGACTGCAGCGCCGGCTGCCCGGCCTGCGTGGGCCCGGTGCTGGCCGCGCATGAGGAAGGCAAGGGCGAGTCGCCCAAGTCATTGGCCTTGACCGTGCTGGCGCTGTTGTTCGATGCGGATACGCCATTGCGGCATGCCACCCAGGTGGACGACGACCTGGCGCTGGACGTGCTTGCATGAGCGTGAGTGCAGACCGGTTGCGCTTGTTGCGGCGTCAGGCCGGGCATGCCGATGTGCCGGCGCCAGCGCCAGTTGCAGATGGCGCTGCAGTGGATGGTGCGGATGTTTCCGCTGCGGGCGATGCGCAGGCCGATGCCCACCCGCTGCGCGCGGCAGCGGTGGCGCGCACCTCGGGTGATGCAGTCGGTGCGGATGCAGTGGCAGGCGATGCGCACACGCGTGCCGCAGGTGACATGCCCGCGGCGGCGCAGCCGATGCGTGCGCCGGCAGCGCCGGTGCCTGGCAGCGATCCTGGGGTGAGCGCAGAACGCTTGCGCCTGCTGCGCCGCCAGGTCGGCGGGCTGACACCCACGGCGCGCAAGGACGATGCGGTGATGCCCACGCGTGCGCAACGCCAGCCTGCGCCGGGTGCTGCTGCGTCTGGGTCACGCGCTTTGCCGCGCGAGGCGGCTGTGCGAGGCACGCAGCCCGGCAGCGCAGAGGCGGCCGGTGCGCCGCGCACCCCGCCCACCGCACCGGCCATGACGCGCCGCGCCCTGCAGGCTCCGGTTGCTGCAGCGCCTGCGCGCGATAGCTCGGCGTTTGCCTGGGTGGACCACGATGTGCGCCACAAGCCCGCAGGTGCAGCGGCCAATGCGGCAGCGCGCGTGCCGGCGATGCGCGCGACACCGGCTGCACCCACATCCAACCCGCCACCGCAGCGACGTACCGATATCGCCGGCCTGCGCAAGATGATCGGCCTGCGTGAGCGCGCGGTCTCGGCACACGCGCCGGTACGCGTGGCGTCCACCGATCGGCATCTGCCCGGCAACGAGATCGCGCCCGGCCTGCACCTGATCGAAGCCTTCCTGCCGCAGGCGATCCCGCGCCAGGCGCTGTCGCTGGCCTTCGCCAAGCGCGAGGACGCGGTGGACCCGATGGATCTATTGTTCTTCGACACCGAAACCACCGGCCTGGCCGGCGGCACCGGCACGCGCGCCTTCATGATCGGCGTGGCCGATTGGTACACCGACGCTACGCAGGGCAGCGGGCTGCGCGTGCGCCAGTTGATGATGTCCACGATGGCGGCCGAAAGCGCGATGCTGGATCTGTTCCGCAGCTGGCTGTCGCCGCAGACGGTGCTGTCCAGCTACAACGGCCGCTGCTACGACGCGCCGTTGTTGAAGACGCGCTACCGCCTGGCGCGCCGCGGCGACCCGATCTCTGCGCTGGACCATGTGGACCTGCTGTTCCCCACCCGGCGCCGTTATCGCGGCACCTGGGAGAACTGCAAGCTGTCCACCATCGAACGGCAGCTGCTGCGCGTGGTGCGCGAAGACGACCTGCCCGGCTCCGAAGCGCCGGCCGCCTGGCTGAGCTACCTGCGCGGCGGCAGCGCGCGCAACCTGCGCCGCGTGGCCGAGCACAATCACCAGGACGTGGTGACCTTGTCGCTGCTGATGCAGCGCCTGGTGGCAGTGGAAGCGCAGGACCGTGACGTGATTCCGATGCTGGAGACGCCCTGACAACAGGCCGTCATCGGCCGTGGCGCCAGCGCACTCACACAGGCACTTCCAACAGCTCGGTCACCATCTGCCACGCCGCGAACTCCTGCTCGAATTCGGCCAGGGTCAACAAGCCCATGCAGGCATGCGCGCCGATCGGTAATGCCTGCCCTGCGGCAAGCTTGCGCACCAGCAGGATGGCGGCGAAGCAGGGAATCTCAGGGCCGTGCAGCATCGCAGCGGTGAGGTCCCACTGCAGTCGCAGCGGCCGGGGATCGCCAGCCTGGGGATGGCTCATGCCTCGCAGCTCCACGCGCATGCCACCGAGGTCGGTGCCGAAGCGGTCAAACCAGCGTGCCGCACGTGCAAACACCTCGGCCAGGCGCGCCATCGGCAATGGCACGCCGTGCTGACGCAGCCAGGCGACACCGGCCAGGCAGCGCTGCAGGAACGGCACCTCCAACGCCGCGCGAAACTGCACGCTCTGTACGCCCGGATAGCGCTGGGGCAGCAGATCGTGATCGGGCACATCGCATGGCGACGCAAGCCGCGGCGCGAGCTGGGCGAACTGCACGCGCATGGGTCTGGCCCAGCCCACCACCGTTTGCCAGCGGCCCTCATGCAGCCATGTGAACGGCGTGCCGCAGTACGACAACACCGCACGCACGGTGGCCAGGCCAAGCGGTGTGCCTTGCGCGGGTGCGATCACCATGCGGATGTCATGCAACGCCGAAAAACGCGGCAGCAAGGCATCGATGACCGCGCTCGACAGCGCGGGCAAGGTGCTGGCGCCGCTGATGGCCACACGCTGCGCTTGCCTTGCCGCTGCATCCACTGCCGCGGGGAAATCGCGGACGAACGCGCGGCCGTCGGCCAGGTCGATGTAGTGCATGCCGGCCTGCAGGCAGGTGTGCGCCACGGCGTAATCCTGGCCCTGGAACGGGCCTGCGGTGTGCACCACCGCATCGGCGGCAGTGGCCGCCAGTTGCGCGGCAAAATCGCTTGCGTCGATATCCAGGCGACAGCACGCGATGCGACCGGGTGCCACATCCGGCCACGTGGCCGCCACATCGCCGGGATGCCGTCCGGCCGCGATCACCTGCAGTTGCGCCGTCGCCGCCAGCGCCCGCACGATGCGCGCGCCGAAATGCCCGAAGCCCCCCAACACCACCACCCGGTACGTCATTGTCTGCTCGCCGTCTGCGCCTGTTGCGCAGTATCGGCGAGTCGCGGCGTCACCGAGTCACCAGCGCTGTGTGTCGCCCGCCGCGCGTGCCTGCACGGCGCGTGCGGCGCCGAGCCGGTTTGACGCCCGTCACTGCCTCCGGCCGAGAGGGCGCCAGCTGCTCGCCGTCTGCGCGTGCTGCACAGTCCCGGCGAGCAGCGGCCTGCGGCGATCAGCCCTCGATCTGTGTGGCCAGCCCCTGTGCGATCGCCTCGCGCATGATGCGCTGGGCTTCCTTGTCGGCGCGCACGCTGGCGGCGGCCTGCTGGCTGGCCAGATCTGCCTGCTCGGTGGCGAGCGCCGCCTGCTGCCTGGCCAGCGCCTGCATCCGCTGTTGGGCGCCGCTGCGCTGCATGGCCTGTTCGGCCTGGCGTACTGCGCGTTCTGCTTCCCGCGCCGCACGCTCGGCGGCCTGCTGTGTGCGCGCATCGGTGTCGAGCAAGGATGCATTGACGTGCTTTGCGGCCGCGTCGGCAGCACGTGCACCCAGCTCACCCATCTGCGCACCCAACTCGCCCTGCTGCTCGCCGAGCTCGCCCTGGCGCTCGCCCAGCGCGCCCTGCGCCTGGCCCAGTTTGGTGACTGGCGCATACACCGCATTCAAGCGCTTGAAGGTGTCGGGATCGCGCACGACGTATTGCTTGCCATCCTTGCGGAACCACATCAGCTGGCCATCCTTGCCGGCCAGACGACGCACATGCTTGAGATCGTCCACCGAGCCATTCATGACGCTGTCGTTGCCCTGCAGCAGCACGTAGGCATCGCGGTCGGGGTCATGCGACAGGTTGATCTGGCCGTGCGTGGAGGTGGTGGTGAAAGTCTGGCTGGTGGATGACGCCGCTGCAGCCGGTGCGGCGGCGTTTGCCGGTGCGGCGGTTGCTGCCGCAGTTGCCGGTGCAGCTGCAGCGGCGGCAGTGGCCGGTGCCGCTGTGCTGGACACGCCGGCAGCGGGCTTGGCCGGGGCGACCGCTGGTGCGGCAGCAACAGCCGGCGCGGCGGGCATCGCCACCAGGCGCAGCGGCAGCACGCCGGTGATGGCCACCGCGCCCAGGATCAGGGCCGCGCCAAACCGCGGGAACGAGGTCGGGTTCTGCAACATGAGCAATCTCCGTTTGAGGCTGAGGAAGGACGGCGAGGCGCTGGCCACGCCGCCGTGCGGGCGCGGTGCCACGCCCAGTTGCAGCAACAGCCGGCCATAGTCGTGCCGGCAATGACGGTGGCCTGCGACCACCGCGGCATCGCAGGCGGCCTCGCGGGCAGTGGCGTATTCGCGCGCGGCCAGATGCACCAGCGGGTGGAAGAAGAACAGGTGCTGGGCCAGCGACGGCAGCAAGCCCCACCACAGATCGCGCCGGCGCAGATGGATCAGTTCATGGGTCAGCGCCATATCCAGATCGTCGTCGGCCATGTGCGGCAGGCGTGCGGCGGGCAGCAGCAACACCGGGCGCCAGGGCCCGATCAACTGCGGCGAGGCAATCTGCTGCGACAGCCGTATTTCCGGCGGCTGCGACAGGCCATGCGCTTCTGCGGCCATGCGCAGTGCGGCGACCAGGGCGCGATCGGTGCACGGTGCGGCAGCGCGTACCAGGGCACGGCTGCGTCGGTATGCGCGCAACGTGCCGAGCGCCATCACTGCAACGCCGGCAACCCATAACGCGGCCAGCCACAGCGCCCAGGACGGACCGCCTGCACCCTGCAGCACGTCTGCCGCGCCCGCACTGGCCACCGCGCTGGCGCCGGATGCGCTGGCATTGGCCATCACCATCGGCGCCAGGCTGTCGCCGGCAATCAAGGCAGGCGTGGGCGTGGCTGCGGGCAACACCGGCAACTGCAGCGGCGCGTTCCACAGCAGGCCGACCACGGCCTGCACTCCCACCAGCCACCACAACCAGGTCTGCGTGGTGGCCGGCAGCCGCCGCACGCTGCGGCACAGCGCCCACACCGCCAACGCCAGCACGGCGGTCTGCATGCTGGTGGCGCCCAATTTCCAGAGCAAGGCTTCGATCATCGGCGACATGCTCAATCCTCCTTGCGCTGCGACTGCAGCTTGGCAACCAGGGCTTCGAGCTCGGCCAGCTCGCTGTCGCTGACCTCGGCGCGCTGCGACATCCACGCCACGAACGGCGACACCGAGCCCTGCAAGGTCTTTTCCACGAACTGCCCCACCGCCGAGCGCACCACCGCGTCCTGCCCGCTGGTGGCGCTGTAGCGATACATGCCGTCCACCTGCTCACGGCGCAGAAAGCCCTTGGCGCGCAAGCGCTCCATCATGGTCAGCACGGTCGAGCGCGCCAGCCCACGCGGCTCACCGAACGCGGCCGCCACTTCGCCGACACTGGCCTGCCGTTGTTCTTCGATGTGTTGCAGCAGGGCCAGCTCCTGGTCCCCGATGGTCTTGCCACGCATGCCGCTCTCCATGACTACAGTTGTCGCTACCGTAAGCGTGACGACAACTGTAGTCAATAGGTCGGATGGCAGGGGGACGGTACAGATGAAGAATCAGACGGAAAGCCGTGACGAAGAGGTTCGCCAAGATTGGCGCCTCCGACGGACCGTTCCCCACTGCAAGATTTACCAACCTGACGGAGCCAACCGGGGCATCAGGGCTGCGTCAGTTATCGCTCCTCAGCGGACAGCCGACTCGAACTTGCTGCCGCGCATGCATGCATCTCAAGGTTGGCGATGGAGTCAAAGGCTGCTACCGGCTTCAGACATCGTTTCCTGGAGTTCGTCGTTCACCAGCGCGTTTCGTCAGATTGTGTGCCCTATCTTGAGCCTGCTCAGCTATGTTGCGCCGGGATCTGCAAGCACATTGCAGATGGGGCTCAGATCAATACCTACAAGGACGTGCGGACACATGAAACGCTGGCTGTTTGTTGCTTTGCTCACCCTTTCATTCGGGGCGAACGGCGTTGTCATTCGTGCCGATGTTGACGACTCAAATTATCGAATCGATCAATCCGCGTTTCCAGCTCTGGCGGACATGCCAGGCGAAGGGCACGGCGTCCTTATCGCGCGGAAGTGGGTCCTCACCGCCGCACACGCGGCTCCCATGGACGGCATGGACGCGGAGGTGGTCATCAACGGGAATGCCTACAAAGTTGCTCGGGTCTTCGTCCACCCTGGCTACAAGCGCATGCCCGACGCACTGGGCCAAGAAGCGTTGAAGTCCGGCGATCCGTCCAGAATTCATGCCTTTCTGGCAGGTTCGGATGACATTGCTTTGATCGAATTGGATGCACCTGTTGAGCAGGTTGTACCGGTCGCTCTTTATCGAGGTGGCGATGAGGTCACGGAAGTCGCCATGTTTGTAGGAAAGGGGGCAACCGGCAATGGCATTAAGGGGCAGATTCCCGGCTCTCCACATCGTGGCGCGCTGAGGCGGGCTTACAACGCCATTACTGGAGCGAACGACCGCTATCTCTGGTATCGATTCGATCCCCCTGCACAGGAGCTTCCCCTCGAAGGTGTATTGGGAAGCGGTGACAGCGGCGGCCCGCTCGTGGTGCAAGGTCAGGGCGCCTGGCAACTCATTGGACTGGGATCTTGGATCACGGCAGTTCCGGAACACGCGCTAGAGGCCGGTTTCTATGGGCAAATGGTCTATAACGTCCGCATCTCGCGATATGTCACCTGGATCGATGACGTGATGTGTGCGGCAGATGGAGCCTCCTGTGCGGAGAACTAGCCAGCGCCGCTGCCACTAGCGCGTGCCAGGGAGAAACCATCGCGATGAAGCGGGCGGCCTTCACGTGCGCCACCATGCCGGCGCGCATGATCGTGGTTCTAGCGGCTCTTATGCTGCACAGGTCATGTCTCGATGCCGCCACAGCGGAAGGCTTCTGCGTTTTCTCTCTGGTGGCAGTCGATTACCCAGCCAGCAGCAACCCTGCAGCATCCGTCGGTGCGCGATGCCGTGCCTGAAGGCGCGGCCTTGCTTGGCGACGAGCAGATGGAGGCGCTGGGGCACAGCCTGGCGCAGGCGCATGTGCTCTATACCGGGCCTACCCGCGAGCTGCTGCTGTCGCAACTCAAATTCAACGAGCGCTCGCTCGGCACGGCCGCAGCGCGATTGGCCGAAATGTCTGCCGATGGCTTGCGCCTGCATCCGGCCGGTGAGTGGTTATTGGACAACTATTATCTGGTGGAAGAGCAGATGCGCCTGGCGCGTCAGCATCTTCCGCCCGGGTATAGCCGGCAATTACCGCGTCTGCGCACGCCAACGTCGGTGGGCCTGCCGCGCGTCTACGAGCTGGGCTTGCAGGTGGTGGCGCATGGCGACGGGCGCGTGGATGTCATCACGCTGAGCCGTTTCATCGCGGCCTACCAACAGGTGGCACCGCTCAAGCTCGGCGAGTTGTGGGCGATTCCGATCATGTTGCGGCTGGCGCTGATCGACAACCTGCGCCGCGTTGCCGACGACATCATGCACGACGGGCGCGACACCCGCCTGGCCGCGCATTGGGCCGCGTTGCTCAACGCCACGGCGGCGGCGCAACCCAAGGATGTGGTGGTGGTGGTGGCCGACCTGGCGCGCTCGCAGCCGCCGGCGACCGGTGCATTCGTGGCCGAGCTGACGCGCGGCATCCAGGGCCGTGGGCCGGTGTTGTCGATGGCCAGCGCCTGGGTGGAGCAATGGCTGGCAAGCGAGGGCCACAGTGTGGAAGCGCTGGTGCACGCCGAAAGCCAGCGCCAGGCAGCCGAGCAGGTCTCGATCAGCAACAGCATCGGCAGCCTGCGGTTCCTGGACGACATGGATTGGCGCGATTTCGTCGAGGCCATGAGCGTGGTCGAGCAGACCTTGCGCAAGGATCCGGCCGACGTCTACGCACGCATGGATTTCCACACCCGCGATAGCTACCGGCATGTGGTGGAACAGCTGGCGCAGCGCCTGGACCGCGACGAGCCGGACGTGGCTGAGGCCGTGCTGCAGCTGGCGGCGCACGCAGATGCCGCGATGCCGGTGGCCGGCCACGTGGGCTATTACCTGGTGGATGCGGGATTGCCGCGGCTGCGTGCCGCGCTTCGCGACCCAGCTGCGGCAGATACGCCGCCCCCCGCTCGCCCGCGCGCGCATCGCGTTGCGCTGCCGCTCTACCTGTTGCCGATCGCAGCCATCGCGTTGCTGTGGACCGGCGTGCTGCTGCAGGGCGTGAGCGCACTGCCGCCGGCGCTGTGGTGGATCACCGCTGGCATCGCGCTGCTGGCCGCCAGCGAGCTGGGCATTGCGCTGGTTAACTGGGTGGCAACGCTATGGGTGCGCCCACGTCCGTTGCCGCGCATGGACCTGCGTGCCGGCATCACGCCCGACTGCCGCACGCTGGTGGTGATGCCGAGCATGCTCGCCAGTCACGAGGCCATCGACGAGCTGGTCGGCGCCTTGGAGGTGCATTACCTGGCCAACCGCGACGCACAGTTGTACTTCGCGCTGCTCACCGATTTTCTCGATGCCACGCAAGCGCTGTTGCCTGGCGACATGGCATTGGTGGCACATGCGGCGCAGCATATCGACCGGCTTAACGCGGCCTATGCCGATGCGCACGGCGATCGCTTCTTCCTGCTGCATCGCGCACGCCAGTGGAGCGCGGGCGAAGGCTGCTGGATGGGCGCAGAACGCAAGCGCGGCAAGCTCGAGGCGCTCAACCGCCTGCTCTGCGCCGACGACGCGCGGCTGCAGGCGGCCAGCGAATTCCTGCAGGTGCAAGGCGATGTCGCCGCGCTGGTGCAGGTGCGCTATGTGATCACGCTCGATAGCGACACCCACCTGCCGCGCGATGCGGCACGCGCGCTGGTCGGGGCGATGTCGCATCCGTTGAATGTGCCGCGCATGGATGCGGCCGGGCAGATCGTCGAGGCCGGTTACGGCATTCTGCAGCCGGGCCTGGGCACCGGCATGAGCGAGGGCGGCGAGTCGCGGTTTGCGCGCATGTTCGGCATCGAGCCGGGCATCGACCCGTACACGCGTGTGGTGTCGGACGTGTATCAGGATCTGTTCGGCGAAGGCTCCTTCATCGGCAAGGGCATCTATGCCGTGGCCACCTTCGAGCAGGTGCTGGCCGGCCGCTTCCCCGATAATCGCGTGCTCAGCCATGACCTGCTGGAGGGCTGTTACGTGCGCGCCGGGCTGCTCAGCGACGTGCGGCTGTACGAGCGCCACCCGCAACGCTATGCCACCGATGCCAAGCGCCGCGCGCGCTGGGTGCGTGGCGACTGGCAGTTGCTGCCGTGGTTGCTGCCGTGGGTGCCCGACCGGGGTGGCCGGCGCGCGCGCAATCCCTTGTCGTGGCTGTCGCGCGGCAAGCTGCTGGACAACCTGCGCCGCAGCCTGGTGGCCCCGGCCGCGCTGAGTCTGTTGCTGATCGGCTGGTTGTGTTCGCCCACGCCATTGCGCTGGACGCTGTGGCTGCTGGTGCTATGGCTGCTGCCGGGGCTGTGTTCGGCGCTGTATGCGCTGGCGCATCCGCCCGAGGGCCTGGGGCTGCGTCATCATGCGCGCCAGGTCGGTGTGGGGCTGCGTCAGCATCTGCTGCGCACCGGCGTGGTGCTGGCCTGCCTGCCGTTCGAAGCAGGGATGCAGCTGGCCGCCATCGCCCGCACGCTGGTGCGGATGTCGATCACCCGGCGCCATCTGCTGCAGTGGGCGCCATCCAGCGAAGTGGAACGCAGCGCGCGCAGCGGCAATGCCGAGCAACAGCTGATGGCCGGCGCCGCGTGCAGCGCGGCATTGGCGATCGCTGCGGTGGCGTGGTGGTCGCCGTTGGCGCTGTGGGCGGCATTGCCGCTGGGGCTGGCATGGATTGCCGCGCCCTGGCTGATGGCCTGGCTGGGCGAACAACCCGCCGCACCGGTGGCGCAGTTGTCGCAGGAACAATGCGCTTTCCTCGGTGGATTGTCGCGGCGCACCTGGGCGTTCTTCGAAAGCCATTGCACTGCGCAGCACCACTGGTTGCCGCCGGACAACGTGCAGGAGTATCCGGTCACGGTGGTGGCCAACCGTACCTCGCCGACCAATATCGGGCTGGGCCTGCTGGCCAATCTGGCCGCCTACGATCTGGGCTACCTGACGGTGGCCGGCGTGATGACCCGCGTGGCCGATACCTTGACCACGCTGGAAACGCTGCCGCGTTATCGCGGCCACTTCTACAACTGGTACGACACCGAAACGCTGGTGCCGTTGTTGCCGCGCTACGTCTCCACCGTGGACAGCGGCAACCTGGTCGGGCATCTGCTGACGCTGCGGCAGGGGCTGCTGGCGCTGGTGGATGCGCCGGCGGTGTCGATGGCGGTGTTCGATGGGCTGGCCGACACCCTGGGCGTGCTGGCATCGCGAGCGCAGACACGCAGCGACGACGCCGCCAATGCGCTGGACGCAATGTCGCAGAGCTTGCAGAGCATCCGCAGCCAGCCCGCGCCGAGCCTGCACCAGGCCGACCAAGCGCTGCGCCTGCTGCTGGCGCAGAGCCACACGATCCTGGCGCTGATGCCGGACAGCGACAATGACGAGCCGTGGCCGCAACGCTTGATCGACAGCTGCGAGGCGGCCCTGGCCGAAGTGGGCCACTGCACGGCGGCGCCTGCCGGCAGCGCTGCGCAGGCGACCGAACAACCCGGCGATGCGGTCGCCACGCTGCGGCAACTCGCCGCCAGCGACCACGCACCCGGCGTGCAGACCTGGGCCGCCGGACGCGTGCAGGAGCTGCAACGGCTGGCGCATATCGCCGGGCAGCTGGCGCAGCTGGACTACGACTTCCTCTACAACCCCGCCCAGCAGTTGCTGTCGATCGGCTACAACGTCGACGACCAGCGCCTGGATAGCGGCCATTACGATCTGCTCGCCTCCGAAGCGCGCCTGGGCATCTTCGTGGCGATCGCCCAGGGCAAGTTGCCGCAGGAGAGCTGGTTCGCACTCGGCCGCACGCTCACCGACACCGGCGCCGAGCCCACGCTGCTGTCGTGGAGCGGCTCGATGTTCGAGTACCTGATGCCCGATCTGGTCATGCCCAGCTACCCGCAGACGCTGCTGAGCCGTTCGATGCGCGGTGCGGTACAGGCGCAGATCCGCTATGGCACCGCACGCGATGTGCCGTGGGGCGTGTCCGAATCGGGCTACAACACCGTCGATACGCAGCGCAATTATCAATACCGCGCGTTCGGTGTGCCCGGCCTGGGGCTCAAGCGTGGCCTGGGCCAGGATCTGGTGATCGCCCCCTACGCCAGCGCGATGGCGCTGATGGTCGAGCCGGATGCGGCCTGCCGCAATCTGCAGCAACTGCAGGCGCTGGGATTTGGCGGGCGCTTCGGCTTGTACGAGGCGATCGACTACACCCCCTCGCGCGTGCCGCGTGGCGAACAGCATGCGCTGGTGCGCTCGTTCATGTCGCATCACCAGGGCATGGCGCTGCTGGCGCTGGACCAGGTGTTGCGCGACGCGCCGATGCAGAAGCGCTTTGTCGCCGACCCGCAATTCCAGGCCACGCTGTTGCTGTTGCAGGAGCGTGCACCGCGCGCTGGCGTGTATGTCAAAGGCCTGGCCGACGCCGCCGAGCGCCCGGTGGCCACCGAAGCCGGCATGGCCTTGCGCATCCATCGCGACCCCAATCTGCCGCAGCCGGCGCTGCAATTGCTCTCCAACGGGCGTTACCACGGCATGCTGACGTCGGCCGGTGGCGGCTACAGCCGCGCGCGCGACATGGCGGTGACGCGTTGGCGCGAAGACGGCACCCGCGATCACTGGGGCACGTTCTGCTATCTGCGCGATGTGGACAGCGGCGCGGTGTGGTCGGCCGCGCATCAGCCCACCTGCGTGCCGGTGGAGCGGTACGAGGCGATCTTTTCCGATGCCAAGGCCGAGTTCAAAGGCAGCCACCAGCGTTACGACAGCCATCTGGAAATCGCCATTTCCGCCGAAGACGATGTGGAGCTGCGCCGCTTGCGCATCCGCAACCGCTCCCGGCAGACGCGGGTGATCGAAATCACCACCTACGCCGAAGTGGTGCTGGCACCGGCGCAGGCCGACGAGGCGCATCCGGCTTTCAGCAACCTGTTCGTGCAGACCGAAATCCTGGCCGACAAACAGGCGTTGCTGTGCACGCGTCGCCCGCGCGGGCATGACGAAGCGCAGCCGTGGATGCTGCATCTGGTGGCAGTGCACGATGCCGACGTGGCGTCGATCTCCTACGAGACCGATCGCGCTGCATTTGTCGGGCGCGGGCGCAGCAGCCGCAATCCGCTGGCCCTGCGCGATCAGGCCAGCCTGTCCGGCGCGGCCGGCTCGGTGCTGGACCCGATCGTGGCGATCCGCTGCCGCATTTCGCTGGCGCCGGATCAACAGGCGCAGGTGGACATGGTCTACGGCGTCGGCACCCAGCGCGCGGCCTGCACCGCGTTGATCGACAAGTACCGCGACCGCCGTCTGGCCGACCGCGTGTTCGACCTGGCGCTGACCCAGAGCCAGGTCATCCGCCGGCAGATCAACGCCTCGCTGGAAGACGCGATGCTCTACGAACGGCTGGCCGCACGCGTGCTGTTCGTCGACCCGCAATTGCGCGCCGACAGCGAGGTGCTGCTGCACAACCATCGCGGCCAGTCGGCGCTGTGGAGTCACGCCATCTCCGGCGATCTGCCGATCGTGCTGTTGCGCATCGCCGACCCCGACAATCTGGAGCTGGTGCGCCAGCTGGTGCAGGCACACGCGTACTGGCGCCTGAAAGGCTTGCGCGCGGATCTGGTGATCTGGAACGAAAGCCAGGCCGGCTATCGGCAATCGCTGCAGGACGCCATCCTGGGCCTGATCGCCGCAGACCCCGAGGCCAATGTGCTCGACCGCCCCGGCGGCATCTTCGTGCGCGCCATCGAACACATCTCGCAGGAAGACCGCGTGCTGCTGCAGACCGTGGCGCGCGCGATCCTCAGCGATGCCAACGGCAGCCTGGACGCGCAATTGCAGCGCCACCCCAGCGCGCGTGCGCATCCGCCGTTGCTGGAGCCCATCAAGCAACTGGACAGCGCCGATTACCTCAGCAGCACCCACGCCGCCTACCTGGACCGAACCCTGCAGGCCGCCGCCGAAGAACCGGTGTTGTTCGACAACGGCCTGGGCGCGTTCGCCGCCGACGGCCGCGAATACCGCATCACCCTGGACGAAGGCGCGGCCACGCCGGCGCCGTGGTGCAACGTGATGGCCAACGCGCAGTTCGGCAGCGTGGTCAGCGACAGCAGTCCCGGCTACAGCTGGGCTGAAAACGCGCACGAATTCCGGCTCACGCCGTGGCACAACGACCCGGTCGGCGATGCCTCCAGCGAAGCGTTCTACCTGCGCGACGAAGACACCGGCCAGGTGTGGTCGCCGATGGCGCTGCCATGCCGCGGCAGCGGTCGCTACACGGTGCGCCACGGCTTCGGTTACAGCGTCTACAGCCATATCGAACACGGCATCGGCAGCGAGCTGTGGGTGTTCGTGGATGTGGAGCGCCCGATCAAGTTCAGCCATCTGCGGTTGAAGAATCTTTCCGGCCGCCCACGCCGGCTCAGCGTCACCGGGTACGTGGAATGGGTGCTGGGCGACATCCGCACCCGCTCGCAGTTGCACGTGGTCAGCGAGGTGGATCTGGGCAGCAGCGTGCTGACCGCGCGCAACCCGTACAACACCGAGTTCGACGGGCGCGTGGCGTTCTTCGATGCCGATGCACCCAGCCGCAGCATCACTGCCGACCGCAGCGAATTCATCGGGCGTAATGGCAGCCTGGCCGCGCCCGCCGCACTCAGCCGGCAACGTCTGTCCGGGCGCGTGGGTGCCGGCCTGGACCCGTGCGCGGCGATCCAGATCCCGGTCACGCTGGCGGCCGAACAGAGCTTCGAAACGGTATTCCGCCTGGGCGCGGCGGTGGATCGCGACACCGCACTGACACTGGCCCGCCAGAGCCGTGGCGTGGCCGCCGCGCACACCGCCTTGCTGGCGGTGCGCGCGCATTGGCAGCAGGTGCTGGGCACCGTGCAGGTGACCACGCCCGATCCAGCGGTGGATCTGCTGGCCAACGGCTGGCTGCTCTACCAGACCATCGCCTGCCGGTTCCTGGCACGCAGCGGCTACTACCAGTCCGGTGGCGCGTACGGCTTCCGGGACCAGTTGCAGGACAGCATGGCGATGGTGCACGCGCAGCCAGCGCTGGCACGCGCGCATCTGCTGCGCTGCGCCGCGCATCAGTTCGTGCAGGGCGATGTGCAGCATTGGTGGCACCCGCCACAGGACCGCGGCGTGCGCACGCAGTGCTCGGACGATTTTCTGTGGTTGCCGCAGGCGCTATGCCGCTATCTGGATGTCACCAACGACGCCAGTGTGCTGGACGAGCGCGTGAGCTTTATCGACGGGCGCGCCCTCAAGCCCGACGAGGAATCGTATTACGACCTGCCGCAGATCACCGCCAACATGCAGTCGCTGTACGCGCACGGCGTGCTCGCCCTGCAACGCGGCATGGCACGGCTGGGCGAACGCGGCCTGCCGTTGATCGGCAGCGGCGACTGGAACGACGGCATGAACCGGGTCGGCAAGGACGGCAAGGGCGAGAGCGTGTGGCTGGGGTTCTTCCTCTACGACACGCTGCTAAGGTTCGCAGACGTGGCCGCGCAGCACGACGATGCGACATTCGCGGCGACCTGCCGCACGCATGCGCAGGCCTTGCGCACCGCGCTGGAGCAGCATGCCTGGGATGGGCGGTGGTACCGGCGGGCCTGGTTCGACGACGGCACGCCGCTGGGTTCGAGCGATTCGGACGAATGCCGCATCGATTCGCTGTCGCAAAGTTGGGCGGTGCTGTCCGGTGCGATGGACCCGGCGCGCGGTGCACAGGCGATGGACGCGATGCACCAGCAGCTGGTGGATCCCGACGCCGGCATCGTCAAGCTGCTGGTGCCGCCGTTCGACCGTACCGAACACGACCCCGGCTATATCCGCGGCTATTTGCCCGGCGTACGCGAAAACGGCGGCCAGTACACGCATGCGGCGGTGTGGGCGACGATGGCCTTCGCGCATCTGGGCGACAGCGCGCGGGCCTGGCAACTGGCCGGCCTGATCAACCCGATCCACCACGCCCGCGACGCGGCGGGCGTGCAGCGCTACAAGGCCGAACCCTATGTGCTGGCGGCCGATGTCTACGCGGTGGCGCCGCACGCCGGCCGCGGCGGCTGGAGCTGGTACACCGGTGCAGCCGGCTGGATGTACCGCTTGCTGACCGAATCGCTGCTCGGCCTGCAACGCCATGGCGAGCGCCTGCACCTCGTGCCGTGCATCCCGGCCAGCTGGCCCCAGTACCAGCTGCGCTATCGCTTCGGCACCAGCACCTATGTCATCGACGTCACCCAGCGCCCCGGTGTCGAGCCACGGCTGGAAGTCGACGGCATAGCGCAAGCCGAGCTTGCTTTCACTCTGGTCGACGATGGTGCGGTCCACGCTGTCGCCCTAGACTGGCCGGGAGACGCGACATGAGCACACGCATACGCACCCACACCAATCACCAGCTTTCCGATCTGGGCAAGATGTTGTCGGTCTGGCCGCAGCGGGTGCGCGACCCGAGCCAGTTCTGGCCGCAATTCGATGCCTTGGCCAAAGGCATTCTGGATGAGGCGGCTGCAGCCGATCTGCAGCGGGTGCAATGCCGCCTGCGGCAGCTGCTGCGCCGTCACGGACTGACGCGGACGCAGTAAGCACGCAGGCAGTCTCCGCACACGCCAAGGCCGCTGGTGGTCGATCTCGGTGACATTGCGCTGTACGTGCAGATGGTACGCAGCGCCGGTTTTGCCGGGGCCGCGCGCCGACTGGGGCGCCACGCCCAACAGCGTCAGCCGGCGTGTGCACGGGCTGCGGGCAGTCTTCATGCCACGCCAACAACGCTTTCTTCACGCTTGCGCCATTCTTCCGCTGGAGATCTCCGATGATCCGCACCCTTGCTCCGCTCGCTGCCGTGTTGTTGCTCTCGGCCTGTGCCTCCAACCAGGTCGTGCAGGTGCAGCCCATCGACGGGGCCATTTCCGGGCAGTGCCATATCGACAAGGTGCGCGGCGCAGTCGGCCTGGCCGCGGCGGCACAGACCATCGAACGCGCGCGCGTGGACAGCGACAGCCTGCAGGTCAGCGTGCGCCGCGGCGAGCGCGCCACCGGCGGCACCACTGCCAGCGGCCTGGCCGACCCGGCCCAGGGCGCCAGCGAAAGCGGTGGCGATCACCTCACCGTCGAGACCGGCCCGAACAACAACATCACCGCGATCTACTGCGGCTGAGTCGTTTGGGATTCGGGATTGGAGATTCGGGATTCGGTAAGGCACTGCTGCTATCCGGCTCCCGGTCCTCCACTTGGAGTGGCTGACAAAATCTAGCGCGTCGGCTTCACGTAAGCGTGGACGGCGAGCAGCAACCGCACTGTCCTTGTGGCACCTGCCGCGCCCGCCTGGGGGTCAGCGCAGTCGTTTTTGTCGCCGTTTTCAAGCGGACTTCCGCTTTGATGCAGGCCTTGCCCGCGCCTTGGGCTTGTTACGCGAAGCGCTCAAGAACTTCAGCGTGGCCGCCTCCCATTGGCGCTCGCCGCGCACGCCGGTGGCCATGGCCTGCAAGTGACCGGCGCGCCAGCCTTCGAACACGCACGGGTCGATATACGCCTTGCGACACACCGAGGGTGTATTGCCCAGCGCATCGGCCACTTCGCGGATGACATCGTTCTGCACCTGGGTCAGCGCGCGCTCGCTCATGCGCTCGGGCAGCGGCAACCGTGCCAAGCGTTGCAATGCCGCCAGCGTGCCGCCCCAGGTACGGAAATCCTTGGCGGTGAAATCCTCGCCCATCGCCTCGCGCAGGTAGTCGTTGACCTCGCCCGAGTCCACCGGCTGCAGCTGGCCGTCGTCATCGCGGTACTGGAACAGCGATTGCCCCGGCAATTGCTGGCACTCGCGGATCAGTTTGACCAGTTGCTTGTCGTCCACCTCGATATCGTGATCCTGGCCGCTCTTGCCGCGGAACTTCAGCCGCGCACGTCCGCCGCGCAGGAATTCCATGTGCCGGTTGCGCAACGTGGTCAGCCCGTAGGACCGGTTGCTGCGCGCATATTCGGCGTTGCCCACGCGCACCAGCGTGTCGGCCAGCAACGCCACCACGATCGCCAGTACCTTCTCACGCGGAAATCCCGGCAAGACCAGATCGCGGCGTAGCCGGCGGCGCAGCTTGGGCAGCGCCTGGCCGAAGGCGATCACCCGTTCGAACTTGCCTTCGCCGCGCACCTGCGCCCAATCGGCGTGGTAGCGGTACTGCTTGCGCCGGCGCGCATCGCGGCCGGTGGCCTGCAGATGGCCGTTGGGCTTGGCGCAGATCCACACCTCGGTATACGCCGGCGGAATCGCCAGCGCGCGGATGCGCTGCAAGGTGTCGGCATCGGCTACGCGTTGTCCATCCGCGCTGCGGTAACTGAAGCTCTTGCCGGCCTTGCGGCGGCTGATGCCGGGCTGCTGATCGTTGACGTAGGTGAGCCCGGCCGCGCGCGCGGTGGCCTTGGCCTGTGCAACCGCGGCCACGCTCGCCACCGCGGCGGTGGCGGCCACCGCGCCGGCGGCAACGGTGGCCAACTTGCCGGCCGCGCTGGCGGTGGCGGCGGCATTGCGAAGAACACGTTTGGCTTTCATTGCGCACGGATCGAAGGACAGGCGCCGATTGTTGAGCCGGTCAGGACTAGGCCGCGTCAACGCTGCGACAACGCCATGTGGGCAAGCGATGCCCGCGAGCGGGTTTTCTGCTTATGCTTGGACCTCCCCTACTGTGCTGGAGTCATCGATGCGCGCTGTCCTGCCTACCGCCCGTCTGGCCTGTACCCTGGTCGTGCTGGCGGCATTGACTGCCTGCGGTTCGCCGCAACCGGACGAGCAGGAAGCCGTCTCCGCCAAGGCGCAGCAAGCCGCCGAACAGGCCGCCGCACCGGCACCGGCGGCCGCGCCCGAAGCGCCGCCGATCGGCAGCTGCGATGCCACCCAGGTGCAATCGCTGGTGGGCCAGGCGCTGACCGATGCGGTGAGCGACCAGGCCCGCACCGACGCCGGCGCCAAGTCGGTGCGCGTGCTCAAGCCCGGCCAGATGACCACGATGGAGTTCAACGGCGAACGGCTCAATCTGGAAGTGGATGCCAAGAACGTGATCGCTTCGGTGCGTTGCGGCTAAGTACCGGTTGGCGCCTGTTGGCGAACAGGCGCCAAGCCAGCTGGCACAAGGCCTTGCGGCCGCTCTCGTTGCAGCTGTAACGGTGTATTGCGGCACCGCATCAACTGTGGTCTAGTCGATCATCCGGTGACCTCTTCGAAACGCTCCACGGATCGAGCGCTGCAACGTCGTCGCCGCTCTCCCAGATCGCAAAGAGGCAGACATGGCCCCCCGCACTCGCCAAGGGCTCAACGACCACGGTCTCTACAACAGCGCGCGCGATGAGCGCGACGCCTGTGGTTTTGGCATGGTCGCCCAGTTGGACGACCAACCTTCCCGCTCGCTGGTGGACACCGCAATTGCGGCGCTCTCGCGCATGACCCACCGCGGCGGCGTGGCGGCCGACGGCCTCACCGGCGATGGCTGCGGCCTGCTGATCCGCAAGCCCGATGCGTTCCTGCGCGGGCTGGCGCGCGATGCCGGCATCGCCCTGGGCACGCGCTACGCGGCCGG
Source organism: Xanthomonas sp. WHRI 8393 (assembly GCF_040203315.1). Taxonomy (NCBI): domain Bacteria; kingdom Pseudomonadati; phylum Pseudomonadota; class Gammaproteobacteria; order Lysobacterales; family Lysobacteraceae; genus Xanthomonas; species Xanthomonas sp. WHRI 8393. Next base: position 152,012 of record NZ_JBEGGL010000001.1, on the reverse strand, counting down.
TGTGGTGTTCCTGCCGCTGGACGAAGCCGATGCCGCACGCTGTCGCACCGAACTGGAAACCCAGTTGCACAGCGCCGGCGTGCAGTTCCGCGGCTGGCGCGTGGTGCCCACCGACGACAGCGTCTGCGGCCAGCTGGCACGCGACACCTTGCCGCGCATCGAACAGGTATTCGTCGATGCCGGTGCCGAGCAGAGCGAAGATGGCTTCACCCTGGCGCTGTTCCTGGCGCGCCGCCGCGCCGAGCAGGCGCTGCGCGAGGTGGAAAACTTCTACGTCACCACGCTCTCGCCCAACGGCATCAGCTACAAGGGCATGGTGCTGCCGGACAAGCTGAGCACGTTCTACCCGGACCTGCAGCGCAGCGACCTGTCCTCCAGCGCGATCGTCTTCCACCAGCGCTTTTCCACCAACACGCTGCCGCGCTGGCCGCTGGCGCATCCGTTCCGCCTGCTCGCCCACAACGGCGAGATCAACACCATCGAAGGCAACCGCCGCTGGGCGCAGGCGCGCAGCAAGGTGTGGCAGACCCCGCGTTTCGACATCGCCGAGTTCGACCCGGTGATCTCCATGCATGGCTCGGACTCGCAGAGCCTGGACAACATGCTCGAGCTGCTGATCGCCGGTGGCATGGACCTGCTGCAGGCGCTGCGCATCCTGGTGCCGCCGGCGACCCAGTCGCTGGAGTTCAAGGACGCCGACCTGGCCGCGTTCTACGAGTTCTACGGCCTCAACACCGAGCCGTGGGATGGCCCGGCCGGCATCGTCGCCTGCGACGGCCGCTATGCCGCCTGCATGCTCGACCGCAACGGCCTGCGCCCTGCGCGCTGGATGCTGACCTCCGACCGCCATTTCCTGGTCGCTTCCGAGGCCGGCGTGTGGGAACTGCCGGCCGAGCGCATCACCCGCAAGGGCAAGCTAGGCCCGGGCGAGATGATGGCGATCGATCTCAAGCGCGGCGACCTGCTGGACTCGGACGCCATCGACCGCATCAACCGTGCGCGCGCGCCGTACAAGCAATGGCTGCAGCAGGGCGTGACCTATCTGCAGACCGAACTGATCGACCCCTCGCTGGTGGAAGAACCCTTCAGCGAGCAGACCCTGCGCAGCTACCACAAGCTGTTCCAGCTCAGCACCGAAGAAGTGGAGCAGATCCTGCGCCCGCTGGCCGAGACCGAGCAGGAAGCCACCGGCTCGATGGGCGACGACACCCCGATGGCGGTGCTCAGCCGCCAGACCCGGCCGCTGTACGACTACTTCCGCCAAGCCTTCGCGCAGGTCACCAACCCGCCGATCGACCCGCTGCGCGAAGGCATCGCGATGTCGCTCACCACCCAGCTCGGCAAGGAGACCAACATCTTCCACGCCGGTGCGGAGACGGTGAACCACGTCATCCTCAACTCGCCGGTACTCAGCCAGCGCAAGCTGCGCCAGCTGCTGAAGATGGAGCAGTACGTCGAGCGCAACCGCCTGATCGACCTGTCCTACAGCGTGGAGGAAGGCCTCAAGGCCGGCCTGGAACGCATCTGCCAGGAAGTGGAAGCGGCCGCGCGCGCCGGCGCCGTCATGCTGTTGCTGTCCGACCGCTACCCGGTCCCGGACCGGCCGATGGCGCATGCGCTGCTGGCCACCGGCGCGGTGCACCACCACCTGTGCAAGGTGGGCCTGCGCTGCGACGTCAACCTGATCATCGAAACCGGCACCGCGCGCGATGCGCACCACATGGCCTGCCTGCTCGGCTTCGGCGCCACCGCGGTCTATCCGTACCTGGCCTACCAGACGCTGTTCGACCTGGGCCGGCGCGGCATCCTGCAGCTGAGCAAGGGCGGCGAGCAGTCGCAGATCGGCCGCCGCTACCGCAAGGGCATCTACAAGGGCCTGTCCAAGATCATCTCCAAGATGGGCATCTGCACCATCGCCAGCTACCGCGGCGCGCAGTTGTTCGAGATCGTCGGGCTGGACCCGGACGTGGTGGAGCTTTGCTTTGCCGAGACGCCCGCACGCATCGGCGGCGTGGGCCTGTCACGGCTGGATACCGAGGCGCGCGAGCTCACCGCACGCGCCTGGAACGACCAGCTCAAGCCGGAAGTGGGCGGCCTGCTCAAGTACGTGCACGGCGGCGAGTACCACATGTACAACCCCGACGTGGTCATGACGCTGCAGCGCGCCACCCGCACCGGCGATGCCGGCGACTGGCAGAAGTACGTCGATGCGGTGCATGCGCGTCCGGCCTCCACGCTGCGCGATCTGGTCCAGCTCAAGCGCGCCGACACCCCGACCCCGCTGGACGAGGTGGCCCCGGCCGAAGATGTGTTGCGTCGCTTCGACACCGCCGCGATCAGCCTGGGCGCGTTGTCGCCCGAAGCGCATGAGGCGCTGGCCATCGCGATGAACCGCCTGGGCGGGCGCAGCAATTCGGGCGAAGGCGGCGAAGACCCGGCGCGCTATGGCACCGAGAAGCGCTCCAAGATCAAGCAGGTGGCCTCCGGCCGCTTCGGCGTGACCCCGGAATACCTGGTCAACGCCGAAGTGCTGCAGATCAAGGTCGCCCAGGGCGCCAAGCCCGGCGAAGGCGGCCAGCTACCCGGCCACAAGGTCAACGAGCTGATCGCGCGGCTGCGCTACGCCAAGCCCGGCATCGGCCTGATCAGCCCGCCGCCGCACCACGACATCTATTCGATCGAAGACCTGGCCCAGCTGATCTATGACCTCAAGCAGGTCAATCCGACTGCGCTGGTGTCGGTGAAGCTGGTGGCCCATGCCGGCGTCGGCACCATTGCCGCCGGCGTGGTCAAGGCGGGTGCCGACCTGATCACCGTGTCCGGCCACGACGGCGGCACCGGGGCCAGCCCGGTCAGCTCGATCCGCTATGCCGGCGTGCCGTGGGAACTGGGCGTGGCCGAGTCGCACCAGGCGCTGGTGGCCAACGACCTGCGCGAGCGCACCATCCTGCAGACCGACGGCGGCCTGAAGACCGGCCTGGACGTGGTCAAGGCCGCGTTGCTGGGCGCCGACAGCTTCGGCTTCGGCACCGCGCCGATGATCGTGCTGGGCTGCAAGTACCTGCGCATCTGCCACCTCAACAACTGCGCCACCGGCGTGGCCACCCAGGACGAGCGCCTGCGCGCGAACTACTTCACCGGCCTGCCGGAGCGCGTGGAGCATTTCTTCCGCCTGCTGGCCGAAGAGGTGCGCCAGTGGCTGTCCTACCTGGGCGTGCGTTCGCTGGACGACATCGTCGGCCGCACCGACCTGCTCGAACAGCTGGAGGTCTCCCCGCGTGCCGGGGTCAAGGTCGACCTGTCGCGCCTGCTGACGCATGCCCGCTACGACGGCAGCCATTGCGCCGCCCAGCGCCTGTACGAATCGCCCGACAGCCTGGCCACGCAGATGGACGGCCTGCTCGCCGATGCGATCGCCAACAAGCGCGGCGGCGACCACCGTTTCCTGATCCACAACACCGACCGCTCGATCGGCGCGCGCCTGTCCGGCGCCATCGCGCGCGTGCACGGCAACCACGGCATGAGCGATGCGCCGTTGAATCTGCGCTTCCGCGGCACCGCCGGGCAGAGCTTCGGCGCGTTCAACGCCGGTGGCCTGCAGCTGGAGCTGGAAGGCGAAGCCAACGACTACGTCGGCAAGGGCATGGCCGGCGGCCGGCTGGTGGTGCGCCCGCCGCGCGGGGCGCGCTTCGAGGCGCGCAGCACGCCGATCGTCGGCAACACCTGCCTGTACGGCGCCACCGGCGGCGAGCTGTTCGCAGCCGGCCGCGCGGGCGAGCGCTTTGCGGTGCGCAACTCCGGCGCGCTGGCGGTGGTGGAAGGCGCAGGCGACCACTGCTGCGAATACATGACCGACGGCGTGGTGCTGGTGCTGGGCAAGGTGGGCCTGAACTTCGGCGCCGGTTTCACCGGCGGGCTGGCCTACGTGCTGGATATCGAACGCGACTTCGTGGACCGCTACAACCACGAGCTGATCGACATCCACCGCGTCTCCGCCGAGGGCTTCGAGAACCATCGCCAGCACCTGCACACCCTGATCAGCCGCCACCGCGAGCTGACCGGCAGCATCTGGGCGCAGCAGATCCTGGACGAGTTCCGCGACTACATCGGCAAGTTCTGGCTGGTCAAACCCAAGGCCGCCAGCATCGAGTCGCTGACAGAGTCGCTCAGGCGTGCCGCCTGAGTGACGGGATTGGAGAGTCGGGATTGGGGATTCGCTCAAGCTATGCGAATCCCGATTCCCGAATCTCCACTCCCGGCCTTCCAGCGTCGTGATTGTTTGTTCGAGATTCGCACCGCGTCCGCCCCCCGTCGCCCGCTGTTGCGAATCCCCAATCCCAACTCCCGAATCCCAGCCCTATGAGCCGCAAGCAAGCCTTCCAATTCCTCGACCTGCCCCGGACCATGCCCACGCGCATTCCGGTGGAGCTGCGTACGTCCGGTGACTGGGGCGAGCTGTACGGCAAGTTCGACAAGGCCGACGCGCAGTACCAGTCCGGCCGTTGCCTGGACTGCGGCAATCCGTACTGCAGCTGGAAATGCCCGGTGCACAACGCAATCCCGCAGTGGCTGCAGCTGGTGCAGGAAAACCGCATCGAAGAAGCCGCCGCGCTGTGCCACTCCACCAATCCGCTGCCGGAAGTGTGCGGGCGGGTGTGTCCGCAGGACCGCCTGTGCGAAGGCAGCTGCACGCTGGAGGAATTCGGCGCGGTCACCATCGGCGCGGTGGAGAAATACATTGTCGATACCGCCTTCAAGATGGGCTGGCGCCCGGACCTGGGCAACGTGCAGCCGAGCGGGTGGCGGGTGGCGGTGATCGGCGCCGGCCCGGCCGGCCTGTCCTGCGCGGACCGCCTGGTGCGTGCCGGCATCGAGGCGGTGGTCTACGACCGCTACGAGCAGATCGGCGGGCTGCTGCAGTTCGGCATTCCCAGCTTCAAGCTGGACAAGTCGGTGATCGGCAAGCGCCGCGAGATCCTCGAAGGCATGGGCGTGCAGTTCCGCCTGGGCGTGGAAGTGGGCCGCGACGTCAGCATCGAGCAGTTGCTGGGCGAGTTCGATGCGGTGTTCCTGGGCACCGGTGCCTACCGCTACACCGATGGCGGGCTGCCCGGGCAGGACCTGAAGAACGTGCTGCCGGCATTGCCGTTCCTGGTGCAGAACAGCCGCATCGTCAGCGGCAACGACCCGCACGGCCGGCCGATCGCCGGCTGGGAAGACCAGATGGCGCTGCCCGATCTCAACGGCAAGCGCGTGGTGGTGCTGGGCGGCGGCGACACCGGCATGGACTGCGTGCGCAGCGCCATCCGCCTGGGTGCGGCCAAGGTCACCTGCGCGTACCGGCGCGACGAGGCCAGCATGCCGGGTTCGGCACGCGAGGTCGCCAACGCGCGCGAGGAAGGCGTGCGCTTTTTGTTCAACCGTCAGCCGCTGTCGATCGAATCCGGCGCCGACGACGAGGCGATCGGCGTGACCGTGGTGGAAACCCGCCTCGGCGAGCCCGATGCCAGCGGGCGGCGCAACGCGGTACCGGTGGAAGGCAGCGAATCGCTGCTGGAAGCGGACGTGGTGATCATCGCCTTCGGCTTCTCGCCGACCCTGCCCGACTGGCTGGCAGCGCAGGGCGTGGAAGCCGGCAACAACGGCCGCATCGTCGCACCGGCCGACGACAACGGCCGCCTGCCCTACCAGACCAGCAATCCGCGCCTGTTCGCCGGTGGCGACTGCGTGCGCGGCGCCGACCTGGTGGTCACCGCGGTGGCCGAAGGCCGCGATGCGGCCGGCAGCATCGTGCAGCTGCTGGGCGTCAAGGCGCAGGTCAAGGAACCGGCCGCGGCCTGAGTGCCGACCAGCGCGTGGGCTCGGCGCCCACCGCTGGTTACCGGCTCGCGTGCGGGCAACCCGCACGCTGCGTTGGCGGCCAGGCCGCATGACGCTGCTCGATGCAGCGCATCCACCGCGACCTACCGCGCGGAAAACGCTCCTGTAGGCGACCAGACTCTCGCCTGACTCATGCCCCAGGGTTCCACCTGCTTGCCACGCAGGCCACACGCCTCGTGGCGTAACGCCGATATCGCATCCGCAAGGTCGTGGCTTGTCCGACCCGCAGCGCGCGAGGCCACACGCACGCCTCTTCCGCGATCGGCATCTCGCTGGACACACGGCGCGCCGGACGGGAGTGCCAGCAAACGCAAGCGCCCAGCCGCCATGCAGCCTTTCGCACATACGCTTGAGCCTGCCATCGGCATGCGCCCGGGCCTGCATCGATCTGCAGCCTCGACGATTGCACCCACTATAGAAGTGTGATTTAAGTCACATATCTGCTGTCGCCCCCTAACGCGATCCTGCCGACCCACCTCCCGACGCGCAGGACGCCCTGCGCCGAACCGGATGTGCTCGGCAATGACGGCAGTCGGTCCCATCCCGGTGCGCGATACCGCCGCCGCGGACTCCAGACCTCATTCATCTGTCGCCGCGCCCCGCGGCGGCGAAGCCGTGGGCCCCACCAAGGAAGCAACCTCATGACACAGCAACTCACTACCGGCCAATACGGACGCGACGACTGGGTGGACTGGCTCCGCGGTGCCAGCGTGTTGATGGTGATCGTGCTGCACGCCTACGGCTTTGCCTTCGATGCCTACCCGGAACTGCGCGGCGGCGCTGCTGAAGAAAGCAGCGCACTGATGCTGTCGATCGAGCGCCTCAACCGCTCGCTGGCGCCGCTGCGTATGCAGCTGATGTTCCTGCTCTCGGGCCTGTTCGTGGCGCGTGGGCTGGACAAGGGCATCGCGCCCTACCTCGGCGGCAAGCTGCGGCACGTGCTGTATCCCTACCTGCTCTGGTCGGTGCTGATCTTCGCCCTGCGCGAGGCCGGCTCGGTGCTGGCCAAGGCCGAACCCATCGCCTGGGTGGACCTGGGCAAGATCGCAGTGGGCAACGTGGCACTGACCTGGTTCCTGTTCTACCTGTTCGTGTTTCTGGTGCTGATGCCCTTGCTGCGCCGGCTGCCGGCGCCGTTGGTCCTGGCCGCGACCGTGCTGGGCTCGGTTTGCCTGGGTCCGCTGCTGCGTCAGGGTGCCGATCCGTTCTATTACTTTGCGTTCTTTTACATCGGCACGCTGCTGGCCGGCCGGGTGCCGGCACTGCTGCGGCAGGCACCGCGCTGGATCTGGCCGCTGTCGTGCCTGAGCCTGTGCGCCATCGTGCTGATCGCCAATCTCACCGCGCTGCACAGCATCTGGATCGGCTACCTGCCGCTGGTGCTGGTCGCGCTGCCGCTGCTGATCACCGCGGCGATGTGGGCGAACCGGCAACCGGCCGCGCAGGCAATCCGTTATGTGGGCCGCAACTCGGTGGTGTTCTACCTGAGCCACTTTCCGCCGTTCATCGTGCTGGCCTACCTGCTGCCGCGCTGGATCGACGAGGGGACGGTGCTGTTTTTCGCCTTATTGAGTGTCGGCGTGCTGGGGCCGGCGGTGCTGTGCCTGCTGCGCGCACCGGGCCGCCTGCCCGCGCTGAACCTGCTGTTCTCCGCACCGCTGCCGGTGCGTCGCCCACACAGCCTGCCTGTCGCCGGCAAGCTGCACGCCTCGCCGGTGTCGGCATAGCCGCAGTCCTTGCCGGCAGTGCCGCCCAGCGGCGCTGCCGATCCGGCTGGTACGGCTGATGTCGTGCGGTCATACGACCACACACCGCCGTCCTAACCCGGGTGATGCATTCCATGCCGCATCACCTGGGCCGACTGTAGCGACGGCAACCGACCTGCAGCCCTGTGGCAGGGCTGCAGGCCAGGCGATCAGGCCGCCTTGTCCAGCGTGGCCATGTCGATCACGAAGCGGTACTTCACGTCGCTCTTGAGCATGCGCTCGTAGGCCTCGTTGATCTGGTCGGCGCGGATGGTTTCGATGTCCGAAACGATGTTGTGCTTGGCGCAGAAATCCAGCATTTCCTGGGTCTGGCGGATGCCGCCGATCAACGAGCCGGCCAGGGTGCGGCGCTTCATCACCAGATTGAACACGCTCGGCGAAGGATGCGACTCCTCGGGCACGCCCACCAGCACCATCGCGCCGTCGCGCTTGAGCGCATTGAGGAACGGGTCCAGGTTGTGCGGCGCGGCCACGGTGTTGAGGATGAAGTCCAGCGTGTTCGCCTGTGCGGCCATCTGCGCCTCGTCCCGGGACACCACTACTTCGCTGGCGCCCAGGCGCAGCGCATCGGCGCGCTTGCTCTCGGAGGTGGTGAACAGCACCACGGTGGCGCCCATCGCCTTGGCGATCTTTACCGCCATGTGGCCCAGGCCGCCCAGACCGACCACGCCCACCTTCTGACCGGGACCGACCTTCCAGTGCGCCAGCGGCGAATACGTGGTGATGCCGGCGCACAGCAACGGCGCCACTGCGGCCAGGTTGTCGCTGTGCGAGATGCGCAGCACGTATTTCTGGTCGACCACGATGTGGTCCGAGTAACCACCGTAGGTGTTCTCGCCGCCACCAAACATCGGGCCGTTATAGGTGCCGGTGAAGCCCTGCTCGCAATACTGTTCTTCGCCTTCCTGACAGGACGCGCAGCTGCGGCAGCTGTCGACCATGCAGCCGACGCCGGCCAGATCGCCAACCTTGAAGCCGGTGACCGCATCGCCGACTGCGGTGACGCGGCCGACGATCTCATGGCCGGGCACCGACGGGTAGCGCGTGTTGTGCCATTCGTTGCGTGCGGTATGCAGGTCCGAGTGACACACGCCGCAGTAGGCGATATCGATCTGCACATCGTTGGGGCCGGGCGCACGCCGTTCGAACACGAACGGTGCAAGCGGCTGATCGGCAGTTTGGGCGGCGTACGCGTGGGCTTGGCTCATGGGGGAGACTCCAGATGTGACGTCCCCCGCGACAGTGCGGGAGACTAAAAAAAGGGTGGCGCTAGCTTAAGACAGGCGCCTGTCGCACTCCTGCGACAGTGCGTCTTGCCTGGCGGCTTGCGGACGCGACCGCAGCGGCATGGTGCGCCCTGCAGGTGTTTGCGCGCGATCAAATCGGCGTTCGCCGGCGTGAATGGCGCGCTAACGCCGGAGCTTCTACGCTGACCAACCACCATCCTGCGCTGCACCATCCCTGCTGGCCGTGCCCTCCCCCTGCGGCCGCCTACGTCGATGCCGAAGGAGGCTTCCATGTTCCGCTCTCCCCCCAACCTCCCATCCTTGCGCAGTGCCGCACTCGCACTGACCTTGCTGGCCGCACTGCCGCTGGCGCACGCCAAGGAGCCTGCGCGCCCCGGAAAGGAATCCAGCGGCCTGAAGTATGTCGGCGTCAATCTGTCCGGCGCCGAGTTCAACTCACGCAAGAAACCCGGCACGCTGTTCAAGGACTACACCTACCCGGCCGCGTCGGATTTCAGTTATTTCGCAGGCAAGGGCATGAACACGATTCGCCTGCCGTTCCTGTGGGAACGCCTGCAGCCACAGCTCAATGGCGATCTGGATCCGGCGCAACTGGCGCTGCTGAAGAAATCGGTGGATGCGGCCAAGGCCAACAAGCAGTACCTGATCCTGGATGTGCACAACTACGCCAAGTACAACGGCAAGCGCATCGGCAGCAGCGAGGTGCCCACCGGCGCGGTGGCGGATCTGTGGCGCCGGCTGGCGCTCGAATTCAAGGACGACAAGTCGGTGATCTTCGGGCTGATGAATGAGCCCAACGGCATTTCCGCCACCGATTGGGCGAGTGCGGCGCAAGGCGCGATCAACGCGATCCGCAAGACCGGCGCCAGAAACCTGATCCTGGTGCCGGGTACCGCCTACAGCGGCGCGCACAGCTGGCGCAGCTCCAACTATGGCGTCTCCAATGCCAAGGCGCTGGAAATCCTCAAGGACCCGGCCAATAACCTGGCCTTCGAAGCGCACCAATATCTGGACAACGACTACAGCGGCACCAAGCCGGTGTGCACCAGCGCCACGGTCGGCGAGGAAAAGCTGCGCGGCTTTACCGCTTGGCTGCGCGAGAACAAGCAGAAGGGCTTTCTGGGCGAGTTCGGCACCGCCAACAATCCGGTCTGCGACCAGGCGCTGGAAGGCATGCTGACCTACATGGAAAAGAACAGTGACGTGTGGCTGGGCTGGACCTGGTGGGCTGCTGGCGCCTGGTGGAAGCCGGAATATTTCTTCACCGTGCAGCCGGGCAAGGACGGCAGCGACAAGCCGCAGATGTCGATTCTGAGCAAGTACGCCCGCCGCGCGACCAAGTAAGCCGCGCGGTCCGGTCGATCGCGGTGGTCGCAGCTATTGCTGCGGCCACCGTTTTTTTTGCCATCCGCCCTGTCCTGCCACGCGTCACCGATGAGATCCACCAACGATTACAGACCGCGCGCTGCATCCATCTCAGCCGCAATCCGATCTTCTTATTGCAGCAGGTGCACTGGCTGCCCGCTGCCGAAAGCATGACGCCGCCCACACCAATTGCGCGTTGCACATGGCAAGTGCCGAGGTTGCGCGACCGCACCAGGTGACTTTTGCATGTGCGTGCGCGTTGATCGCGCAGCAGCACGGTGGCGATGGCAGGTGCTGTGCTGCGCCGCGCGTTGCGTTTCGATGATGCCCGCGCAATGCGGCGTACGTCGCAATTGCGATGCGCACCACTGCCAGGCGCACGGCGCCATCGACCTGCAGCGTTGCGATCGCACCATGGCGGTCCAGCGATGCGGGAGGCGGCGTTCCGCAGCCATTCGGCGCAGATTGCAATCGGCATGCAATGCGCGTGACCGTGCGGTGTCGCCTTACCACAACAAAGCGTGCGCATGTTTGGCAATAAACGCGAAGTCGCTCACAGCTCCAATTAAGTGATAGCTCGCATTCGTAGTTTGAATGTCTCGATGCGCTTAGGGTGAAACGCGATGCAGTGTCGTCATGCACGTGGCAGGTCCACGCCAGGGCAATGCATCTCCCCCGCGAATGCTTCAGGAGTCACCCATGTTGCCCTCCCCCACGCCGACGCGCCGGCTGTCCAGCCGTGCGTTGTCATTGCTGCTGCTTGTCATCGTGCTGCTTGCAGGTGTGCCGTTCGCACAGGCACAGAACCGCCTGAAGTACGCAGGCGTCAATCTTTCCGGTGCCGAAATCAAATCCTCGCAAAAGCCCGGGGTGCTCAACGTCGACTATCTGTATCCGGCCGCCAGCGATTACCGCTACTTCGCCGGCAAACACATGAACATCGTCCGGCTGCCCATCCTGTGGGAGCGCCTGCAACCCAAGGCCGGCGGCGAGCTGGATGCGGCGCAGCTGGCACTGATCCGCCAGGCCGTGGCCAACGCGAAGGCGGCCAAGGTTTACCTGATCCTGGATATCCACAACTACGCCCGGTATTACGGCAACAAGATCGGCAGCGCGCGCGTGCCGATCAGCACCTTTAACGATCTGTGGCGACGCCTGGCGATCGCCTTCAAGAACGACAACAGCGTGATCTTCGGGCTGATGAACGAGCCTTACGACATCAATCCGCAATCCTGGGCCAACGCCGCGCAGGCATCGATCGACACCATCCGCAAGACCGGTGCCAACAATCTGATCCTGGTGCCCGGCGCGCTATGGAGTGGCGCGCACAGCTGGTATTCCACCGTTGCCGGCCAGTCCAACGCAGTGGCGCTGGCCTCCATTCGCGACCCCCTCAATCGCTACGCGATCGAAGTGCATCAGTACCTGGACACGGACTCCAGCGGCACCAGTGCCGGCTGCGTCAGCAGCACCGCCGGTGCCGACCGCCTGCGCAGTTTCACCCAATGGCTGCGTCTGAATCACAAGCAGGGCTTTCTCGGCGAGTTCGGCACCGGCAACAACGCCACCTGCAATAGCGCACTCAACGGCATGCTGGGCTATCTGGAAACCAACCGCGACGTATGGGTGGGCTGGACCTGGTGGGCCGCCGGCGCGTGGTGGAACCGCAGCTACCCCTTCAACGTGCAGCCCGATGCGCAGGGCCGCGACAAGCCGCAGATGTCGATCCTGAGCGCGCGCGCAAAACGCATCACCCAGTAGTCGAAGCAAGCAGCAAGCACCCAGCTCACGCATGTACACCCGGTATATGCCGATGCCCGGCAACAGCCGTGCCCAGTCGCGGTGAGCACAGTCGTCACGCAGCAAAACGCCAGCACTCAGCACGCGCTATAGCGCTCGCTGCGTGTGCGTGCGCAACAGCAGTGCAGCGTCGGTGATCCGGCGCCGCGCCGTTGACGGCGAGCGCATCCATCCGCCGATTTTTCGACAGCGCCATGCATGCGATGGCGGTGTCGACAAGCGTGCGCGACCGCTTTTCAGCGCGGCGCGTCACAGCGTGCTGTTCCAGAACGTGACCCTTGCGGTAAGTGACTGCGACCCAGCCTACACATTTGATTCACATTCGATGTGGTGAGCGTTTAGGCACGGCAGATGCATTGGTTACGACAGGTGTGGCGCACCTCGCGCAGATCGCACGCAAACCGCTGCGACACACCATCCCCGTCGTCGAAGGAGTTGTTTCATGTCTGCTGTCTCTCAAACGCTGCGCACCGTTTTCCGCTGCGCCCTGCTCTGCATTCTGTTCGGCACATTCGCACCCGTCTACGCACAAACACGCGCACTGACGTATGCCGGCGTCAATTTATCCGGTGCCGAATTCGCATCGTCCAAAAAACCCGGCGTCCTCAATAAGGACTATATGTATGCCTCGGCCAGCGATTACACCTATTTCGCCGGCGTCGGCATGAACACGATCCGCCTGCCGGTGCTGTGGGAACGTCTGCAGCCCAGTGCACGCGGTGAACTGGATCCGACCCAACTGGCCCTGGTGCAGCAAGCCGTGGCACGCGCCAAGGCATCGGGCATGTATCTGGTGCTGGACATCCACAATTACGGCAAATACTACGGTTACAAGATCGGTGGCGACGAGGTGCCGATCGCCACATTCGCCGATTTGTGGCGCCGCCTTGCGCTGGCATTTCCCAGCGACAACGCGGTGATCTTCGGGCTGATGAATGAGCCCAATGGCGTCTCGGCCAGCGCCTGGGCTGCCACTGCACAGGCAGGCATCAATGCGATTCGTGCCACCGGTGCGAACAACCTGATCCTGGTGCCGGGCGCATTATGGACCGGTGCACACAGCTGGTATTCGCCCACCAACGACGGCTATTCCAACGCAACCGCATTGGTTTCCATCTACGATCCGCTCGATCGCTACGCGTTCGAAGTGCATCAATACCTGGATGCCGATTCCAGCGGCACCACCAATGTCTGCGTCAGTGCCACCGTCGGTGTCGAGCGCCTGCGTAGTTTCACCGAGTGGCTGCGCACCAACCACAGGCGCGGGTTTCTGGGCGAATTCGGCACCGCCAACAACCCCGTCTGCAATGAGGCACTGCGCGGCATGCTCCGCTATATCGATGCCAATGCAGATGTCTGGTCGGGCTGGACCTGGTGGGCCGCCGGTTCGTGGTGGAACGTCAGCTATCAGTACAGCGTGCATCCCAACAAGGACGGCACCGACAAGCCGCAGATGTCCATCCTCTCGCCGCAGGCGGTGCGCGCCACACGCGCCATTCCGTGATGTGAGGCGGGTGGGTTGAGTCGAGCGAGCCGCCGCAAAGCGGCTCGCTTCTTTTGCATCTTCGTACTGGCTATCTATTGGATGACAGGCCGGGCAGGACGGTTTCGATGTGACACCGTTTACGTCGCTCCCAGTACACTACGCGCTCATTGCGCCGCAATGCCGCAAACCACTGGCTGATGAACGTGCGAACGTGCGTGCGTCATCGGACGCACCCCGATCGCATCATCACCGAAGCTTGAGCTCACTGAACTCTTGCTGCGGCTTCTGACGGCCATTCACCTGGCAGCGATAAGACCGCGTCCAGCATGGGCGCACTTCACTGCAGGAGCATCACATGGCACATCGACTGATGAAGACCGCGCTGATCGGCGCACTCGCTTTGGCAGCGCAGGGCGCGTTTGCGCAGGCCGCCGCCGACAAGCCGGCCAAGGCGCTGACCGCCCGCGAGGTCACCAGCATGCTGACCGACAAGGGCTATACCAAGGTGCACGACGTCAAGTTCGAACATGGCGTGTGGACCGCCGACGCACGCAGCGGCGACGGCAAGGATGTGGATGTGCGTATCGATCCGGTGACCGGCCGCGTGTACGGCGACCAGACCACCTCCAAACTGAGCGAGGCCGATATCCGCGCCGCGCTGTCGACCGGCGGCTATTCCAATGTGCACGATCTCAAGTTCGAAGACGGCTTGTGGAAGGCCGATGCCGAGCAACGCGGTGGGCAGAAGGTGGATCTGCATGTCGACCCGGAAGACGGGCACGTGGTGAGCGTGGATAACGATTGACCAGCGCACCCCGGAGTCGGCGGCGCGCCGACAATGCGCCGCGTTGATGGCAACGCGTTGTCGGCAGCACGATTGAAGGCCTCTCCCAGGCCGGTGGCATCCTCTCTCAGAAGAGCACCGACGAACAGACATCCTTCAGTGGGAGGCGGCACGCGATCCGACGCATCGATGCACTGCATCGACACGGATCGTGACCTCGCCCGCAACCGCAACGATCAGGACGAACCAAAACAAAGGGCCTCCAACAGGAGGCCCTTTGTTTTGATCGCGATACGCGGGCGCGCCGCTGCCGCTCACCTTGCAGGCCGCATCACGACGCCATGCAGTAGCTGCATGACATCGCATGCGGTGTTGGCGTCGTTCAACGCGCCGGCGCCGCCTTCTTGCCCTCGGCAGCTGCGTCCTTTTCGGCGTCAGGCGCCGCTGCCGCGGCGCCCGCAGCGGGCTTGCCGGCCATCATGCGATCGCGCGCAGCCTTGAACGGGTTGCCGGCATACCAGTTGGGCCAGCGCTGGCCGGCGGCCACCTCCTTGCCCACGCCATACACCGCCTGCAGGTCTTCGATGGTGCCATCGAGCTTCCAGCTGGCCGCATCGTATTCGTCGCCCGGGGCGTGATAGCGATTACGCCCGTAGTCTTCGGCGGCGGCGCGCCCGGCCGCAGTACCGCCCTCACGCAGGTCTTCGCCGCCATCGGCATACAGCGCCGGCACACCGGCCTTGGCGAAGTTGAAATGATCCGAGCGGAAATACGAGCCGCTTTGCGGCGTGGCTTCGGCATGCAGGGTGCGGCCCTGCATCGCGGCGATCGGCTTGAGGATGTCTTCCAGCTCCGAACTGCCCATGCCTACCACGGTGACATCGCGTGCGCGCCCGGCCACCGACATCGCATCCAGGTTGATCACCGCCGCGATCTTGTCCAGCGGAAAGCTCGGGTTGGCCACGTAGTACTTGGAACCGAGCAGGCCGGATTCTTCCAGCGTCACCGCAACGAACACCACCGACCGCGCCGGCTTGGGATCCTGATGCGCAAACGCGTCGGCAATCTCGAGAATGCCGGCCACGCCGGTGGCGTTGTCCACCGCGCCGTTATAGATGTTGTCGCCGCTCTCGCCCGGGTGTTTGCCCAGGTGATCCCAGTGCGCCATGTACAGCACCGCCTCGTCGGCATGCGTGGTCCCGGGCAGCACGCCGACCACGTTGCGCGAGGATTTCTCCGCGATCGTGCTCTTCAGGTCCACCGACCAGCTCGCCTTCAACGGCACCGGCTTGAAGCCACGCTTGCTGGCGTCCTTGTAGGCCTGCGCCAGATCCAGCCCGGCATTGGCAAACAGCTGCTTGGCGGTCTCGGCGCTGATCCAGCCCTGCACCGGCAGGCGCGGATCGGGATCGTCCTTGGCCGGCAGGTCGTATTGCGGGCCGGCCCAGGAATTCTTGACCACGTCCCAGCCATAGCTGGCGCCCGGGGTGTCGTGCACGATCAGCGCCGCGGCCGCGCCCTTGCGGGCGGCTTCCTCGAATTTGTAGGTCCAGCGGCCGTAGTAAGTCATGCGCTTGCCGTCGAACAGCTTGGCATCGCCGGTGTGGAAGCCCGGGTCGTTGACGAACATCACCACCGTCTTGCCCTTCCAGTCCTGGCCGGCGTAATCGTTCCATTGCTGTTCGGGCGCATCCACGCCGTAGCCGACGAATACCAGCTCGCTGTTGTCCAGCTTGACCTCGGCCTGGCCGGTGCGGGTGCCGACCACGATGTCGGTGCCGAAGGCCAGGGTGCGGGTCTGCTCGCCGCTGCGCAGGCTGGGTGCGGTGGCCGCATTGGCGGTGGTTTCCACCATTGGCACGTCCTGGAACCAGCTGTCGCCATTGCCCGGCTGCAGGCCGATGCGCTGCATCTGGTCGCGGATATAGGTGACGGTCTTCTCTTCGCCCGGCGTGCCGGGGCCGCGTCCTTCGAATTCGTCCGAGGCCAGCGTCTTGACCAGCTCGGCAAAGTCGTCGCCGGTCAGCTCCGGCGAAAAGGTGTGGCGGCTGACCGGTGCGCTGGCCGCCGTGTCCACCGGCGCCTGTGCGGCGGGCGCGCTTGGCGCGTCGGCGGATTCGCGCTTGCAGCCGGCCAGGGCCAGCGTCGCGGCCAGGCACAACAGGATCTTGCGGGGCATCGGGACTCCTCGTGCGGCGAAGGTCCCCCGATTCTAGGCGCTGGCCCCGTGGTGAGCGCGTCAGTCCTTGGGTGCCACGCCGCTGTCGAAGCTGCGCGCGGTGGCGCCGGTGACGGCACCGATCTTCGCAGTGCGATGCACGTACAGGCTGACCTCGCGCTCGAACTCCAGCGGGCCATCGACCACCGCATCCGGGCCGATCACCACGCGCGGCTTGCGCGCAGGCTTGAACGAGAAGCTGAAGTTCGGCTTGGTGACCTCGATCCCGCCATGCACATGCGAGCGCACCCCGACGGTAATGTCGCCGTTGACGGTCTCGATGCCCTTGCCGAGCTCGGTTTCCACCAGGCCGATACTGCCGTTGACCGTTTCCACACCGCCGCTGATGCGGCTGCCGCGCTCCACCAGCACGCTGCCGTTGACCGTCTCCAGCCCGCCGGACACCACCACCTTCTGCCCCAGCGTGATCGCGCCATTGACCGTGGAGACATCGCCGGTGCGGGCGTTGTCGCCGATCTGGATACTGCCGTTGACCGTTTCCACGCTCCGGGTCTGCGCGCCGGCGCCGACCTCGATGGAGCCATTGACGGTGTCCAGCCCGCCATAGACCTTGCCGGCCTCGGCGCTGATGCGGCCGTTGACCTTGCTGATGTCCTCGTCGGCCCAGGCGCTTGCGCAGACCAGGGACAATGCCAGAAGAAGATGCTGGGGCTTCATGCTGAACCTTGCGCGGCGGCGGCTGTCTTGGGCGTGGCGGTGATCACACCATGCTTGGCTACAATCGCGCACCTGCCTGAAGTCACTGGACCTTTCGTTGCCCCTGTCGCCCGCCCCGCGCTCGCGCCTGCCGTCCGCCCCCGCCACCGGCCGCTGCCGCGCGTGGCTGGCGGCGACCGTGCTGGCCTGCACGCTGCTGGGCAGCACCGCGGCCGGTGCGCAAAGCCAGCGCGAGACCGAGCGCAAACTGCAGCAGCTGCGCGACGAACTCAAGACCATCAGCGCCGACCGCCGCGAGCTGGAAGGCAAGCGCGGCACTGCCGCCCAGCAACTGCGCCAGGCCGATGAGAAGGTGGCCAGGACCTCGCGCGCGTTGAGCGAGACCGAAACGGCGATGCGCGAGCAGGAACAGCATCTGGGCAAGCTGCAGCAGGAGCGTGCGCAGCTGCAGCGCGGCCTGCAGAACCAGCGCATGCAGCTGGCTGCGCTATTGCGCGCCGCCGACCAGGTCGGCCGCAACGCGCCGTTGAAGGTGTTGTTGTCGCAGGACACCGTGGGCGATGCCACGCGCATGCTGGCCGATCATCGCTACGTGCAGAACGCGCGTGCACAGCGCATCCAGGCACTGACCACGCAGCTGGATGCGCTGACCAAGGTGGAGCAGGACATCGCCAACCGTCGCCAGGCACTGGATACGGCGCGTGCGCAGCAAAAGGCGCAGGCCGCATTGCTGCAGAAGGATCGCTCGCAGCAGGCGGCGACGGTCGCGCAGCTGGACGACCGCTACAAACAGCGCGCCGAACGCGAAAAAGCCCTGGGCCAGGACGCCAAGTCGCTGGAACAGCTGCTCGCCAACCTGCGCGCGGCGGCCGCCAAGGCCGAGGCCGAACGGCGCGCCGCCGCCAAACGCGCCGCCGCCGAAGCCGCCGCGCAGGCCAAGCGCAGCAAGACCGAGCGCCCCGAGCGTCCCGGCAAGACCCCGCCCAAGGTCATCGCCAGTGCGCCGGCACCCAAGGTCGGCGGTCTGAGCTGGCCGGTGGCGGGCAACCTGTTGGCGCGCTT
Organism: Xanthomonas sp. WHRI 8393; assembly: GCF_040203315.1. NCBI lineage: Bacteria > Pseudomonadati > Pseudomonadota > Gammaproteobacteria > Lysobacterales > Lysobacteraceae > Xanthomonas > Xanthomonas sp. WHRI 8393. The sequence continues at coordinate 133,726 of NZ_JBEGGL010000001.1, read as the reverse complement.
CAATGCCACCTTGCCCGACGGCCACACCAGCAAGGGGGTATTGATCGGCGCGCCCAAGGGCAGCACCGTCACCGCAGTGGCCGATGGCACGGTGGTGTTCTCCGACTGGATGACCGGCTACGGCATGATCCTGATCGTGGACCACGGCAACGGCTACATGAGCCTTTACGCGCACAACGACACGCTGTTGCGTGATGCCGGCGCGTCGATCAAGCGCGGCGAAGCGGTGGCCAAGGTCGGCAGCTCGGGCGGGCAGGGCGTGCCGGCGCTGTACTTCGAACTGCGTCGCAACGGGCAGCCGGTGGATCCGTCGAGCTGGTTGCAGCGCCGCTGAGCGCACGCGCACGCCGCGCGCGTTCCGGTGCATGACCGCCGCCATACCTGGCCCCGCCAAGTCAACGCGGATTTACCGCGGCTTCGCGCATAATCCAGGCTGCTCCGTTGCGGGGCGTCTTATCTCTTTGTCGGAGTGCTTCATGCGCGTAGCCGTCCTGTCCGTTGCCCTGTCGCTGGCGTTGTTCGCCTCACCCGGTTGGGCGCAGAAAGCCAGTCCCGCCGCCGCCCAGGCCACTGCGGACGATCCGGAAGTCAACGAAGCCGCCGTCTCAAAGGTGCCGCTGGATGAGATCCGCCGCTTCGTGGCGGTGTACAACGCGGTCAAGCAGGCCTACGTCGACCCGGTCGAGGACAAGAAGCTGATGCACGCCGCGGTGCGCGGCCTGCTCTCGGACCTGGACCCGCACAGCACCTATTTCGACAAGGAAGATGCCGAAGCCTTCGACGAGCAGGCCACCGGCGCCTACGACGGCATCGGCGTGGAATTGCTGCAGCAGCAGGACAACACGCTCAAGGTGATCGCGCCGATCGACGACACCCCGGCCGCACGTGCCGGCATCCGCGCCGGCGACGTCATCGTGGCCATCGACGGCAAGCCGATCGACGCCAGCAAGGCGATGGAGCCGCTGCGCGGCGAATCCGGCAGCAAGGTCGTGCTGACCATCGTGCGCGACAAGGCTCCCAAGCCGTTCGACGTGACCCTGCAGCGGCAGACCATCCGCGTGGCCAGCGTGCGCAGCAAGCTGCTGGAACCGGGTTATGGCTATATCCGCATCAGCACCTTCCAGGCCGACACCGGTGCCGACTTCCAGAAGAACCTCAAGCAGCTGCAGGCCGGCGGCAAGTTGCGCGGCCTGGTGCTGGACCTGCGCAGCAATCCGGGTGGGCTGCTGACCTCGGCGGTGCAGGTGGCCGACGACCTGCTCGACAAGGGCAATATCGTCAGCACGCGCGGACGCATCTCCATCAGCGATGCCAAGTTCGACGCCACCCCGGGCGATCTGCTCGGCGGCGCACCGGTGGTGGTGCTGGTGGACGCCGGCTCGGCCAGTGCTTCGGAAGTGCTGGCCGGCGCGCTGCGCGACAACCAGCGCGCGCGCATCATCGGCAGCCGCACCTTCGGCAAGGGCTCGGTGCAGACCGTGCTGCCGCTGGACAATGGCGACTCGGTCAAGCTGACCACCGCGCGCTATTACACCCCCAGTGGCAAGTCGATCCAGGCCAGCGGCATCGTGCCGGAAGTGCTGCTCACCCCGGAACCGCAACCGGGCGATGCCGACGTGCCGGCCAGCCTGGCCGACTTCAGCGAAGCCACGCTGCCGGGCCATCTGCGTGGCGATGCCGAAGGCGAGGAGGGCTACACAGCCGGCGACGTGCTGCCGGGCGATGGCCCGATCGCTTCCGCGCTGGCCGAGCTCAAGCAGCCCGGCTCGGCGGCCAAGGCGCAAGCCGCGCTCAAGGCCAAGGCACAGGCAGCGCAGAAGGCCAAGGCCGCCAAGACCGCAGCCGAGCCCAGGCCGGCCGCCGCGCGCCCGGCAGCAGCTGACAAGCCCAAGCCTGCCGACAAGCCGAGCGAACCGGCCGACAAGGCCAAGCCCGCGCCGCCGGTGGAACCTGCCGCGCCTGCGCCGGCCGAACCGGTCAAGTAATCCGGCCACAGCGCAGCGGGTGAATCACCCGCTGCGCGCCAGGCCCGATCGCTACGCATCGGCACTGCCACGCCACCTGCACGCATCCCTGGATCACCCGGCCGCCACAGCGCCGGCGGGTTTGGACCCCAAGGCGCTTGTAGGAGCGACCCCGGTCGCGACAAGCCTCCCCAAGCGCACGATCACCACCGCGTCAACCACGCGCTATCGCGTAATCGCCAATGCCTCGGGATTGACCAGGTTGCGCGGCGCACCGGCGGCAAATGCCAGCACATTGTCGAACGCCGCTTCGAAGTACAGCGCATAGCTGTCGCTTTCCACGTAGCCCAGATGCGGCGTCGCCAGCACGCGCGGATGCTGCAGCAGCGGGTCGCGCGGATCCAGCACCGGCTCGCGTTCGAATACATCCACCGCCGCCTGTGCCGGCCGGCCTGCATCCAGCGCGGCCAGCAAGGCGCCGGGCGCGATCAGCTCGGCGCGGCTGGTGTTGACCAGCAACGCATCCGGACGCATCCAGGCCAGATCCTGCGCGTTGATCTGGTGGCGGGTCTGCGCGGTCAGGCGCCGATGCAGCGACAGCACATCGCTGCGTTCGAACAGGTCCTGCCGGCTGGCGGCGATGTCGAAGCCATCGCGCGCGGCCTGTGCGCACGAGGCCTCGCCGCCCCACACCAGCACCTGCATGCCGAATGCACGCCCGAAGCCGGCCACGCGCTGGCCGATCCGCCCGTAACTCCAGATGCCCAACGTGCGCCCATGCAACGCGCGCCCCAGGCCGGGATCGCCCAGCGCCTGCCAGCGGCCCTGGTGCAGCGCGCGCTGGTACTCGCCCAGGCGCCGGCTGGCCGACAGGATCAAGGCCCAGGTCAGTTCGGCCGGCGCCACCGGCGAGCCGACGCCTTCGGCCACCGCCACCCCGAACTCGGTGCACGCGGCCACATCCACATGCGCACCGATCCGGCCGGTCTGGCTGATCAACTTGAGTCGCGGCAGTCGCCGCAACAGCGTGGCGTCCACGCGGGTGCGTTCGCGGATCAGTACCAGCGCATCGGCTTCGACCAGCCGCTCGGCCCATTCGTTGGGGTCGGTGGCCAGCGCGCCCAGCACCTGCACATCGTGGCCGTGCAGGCGCTGCAGGCAGGGCAGGTGACGCACGGCGCCCTGGTAATCGTCGGGCACCAGGATGCGCATCAGCGCGGCTTGGTCGGCAACGGGAACGGCGTGACCACCTTGTCGCCGGTGGTGGCATCGCGGATCACCGACTGGCCCTTCTTCTCGACTTCCTCGATGCGCACGATGCTCTGCATCGGCAGGTGCAGCGTCTTGGTGTTGCCGAACTCTTCGCGCAGGCGCTCTTCGGTGGGGTCGACCACCAGCCCGTCGTGCACGTCGAACACCAGCTCGCCGATCTGGTTGAAGCCCCACAGATGGCTGCCGGTGACCTGGCGGGCGTAAAGCTCGTAGACCTTGCCGTGATTGAGGAAGGTGACTTTGTACAGAGGCTTGGACATGCGGCGATTATAGGCGCGCAGCCGGCGCAACACGGCGCCCCGGTGCCCCCTGCACGATTGCCGCCGCGCTAGAACCCGTGGCGCTTGCGCAGCCGCCGCGCGATCGCCGCGCGCACATACAGCCCGTACACGATGCCGAACACGAACCCGGCGATATGCGCCGACCACGCCACCATGCCGAAGGCCGGGCCGATATAGGCGAACACCACCTGCAGCAGCGCCCAGGCACCGATCAGCAACGGCGCCGGTACCCGGATGAATTCCAGAAACAGCCCCAGCGGCAGCACCACGCCCAGCTTGGCGCCGGGAAACAGTGCCAGATAGGTGCCGATCAACGCCGACACCGCGCCCGAGGCGCCGATGATCACCCGGTCCGGCGTGCCGATCGCGAAGATCGCCGCCAGATTGGAGGCCGCGCCGCCGACCAGGAACAGCAACAGCAGGCGCCACGGCCCGAGGATGCGCTCGGCCGGCAGCCCGAAGATCAGCAGGAACACCAGGTTGCCGAGCAGGTGCGACCAGTCGGCATGCAGGAACAACGCGGTGAACAGCCGCAGCACGCTGCCGTCGCGCAGCGTCGCCCACCAGTCGCCCAGGTTGGACACGCCGCTGGACAGCGCGCCCCAGTCCAGCCACAGCGTATTGCGTGCCTCGCCGGGCCGGCTGATCGACCACAGGTAGGCCAGCCAGACGGCTGCGAACAGCAACGGCACTGCCCAGCGCGGGGTGGGTTTCTTGCGGGAAGGGAGAGAGACGAACATCGGAGTGGCACTCTAGCGGGTTCACGCTCCTGAACCCATCCCTAACCTGTCCAGACGATCAAAACGTACTTCGTTATTGTTCGGTTAATTGTGGTGGGTATACTGCGTACGGCGTCGTATGTCGGGGGGGGGTCTCCGGCGCGCTCCAGCAGCCACTTGGCGCTGGGCGCGGGCGCTGTACCGACCACTGCAGTCTTTATCCGGAGAGCACCACCTTATGTCTACCGCTTCCACTCTCAGCCGCGCCACCCTGTTGGCCGTCGGTATTGCCGGCGTACTCGCCGTTGGCCAGGCCCACGGCGCCGCCTTCCAGCTGAAGGAAAACAGCGCCAAGGGTCTTGGCCGTGCCTTCGCCGGTTCGGGCAGCGCCCCGGACGATGCCTCGATCATCGCCAACAACCCGGCCGGCATGCGCCAGCTGGACGGTCGCCTGTTCCAGGCCGACGTCAGCGCCATCAGCTTCTCGGCCAAGTTCCAGCCCGACACCGCCACCTACGCCAACGGCGCCCCGGTCTCCGGCGGCAATGGCGGCGACGCCGGCATGATCGCGCCGGTCCCGGCGATGTACTTCCACGTGCCGTTCGGCGAGAACGACAACATGCACCTGGGTACCTCGCTGACCGTGCCGTTCGGCTTCAAGACCGAATACGACCGCGACTGGGTCGGCCGCTACCACGGCACCAAGACCGAGCTGCAGGCGATCGACTTCAATGTCGCGTTCTCCTACGACGTGAACCCGTACGTGTCCTTCGGTGCCTCGGTGTTCGCCGAGCGTCTGGATATCGACCTGGCCAATGCGGTCGACTTCGGCAGCGTGCTGGCCGCGCGCCGCGTGCCGGGCTTCGCGCCGGGCAATGCCGATGGCTACTCGCGCATCAAGGGCGACAGCACCGAAGTGGGCTTCACCCTCGGCGGCTTGTTCAGCATCGACGAGAACACCCACATCGGCTTCAGCTACCGCTCGGAAGTGGAGCACAAGATCACCGACGGCGATGCCGACTTCACCGTGCCGGGTCCGGCTGCGGCAGTCCTGGGCGTTGCCGCGCCGGGCACCTTCGTCGACACCAAGGGCCGCGCCACCGTCAAGCTGCCGGCCAGCGCCACCGCCAGCTTCACCCACAACGTGAACGAGCAGTGGTCGATCATGGCCGACGTCACCCGCACCGCCTGGAGCAAGTTCGACCAGGTGACCGTGGACTTCGCCTCCAACCAGCCCGACAGCGTGCTGGACTTCTCCTACCGCGACACCACCTTCGCCTCGATCGGTGCCGACTACCGCATGAGCGAGACGCTGACCCTGCGTGGCGGCCTGGCGTACGACCAGACCCCGACCACCGCCGAGCACCGCGACGTGCGCGTGCCGGATGCGAGCCGCAAGTGGGTCTCGCTGGGTCTGAGCTGGCGTCCGTCGCAGCAGGCCGAATACAACTTCGGTTACACCCACCTGTTCACCAGCGACCCGACCAGCGACACCCGCAGTGCCACCGGCGACCGCCTGGCGGGCAGCTACAAGGTGAAGGGCGACGTGCTGGCCGCTTCGGTCAACTACAAGTTCTGATCGTCGTAGCACCACGCGTGTAACGAAAAACCCCGCTTCGGCGGGGTTTTTCTTTGCTGCCTTGCGCGCGCCGCCGGGCGTGCTGTGCAGGCGGTAGCGCAGGTTGCTATGGTCGTGCGCATGAGCCAACCCGACTTCATCCAGATCACCGACAACGCCGTCTCGCGCGAGGATTGCGCCGCCATCGTGCAACGCATGCGCGACAGCCAGCAGCTGCATCCCGGCCGTATCGGTGGCGGCGTGTTTCCCGAACTCAAACACAGCCGCGACCTGCGCATCAGCGGTGTAGCCGAGTGGGCGGCGGTGGAAAACCGCCTGCAGCAAGCGGTGTTCGAAGGCGTACTGACCTATCTGCGGCATTATCCACAAGCCCTGATCTCACCGCTGATGCTGCAGGTCACCACTGCCGACGGTAGCCCGCACCGGCTGGTGGCCGGGGACATCGCGCAGATGAGCGACCAGGCGCTGGGCGACCTGGCCCGTACCTGCCTGCGCCCGGGCGCGATCAACCTGCAGTGGTACACCGCCGACCAGGGCGGCTATCCCTACTGGCATTGCGAGCTGTATCCACGCGATGCCAGCGCCGACACATTGCACCGGCATCTGCTGTGGACGCTGTACCTCAACGACGAGTTCGAACAGGGCGAGACCGAATTCCTGTTCCAGCAGCGCAAGGCCCGCCCGCGCACCGGCAGCCTGCTGATCGCCCCCACCGCCTTCACCCACACCCACCGCGGCAACCGCCCGGTCGGCGGCGACAAGTTCATCGCCACCAGCTGGATCCTGTTCCAGTCGGCGAGTGCCTTGTACGGCGGGGATTCGTGATTGGGGATTGGGGATTGGTAAGGGCCGGTCATTGCAGTGCGTCGGCTGTTACGAATCCCCAATCTCAAATCCCCAATCCCCGCCCCTAGAACAGACTGCCTTGCGGCGATTGCGGCACCGGCTTGGCCGGCAGAGCGGGGCGGCGGAACTTGGTCGTGTCCAATGCCGGCATGTCGCGTGCGTCGAAACCGCTGCGGCGGTGGGCCAGGGCGAAGCGGCGTGCCAGCAACTCCGCGTAGACGCCCTGGCCGCGCAGGCGTGTGCCGAAGGCGCTGTCGTAATCCTTGCCGCCGCGCAGTTGCTGGATCGTGCTCATCACGTGCCCGGCGCGTTGCGGGTGATGGGTCTGCAACCAGTCGCGGAACAGTGGCGCCACTTCGTGCGGCAGCCGCAACAACACATAGCCGGCACTGTGCGCGCCGGCAGCGGACGCGGCCTGCAGGATCGCTTCCAGCTCATGGTCGTTGATCCACGGGATCACCGGGGCGGCCATCACCCCGACCGGCACGCCGGCCTCGTGCAGTGCCCGCATCGCGCGCAGGCGGGCATGCGGTGCGGACGCGCGCGGTTCCAGCCTGGCCGACAGATGCGGGTCCAGCGTGGTCACCGAAAAATGCACGTTGACCAGGTCCTCGTGTGCCAGCGGTGCAAGCAGGTCCAGATCGCGGGTGACCAACGCATTCTTGGTGATCAGCGTGAACGGGTGCCGGGTCTCCCACAGCACCTCGATCAGGCGCCGCGTCAGTGCGCGTTTGCGCTCGATCGGCTGGTAGGCATCGGTGTTGATGCCCAGTGCGATCGGGCTGGGCACATAGCCCGGGCGCGACAATTCGCGGCGCAACAGCTCCGGCGCGTTGGTCTTGGCGAACAGCTTGGTCTCGAAATCCAGCCCGGGCGACAGATTGAGATAGGCATGCGAAGGCCGCGCAAAGCAGTAGCTGCAGCCATGCTCGCACCCACGATACGGATTGACCGATTGCGAAAAGCCGATGTCCGGCGATTGATTGCGGCTGATGATGCTGCGCGCGGTTTCCTCGGTGACCTGGGTGCGCAATGCCGGCGCGGCGAACTCCTCGCCGTCGTCGGCGTACCAGCCATCGTCCACCGGTTGTTGGGTGGTGGTTTCGAAGCGTCCGGGCAGATGGCCGGTCGTGCCACGGCCCTTGATCGCAGTTGCCATCGCCGCATCGTACGGCCGGCGGGTCTCAATCGATGCGACCAGGGGCGCGCCACGATGAAGCTTTCAGACCCGGCGCGGCGATCGCATCGTCCCCACGCTCACCGCAGTGGTGCGTGCGCCCCGTAGAATCCGCGCATGCTCGCATCCGTACAGGGCGCCTGGGAGTGGCTGGCCACCATTCCCCACCTCGAAGCGCTTCTCCTCGCCGCCTACGTGCTGTACCTGCTGTGGATCGCCAGCTGGATCGTGCTGCAGAAGCGCGAGCCGGTGGCCACGCTCAGCTGGGTGCTGTCGCTGGCGGCGCTGCCGTACCTGGGCCTGTTGATCTATTACTGGCTCGGCCCGCAGAAGGTCAAACGCCAGCGACTGCGGCGCGGCCGTTCGCGCTCGGGCATGGAGAGCTACAGCAGCGTCTGCCCGCCGGACGCGGACTGCACCGAGCTGGCCAAGATCGCCCAGTCCACCACCGGGCTGGCCCCCAGCAGCGCCACCGAGGTGCACTGGCTGGTCGATGGCGCGGCCACCTATGCGGCCATCATCGAGGCCATCCGCGGTGCGCGCGACCATATCCATCTGCAGTACTACATCTTCCAGCCCGACCACAGCGGCACCGCGATCTGCGATGCGCTGATGGAGCGCGCACGCGCCGGGGTGAAGGTGCGCCTGCTGATGGACGCGGTGGGGTCGTCGGCGATGACCCGGCGCAGCTTGCGCACGCTGCGCGCGGCCGGGGTGGAGACCGCCTGGTTCCATCCATCCCAGCTGCTCAAGCCGTTCAAGCGGCCGTGGTTGAACCTGCGCACCCACCGCAAAGTGGTCGTGGTCGACGGCAGGATCGGCTTCACCGGCGGCATCAACGTCACCGACGAAGAGAACGAGCAGGTCCGCAGCGATGCCTACCGCGACCTGCACATGCGCCTGCAGGGCCACGTGGTGCGCAGCCTGCAGCTGGTGTTCCTGGAAGACTGGCTGTACGCCACCGGGCAGGGCCGCGCTGCCTTCCACGGCCAGCAGCTATGGCCCGAGGACGTGTCGAGCCGTGCGCAGGGCGATGTCGACGCGCAGGTGCTGGTCTCCGGCCCGGATTCGTCGTGGGAGTCCATCCACCGGCTGATGGTCGCTGCGATTCACGAAGCCCGGCATCGGGTCTGGCTGGTCACGCCGTATTTCGTGCCCGGCGAGGCCGCGCGCATGGCGCTGACCTCGGCCGCACTGGGCGGACTGGACGTGCGCCTGCTGGTGCCGCGTGTCAGCGACTCGCGTCTGGTCACCTACGCGGCGCGTTCGTATTTCGACGAGCTGCTCGAGGCCGGCGTGCGCATCTACGAATACGGCCCGCGCATGCTGCACACCAAGGCGTTGCTGGCTGACGACGAGGTCTGCATCGTCGGCAGCGCCAATTTCGACAGCCGCAGCTTTCGCCTGAATTTCGAGCTGTCGATGCTATTCCGCGACCAGGCGGTGGCCGCCGAGCTGGCCGGTTTGATCGACGCCGACCTGCAGCAGGCGCAGGAAGTGCGCTTCGCGCGCCACCGGCCATTGTGGCGATCGCGGCTGCCCGAAGCCTGCGCACGGCTGCTGTCACCGCTGCTCTGAGCCGCATCGCCGCGCCCACGTGGAACCATGCCGGGCGCGGCGCTACACTGCCGCCACTGATCGGGGAGCTCGTCATGCACTGGCTGTTTCTGCTTATGGCATTGGGTGCGCTGGTGCTGGCTTTCAGCACGCCGCACGTGTGGTTGCTGGTGGCCTCGCTGCTGGTGGCACTGCTGTTGCTGTTGCTGTGGACGCGCGGCTGGTTCGCCTCGCGCATGGGCGATACCCAGCGCGACACCAGCAGCCTGATCGACCCGGCCGAGCTGCGCCGCCTGCGCGAGATCGCCGAAGCCCGTAAGGCGGCCGCCCTCAACGCCACGCGCGACGGCGAGCCGCAGGCTTGAGAGCGACGCAGTGACCACCAAGCTCAGCGTCAACGTCAACAAGATCGCGGTGTTGCGCAATTCGCGCGGCGGCCACGATCCGGATGTGGTGCAGGCCGCACGCACCTGCATTGCCGCCGGTGCGCACGGCATCACCGTGCACCCGCGCCCGGACCAGCGGCATATCCGCGCCGACGATGTGCTGGCGCTGAGCGCGCTGACACGCGAGCACGGTGTCGAATTCAATATCGAAGGCAACCCGTTCGCGCCGCCGCGCGACGGTTATCCGGGCCTGCTGGACTTATGTCGTGCCACCCGCCCCGAACAGGTCACCCTGGTACCGGATGGCGATGGACAACTGACGTCCGACCACGGTTTCGATTTTGCCCAGGACACCGCACAACTGGCCACGCTGATCGCCTCGTTCAAGGCCATCGGTGCTCGCGTCAGTCTGTTTGTCGATGCCGAAAATCCCGCTATCGCGCAGGCGGCAGCACTCGGTGCAGACCGCATCGAGTTGTACACCGGCCCATATGCGCACGCGCATCTGAGCGGCCAGCCGGATGCTACATTCAAGCTGTTTTCCCACGCAGCGCAGCGCGCCGCCGCCGCAGGTCTGGGCATCAATGCCGGCCACGATTTGTCGCAGGCCAATCTCGGCGACTTTCTGAGCGCTGTCCCCGGCGTACTCGAAGTCTCGATCGGTCATGCATTGATCAGCGAAGCCCTGTATCAACGCCTGGATGCGACCGTGCGCGCCTATCTGGACATACTGCGCGGCGCATCGATCGGCGCTTGAGATAATCAAGTCGATTATATGGATGCGTTGCTTGGTTACCGAATATTGAATCGGGGCAGGGTTTCTGCCCCGATTCAATTGTTATCGATGACTTACGGCTGATTTACCAGGCTGGTTAATCACCCATTTACTGCACAAAACTGATGCGATCCACCTGCGCATTCTTGGCTGCAGCCAGCACCTTGGCCATCACCGCGTATTCGGCATCCGCACTGGCGGTGATGCGCAGCTCTGGCTGATTGCCGGCTGCCTGGCCCATCTGTTCGATCAACCTGGGCTGCAATTGCTGCAGCGTTATCGGGCTGGCATTCCAGAACACTTGCCCGCTGGCGTCCACACGCAACCCGATCGGTGCAGGCGGGTCCATGCGTGACTGGGTCTGCTCGCTGCGCTGTGGCAGGTCCACCGTGATTGGCCGCGCCAGCATCGGAGCGGTGACGATGAAGATGATCAACAACACCAACATGACATCCACCAGCGGCGTGACATTGATCTCCGCCAGCGGTCCCCGATTGCCTGCCGTACTGAAAGCCATGACTGCCTCCTGTGCTATGAGCGTGGGTGCTGCACGATCGAGCATACACCTGGTCGGCAGTGAGGGAAGGGCAGGGCAGACGCCTCTGGCAGGCCGAGCCCCGAAGCGTGCCGTTGCGACTTGCCGCTGCACCTCCGGCGGTTTGCTAGCGCGGACGACCTGCGGGACGCTGCATGCATCACTCGCCCGGTGCCCGGGAAACGGATATCACGTCTTGGCAAACAGCCGGCCGCATGCATGCGCGTCGAACGCAGCGGCAGCAACCACCCCACTGATCGAGCATAAAAAAAACGCCACCGTTTCCGGTGGCGTTGCAGTCGCGTCATGACTGTTGTGTTGCGGTCTTGCGATGTCTTACTGCATGAAGCCGATTTTCTTCATCTGCGAGTTCTTCGCCGCAGCGAGGACCTTGGCCATCACTTCGTACTCCGCATCTTCATTGGCGTCGATGCGCAGTTCCGGCTGATTGGTCGGATCGGCCTGCACCACTTCTTCCATCTTCTGCTGCAACTGCGCGACCGGGGTCGGGCTGTTGTTCCAGAACACCTGGTTGCTGGCGTCGATCCGCAACTCGATCGGCGGCGGCGGTTCGGTCGTCTGCGGTGGCGGGTTGAGTACCCGCTGCGGCAGATCCACGGCGATCGGGTAGGTCATGATCGGCGCGGTCACGATGAAGATGATCAGCAGCACCAACATCACGTCCACCAGGGGCGTGACATTGATGTCGGCCATTGGGCCGCGGTTTCCACCGGTACTGAATGCCATGGCTTACTGCCCCTTCTCTTTGGTTGCGACGAAGCCGACGTCCAACATGCCCTGACCCTGCGCGATCTTGGTGATCTCGTTGATCGTACGCATCTTGGTCGTGCGGTCGCCACGCAAATTGAGCGGCGGCTGCGGTGTCTGCTGTGCGGCGGTGGACAGGCGTGATTCCAAGGCTTCCTTGGAAATCGGCTCGTCGTTCCAGTACAGCGACCCGTCTTCCTTGACGGCCAGGGTGATCGGCGCGGCGCGTTTCTCCGCATCTTCCTTCTGGATCAGGTTGGCCTCTGGCAGCTCCACCTTGACCTTATGGGACATCAGCGGTGCCGTAATGATGAAGATGATCAGCAGCACCAACATCACGTCCACGAGGGGCGTCACGTTGATGTCGGCCATCGGGCCACCGCTGTTTCCACTACTGAAGGCCATAACGGGCTCCGTCTAAATCGTTGCGAAGTCGTTCTTTACTACGGATTAGCGAACGCGCGAACCAGTGGCGAAGAAGTCGTGCAGGTCGTGGGCAAAGGTGTCGAACTTGGCGATCACCGAGCTGTTGACCTTGGAGAAGAAGTTGAACGCGAACACGGCCGGGATTGCGACGAACAGACCGATCGCGGTCATGATCAGCGCTTCACCCACCGGGCCGGCAACGGCGTCGATGGAGGCCGAACCGGTTGCACCGATCTTGATCAGCGCGCCGTAGATGCCCCACACCGTACCGAGCAGACCGACGAACGGCGCGGTCGCACCTACGGTGGCCAGCAGGGTCATGCCCGACTGCAGCTTGGTGCTTTCGCGGGTCACGGCCTGACGCAGGGCGCGATCGACGAATTCCGAACGGCTCAGGCTCTCGCCCAGGCCACCGGTGCTGCCTTCGGCGCGCTGGTGGTGAGCAGCAGCCTGCGCTGCGTCCAGTGCGATCTTGGAGAACGGCTCGGAAGCCGGCTGCTCTTCCATGGCACGGATGGCGTCCTGTGCATTCGGGGCATCCCAGAACGCGGTGGTGACGCGGTCAGCCGCGCTCTTCAGACGGGTGGCACGGAAGATGTTGATGACAGTCCAGTACCAGGAGGCAGCGGACATGGCGATCAGGGTGATCAGAACGACCCAGGACACGGCGAAATCGCCGGGGCTGGACGTCATTTCAGTGATCAAGTGCTCGAAGCCCATCTGCGACAGGGCGGCCGACGGATTGGAGCCCCCTGCAGCGGCGGCGATAAAGAATTCCTGCAGCATGACGCTTACCTTTGTTGTGTGTGGTGATGAAGGGTGGAGCGAAAGGAAGACAGGATCCTGGGCCGACCGTGGCCGGCCCGTGGGATCAGTTCAGAGCAAAGTTGACCGGGACGCGGACACGTCCGGCGGCTTTCTGCCCGTTGACAGTGGAGGCGTTGAACTTCCACTTGCGTGCTGCGTCCATCGCGGCACGGTCAAGGTCGCGGTTGCGGCTGGACTTTTCGACCGACACATTGGTCACGTTGCCGTTGGCATCCACATCCACGATCAGGATGACCTCACCTTGGACACCGGCACGGAATGCAGCCGGCGGGTACTTCGGCGGGTTCATGTTCTTGGACGAGATATCGACACTGGCGCCGATGTCACTCGGCGGTTGCGGCGGAGCCGGTGGGCTCGGCGGCGTGACGATATCGCTGGGACGCGGTTCGGGAACATCGACAACCGGAGCTTCCGGCGGCGGCGGAACCGGTGACGGCTTCGGCGGCGACAGATTCTTGACCGGCGGTGGCGGCTTGTCTTCCGGCGGCGGCGGCGGCGGCGGCGGCGGGGGAGGAGGCGGTGCATCCACCAAGGTAACCATGGTGGTGCGCTCCTTCTCTGCCGGAGCCTTCGGCGCCACTGCAGGGATCAGCAACATCATCAGTGCAGTGAGGTGCAAGGCAATTACGAAAGCAATGCCGATAATGCGGGCCCAGCTCAGACCCTGGTTCCCGGCATCATAGTCATGCCTGTGGATAACGAGTTGTTCCGTCATGCGCCAATGGCTCTTTCAGTGGGGGCCCCGGATCACTGTGATGATCCCCAGGTTTTCGGACGGCTTTGACACCGCAGGAACCCCCAAGCTTATACCAATCCCGAGTCCTGTAACCACTAAAAACACAGGGATTTCGGGGGTTTATTTTCTTTTTTACTTCAGATTGATGATCTTCTTGGCGTCATCAGGTTTTTTGACACCCTTGGCGATTGCCTGCTGCGCGGCCTGCTTGGCCTCCGGGATGCGACCTTCCGAATGCAGCACCTTGGCCAGATTCAGATAGGTCTCGCCGTCCTTGGAAAGCGGTGCGGCCTTTTGCCAATTCTCGATCGCCTTGGGCACGTCGTCGCTGTAGTAATACGACTGTGCCAGCGCAAGGTATGTCTGATAATCGGGTTTAAGGATGCCTTTTTGCATACCTTCATTGATGACCGCGATGACATCCTTTTCCTTGTTCTCGGTGTTGGCGTAGATGGAATACAACTGCTTGTACTCCTTTTCTTCGGTCAACTGCCCGGCAGCGCGCAGCTTGTCCATCACTGCGGCGGCCTTGTCCATCTGGTCGGCCTGCATATACATGCTGGCCAGGTTGAGCTGGGCTTTCTTGTCGTTCGGCGTCTTGGCGGCGAGCGCTTCGGCAGCGGCCACCGCTTCACCGGTCTGGCCGGCTTCGGCGTAGGACGCCATCAGCAACTGGTTCCAGGTGTCCTTCGGCTCGGGCGAGGCGGCGATGGCCTGCTTCAGCACCGGAATGGCTTCCTTGTAGCGCTCGGCCTGGTACAGCGCCTGGCCCTTGAGGATCAGGTCTTCCGGACGCTGCGACTTGCTCTCTTCCAGATACTTGTCCAGCGTGGCCAGGCCTTCGGCCTGCTGGTCGTCCTGCATCTGCAACTGCGCCAGCATCAGCATCGACTGGAACTGGCCGTTGTTGTCCAGCGCATTCAGGCCGATCGCCTGCTGCAGGTACTTCTTGGCAGCGGCGGTGTCGTCCATGTTGTACGCCGCCTGGGCGGCCAGCTGCGAGGCCAGCGCCTTGTCGGCTTCGTTGGCCGAGCTGTTGGCGAGGATCTCGTCGGCCTGGCTGCGCACGGCCGGGAAGTCTTCGCCCTTGTTGAAGGTTTCGATCAGCTTCTGCAGCTTGCTGCCCATCTTGGAGGAGGGCTTGATCGTCGGCGCGGCACGGGTGGACTGCGGATACAACTCTTCGGCCTTGCCGCTGTTCTTGGACTTGCGGCTGGCGCGCTCGGACGACCGATCCGACTGCGCAACCGCGTCGGTGACGACAGCCCCGCCCAGGGACGCGGCGATGAACAGGGACAACAGGGCTTGCTTGCGGTTGAGCAGTTTCATGTTTCACCTCGGACGAGCCGCCGTCGGGCGGTACGAAAAGCGGAATAAACGCTGTACGAAAAATCTGAGCCGGCAAACTTAGCAGAAAGTCTCAGTTCCCGAAAACGGTTTCCATGCTGTGTTGCGACATTCGGTACGTGAGCGCTGCGAAATCAGCCGCAACGCGGCACGCGCCCGTCCTGTCGCGCCTGCTGGTAAACCGGTTCGAGTTGATTGACGTCTGCCTGCAGTTCGCGGATGCGATTGGCGGGGTCGGGGTGGGTGGACAGCCACTGCGGCTGGCGATTGCCGCTGGCGGCCATCATGTTCTGCCATAGCGTGACTGCCTGGGCAGGGTCAAAGCCGGCCTGGGCCATCAGGCGCTGGCCGACCACATCGGCCTCGCTCTCCTGGGTACGCGAGCCGGGCAGCAGGAACACGGTCTGGGCAGTCATTCCGCCGACCTGGTTGACGGCACTGGCGGCGCCGTCGCCGTAGGCCGCACCGGCCAGCGCGCCGATGATGCCCAGGCCTGTCTGCGCGCCGAGCTGGCGGGTGATGCGCTCTTCGTGATGGCGGGAGATCACATGCCCGATTTCGTGCCCGAGCACGGCAGCCAGCTGATCCTGCGTCTTGGCGACAGTGAAGATGCCGGTGTTCACGCCGACCTTGCCACCGGGCAGCGCAAAGGCGTTGGCTTCGTTATCGACGAACAGCGCGGTTTCCCAACGGGTTTCGCGCCACTGCGGCGGCAGTTGCGCTACCAGCGCATTGACCACGCACTGCACGTAGGCGTTCTGCTTGCCGTCGGTGCTGACTTTTTCCTTGGCCTTGGTCTGCGCGAACGATTCGGCGCCAAGCTTGTCGAGCTGGTCCTGCGTGACGCCTCCCACCACCTGTCGGCGGCCGGTCGGCGAGGTTGTGGTGGCGCATGCCGTCAGTGCAAAGACGGCGACAACGATCAACAGCCTGGCTTTCATTCAATCCCCCTTGAACTCTGGGGGCATTTTGGCAGGCTCGTCTTAACTTTTCGTCAAACGGCTCAGCCGATGCCAAAAAAGTACAGCGCCGCCAGGGCGGTGGCGTTGTTGACGCCATGCGCCACGATCGGTGCCCATAGCGTGCCGGTGCGCCAGTACAGCCATGCGAACGCCGCGCCCATGCCGCCGTACACCAGCCATAGCTGCGCGATGGCAGCCGGTCCGTTGCCGCTGACGCCGGGCACTTCGTGCACCAGCGCAAAGATCGCGCTGCTCAGCGCGATGCCCAGCCAGGGCCGGCCGGCGGCGAGCAGGCGGCCGAACAAGACGCGTCGGAACAGCAATTCTTCGTACGCCGGGGCGATCGCCACGGCAAACACCACCAGCGCCAGCGGCCATTGCCTGATGGCTTCTTCCATCAGCGGCAGGTTGGTCGGCACCGGTTTGATGCCCAACGCCGACGCCGCGACGCTGACCAGATTGCTGAGCAGGAACACGCCAACCGCGATCAGCGCGGTCCAGCCCCAGGTGGAGGCACGCCTTGCAGCGGCGCGTGAGGCCCGGTGTTCGTCTGCAGTCGCACGCCGCCGCCAGTAGTACAGCAGCAGCGCTGGCGAGGCGGTGCTGACCAACGCGGTAAGCAATTGCACCAGCACGCCGGGTTGGCCGATGGTGGCCATGATCTCGCTTGAGGACAGCGTCAGGCCCTGCGCCTTGGCAGCCTGCACGGCACTGACGCCGCGGAACACGCCCCAGAGCGCGAACCCGGCCACGCTCAGCGACAGGAGCAGGCCGGTGGCGATCAGCACATCGATGCCGAAGCCGAGCAATGGCGGCAGCAGCGGGGCGGTGCCGGCGGCCGGCGTCGGTACCGGCCGCGGGGAAGGATCTGCGCTCATCGTCGTCCTGAAAAAACCGCAGGCGTCGGCGCAGCGCCTGAGCGGTGCGCCGACGGGCAACGGTGGCTCAGATGTCCAGGTTGGACACCTTCAGCGCGTTGTCCTCGATGAAGTCGCGGCGTGGCTCGACCACATCGCCCATCAAGGTGCTGAAGATCTGATCGGCGGCCACGGCATCTTCGATACGCACCTGCAACAGGCGACGCGTGTCCGGATTGACCGTGGTTTCCCACAGCTGTTCGGCGTTCATTTCGCCCAGGCCCTTGAAGCGCTGTACCTGGCGGCCGCGCTTGGCCTCTTCCAGCAGCCAGGCATGCGCCTGGGCGAAGCTGGTGATCGGGTGGGTCTTGTTGCCGCGCACGATCTGCGCGCCTTCGCGCACCAGGTCGTGCAGGGCAAGCGAGACCTCGCGCAGCGGACGCAGCTCGCCGCTTTCGAACGCGCCCATCGGCAGCACCTGGGTGAATTCCTCGCCCATGTGCCTGCGCACCGCCACCAGCGACGCCGAGGCGCCACCGGTAGCCGGGTCGAAACGCAGCTGGTAGCGCGCCGTGCCCAAGGTGCCGCGGTTGAGCACCGCCTGCAGCGCATCCAGGGTGGGATGCACCTCGCCTTCGGCCTGCAGCTTGTCCACGTCCAGCGGCGGCAGGTCGATCAGCGCGGTGAGCAGCGCCGGGTCGTAGCGGTGTGCGTTGCGCGCGATCGCCTCGTTGGCGCTGGTGAACAGCATCAACAGCTTTTCCAGCGCCTCGCCGGTGATCGGCGGCTCGTCGGTGGCGGGGATCAGCGCCGCGCCTTCGACCGCGTTGCTGGCCAGGTAGGCGTTGAGCGCCGCGTCGTCCTTCAGATACAGCTCGCTCTTGCCCTGCTTGAGCTTGTACAGCGGCGGCAGGCCAATGTAGATGTAGCCGCGCTCGATCAACTCCGGCATCTGCCGGTAGAAGAAGGTCAGCAGCAGGGTCCGGATGTGCGAGCCGTCGACGTCGGCGTCGGTCATCAGGATGATGCGGTGGTAACGCAGCTTGTCCGGGTTGTACTCGTCGCGGCCGATGCCGGTGCCCAGCGCGGTGATCAGCGTGCCGACCTGGTCGGAGGCCAGCATGCGGTCAAAACGCGCGCGTTCGACGTTGAGGATCTTGCCGCGCAGCGGCAGCACCGCCTGGTTCTTGCGGTTGCGGCCCTGCTTGGCCGAGCCGCCTGCCGAGTCACCCTCGACGATGAACAGTTCGGACAGCGCCGGGTCTTTTTCCTGGCAGTCGGCCAGCTTGCCGGGCAGGCCGGCGATGTCCAGCGCGCCCTTGCGGCGGGTCAGGTCGCGCGCCTTGCGGGCGGCTTCGCGCGCACGGGCAGCGTCGACGATCTTGCCGGTGATGGCCTTGGCTTCGTTCGGATTCTCCTGCAGGAACTCCTGCAGGCGCGCACCGAAGGCGTTTTCCACCGCCGGACGCACATCCGAGCTGACCAGCTTTTCCTTGGTCTGCGAGGAAAAGCTGGGGTCCGGCACCTTGACCGAGAGCACCGCGATCATGCCCTCGCGCATGTCGTCGCCGGTGAGCGCGACCTTGGCCTGCTTGGCGATGCCGTTCTGCTCGATGTAGGTACTCAGCACACGCGTCAGCGCTGCGCGGAAGCCGGCCAGGTGGGTGCCGCCATCCTTCTGCGGGATGTTGTTGGTGAAGCAGTACATGGTTTCCTGGTAGGCGTCGGTCCACTGCAGGGCCACGTCCACCACGATGCCATTGTGCTCGCCGGTCACCGAGATCACGTTCGGGTGCAGCGGCGACTTGAGCTGCGCCAGATGTTCGACGAAGCTGCGGATGCCGCCTTCGTAGTGGAAATCGTCGCGACGGCCGTCGCCGCGCTCGTCGATCAGGGTGATCTTGACGCCCGAATTGAGGAACGACAGCTCGCGCAGGCGGCGCGCCAGGATGTCGTAATGGAACTCGACGTCGCTGAAGATCGCCACGGACGGCTTGAAGCGCAGCGTGGTACCGCGCTTGGTCGAGGCTTCCAGCTGCTTGAGCGGGTACTGCGGCTCGCCCAGCGCGTATTCCTGCTGGTAGTGGAAGCCGTCGCGCCAGATGTCTAGCCACAGGTGCTCGGACAGCGCATTGACCACCGACACGCCCACGCCGTGCAGGCCGCCGGATACCTTGTAGCTGTTGTCGTCGAACTTGCCGCCGGCATGCAGCACGGTGAGGATCACCTCCGCCGCCGAGACGCCTTCTTCCTTATGGATGTCGACCGGCACGCCACGGCCGTTGTCGGACACCGCAACCGATCCATCGACCAGGATCTTGACCACGATGTCGTCGGCATGGCCGGCCAGGGCTTCGTCGACCGAGTTGTCGACCACCTCGAACACCATGTGATGCAGGCCGGTGCCGTCATGGACATCGCCGATGTACATGCCGGGGCGCTTGCGGACGGCTTCCAGGCCACGCAGCACGGTGATCTTGCTGGAGTCGTAGGTGCCGTTGGGGGTGGGCGAGGTGTTTTGTTCGTCGGTCATGCGTGTGCCGTTAGCTCCACAACACGGGCGCAGGCGGCAGGAGCCGCATCGCACCGTGGGAAAAGGGGGATAGCCCGGAAATTATACCAGTCGGCCCACCTGCGCCGGCGACGGTTACGCGGAGGGCGTCAGCACGGCCACATTGCCGTGTTCCACGTGGAACCGATGCAACAGCTTGCCGGATTCGGCCAGGCCGGGCGGCATTTCGGTTGCGGTGATCAGTACCTGCGCCGGTGCGGACGCCAGGCGCTGCAGCACGCGAGCCTGGTGGTGGCGGTCCAGTTCCGAGCCCAGGTCGTCCAGGGCGATCACCGGCCATTCGCCGCGCTCGTGGGCAAAGTCTTCGGCCTGTGCCAGCAAGCAGGCGAGGGCGGTGAGCTTTGCCTGGCCGCGGGAGAGCGCATCCTTGCCCGGCAGTGCATCGAAGGCTGGCGCCCAATCGGCCCGGTGCGGCCCCTGCGAGGTGTAGCCGTTCTGGCGATCACGCTCGCGGGCCAATAGCAGCGCGTCGGCCAACGACACCTCATGGCGCTTCCAGCCCGGTGCGAACGTCAGCGCGGACAGCCCGAGCGACGGGGCGATCGCGGTTGCGACCGGAATCAATCGCTCCTGCAGGCGCTCCAGATAGCGAAGGCGACGCGATGTCAGCGTTTCGCCAGATTCGGCGAGCTCGTGGTCCCAGGCATCGAGCATGCGCGGCTGCGCGCCCTGCTTGAGCAAGGCATTGCGCTGTTTGAGCGCTCGCGCATAGCGCCGCCACAGCGCCAGGAAGTCAGGTTCCACGTGGAACAGCCCCCAGTCCAGGAAGCGCCGCCGCGGCTCGCCGCCGCCACTGATCAACACGTGGCTGCCGGGCTCGAAGGTCACGACAGCCAGCGCGGCACATAAGGCGCCCAGCTGGGCGACATCTTCGCCATCCAGCCGGCCGGTCCATTCCTGGCCGCTGTGGCGCAGGCCCGCCCGCCGCGTGCGTTCCCCCGTAGCGGCGGTTCCCTCGCGCCACTCCACGAAGACTTCCAGATCGCCGGCCCCTTGCTGGATCAGCCCGTCGCGTACACGGCCACGAAAGCTGCGGCCGTAGGCCATCAGATGCAACGCTTCCAGCACGCTGGTCTTGCCCGCGCCGTTATCGCCGGTCAGCAAGTTCAAGGAACTGGCGGGGTGGAGGTCGACGGTCTCGAAACGACGAAGTCGATGGATGGACAACCGCACTACGTGCATCGATCGGTCTGCTCTGCGCTGTGATCCGGCATCCCGGTCGGAGCGGAGGATACGTGATCGATGCGGATCCTGCCCGCGCAGACGTGAAGCGACCCAAGGGACAGGCAGGGGACAACCTGTGGATAAAAAGCAGGCCCGAACAACCGCTTCCGCTTATCCACAGGTTGTGGACCCCTCTACACGGGTCTAAACACAGGGTTTCGAGGCCTAAAAGTATTTTAAAAACAAACACATAGGGTAGTTTCCGGCGAAATCTGGCCCTACCATCACCACCAAGCTCTTAAATTATTTATAGATTTAAAAGCAAAGCTCGATGTGCATAACTCAAAAACCGGCTTGAGAACGCTCACGTCAGACGCAGCTGTACGTCTTGGTTCCGAATGAACCACTTCGTTCTTGCTGAACTTGTTCAGGCTAATTCCAGTGAGTGCGATTTCGCTGGACGACAAAACCGCGGCGCATGACTAGGGAATCTCACTGAAGTTGCGACAAAACCAGCTTTCCCCAATATCGGCCGGTGACACGAAGAGAAGCCTGTTGTTCCACGTGCACGCCGTGACCCTGCCAACAGGGTCTTCGTGACTCAACAGGTCCCGGGTGAGTTGTTTACCTGCGCGGAGCACACCGATTTAGCGTGGCACTGTCCCTGGGCGAGACAGCTCAATGATCCTTGGGGCTGCCTCGAATCATAGATTGGTCAAGCATCCATGCCGACGACAGCAGCGCGCCAGACTCATGCCCCATTGTTTTGATATCGCTGGCCTACGAACTTACGCACGTCAATCCAAGCAAATGAACTGATGCGCTTGTGCGGTCGTTGAAGTCTGGCTACCCGGGAGTGGCGTCTATCGAAACGTCCTTGGCTTGGTGACCGTGCGGCGCTGCTGCTCCGAGGATCCTGCCCGAAGGCGCAGCCGCTTCGGCTAAGGCACAAAGGCATCTGGGCACCTAACCAGCGCAGAGCGGATGCCCAGAGACGTTCAAGCCTCCCAAAGCCTTACACCGCAACGACTTCAGCGCTCTCGATCTCCAAAAAACGAAAAAGCCCGGCTCTCGCCGGGCTCTTCGTGTTCCACGTGGAACGCAGCGTCAAAGGCGCAGCGGCATCACCACATGACGCGACTTCTCGCTGCTAGCCTCGCGCACCAGTGCCGACGAGTTCGCATCGCGCAGCTGAATGACCACGTGCTCATCGCGCAGTGCAGACAGCGCGTCGAGCAGATAGTTGACGTTGAAGCCGATGGCCAGATCGTCGACCTTGGTGTCGGCCTCGATTTCTTCCTGGGCTTCTTCCTGCTCCGGGTTATGCGCGCTGATCTTCAGCTGACCCGGCGACACTTCCACCCGCACGCCACGGTACTTCTCGTTCGACAGGATCGCCGCACGTTGCAGCGATGCGCGCAGTGCCTCACGGTCCACCTTGACCTCGCGGTCGGCGCCGATCGGGATCACCGCCTCGTAATCCGGGAAGCGGCCGTCGATCAGCTTGGAGGTGAAGGTCACATCGCCACGCTTGACGCGGATATGGCTACGGCCAACTTCCAGCTCCACCTCGCGGTCAGCTGCCTCCAGCAGGCGCAGCAGCTCGGTCACGCCCTTGCGCGGCACGATGATCTGGCGCTTGGCACCGCCGGATTTTTCCAGCTCGGTCTCGCATAGCGCCAGACGGTGGCCATCGGTGGCTACGCACCGCAGCAAGCCCTCGCGCAGGTCGAACAGCAAGCCGTTGAGGTAATAGCGCACGTCCTGCTGGGCCATGGCGAACGCGGTGCGCTCGATCAGCTCCTTCAACGCCGCTTCCGGCACCGCAACACGCTCGGTGGCTTCGACTTCGTCCACCGACGGGAAATCATTGGCAGGCAGCGTGGCCAGGGTGAAGCGGCTACGCCCGGCCTGCACCGTGACCTTGTCGCCGGTCTGCGAGATGGTGACGCGGCTGCCGTCGGGCAGGGCACGCAGGATGTCGAACAACTTGCGCGCCGGAATCGTGGTTTCGCCGTCCTGCGCGTCTTCCACCATCGTGCGCGAGATCATTTCCACTTCCAGGTCGGTACCGGTCAAGGAGACCTGTCCATCCTTGACCTGCACCAGCAGATTGGCCAGAACCGGCAGGGTTTGACGGCGTTCGACCACATTGACCACCTGGGCCAATGGTTTGAGGAAGGCTTCGCGCTGCAGTGTAAAACGCATGTGGTTCCGTGCCCCTATGCTTTAAAAGATAATGGAATAAATCAAAAGCTTGGTGGTGATGGTAGGGCCGTTTTCAGCGGATAACCACCATAACTGTTTGTTTCCAAAGACAAATTAGCGCCTGAAAGTCGTTGGACTAGTGCCCCTGGTCTGGCGGTAAAACCTGTGGATAGTTTTCCGCCCGACCTGCGAGGCAACGTTATCCACAGATTCTCCCGCATTTGACCCCAACGTTTCCACGCTTTTCTCCAAGCGGGCGGTCAAGACCGTTGCCGGCTTACTCGCTGAGCTTGCGAATCAGCTTTTCCCAGTCCTCGCGCAGCTTGCCGTCGGCCTCCATCAGCGTGCGGATCTGCCGGCAGGCATGCAGCACGGTGGTGTGGTCGCGGCCGGCGAAGGCGTCGCCGATCTCCGGCAGGCTGTGTTCGGTCAGCTCCTTGGCCAGCGCCATCGCCACCTGGCGCGGACGCGCCAGCGAGCGGGTGCGTCGCTTGGAGAGCAGGTCCTTCATCTGCAGGCCGTAGTAGTCCGCCACGGTCTTCTGGATGTTGGGGATGCCGATCGCCTGCTGCTGGGCGCGCAACAGGTCGCGCAGCGTCTCCTGGGCAAACTCCACCGTGATCGAGCGGCCGGTGAAGTTGGCGCGTGCAACCAGCGTGTTGAGCGCACCTTCCAGGTCGCGCACGTTGGAGCGCATCTTCTTGGCGATCAAAAACGCCACGTCGTCCGGAATCTCGGCGCCGCGCTCGCGCGCCTTGGCCAGCACGATCGCCGCGCGGGTCTCGAAATCGGGCGGGTCGATCGCCACCGACAGGCCCCAGGCCAGGCGCGACTTCAGCCGCGGCTCCAGGCCTTCGACCTCACGCGGATAGCGGTCGCAGGTCAGGATGATCTGCTGGCGGCCATCGAACAGCGCGTTGAAGGTGTGGAAGAACTCCTCCTGCGTACGGTCCTTGCCGGCGAAGAACTGGATGTCGTCGATCAGCAGCGCATCGATCTGCTGGAACTGGCGCTTGAACTGGTCCATCGCCTTGTCCTGCAGCGCCCGGATCATCGCGCTGAAGAACTGTTCCGAGCGCAGATACATCACCTTGGCGGCCGGATTGGCCTGGCGCAGCGCGTTGCCGGCGGCAAACATCAGGTGGGTCTTGCCCAGGCCGGTGCTGCCGTACAGCAGAAGCGGGTTGTGGGCGCGGTCACCCGGCTTCTGCGCTGCCTGGATCGCGGCGGCCAGACCAAGCTGGTTGCTGCGACCCTCGACGAAGTTGGCGAAGGTGTAGTGCGAATCCAGATTGCCGGCGAACGGCACGATCGGCGCGGCAACCGGTGCGCTGGGCGTGGCCATCGGTGCCGGCTGCGGTTCCGGCGCACGCGGGCGGGAGCCGACCGCCAGCGCCACTTCGCCGTTGCCGACGAAATATGCCACCAGTTCGCGGATGCGCGGCAGGTAGCGCTCGCGGACCTGGTCGACGATGAAGGCGTTCGGCGCATACAGCACGATGCTGTCGCCGCGGTCTTCGGCTTGCAGGGGTTTCAACCAGGTGTGGACGTCCTCGGGCGGGAATTCGGCTTCGAGACGTTCCAGACAGCGGGGCCAAGCATCCATCAAAGTATGATCATCTGTTGCTGGCTGCGGCGCGCAGAAAAGCGCCGTGCTCGCAGCCCGGTAGTGAAAAGAGGATGCGCCAGACTAGCACCGAGGACAGGGTTTTCCCAGACTTATTCACAGGTCCATCCACAGGGCTTGACCGCCATCACCTCCGCTAGCGTCTCTGGGGAGTTGACCCGGCCGCTGATGGCCCTATAGAATTGCCGGTTCTATTCGTCTCCATTCATGCAGAGGGCCCCATGGCCACCAAGCGTACTTTCCAACCCAGCAACCTCAAGCGAGCACGCGACCATGGCTTCCGCGCACGTATGGCAACCGCCGACGGCCGCAAGATCCTGGCTCGCCGCCGCGCCAAGGGCCGCAAGCGCCTGAGCGCTTGATTGCCGCGCCGCTCTCTGCGGCCGAGGCAGTCCCTAACGTGAACGCATCGAACCCGTGCAGGCGATTCCCTCGCTCTGCGCGGGTTCGTACGCGTGCGCAATATACGGTCGTTTTCGATACTGCACGTCGTACCTCGGACCCGTTGCTCAGCCTGCACTGGCGGACCGGCGATACGCCGCCGCGCCTGGGCATGGCGGTGTCGCGCAAGGTCGACACGCGTGCGGTGGGACGTAACCGGATCAAACGCGTATTGCGCGATGCCATGCGGCATCTGCTGCCCGAGCTTGCCGGCGGCGATTACGTGATTGTGGCGCGCTCCGCAGCCGCAAAAGCGACCAATCCACAGATTCGCGACGCCTTCCTGCGTCTGCTGCGCCGTGCCGGCG
This sequence comes from Xanthomonas sp. WHRI 8393, assembly GCF_040203315.1. Classification (NCBI taxonomy): domain Bacteria; kingdom Pseudomonadati; phylum Pseudomonadota; class Gammaproteobacteria; order Lysobacterales; family Lysobacteraceae; genus Xanthomonas; species Xanthomonas sp. WHRI 8393. Next base: position 108,391 of record NZ_JBEGGL010000001.1, on the reverse strand, counting down.
CATTGCCCCTGCCTGCTGCGCCCGGCACAATGCCGCCCGCCAGGACGATGCACCCATCCTCCCTTTCCCCGACAGAGCCGGAACCCAGTTCCGACTGAGCGAGTTGCTGCCCGATGAACCAGACCCGTGTTTTCCTGATTTTTGCCTGGCTGATGGTCGCGGCGCTGCTGTGGATGGAGTGGGGCAAGGACAAGGCCGCCGCCAATGCGCCGGTGGTTGCGGCGACGCAGTCGGTGCCGGCTGCGCGCGATCTTGACGCTGCGGCATCGTCGGCCAATGTGCCGGCGGCCCAGGCCATTCCGCAGGCGGGTGTGCCGGGCGCCGTACCGGCTACCAGCACGACTGCCGCGACGCCGGCTGCTGCCGGTGCTGCGCCGGTGATCACCCTGACCTCGGACGTGCTGCGCCTGAAGCTGGACGGCCGCAGCGTGCTCGACGCCGAACTGCTGCAGTTTCCGCAGACCAAGGACGGCACCGCGCCGGTCAGCCTGCTGACCGAAGATGCCGCGCATCCCTATAACGCCACCAGCGGTTGGGCCAGCGAGCATTCGCCGGTACCGGGCGTGGGCGGCTTCCGCGCCGAGCAGCCGGGCACCGCGTTCGAACTGGCCAAAGGCCAGAACACCCTGGTGGTGCCGTTCGTGTGGAATGGCCCCAACGGCGTGTCGATCCGCCGCACCTTCACTCTGGAGCGCGGTCGCTATGCGATCTCGATCAAGGACGAGGTGATCAACAAGAGTGGCGCGCCGTGGAACGGCTACGTGTTCCGCAAGCTGAGCCGGGTGCCGACCATCCTCAGCCGCGGCATGACCAACCCGGATTCCTTCAGCTTCAACGGGGCGACCTGGTACAGCCCGCAGGAAGGCTACGAGCGTCGCGCGTTCAAGGACTACATGGACGACGGCGGCCTCAATCGCCAGATCACCGGCGGTTGGGTGGCGCTGCTGCAGCACCACTTCTTCACTGCGTGGATTCCGCAGAAGGACCAGGCCTCGCTTTACGTGCTGAACCAGGACGGCCCGCGTGACGTGGCCGAACTGCGTGGCCCGGCCTTCACCGTGGCGCCGGGCCAGACCGCGACCACCGAAGCGCGCCTGTGGGTTGGCCCGAAGCTGGTCAGCCTGATCGCCAAGGAAGACGTCAAGGGGCTCGACCGCGTGGTCGATTACAGCCGCTTCTCGATCATGGCCATCATCGGCCAGGGCCTGTTCTGGGTGCTGAGCCATCTGCACAGCTTCCTGCACAACTGGGGCTGGTCCATCATCGGCCTGGTGGTGCTGCTGCGTCTGGCGCTGTATCCGCTGTCGGCTGCGCAGTACAAGTCCGGTGCCAAGATGCGCCGCTTCCAGCCGCGCCTGGCGCAGCTGAAGGAGCGTTACGGCGACGATCGCGTCAAGTACCAGCAGGCGACGATGGAGCTGTTCAAGAAGGAAAAGATCAACCCGATGGGCGGCTGCCTGCCGCTGCTGATCCAGATGCCGATCTTCTTCGCGCTGTACTGGGTGCTGGTGGAATCGGTGGAACTGCGCCAGGCGCCGTGGCTGGGCTGGATCCAGGATCTGACCGCGCGCGATCCGTACTTCATCCTGCCGGTGCTCAACATCGCCATCATGTGGGCCACGCAGAAGCTGACCCCGACCCCGGGCATGGACCCGATGCAGGCCAAGATGATGCAGTTCATGCCGCTGGTGTTCGGCGTCATGATGGCCTTCATGCCGGCCGGCCTGGTGCTGTACTGGGTGGTCAACGGCGGCCTGGGTCTGCTGATCCAGTGGTGGATGATCCGCCAGCACGGCGAGAAGCCGAGCAAGATCATCCAGGCCAACGCCAAGTAAGCGCAGTTGCACAGAGCCCGCCGCAAGGCGGGCTTTCTGCGTGTCGCCGCAGTTGCTGTCTGCCCTGTTGTCTTCATCGCCAAGGACGCCGTCGTGATGTCATCGCCGCTGTATCGCCTGTTGCTGTGCGCCGGTTGCGCCGGAATGCTGGCGATGGCCGGCTGCGGCAAGCAGACCGCCGGCGAGGCAGCGTCTGCTGCCAGCACCGCTGCGCCGGCCGCCACTGGTGCGCCAGCCGAAGCCGACAGCGACGACGCACGCGCACTGATCGCGCAGCTGCGCGAGCAACTGGACCGGCATCGCCGCATCATTGTGTTGCTGGCCGACGCGGATGCCCAGACGCCACGCGATCGCGCCACCTCCAGCAGCGTGGGGCAGCAGCTGTTCCATGAAAACCTCCAACAGCGCGAACGCATCGCTGCGCGATTCGAGACGGTGCTGACGTCGAACGCAGCGCGCCGCTTCGCAACGATCGCCACGGTGCTGGACGAGATCGAATCGGCACCGGATCTCTACGATGCCGACCGCTTGGCGTTTGCCGAAGTGTTGCGCGACCTGCACGCACGCATTGGCCGCGATTCGGCACTGCCGGCGGTGAAGCTGCATCAGCGCATCGGCGAGGATCTGGAAGCGCTGGACGAGATCGAGCGCAGCTACAACAAGGAACTGACGCAGATTTTCAGCCGCTTCGATCGCAGCCGCGCGATCGTGCCCAAGCGCGAGAAGTGGGACGACTACGTGGCGCATCTGCGCAGCCTGTACACGCGCGAAAAGATCCTGCGCGATCATGGCGTGGTGGAGCCGTACCCGTTCTCCGCGCGCGATAGCGACAGCGAGATCTTCGGCCGCGACCTGCCGCCCAGGACGGTGGTGCTGACCTTCGACGACGGCCCGCACAAGGCCTATACCGAGGAGATCGTGGCCATCCTCAAACGCTACGACGTGCCGGGCGTGTTCTTCGAAGTGGGCCGCAACCTGGGAAGCCTGGACGCGCAGGGCAAGCCGACACTCGCGCCGTTATCCAAGATCAGCCACACGCTGATGGAAGAAGGTTATGCGGTGGGCAACCACAGCCTGACCCATGCGCAGTTGTCCAAGACCACAGGCGATGCGTTGCGCAGCCAGGTGCTGGACACCGACACGTTGTTGCGGGCGGTGGACGACAAGCGTGCGCCGTTGTTCCGGTTTCCGTACGGGGCGCGCAATGCCGAAGGCTTGCAGCTGCTGGGCGAGGCAGGCCTGAAGTCGATCATGTGGAACATCGACTCGATGGACTGGGCCGACCCGGTACCCGAGTCGATCGTGCAGCGCGTGCTCGACCAAGTGAACAAGGAGCAGCGCGGCATCGTGTTGTTCCATGACATCCACGACCGTGCAGTGAAGGCGCTGCCGCAGATCCTGGATCGCCTGATCGCCGATGGCTACCAGTTCGCCGGCTGGAATGGCCGCGAGTTTTCGGTGGCGCACGCGCCCAGCGCGGCGGCCGAGGCAACCGTGACCACCGGCTACGCCAACTCCTGGGCGATCGTGATCGGGATCGACGACTACGCGCACTGGCCCAAGCTCGAATATGCCGCCAACGACGCGCAGGCCATCGCCAGCACCCTGACCGGCCCGTTGGGGTTTCCGTCCTCGCAGGTGATCGTGCTCAAGAACGGGCAGGCCACGCGCAACAATATTCTTGCGGCATTCCACGACCGTCTCGGCGAGGGACGCGCGCAGACCAACGACCGCGTGTTCGTGTTCTTCGCCGGGCATGGCGCCACGCGCCGGCTGGCATCCGGGCGCGACCTGGGCTACATCATTCCGGTCGACTCGGATCCGCAGCAACTGGCCAGCGATGCGATCGCGATGAGCGACCTGCAGAACATTGCCGAAAGCCTGCAGGCCAAGCATGTGCTGTTCGTGATGGATGCCTGCTATAGCGGATTGGGGCTGACGCGCGGCGGGCCGACGTCCGGCGCCTACCTGCGCGAGAACGCGCGACGCATCGCCCGCCAGATGCTCACTGCCGGCGGTGCCGATCAACAGGTGGCCGACAGCGGCCCGAACGGGCATTCGGTATTCACCTGGGTACTGCTGCAGGCGCTGGCGGGCAAGGGCGATCTCAATGGCGATGGCCTGATCACCGGTACCGAACTGGCGGCCTATGTCGCACCGGCGGTGTCGGCAGTGTCGGCGCAGACCCCGGCGTTCGGCAGCCTGCCCGGCTCGCAGGGCGGCGAGTTCGTGTTCCAGGTACCGAGTGGCGAGGAGTTCCTGACCGCCGGAACCGCGCAGTTGTCTGCCGACGCGATCGCACTCAACGGACGCGTGGATGCGGCGCGTCCCGCCGCCACCACCAGCGGTGCTGCAACAGCTGCGGCGCCGGTGACGGTGAAGACGCTGCAAGGCGGCGAAGCCAGGCTGGTTTTGCCGACGGCGGTGAAGAGCAGCGACCGCCAACGTGCGCAGCTGGCCAACGAGCGCGGCCTGCAGTTGTACAAGGAAAAACGCTACGCCGAAGCGGCCGAGCAGTTTGCCGAAGCCTTGAAGCTGCGCCCGGATTTCGCCTTGGCCGCCAACAATCTGGGCTTTGTGTACTACCGCCAGGAACGCTTTGCCGAATCGGCGCGCTGGCTGGAAAATACCTTGAAAATCGATCCGTCGCGTGCGGTGGCCTATCTCAATCTCGGCGATGCCTACGCAAAAGCCGGCGACCGTGACAAGGCACGCAAGGCCTACGCCACCTATCTGGAACTGCAGCCGCAAGGCAGCGGCGCCGAGCAGGCACGCACGCAACTGCAACGCCTCTGATCCGCGCAACCTGTCTGACTATGTCTTCTTCGCCATCGACCATTGTTGCCATCGCCAGCGCCGCCGGAACCGGAGGCATCGGCATCGTGCGCCTGTCCGGGCCGCAGGCGGCGCAGATCGCCGCCGAGCTGGGTGTCCCGAATCTGCAGCCACGGCAGGCACGCTACGCGCGCTTTCGCGATGCGCAGGGCGAGGTGATCGACGATGGCATCGCCTTGTGGTTTCCGGCGCCGCACAGCTTCACCGGCGAGGCGGTGGTGGAACTGCAGGGACACGGCAGCCCGGTGCTGTTGCGGCAGCTGGTGGCGCGTTGCATTGCGCTGGGCGCGCGGCAGGCACGCGCGGGCGAGTTCAGCGAGCGCGCCTTTCTCAATGGCAAACTCGATCTGGCGCAGGCCGAAGCCATCGCCGATCTGATCGCCGCCGGCGATCTGCGCGCGGCACGCGCTGCGCGCAGATCCTTGGACGGTGTGTTTTCGCAACGGGTCGATGCGCTCAGCGACAGCCTCACCCGGCTACGCATCCATGTGGAAGCGGCGATCGACTTTGCCGACGAGCCGCTCGACACCCTGGGCGGAGCGCAGGTGCGCGACGGGCTACAGCAGGCGCGCGCATTGCTGGCGCAACTGCTGCGCGATGCCGAGCGCGGGCGCAAGCTGCGCGACGGCCTGCACGCGGTGCTGATCGGTCCGCCCAACGCGGGTAAGAGTTCCTTGCTCAATGCATTGGCCGGTAGCGAGCGCGCCATCGTCACCGATGTCGCCGGCACCACGCGCGATACCTTGCAGGAAGCCATCCAGCTCGATGGTTTCGAACTCGTGTTGGTCGACACCGCCGGCCTGCGCGAGGGCGGTGATGCGATCGAGCGCGAGGGCATGCGGCGCGCGCGTGCCGAACTGCAGCGCGCCGATCTGGCGCTGGTGGTACTGGATGCACGCGACCCGCAAGCCGCGCGCGATGCGATCGGCGATGCCATCGATACGGTGCCGCGTCAGCTGTGGATCCACAACAAATGCGATCTGCTGGCCGAAGCCACAGCGCTCGATCGCGACGCGGTCGCGGTCTCGGCGGTGACCGGGCAGGGACTGGAGCAGTTGCACGCCCGGTTGCGCGAGCTTGCGCTGGGCGACGGAGCGGACAGCGTGGAAGGCGAATTCTCCGCACGCACGCGGCATGTCGAGGCATTGCGCCGCGCCGAACAGCATGCAGACGCAGCGGATCTGGAGCTGGGCTTCGAACAGCTCGAACTGGCCGCCGAAGAATTGCGCCTGGCACAGGAAGCACTCGGCGAGATCACCGGCAAGCTGAGCGCCGACGAATTGCTGGGCAAGATCTTTTCGAGTTTTTGCATCGGCAAGTAGACCGCTTACCTACCGCGACGCATGACGAGCCGATGCAGACGCTGGCTATTGGTGTTCTGCATCAAGGATCAGGGACGGCGACAAGCGCAACGCTTGTACAGCGGGTCACATGCCGATACCGAAACTCGAAGCGAGCGCACGCAACTGCGCTGCAAAACGCGTCACATCACACCCGGCAGCACCGTCTGCAATGCCGCGTTCTCGGCATCGCATGCTGGCGATGCAGTGGCGGTGGCAGGTTGCTTTGCATGCGCCTTGTCGATCTCGCGGCGCGCAGCGGCTAGATCCTTCTGGAACTCGGGGTTGTCGTGCAGGGCGGCGACGGTGGCGGCGCCCATGATGCGGCCCTGCAGGACGTCACTCTGCCAGTGCACGTTGCAGACCAGGCGGCTGTCGCCGAAGGCGCGGCCGCGGGCGAGCAGGGCGTCGCGCTGGGCGGGTGCCAGCTCGGCCAGGATCAGGCCCCAGCTCCAGCCGATGGCGGTGTGGCCGGAGGGGTAGGAGCCGTTCTTGCGCAGCGCCGCGTCGTCGTCGGGCGTGCACATCGGCTGGTCGTTGCGCATGAACGGGCGTGGCCGCTGGTAACGGGCCTTGGCTGCGCTGGTGCTGGTGCTGGCGTCGCGCATGCTGCGTTCGAGCAGGCGCAGCAGGTGCGGGGTGTGCGCCTGGTCGATCTGGATGCCGAGCGCGCAACTGAAGTGATTGGCGGCCGCCGGGAACGTCAGCGCAGCGTCCTGCGTGGCCAGGTCCCAGCGCGGTGTGCCGCGCAGGGCAAGCATGGATGTGGCGGTGGCCTGATCGTTGGCGAGCGCGGCGCTGCCGTCCTGCGGCGGTGGCGGTACCAGGCGCAGGCTGTCGGGCACCTGTGCTTTTTCCAGGTAGCCGTGTGCATCGGTGGCGATCACCGAGCCCGCCGGAGCCGCCTTGTCGCGCGCGCTCGCACTGCCGCATCCCACTGCCAGCACCGCGATGGCGACGCTGGTCAGCGTCCGGGAACAAGCGCGAGCAATGCGATCGGACATGCAGCAACCCTCGGACAACACGGATGGATGAGTGCGCAGATTACGACGCGCAGATGACATCTGCATGCCAGCGCAACGCAGCTGCGGCGCGCAATGCGCAGCAGCTGTCGCAGCACTGTCATGTCCCGGTCGCATCGACGCAAGACAGCTGTCGCACGCTTGCCGTCATCTTTTGACTCGTCCCCCCTGCCGCTCATGCCCAAGACCCATCTGTTAAGTGCCGCCGTCCTTACCGCGCTCGTGCTGTCGCCGGCTGCCCACGCCGCCGATCCCGAGGTGACTGCCGATACCGGCACGACCGTGCAGCAACTCGACACGGTCTCGGTGATCGGCCAGGGCGAAACGCGTCAGGTGCAGCGCATCACCCAGCAGGACATTCCGGTGTTGCCGCCGGGCACCAGCATCCAGAAACTGCTCAACCGCATGCCGGGCGTCAACGTGCAATCCAACGATGCCTTCGGTGCCAACGAGGAGTCGCAGACGATCAGCCTGCGCGGCTTCAACGGCACGCGCCTGGGCTATACGCTCGACGGCCTGCCGCTGGGCGACAACGCCTACGGCAACTACAACGGCCTCAATATCAGCCGCGCGCTGATTGCGGAAAACTTCGGCGGCGTGGAGCTGGCATCGGGCATCGGCGCACTGGGCACCGCGTCCACCAGCAACCTGGGCGGCACCATCCAGTACTACTCGGCCGATCCGTCCAGCGTGTTCGGCGGGCAGCTGTCGCAGACGGTGGGCTCCGATGCCAACCGCCGCACCTTCCTGCGCGTGGACACCGGCGACTACAACGGGTTTTCGGCGTATCTGTCCGGAATCAATGCCGAAGCCGACATGTGGGCGCGCCCGGAGTCGCCGACCACCACGCGGCAGTTCAATGCCAAGGGCGTGTACCAGTTCGACGGCGGCAAGCTGACCGCGTTCGCCGACACCTCGCGGACCTCGCAGGCCGACTATTCGTATCTGTCCAAGAGCGGCATGGCGCGTGGCCTGGGCTGGGACTGGAACCTGTACGCACCGGACTGGAACCGGGCGTTGGCCGCGGCGTACTGCGCACCGGCCACGCGCAATGCGGCGCGCTGCGGCTTCAGCGGCGGCGTGGACAACATCGACGATGCGTACTACCAGAGCCGCGCGTTGCGCGACGACGATCTGTTCTATGTGGCCGGCGACTTCCAGCCCAACGATGCCATCAGCCTGCACACCCAGGTCTACCACCACGAAAACAAGGGTCAGGGCCACTGGTGGTCGCCGGGCCAGGCGTCCAACCCGGGCACGCCGCAGGCATTGCCGATCTCCATCCGCAGCACCAATTACTGGATCAACCGCACCGGCGGCATCGCCTCGCTCGGCTGGAACCTGGGCCCGCATCATCTCGAAGCCGGGCTGTGGTACGAGCGCAATCACCACGATGTGGAGCGCAATTTCTACTGGATCGACGGGCCGGTCAGCGACGACAAGTTCCTGCAGGATCCCGACCGCCGGCTGTTCTCGCAGAACTACATCATCACCACGCGGCAGTTCTATGTGCAGGGCAACTTCAAGTTCCTCGACGAGCGCCTGAGCGTAGATCTGGGCATCAAGAGCCCGAGCACCGAAATGACCGCGCGCGAAACGCCGGGGCTGGCGGTGGAAGCGCCGGTGGCGACCGGTTCGATCAAGGCCAGCGAGTCGGTGCTGCCGCAGGTCGGTCTGGGCTATCGCATCGCAGACGGGCAGGAAGTGTTCGCCTCGTACGCGGAAAACATCGCCGCGTTCCAGGGCGGTGGCGCCGGTGGTCCGTTGCTGGTGACGCAGGCCTCCTTCGATGCCAGCGTCGGTGCACTGGAGCCGGAAAAGTCGCGCACCGTGGAAGCCGGTTATCGCTTCGTGCGTGACCGCTTCGAAGCCTCGCTGGTGGGTTACGACGTGACCTTCGACAACCGCCTGCTCTCGCTCAATCCCTGCGCCAGCATCCAGCAGGGCACCACGCCGGCCTGCACCACGCGCTTCTTCAACGTGGGCTCGGTGAGCAGCCGCGGCGGCGAACTGACCGTGATCTGGAAGCCGACCAGCTACCTGCAGTGGTACAACTCGGCTTCGATCAACCGCTCCACCTACGACGACAACTACGTGCAGAACGGCGTAACCATTCCCACTGCCGGCAAGACCACGGTGGATACGCCCAAGCGCATGTTCGCCAGCGAAATCGCCTTCAACTACGCCAACTGGAACATCAACCTGCGCGGCAAGTACACCGGCCAGCGTTATTACACCTACACCAACGACCAGGGCTTCGGCGGTTACACCTCGTTTGATGCGGGCGCCGGGTACGACTTTGGCCAGGCCGGCGTGCTGCAGGGGCTCAAGCTCTCGCTCAACGTGACCAACCTCACCGACAAGCGCTATGCGTCCAACCTCACCGCGTTCGCCAACAGCGATCGGAATGGCCGTCAGCTGGCATTCCATGCCAGCGCGCCGCGGCAGGTGTTTTTGACCTTGGATGCCAAGTTCTGAGTTAGGGATTGGGGAGTCGGGATTGGGGATTGGTAACAGCCGGTCTTATGGCTGCTGACTGATTTCCGGTGGTGATCGACGTGGATGGTTTTAGAGTGGCTGGCAAGATTTAGGCAGTGGTTGTCAGGCTAGTGCGGACGATGCGGAGAAAGCGGGATGTACACGTCGTACGTCCTGCATCAACCATCGGCAGCGCTCGCCTGGCGGTCGTGCCGTGGTGTTGATGGCTGCTTTTTTGTTGGAGAAAGGCATGATGCAGTTCCACCGTGCGTTGGTGTTGGGAGCGATGATGGTCGGCATGAGCGGGCCCGCGTTGGCAGAGGCGCCGTTGGCGAAGACGGTGCAGATCTTTGCGCACCGTGGCGCCAGCGCATTGCGCCCGGAACACACCCTGGCCTCGTATGCCAAGGCGATTGTCGATGGCGCCGATTTTGTCGAGCCGGACCTGGTGTCCACCAAGGATGGTGTGCTGGTGGCGCGCCATGAGAACGAGATCGGCGGCACCACCGATGTGGCCAGCCACCCGGAGTTCGCCGCGCGCAAGACCCGCAAGACCATCGATGGCCAGGCGATGGAAGGCTGGTTCACCGAAGACTTCACTCTTGCCGAATTGAAGACCTTGCGCGCGCGCGAGCGGTTGCCGCAGTTGCGCGGCACGCGTTGGGATGGGCAGTTTCAGATCGTCACCTTCGATGAGATCATCGATTTTGTCGCAGCCGAATCGGCAGCGACCGGGCGCACGATCGGGCTGATTCCGGAGATCAAGCACCCGAGCTATTTCAGTGGGCTGAATCTGGCGATGGAAGACAAGGTGCTGGCGAGCCTGCGTGCGCATGCCTACACGCAGACCGCGCCGGTGGTGATCCAGTCGTTCGAGACCGGCAACCTGCGTTACTTGCGCGGCAAGATCGGGCGCAACAGCACTATTCGCTTGCTGCAGCTGCTGGGCGGCGCGCAGATGGCGCTGCCCGATGCGGGCGTGGGCAACGCGCCACGCACCTACGCGCAGATGATCACGCCCGAGGGACTGAAGCAGGTCGCCGGCTATGCCGATGCGATCGGCCCGGACATCCGCAGCATCATTCCGCTGGATGTGCAGCAACGCCTGGGCACGCCGACCAGCCTGGTGCACGACGCGCACGCGGCAGGATTGCAGGTGCAGCCGTATACCTTCCGCCCGGAGAATTATTTCCTGGCCGCCAACAACCGCAGCAGTGCTGCGGTGACCGAACGTAACGAGGCCGGCGCATTGGCCGAGTTGAAGGCGTATCTGGATGCCGGTATCGATGCATTCTTTGCCGATGATCCCGGCTTGGCGCGGCGTGCGTTGAGCGAGCGTGCGACGCGTTAAACGTTGGACGCATACGCAGCCTGTAGGAGCGCGCTGGCGCGCGATGGGGCGTTCCCGATAACGCCCCGTCGCGCGCCAGCACGCTCCTACGTTCCTGGTGGCCGTTCGCGTGGCGGGAAGTGCAGCACCACGTTCTGCGAGCCGTCTTCCTGGCGCTGCCACAGCACTGGCACCTGGCGTGGCGGCGGCGGTTCCAGCACGTCGCGTTCGGCGTTGCTGATCTCCCAGGCTGCGTCTTCGTCCTCGTCTTCCCAGCTGTAGCGCGGCCTGGCCTGTTGCGGGTCGCGCAGGCGCAGCAGCAGTGCAGCGATCAGGCCGGCCACCGCGCCGCCCAGATGCGATTGCCAGGATACGCCGGCCTCGTGCGGCAGGATGGTCAGCAACATGCCGCCGTAGAACAGGAAGGCGATCATGCTGGTGGCAATCGCCGGGCGGTCGCGGCGCAGCAGGCCCAGCACGAACACCAGGAACATCAGCCCGTGGGTGACGCCACTGGCGCCCAGATGCCGGCTGCCGGGCTCGCCCAGCAACCACGCGCCCAGCCCCGAACCCAGCCACAGCAACGGCAGCGCCAGGGCGGTGGCACGCGGATATACGCTGCCGGCCAGTGTGCCCAGGATCAGCAGTGCGGCGGCGTTGGCGCCCAGATGCGCGAGCGAGCCGTGCAGCAGCGGCGCGGTGAGGATGCCGAGCAGGCCGTCGGCCTGCAGCGGTGCCACCGCCCAGGCGCGCCAGTCGAACATGTTCTGGGCGGTGAACACCGCCACCAGCAGCAGCACGGCGGCCAGGCTGAAGTTGAAGGCACGCAAGACCCGGGAACGATCCAGGCGGCTCTGGGTGGTGGGATCGGGGGCAAGGGAATGCGTTGTCATGCATTCACGGATGGCGGCGTGGTTTTGCCTTTGCAAGCCCTATTTGCGCGGGATAACCGGATCCGGCGGCGGGACAATCCTGCTGCCCGCCGGGCTGATACGAAGCCCGGCAGGCAGGCCGCGGCGGCCAATACCTCACCGCAGTTAGGTGTGGTGGCAACCAGGGCGCGGTCCCAATGCTCCGGTACCGCCTGTGGTGCGCTGCAGCCGAGTCGCGTAATGGGCGACGGAGCCGACGATCACGGCCGAAGACCACGACCGGCCCCAGTGGCGAGAGCCGAAGCGAAACCGCGGCATCCCTTGCACCATCATCTGCAGCCAAGCACAACCCCGATTCCCGATTCCCGATTCCCGATTCCCGATTCCCGATTCCCGATTCCCGATTCCCGATTCCCGGCCGGTCAGTGCCCGGCCGGCTTGGGCGGCCGCAGCAGGCTCAGCACGATGGTGAAGACCAGGATCACGATCACCACTGCCAGCGAGACCAGCACCGGGATCTTGTACAGATCGATGATCATCATCTTGGTGCCGATGAACACCAGGATCACCGCCAGCCCGTACGGCAGCAGGTGGAAGCGGTCGGCCATGCCGGCCAGCAGGAAGAACATCGCGCGCAGACCCAGCACCGCGAATACGTTGGAGGTCAGCACGATGAACGGGTCGGTGGTGATCGCGAAGATCGCCGGGATGCTGTCCACCGCGAAGATCACATCGATCACCGCAATCAGGATCAGCACCACGAACAGCGGGGTAAACCAGCGCTTGCCGTCCTTGATCACGCTCAGCGCATGGCCGTGGTATTGCGGGCTCAGGCGCAGATGGCCGCGCATCCAGCGCAGCACCGGGTTGGCTTCCAGGTCCGGCTCCTTGCCGGCGGAGAACCACATCTTGATGCCGGTCAGCAGCAGGAAGGCGCCGAACACGTACAGCAGCCAATGGAACTTGGTCAGCAGCACCGAGCCGGCGAAGATCATGATCGCGCGCAGCACGATCGCGCCCAGCACGCCGATGATCAGCACGCGCTGGCGCTGCTCCTCGGGCACGCCGAAGTAGGTCATCACCATCAGGAACACGAAGATGTTGTCGACCGCCAGCGATTTCTCGACCAGGTAGCCGGTCAGGAACTCCAGCCCGATGCGGTCGGCCGCCGCATCGCCCATGCTGCCCTGCAGGTACCACCACAGGCCGGCGTTGAAGGCCAGCGCCAGCAGCACCCAGCCGATGCTCCACCAGGTGGCTTCCTTGAAGGTGACCTTGTGGGCACCGCCGTGGCGCATCAGCACCAGATCGACCAACAGCGCCACGATCACCACGATCGCGAAGCCGCCCCATAACCAGACATTGCCAATGGTTTGCATACAAGAATCCCGAAAGTGAAACGACCTGGACAGCCGGTGGGCTGAGGCCTTGTGACACGGAAATCGTGGATTCCGGGTGACGGACCTTCGCCTGCGCGGCGAAGGTCTCGCTCACAACCGGCCGGGCCGGTTGCCGTTGCACCGGAGCGCCTGATGGCAGGGCTCGTCATGACGGCGACAACGCTGGGAGCTACTCCCCTTCTGCGCCCGATTCTGCGTGCCCGGGGCAGGCACGTCAATCCAGCCGGATACAATGGGCGGATGAATACTCCTGTCCCCGTCGTCCGACTCAAGAATGCGTGGCGCTCCAGCCACCCGTGGATCTTCCAGAAGCTGGTGGAAAAGCCCGCCGCCAAGCCCAAACCCGGCACCATCGTCGATGTGGTCGGCGTGGACGGGGAGTGGGTCGGCCGCGGCTTCTACAACGGCCACTCGCGCATCGCCGTGCGCATCCTGGAGACCGACCAGGCGGTGCCGGTGGATGCGGGCTGGTTCTCGCGCAAGATCGCCGCGGCCGTGAGTCTGCGCCGCGACTGGCTCAAGCTCGACGCGGTGTCCGATGCCTGGCGCGTGGTGCACAGCGAAGGCGACGGCCTGTCCGGCCTGGTGGTGGACCGCTATGGCGACCTGGTGGTGGTGGAGTTCTTCGCCGCCGGCATGTTCCGCCACCGCGAATGGATCTACGAGGCGCTGCGCGAGCAGTTCCCGGGCTGCCGTTTCCACAGCTTCGCCGACGAACACGTGCAAAAGCAGGAAAGCTTCGATTTCCACGGCAACACCACTACCGAAGCGTCGGTGATCACCGAGTACGGCATCAAGTTCCGTGCCGACCCGGCCGGTGCGCACAAGACCGGCTTCTTCGCCGACCAGCGCGAGAACCGCCAGTGGCTGAGCGAGCAGGTCGAAGGCAAGAGCGTGCTGGACCTGTGCTGCAACACCGGCGGCTTTGCGGTGTATGCGGCTGCGCGCGGCGCGTCCGAGGTGCTGGGCGTGGACATCGACGAGGACGTGATCGCCATCGCCAAGGGCAACGCCAAGCTCAACAACGTGCGGCCGAAGTTCGTGCAGGCCGACATCTTCCCCTGGCTGCGCGATGCCTCCAACCGCGGCGAGCAGTTCGATGTGGTGATCCTGGACCCGGCCAAGATGACCCGCGACCGCGAGCAGGTGATTCCGGCGCTGAAGAAGTACCTGGACATGAACAAGCTGGCGCTGGGCGTGGTCAAGCCCGGTGGCCTGTTCGCCACCTTCTCGTGCACCGGGCTGGTGGCCGAACAGGAGTTCCTGGACATGCTGCGGCGCGCCTCGTATTTCTCCGGGCGCACCATCCAGATCCTGAAGGTGGCCGGTGCCGGTCCGGACCACCCGTTCATGGCGCACGTGCAGGAATCGCGCTATCTGAAGGCTGTTTTCTGCCGCGTGATCTAGCGCGGCGATCAACCCCTGGAGCGGCCAGTCGATGACAGCGGACGATGAGGAACGCAAGGCGCTGACCCGGTTGCTGCGCGAGATCGAGCGGCCCCATGCCAGTCTGCTGGCCAGCAACTGGCCGGTATTCGGCGTGTGGCTGCTGTTCGCCGGCGCCTTCATGTACCTGTTCCAGACCGGCAACGGTTCGCCATTGCATCCGTTGCTGCTGGCGCTGGGCTCGACCTGCCTGGGCGTGCTCGGTGCCTGGATCGTGCTGCGCTCGGTATGGGCGCGGCAGTGGCTGCATGTGCGCGAGCACGTCGATGTCGAGAGCGTGCGCGCGCGCCTGGCCGAACTGGGCGATTGAACGACGCGCAATACCACTGCGCGCCGATCGGGCGCGTGCGATGGATTGCGCGCAAGCCAGGTCAAATCGCTTGCATGCTGCGCGCTGTGAGCAACCCATTTTGAACGTCTGATCGCTTCTGACAGCCGCGCGACATACCGCGTGTCGCAGGCCATATGCGGCCTGCGCGTATCGGTCACATCAGGCGATGACCTGCGGTGGGTTGCAGCTGCAGCGGCAACCGATCACCCAGCCACCGGCCGCGCGGTGATCTCCGGCACGGCCTGGCGCAGCTCGGCCCCGAACTCGGGATTGCGCATCGCCGCGCCATCGGCGTAGTCGTAGAACACGCCTTGGGTGGGCGTGGTGCCTTTGCGCAATTCGATATCGCCACGCACCTGCGTGGTGCCGGCAATGTTGACTGCACCGAACGCGCCCGGCCGCCTCATGAAGCCAGTACTGGGCTGCGCATCGGCGCCGATCTTTGCGCCCGCATGCCACACGGTCGGACCGCCAAGTACCGCATTGCCCTGCACGGTGCCGCCCATCGCCATGGCGTGGCCATCGCGTGGCAGCGCGCCCCTGGTGCGTGGCGCGCCTGCATAACCCAAAGCAGTCAGCTCATTGCCAACGGCCATTTCGTTGGCCGCATCTGAGCGGACATTGTCGATGTCTGCCGCGATCTGCGCGGCGGCGGTCACCAGGCTGGACACACCCGCATCGACCGCGATCGATGCTTCCACGCAGCGAGGACACCACCGCCATATCCGATTCGTCCACCTCCGCGCTGTGCAGCGCCAAACCGGTTCTGCTGTTGCTGGAGCACGACTTCGAAGATCCCAAGCAGGCCTGCCGCCGCATCTTCTGTCGCCATGGCTGGTTGCTGGAAGTTGCGTTGTCGGGCATCGACGGTGTGCGCGGCCGGCTGGAGATGCGCCGGATCGGTTTCCCGCGGCCGCGTCGCGATGTGATCGGCCTGGTCGGCGAAAGCGACCGATCGCTGCCCACGCTGGTGACCTGCAGCGCGCGCTGCGCGGGTAGTGCCATCGCAGCGAACCACCCGTCAGAGGGCATGGCGGAGTTGCGTCGCTGACGCATCGTGCCTTTGAAGAGCAGGTCAGTCGCTCGAATCCCCCGGAGAACGCAATGACTTCCTCACCTCGACGTGCGGGCACGTCAGCGGCCGCGTCCTAGATGCCGGCCATCGATTCCCAACGCGCCGCCTGGTTGGCGACGCAGATCCTGCCGCACGAGCCGGCGTTGCGGCGCTGGCTGCGCAAGCACGCCCCCGGCAACGTCGATTGCGACGATGTCATCCAGGAGACCTACGCCATCCTGGCCGGGTTGGGTGAGGTGGGCCATATCGCCAACCCGCGCGCCTATCTGTTCACCGCCGCGCAGTCGGTGCTGCTGCAGCAGGTGCGCCGCGCCAGAATTGTTTCGATCGAAAGCGTGGCGGAAATCGAGCGCCTGGACATCACACAGGACGAGCGTTCACCCGAGCGCCACGCCATTGCCGGTCAGGAGCTGCGCCGCATCGGCGAAGCGCTGGCGGCACTGCCGGACAAATGCCGCCAGGTGTTTCTGCTGCGCAAGGTCGATGGCCTGTCGCAGCGCGAGATCGCCGCGCGGCTCGGAATCAGCGAGAACACCGTGGAAAAACACATCGTGAAGGGATTGCGGCTGCTGATGGCGCGGATGGGCCGCACCCCCGCACCCGCACAGACTGCCAGCCAGGTCGCGCCGGCCAGGCGCCTGGCCGATCCGCAGCGCGGCAGCTGAGCATGCGCAGCATTGACGACATTGCCGCCGCCTGGGTGGGCCGCGAGGACGGCGACCGGCTCACGCCGGCCGAGCGCATGCAGCGCGACCGCTGGCTGGCCGAGGACGTGCGCCATCGCGGTGCCTATGCACGTGCGCACGCGGTGCACCTGCATTTCGATCGCGCGCGTGCGTTGGCGCAGGGCTTTGGCGCGGAAGCGATGCGTTCACGCCGCACGCATCGACGCGGCAGGTGGCTGGCCGCACTGGCCGCCTGTGTGGTCGCTGCGGCTACCGGCATGCTGGCATTGCAGCAGGCCGTGCCCGACCACGGCGCGCCCGGCAGCGGCCATCACCTCACCCGCATCGGCGAGGTATTGCGCCTGCCGTTGGCAGACGGCTCGGCGGTGACGCTGAACTCCGGCTCGGAGGTGGTAGTGGAGTTCAGCCCCGCCCGTCGCCAGGTCCAGTTGCTGCGCGGTGAAGCCCTGTTCGACGTGGCCAAGGACCGTCACCGCCCGTTCGTGGTGATGGCGGCCGGCGCGGAAGTGCGCGCGGTGGGCACCAGTTTCAGCGTGCGCCGGCGGCAGGACGATGCCGTCAAGGTCGTCGTGCGCGAAGGCACCGTCGACGTGGAAGCCGACCAGCGCACACCGCAGCGGGTGACAGCCAACATGCTGGCCATGGTCAGCCCGACGCGGGCGGTGCAGGTACAGCCGCTGCCAGCACGGCGCGTGCAGCAGTTGCTGGTCTGGCGCGAGGGCATGATCGCCTTCGACGGCGACACCTTGGCGCAGGCCGCTGCCGAATTCGCCCGCTACAACGACATGCGCATCCTGATCGACGACCCCGCGGTGGCGCGGCGCACCGTGGTCGGCCTGTACTCGGCCAACGATCCGGAAGGCTTTGCACGCTCCGTTGCGCTGAGCATGGGCCTGCAGATCGAACACACCCGTGGCGGCATCCACCTGCGCGGCGCACTCGCGCAGTGAGGTGCAGCGCTGCACATCATCATCAGCGATGTCGATGGCGGAAAAGCGGCGGCCACGCATCCAACAGACAGGGGGCCACACAGCAACGGTGACAACGACCGGACAGCGGCGCACGCGCGCCAGCGGAGAGCAGTGATGCAGGCAGCAAGCAGGCGTTTGAGCAAGGCCATCGGCACCGCCGTGGCGATGATGGCAGCGGGACATGCGGTGGCAGCGTCAGCGCAGGGGCGCACCTTCTCGCTCCCCGAGAGCAATGCGGTGGTGGCGCTGCCGGAGTTTGCGCGGCAGGCCGGGGTGCAGATCGTGGCGCCCGGCGAATACCTGCAGCAGGTCCGCACGCCGGCCGTGCAGGGCACGCTGGAATCGCGCGTGGCATTGCGGCAGTTGCTGGCCGGCACCGGATTGAGCGTGGTCGAAGATGATGGCGAACGCATCACGCTGGCCTCGGCGCAGCCGTTGACGGCCGCGCTCCACGGCCATCCGGGGACGGGGTATGCGCAGGTGGACGCATCCGCGCCCACGCCACCAGCGTCCATGCCACCCGCAGATGCCGCCGTCGGCAATCTGGATGCGGTGGTGGTCACCGGCGCGCGCGGCGTGCAGCGCACCGTCACCGAAAGTCCCACCCCGATTGATGTGATCGGCGCGGCGGAACTGGAAAAGACCGGTCGCTCGGGCCTGCTGGCGGCGCTCAACGATCTGGTGCCCTCGTTCAATGCGCCAGCCAAATCCGGCAACGGCACCTCGTATGTGATCGCCACCGGCGGGCTGCGCGGGCTCAATCCGGATCACACCCTGGTGCTGGTCAACGGCAAGCGCCGCCATCGCACCGCCAGCATCAACATCGCCGGCATCGTCGGGCGCGGCTCGGTGCCGGTGGACATGAGCCTGATCCCAGTCTCGGCGGTGGACCACATCGAGGTGCTGCGCGATGGCGCGGCCGCGCAATACGGTTCGGATGCGATCGCCGGCGTCATCAACATCCTTCTCAAATCCGATGCCGATGGCGGCAAGGCCGACCTGCTGTGGGGTCAGAACATTGACCGCGCCGATGGCGACAGCAGCAGCGCCAGCATCGGCAAGGGCCTGGCACTGGGCAGCGACGGCTTCGTCTATCTGGCCGCCGACGCCAGGTATCAGCAGACCTCCAATCGCGCAGTGCCGGTGGCCGACGATTACCGGCTGTACTACCCGGTCAACGGCCAGCCGGACCCCCGTGAGGCCACGGCGAATCGCCTGATCACGCGCAACTTTGGCCAGCCCTGGCAGAAGGGCGCCAACCTGTCCTACAACGCAGAACTCGGCCTGGGCGACGAGTTGCGCGGTTATTCCTACGCGACCTACAGCCGCCGCCTGAGCGACCTGGAATGGTCGTTCCGCAATCCCAACGCCAACAACACCCTGCAAGAGATTTATCCGGACGGTTACAGCCCGCGCCTGCGCATCGACGAGACCGATTACGAGTTCACTGCCGGCATCAAGGGCCTGTGGGGTGAGTGGGACTGGGACCTGGCCACCAGCTACGGCCGCAACGCCTCCGAACGCGACGGCCTGCACACGCTCAACGCCAGCCTGGGACCGACCAGCCCCACTGCGTTCTATCTGGGCCAGCTGACCTCCACCGACTGGACCACCAGCCTGGACATCACCCGCGGCCTGCAACTGGCCGAGCGCCCGCTGCAGGTATCGCTGGGCGTGCAATACCGCTACGAGAAATACCAGATCCAGGCCGGCGAGCAGGCGGCGTATGCGGCCGGTGACTACGTGTTTCCGGCGAGCCACCCGCGTGCCGGGCAGGCACCGCCGCCCGGCGCACAGGGCGCGATCACCTTCCAGCCCAATGAGGCCGGCAGCCTGGATCGCAACAGCGGCGCGGCCTATGTCGACCTGACCTGGGACGTGGCCGACAGCGTGTCGCTGGGTCTGGCCGGGCGCTACGAGCGCTTCGACGATTCGGCCGGCGACACCGCGGTGGGCAAGTTCACCGCGCGCTGGGCCATCACCCCCACCTTCGCGCTGCGTGGCGCGGCCAGCACCGGCTTCCGCGCGCCCGCGTTGGCGCAGGCCTTGTACGCGGCCACCAACAGCAGCTGGCGCACGCTGGACAACGGCGATCGCGAACTGTTCCTGGCCAAGACGCTACCGGTGGATTCCCCCGCCGCGCTGGCACTGGGCGCCGAACCGCTGAAGCCGGAGGAATCCACCAACGCCAGCATCGGCTTCACCTACAACCCCTCGCGCGCGCTCAGCCTCACCGTGGATGCCTACCGTATCGATCTGGACGACCGCATCGGCATGACCGGCTACATCACCGGTGCGGCGATCACCGACTTGCTCACCCGCGCCGGCGTGTCTGGGGTCGACAGCGCGCAGTACTTCACCAACGCCATCGACACCCGCACCGAAGGCGTGGACGTGGTCGCGACCTGGCGCATGGAGGCCGGCGACTGGGGCCGGGTCAACTGGAACCTGGGCTACAACTACAACACCACCGAGATCACCCGCATCGCCGACAACCCGGCCGCGCTGGACTCGCTGGGCGCCGGCTACGAACTGTTCGACCGTGCCTCGCGCGGCTATCTGTCGCGCACCCCGCGCAGCAAGGTGTTGCTGGGCGGCAACTGGATGATCGGCGACTTCGCGCTCAACGTACGCGTCAACCGCTTCGGCAGTTTCGATGTGCTGGAAAACAACCCGGCCAACGACGAACACGTGCCGGCCAAATGGATCACCGATCTGGAAGCGTCCTACGCACTGTCCGGGCGCATCACCTGGACGCTGGGCGCCAACAACCTGTTCAACCAATACCCGAAGAACATCGGCGCGGTCGCCAGCACCGGCAGCGGTTTCTACGTCACCAGCGTGCCGTACGGCTTCACCGGCGGGTCCTATTACACCAAGTTGACCTACACCTTTTGAGGAGTGATCCAGTGCCGCGACTTTCTTCGATGCGGGCGCAGGCGCGCAGCGCTTCCCTCTGCGCAGGGCTATTGATCGCATTGTTCTGCGCCCCGCAGGCGGCCGGCGCCGGCAAGGACAGCGGCGAAATCCTGTGGGACCGCTACGGCGTGCCGCATATCTATGCCAGGACCGAAGCCGGTACCTTCTACGGCTTCGGCTGGGCGCAGACGCATAGCCACGGCAATCTGTTGCTGCATCTCTATGGCGAAGCACGCGGCCGCGCCGCTGAATACTGGGGCGAGAAGTACGCCGAACAGGATCGCTGGCTGACCAGCAACGATGTCTACCCACGCGCGCAGCAGTGGTACCGACAACAGACCCCCGGCTTTCGGGCCGACCTGGACGCATTCGCGCAAGGCATCAACGACTACGCGGCCGCACACCCGCAGGCCCTGGACGCAGAGGTCAAGGTGGTGCTGCCGATCACCGGCGTGGACGTGGTGGCGCACGCGCACCGGTTGATGAATTACGTCTACATCGCCTCGCCGGCCAAGGTGCTGGGCGAGCCACCCAAGGACGGCCAGGCCCGCGACGGCTCCAACGCCTGGGCGCTGATGCCGAGCAAGACCCGCGACGGCCACGCCATGCTGCTGGCCAACCCGCATCTGCCCTGGGGCAGCGGCTTTTTCACCTATTACGAAGCGCATCTCAACGGACCGGGCGTGGATCTGTATGGCGCCACCCAGGTGGGCCTGCCGATCCTGCGTTTCGGCTTCAACAAGCAACTGGGTTTCACCAATACGGTGAACACGCTGCTGGGCCAGACCACCTACAAACTCACGCTGTCGGGCGAGGGCTATCTGCTGGACGGCAAAGTGCTGCCGTTCAAGCGGGAAACCAAGACCTTGAAGATCCGTCAAGCCGATGGCGCGCTGAAAGAACAGACCTTGCAAGTGCGGCAGTCGGTGCACGGCCCGGTGTTCCAGCGTTACGACGGCAGCACCGTGGCATTGCGTGTGGCCGGCCTGGATCGGCCCGACATGCTCAAGCAGTACTGGGACATGGGCAAGGCGCAGGACTTTGCGCAGTTTCAGCGCGCGCTCAAGCAACTGCAGGTGCCGATGTTCAACATCGTCTATGCCGACAACGCCGGCAACGTGCTGTTCCTGGACAACGGCATCCTGCCCAAACATGCGCAGGGCGATCTGACGTACTGGAGCGGGCTGGTGCCGGGCGATACCGCGTCCACGCTATGGCGCGATGTGCACAGCTACGACGAGCTGCCCAAGGTGATCAATCCGGCCGGCGGTTTCGTGCAGAACACCAACGACCCGCCGTGGCTGGCGAGTTGGCCGCGCGTGCTTGACCCAAAAAAATTCCCGGCCTATGTCGCACCGACGGGGCCGATGTCGCTGCGCGCGCAGAACTCGGTCAAAATGCTGGCCGAGCACGACAGCATCGACTTCGACCAGCTGGTGGCGCTCAAGCGCACCGCGCAGGCGCTGGCGGCCGATCGCACGTTGCCGCAGCTGTACGCTGCCGCCGCAGACAGCACCGATCCGGACATCGTCGCTGCGGTCAAGGTGCTCAAGGCCTGGGACCGCCACTTCGAAGCCGACAGCCGCGGCGCGTTGCTGTTCGAGCAATGGGCGCGCTTGTTCACCGGCGATGCGCGTTACCTCTCGCAGGCCGGCTACGCCACGCCGTGGTCGCTGGACGCTCCGCTGACCACGCCCAGCGGCCTGAAGGACCCGGCACTGGCGCTGCGTCAGCTCAAGCAGGCCGTTGCCAGCACCAGGCAGGCCTATGGCGCCATCGACCGCCCGTACGGCGAGGTGTCGCGCTTCCACCTGGGCGATGTCGATGTGCCCGGCCGCGGCGGTTTCGGCAATCTCGGCGCGTTCGACGTAATCACCTGGAACCCGCCCAATGCCGATGGCCAACGCCTGCCGCAGCATGGCGAAACCTGGGTCTCGCTGGTGGAATTTTCCACCCCGATCAAGGCCAAGGGCCTGATGAGTTACGGCAATGCCAGCCAGCCTGGCTCGGCGCATATCAACGACCAGTTGCAGCTGCTGTCCAAAGGCGAGTTCCGCACCTTGTGGACCACCCGCGAGCAGGTCGAACAGCACCTGGAATCACGCACCGACTTCTGACGATTACCCCCGACGATCGCCCCAGCTTGAAGCAGCTACCTGACAGCACCGCCCGCCATCCCAGCATCCAAGGACACAGACCATGCGCACCTTTCCGACCGCCGCCTTGTTCGCCATCGTGGCGTTGACCGCCACGTTCACCGCGTCTGCGGCCGACCCGCACGACGGCGCCTGGACCCTGGTGGAATCCAAATCCAACTGGAGCGACGGCAAGTTTCCCAAGGGCATGCGGCTGACTATCAACGTGCAGTTCTCCGACAACCGCATCGAATACCACTCCATCAACACCACCCGCCCTGACACTCCGTACAAGGTCGACTACGTCACCACGCTGGATGGCAAACCCAGCCCGCTCAACGAGCAGGCGCGCTTCAACCAGATCGCGGTGAGCAAGACCGGCGCCGACACCTACCAGATCCTCAAGATGAAGGACGACGACGTGATCGTCGGCGAGTTCTGGACGTTTTCCGCAGACGGCAAGACGCTGATCCGCAACGGCGTGGGCAAGTCGCCGGAAGGCAAATCCAAGGCCTACCACGAGTTCTTCGAACGCAAGTGAGTACTGGCGCGCGGTCGCGGGCAGCAATGTCTGCGGCCACGCGCCACGACAGCCAGTGATCGTGCAGCCGCCGAGGCAAGCGCGGCTATGATCGATGCACCCCCCATCTTCTGCGAGTTGCCATGACCCTGCATCGCCTGTGCACCGCCATCCTGCTCAGTCTGGCTGTGGCCGCACCCGGCCACGCGCTGGAGTTTTCCAAGGCCGAACTGGCGCGCGCCACGGCGCTGCAACAGCGCCTGGTCACGCTGGATTCGCATCTGGACACGCCGGCCAACCTGGAGCGCCCCGATTTCGACGTGTTGCAGGCGCATGCCGGCAACCGGCTGTCGCAGGTGGACTACCCGCGCATGGTCGAAGGCGCGCTGGATGGCGGCTTCTGGGCGGTCTACACCGCGCAGGGCAATCGCAGTGCGGCCGCGCACCTGGACGATCGCGATGCCGGTCTGCAGCGGCTGTTGAAGATCCACACGCTGCTGGCCGCGCAACCGCAGCGCTTCGCCTTCGCCACCACCCCCGCCGATGCCGCGCGCATCAAGGCCGATCGCAAGCGCGTGGTGTACATCAGCATGGAAAACGCCAGCCCGCTGGTGGCCGACCCCACGCTGCTGCGCTTCTATTACGCGCAGGGCCTGCGCCTGATGAGCACCGTGCATTTTCTCAACAACGAGTTCGCCGACTCGGCCACCGACCCCAAGGGGCCGGAGTGGAAGGGCCTGAGCCCGGCCGGCAAGCAACTGGTGCAGCAGGCGCAGGCGCTGGGCATCGTGATCGACCAATCGCATGCCTCCGATGCGGTGTTCGACCAGTTGATCGCACTGTCGCCGGTGCCGATCGTGCTCTCGCACAGCGGCGCGCGTGCGGTGTTTAACCATCCGCGCAATATTGACGACGCGCGGCTGAAGGTGCTGGCCGAGCACGGCGGGGTGATCCAGGTGAATTCCTACGGTGGCTATCTGGTCGACAGCGGCGCCAGCCCCGAGCGCAAGGCTGCCGAGAAGGCACTGACCGAGCAATACGGCGGCTGGGAGCACATCAAGATCGCCGACGGCACGGCCCTGAGCGCCGCGCTCAAGGAGCTGGATGCGCGCTACCCGATCAAGCGCGCCACCGAGGAGGACTTCTTCGCCCATCTGGAGCATGTGCTCAAGGTGGTCGGGCCCGAGCACGTGGGCATCGGCATGGACTGGGACGGCGGCGGTGGCGTGGTCGGCCTGGAAGACGTCTCCGACCTGCCGCGCATCACCGCCTGGCTGCTGCGCAAGGGCTATACCGAGCAGCAGATCGCCGGCATCTGGGGCGGCAACCTGCTGCGGGTGATGGGGCAGGCGCAGGCGTATGCGGTGGGGAATGGGGAATCGGGAGTTGGGAATCGGTAGAGCGCGGGATTTGGGATTTGGGATTCGCAAAGCCGAGGCGGTCTGTCGTGCTGGGCTGGGTACTGCGTCGGCGCTGGCTGTCGGCCCGGTAGTTACTTGGCCGGGTGACCGCGCGGTATCGGGTCGGCCAGCTCTGCACCAGCATGGTTGCTGCAGCGTTCCGAGCCTCGCACACGCTCGGGACACTTGATGTGGATTTGGGCATTTGCACAAAAACCCGCGTCTGCTTGTCCGCAGACAGGCAGCAGGCTGACGATGCTTCCGGGAAAAAGCTCCAACTAGAATGCGCCGACCCCTGTGTGGTGCCGGTGCCAGCACTGCGCGCCGATGGGCCCACCGACTGCTGGAGCGTGCGATGACCCAAGCCACCCGGCCACTGCCGCCCCCCGATGACATGGCCCCGACCTACCGCAAGATCCTGTGGCGGCTGATCCCGTTCCTGTTCGTCTGCTACCTGTTCAACTACCTGGACCGGGTCAACGTGGGCTTCGCCAAGCTGCAGATGCTCGGCGATCTGGGCATGAGCGAGACCGTGTACGGGCTGGGTGCGGGCATCTTCTTCATCGGCTACCTGGCCTGCGGGGTGCCGAGCAATCTGATCCTGCAGCGCATCGGTGCGCGCCGCTGGGTGGCGATCATGATGGTCAGCTGGGGCCTGCTGTCGACCTGCCTGATGTTCGTGCGCACGCCGGCCGGCTTCTACACCCTGCGCCTGCTCACCGGCGCGGCCGAGGCCGGCTTCTTCCCCGGCATCGTGCTGTACCTGACGCGCTGGTTCCCGCGCGCCCAGCATGGCCGGGTCATGACCGTCTTCATGTCGGCCATCCCGATCTCCGGCGTGCTGGGCGGGCCGTTGTCGGGCTGGATCCTCGGCCATTTTTCGGCCGGGCAGGGTGGCCTGGCCGGCTGGCAATGGATGTTCCTGCTGCAGGGCCTGCCGACCGTGCTGCTGGGCATCGGGGTGTGGTTCCTGCTCAGCGATGGCGTGCAGCAGGCCACCTGGCTGGACCCGCAGGAGAAGCAGGCACTGACCCGCGCGCTGGCCGCCGACGAAGCCGGCAAGCCGGCCGGCGCCTCCAGCTCGCTGGGCGCGGTGCTGCGCAGCCCGGCGGTATGGATGCTGGGCACGGTGTACTTCTGCATCCAGAGCGGGGTGTATGCGATCAACTTCTGGCTGCCTTCGATCATCCAGGGCAGCGGCGTCACCGACCCGACCCGGATCGGCCTGATGAGCGCCATTCCGTACCTGGCCGCGGCGGTGTTCATGCTGCTGATGGGGCGCTCGGCCGACCGCCGCCGCGAGCGCCGCTGGCATCTGGTACTCCCGTTGCTGATGGGGGCGGCCGGGCTGTGCATCGCCGCCAGCGTCACCGACAACCTGGCTCTGGCCCTGTTCGGCATGACCCTGGCCACGATGGGCGCGGTCAGTGGCTTGCCGCTGTTCTGGCCGCTGACCAACGGCTTTCTCACCGCCGCCGCTGCGGCCGGTGGGCTGGCGCTGATCAACTCCACCGGCCAGGTCGCCGGCTTCGTCAGCCCGTACCTGGTGGGCTGGATCAAGGACGCCACCCACAGCACCGAGCTGGCGCTGTATGTGCTGGCCGGGGCCATGCTGCTGGGCGCCGCGCTGGTGCTGCGGGTGCCGGCACGCGCGGTGAACCAGTGATGCGTCCGTCCCAGCGAGTGTGCCCATGAAGATCGTCATCGCCCCCGATTCCTACAAGGAAAGCCTGTCCGCGCTGGAGGTCGCCACCCAGATCGAGGCCGGTTTCCGCGAGGTGTTCCCCGACTGGCAGTACCGCAAGGTGCCGGTAGCCGATGGCGGCGAAGGCACGGTCGATGCGCTGGTGGCGGCCACCGGCGGGCGGGTGATCGACTGCACGGTCAGCGGCCCGCTCGGCACCCCGGTGCAGGCGTTCTTCGGCCTGACCGGCGACGGCCGTACCGCGGTGATCGAAATGGCCGCCGCCAGCGGCCTGGCACTGGTGCCGCCGGCCGAGCGCGCGCCGCTGCGCACCAGTACCGCGGGCGTGGGCGAGTTGATCCTGGCCGCGCTGGATGCTGGCGCGCGGCGCTTCATCATCGGCATCGGCGGCAGCGCCACCAACGACGGCGGCGCCGGCCTGGCGCAGGCGCTGGGCGTGCGGCTGCTGGATGCGCAGGGCGAGTCGATCGGCCCGGGTGGCGGCGCGCTGGCGACGCTGGCGCGGATCGACACCCAGGACCTGGACCTGCGGCTGCAGGACTGCCAGTTCGAAGTGGCCTGCGATGTGGACAACCCGCTGATCGGCCCGACCGGCGCTTCGGCGGTATTCGGCCCGCAGAAGGGTGCCACCCCCAGCATGGTGCGCCAGCTCGACAGCAACCTGCAGCGCTACGCCGATGTGCTGCAACGCGACCTGGGCGTGCGCCTGCATGACTTGCCCGGTGGCGGTGCGGCCGGCGGACTGGGCGCGGCGCTGGTGGCCTACCTGGGCGCGCAGTTGCGGCCCGGGGTGGAGATCGTGGCGCAGGCGCTCGGGCTGGATGCCCTGGTCGCCCAGGCCGATCTGGTCATCACCGGCGAAGGCCGCCTGGACAGCCAGAGCCTGCACGGCAAGACCCCGGTGGGCGTGGCGCGGCTGGCGCAGCGCCACGGCAAGCCGGTGATCGCCATCGCCGGTTGCCTGGGCAACGGCGCCGCGCTGCTGCATGGGCACGGCATCGACGCGATGTTTGCGGTGGTGCATCGCGCCTGCACGGTGGAGCAGGCGCTGGCCGAAGCCGCCAGCAACGTGCGCATCGCCGCCCGCAATGTGGCCGCGGCGCTGCAGCTGGGTCAGGCCTTGGCGCAGTTGCCTGCGCGTGCAGCCACGCGCTGACGGCAGCGCGCGGGATGCCGTGCGCAGGCTGTGCCACGCGGTCGCCACGTGATCCACTGATGCTGCCTGCCTGATGCATGCGCGCAGCACAGGACGGGGCACCGCCATGCAGCACCGAACGTGCCACCGTGTCCTCCCCGATCGCGCCAACAGACCCCATGCCCATGCTCACGCTCGACCGCACCCTGGCGCAGTCCATCGTCGACCGCGCGATGACCATCATCGACGGCAACGTCAATGTGATGGACCACACCGGCGTCATCATCGCCAGCGGCGAGCCGGCGCGCATCGGTCAGCTGCACGAGGGTGCGCTGCTGGTACTGTCCAGGCAGGGCCGGGTGGAGATCGACGCGGCGCTGGCCCAGCAGCTGGATGCGGTTCGCCCGGGCGTCAACCTGCCGCTGATCGCCGATGGCCGCATCGTCGGCTGCGTCGGGCTAACCGGCGACCCGCAGCGGATCGGGCAACAGGCCGAACTGGTGCGCATGGCCGCCGAAGCGATGCTGGAACAGGCCGGCCTGCTGCGCCTGCTGGCCCGCGATGCGCGCCTGCGCGAGGAAGTCACGCTCGGCCTGATCCGCGCCGACGGGCCGACCCCGGCACTGGCCGGCTGGGCCGAACGGCTCGGCATCGCGCTCGACCTGCCGCGCGTGGCGGCGGTGATCGAAGTGGAAAGCGACACCCTCGACCTGGACGCGATGCTGGTGGAACTGCAGCGCCTGCACACACTGCTGTCCACGCCCGAACGCGGCAACCTGATCGCCGCCACCGCGCTCAACGAACTGGTGGTGCTCAAGCCGGCACTGGACCGCCGCGGCCACTGGGATGTGGACGAACAACGCCGCCGCGCCCACACCTTGCTCGAGCGCATGCGCGCCAGCAGCCCGCTGCGGATCCGCCTCGCGCTGGGGCAGTACTTCCCGCAGCCCGGCGGGCTGGCGCTGTCGCACCAGATCGCGCGCACCACCATGCGCATCGGCAAGGCGCGCGCGCCGCAGGCCGATGCGTTCTTCTACGACGACCATCGCCTGCCGGTGCTGGTGGACGACCTGCGCCAGGCCTGGCAGGCCGACGAACTGCGCAAGCCGCTGCAGGCGCTGCTGGCCCAGGACCGCCGCGGCGACCTGGTGCAGACGCTGTCGGCGTGGTTCGGCGCCGGCATGCGCATGGCGCCCACCGCCAAGGCACTGGCCATCCACCGTAATACGCTGGATTACCGCATGCAGCGCATCGCAGAACTCTGCGGCGTGGACCTGCGCAATACCGACGACTGCGTGCGCCTGTATCTGGCCCTGCAGATGCGCGACGACACTGCGGCAAGCGGGACCGAGCCCATCCAGTGACGGAGCGTGTGGGCTGCGCACAAGGCATCTTCTGTGCGATGGCGCACGCAACGCTGCGTTAGCAGGTATGTTCGGTCCGCTAGACTGAGCGGATTGCCCGGGGGACCAAGCGAGCATTTCATTGAGCCACTGCGACACCGTCGTGTCATCCACCTCCCGCGAGGCCGAGCGGCTGTCGCGTCTGGCGCTGTTGCAGGTCGTCGACACCGATGCCGAGCCGTTCTTCGATGCGCTGGCCGCCGCCGCGCAGGCGATCGCCGGCACGCCGATCGCGCTGGTGTCGCTGGTGGACGAACATCGCCAATGGTGGAAGGCCAATATCGGCCTGCCTGATGCCAGCGAAACCCCACGCGAACTCGCGTTCTGCGCCTACACCATCCAGGACGATGCGGTGATGGAAGTACGCGATGCGCCGGCCGATCCGCGCTTTCGCGACAATACGCTGGTCACCGATGCGCCGGGGATCCGTTACTACGCCGGTGCGCCGATCGTGTTGTCCGACGGCTTGCGCATGGGCACGGTGTGCGTGATCGACCAGCGCCCGCGCGCGCTGGAACCGGCGCAACTGGCGGCCTTGCAGCAGCTGGCCCGGGTTGCCGCCGAAGGCCTGGAGCAGCGCCGGCTGATGCTGGAACGCCAGGCCGCCAACGAACAGCTGCAGCAACGCCTGCGCGAGAGCGAGGCGTTCCTGGAGCGTACCGGCCGGGTTGCCGGCGTCGGCGGCTGGGAAGTGGACGTGGCCAGCGGCACCCTGACCTGGTCGGACCAGACCTGCCGCCTGCACGATCTGCCGGCCGGCTACCGGCCGACCCTGGCCGAAGGGATCGGCTTCTACCCGCTCGATGCGCGCGCGGTCATCACCGAGGCGGTCGAGGCCTGCGTGCGCGATGGCACGCCCTGGGATCTGGAACTGCCGCTGGTCAGCGCCACCGGCCGGCAGCTGTGGGTGCATAGCACCGGCTCGATGGAGCATGTGGACGGACGCACCCGCCTGATCGGCGCGATCCAGGACGTCACCGACCGCCACCGCGCGGTGGATGCGCTGGCCGCCAGCGAACGCAAGTTCCGCAACATGTTCCAGTACAGCCTGGGCCTGATCTGCACCCACGACATGGATGGCCGCCTGATCAGCGTCAATCCGGCCGCCGCGCGCTCGCTGGGCCGCAGCGTGGAGGGCATGGAAGGCCGCTCGTTGCTGGAATTCGTCCGCCCCGAGCTGCATGCCGCCCTGCACGGCTATCTGTCGCGGATGGTGCTCGACGGCCAGGACGCCGGCGTGATCGAGCTGGTCGCCAGCGATGGCAGCTTGCGCCACTGGCAGTACCGCAACGTGCTGGACGTGGAGGCCGACGCCACCATCGTGCTGGCGCACGCCCAGGACATCACCAACCAGTACCAGCAGGAGAAGCAGCTGCTGGAATGGTCGTTCACCGACCCGCTCACCAACTGCTACAACCGCCGCTTCCTGGACGAGCTCGACAAGCGCGACCCCAGCGTGCGCTGGGGCTGCATCGTGGTGGATCTGGACAAGTTCAAGCTGGTCAACGACACCCATGGCCACCAGCGCGGCGACGAGGTGCTGGTGCAGATGGCCTGGTTCCTCAACCAGCCGCTGCGCACCCAGGACCGTCTGGTCCGCCTGGGCGGCGACGAGTTCCTGGTGCTGCTGCATCAACCCACCCAGCCGCAGCTGGCGGCCCTGGTGCGCGACTACATGGCCGCCATCGACGAGGCGCCAATCCGGTTCACCCTGGGCACCGCCCTGCGCAACGACGGCGAGGCGCTGGCGGCAGTGGTCGACCGCGCCGACCACTCGCTGTACGCGCTGCGCCGGGCGCGCCGCGGTACCGGCCTCAGCGACCAGCGTGAATAACGCGCGCTGCACCGCTGCAAGCGGCCACTGCCGAAACTGATCGGCGGCTGACCCCGTCTTCTGTCCGGCGCCCGCAAACGTGTCCGGTGAATACGCGATCGCCTATCATGTAACCGTTTTCAACTACATGGTTTGGAATGGACACCTTCGATCGCACCCAGCTCAGTCCCAAGTGGCAGTTCCGTTTCGATTTCTTCGACCGGCACGGTGGCCCCAAGGACCCCAGTTACAAGAACGCACTGAAGACCTTGAGCTTTGGTGAGAAGGTCAAGGTCGGCATGAACTTCTATGCCTTCTTCTTCGGTGTCATCTACTTCTTCATCATCGGCCTGTGGCGCAAGGCGTTGAGCCTGATCGGCATCAGCGTCGTGGTGAGCATCGTGGCCTCGTTCCTGCCGGCTGCGTTTCAGAATGTGCTGTGGCTGCCGCTGTCGTTGTTGACCGGCATGATCGCCAACTACGCCTATTACCTGGACAAGGTGAAGGGCAGCACCAGCTGGAACCCGTTCGAAGGCATGCGCTGGATCTGAGCAACTGCGTCACCGGCGCGTCGGCCCCTCCCGCCGCCACGCCAGCGTCGCCAAGCCCGGTCACTGACCGGGCTTTTTTTATGGGCCAACCACACCCCAGGAACCAAGCCCCTCTCCCCCCGGGGCGATAAGGCACAGCTTGCGCGCCAGCGTCGCGCGTGCCTGGGAGCGCCCGCGCTGCCAGCGCGGGCCGGGGCGCGGAGCGGGGGTTGGGGTGAGGGTCCGTCCCCCGACGCGCAACACGCCCTGGCGCACGCCTCTCAACCAATCACGCGCAACGCAGCCAAATCACCCCCAAGCCAGCTCATCCGTCAGCACAACTGACACGTTTCAAAACTGCAGCACCCAGCCACGTGCAACAGCCTGATTCAAAACGCCTAAACCACCGAAAAACTGCCAGAGCCCGCACACTTTGCTGCGCCGCGGTGTGCAGCCGCGGGTCGGGAATGCTTAATCTTTGCCAACTGATGACACAAGCTGTCCCGAATTTAGATCGATCCAAGTACGCCATTCCCCCGCAAGTGTTTGAAAAAAAGAAAGTCTTTCCGTCGTACCACCGCCCTCGACGAGACGCTTGAATGACCGATTACCGCCGTTGTCGCCCGCAGCAGCTGTCCCGTGCTGTGCTGCTCGCAATGCTGTCGCCGCTGTCCGCCCTCGCCCAGCAGGCCAGCGCCCCGCAACAACTCGATGCCGTTACCGTGACCGGTTCGCGCATCAAGCGCGTCCCGGCCGAAGGGCCGGCGCCGGTGCAGATCATCGGCGCCGAGGAGATCCGCAGCCGCCTGTTCAGCCCGGTCGGGCGCGAGATCGCGGCAGAATACGTGTTCGATTTCTGAGCCGCTGCCCACCTGTCGCAAGCCGCCGTCAGGCGGGTATCGACCGATCGCCGCGTCTGGGGCGTCGGCACGCGTCATCCACCTGCGGCCTCGCCCGCTCTCTCCCCCGAGGTGTCCTGCATGCCCTTCGCCGTTGCATCCGATCGCTCTTCGTCGCATTTCCCATCAACGCCGCAGTGGCGCCGCGCCGCCGCCGGCCTGTGCCTGCTCGGCATGGCGGTGTGCGCGCCGCTGGCCGCGCGGGACCCGGCGCAGGTCAACACCTTCATCGGCAGCAAGGACGACGGCAACACCTTCCCCGGTGCCTCGGCGCCGTTCGGCCTGGTCCAGGTCAGCCCGATCGGCGCGCATTACGCCGGCTGGCGCTACGACGACCCCAGCATCCGCGGCTTCGGCCACTCGTTCCTATCCGGGGCCGGCTGCTGGGAGCAGGGCGGGCAGGTCTCGGTGCTGCCGGTCACCGGCCGCATCGGCCCGGGCGGCGACTTCGACACCGGCGACGCCAAGGCCTTCGACCAGAAGCGCTATGCCGCCCGCTACACCCATGACGGCGAAGTCGGCCAGGCCGGCTACTACAAGGTGCGGCTGACCGACTACGGCGGCATCGACGCCGAAGCTACTGCGCTCACCCGCGCCGCCGCCGAGCGCTACACATTCGCCCCCGGCGCCGACACCGGGCATGTGCTGGTCAACCTGGGCCAGGCCAACGACCGCCACGTGGTGATCGGCAGCCAGCTGCAGGTGGTCGGCGACCGCGTGGTCGAAGGCAAACTGACCACGCAAAGTTTCTGCGGCGGCCACGAATACACCACCTGGTTCCGGCTGGAATTCGACCGCCCGTTCACCGCACACGGCGTCTGGGGCGAAGACGGCGGCGTGCCCGACGCGCGCCACGGCATGGGTGGCGAACTCAAGCCCAATGGCGCCTGGCTCAGTTTCCCGCTGGGCAATAACAAGAACGCGCGCGCAATGACCGTGGTCAGCGCCATCTCGCACGTGGATGCCGAAGGTGCACGCAACAACCTGCGCGCCGACGGCATGCTCGGCGGCAAGCTGCTGGGCCTGGAACAGATGCGCCAGCGCGCGCAACAGGCCTGGCGCAAGCAGCTGGCCAGCCTGCAGCTGGATGGCGCCAGCAACGACGACCGCAGCGTGGCCTACACCGCGCTGTATCACGCCCTGCTGCAGCCGCTGACCGGCAGCGATGCCGATGGCCGCTATCGCGGCTTCGACGATGCGATCCACCGCGCCGATGGCTGGACCTACTACGAGTATTTCTCGCTGTGGGACACCTATCGCTCGCAGAACCAGCTGCTTGCCTTGCTGCAGCCGGCACGCGCGCGCGACATCGGCCGCTCGCTGCTGGCGATCCATCAGCAAGGCGGCTGGCTGCCGCGCTGGGGCTATGCCAACTTCGATACCAATATCATGACCGGCGACCCGGTGACCCCGTTCCTGGTCGACCTGTGGCGCTTCGGCGCGCTGCAGGACAACCAGGCGCAGGCGTACGCAGCGCTGCGCCAGAACGCCTTCGAACAACCGCCAATCAACTCGCGCCACGCCGGCCGCTCCGGCAACGCCAGCTACCTGGCCAACGGCTTCGTGCAGTACGACCGTGCGTTCCCGTCCAAGGGCATGGACGTGGACCCGCACCACGGCGGTTCGGCCACGCTGGAATACGCGCTGGCCGACTGCGCGCTGGCACAGATGGCGCAGGCGCTCGGCCACCCCGACGACAGCGCGCTGCTGCGCAAACGCGGCGGCAACTGG
This sequence comes from Xanthomonas sp. WHRI 8393, assembly GCF_040203315.1. Taxonomy (NCBI): domain Bacteria; kingdom Pseudomonadati; phylum Pseudomonadota; class Gammaproteobacteria; order Lysobacterales; family Lysobacteraceae; genus Xanthomonas; species Xanthomonas sp. WHRI 8393. The sequence continues at coordinate 74,580 of NZ_JBEGGL010000001.1, read as the reverse complement.
CACAACGTCTGGGACGCCGGCGTGCGCGATGCCGACACCGGCTTCAGCGGCTTTCCACGGCCGCGGCTGGAAGACGGCAGCTGGTACGCCCCCTCGGACGATCGCTACAGCCCGCGCTCGCAGCACGGCTTCCATGAAGGCACCGCCTGGCAATACCAGTGGCTGGTGCAGCAGGACATCCCCGGCATGCTGCAGGCCATGCACGGCAGCGAGCAGGCCGGCCAACGCCTGGATGCCTTCTTCGCCTACGACGACCTGCTGAAGGACCCGCTCAACGCCGCGCGCACGCACTGGGTAGTCGGCCCATACAGCTACTACAACCAGTACCGCTACAACCCCAACAACGAACCGGACCTGCACGCACCGTGGATGTACACGTTGATCGGCCAGCCGTGGAAGACCGCCACCGTGGTGCGCGCCGCCCAACAGCTGTTCACCAACGCACCCAACGGCGTCACCGGCAACGACGACCTCGGCACGATGTCGGCCTGGTACCTGTTCAGCGCGCTGGGCCTGTATCCGGCGGTACCGGGCAGCGGGCAGTTCCTGCTGCATGCCCCGCGCTTCAAGCGGGCCACGCTGGACCTGGGCAACGGCAAGCGCCTGCGCATCGACGCCCCCGGCGCCGACGGCCGCGCGCTGCAATACGTGGACAGCGTGCGTTTCAACGGCACACCGCAGCGGCAGGTGTTCCTGGACTGGGCCCAGCTGCAGCAGGGCGGCACGTTGTCGTTTGCGCTGACCAAGCAGCCCCCGACGCAGGGCTGGGGCACGCAGGCAGATGCACTCCCAACCTCGTTCTGCGCCACGCCTGCAGCCGCGCCTTGAGCCAACGCTCCTCCCCGGGTTGCAGGGAGTGCGAGGGAAAGCCCTGACGTGTGCTAAAGCCCCTCTCCTGCGGGGCGATAAGGCACAGCTTGCGCGCCTCTGGCGCGCGTGCCTGGGAGCGCCCGCGCTGCTAGCGCGGGCCGGGGTGAGGGTAGGGAGCGAAGCCCCTGACCAAGTTGGATAACACCAGGCGTCGCCCGTCCCCTCATCCGGCCTTTTGGGCCACCTTCTCCCGATGGGAGAAGGGAGTGGTCAGCGTGCATCCGCAAGCAGTCGTGCAGCACGGGACTGCTACCGCCAAGACTTTCCCATCAACGATTCAACCTTGAAGGCGCGTGGCGACGCGTTCGTCATGCATGGCACTGAAAGATACCGGGGCGCCCTTGATCCGGCCCTTCTGGCCACCTTCTCCCGATGGGAGATGGAACTACCCAACCTTCGCCAAGCGGCTATTCCGCCGCCCATAGGCCACATACACCACCACACCCAGCACGTTCCAGACCAGGAACCAGCCCTGCGTGGTGCTGGGCAGGCTCCAGAACAGGTACAGGCAGCCCAGGATCGCCACCGGTCCCACCACCCATGCCAGCGGTGTACGGAAGGCCCGCACACGCGTCGGCTCGCGCACGCGCAGCACCAGCAGGCACGCCGCCACTGCGGTGAACGCGGCCAGGGTGCCGGCGTTGGCCAATGCGGCAATTTCATCCAGGCGTGCCACACCGGCCAACGCGGCCACCAGCACCGCCGTGAACAAGGTGATCGCCACCGGTGTGCCGGTGCGCGCGTTGACCTTGGACAGGCCGCGCGGCAACAGGCCATCGCGCGACATCACGAAGAAGATGCGGCTCTGCCCGTACAGAAACGCCAGCAACACCGTCGGCAGCGCGATGATCGCCACCGCGCCGATCACCAACGCCGCCTTGCCGTGGCCGAGTTCGCGCATGATCAGCGCCAAGGGCTCGGGGCTCTTGCCGAACACGGTGAAGCTCATCGCGCCCACCGCCGACAACGCCACCAGCACATAGATCAGCGTGCAGCCGATCATCGAACCGACGATGCCGATCGACAGATCGCGGCCCGGGTTCTTGGTTTCCTCGGCCGCGGTGGAAATCGCATCGAAGCCATAGAACGCGAAGAAGATGATCGCCGCCGCCGCCATCACCCCGCGCTCCACGCCATCCGGGCCCGCGGTCTTGGGGAAGCCATACGGCATGAACGGCTGCAGGTTGGCACTGTCGAAGGCCGGCAACGCGATCGCCACGAACACACCCAGCGCCACGATCTTCAGCACCACCAGCACCGCATTGAGCGTGGCGCTTTCCTTGGTGCCGGCCATCAGCATGCCGGCCACCAGGAAGGTGATCACCACCGCCGGCAGATTGACGATGCCGCCGGCGTGCGGCCCGGCCACCAGGGCATGCGGCAGGTTGACCCCCAACCACTGCAGGAAGCCGACGAAATAGCCCGACCAGCCCACCGCCACCGTACTCACCACCAGCGAGTACTCCAGCACCAGGCTCCAGCCCACCACCCAGGCGATGCTCTCGCCGAGCGCGGTGTAGCTGTAGGTGTAGGCGCTGCCGGCGGCCGGCATCATCGTGGCCATCTCCGCATACGCCAGTGCCGCGCAGGCGCACACGATGCCGGCGGCCACAAACGACAGCAGCACCGCCGGGCCGGCCTTGTCCGCGCCCACCCCGATCAACGTGTAGATGCCGGTGCCGACAATCGCGCCGATACCCAGCGCGATCAGATGCGGCCAACTCAGGCTGCGGACCAGTTGCCGACCGGCCTCGTGCACGGTGACCTGATCGATGGATTTGCGCCTGAGCCAAGACGACATGCGGACCTCGCGGGAATCAAAGAATTCCCGAGTGTCGCCCAACGCGCTGCAGCAAAGCTATCGGTCCGAGGTCATGCGTCGGTGCGGGCAGGGCAGCGCAGGCACGCCCACCGCCTGCTGTGAGCGCGCGCCACACCTCGCCGTTCCCTGGTCAAACGCGACCGCCCCGCACAATCCCGCTCACTCAACCGACGGGCGATGCGGTGGACGCACATGGCGATAGACCAACTGCACCGCCCACGCGCCCACCAGACCCACCGCACCGGCGGCAAAGTGGGTCCAGTCGAGCAGGCGTGGCGCCGCCCCGTTGGCATCATGCCCCCAGAAGTTGAACCACAGCAGCACCAATGCGGTAACCCCGATCCCGATCCAGAACCACAGCCGCGTGCCGCCGATCGCATAGAACCCGAACGGCAACGCCGCACCGATCAAAAAGTGCACCGGGAAGAAATACGCCGTGCCATACGGCCGCATCAGGTACCACACGATTGCCGCAAAGCTGCCGAGAAACGCGAACAGGCCCAGCGCGAACAGACGGGTTTGGTTGGTGGCAGTGGTCATCAGCTGGCCTGGCAGGAACGAAGCCCCACCCTAGCCATGCGCAGGTCACGTTGAGGTCAATGCGCTGCGAGCAGCCTGCAACTCCATCACCGTGGCGGTGTCTGGCCCGCTTCGCGCAGCGGTTGCAGGCATCTGCGCGAAGTGGCCCCGACGTGCTGCGTTGGCGCAGTGCGCGCGCCCCCAACTGCGCCCTGCAGCCGCCGCCGGCCGGCAAGCCACTGACGCAGCCCCTGCGACCGGCCCGGCTACACTGCGCACATGTCATCCGAATCCCTGATCCTTCTCGGACTGCTCGTCGCAGTCCTGGTGTTGCAGCTGATCGCGCTGCTGCGACGTCCTTCCACCAGCGGCCTGGAGCTGGCGCTGCGCGCCGAGCAGCGCGACGGCCGCGGCGAATTGCGCGAGCAACTCGAAGGCCTGGCGCGGCAGCAGGACAGCCGCCTGGAAACCTTCGCGCGCAATCTCACCGAACTGTCCACGCGCACCGACCAGCGCCTGGACCTGTTGCGCGATGCGCTCGGCGAAGACGCCCGCAAGGCCCGCGAAGAAAGCGCCCTGGCGCAACAACGCACCGGCGAATTGCTGACGCTGCGGCTGACCGAATTGCGCACCCAGCTCGACGGCTTCGGCCAGCAGCAGGAAACCCGCATCCAGGTGTTCGGCCAGCAACTGACCGAGCTGATCGCACGCACCGACACCCACATGGCCGCCCTGCGCGATGCGCTGGCCGAAGATTCCCGCAAGGGCCGGCAAGAGGCCGGCGAGTCGCAGCAGCGCTTCACCGAGGCCTTGGGCCAACGTCTGACCGAACTCACCCAGCGCAACGAACTGCGCATCGGCGAAATGCGCGCCACGCTGGAACAACAGCTGGCCAACCTGCAGAACGACAACGCCAGCAAGCTCGAACTGATGCGCGCCACCGTCGACGAAAAACTGCAGACCACGCTCAACACGCGCCTGGATGCCTCCTTCAAGCTCGTCTCCGAACGCCTGGAGCAGGTGCAGCGCGGTCTGGGCGAAATGCAGCAGCTGGCCACCGGGGTGGGCGATCTCAAGCGCGTGCTGACCAACGTCAAGGACCGCGGCGGCTGGGGCGAGGTGCAGCTGGAGAACATCCTCGAGCAGACGCTGACGATGGAGCAGTACGCGCGCAGCGTGCGGGTCAAGCCCGACAGCGCCGAAGCCGTGGATTTTGCGATCCGCCTGCCGGGGCGTGGCGACGACACCGTGGTGTGGCTGCCGGTCGATGCCAAGTTCCCGCGCGAGGACTACGAACGCCTGATCGATGCGCAGGAAAAGGGCGACCTGGACGCGATCAAGAATTCGACCGCGCAGCTGGAACGCGCCATCCGCATCCAGGCCAAGTCGATCAGCGACAAGTACGTCTGCCCGCCGCAGACCACCGACTTCGCAGTGATGTTCCTGCCGACCGAGGGCCTGTACGCCGAAGTGATCCGCCGCGCCGGCCTGGTCGACCTGCTGCAGCGCGAACATCGCGTGGTGCTGGCCGGCCCGACCACGTTCACCGCCCTGCTCAACAGCCTGCAGATGGGCTTCCGCACGCTGGCGATCGAGAAGCGTTCCAGCGAGGTCTGGCTGGTGCTGGGCGCGGTGAAGAGCGAGTTCGGCAAGTTCGCCGGCATTCTCGAAAAGGCCGAGCGGCAGATCAGCACGGTCGGCAAGAGCCTGGGCGAAGCCAGCCGCAAGACCCGCACCATCGAACGCCGCCTGCGTGGCGTGGAAACCCTGGCCAGCGAACAGTCCCAGGCGTTGCTGGACGATGCCGGCAGCGACGACACCGGAAGCAGCAGCGAAGACGACAGCAACGACGAGCAGGAGTGATCCATTGCGTAAGGCGATGCCACACGCCATGACGTAGGAGCGCACCCGGGCGCGACCAGGCATTACCGATAACGCCTCATCGCGCCCGGGTGCGCTCCTACCAACGCAGGCCTCCGGCGAGTCCTCCTGCGCCGATAGCGAGCACGCCGCGCAGACATCGCCACCGCGATGCTGGTACCCACCTGGTTCAAGACGAGAGTTTCAACATGGCAACCCGATGGATCCACGCAGTGCTCTGCGCGCTGCTGTTGACCGCATGCAGCAATACCCCGGCGGCCAGGCCGGACGCTGCGGCGGACGCCCCGCAGCCTCCGCGCGCCGTTTCTGCCGACGCTGCCGACTGCACGGCAAAGGGCGGGCAGCTGCGTCCGGTCGGCCGCATGCAGACGGTGCGTTGCGTGGTGCCGTACGCCGATGCCGGCAAGACCTGCAGTGACAACTCCGACTGCAGCGGCGATTGCCTGGCCACCAGCATCGTGCCGACCGGCACCGCGACCTCCGGCACCTGTCAGCGCGACAGCGACCGCTTCGGTTGCCGCCAGGAAGTGATTGGCGGCATGGGCCAGGCCGCGTTGTGCATCGATTGATGGCTGCGAACAGGGTCAAGCGCGCGCACGAGCCGATCAGTCGATCGGCCTGTGCGCGTCGCGTCAGATAGCTGCAAGTGCCATGAGCCAGCGGCATCGCTCGCTCCACCCTGGCGGTTTATGCTCTCGGCTCTACCTGTCCAGGACGCACCGATGAGCCAGACGCTGTACGACATCCCTGTGGCCCGCATCGACGGTGAGCCCGCCACGCTGGCCGACTATCGCGGCAAGGTGTTGCTGGTGGTCAACGTCGCCTCCAAGTGCGGGCTGACCCCGCAGTACGAAGGCCTGCAGGCGCTGTATCGCGACAAGCAGGCACAGGGGCTGGAGGTGCTGGGCTTTCCGGCCAACGACTTCAACGGACAGGAGCCCGGCAGCGAGGCGGAGATTGCGCAGTTCTGCCAGCTCACCTACGACGTGAGCTTTCCGATGTTTTCCAAGATCGCCGTCACCGGCGCCGAAACCCATCCGCTGTATCAGGCATTGACCAATGCCCGCCCGCAGGCCACCGGCGATGGCCCGATGCGCGAAAAGCTGGCCGGCTACGGCATCGCACCCAACCCGGCACCGGGCGTGTTGTGGAACTTCGAGAAATTCCTGATCGGCCGCGACGGCCAGGTCATCGATCGCTTCGCCCCCGACGTGCCGGCAGACGATGCGCGCCTGCGTGCAGCAGTGGATGCGGCGCTGGCGGCGTAGCACCTGGCGCGGTGGCGAACTGATTTGATCCGCGTCGCTGCGATCGCTGTTTATATTGCCGGTGATCCGCGCCATCTAAGGGGAAGGCCTTGCCGGCGGAGTTCCCTCCACGCGCGATCGCGGCCGGACGGTGCTCCAGCTACCCCAGCCGCCACCGTCAGCCGGAAGGCCGTAAAAGACCAACGCACAAAAAAAGCCCGGGATCGCTCCCGGGCTTTGTATTCATCCAAACCGCAAGCTCAACACATCAACGGATCCACTGCGGGATCGGCATCGCATCCACCGGCACGGTGCTGTCCTTGTCCTCGCGCAGGTAGTCGGGCAACTCGTTGTCCTTCTCGCGATGGCTGCGCAGATCGCGCACGATCTGGTAGTTGCGGCGCTGCATCCACGCATCGCGGGTCAGCGCGTACTCGTCCGGTGCCTGGTCGCGCAGCGAATCCAACGACATCAGTTGCGAGCGCGTATCCACCAGCTGCAAACCCTGCAAGGCGAAGCGCGCACCGCTGTCGTCGACCTGGCGCAACGGCGACAGCGGAATGTCGCCGCCCAGGCCGAAGGTATCGCGCACGGTGCGCGGGCCGAACAGCGGCAACTCGAAGTAGCGCGAATTGCGCCAGCCCCACACGCCCAGGGTCTGGCCGAAGTCCTCGCTGCGGCGCGGGATGCCCGCCGCGGAGGCCGGGTCGAACAGACCGGCCACGCCCAGTGTGGAATTCATCACGAAGCGGCCCAGCGACTGCACCGCATACACCGGGTGGCCCTGCAGCAGCTGATTGACCATGGTCAGCGGCGTGCCGAGATTGTCGAAGAAGTTGGTCACGCCCAGGCGGGCCGGACGCGGCACCACCTTGGTGTAACCGGTGGCCAACGGACGCGCCACGCCGCGGTCCACCGCCAGGTTGAAGCGGTGCATGCCGCGGTTGTAGCGCTCCCACGGATCGTAGGACGGCGCGTCACCGGGTTGTGCCGGTGCACCGTTGGCGCCGGCCTGCGGGGTGGTGGGGCCGTAGAGCGCCGCGAAGTCGTCCTCGGCCGAGGTGGGGACACCGGCCGTGCCGGCATCGGCGCTGGTCTGCTCGGCAGGCGCCGCCGCGGTGGCCGGCAGGGCGTCGGGGGCGGCAAACCCGGCGGCGGCCGGCTGCGCGGTCACACCGGCATCGTCGCGTGCCGGCGCGGGCGTCGCATCCGGGGCGGGCGCGGCAGCGGCCGCAGGCGGTGCGGGCTTTGGAGCATGGCTGGCACAGGCGCCAAGCAGCAGGCAGGCCAACAGGGAAAGGGGGCGAAGCTGGGTCATGGGGTGGCGCTCAGGCCTGGAAATCGAAAGTAGGGGACAAACGGTAGGCGGCACGCAATTCGTCCAGACCGGACGCTTCACCCACCACCGTGACAGGACCGGCACCGCTGCTGCGCACACGCGCAGCCAGTTCGGCCAGCATCGCCACGCCGGCACTGTCAAGGCGTTGTACACCCGACAGGTCCAGCGTGCGAATGTCGTCCAGCTGCGCGATCGCCTGCGGCCAGGCCGCAGTGACCGCATCGCGGTCGAGCACGCCGGTGAGTACCAGCGTGTCGCCATTGCGTTGCACCGAGCTGTTACTTGCCATTGGCCGGTGCCGGACCGACCTGCAGATTGCCACTACGCAGCTCTGCGGCGACCTTGGCGATGCCCTTCTCGCGCAGCGGGCCGTCGAACTGGGTCTTGAAGGTCTGCACGTAGGAGATGCCTTCGATCATCACATCGAAGATCTTCCACTGGCCACCGACGTTACGCATCATGTAATCGACCGGGGTCGGGTCGTTGCCGGCGCGCAGCAGGTCGGTGGATACCTTGACGCCGCGGTTGCCCGGCAGCGCGCTCTCGGACTTGGCGCGGAAGGTCGGCTTGCCTTCGAAGTTCAGCAGCGCGGTGCCGTAACGCTGCATCAGGTTGTCGGCCAGCGCATCGGCGAACAGCTTGACGTCCGCATCGGAGGCGCCACGGCCGTTGACGCCCAGCACCAGGCGGGCCGAGTAGTCGCGGTCGAAGGCCTTGTTCAATTCGCCATTGATGTACTGGCGCAGGGCGGCCGGGTTGCTGCGGAACTCGGCGCGGCGCTGATCCAGCGTGCTCAGGATGCGGGTGCTGCTGTCGATGACGGTCTTGGTCGCCGCGCCCTGCGCAGGCGCGCTGGCGGCAGCCGGCTGCGCCAGCACGGTGGCCGGTGCGCACACCAGCAGGGTCGAGGCCAGGATGGCGGAAAGCAGGGTGGTCTTCATTGGTGTGGTTCCGTAGAGGGAGAAGCGGTCTGGGCAGGCGCCGGGGCCTGGCCATCGGTGGCGGCCGGGGCATTGCTGCCACCACCGCCACCACTGAACATGTACTTGCCGACCAGCTGCAGCAGATCCACCGCCGGCTGGGTGAAGCCGATTTCTTCGCCCGGCTTGAGCGTCTCCGGGTCGCCGCCCGGCTGCAGCCCGATATAGCTCTCGCCCAGCAAACCGCTGGTGAAGATGCCGGCGGAGGTGTCGGCGGGCAGATCCTTGTATTTGTTGTCCAGCGACAGGGTGACCACCGAGTCGAACTTGGTCGGGTCCAGGCTGATGTCGGACACCTTGCCGATGGTCACGCCGCCGATCTTCACCGGCGCCTGTGCCCGCAGCTGGCCGATCTGGCTGAAGCGTGCGGTCAGCGTGTACTGGCTGGAGCCGAAGCCCCAGCGCTGGTTGGTCGAGGCCACCGCCAGCACCAGCAGCGATGCCAGGGTCAGCAGCAGAAAGGCGCCGACGGCGAATTCGAGTCGTGGTCCACGCATGGCCATAGTTATTCCACTCACCTAAACAACATTGCAGAAAGGACGAAGTTGAACATCAGCACCAGCAGCGAGGCGTTCACCACCGCACGGGTGGTGGCGATCGAGGTGCCTTCGATGGTCGGCTCGGCGTGGAAGCCCACGTAGGCGGCGACCAATGCGGCCGTGCCGCCGAAGATCGCCGACTTGAGCATCGCCACGCCGAAGTCGTCCCAGAAGTCCACGCTGTTGCTCAACCCCGACCAGAATGTGCCGTTGTCGATGCCCAACACGTGTACGGCCTCGAAGTAGCCGCCGGTGATGGCCAGCGAGCAGAACACGCCGGTGAGCAACGGCACCGTCAGCACCGCCGCCCAGAAGCGCGGTGCCACCGCCTTGGCCACCGGATCGATGGCCATCAGCTCCAGCGCCTTGATCTGGTCGGTGGCGCGCATCAGGCCAAGCTCGGCCGCGATCGAACTGCCGGCCCGGCCGATGAACAACAGCGCGGTCAGCACCGGTGCCAGTTCGCGGTACAGCGACAGTCCCAGCAAGGTGGACAGCGCATCCGACGCACCATAGGTGGTCAGCGTGCGGTAGCCCTGCAGGGTCAGCACCAGGCCGACGAAGGCGCCGCCGACGGCGATGATCGGCAGCGAGCGCGCACCGACCTTGTAGATCTCGCGCACCAGCTCGGCGATGAAATCGCGCGTGGGTACCGAGCCGCGCAGCACGGTCAGCGAGAACAGCCCGGCGCGGCCGAAGGCGCGGATCGAGTCGACCATGGCCATCAGGCAGCACTCCGGTCGCGCCGCGGCGCCGCATCGAAGGCGATCGGGCCATCCGGCTGGCCATGCAGGAACTGCTGCACCAGCGGGTCGGTGCTGTCCTGCAATTGCTCAGGCGTGCCGGCGAACACGATGCCGCCATTGGCGATGACCACCGCCTGGTCGCTGATCGGCAGGGTTTCGTGCACGTGGTGACTGACGATGATGCTGGTCAGGCCAAGGCTGTCGTTGAGGCGCTGGATCAGGCTCATGATCACGCCAGACGCGATCGGGTCCAGCCCGGTCAGCGGTTCGTCGTAGATCATCAGCGGCGGGTCCAGTGCCAGCGCCCGCGCCAACGCCACACGCCGCGCCATGCCGCCGGACAGTTCGCGCGGCCAGGCATCGGCGGCAGCCAGCAGGCCCACCGCATGCAGCTTCATCTGCACCAGGCGCTGCAGCACCGGCGCCGGCAGGCGAGTGTGCGTGCGCAGCGGCAGCGCGACGTTGTCGGCCACGCTCAGGTCGGTCAGCAGGCCGTTGCCCTGCAGCAGCACGCCGACATTGCGACGCATCTCCAGCAGTGCACGGTTGCCATGCGGGATCGCGCTGCCGAACAGGGTGACCGAGCCGGCGACCGGACGCAGTTCGCCGGTCAGTGCGGCCAGCAAGGTGGACTTGCCGCTGCCAGAAGGACCGAGCACGGCCGTAATGCTGCCGCGCGGCACATCGAGCGAGACGTCGCGCAGGATCGTGCGACCGCCGCGATCGATGCGGACACCGGACAACTGCACGACAGGGGATGCGGACGCCGTCATCGAAGCCTTTAACAGAATTCCAACGCGATAGAGTAGCCGTCATCCGGCTGAACATAACCGAACCGGCGCGTGCAGTATTGTCGCATGACGCCTGTACTGCAGCAGACGCGTCACCGCCGGCGCGTATGCAACAGGCCGTCTCATGCATGATGCAATGCAATCTTCGAACGCGCAGGTGTTGTCGCAGGTATGCCCTACGTGGATGATCGGATTCCCAGCCGACCATGAGCACAAAATGGACTTACTGACCCTGGAGCACTTTGCAGGCAGCGTCAACGACACGTTCTCGGCTGCATTGAACGAAGGCGAGGTTCCATTCGTGCTGGTCGAGGCGCGTGCGCTGCCCACCACGCACGCGGTGCATCGCGCGCCATTCTCGCTGCTGTTCCGCAACAGCTCGGCATTTCTGTTTCCGCAGCAGACCTATCGGTTACGTCACACGCGGCTGGGCGAGATCGGCATCTTCCTGGTGCCGGTGGCGCGCGAGCGCGACGGGTTTCTGTATCAGGCGATCTTCAACTGAGCTGCGTGACCGCGTCTGCTTCGGTGCCGCGCCAATGCATTGCCAGATGCGTATCGCCGGAATCGCCGGCGACGAACCCCAGACGCGCATAGAGACGTTGGGCAGCTGGATTGGCATGCAGAACGTGCAGCGATAAGCCGCATCCCGCTGCACATGCGCGGGTTTGTGCCTGCACAATCAACGCAGTGCCGATGCCTTTACCGCGCCATGCCGGCATCAGGCTGATATCGATCACTGCGTGTTGCGACGGTGCGCGCTGCAGATACAGCCGGCCGATGCGTTCGTGCTGCCACTGCACGACCATGAAGTCCGCATCGGGAAAATGGCGCAGATAATGCGCGCGCTGCAGGGCGAACTGCTGATCCAGAAACGCGCGCTTGGTTGCGTCCGGCCAGGGCACCTGCGCCAGCTCTTCGCTGCGCGTGCTCGCGTAGAGATCCTGCAGCCAGGGTAGATCGGCATCCTGCTCGGCCCGCAATGCGATGGCATGCGCATCCGGTACGGCGGCCTGGCCTGCGCCCAACGATGCTGTCATTACCTTGCTGGAAAGCAGGCGTGCCATGACGTCAACCGAAGTCTGGGTAGTCGCCGTACAACGCAATGCAGAAGTTCACTGCCAGATAGGGCTGCTGGTTCTCGTGCGCTACGCCATTGCCGGTTGGCAGCAGCGCGGTCGGCGAGAACTGCGTATCAGGCTGCGTCACCGTCACGAATGGACGTGCGGTGCTGCTGCTCATCGTCGACAGTGCCGCACCATTGGCGGGTGTGCCGGTCTTTTTGGTCGAGTCCGCTTGTGAAAATGCGTTGATGCCGTGTTGGTGCGGCGGAATCTGATTGCTCAGCAGGCTCACCCCGGCTGTGCCGAACGTGTCACCACGCTGCCGGTTGCTCAGTCCGCCGCCCTGGCCTTGCTGGCAGCCGGCGCGCGCGCAGAAGTTGGGCAACTGGAACGTACTGGAGCCATTGCCGCCGTAGGCGACACCCAGCAGCGAGTACAGCGCAGTGTTCTGAACGATCGGCAATGTGGCGCCATTGCACAGCGCCCAGCCGACGGGATTGAAATCGAAGCCAAACAGCTGGATTTCGCCGGTATAAGGTTCGGTCATGAACGCATTCCTCCGATGGAACGGGTGGGCGTCGCGATGAGTGCGGTGCGCCTAATCGATCAGCTCTGCTGTGGAAAAATGCCGGCGGTGGAGATGCAGTACTGCACCGTCAAGGTCGGCATAGTGTTGTCGTGCGCCTGTCCGCCGCCGGCGATCGTCGTCGATTGCGTCGCCATCGGCGCTGCCGTGGCACCGGTCGTATCGGTCGCGTAGAACACGTCGCCGGTCACTGTGCCGGGCAGCAATCCCGCAGGCGCGGTCGCGGTGGCGGCAGTGGGTGTGGCGACCAGCGTGTGCGTGTGCGCCGGCATCTGCAGGCTGTCGAGCGTCACCGTTTCGGTGCCAGACGTGTGGGCAATGACGTAGTTGCTCAGACCAGGGCCCTGGCCCTGGTGCAGCGGCACGCGTCCGCGCAGGTCCGGTACCGCAAAGGTGTTCTGCCCGTCACCGCCATAGAGCGTGCCTATCAGCACGAACAGGGTCTCGTACTCGGAGATCGACAGCAGGCTGCCGTCGCACGCCTGCCAGCCCTGCGGGGTGCGCCCGAAGCCGAACATGCGGATCTCGCCGATGAATGGAGTGGCCATGGTGTCCTTCCTGGTCTGTGATGCCGCGCCGTCATCGGCACGCAGCGTGTAGAAGTGCCGGCGAACTAGCTACGCGAGGGAAAGATGCCGGACAGCGCAATGCAGAAATTGATCGTGGTGTAAGGCTGCATGTTTGGATGCGGTTGGCTGCCGCCGGCAGGGCCTACCGACTTCGGGTCCAAGGACACCAGCGTCCCCGGTGCCGCATAGAGCGCAGTGGCCGGACCCGTGGTGCTGGCATTGTTGCCGAAGTTGCGGCCAGAAGGACTGCGGTTATTGCCCGCGGTGCTGGTGGATTCCAGCAGGTGGGTATGTGCGGGCAAATTGCTTGGCAGCAGCGTCACGTTCTCGCTGCCAGCCATCTGGCCCAGTGGCGGTACCGGCGGTTGCCAGCTCGGATCCGTTGACGGTGCGAAGCCGATGGGCGTGCGCCCGCGCATGTCCGGCAAGCCAAAGGTAGTGCGGCCGTCGCCACCGAAACGCGTACCAAGCAAGCTGAAGAGTGCCTGGTTTTGATTGACCGGCAGCAGTTGGCCATTGCACTGCGCGAAATACTTGGGCGCAAACGCAAAGCCGGTCATCATGATCTGACCCAAGAAGAACTCACTCATGCGGACTTCCTTCCCGTAAGTGCAACGCCGACTGCGTGTCGGAATAATTTGCACAGATACATGTCATGTTTGAATAGAGCAAGTCTTAACTATTCAGAATTGGAATGAAGTATTAAGTTTTTGTTCTTTATTCGTTAGTCAGTTCCTGTTCAAATACCCTCGCAATGTCGAAGGGAGCAATCCCACTAGGGCGACGTTGTCTTCAGGCACGAGGATCGTTGCCGGCGCCGGGGATGGCGCGCTCCAGGGGTGTGGACAGTGAATAAGCAACCTAGGTTTCCAGCGGACGCCACCGGCGGCCGCGCACGTTTGGCCGTGATGTTTGTCCTGTTCGCGATGATGCTCTTGGCGCCAGGCTGGGCGATGGCGCAAGCCTCGACCTACTGCCCGACGCTGAACGCCACCGTGGTGCAGGGCGGTTCGGTACAGATCGACGTGACGACCTGCGATGGCACGGGAGCAGACGATATCGGCATCGGCTGGAACGGCGTGCAACCCCCGCACGGCACGCTCGTGGTGCCCAATCCGAGTGGTGCGCAGGGCACGCAGATCGTCACCTACACCCACAACGGTGACAGCGCCACCAGCGATACGTTCCCGCTGGAAGATGGCCGGGGCGACACCATCACCGTCAACATCACCATCACTCCTAACCAGCCGACGCTGTCGATCAACAACGTGTCGGTGAACGAGGGCAATGCCGGCACCACCAATGCCACCTTCACCGTCTCGCTCAGCCAGCCGGCGGGCACCGGCGGCGTCAGCTTCGATATCGCCACCGCCGACGGCACCGCCACTGCCGGCGTGGACTACGTTGCCTCCAGCCTGACCGGGCAGACCATTCCCGCCGGCAGCAGCAGCGCCACCTTCACCGTGCTGGTCAACGGCGACACGCTCAGCGAGCCGAACGAGACCTTCTTCGTCAACGTCAGCAACGTCACCGGGGCGAGCGTGGGCGATGGCCAGGGCCAGGGCACCATCGTCAACGACGATGCGCTGCCCGCACTGTCGATCGACGACGTCAGCGTCAATGAAGGCAACAGCGGCACCACCACGGCCACCTTCACGGTGAGCCTGAGTGCGGCCAGCGGCCAGACCGTGTCGGTCAATTACATCACCGCCGATGGCACCGCCACCGCCGGCAGCGACTACGCCGCCCGCTCCGGCACGCTGACCTTCGCGCCGGGAGTTACCGCGCAGGGCGTGGCGATCACCGTCAATGGCGACACCGCGGTCGAACCCAACGAGACCTTCAGCGTCGGCCTGTCCGGCGCCAGCAACGCGAGCATCGCCCGCGCCACTGGTACCGGCACCATCGTCAACGACGATGTGGTGGTGGTGGTCGGGCCGGCATCGCTGCCGGCGGCGACCGCGGGCAGCGCCTATAGCCAGACCCTGAGCGCCAGCGGCGGCACCGCGCCGTACACCTTTGCCATCACGGCCGGTGCGTTGCCGGCCGGGTTGAGCCTGAGCGCTGGCGGCGTGCTGTCCGGCACGCCCACCGCCAGCGGCGGCTTCAACTTCACCGCGACCGCCACCGACAGCGGCGGCAGCCCCACCAGCGGCGCCCGTGCTTACACGCTGACCGTGGCCGTGGCCACGACCACCTTCCCGGCGACCAGCCTGCCGGCCGGCACCGCCGGCCAGGCCTATTCGAGTGCGCTCAATCCGGCGACCGGCGGCGTTGCGCCGTACACCTACGCCGTCACCGCCGGTGCCTTGCCGGCGGGCATCACGCTCAACGGCAGCAGCGGCGCCCTGACCGGCACCCCCGGCAGCGTGGGCAGCTTCAGCTTCAGCGTGACCGCCACCGACAGCACCACAGGCACGCCGTCGCAGGCCACACGTGGCTACAATTTGACCATCGCCGCGCCGCCGATCGTGGTCGCGCCGTCCACGCTGCCGGCTGCCACCCGCGGCACCGCCTACAGCCAGACCCTGAGCGCCAGCGGCGGTACCGCGCCGTATACCTACGCGCTCGCCAGCGGCACGTTGCCGGCAGGCATCACCCTGGCCAGCAACGGCACGCTGTCGGGTACCGCCACGGTGGAAGGCAGCTTCAACTTCACCGTGACCGCGACCGATGCGGGCAGCTTCACCGGCAACCAGGCCTACACCCTGACCGTGGCTGGCCCGAATCTGGTCTTGCCGGCGAGCACCCTGCCGGCAGGCACGGCCGGGCAGGCGTACTCCGCGGCGATCACGCCGGCCACCGGCGGCACGGCGCCTTACACCTATGCATTGACCGGCGGTGTTCTGCCGGCGGGTGTGGTGGTGGACGCGGCCACCGGCGCGCTCAGCGGCACGCCGACCGTGGCGGGCACGTTCAACTTCACCCTGACCGTGTCCGACAGCACACCCAGCCCGGCGGCGCAGGCCAGCCGCAGCTACACGCTGACCATCGCGGCACCTGTGGTCGTGATCGCGCCCACCACGCTGCCGGCCGCCACCCGCGGCACCGCCTACAGCCAGACCCTGAGCGCCAGCGGCGGCACCGCGCCGTACACCTATGCAGTCAGCGCGGGCAGCCTGCCGGCCGGCATCACGCTGGCCAGCAACGGCACGTTGTCGGGCACCGCCACGGTGGAAGGCAGCTTCAACGTCACCGTGACCGCGACCGACGCGAACACCTTCACCGCCACTCAGGCCTATGCACTGACCGTGGCCGGCGCGAACCTGGCGTTGCCGGCCAGCACCTTGCCGGCAGGCACGGCCGGGCAGGCGTACTCTGCGGCGATCACGCCGGCCACCGGCGGCACGGCGCCTTACAGCTATGCATTGACCGGCGGTGTCCTGCCGGCGGGTGTGGTGGTGGACGCGGCCACCGGCGCGCTCAGCGGCACGCCGACCGTGGCGGGCACGTTCAACTTCACCCTGACCGTATCCGACAGCACGCCCAGCCCGGCGGCGCAGGCCAGCCGCAGCTACACGCTGACCATCGCGGCACCTGTGGTCGTGATCGCGCCCACTACGCTGCCGGCCGCCACCCGCGGTACCGCCTACAGCCAGACCCTGAGCGCCAGCGGCGGCACCGCGCCGTACACCTATGCAGTCAGCGCGGGCAGCCTGCCGGCCGGCATCACGCTGGCCAGCAACGGCACGCTGTCGGGTACCGCCACGGTGGAAGGCAGCTTCAACGTCACCGTGACCGCGACCGACGCGAACACCTTCACCGCCACGCAGGCCTATGCACTGACCGTGGCCGGCCCGAACCTGGCGTTGCCGGCCAGCACCTTGCCGGCAGGCACGGCCGGGCAGGCGTACTCCGCGGCGATCACGCCGGCCACCGGCGGCACGGCGCCTTACCGCTATGCACTGACTGCGGGCGCATTGCCCAATGGCGTGATTGTCGATGCAGCGACCGGCGCGCTCAGTGGTACGCCGACCTTGTCCGGCACCTTCAACTTCACCCTGACCGCGACCGACAGCACGCCCAGCCCGGCGGCGCAGGCCAGCCAGAACTACTCGGTCATCATCGCGGCGGCAACGCTGGTGCTGGCGCAACCGACCCTGCCACCGGCGGTGCGCGGCAGCGCGTACAACCAGGTGATCACGGCCAGCGGCGGCGTTGCGCCCTATCGCTACAGCATCGCCAGCGGCACGTTGCCGACCGGCCTGACGCTGGCCAACGACGGCACGCTGTCAGGCACGCCGACGACGCAGGGCACCTCGTCCTTCACCATCGCGGTGGCCGATGCCGGCAATGCCAGCGCCACCCAGGCCTACAGCTTCACGGTGAGCGATGCGGCGCCGGTGGCGGTAGCGGATGTGGCGGCCACCATGTCCGATGCTGCGGTGACAGTGGCGGTGACCGCCAACGACACCGGCAACATCACCGCGATCGCCATTGGCGCTGCGCCGACCAACGGCACCGCCGTGGTCAACGGGCTGGAGCTGGTCTACACGCCGGCCGCCGGTTTCGTCGGCACCGATGTGGTGAGCTACACGGTCACCGGGAGCGGCGGCACCTCGGCGGCAGCCACCGTGACCATTGCGGTCAATGCGCGGCCGGTTGCGGTGTCGGTGACTGCGGCGGCAGTGCCGGGCGAGGCGCAGCAGGTCGACCTGACCCGCAATGCCACCGGCGGGCCGTTCGTGGCGGCGGCCGTGGTCGCGGTGCTGCCTGCGTCGGCCGGTACCGCCACCATCACCCAGGTTGGTGGTCTCGCCACCGCGGCGGCGGCACGTGCATCGGGCCCGTCGCCGGCGGCAGCTGCAATGGCCGAGACGCCCACCTTCATGCTGACCTTCACCCCGAACCCGGCCTTCGTCGGCCAGGCCACGGTGCAGTTCACCTTGTCCAACGCGTTCGCCACGTCGGTGCCGGCCAACGTGGTGTTCACCATCGCGCCGCGCCGCGACCCCAGCGTGGATGCGGAAGTGCGTGGCCTGATCGATGCGCAGTCCGAGTCCACGCGGCGTTTTGCGCGGGCGCAGATCGACAACTTCCAGCGCCGTCTGGAAGCCACCCATCGCGGCGGCAGCACCTTCAGCAACGCGGTGAGCTTCCAGCCGACCTCGCATTGCCGCCAGGCCGACCGCGGCATCAGTGCGCAGCCGTGCAGCCCGGACACGCAGGAGGCCGACAACGACTTCCGCGATGCGCCGGCAGTGGCCAGCACCGGCACCAGCACTGCGCAGGGCCAGGGCGATCTGGGGCTGTGGGTGGGCGGTGCGATCCGCTCGGGCAGCCTGGACAAGCAGTCCAACAGCAACGGCGTGGACTTCCAGACCGACGGCCTGAGCGTGGGTGCCGATTACCGGGTGGCGCAGTCGCTGGCGATCGGTGCGGGTCTGGGTTGGGGCCGCGACGACAGCGATGTGGGCAGGAACGGCAGCCACTCCAAGGCCACCGCCTACACCATGGCGTTGTATGCCAGCTTCCATCCGGGCAAGGCGTTCTTCTTCGACACCCTGGTCGGCTACCAGCTGCTGTCCTACGACCTGCGTCGCTATGTCACCGACGACGCCTCGATGGCAGAAGGTAACCGCGACGGCAAGCAGTGGATCGCCTCGCTGTCCACCGGTGCGGACCTGCAACGCGGCGAGCTGCAGATCACCCCGTATGCGCGTGTGGATGTGGCGCGCGCCACGCTGGATGGCTATGTCGAAGATGGCGTGGCGCCGTTCGCGCTGCGCTATGACGACATGGACGTGGCCACCACCACCGGCAACCTGGGCCTGCGCCTGGAATGGCGCCGCGAAGTGGCCTGGGGCCGGCTGACCCCGCAGTTGCGCGTGGAATATCAGCGCGACTTCCAGGGCCGCGGCGATGCCACGCTGAGCTACGCCGATCTGAACGGTGGGCCGTTCTACCGCGCGGGCCAGAGCGCGTTCGATCGCAACCGCCTGATGGTGGGCATCGGCGCGGCGTTGCTGACCGAGCAGGGCCTGTCGACGCGGCTGGAATACCGCGGCATCACCGATGGCGACAGCAACAACGATCAGACCTGGATGATCAACCTGGAAAAGAAATACTGATCGCCTCCAGCGTCATGCTCCAAGCCAACGCGATGGGCCGGGCGAAGACCCCGGCCCATCGCTTTTTGTGATGCCGCAGGGGTGTCGCATGGCAGTGCCGGCGCCTGGAGGCGCGTTGGTCGACGACGGCTTGCAGCGATACCGCCGAGCGCCGCGGCCGCACGGCATCGCAGGCAATCGGCAATCTGCTCGTGCCTGCTGCATTCGGGTGCAGTAGCTCCAGCGTGTCGGCCGTCATCGCCAAGGCCGGCCCCGCGTCTACCCATTCCAGTACGGCCCGAACAGCGACACCACTCGCTGCGCACCGGCCCTGGGCCAACAGCGCAGCACGGCCGCATCCGGCACAATGCGCATACGCATGCACGCCACTTCCGCGCCCGATTTCCGCCTCTATCCCTCAAATGCGCTGGATACGCTGGCTGCCTTGCTCGCACAGGAGCTGCGCCGGCCGGTGCCGGAGCAGCCGTTGCTGCAGCCGGAGGTGGTGCTGATCCCGCAGGTGGCGATGCGGCGCTGGCTGCAGTCCACGCTGGCGGCCGAGCATGGTGTGGCGGCCAATCTGGAATTCCTCACCCCCGGCGAATTCGTCGCGCGCGCGCTGGAATGCAATCTTGGCCCGGCCGACGACGATCTGGACATGGCGACCACGCAGTGGCGCCTCTATACCGCCTTGCAGGCCGACCTGGGCAGCGATGCGGCGTTGGCGCCGCTGGCCGGTTATCTGTCCGATGGCGACGCGCTCAAACCCTGGGCGCTGGCCGGCGAGCTGGGCAATGTGTTCGAGAAGTACCAGGCCTGGCGACGCGACTGGTTGCTGCGCTGGGAAGGCGGCGCCGACCCCGATGATCCGCAGGCGCGGCTGTGGCGCAGCATTGCCACCGGCCGGCAATACCGCGCGCGTCGCATCGGCCAGTATCTGGATCGCTACGCACGCCCGGACGGCCCGCTGCCGCAGGGCTTGCCCGGGCGCCTGTTCGCCTTCGCCATCTTGAACATCTCGCCCGACGTGCTGCGCGTGCTGGCCACGCAGGCGCGCGTGGGCACGCTGCATTTCTACCTGCCCACGCCCACGCAAGGTTACTGGGGCGACCTGCAAACCCTGTGGCAGCGCCGTCGCGAAGACGGTGCGGTGCAGCTGTTTGCCGAGCAGGTGCAGGAAAACCCGCTGCTGCAGGCCTGGGGCGCGGCCGGGCGCGACTTCATGGCATTGGTCGGCGACTACGAGGTGGTGCACCCGCTGGCCGAGATCGCCGCCTACGCCGACCCGCTGGAGTCCGGCCGCCGCGCACTGGCCGACGGCGGCCTGGGCGACAGCCTGTTGCGACGCATGCAGAGCGACCTGTTCCATCGCCGCGCGCCCAGCGTGCCTGCGGTGTTGCCGGCGGTGAATCTGCACGACCCCAGCCTGCAGGTGCACGCCTGCCACACCCGTCTGCGCGAGCTGCAGGTGCTGCACGACCAGCTGCGCGCCTTGCTCGACGATGCGCGCTTCGACCCACCGCTGCAGCCGCGCGAGATCGCGGTGCTGTCGCCAAATATCGACCCGTACGTGCCGTATCTGGATGCGGTGTTCGGCAGCCACGGCAACGACGATGCCTTGCCGTACGCGCTGGCCGACGCCAGCCCGTTGGCCAGCGAGCCGCTGGCCGAAGTGTTTCTGAGCTTGCTCGGCCTGCCGATCGCACGCTTCGGCCTGCACGAGATCCTTGACCTGCTCGCCAGTGCGCCGATCGCCGAAGCCGCCGGCCTGGACGAAGCCGGGCTGGAACGTCTGCGCGGCTGGCTGCATGCGGCTGGCGCGCGCTGGGGGCTGGATGCGGCGCACCGGCGCCAGCATCAGGCACCGAGCGACGACGCCTACACCTGGCGCTTCGCGCTGGACCGGCTGCTGCTCGGCCATGCCAGCGGCACCGACGACGATATCGAGGGTGTGGCGCCATGGCCGCAGCTGGAAGGCAGCGCGCTGGCCGCACTGGATATCTTGTTGAAGCTGCTGCGCGTGCTCGAACGTCACCAATCTTTATTGGCCGAGGCGATGACGCCGGTCGAGTGGCGCGAGCGGCTGCTCGGCCTGCTGGAGGCGCTGATGCCAAAAGCGCCCTCGGCACCGCGTGCGCAGCGCGCGCTGGACCGCTTGCGTAGCTTGATCGACCAGTTCGCCCGCGATGCAGTGCGCGCCGAGTACGCAGGCAGCGTGCCGGCCGAGGTGGTGCGCGCGCATTTTGCTGCGGTGCTGGGCGAGTCGGACACGCGTGCGCCGCTGCTCACCGGCGGCATCAGTTTCGGCCGCATGGTGCCAATGCGCTTGCTGCCGTTTCGCGCGATCTGCCTGCTCGGCATGAACGATGGCGACTTCCCGCGCCGCGACCCAGCCGCCGGGCTCAATCGCCTCACCGCAGAACTGGGTACCGAGCGTCGCCGGCACGGCGACCGTTCGACCCGCGAGGACGACAGGTTCCTGTTCCTGCAGTTGTTCGCCTCCGCGCAGGAAGTGTTCTACCTGAGCTACCTCGGTGCCGATGCGCGCGACGGCAGCGCGCGCGAACCGTCGGTGCTGGTCAGCGAGCTGCTGGGCAGCGCCGCGCAGTACCACGCCGACCCGGCGGCAATCGACACGCTGGTGGTGCACCACCCGTTGCAGCCGTTTGCCGCCGCTGCCTTCGGTGCGCCGGGCGATCACGGCGCCGACCCACGCCGTTTCAGCTATCGCCGGCAGTGGCGGCCTGCGGTGGACAGCCTTACCGGCCAGCGCCAGCCGCTGGCGCCGTGGGTGGCCGGCGCGTTGCCGGCCGATGACATCGCAGTGCCGACGAATGTGTCGATCGACGAACTGCGCCGCCTGTTCGCCGACCCGGCCGGGCAGTTCCTGCGCCACCGCCTGGGAATGCGCCTGCCGGATCCGGCCGGCGAAGACAGCGATCTGGAGCCGCTGCTCGCGCCCACGCGCGGGCTGGAGCAATACGGCCTGCAGCAGCATGTGTTCGACGCCGCGCTGGCCGGCGACACCGAGCGGCTCTACGAGCGTCTGCGCGCGCGCGCGTTGCTGCCGTCCGGGCCGCTGGGGCGACGCCAGCTCGATGAGCGGGTGGCGCAACTGCGCCCGTATGCCGAGGCATTCCGGCACTGGCGTGGCGAATCGGCGGCGCAATCGCGCAGGTTGCAGGTGCAGATCGGCCAGACCGAGGTGCACGGCCGTGTGCCCGGCTGGTATGCGAGCGGGGTGGGGCGGGTGCAGGTCGGCGCGCTCAGCGGCCGCAGCGCGATCCGCCACGGCCTGGAATGGCTGCTGCTGCGCGCCGCTGGCGAGCACGCGCCCTATGTGCGCTTCTTCGAAGACGAAGACGGTTTAGGCCCGCATCCCATCGATGCCGAGCCGCTGTCGCAGACGCAGGCGCAGGGCGCGTTGGCTGCGCTGCTGCAGATGTACCGGCAGGGCTTGCAGACGCCGCTGGCGTTCGCGCCCTATAGCAGCTGGAAATACCACCAGGCCGCGCGTAGCGACGACCTGGACAAGGCCATTAAGGAGGCGGCCGAGCAGTGGCAATCCAGCTTCGGCTGGAGCGAATCGCACAGCCCGGAACTGCGCCTGGTCAACCGCGGCCGCGACCCGTTCGCCGATGCGCAGCGCTTTGCCGATTTCGCCATCACCAGCCACCGCGTGTACGACCTGCTCGAGCGCGGCAACGCCGATGCCACGCTGGATCCGGAGCGATTGATCGAGAGCTGGCGCCACTGGCACGGCGCGCAGGAAGAGGCCGAATGAGCGCCAGCCCGGTCACCGACCCGTACCTGGAATTGCCGTTGCATGGCGTACGCCTGATCGAGGCCAGCGCCGGCACTGGCAAGACCTTCACCCTGGCCACGCTGTTCACCCGGCTGGTGGTCGAGCGCGGGCTGCGCATCGGCCAGATCCTCGCCGTCACCTTCACCGAGGCCGCCACCCAGGAACTGCGCCGCCGCATCCGCGAGCGCCTGGTGCTGGCCGCAACCCTGGTCCCCGACGCCCCCGTAGGAGCGGCCCCGGCCGCGACCGAGCTCGCCGACGACCCGTCGCGGCCAGGTCCGCTCCTACACGAAGCGCCCGACGCCTTTGTCGCCACGCACCTGGCCCCTGGCACCGAAACACCCACCGCCCCCGTAGGAGCGGCCCCGGCCGCGACCGACTTCGCCGACGACCCGTCGCGGCCAGGTCCGCTCCTACACGAAGCGCCCGACGCCTTTGTCGCCACGCACCGGGCCACTGGCACCGAAACACCTACCGCCCTCGTAGGAGCGGCCCCGGCCGCGACCGACCTCGCCGATGACCCGTCGCGGCCAGGGCCGCTTCTACACGAAGCGCCCGACGCCTTTGTCACCACGCACCTGGCCCCTGGCACCGAAACACCCACCGCCCCTGTAGGAGCGGCCCGGGCCGCGACCGACCTCGCCGATGACCCGTCGCGGCCAGGGCCGCTCCTACAGGACGCGCCCGATGTGCTGCTTACGCGCGCCATCCTCGCCACCCACCTGGCCACCGGCACCGAAACACCCGCGGCCCTGCGCCGCCGCCTGCAACAGGCGGTGGAAGAAATCGACCTGGCCGCCGTGTTCACCATCCACGGCTTCTGCGCGCGTGTGCTGCGCGAGCATGCGCTGGAAAGCGGCCAGGCCTTCGCCGCACCGGAACTGCTCGCCAACGACCGTGAACTGCTCGGCGAAGTCGCCGCCGATCTGTGGCGCCAGCGCGCCGCCGATGCGGCAATGGCCGAAGACCTGATCGCGCTGTGGTCGGGCGGCCCCGATGCATTGGCCAGCGATCTGCGCGCCTTGGTGCGCCATCCAACGCTGCTGCCGGCGGCAGCCACGACAAACGACGATTCCGCTGCGCTGCTGCAAGCGGTGCAGGACGCCAGTACTGCACTGGCCGCGGCATTCCAGGCGCACGGCAGCGCGTTTTTCGACACCATCATGGCCGCCATCGACGGCGGCATCCTGAGCAAGGTCAGCTACAAGCCCGAGTGGCTAACAGCGTTGTGGTACTGGTTCGACAGCTTCGCCGCCGCGCCATCGATGCACACAACGCCGCACGCCAAGCTGATCAAACTCACCGCTGCGGAACTGGCCGCCGGCACCAACAAGAAGTTCGTCGAGCGCACCCCGGCCTCGCCGCTGAGCCACGAGATCGACGGCTATCTCACCGCGCTGGCCGGTGTCGAAGCATGGCGCAGCCGTCGCCGCATCCGCCTGCTACACGCCCTGCGCGAGGACGCCATTGCGCGGCTGGCATTGCTCAAGCGCCAGCGCCGCGTGCAGACCTACGACGACCTGGTCGATGGCGTTGCGCACGCGCTGGAAGGCGCGCAGGCCCAGGCGCTGGTCACGCGGCTGCGCGCGCAATACGCCATCGCGCTGGTGGACGAATTCCAGGACACCGATGACCGCCAGTGGGCGATCTTCTCCAACGTGTTCGGCGAAGGCCCGCTCGCACGCGCGGCCGGCCTGGAGCCGGCGCTGTTTCTGATCGGCGACCCCAAGCAGGCCATCTACGGCTTCCGCGGCGGCGACGTGCGCACCTATCTGGCCGCCGCGGTCACTGCCGAACTCGCCCCGCCGCTGAGCCACAACTTCCGCTCGCGCCCCGGCGTGCTGGCGGCCATCGACGCGCTGTACGCACAGGCCGGCTACACCGACGCCTTCCTCACCGATGGCATCGCCTTCCACCCGGTGCGGCCCGGCACCAAGCGGCTGGATGCCGACCTGCAACGCGATGGCGCCGCCGCCCCGGCGCTGACGCTGTGGCGCGCCCCGGAACCGCCGCCGCCACCTGCCGCGGCAGCGGCAAAAACCAAGCAAGCAGGAAAGCCCAAACCCTGGAGCGCCAACCGCGCCCGCGAGCTGGCCACCGCCGCCTGCGTGGCGGCGATCCGTGGCTGGCTGGCCGGTGGCCGCGACGGCACCGCCACCGTCAATGGCCGCCCGGTGCAGGCCGGCGATATCGCCGTGCTGGTGCGCAGCCACGGCGAGGCCACGCGCATGCAACAGGCGCTGGGCGCGGTGGGCATCCCCGCCGTGGCGGCCGGCAAGCAGAGCCTGTTCGCCACCGACGAGGCGTTGGAGCTGCTGGCCCTGTTGCAGGCCTTGCTCGACCCGGGCGACGACAGCCGCCTGCGCGCCGCGCTGGCCACCGTGCTGATCGGCGCGGACGCCGCCGCCATCGCCGCACTCGCACACGACGGCGAGCGTCACCGCCGCTGGCAGCAGCAGGCGCTGGACTGGCGCGAGCGCTGGCAGCGCGGCGGCCCGCTCGCCCTGGTCGGCGACCTGGGCGCCGCGCACGGGCAACGCCTGCTCGCCCTAGTCGATGGCGAGCGCCGCCTCACCAACTACCTGCAGCTGGCTGAGCTGCTGCAGGAAGCCGACGCCCGCGCACTCGGCCCGCACGGTCTGGTCGACTGGCTGTCGCGCCGCATCGCCAATGCCGACGACAACGACGAAGCCCAGCAGCTGCGGCTGGAATCGGACGCGCGCCGCGTGCAGATCGTCACCCTGCACAAGAGCAAGGGCCTGGAATATCCGCTGGTGTTCCTGCCGTACATCGGCATCGGCCGCAGCGACAAGGGAGCCGGCCGCCATTGCGTGGTGCATGCGCCGGAGCTCGGCCGCCAGCTGCACTGGAAGACTGATAAAGACGACCCAACCTGGAGCGCCGCCGAAGCGGCCTGGAAGCAGGAACAACGCGCCGAAGACGCACGCCTGCTCTACGTCGGCCTGACCCGTGCCGAGCACGCGCTGTGGATCGCCAGCGGCCCGTTCCACCAGCACGAGCGCACCGCACTGTCCGGCATGCTGCGCGCACTGGACGCACTGCAGGGCGCGGCCGGCGAGGGCGCAGTGGTGGTGGACACGTCCACGCCGCCCACCAACCTGCCGCGCCTGCCGCCGCCGGTCGAAGCGCAGGTGCCGCCCGCGCGCGCGCCACAGCGGCATATCGCCCCGGACTGGTGGGTCTACAGCTTCACCCAGCTGGCCAATGCCGATGCCGGCGCCGCCGCCGACCCGATGGCCAGCGCCACGGTGGTCGGCAGTGGCGGCAGCGACGAGCCGTCCGGCAGCGAGGCCGTTGCGGTGGCCGCCGAGGTCGACGCCTTCGACCCGCGCTTTGCCGGCAACCGCTTCGGCGTGGTGATGCACGACGTGTTCGAGCGCTGCGACTTCGCCGCCTGGCAGGCCTGGCGCCCCGGCCTGCCCGCACCCGAGGGCCAGGCCGCCGCCATCCTCGAGGCGCTGCAGCGCGGCGGCTACGTCGAGAAGGAATGGGACGACGGCCTGGCCATGCTCACCGCGCTGATCGGCCACACCCTCACCGTGGCCCTGCCCGAAGGCACCACCCTGGCCGCCGTGCCCGAACCGCAGCGCCGCAACGAGATGGAATTCCATTTCGCCATGCGGCCCACCCGCGTCGATGCGCTGCTCGCGTTGCTGCACCGGT
Source organism: Xanthomonas sp. WHRI 8393 (assembly GCF_040203315.1). Taxonomy (NCBI): domain Bacteria; kingdom Pseudomonadati; phylum Pseudomonadota; class Gammaproteobacteria; order Lysobacterales; family Lysobacteraceae; genus Xanthomonas; species Xanthomonas sp. WHRI 8393. The sequence goes on along the minus strand of NZ_JBEGGL010000001.1, from coordinate 48,088 downwards.
TTGGCGTGGTCGGCGACCGCCAGGCCTTCGGTGCGCGCCAGCGGCTGGAAGGCCTGATGACCGGTCTGATCGACCTCACCTACACCGTGGACGGGCGCTGGTACGTGCTCGACTACAAGTCCAACCGCCTGCCCAGCTACGACGCCGACGCCCTGGCCCGCGCCATGGCGCACAGCGAGTACGAGTTGCAGGCGCTGATCTACACCGTCGCCCTGCACCGCTGGCTGCGTTTCCGCCTGGGCGATGGCTACGACTACGCCCGCGACTTCGGCGGCGTGCGCTACCTGTTCTGCCGCGGCCTGGACGCCACCCGCAACCCCGCAGCCGACTCTAGTTTCATCCCCGGTTCCGGTTCTGACTCCGGTTACAACTCCGACTCCGTCAACGGCGCCAGCGCCGACTCCGATTCCGACCCCGTCAATGGCGCCAGCTCCATCTCCGATTCGGGTTTCGACTCCGACTCCGGCTTCGACGCCGTCAACCGCGCCACGCCCGCACCCGGCATCCACGCCTGGCGCTTCGACCCGGCGCTGGTCCAAGCCCTGGATGCCCTGTTCGCCGGCAGCGCCCCGGAGCCGACATCCAGTAACCCAGGCACGCCCGATGCCCGCTAGCGCACAGCCCCTTACCGTTGACGCACCAAAGCCCCGCTCCCCCCGGGGCGATAAGGCACTGGTTGCGCGCCACTGGCGCGCGTGCCTTGGAGCGCCCGCGCCGCTGGCGCGGGCTGGGGCGCGGAGCGGGGGTTGGGGTGAGGGTACGTCCGCCGCCGAAGCATCCAAGCCATGACCCAACAGACCGCACGCCCGATCAGCGCTGTGCGCACGCCCGGCTCCCCTCGGGGCGGGCAGACCCCGCTTGCGCACACTGGCGCGTGTGCCTGGCAGTGTCTGCGCCACGCCGCGCGGGCCGGGGTGCGCAGCGGAGGTTGGGGTGAGGGCGCCTGCGCCCGGGAGGCGTCCACCGCATGAACCACCCAACCCTCTTCAACGCCCTGATCAAGGCCGACGCCCTGCGCCCGCTGGATCTGGCCTTCGCCCAGAGCCTGCAACGCCTGGCCCCGGACACCGACCCCCAGGTGTTGGCCGGCGCCGCACTCGCCTCGCTGGCCGTCACCAGCGGCCACGCAGGGCTGGACCCCAGCCGCGCCGGCATGCTGCTGGACACGCGCGAGGGCCCAGCGCCCGCACTCCCGGACCCAGGCGATTGGCAACGCACCCTGGCCGCCTCGCGCTGGGTCGACCAACCGAATCCGCAAGACCCCGCCGCCGCCGACTGCCCGCTGGTGCTGGAACACGGCCTGCTCTACCTGCGCCGCTACCGCGAGTACGAGCGCCGCCTGGCGCTGGGCCTGCAACGCATCGCCGCCCAGTCGCCGCCCCCCTTCGACGCAGCCACGCTGGCCCCGCTGTTCGCCCAGCTATTCCCCCAGGCTTCCTCTCTCCCCCCGGGAGAGGCGGGTGAGGGCACGCGCCTACCCGAGCCATCCGTCGACCAGGAAGGTGCGGCCCCACCGGCTCCATCCCACCACCCAGACCGCCAGGCTCAGGCCGCCGCGCTGGCGCTGCGCCGCACCCTGCTGCTGGTCACTGGCGGCCCCGGCACCGGCAAGACCACCACCATCGCCCGCCTGCTGCTGCTGCGCATCGCCCAGGCACACGCCTCCAACACCCCGGCCCCGCGCATCGCCCTGGCCGCGCCCACCGGCCGCGCCGCCGAGCGCATGGCCGAGAGCCTGCGCCTTGCGGTCACGCGCGCCATCGCTGGCGGCATCGACCCGGCCCTGGCCGATGCGCTGCCCAATGGCGCCAGCACCCTGCATCGCCTGCTCGGCGTCATCCCGGATTCCCCGCACTTCCGCCACAACGCCGACAACCCGCTGCCGTTGGACCTGATCGTCGTCGACGAAGCCTCCATGGTCGACCTGCCGCTGATGTGCAAGCTGGTCGAAGCCGTGGCCGATGGCACCCAGCTGATCCTGCTCGGCGACGCCGACCAGCTGCCCTCGGTGGAAGCCGGCGACGTGCTCGCCGCCATCCTGCAGGCCGCCGGCCCCGGCGATGCCCTGCAGCCGCAGGACGCACAGGCACTGCAAGCGCTGCTCGGAAACGCGCCCAGCGCCACGCCCGCCGCCACCCACGGCGGCGGCCTGGCCGGCCACCGCGTGCACCTGCTGCGCGGCTACCGTCAGGCGCACGACTTCGCGCTCGCCCCATTGGCCGACGCCGTGCGCGCGGGCGACGCTGACACCGCCCTGGCCCTGCTGCGCAGCGGCGAGCTGGCCGGCGTGCACTTCCACGAAGATGGCGAAGACCCGCTCACCCTGGGCCGCGACGCACTGCTCGCGCACTGGCGCGCGCTGGCCGACGCGCAAGACCCGGCCGCCGCCCTGCGCGATGCCGCGCGCCTGCGCCTGCTCACCGCCGTGCGCGCCGGCCCGCAGGGCGCACGCGGCCTCAACGCCCGTATCGAACAATTGCTGGCCGAAACCGGCTCCGGTGCGCGCCGCCTCGGCGCCGCCTCGCCCTGGTTCCAGGGCCGCCTGCTGCTGATCACCGAAAACAGCTACCGCCACGGCCTGTTCAACGGCGACGTCGGCATCTGCCTGCGAAGCGACGCGAGCCCCTCTCCGGGACGCAGCGACGAAGGCGCCTCTTTAGGGCCAGGCCAGCCCGTTGGCACCGCCAGCCGCCGCGACCCAGGCACCGACAGCCGGGCCCAAGGCCCGTTGGTCGCCTGGTTCGAAGGCGACGGCGACGGCCAGGTGCGCGGCTTCCACCCCGCCGCACTGCCCGCGCACGAAAGCGCCTTCGCCATGACCGTGCACAAGGCCCAGGGCAGCGAATTCGACACCGTCTGGCTGCAACTGCCCACCCGCGACGCCCGCGTGCTCAGCCGCGAACTGCTCTACACCGGCATCACCCGCGCCCGCCGCGCCCTGCACCTGGCCGGCAGCGAGGCGGTCATCCGCAGCGCACTGGCCCGGCACGCCGCGCGCATCTCGGGCCTGGCGTGGCGGTTGGGTGCGCAGCAGCAGGCGGCACCCGCCAAGCCAGCAACAGAACCAGCTACTGCGTTGCCCGTGCAGGGTTCGTTGTTCTGATGGACGCGAGCCGGCGCAATGGCAACATCACTTACGGCAGAACGGCACGTTCGCCTATCACCATCACCGGGCATGCCCGGATAGCATCATGGACGAAGAAAAACTGGTTGTGCGGTATCGCCAGCATGGGAGGCATCAATGGCGAAAAAGCATGAAATTTCGCTCGTCCGCTCGTCGGCGGCCGAATACCTGACCTTCGTGGCCGCCGCAGGCGAGAGCGGCGTGCAGGCGGCGTATGCCGACGAAAACGTCTGGCTGACGCAGAAGATGCTGGCCCAGCTCTACGATGTCGAAACCCACACCATCAACTACCACCTGAAAAAGGTGTTCGCTGACAACGAGTTACAGCCAGATGCAGTTATTCGAAATTTTCGAATAACTGCCGCCGACAGCAAGAGCTACGACACCAAGCACTACAACCTCGCGGCCATCATTGCCGTGGGCTACAAGGTCAATTCCGAGCGCGCGGTGCAGTTCCGCAAGTGGGCCACCACCATCATCGAGTCCTTCACGATCAAGGGCTTCGCGATGGACGATGAGCGCCTGAAGAATGACGGCACGGTGCTCGGCAAGCGCTACTTCGAAGAGCAGTTGCAGCGCATCCGCGAGATCCGTCTCTCCGAGCGCAAGTTCTACCAGAAGATCACCGACATCTACGCCACCGCCCTGGACTACGATGCCACCGCGCAGGCAACCCAGCGGTTCTTCGCCACAGTGCAGAACAAGCTGCACTGGGCCATCCACGGGCAAACCGCAGCAGAAGTCGTCTACCACCGAGCCGATGCCGGCAAGCAGCACATGGGCCTGACCACCTGGGCCAGCTGTTCGTGAGCGATTTCGATCGCGTGTTGCAGCAGCTTGATGCAGGAGACCGGGTGGACGGTGCCGACGAGGACTTGCGCTAGACGGTGATGTGGGAAGCGCCAAAGCGTCAGGTCCCCAACCGCGCGCGATAGTGCACGTTGGATTGAAAGATCGCTCCGAGGATGAATCGCGACTAGCGTCTGCCCAGGAGTCGCCCGCCACGGTGGTTCCGCCCGTCCAGGGCTCGTACCCCAAGCCGGAGAGATGGCATGAGAACTGACGACAAAGAAGCGCTTGCGCGTAAGAGGTGAATGATGAAGGCGATATGGGTTCTTGGGATTCTCGCGCTGTCAGCCTGCTCCAGCGCGACTGCGGCTGGGAGGCTGGAGATCAGACTCCAAAACAGACAGGCAGCGCATACAGCGACAGCTGGAGCATCCGTCTCAGTCACGATGGCCAACGCAGGTGACCAGCCCATCGAGCTACCTGCCTCGTATGTTCCAGACGTAGACAAAGGCGGGGTGTTGCAGACCAATCTGTTCAAGGTCCTGCAAGAGGACGGCAGCCCCGTCGACTATCGCGGCATCTATGTGCACAACGTCCGAGGTTCCACGCCATCTCTTGTCCTGAAGCCGGGGCAGTCAATCGTCAGGACGATCAATCTGTCATTGAGTTACCAGATCATGCCTGGGCGCAATTACTCGGTCGGGGTACACCCACTTATACGTTATCGGGAGCAGCAGGAATCAAAGAGTAAAACCACCTCAGCCGATATGACGTCGCTGAAGACTGCTACATCCAACATCATCGAGATCACGCCTCGCCTCGATAGGTCTGCGATGTATCGGCGAACCTGCGCCTGGCCCCAGCGTGCCGAGGTGTAGCGGATGATCCCGCGCAGATCGGCTTCGGCTTCGGCTGCTCGGTGAGGACTTAGCCGTGCATCAACCGCGACGGCCCTCGGCGAATTCTTCATACAGGATGGTGCTGATGCTCCTGGTAGACACGTTGCCGGCAAGGCCTTCCTCCACACGTCCCCCAAGGAGGGTTTTCAACTCCTGCCATGCCTGATCGGCGTTTAGGTCGCCAGGGAACAGGCGTTCAAGCGCGTATTGCTTGATGGTCTTGCCCTGCAGAGCCGCCAGCGCCTTCAGGCTCTGATGCTGCTGATCGCTTAGATCGATGGTCAAACGGCTCATGACGAGCTCCAAATCCGCACAAACCCACATTAGTGCAGCAGCTTTGGCCGGGTCGTTGATCGGTCTGCTGCAGCGTTGGGGTGCTACCGCAGGTCATGCCAGCGGTGAGTGGGAGAGTCCGACAGGCCGAGTTCGCAAGCCAACGCTCAGCCCCTAGTGAAACGTCCAAAAAACGCGAGGTCAGGCGATCCGCCTGACCTCGTCTGCCGTCTGGCAGGCCGGGCGGCTTACTTGCCCTTCTTTTCCTGCTTGGCCGCGCGCTTTTCCTTCAGCGTCTTGGTCGGCTCTTTCTTCTGGCTCTTCTTCTGGTCCATCCCCTTGCTCATGACACCCTCGTAGTTGCTGGATTGATCGGTCGGGCAGCGCCATGACCCTGGCGTGCCTGCGCACTGTACGGCTTGCGCGGGGTGGAATGGCAGCGGCAGCGCAAGGTCGGGCGACGGGCGGTGTGTCCGGCCCGGCGCCCGCGCGACGCAGCGTGCACCAGTAGCCCTTCGGCGTGGCCGGCTAGGCCACAAACGCAAACGCCCGCGTGCGACCGGCAAGGTCCGCACGCGGGCGCTGGCGACAGCGGTGGGCTTACTTGGCCGGCACGCGCTGGTACTGCTCGCCACCGGTGTTGAGGTGGCCGTTGGCCGCGTCGATGGCGAAGTTCACCGTCTCGCCATCGTTGGTGACCTGCAGCGCCCCGTCCTTGTAGACCGCCGGGTAGCTCTCGGTCTTGGGCTTGCGGCTGAAGAACTTCGGCGTGGTGCTGCGGACCATGAAGGTCTCGCCATTGCGCTCGATGTCCATCGTCTCTTCCTGCGTCTGCACGTTGACCCAGTGGCCGACGAACTTCTCGCCCTCCTCCTTGGCGCAACCGCTCACCAGCAGTGCCGCGGCCAGCGCGGTGCCCATCCACTTCATCATCGTGTGTTCTCCAGTTGAGTCTGCGGCGAGGATGGCGGGTGGCGGATGTATGGGAGATCAAGAGTCAACACAATTGTTTAAAAAAGTAAGATTTAAGCAACCTTGATTTAGCTAAAAAGCTCTGGGCCAAAAATTACTCCGGCCGCTTCCAGTTTTCTAATCCACTGGATCTGTAGGCAGCGCATAGTTCTTGATGTCCTTGATTGCCTCCAAAAGCTTTATAGCCGCATGTGCGTCCAATTTATCATCGACGTAACGCACCTCGTAAAGTCCTTGCAGGTTTGAGGGAAGCTTTACGCCATCTCGGACTAAAAGAATAAAGCGCCGACCATAGAATGCCATAGCCGCGCCTATTTCGATGAGCACGTTGGGATTAAGGATTACATGCTGCTCGCCATCCTCAGACTTTATAGTGCGATCAGCGTCGACATGGATGATCGCGGCACCGCAAGATCTCATGTCATCCATAACCTTCTCGGGAACTGGTTTAGATACCGATTGCCTATCCACCGAAACCACCGGGATCATCTCTCCGTAGTCCAGCATCTTTTTAATTGGATCAACCAACTCGCGGCTCTTACCATGGGTAATAAAGACACGGCGTCTACGAGCATCATCTGCAATGGCAGTTGCCATCATCGACGATGAAGTTCTCTCAGCCTTTGCTTCTTTATAAGGCGCGTATTCTTTCTCATTTTCTTGACTGGCATACTGCCTTTCTACAGAGCCATCTTCTTCAGGACTATCATCGTCTTCAGTTTGGTTGGTGTCGCTTTGCGAAGTCATGTCTCCTGCACTCTGAAGAGAGACAAACGACTTATTCTTAATGTCTTCAATGAGCCCCACGCTGCGCGCACTAGCTTCAATGCGAGCAAGTACCTCAGGAGCCTTAGTTCGCGGCACTCCCATTTCTTCAAGTACGTTAACCGCAATATCTTCTCTTGGAAAACTATGCCCGTCGTAGTTCTGCAGAAAATCTCGAAAGACTCTTGGAGTGAGTATCGATTGCCTTCTAGCCTCTCTTGGCTCATTTTCCGACTTCGGCCGCAGGATCCGTTTTGCCAAATCGCTGACTGATATTGCCGCAGCTTGTGAACCCCCGTCAGTTAAGCCAAATGCGATGGCTGCACCACTAAGTAATTTTAGCTGGGAACCCTTGGGGTCAACATTAAGCGCTTTTGCCAGTTGTAGAGGTGAAACTGGCTTGCCAGCATAGTGTTCTAGAATTGCCGCTGGTACCCGTAATGCTTCATCCAGCGAAGCTGCGGGAACATCTGCTTGCTTGAGGTACTGTCTTTTTTCCTGCAGGTCCTGAGTTTTTTTTATCACTCTGGGCGGTTTTGTGGCAGCTTTTTTTACTACTCTCTTGGTTGGTACGCGAGCTTTCTTAGAACTGTTTGCCATGGCGCTTCCTTACGGCTGAGGTCAAGCTAGGTTGAACGACATGCCTTCTCGACGCAACTGCGTCGCATGTGCACTACAAAAGCTAGTAAATTTAGGTGGAAAAGGGGTCAGGTCCATTTACTCAGTTCCTCTGCACTTCGGAAACTGGCTGCAGCCTAAGAAGTTCTCGCTCGTGCGCCGGTTTCTTCTCTGTACTAGCGCGCTGCCGCAGCGCGCGCAGCTCGATGTGGCAACGGCCGCGGAAGCAGCAGAAGTAGAAGTAAAAGTGGGCTCGATGCGTGACGGTGCCGGCTGTGCTGCGACTTGTTGTTGCACCGCTTGAATCATTTTCAGCAGCTGTTCGCCACTAATTAGCTCAATCGGCTTACCTTCAGCGAATCGCTCCGCATCTTTCGTGTAGGTACCGATACAGGCGATCTTTACCGCGTGGGCTTGGTGATGAGCGAGCAGGCCGAACATTTCGCGCACGACGCTGACGCCGACCTGCTGGCGCTTCCACTGTTTGCATTGCACCAGCGTGCGGCGGCCGTCCTTGCGCAGGATCAGGTCGATGCCGCCGTCGGCGCCGCCCAGGCCGGTTTCTTCGACGCTGTAGCCCTGGCGGCGAAATGCTTCGCCCACCAATCGTTCGAACTGGCGCCAGCCGCCGGCGGCCAAGCTCTCCAGTGTTGTGCGCGTCTCCAAAAAGCGTCGCCGGCTGCGTGTGCGCAGATAGGAGAACAGCGCAGCAAGCCAGCAGACGCCGAGCAGCGTCCACGCCAATGGCGCGAACATTCCACTCGATTGCTGGGCGAAGCCCTGCGACAGCATTCCGCTCTGGTGAGAGAACCACCAGGCGATGCCATAGCGCACCACCAGATATGCAGCGATTCCCATCATGAAGCCAACCGGCCACGGCAATGCGGCCAATGCTTCGAATCCGCTCTGCTTCTTTCTGCGTCCCATGCAAGAACCCCCGTTCCAGGTTCGAACATAACCGCTGGAACAAGGTTTGTCAGCAAACCAACCGGCGTTGCGATCTATCTCCCATTAACTGCGCTGCATTAAGTGCTCCGTTGCGGTAGAGCTCGCCGTTGTGCCAATGCTTGAGTTTGCTTGTGTCGCTATCAGCGCATCTTCGTAGGCCGCAGACGGGGAGCGCTTTAAATACTGAGCAATAAGATGGCAGTTCTATAGCCCATCATCATTCCCCAGGCTCACGACAGCGCTCAGCAACGTTCCGGCGCCCCACAAACTCAGCAACCGCACTCGCAAAACACGCAGGGGCTGCAAACGCGAGCAGATGCGCGCCACGCTCAACGGTGCTGAAGGTCATCGGGCCTGCGGCTTTCAGCAGCGCGGCATGCGCCTGCGCGCCGGCGTACGGGGTGTTGGGATCTAGCGTGCCGTGGATGACCAGCGTGCGTGGCAGGGTGGCGGGGCTGCGGCCGAACCAGGCGTCGCGCGGGTAGGTGGGCAGGCCGGCGTCCACCAGCAGGCCGGGGATGGGGCTGACGAACAGGGCGTCTTTGGCTTCGGCCGCGACCGTTTCGCGGGTGAGGGTTGGCCGCGCATTGTTTTCGGACGCGGCAATCAGCATGACCAGCGGCAATGCGGGCTGGTTATCGCCGCCTTGGCCCATGGCTGCAAGTGATGTCTGCAGATCGGTGATAGTGGCAGTGAGCAACGTGGCGTCGTCACGGGCAAGGCCGTCGATGATCGCGGGGATCCGGTCGCGCAGCCTGGGGAAGTTGAGCAGCATGCCGAGAAAGCGCTTGAGGTCTTTGCCGGGGATTTGCGTGCGCCATGCGGCGCTGTCGCCGCGATCGAGCACGCTGCGATAGGTAGCGATGTGTGCGTCGTCCAACAGCGCGCGGCCTACCGCATCGACCACCGCGGTGCGGTGGCTCAAGTCCCATTGCGCGGCAGTCTCCGGTGGCACCAGGCCATCCAGCACCAGCCCATCCAACGGGATGGGCGCCACTTGCAGGGTGCGCAGTGCCAACTGCGTGCCATAGGACACGCCGTACAGCAGCACCTTGCCCTTGCGTCGTTGCTGGCGGATCAGCAGTGCAAGATCTTGCGCCGCTTCGGTGATGGTGAAGGCCTTGGTTCTTTGCGCATCTGCATACAGCGCGCCGATGCACGGGCCCCATTCGGCGCCGGCCAGGCCCACGCCGTCTGCGCTTTGCGGCGCTTCCTGCGCGGGGCACAGGCGGGCCGAGCGCCCAGTGCCGCGATGGTCCGGAATGATCAGGTCATAGCCGGGAAAGGCGCGCCGGTAAGTGCTGATCATCGGGTACAGCGATGCGCCGGCTTCGCCCGGCCCGCCCGCAATCAGCCAGACTTCGCCGCGTCGCTTGCTCTGGCCCGGCGTAGGAAAACGGCGAACGAACAGCTCGATCGTGCCAGCATCCGCGGCTTCATGACGCAGCGGCACGTCGGTGATCAGGCATTCGCTACCGGCCAATGGTGTGTGTGCCGCAGCGTCGGCACATGCGGTGAATGATGGCGGTGGCGTCTGCGCCGCGGCGGCAACCGGTGCAAGGAATGCAGCAACGCAGGCAACGGCCGCGTAGATCGTAGGACGACGCATCGAGTTCCATCTCTCGGCAAAGACCCGCAGCATTACCTAATGGGGCTGCGCGCGTATCGCCCGAAAGTCATTCTTCGCCGATGAGCTGCGCATGTCGCTGCGCAGATTGTGCAACAGTCAAGCGCGCGCGCGGTACGATCCAACCCCATCTGTTTGAGCGCGCATCGCTGTCGCCATGGTTTCAACACGCCCGATCCTCGATGGCATGGCCGCCAGCCAGTTCCAGCTCCCAATGGGAAGCTGGGCCACGGTATTGGAGGCGCTATGCGCATGTTTCCCGAGTGTGGATGCGGCCACGTGGCGTGACCGCTTCGCGCGTGGGCGTGTGCTGGACGCGCATGCGCAGGTGCTGGATGTGTCGGCGCCGTATCGATTGGGTGCGGAGATCTATTACTTCCGCGAAGTGGCAGATGAGCCCGTCATCGCGGCGGCTGAAGCCGTGGTGCATGCCGACGCGCACGTGGTGGTGGCGTGCAAGCCGCACTTTCTGCCGGTGGTGCCCGCAGGCGTGTATGTGCGCGAGACGTTGCTCACGCGGCTGGTGCGGCATTTCGATAACCCCGCGTTGGTGCCACTGCACCGCATTGATCGTGACACTGCGGGACTGGTGTTGTTCTCGGCGAATCCTGCAACACGCGGGATCTATCAGGCGCTGTTCCGCGAGCGGCGTATTCGCAAGCATTACTTGGCAGTCGCACCGCCGCTGCCGGGGCTGACGTTTCCGTATGTGCATCGCAGCCGGCTGGAGCCGGGCGAGCCGTTCTTCCGCATGCGCGAGGGCGTGGGTGAGCCGAACAGCGAGACGGTGATCGATGTGGTCGCGCGTGGTGCATACACGTGGACGTATCGATTGGAGCCGGTCACCGGGCGTAAGCACCAGTTGCGCGTGCATATGGCCGCGCTGGGCGCGCCGATCCTGCATGACCGTTTCTATCCCGAGCTGGAAGACCAGCGGCCCGATGATCCGGAGCGGCCGCTGCAGTTGTTCGCGCATACGTTGGCGTTCGATGACCCGATTACTGGTGAGCCTCGGCGCTTCACCGCAACGATCGAACCGACAAAATCGGCTTGAGACGCAAACCTGCGCTGCGCTAAAAAATCAGGCGAAATATCTGGTTTTCAGATATCCGAAAAAGCGCGTTACGGTGGCCTTGCGGACATCCCGTCCGCTCACGTCGAGGACAGACGGCATGAGCACTTCGAGAGCCCTTACGACCAATACTCGGCAGCGCGTGCGGCCAGCGGCCAAGATAGAAGCGCACGCAGAGCCCTTCACCTTCGGCGTCACCCTGCAGCAGATCGACCAGTTCCATACGCTTCTGCGCACGATCACTGCGCAGAGCGACATGGTGGCGGTGTGCAGCGGCAAGCCGCTGGATGCCACCAGTCTGTCGGTTCTGGGCGAAAGCATCTTCAATGCCGCCCGCGCGGTGCGCGGTGTAGTCGATGAGATTTACGAGCAGCGGCTCGGTGGCGATGGCCCGGCCGATGCGGCCGAAGCGAGCGGGCAGGGCGGCGCCAGGGTCTGACCGGGCGCCGCGTGCAATCGCGTCAGCCTCAACGCACCTTGTACAACACCGCCGCACCCGGCTTGGGCTCGAACATCGGCACGGTCTGCTGCTTGAGCGCGGTGCCCTTGGCGTCCCACACCAGCGTCTCGGCGGGGTATTCCTCGTTGCGGGTCATGGTGTCGATCTGCTTGACGATCACCGTCTTGCCGGCGGGCACTTCCGGGTTCCAGGCGAACACGCCCAGGCGGCCGTAGAACACCGCCGGCGCGGCGGCATCCAGGCGGCGGTCGGGGCACATGACCAGGCCGCGTTCCAGCATCACCCGTAGTGCGCCCACGGGCACGGCCTTGACGGTGGGCGCGGTGCGGTCGGTGCTGTGGCCGGGGCAGACATTGGCCGAGCGGGTGAGCATGTCCTCGACCACCTGGCGGTCGGACTGGGCCAAGGCCGGCAGCGCGGCGGTGGACAGGGCAAGCACGGCGAGAGCGGATTTCCAGGGCATCTGACAACTCCTCATGAGATGACACTCCAATACGGCAGCCCTGCAGGCGGGCTGCTGCCAGTGACGCGGCCGGATGCTAGCAAGCCCCGCGTTAAGCGCCGCCAATGGCTGGCGCCGCTTCCAGGCGGGCGCGCAAGCGGGAATCGGCCACCGAAGCCGCCGTCGGCCCGCCAACCGCGCACGGGCCGGCCGGCGCGTAATGCAACCGCCGCTGACGCCCGTTGCCGCTGTCAGGAGACTCCTGATTGAGCGGCGGCGGCGACACGGATAGCGTGCGCGCTATCACACCGTTGGACTGCTTTATGGAACGCGCCGACCTCATTGCATCACTGCTCACCGGCATGCGGCGTGCCGAAGACTTCCGCGCGCACGGGGCGGCCTACAACACCGCGCACAGCCAGCAGATGGCGGTCGACCACGGCAAGGCCGCCGACGCCGAGCTGGTGCTGTCGCTGTTCGCCTTCACGCCGGAGCACCTCAAGCTGCTGGGCAGCACCGGCATTGAGAACCTGGGCGAGATCGTGTGCCATGCCTGGGCCTTGAATGGCGGCAACAACGAGGCGTTGATCGGCTGGTTCCGCAAGCCCATGAACGCGCTGGACGGGCAGACGCCGGCCGCGCTGGTCCGCAGCGGCAGCCTGAAAGTGCTGCTGCTGGTGCTCAGGCAGCAGCTGGAGTGGGAATTGCCCAAGCGCTCGGCCTGAGCAGCGGGCCGGTGAGACCGCGCCCTGGCGTGCCGGTGGCCGGCACGCCGATCGGCAGCGCCGGCGCGCTTACTGTTTGGGCCGCGCCACGGCGTACATCTCCCAGGCAATCTTCTTCATCAAGGCGTTGCTGTCCTCGCCTTCCTTGTACAGGTCGAAGTGGGTGCGGCCTTCCAGGTAGCGGAAGTCGCTTTTTGCGCCCAGGCCGTCCAGCACCGCCTGGAACTTGCGCGCCGCCCCATCCAGGTAGAACGTGTCGGCGGTGCCGACGATCAGGTGGATCTTGCCGTCCAGATCCGGCTTGAGCGTGGGCCACTGCGCGGCCACGCGCGCGGCGATGTCGTAGTGCGTGCGCCAGTAGGCCACCACGGCCGGGTCCACCTTGCCGGTGTCGCGGTCGAACATCGGCACCGGGCGGCCGTCGGGCCCGCGCGGCGAGAACACCCAGTCGAACGAGGTCATCTGCCCGCCATACGGGCCTAACACGCGTTCGAGCTTGGCGAAGGTTTCTAGGTCGGCCACCACCTTGCCCTGGTCGCGGATCAGCGGGAACTGGCTGCCGTCCGGGCGCCGGTAGACGTTGGCATTGGGCGCGTACAGATCCGGCCCGGTGAAGTCGTGGAAATCGCTCGAATCGGGCGAGGTGGACCAAGTACCGCCGAACAGCTTGGGGTAGCGCGTCTGCAGCCACAGCGTGGCCCAGCCGCCGGACGAATGCCCGTTGAGGAACCGGCCCTTGGCGTTGCCGTCCATCTTGTATTGCCGCTCGAGCGCGGGGATCAGCTCTTCGGTCAGCGCGGTGCCCCAGGGGCCGTTGTTGACCGAGTCGGCGAACTCGTGGGTGCCGGTGGGCGTGGACTGGTCCAGGAACACCCAGATCATCGGCGGCATCTGCTTGGCCGCCATTGCGCTCCAGGTGGCGGCGATGCTGCCGGCAAAGCGGTTGTAGTTGCCGCCGAAGCCGTGGGTGACATACACGGTGGGGTAGCGCGTGCGGGCCTTGGCATCGTAGCCGGGAGGGGTGAGCACGCGGGCGCGCAGCGACACCGGCCGGCCCCAGAACGCGCTCAGCGACGGGCTGACCAGCGAGGCGTCCGCGCTATGCAGCCTGGCCTCCGGGATAGCGTCGCGGATCGCCTGCGGCGCCCGCGGCGACACCTGCCACGGGTCGTCCGACGCCGGCACCTGCTTGCTGAGCGTCAGCGTGGGCAACGGCTTGCCCTTGCCCTGCGTCACCGCGGTGACCTCGCTCAACAGGTCGCCGCCATCGCGGCCGGCATAGCTGTAACTGTGGTCCGGATCCAGCACGGCCTGGAACAGGTACTCGCCGGCCGGCAGCGCAGAAAAGCCGCTGGGGAAGGCGATGTTGTCCAGGTCGATCTCGACGCTGGCACCGGGGGCGAGCGCGGTCACCTCCTGCGCCGCCACCGCCACCGCGGTCGGGCGGAACGGGTTCACGCTCACCTCCTCCACCTTGCCGGCTTTGCCGTCCTTGCCATCCTTGGCTGCGGCCTGGGCGTCCTTGGCCAGGGTGGCGAAGACCAGCAGGCGCCCGGACACGGGCTGGTCGCTCGCCCCGTCCAGCGTGACGCGCAGCAGGCGATGGGCCGCTGCCGGTGCGGCGGCGTGCGCGCAGCAGGCGCACAACAGGCCAACGGCCAGACCCAGGCGGGGGGCAAGACGATGCAGAGACATGCAGATCCTTGGGAACGCAGGTGGATGGAGCGGGCGCACACGGCCCTGTGCAGACTGTAGCCAGTTCCCGGCCGGCCGTGCGCCACCAACGCGAGGTCTGGTCACCGTATCCGATCTGCCTGCTCCAGCGCTCACATCATCAACCGGACGCGACACAAACTCTGGCCGGCATCGCGAGCGGTAGCGTGAAGCTGGGCCAGCCCCAAGTAACCAAAAACGAAAGCCAGCGTCAGTTTCAATTCGGCAAATGTCTGACAGACAGCCAATCCAATGTCGGCTTTAGATTTCGCTTTTCCCGGTGAGGCGCACTTGCTGCGGCCGATTATGTTTGGTCTTGTGGTCGATGCGTTGCGTGCGGTCTGGACTGATGTCTGATTCGAGAAACAGACACGGTGTTTGCACCGAATTTCAAACTGCATCACGCAACGACGTCGTTGAGACGATTTGCCGGGTTTGCGAGGCCTTGGTCTTCAACGATGAACCCACCAGCGGCGTGGCCACTGGGTGGCGTAGGTGTGGTGCTGCCACACACACGCATGTCGTCATCGTACGCAATCGATCATCTGCCGCTTGGCGTTATGCACAGGTGCCGTTGCGAATGTCCATTCAAGGCGCAAGCGGCAGCCGCGCGTACAGCCGCTGCCAAAACCTTGCATCACACACCAGGGAACGATCGAAATGAAACGTAAAACCAGCTATCGCGGTGCGCTTGCGGCCTGTGGCTTCTCACTCGTCGTGGCCGCGTTGTGCATGGACGCTGCCGTTGCCGCACCGGTCACCGGGACGGACACGGTCACGCTGAGCTATGTCTTTGCCACGCTGCAGACGGGCCAGCAGGATCAGAAACCCGAAGACATTGCGGCCTGTCGCAAGCAGGTTTCCGCACCGGGTTCCAAGTACCTGGGCTCGGCGGTCACCACCAAGTACTCCATCGACGTGCAGTCCAAGATGATGTCTGCGTCCTCGTCGCTGCCATCCCCGGGGGGCACGCAGCCGATGACGGTGACGATACCGCTGTCACCGTTGGGCTTGTCCGGGGAGTATGCCTTCGGTGCGTTTCGGCCGAGCGCGCTGCCTAACACCTATGTGCTGTTCTCGGTCGGGCTGGACTTCAAGGGGCCGCAGTCGTCCGTGCTGGTTCTCAACAGCGACAAGACCTACAACTGCCTGGTGACCAGCAATCCGGCGCCGTTCAAGGGAGCACTGGGTACCAAGCTGGGCAAAGACCAGGGCCGCTGATGTCTGCAACCGCCGGGTAATCGACGAACGCGCCGAAGGCAGCTTCGGCTCGTTCGCCTCGGTGCTGCGGCCGTGCAGTGCAGCCCTCGCGCGGATTGCACGATGCACGTCGTCGGGAATATTGCAGACGGTGAAAGAAGGCATGTCGCCCTCGCGCAGGAATCAGGTTGTTTGCACGTTAGGAAAGTGCAAGCACTCAAACAACGTCACCGGTATCGAAGCAGTCATCCCCGCACCAGCAAGAAGTGAAATCCGGGGCCAACCTGGCCCCACTACTCACCGATACGGTCCGGGCCCGCGCCATACCGGCTCGCCTTGCTTGTAGACCTCCATCATGTTGATGACCTCGCGGGCATCGCCGATGTCTTTGAGCTCCGGCGAGTCCGGCGGCAGCAGGCGGCATTTGCTGGAGCCGCGCTTGAGCGCGACTTCCAGCGGGCAGACCATGCGGTACTGGGTGCCGGGCAGGATGATGGCCACTTCCTTCATGCCCTGGTCGCGCCAATTGCGCAGCTGGGTTTCGCTGCGCACTTCGTAATAGACCTGGTAGCCGCCCACATCCATGCTGGGTTGGGCGTTGTTGCGATCGCGGCGGCGGCCTTCGCTGATGGTGGGCGTGTTGGACATGCCGTCTTCGGCGGCATCAGCTTCTTCTTCGAGCATGCCCGGTGGGCGGCCGGTCCAGGTTTCGGGGCGGCGCTGCGGCGGCGACGAGGGTTCTGCCGGCGGTTGCGGCGGGGTGGGGCGCTGCACCGGTTGCGTCTGGCGCTGCTCGACCAGGCCGCCGCGGCGGGTGTTGCCTGCCGGCGGGATCGGGTTCTTGGCAGTCTTGACCAGGGTGGACTGCACCGGCGAGGCGGCCGGCGGCGGTTGCACGGGTGCGGGCGTTTGCGACGGCGGAGTCGGGGTCGGCGAGGGCGTGGGTTGCTCGGGCGTGGCGGTGTCGCCGACAAAATCCACCTTGGTGCGGCCGCCGCTGGCCGAGCCCTGTGGCGGGGTCATGGTGGGCGTGGAGGCCGACAGCAGGATCAGCAGCATCAGCACATGCAGCAGGGCGCTGATCAGCGCGGCGATCCAGGGCTCGATGCGTTCGATCAGCGGCTCGGTGCGCGGCAGCCAGTCCTGCGTCTGCAGGCGGACGTGCAGCAGCTGCAGCGCGTCGTCGCGCACGCGGTAGACCAGCACATAGGGCGTTTGCTTGACCACCCATTCGCGGGTGCCGGCGACCCGGCCGGCGCGGCCGCGGCCGGGTTGCTCGGCCAGGGTGCGGGTGGCTTCCAGCACCTGCCGCGCCATCGCGGCGGCGGCGGTCGGGTTGAGCGCGTGGTAGTGATCCTGGGCGTGTGCGAGTTGCCTGGCGGCCGGGACGGTCCAGTCACGCCGCAACATCAACGCCCCATCTGGCGAACAGTGCGCCCACCTCTGCCGGCGCGGCAAAGGCGCCCTGATCCGCTGCGGCCATGCCGTCCAGCACGGCGGCCTCGAAGCTGGCGGTGTCCACGACGCGAACCACGTCGTCCCATCCTGCCGTCTCGGGCAGCGTGTCGATCAGCGTGCGGGCTTCTTGCTTGATGGCGGACATGGCACTGCGGTGGGGGAACTCTGCCGGCAAGTCTACCCGTGCGGCTCCGCTTCGCGTGTGGCAATGGCTGGCGCGCGTGGTTGGGGCGTTCACAGGCAGTAGCCGGCAGGCCGGTCCTGCGCGAAGGTCGGTCGTTTGTCGCGATTGCCGCGCACGGCGGCGGCCGCCCGGGCAATCCGCCTGTGCACGCAGAAAGTGACACTTGGCACCTTGTTCGTTACGGGGGCCGGTTTCATTCTGCGTTGGTCACCTCACCCCGCAAAGGAATCGCCATGCCCGCTGCTGCCATCGCACCGCTGACGCCGTATCTGTCGATGGCGGCCATCGCCTTGCTCTACTACCGGCGCATCCGGCGCAGCTTCGGCCGCCAGCCGTGGAAGCCGGTCGGCACTGCAGTGCGTACCGTGGTGCTGCTCATTGCGGCGGCAGCGTTGGCGTTTGCGGTGTATGGCCTGCCGCAGGTTCGGCTGGGGATCGCCGCCGGAACGCTGGTCGGCATCGGGCTGGGCGCGCTGTCGCTGCGCTACACGCATGCCGAATGGGTGGAAGGGCGCGGCTGGTATACGCCCAATCCGTGGATCGGCGGCGGCCTGACGCTGGTGCTGCTCGGGCGCCTGGCCTGGCGCTGGGCCGATGGCGCCTTCAGCGCGGGCGCGGCGGCGGCCGGCTCGCAGGCCAGCCCGTTGACGCTGGGCATTGCCGCAGCGCTGGTGCTGTACTCGCTGGTGCACGTTGGCGGGCTGTGGTGGCGGCTGCGCCAGCTGCGGCTGCAGGCGTGAGCGCTTGCTCGAGTGTGCAGCGCTGAGCGCGGGTGCGCTCACTGCCAAGTGGGGGAAGGCCGTTGCCTACACCTGCGAGCGGAACGGGACCACCAGCTTCTCGCCCAGCTTCTGCCGCAGCGGCCGCGTGCGCCAGCGCTCCAGCGTGTACAGCTCGGCCCGTTGCAGGTCGCGCTCGAACACCTCGGTCATCTGCGCGGCCAGGTCCCGGTCGTAGACATTCAGGCTGGCCTCGTCGTTGAGGCGGAACGAGCGGATGTCGAAATTGGTCGAGCCCACCGAGACCAGCAGGCCGTCGATGATCAGCAGCTTGGTGTGCAGCATGGTGGGCAGGAATTCGTGGATGGCGATGCCGGCCTGCAGCAGCGGTTCCCAGCTGGCCTTGGAGGCCAGCCGCACCGAGACCGCATCGATATGCTTGCCCGGCAGCAGCACGCGGATGCGCACGCCGCGCGCACGCGCTTCCAGCAGCGAGCGGGTGATCAGCGCATCCGGCACGAAGTAGGCGGCGGCCAGGTCGATGGAGCTGCGCGCCGCGGCGATGGCGATGAGATACATCAGGTGCATGCTCTCGCTGCCGCCGGCCGGCGAAGCCACGAACAGCTGCGCGTCGCTGTCGCCGGCCGGTGCCAGCTCGGGGTAGTACTCGGCGCCGTTGAGCACGCGGCCGGTGCTCTTGATCCAGTTGTCGTTGAAGGCGGCCTGCACCTGCGCCACCACCGGGCCTTCGATGCGGTAATGCGAGTCGCGCCAGTGCTCCGGGTCCTGTGCATCGCCCATCCACTGGTCGGCCACGCCAACGCCGCCGGTGAAGCCGATGCGGCCATCGATCACCAGCAGCTTGCGATGGGTGCGGTTATTGACGCGGTGCAGGTTGTACCAGGTCAGCGGGCGGTAGCGATGCACCTCCACCCCGGCGTCGGTCATGTCCTGCACCAGCGAGGCATCCATCTTCAGGCTGCCGCCCCAGTCGATGGTGACGCGCACCTTGACCCCGGCACGCGCGCGCTCGGACAGCGCCTGGCTGAACTCGCGGCCGATCTCGCCCGACCAGTAGATATAGGTTTCGAAGGTGATGGTGCGCTGCGCGCTGCGGATGGCGGCCAGCATCGCCGGAAAGATCTCGCTGCCGTTGTGCAGCACCTGGATCTTGTTGCCGGGCAGGATCGCCGGACCCAGCAACACCGACATCTCGCGTTTGAACTGCGGGTCGGCGACGTCGTAGCAATGGCTGGGGATGTGCTCGAGCTTTTTCTCGGGCGTGGCGAAGTTGAGCAGCAGCAGCCCCACCACCAACGTGGTGACGACAGTGGCCACGATGATCCATGTCATGCATCCAACTCCGGTTCCCCTGCCATCGACAGCCCCAAGCGGCCGGCATTCTGGCAAGGCGGGCGGCATGGGGGCCGTGAAGGGGGATGCGTCCGGCGTCTGCGCGTGTCCATGCCGGCCCAGGTGCTGGCCGACACCGCGCACCGATGCCGGTGGCCGGCCTGCGGCGTGCCTCAGCTCAGCGCGGGCGGGTCAGGAACGCTGCCGGAACCTGCGCGGTGAGCCAGACGCCGTTGTCGGCCTGGAAGAACGGCAGGCCGTCGCGATGCATGCGCCCGGCGTCGACCTGCAACACCACCGGCTCGCCGTAGCGCTGCCCCACCGATGCGGCGGTCTGCGGGTTGTCGGACAGATGCACATGGTGGCGCTGGCCGGGGCGCAAGCCCTCGGCCATGATCGCTTCGAGAAAGCGCGTGGCGGTGCCGTGATACAGCACCTCGGGCGGCACCCTGGTTTCGAGCTGCAAGGCCACGGTTGGGGTGGAATGCCCCTGCACTGCGCGGATCCGTTGCCCATCGGCAGACAGCGCAAAGCGTTTCTTGTCGCTGCCGGCGACCACTGCCTGGATCAGCTCCAGATCGAGCGCGGTGCCGTGGGTCCCGGCGCCGGCAATCAACGCGTCCAGCTCGGCCCAGCCCTCCGAGTCGAGCGTGAGTCCGATGGCCTGCGGTTCGTGGCGCAGCACGAAACTGAGGTACTTGCTGATGTCGGTGTGGTGCTTGCTCATGCGGCGGCGCCCGAAGCGTCCTTGCGGCCAGTGATGCCGGCAATGTTGACGCATCCAGGTGGCCAACGCGCGTGCGCGAGCAATGGTGTCCGGTGGTGCCGGGACTGGTGCTGTATGAGCCGGGGCATCGACAGATTCCCCCGGGCTGCGTGCATTCATCGAGACGCTCAGGCAGGTGCTGCCGTAGCGAGTGCCGGGCGTCACTGGCAGAAACCAGCAGGTGCGCTGTTGCCTGCGGCCGCAAGCACCACACCGACGACCGTCGGAAGCGGGCTGAAGCGCGCGCCGCTGCCGGCCGTTGCCGGGCCTGTATATGCGCCGAAATGCTTACATGCGTCACACAAGCACGCACCTATACTTCCGGGGTGTCCCACCCACGAGGTTCTGACTGCATGAGCGCACCCCCAACGTCTCCGATCGCCGCCGGTTCTGGCGCAGCCCCCGGTAGCCTTCGCCGTTCGGTGTCCAACACGCTCAAGGGATCGGCCGGCAATCTGGTCGAGTGGTACGACGTCTACGTCTACTCGGTGTTTGCCACCTACTTCGAATCGCAGTTCTTCTCCAAGGAAGACAAGAACGCCACGATGTTCGTGTGGGCGATCTTTGCGATGACCTTTCTGATGCGCCCGATCGGTGCGTGGTACTTCGGCCGCTTCGCCGACCGCTACGGCCGCCGCCTGGCGTTGACCATCTCGGTGTCGATGATGGCGCTGTGCTCGTTCGTCATCGCGGTGACGCCGACGGTGGCCACGATCGGCATCGCCGCGCCGATCATCCTGTTGCTGGCGCGCCTGCTGCAGGGCTTTGCCACCGGCGGCGAGTACGGCACCAGCGCCACCTACATGTCCGAGGCGGCGATTCCCGGCCGGCGCGGGTTCCTGTCCTCGTTCCATTACGTCACGCTGGTCGGCGGGCACGTGCTGGCGCAGACCACCTTGCTGGTGATGCTGCATTTCTTCGATGCGCCGCAGGTGTCCGAGTGGGGCTGGCGCGTGGCGTTCGGCCTGGGCGGCATCGGTGCGTTGGTGGTGTTCTGGCTGCGCCAGACCATGGACGAGTCGCTGAGCTCCGAATCCATCGCCGATTCGCGCACCGGCAAGGCCAAGGCGTCGGGCTCGATGCGCGAGCTGTTCGTCAACCAGTGGCGCCCGCTGCTGCTGTGCTTCCTGATCACCGCCGGCGGCACGATCGCGTTCTACACCTATTCGGTCACCGGGCCGAAGATGATCCAGACCGCGTTCGCCGGTGGCGACGTGATGGCCGGCACCATCATCAACCTGGTCGCGCTGACGGTGCTGATGCTGATGCAGCCGGTTGGCGGCTGGTTGTCGGACATCGTCGGGCGCAAGAGCCTGCTGGTGTTCTTCGGCATCGGCGGGGTGCTCTACACCTGGTTCCTGGTGATGGAGCTGCCCAAGCAGACCGACTGGCTGACCGCGTTCGCGATCCTCACCGTGGGCTTTGTGATCCTGACCGGTTACACCTCGATCAATGCGGTGGTGAAGGCGGAACTGTTCCCCACCCATGTGCGTGCGCTGGGCGTGGGCCTGGGCTATGCGCTGGCGAACTCCGCCTTTGGCGGCACCGCGCCGCTGCTGTACCAGGCCTCGTTGAAGACCGGCCATGTCAGCGAGTTCGTGATCTACGCCACGGCAGTGATCGCGGTGTCGTTGGTGGTCTACATGTTCTTCCTGACCAACAAGGGCAGCAACTGGCTGGACGACGAAGCGGCGATGCATCAGCGCAAGCGCTGATCCTGCTTTGCCCTTCTCCCGTCGGGAGAAGGGCGCCGAAGGAGCGGATGCGGGGCGCCTCCGGTGACTGGCACGCCGACCGTGGTGAGCGCGTCGCCACGCGCCGCAAGGTGAAGCATCGATCCTGCGGTCGTGGAGTGGTACACGACCCCTCACCCCAACCCGCACCGCGCCCCGGCCCGCGCCAGCAGCGGGGGCGCTCCAAGGCACGCGCGCCAGTGGCGCGCAGGCAGTGCCTTATCGCCCCGCAGGGAGAGGGGCCAAGGGCGGACGAGTATCGGCGTTTGCCTGGGTATGCGGCGCCGTCTGCGCAAACACGCTGTAATGCAAGCCGATCAACCCCAGCAGCGCTTCATCGCGATGCGCACCCGCCGGCACCTTGCCGACGCGCGCCAGCGAGGCATCCAGACGCGCACGCAAGGCATCCGGCGCAGGCAGCGGGCGCTTGTGCGCGATCTGTTGCCGGTAGTGCGCGGCAACATCGGCCAGGATCGCGTTCACCGCCTCAACGCTCGGCTGCGGCAAACCATGCCGCGCGCTGCGCAGTTGCAGGATGTTCAAGCCCACGCGCACTTCGTTGAGCATATCCACCGAGGCCAGCTCGCTGCCTTCCGGGGTCAATGCCAGCCGGGGCGCGAGCAGGCCAAGCAGGTCCAGCATGCGGGCGGCAAAGTGCTGCCGGTCCTGCACGCCGCGGCCCTCGGCGGCATCGGCCAGCGTGCGCCAGCCCTGGCGCACCAGCCGGCGCGCGCTCCATTCCGCACCCACCGAGCGAAACAAGCGCGTCAGCACCACGGCAAATCCAATCCCCAGCACCATCGCCACCGCCGCGTTGACGAAGCTCTGGATATTGGCGTTGTAGGTGTTCTGCAGGCTCAGCAGCGCGGTGAGGTTCACCACCAGCGGCAGCGCGATCAGCATGGTCTTGGGGCGATGCAGCAACGCGCCGATCGGCAGGAACACCGCCGCCAGCACCAACACCAGCATCGGGAAATCGTGGATGGCCGGGAAGATGCCGAACAGATAGATGCCGGCGACCACGCTGGCCACCACCGCCCAGGTCAGGAACGACAGCATGCTCGGCGCCGGGTCGTCCTGCGCGGCGAAGAATGCGGCCGTCACCGCCGCCATCATCGCGCCGTTGCCGCCGCCTTCCCAGCCGATGCCGATCCACAGCACGCAGTACGCCATCAACGCAAAGCCCGCGCTCAGGGCGGAAAACGCGGCCATGCCGAAATCAATATGGCGGGTGGTGCTGGCCGCTGCCGGCGCGTCGGTTGTGTCGCGCGGTGACCAGGTCAGGCGCTGCAGCAACGAGGGTTGCGTGTGCGAACGCATAGCAGGTTCGCCGTGTGCCGCGTCAGCCCGTTCGGATGATTCCGCCGTTGCAGCTTGTCTCGCCGCCGCCGGCATCGCGCGCAGCACCGGCGTCGCCGTGCCGTGCACCACCGCCTGCTGCAGCGCGCGGCAGTCCTGCCACAGGTCGAGCAGCTCTTCCAGCCGCAGCAGCAGGCTGGCCAGCAACAGATGCTCGATGTCCTGATCCACCACCGGGCGCAGTGCGGCGATGCGTGCGCGCAAGGCGCCGACGTCTGCATCGCTGGGTGCGTCCTCGCCCTGGTCCACCCAGGCTGCGACGTCCTCCAGCAGCGCGGCGGTGGCGAGCGGCAACGCAGACCCATCGCGCTGTAACGCATCCAGCCGATCGGCCATCGACGACAGCACCGGCAGCAGCATCAGCATGCGTGCGCGCAGCTGCTCCAGCGTGGGGACGGCACCGGCATGGCGTGGGTCGTCGTGGCGCACGAAAGCGATCAAGGCCTCGAACTGCACCAGGTCCGCCGCCAGCCGATTGCGCGGTGCCTGCGACGGGCCGCGCTGCAGCACCTGCCGGCACCATTGCGCGGCGTCCTGCATCCAGTTGCCGATGCGCGCGGTGAGCATCGGCTTGACCGAGGCGGGGAAGACCAGCGCGGCGAACAGCACCGCCATCACCGTGCCCAGGATGATCTCCTCGCTGCGCGCCACCACGGTGTCGAAGATGCCCTCCGGCGCGGTCACCGCCGGGAAGCCGATGAAGGCGGTGGTGTAGCCGGCCAGCAAAAATGCATAACCGCGCGGGCCGCGATTGAGCAGCGCCAGGAACAGGCAGGCCGACAGCCACAACGCCATCGCCGCGCTGAGCAGCAGCGGCGTTTCCACCAGGTTCGGCAGCATCACCAGGGTGGCCGCGCCGGCCAGCAAGGTGCCGAGCACGCGATACACGCCTTTGGCGCGGGTAGGGCCGAGCAGCGGCTGGGAGACGATGTAGACCGTGGCCATCGCCCAGTACGGCCGCGACAGGTTGCCGGCCAGCCCCACGTACAACGCCGCGATCGAGGCGGCGAAGGTCTTGGCCGAAAACAGCCAGGCCTGGCGATCGCGCAGCAGCGCACTCATCGCGCGGCAGTCGGGTCGGTGCGGCCGGCGGCCGCTTCCCAGCCGCCGCCCAGCGCCAGGAACAGCTGCAGTTGATCCTGCGAGACCTGCGCCTGCGCATTGGCCAGCGTCATGTCGGCGGTGGCCAGCGTGCGCTCGGCGTCCAGGCTGGACAGATACGGCGTGCGCCCGCCCTGGTACAAGCGCCGGTTCTGCGCCGACGCCAGGTCGGCCTGTTGCTGCGCCTGTTCCAGCAGATGCAGGCGGTCCAGATCCTGCGCGTAACGCGACAAGGCGGTCTGCACCTCGCGCAGCGCCTGCAGCACGGTGTTGTCGAACTGCGCCAGCGCTGCGTCCGCGCCGGCTTCGGTGGCGCGCACGCGCGCACGCGCACCGCCGGATGGCAGCGTCCACGAGATCAGCGGGCCGAACGACCAGGCATGCGTGGCCGGCTCGCCGAAGTCGGCCAGCAGGCCGGTGGCACCGATCGAGCCGCCCAGACGGATATCCGGATACAGCTCGGCGGTGGCCACGCCGATGCGCGCGGTGGCTGCCGCCAGCCGGCGTTCGGCCTGGCGCACATCCGGGCGACGCGCCAGCAGCGCGCGGCCGTCGCCGATCGGAATCGGCCGCTGCAGGGCCGGCGCGTGCGCGCAGCTGTCCACACCGGCCGGCACCTCGCCGGGGGTCTTGCCGAGCAGCGCGGCCAGTTGGTAACCGGCGGCCTGGCGGCGCGCGCGCAGCGGCGGCAGCGCCGCTTCCAGCATTGCCACCTGCGCGGTGGCGCGGGCCAGATCGGGCGGGGTGCCGCGGCCGGCAGCGATCAGGCGCTGGGTGATGTCGCGGCTGCGCTGCTGCAACTGCAGCGAATGCTCGGCCACGTGCAGCTCGTGGTTGGCGTGGCAGATCTCCACGTAGCTGCCGGCCACCTGCGCGGCCACGTTGACGCGCGCCAGGTCGATCGCGGCCTGGGCGACCTGCGTGTCGGCCTGCGCGGCCTCGGCGCCGCGTTGCAGCTTGCCGAACAGATCGAACTGATACGACACCCCGAACTTGCCGTCGGCCAGGTTGAACACCGGCAGCTTTTCCTGCTGCAGGAAGGCCTCGGCCGAGACCTGCGCGCGGCTGACGCCGGCCTCCACCTCGTAATCGAAACCGCCCGCGTCCAGCGCCTGTTCGTACACCGCCGCGGCGCGGCGCAGGTTGGCACCGGCTACCTTCAACTCGACGTTGTCGCGCAAGGCCTGTTCGATCAGGCCATCCAGCATCGGGTCCTGGTACAGCGCCCACCAGCGTGCCGGCAGCGGCGCGCCGGCCTGCACCTGGTCGTTGCCGGTGTCGCCAAACGCGGCATTGGCGGCCGGCCGCTGGTAGGCCGACTCCGCCGGCACCGCGTAGTTCGGGCCGACCGTGGTGCAGGCGCTCAATGCGGCCAGCAGCGTGGCCAGTCCCAGGGGACGCAATCCGGTGCGGTTCATGGCGCGGCCTTGGCCGGCACGCGGGCAGGCGCGGTGGCGGCGTCGCGCGCGGCGTCCGGCAGGATGGTCACGGTGGCGGTGCGCCCGGCGATCAGCTGCACATGCGCTGGCACCCGATCCAGCACGATGCGCACCGGGATGCGCTGCGCCAGCCGCACCCAGTCGAACGCCGGCGTGACGTTGGGCAAGGCGCCGGCACTGCCGCTGCGGTAACGGTCCTCGATACCGGCGGCGATGCTCTGCACATGCCCGTGCAAGGTGGCCGGCTCGCCCATCAGGTGCACGTCCACGCGCTGGCCGGCATGCACGCCCTGCAGGCGGGTCTCTTCGAAATAGCCATCGACGCGGAACGAGCCGGTATCCAGCACCGCCACCACCGGGCGCCCGGCGCTGACGTAATCGCCCACGCGCACGGTGCGGTCGCTGACATGGCCGTCGGCCGGGCTGCGCACCTGCGTGCGGTCCAGGTTGAGCTGGGCCAGGTCCACCGCCGATTGCGCGGTGGCCACCGCCGCCTGCGCCTTCTGCACATTGGAGCGGCGTACCTCGGCATCTTCGGCAGCCACCAGGTCCTGCAGGCTGCGGTCGCGCGCGATCTCGCGGCGCAACTGGCTCAAGGTGGCCTGGCGCTCGGCCAGCGCGGCGCGCGCCTGTTCCAGCGCGATCGCATAGCGTGCGCGGTCCACCACGAACAGCAACTGCCCGCGCCGCACCGCCTGGTTGTCGGCCACCGCCACTTCCTCCACCAGCCCGGACACATCCGGCGCCACCTGCACCACATCGGCGCCCACGTGCGCATCGCGCGTCCACGGCGCTTCCATGTAATAACGCCACAGGTGCTGCAGCACCACGGCTGCCACCACCACCATTGCCAGGGTCAACAGCGCCGGCCCCGCGTTCTTGATCAGCTTTTTCACGATTGCATCCAACGGGTAAGGGAAAACAGGCCGCCCAGCAGCGCGATGTACAGCGCCAGGTTGAACAGCGCCGGGTGCCAGATATGCCGGTACGCACCGGCCCGGGTCAGCAGCGCGCCGATGGCGCTGTTGAGCAGGTAGGCCAGCGTCATCAACGCCAGCAAGGTGGGAACGAACACACCGTAGAGACTGAACTCGCCGTACATCGGGCACATCCTGGGCAATGGGGAACAACCACGTCCGGCGCCGTGCGCAATGCGCACCGGGCCATCCGGAACGTCACAACCGGCGTCGCAGCGCGACGCCCGACAGCGGGCTCAGTCGGACTGACTCAACCGCGCGTGCGCCTGCGCGATCTGCTCCCACAAGGTCAGCACCACCTGCACCTGCGACTCGCTGAGCGCGCCGAACACCTCCGCGCGCAGCGCATCCAGGCGGATCTCGATGCGCCCGACCAGCGCCTGGCCTGCGTCGGTGAGCCACAGCTGGTTGGCGCGGCGGTCGCTGCTGTCGGCCTCGCGGCGCACCAGCGCCTGCGCGCACAGCTTGTCCAGCAGCCGCACCAGGGAGGGGCCTTCCATGCCCAGTTGCTGGGCCAGCGCCACCTGGCGGATGCCGCCGCCGGAGCGGCCAATCATCAACAACGGCCCGGTGCAGGCGCTGGATAGCCCGAATTCGGCAAATGCCTGGTCGGCCAGCCGCTGCCACTGGCGGGCGGCGACCAGCAGGCCGGAGCTGAGCTGGGCGCGGGGAGAGAGAACGCTGTTCGTCATAATAGATAGGATGCTATCAATTCAACAATGAATCAATAGTCACTGAACCCCGGCAAGCCGGCGCAACCGTCACTGGGGCCGCCGGCCCGTCCTCGGGTACCATGCTCGCCCCCTTTGGGTGCACCCTGCGCATGAGCCAGTCCGACCAGCCCGATTCCCCCGTCACCCAGGCCCAGGCCGAAGATGCCGTGCGCACCCTGCTGCGCTGGGCCGGCGAAGACCCGGCCCGCGAAGGCCTGCTGGATACCCCGCGCCGGGTCGCCGAAGCCTATGGCGACTGGTTCAGCGGGTACCGCGAGGAACCGCGCGAGTACCTGGAACGCACCTTCGAGGAAGTGGCCGGCTACGACGAGCTGATCGTGCTGCGCGACATCTCCTACGAAAGCCACTGCGAGCACCACATGGCGCCGATCATCGGCAAGGTGCACGTGGGCTATCTGCCGCGCGGCAAGGTGGTCGGCATCAGCAAGCTGGCGCGCGTGGTGGAAAGCTATGCGCGGCGCTTCCAGGTGCAGGAAAAGATGACCGCGCAGATCGCCCAGTGCATCCAGGACGTGCTGCAGCCGCGCGGCGTCGGCGTGGTGGTGGAAGGCTCGCACGAGTGCATGACCACCCGCGGCATCCACAAGCGCGGCGTCAGCATGGTGACCTCCAAGATGCTGGGCAGCTTCCGCGAGGACGCGCGCACCCGCGCCGAGTTCCTGCAGTTCATCGAAGTGGGCGGCAAGCGTTGAGGCAGCCGTTGCCGTCGCCATGAAGCACCAGGCACGTATCGCCGGCTATCGCCAATTGCGCGAGCAGCCGGTGTGGAAACTGCTGGCCGCCGACCACGCGCCGGAGCTGATCGGCCTGCTGCAGACGGTGTTGCTGGACGGCGAACGCCGCCTGCCCTCGGCCGTGCTGCACGAGCGCCTGCAGCGCCAGCTCGACGCGCTGCGCGCCGACGAGCTCTCGCGCGAGTTGCCACGCACCGCGCAGGCCTATCTGGCGCATTGGCTGGCGCAGGGCTGGCTGGAACGCCGCCTGCCCGAGGGCGCGGCCGAAGAAGAGTACGAGCTGTCGCGCGCGGCCACCCAGGCCATCCGCTTCATCGTCGGCCTGCGCGAGAGCAGCAGCAGCGCCACCGAAAGCCGCCTGTCGCTGGTGATCCAGCAGCTGGTGCAGCTGGCGGGCCAGACCGAAGCCGACCCGGAGCTGCGCCTGGCCGCCCTGCGCGAAGAACGCGCGCGCATCGATGCCGAGATCGAACGCGTGGCCTCCGGCCGCGTGGCTGCGCTGGACGGCAAGCGCGCGCTGGAGCGCGCCCGCGACCTGATCCATCTCTCCGACGAACTGGCCGAAGATTTCCATCGCGTGCGCGACGATTTCGAACAGCTCAACCGCCAGTTCCGCGAGCGCATCATCGACGACGAAGGCGCGCGCGGCGATGTGCTGGAGCAGCTGTTCAACGGCGTGGACGTGATCGCCGACAGCGAGGCCGGGCGCACCTTCGAGGCGTTCTGGAGCCTGCTCAACGACACCCAGCAAAGCAGCCAGCTCGATCAGGCGCTGGATGCGCTGCTGGCACGCGGCTTCGCGCGCAAGCTGGACCGGCGCGAACGCGCCTTCCTGCGCGGGTTGACCGGCACGCTGCTGGAGCGTGGCGGCGAGGTGCACACGGTGATGCAGCACTTCGCCCGCAGCCTGCGCGGTTTCGTGCAGAGCCGCGGCTATCTGGAGCAGCGCCGGCTCAATCAATTGCTCAAGCAGGCGCAGGGCGAAGCCTTGCAGCTGCGCGACAGCCTGCACGCCACCACCGCCACCGGCTACACCCAGGCGTTGAGCGCTGCCCGCCTGCGTTCGCTGTCGCAATGGCGCCTGCACGACCCGCGCCTGACCCAGGTCGATGGCCGCGTGCAGGCTGCCGACGCGGCAGACATCTCGCTCGACAGCGTGGGCGATCTGGTCGCGCAATCGGAGATCGACGTGCGCAGCCTGCGCCGCGACCTGCACGAGCTGCTCGGCCAGCGCCCGCGCCTGACCATCGGCGATGCGCTGCAGCAGCGCCCGGCCGCGCAGGGCCTGGGCAGCGTGATCGGTTACCTGTCGCTGGGCACGCGCCACGGCGTGGTGATCGACGGACAGATGGAAACGGTGCAATGGGAAGGCGGCGACGGCGCCCTGCGGCGCGCACGCATTCCGCTGGTGTGGTTCACCCGGGAGAAACGCAATGAACTGGACTGAGGACACCCGCCTGGACGCGGACGAGGACAGCGGCGCGTCGGCCGATGCCGGCCGCACGCCGCTGACGGAGACATCGCCTGCACAGCCGCGCGGCGAACTGTTCCTGGGCGACACCGGCACGCTGCCGTTCGACGCGCGGCGCGCGCTGTGCCAGCTGCTGGCCGGCCCCAGCATCGATGCGCAACGCCACGGTGCGTTGTGGCCTGCGCTGCTGCGCAACGAGGCGGCGATCCGCCAGGTGTTGTGCGAGCTGTTCCTGGAGCTGGTGCTGGACCGCGAGGGCGGGGTGGCCTTCACCCGTCAGGCCGACACCGCCGAGCTGGAATCGCCGACCCTGCTGCGCAGTGCGCCGCTGACCTTTATCGAGTCGGTGCTGCTGCTGTTCCTGCGCCAGCAACTGGCCGAAGCCGATACGCGCGGCGAGCGTGCGGTGGTGGACGAGGCGCAGTTGGTGGAAGCCTTGTCGGTCTACGAGAAGAACGTGTCCACCGACCGCGCCGGATTCGCGCGACGGGTGCTGACGGCGATCGGCAAGATGCGCGAGAACCAGTTGCTGTCGCGGCTGCGCGGCAGCGAGGAGCGCTACGAGGTCTCGCCGGTGCTGAAGTTGCTGTTCTCGGCCGAAGACGTGCAGGCCCTGGTGGTGGCGTATCGCGGCTTGCGCGAGGGAGACGTTGCGCTCGACTAAGTGCCTTCCCCCATTGGGAGAAGGTGCCCGAAGCGCGGATGAGCGGACGGCCGATCGCGATGCCCGATGTATGACGCCCGGGATGCGTGGAGTTTGTGTAGTCGTGCGTTGTGCGACGGATATCGGCTCTCACGCCCGATCAAACGCGATCACTTTTTCCACGGGCTGCAGCAAGGCATCCAGCTTCCTTATCGGCTGCCCCCGCCGCCCCACGTCAACGCAGACCACCGCACCCGTAGGAGCGGCCCCGGCCGCGAAGGGGCCGTACCGAATCACTCCCAGACCACAGCACCGCCACCAGCCCAGCAGCACGCAACACCCCGCTACAAACAGTCCTGATGTACGTCGTCTTCAGCGTTACCCGTCATCCCGTTTTGGTGAGTGAGCCATGAATTCCCAGTCCAACCTGTCGCCGGCGCAGCCGGGCGCGTCCCTGTTTACTGATTCGCTTGCCGAGCAGCGCGCGCAGCAGTTCCGCATGCGGCGCTTGCAGGTGCACAACTGGGGCACGTTCAACGGCTTGACCGAGGTGCCGATCGCCGAGAAGGGCTTCCTGTTTGTCGGGCGCTCCGGGTCGGGCAAGTCGACCCTGCTGGATGCGATGTCGGCGTTGCTGACCCCGCCCAGCATCGTCGACTTCAACGCCGCCGCACGCGAGGCCGAGCGCAGCGGGCGCGATCGCAGCCTGGTGTCGTATGTGCGCGGTGCCTGGGCCGATCAGCAGGACAGCGCCTCGGGCGAGATCGCCACCCAATACCTGCGCAAGGGCGCCACCTGGTCGGCGCTGGTACTGGAATACCGCAACGCGCACGGCGAGACGGTCAGCCTGATTCGCCTGTTCTGGATCGCCGGCAGCGGCAATGCCGCAGCCGATGTGCGCCGCCATTACATGGTCGCGCCGCGCAGCTTCGATGTGGCCAGCGAGCTGGATGGCTTCGATCTGGATCTGCGCAGGCTCAAGGCGCGTCTTGGCGAGGAGGTCGCGCATTTCGACGGTTTCGCCGGCTACGCAGAGCGCTTTCGGCATGCGCTGGGCATCGGCAACGAGATGGCGTTGCGGTTGCTGCACAAGACCCAGTCGGCCAAGAACCTGGGCGATCTCAATGTGTTCCTGCGCGGCTTCATGCTGGACGAGCCGCGCACGTTCGAGGCGGCCGACCGGCTGGTGGAAGACTTCGCCGAACTCGACGGCGCACACCATGCGGTGGTCACCGCACGCCGGCAGGTGGAAACGCTCAGCCCGGCACGCGAGCACCATGCGGCGCTGATGGCCTTGCGCCACAGCGTCGGCGAGTTGCGCGAGCTGCAGCTGGGCGTGGACAGCTACCGCGAACAGCAGCGTCTGGCCTTGCTGGAGACGCGCCTGCACGAACTCGACAGCCAGGACCGCGGGCTGGCCGGCGAAGAAGGCCAGCGGCGTGAGTCGCTGGACAATCACGAACAGAAGCTCGCCGGGCTGGAACGCGAACAACGCGCCGCCGGTGGCGAGCAGATCGAGGAACTCGAACGCGAGCGCGCCCGGGTCGAGCGCGAGCGTGACGAGCGCCTGCGGCGGCGCGTGCAGATCGAACAGGCCTGCCGCCAGCTCGGCACCGCCCTGGCCGCAGGCGCCAGCGGCTTTGCCGAGCAGATCGCGTACGCGCAGACCGTGCTCGAGAACGGCAAGCACGACGCCAGCGCGCTGGACGAGGCGATCGCCGAGCGCATGGGTGTGCGCCGCGACGATGAGCGGCGCTTTGCCGAGATCCGCGCCGAACTGGATGCGTTGAAGCGTGCCCCGTCCAGCATGCCGGCACCGATGCAGGCCTTGCGCGCGCGCCTGTGCGAGGACACCGGCATTGCCGAAGCGGCGCTGCCGTTCGTCGGCGAACTGGTGCAGGTGCGCGAGGATCAATCTGCCTGGCGCGGCGCGATCGAGCGCGTGCTGAGCGGTTTTGCGCAGTCGCTGCTGGTGGACGACCGCCATTACGCGCAGGTCAGCGAATGGGTCAACCGCACCCAGCTCGGCACGCGGCTGGTGTATTTCCGGGTACGGCGCAACGATGCGCTGCATGCGCGCACGCCGGATGCGCGTGCATTGCCGGGCAAGCTGCAGCTGCGCGAGCATGCCTTCACCGAGTGGCTGCGCAACGAGTTGATGCGTCGCTTCGACTACGAATGCGTCGACAACGCCGCCGCGCTGCGCAATGCCGACCGTGCCATCACCCGCGAAGGGCAGGTCAAGCATCCCGGCGACCGTTACGAAAAGGACGACCGCCATGCGGTCAACGACCGCAAGCGCTGGTTGCTGGGTCACGACAACCGCGACAAGCTCAAGGTGTTCGAGCGCGAAGCGCAGACGCTTGCCCAGCGCATCGCCGGTTGCGATGCCGACGTGGCCGCGCTGCGCAAGCAACGCGAACAGGACCAGGAACGGCAGCTGGCCGCGCACACGCTGGTGGAGCGCGACTGGGACGAGATCGATGTCGGCCCCAAGCTGCAGCGCCTGAGCGATATCGACGAACAGCTGCAGCAGCTGCGCGAAGGCAACAGCGGCCTGCGCGCGCTCGGCCAGGCGATCGAGACCGCACGTACCTTGCGCGACCAGGCCAAGCGCACTTACGAGGACGTGCGGCTGGAGCGCGCGCAGCTGGCACGCGAGCGGGTCCGGCTGGAACAGCAGCACGCTGCCTGTGCCAGCCGTGCCGGCACCGCCGCGCTCACGCCCACCCAGCTGCAGGGCCTGCGCGAGCGCCTGGCGGCGTTGGCACCGCTGTCGCTGGACAATCTGGAGGCGCATTTCCGCGTGGTCGAGCGTGGCCTGGCCGAGCAACTGGCCGAGAGCCAGGGCCGCGACAGCCGGCTCAGCGCGCAGCTGCTCGATTGCTTCCGCAAGTACTGCCAGCAATGGCCGGAAGACAGCGGCGATTTCACCGTGAGCCTGGCCAGTGCCGACGATTTTCTCGCGCGCCTGGATCGCCTGGAGAGCGATGGCCTGCCGCGCCACGAGCACCGCTTCTTCGATTTGCTGCAGACCCAGAGCAAGAACAACTTGCTGGCCCTGCAGCGCCACACCGCCGAGGCCCACAAGGGCATCAAGCAGCGCATGGACGAGGTCAACGCCAGTCTGGAGCAGGTGCCGTTCAATCGCGGCACGCTGCTGACCATCGAGGTCAGCGACCGTCGCCTGGGCGAGGTGCAGGAATTCCAGCAACAGCTGCGCGCGGTGTTGTCGCATCAACAGACCGAAGACCGCGCACTGGCCGAAGCGCAGTTTTCCACCCTGCGCGCGTTGGTGGCACGCCTGGGCGCGCAGGAACCGGACGCACGCCGCTGGCGCGAGCAGGTGCTGGACGTGCGCCAGCATGTGGAATTCATCGGCGTGGAGCTGGATGCGCAGACCCGCGCGCAGGTGGAGATCTACCGCAGCGGCGCCGGCAAATCCGGCGGTCAGCGCCAGAAGCTGGCAACCACCTGCCTGGCCGCCGCACTGCGCTACCAGCTCGGTGGCGAAGACGGCGAACTGCCGCGCTACTGCGCGGTGGTGCTGGACGAAGCCTTCGACAAGGCCGACAACGAATTCACCGCGCTGGCGATGAACATCTTCGAGAACTTCGGTTTCCAGATGGTGGTGGCCACGCCGCTGAAATCGGTGATGACGCTGGAGCCGTTCATCGGCGGTGCCTGCTTTGTGGAAATCAGCGGCCGGCACAACTCCGGCGTGCTGCTGATCGAATACGACGAGCAGGCGCAGCGACTCCAGTTGCCCGAGCGCTCGCGCGGGGACGAGGCCGCTGCTGCGGTGACGGAACAGGCGGTGAGTGCTGCGCAGGACGAGGATGCGGCGCGTTCGACGCAGGGTGAAACGTGGATGGACAGCACCGCTGCCGTCTCTGGCGCTGAGGGCGCGGCACTTCACGACGTCCCTGCACAGGACGACGTGGCGGCCAAGGCGGGCAGGCGCGCCAGCAAGGTCGCGCCGGCATCGACGCCGGCCGTTCAAGCCGCGCCGAAGCCATCAAAAACAGCCGCTGCCAGCGCACGTGCGGGATCAGGCACGTCGGCAGCGGCGAAGACCGCAGCGGGCAAGGCCGTGTCCGGCAAACCTGCATCAGCCAAGCGTGCATCGCCTGCAGCGGGCACAGCGCGCAAGCCGGCAACGCCGACCAAACCGGCCAAAACGCTAGCGAACACCGGGACGGCACCCAGGCGCGCGACCGCGTCCGTCAAACCGACTCCCCAGCCGAACAAGGCCGCGACAACAGCGGCAGCGCCGAAAAAGCCCGCTGCCAAGTCGACGGTAGCGACCAGGCGCGCCACCACATCGCTGGGTGGCGCAACCAAGGCAACCAGGGCAGCTGCGGCGCGTAGCGCGGCCAGGCCCGCGCCAGCCAAGCCCGTGGCCAAGGCGCGTCCTGCGCCCACGCGCGGATCTGCAGGCAAGCCGCGCGGAAAACGCTGAGCGCGCCACCTGGATGCCTGCGTCACCGCGCTGCGGTCGCAGGCGTCGCAGGTCGGGGACAGCAGACCACCACTCTCCCGGCGCACCGTGCACCGTGTCGGCGACGCTGAGTATGGAGTTCTAAGCGCCGTGCAGCAGATCCCAGCCCATCTTGCCGATCAGCACGATGACCAGCACCAGGAACAACGTGCGAATCAGCGGCGTGCCGCCGCGTAGCGCCATCCGCGTGCCGGCGACCGCACCGGCCACGTTGGCCACCGCCATCGGGATGCCGATCGCCAGCATCACCTGGCCGCTGGGCAGGAAGAACGACAGCGCCGCCAGGTTGGTGGCCAGGTTCACCACCTTGGCCGCGGCCGAGGCGCGCAGAAAGTCCAACCCGAAGAAGCGGATGAACAGGAAGATCAGGAAACTGCCGGTACCGGGCCCGAAGAACCCGTCGTAGAACCCGATCGCCGCGCCCATCGCCAAGGCAGTGATCAGTTCGCGCCGGCCGATCTGGCGTGGGCGATGCAGCGCACCGAAGTCCTTCTTGATCAGCGTGTAGACCAGCATCGCGATCAGCAGCACCAGGATCAGCGGCCGCACTGCCTGCTTGGGCATCAGGCTGACCGCGGTCGCGCCCAGAAACGAAAACGTAAACGCCGCCACCGTCGCGTACAGCACCGGCCGCCACGGAAAGCGCACAGTGCGCGCATAGCGCCATGCCGAGGCACCGGTGCCGAACATCGCGCTGAACTTGTTGGTGCCCAGAATCAGCGACGGCGCCTGCTGCGGCAGGGTCGCAAACAATCCCGGCAACTGGATCAGGCCACCGCCGCCGACCGCCGCATCCACCAGCCCGGCGATAAACGCGATGCACAGCAGCCACGGCAATTCGGTGGGAATCAGTTCCAGCAAGGCGGTGCTCCGCACGACGGGGCGACAGCATAAACGCGCAGAAACCCCGCCTCCCACTTCCCACTTCCCGCACAATCGCCAGATGCCGACTTCCACTTCCAACGATCCCTGTCCCTGCGGCCGCGCCGCCACCTACGCGCAGTGCTGCGGGCACTACCACGCCGGCGCCGCCGCGCCCGATGCCGAAACCCTGATGCGTGCGCGCTACAGCGCCTACGTCCGCCGCGATGTGGCGTACCTGCTCGCCAGCTGGCATCCGTCCACGCGCCCACCCGAGCTGTCGCTGGACGAGGGCGGCCGCACCACCTGGCTCGGCCTGACCGTGCAACGCGCCATCGAGACCGGCACCGACACCGCCGAGGTGGCGTTTCTGGCCCGCTACCGCATCGGCGGCGGCAGCGCGGTGCGCATGACCGAACACAGCCGCTTCGTGCGCGAAGACGGCCGCTGGTATTACCTCGACGCGCGCTGAGCACGGCCCGGCACTGTCGCTGCCGGGACACCACCAGGACGCGGCAGGGTCTAACGCTCGTCGGCACCTGCGTGCCGGCACCGCGCCGCTGCGGCCGCGGCCCTGGACGCTGCGGCCGATATCGGCCTGCCGGGCCCCCACCGGCCCTCGGTAACGTCGGTAGTCGGTCGTACTAGTGGGCGAAGGCGTGCAGGCCGCCGTCCACGGCAATCACCTCACCGGTCAGATAGCGTGCAAGTGGCGAGGCCAGATAGGCGACCAGATGAGCGATGTCGTCGGGTTCGCCGAAGTAGCCGATCGGCACATGGCGCGCGATGAAGGCCTGGCGCGCTTCCGGCGTGGGATGGAGCTTGTCCAGCACTTGTTCGGAGTTGATGCGTCCGGGTGCGATGGTATTGACCGTGATGCCCTCGGCCGCCAGCTGCGAGGCCATGCCCTTGGCCCAGAACTGCAGCGCTGCCTTCGCTGCGCCGGCGCCGTTGACCTCGCGGGGCTCCATGCTGCCGCTGAAGTTGATGATCCTGCCCCAGCGCCGGTGGCGCATGCCGGGCAGCAGGGCCTGGGTCATGCGCCGGGCACTGCCGAAGTTGAGCGCGAAGGCTTCGTCCCAGTCCGCATCGCTGGCCTCCAGCGCAAAAGGGCGTGCGCCACCGGCGGTATTGACCAGGATCTCGATCCGGCCCAGCGCCTGGCTGGCATCCCGGGCGATGCGCGTGATCTCGGTCGCGCTGGTGATGTCGCCGGGGATCACCAGCGGGCGCGGGTGACCCTGTGCCGCGATGTCGCTGGCCAGCTGTTCCAGCCTGTCGGCGCGGCGCGCGGTGATCGCCAGCTGTACCCCCTCGGCCGCCAGCACGCGGGCAATGCCGGCGCCGATTCCGGTGCTGGCGCCGGTCACCAGTGCCGTGTGTTCACGCAATTGCAGATCCATCGACAACGTCCGTCTGAGTGAGGGCCCCAGCCTGATCCGTTATCGAGCCGCGATAAACGCCGTTATCCTGCATTGATTGGCAACCAGGAGTGTTGAATGGATCTGCTGGACAGCATGCAGGTGTTCGTCCGCGTGGTGGACGGCGGCAGCCTCGCCGCGGCGGCGCAAGCGCATGGTATTTCCCCGACCATGGCGGGCAACCACCTGCGCGCCCTGGAGCAACGTCTCGGTCTGCAGTTGTTGGTGCGGACCACGCGACGGCAGCGATTGACCGCGTTTGGCGAGGCCTACTACGGGCGTTGCCGGGAGATTCTCGAGCTGGTCGCCGATACACAGGTGCAGGCTGACGGTCAGCGCCTGGAACCGGCCGGGCTGCTGCGGGTCGCCGCACCGGTGTCGTTCGGAACCTATGGGCTCACGCCGGTGCTTGGCGAGTATCTGCAGCGCCATCCCCAGGTGAGCCTGGATCTGCAGCTCAGCGATCGGGTGCAGGATCTGGTCGACGAGGGTATCGATGTAGCCGTCCGCATCGGGGCGCTGGGCGAGTCCTCGCTGGTGGCGCGCGCGCTGCAGCCTTATCGCCTGTGGTGCTGCGCGACGCCGGCCTATCTGCACCGCAACGGTACCCCGCAACGGCTTGCCGACCTGGCCGGGCACCAATGCCTGGGGATGGATGCCAAGGCGCTCGGCCAGTGGCAGGACTACACCGGCGAGCGAATTGGCCCGCTGTCGCGCGCGCAGTTGCATCTCACCAGCGGCCCGGCCTTGCATCTGGCGGCCTTGCAGGGCCTGGGCATCGTGCTGCAGCCGGCGTTCCTGTTGCGTGCCGACGTGGAAGCGGGCCGGCTGGTGCGGCTGTTTCAGGACCGGGAGCTGCACCGTCCACTAAGCGTGCTCTATCCCCAAACCCGCTGGCGCTCGGTCACGGTACGCAGCTTCGTCGATTTCCTGCTGGAGCGGTTTGCCTGAAGCCGCCGGGCGTCAGACGGACCCCGTGGCAACGCGCGTTGCCGGAGCCTGGCTGGAGCGGCGAGCGTGCGGGGCGATCAATGCGCCGCGTTGCTGCTGCAATCACGCCGGTTGTCTCCATCGCCCGGGTGATCTAACGCGATAGCCGGCACCCCGTTCGTTCCGACGAACGGCAGGCACGGCCGTGCTTTCTCGACGCCACGTTCGCAGCCGATCCCGGAAGCTTGCCGCCTCGGCGGAGCTCGCCGCGGGGCGGACACGATGATGGCAACCTTCAATCTCTGGCAGTGGGTGCTTGTGGCCATCGTGGTATTTGCGATCGTGCTGCCGGCGTGCCTGGCCACGGCACTGATCTGGTTCGGCCCCCGCCACGACGCCCCGCGCAGCGCGCGCGCCCGACGTATGCCCGACACCAGCCCCTCCAGCCCGGCGTTGTCGCTGCTGACCGGCATCACCGGCGACGGTAGCTAGGCGCGGCGATCGACGCGGCTGGGTTGCCGCGGCGTCTTCGCCAGGCGGGCCGGACCGATGCCACTCCATCGGCACGCAACATCATTCTCCGACTCGCGCCACACGATCTCTGCGTCGTGCCCATCGCGCTGAAAAGCGTACGCACCGCACAGTCACCCCTGCGTATCGCTGCCGACCAGCGCAGCGCACGATGCCGTCGCAACATCACGACCTGCACGCCTGCAACCAGCCAGGTTGGCTATCCTCGGCGGCTCGACCTGCCGCAGGAGCACTCCATCGCATGACCTCCGTCCACACGCCGGCCATCGTGCCGTGACGCCGACCCGGCGCGTCCTGCCTGCGCTGTTGGCGCTGGCGCCGCTGATCGCCTGCGCCGATCCGGCCTTCGACCGCTGCCTGGCCGGCCTGCAGACCCAGGCCGCCGCCAAGGGCGTGGGGGCCGCCGACTTCCAGCGCTTCACCGCCGGCCTGGCGCCCGATCCCAGCGTGTTGCCGCTGCTCGATGCCCAGCCCGAATTCACCACCCCGATCTGGGACTATCTCGCCAGCCTGGTCGACAGCCAGCGTGTCGCCGACGGCCAGGCCATGCTGGCCACCCACCGCGATTTGCTTACGCGCCTGTCCGAACAGACCGGGGTCGATCCGGCCACCATCGTGGCGGTCTGGGGCGTGGAGAGCGACTACGGCCGTGTCACCGGCAAGCGCCCGCTGCTGGTCTCGCTGGCCACGCTGTCGTGCGCGGGCCGCCGCCAGCCATTCTTCCGTGGCGAATTTCTTGCCTTGCTCGGCCTGCTGCAGCAAGGCGATCTGTCACCGGATGGCTTGACCGGCTCCTGGGCCGGCGCCTTCGGGCAGACCCAGTTCATGCCTTCCACCTATGCCCGCATCGCGGTGGATGGCGACGGCGACGGCCGCCGCGACCTGGTCGCCAGCATTCCCGACGCGCTGGCCTCCACCGCCAACTATCTGGTCAAGGCCGGCTGGGAGCGCGCCCGCCCCTGGGGCATGGAAGTCCGCCTGCCTGCCGGCTTTGACGCCAGCAAGGCCGGCCGCACCCGGCGTCAACCGCTGCAGGCCTGGCAAAACGCCGGCCTGCTCGGCACCGACGGCAAGGCGCTGGCGCCGGCCGGTCTGCCCGCCGAAACCCCGGCCGCCCTGCTGCTGCCGGCCGGCGCGACCGGCCCGGCATTCCTGGTGTTCCGCAACTACGACGCGATCTACGCCTACAACGCCGCCGAAAGCTACGCGCTGTCGATCGCCCTGCTCGCCGACCGCCTGCGCGGTGGCGCCGGCCTGGTCGCCGCCTGGCCCACCGACGACCCCGGCCTGGGCCGCCCCGAACGGCGCGAACTGCAGCAATTGCTGCTGGCGCGCGGCCATCTGATCGGCGAGGCCGACGGCATGATCGGCACCGCCAGCCGGCGCGCCATCCAGGTCGAGCAGACCCGCCTGGGCCTGCAGCCGGCCGACGGCCGCCCCGGCCAACGCATCCTCACCGCCCTGCGCGCCGCCCCACCGGTCGCCGGCGCGGCGGCCATCCGTGCCACGGCGTTCAAGCTGCCGGCCGCCTATCCCGCATTCGTCCAATCCCCCATCGTCCAGAAGGCACCCCCCATGTCCGACCTCACCGGCCTGCGCACAGGCGACTTCCACGGCTTTCCCTCGCTGTTGATCGACACCCCGTTCTCCACCGCCGCCATCAGCCTGTTCGGCGGCCAGCTGCTGTCGTTCGTGCCCAAGGGCGGGCAGGACGTGATGTGGCTGTCGCCCACCGCCAAGCAGCCGCCCACCCCGATCCGCGGCGGCGCGCCGGTGTGCTGGCCGTACTTCGGCCGCCAGGACCAGACCGGCGAGGTCCCCGCGCACGGCTTCGTGCGCACCGTGCCCTGGCAGCTCACCGAGAGCCGGCGCGAGGACGACGGCACCCTGGTGCTCACGCTGACCCCGCCCAGCTTCGACGACCTGGCGCTGCGCCTGCGCATGATCCTGCGCATCGGCCGCACCCTCGAACAAAGCCTGATCACCGAAAACACCAGCCCGGCCCCGGTGCGCTTCACCCAGGCGCTGCACAACTACTTCCGCGTCGGCGACGCGCTCACCGTCAGCGTGCAGGGCCTGGACGGGCTGGACTACCTCGACAAGTACGAGAACTACGCCACCGCCCACCGCCAGCAGGGCGACTGGAGCCTGCGCGACCCACGCGACCCCGGCCGCAGCGACCGCATCTACACCAACGCCGGCGGCCGCTACACCCTGACCGACCCGGTACTCGGCCGCCGCATCGTCATCGCCACCAAAGGCAGTCGCTCGCTGGTGGCCTGGAACCCGGGCCAAGAGGCGGCCGCCAAGATGGCCGACGTGGGCGAGGGCTGGCGCGATTACGTCTGCCTGGAAGCGGCCAACGCCGGCCCGGACGTCATCGAACTCGCCCCCGGCGCCAGCCACACGCTGACCCAGACCATCAGCGTCGAGTAAGCGCAAGTTGGCACCAGGATCGCCCAGATCCTGCGCTGCCTTCCAACAGGATGAAGCAGCACGGCACCTTCTCCCGCCGGGAGAAGGTGCCCCGAAGGGGCGGACGAGGGCGCGGGCGAAGCCTCGTGCCACCTCACAATGCCTGTGGCTTCGCACGTACCCTCATCCCAACCCGCGCTCGGCGCCCCGCCCGCGCATGAGGCGCAGGCGCTCAAATGCACGCGCGCCAGTGGCGCGCAAGCCATGCCTTCTCGCCCCGCGCGAGAGGGGCTTTCAGTGATGGGGACCTTGGGCGTATCAGGCGACAGCTCATCCCCACAACTGCGCCACCCGGTCCACCGCTACACTCGCCGCTTCGCCCCACTGCGCAGCGCGATGTCCCTCCCAGCAGATTCCGCTCCCGCCACGGGCCGGCGCCGCGCCGCGCTGATCTTCATCTTCATCACCGTGCTGATCGACGTGCTGTCGTTCGGCGTGATCATTCCGGTGCTGCCGGATCTGGTGCGCCAGTTCACCGGGGGCGACTACGCCGTCGCCGCCGGCTGGATCGGCTGGTTCGGCTTCTTGTTCGCCGCCATCCAGTTCGTCTGCTCGCCGCTGCAGGGCACCCTGTCCGACCGCTATGGCCGCCGCCCGGTGATCCTGCTTTCCTGCCTGGGCCTGGGCCTGGACTTCATCCTGATGGCGGTCGCCCATTCCCTGCCGATGCTGCTGCTGGCGCGGGTGATCTCCGGGGTGTGCTCGGCCAGCTTTTCCACCGCCAATGCCTACATCGCCGACGTCACCCCGGCCGACAAACGCGCCGGCGCGTTCGGCATGCTTGGCGCCGCGTTCGGTATTGGCTTTGTCGCCGGGCCGTTGATCGGCGGCTGGCTGGGCAGCATCGGCCTGCGCTGGCCGTTCTGGTTTGCCGCCGGGCTGGCGCTGCTGAACGTGCTGTATGGCTGGTTCGTGCTGCCCGAATCCTTGCCTGCCGAACGCCGCACGCCACGCCTGGACTGGTCGCATGCCAACCCGCTCGGCGCACTCAAGCTGCTGCGCCGTTATCCGCAGGTGTTCGGCCTGGCCTCGGTGGTGTTTCTGGCCAACCTGGCGCACTACGTCTATCCCAGCATCTTCGTGCTGTTCGCCGGTTATCAATACCACTGGGGCCCGCGCGAGGTGAGCTGGGTGCTGGCTGGCGTCGGCGTGTGCAGCATCATCGTCAATGCGCTGCTGGTCGGCCGGCTGGTGCGCTGGCTGGGCGAACGCCGTGCGCTGCTGCTGGGTCTGGGCTGCGGGGTGGTCGGTTTCGTCATCTACGGGCTGGCCGACAGCGGTACCGCGTTCCTGATCGGCGTGCCGATCAGTGCGTTCTGGGCGATCGCCGCACCGGCCGCGCAGGCCTTGATCACCCGCGAGGTCGGCGCCGATGCGCAGGGCCGCGTACAGGGCGCGCTGACCAGCCTGGTCAGTCTGGCCGGCATCGCCGGTCCGCTGTTGTTTGCCAACGTGTTCGCCTGGTTTATCGGCACGGGCGCACCGCTGCATCTGCCCGGCGCCCCCTGGTTGCTGGCGGGTGTTCTGCTTGCCGCAGGCTGGGTCATGGCCTGGCGGCGGGCAGGGCGGGGGGGCGGCACGGCCCCCGCGGCACAGGGATGATGCCAACCTATTCAGCTTGTGCTCGCGCCTGCTTTATCTGATTTGCGCAGTCACTGCTAGGCTGATGCATTCCGTGCTGCGGCACCGCCTCCACTCATTATGTGTCCTGACACCCTGGCTGTTCCGCCCTCGGCCGCGCTCGCGCTGCGCCATGCCACGCAGGACGCCCACCGCCTGGTCGAGACGGTTCCGCTGATGCAGG
This sequence comes from Xanthomonas sp. WHRI 8393, assembly GCF_040203315.1. Lineage (NCBI taxonomy): Bacteria > Pseudomonadati > Pseudomonadota > Gammaproteobacteria > Lysobacterales > Lysobacteraceae > Xanthomonas > Xanthomonas sp. WHRI 8393. Next base: position 5,267 of record NZ_JBEGGL010000001.1, on the reverse strand, counting down.
CGCTGGGGCAGGGGCGGGTCGATCGCGCTGCCTACACGCTGATCCTGCGCCGGCACCATGCGCTGCTGGCCGGCTTCGAAGCGCAATTGAGCGACTGGCTCAGCACCCTGATCGGTGCCGGCTGGCAGTACCGCCGCCGCGTCCCGGCCCTGCGCGAGGACCTGCACACGCTCGGGCAGCCGCCACAGGCGCCCATCGCGGCGCCTGCCGCCGGCAACGATGCCGCGCGCTGGGGCATGCTCTACGTCATCGAAGGCTCGCAGCTCGGCGGGCGGATGATCGCGCGCACCTTGCGCAAGCAGCAGCCCGCGCTGGCTGACGCCTTGCGCTATTTCGAACTGGCCAACGACGACCCGGCCGGCTGGCGCCGGTTCCAGGCCATGCTCGATCAACGCCTGGACACCTCTTCCGCGCGCGCGTCCGCCATCGACGGTGCGCAGCGCATGTTTGCCCACTTCCATACCTGTCTTGCAGCGGAGCCGCGCCCGTGAATCAGCCCACCGAACCCCTGGATATGGATGTCTGTGCACGTGAGCCGATCCATATCCCCGGCCTGATCCAGCCGTACGGCGTGCTGCTGGTGATCGAGCCGGCCGACGGCCGCATCGTGCAGGCCAGCACCACCGCCGCCGACCTGCTTGGTGTGCCGCTGGCCGAGCTGCTGGGCATGGTCTACACGCAAGCGCTGGAACTGCCCGGCGAGCAGCCGTTTGCGGTCGAGGACCAGGCGCAGCATCTGCTGCATGCCGACGTGCGCTTTCCCCTGCGTGCAGCACCCACCGAGCACCCCTGGGTGGCCGCCTGGCATCTGTATCCGGAGCAGTGGCTGGTGGAAATCGAGCCGCGCGACGCACGCCTGATGGACGTCACCCTGCGCGAAGCGCTGCCGCTGCTGCGCAGCATCGAGCGCGATCCCGGCATCGCCGAAGCCGCCGTGCGCGCCGCCAAGGGGCTGCGCAGCATGATCGGCTTCGACCGGGTGATGGTGTACCGCTTCGACGAAGAGTGGAATGGCGACATCATCGCCGAAGCGCGCCAGCCCGAGCTGGATGCCTATCTCGGCCTGCATTACCCGGCCACCGACATCCCGGCCCAGGCGCGCGCGCTGTACCTGCGCAACCGCGTCCGCCAGATCGCCGACGTCGGCTATCGGGCCTCGCCGATCGAACCCACCCTGCATCCGCGCCTGGGCACCCCGGTGGACCTGAGCGATGTCAGCCTGCGCAGCGTCTCCCCGGTGCATCTGGAATACCTGGCCAACATGGGCGTGACAGCCACGCTGGTGTCCTCGATCGTCGTCAACGACGCGCTGTGGGGGCTGATCGCCTGCCACCACTACAGCCCGCACTTCACCAGCCACGCCATGCGCGATGCCACCGATGCGGTGACCCGCGCGCTGGCCGGGCGCATCGGCGGTTTGCAGGCGGTGGCGCGTGCGCACATGGAATCGGTGCTGCTCACCGTGCGCGAGAAGCTGATCACCGACTTCAATGACGCCGACCAGATGACCGTGGAAATGCTCGCCGACATGGCGCCCGACCTGATGGACGTGGTCGACGCCGACGGCGTGGCGATCTTCCATGGCGGCGAGATCAGCCGGCATGGCAGCACCCCGGACGCGGCCGCGCTGCGCCGCATCCGCGACCACATCGAATCCGAACACCACGATGCCCTGCGCGAAGATGCGGTCGGCGCCCTGCATGTGGATGCGATCGGCGAGGTGTTCCCCGAGCTGGCCGACCTCGCCCCGCTGGCGGCCGGTTTCATTTTCGTGCCGCTGATGCCGCAGTCGCGCAGCGCCTTGCTGTGGACCCGCCGCGAGCAGGTGCAGCAGGTCAAATGGGCCGGCAATCCGCAGCTGGCCAAGCTGCAGGACATTCCCAATTCGCGCTTGTCGCCACGCAAGAGCTTCGACCTCTGGCAGGAAACCGTGCGCGGTCGCGCGCGACGCTGGTCGCCGCTGCACCTGGAATCGGCGCGCAGCCTGCGCGTGCTGATCGAACTGATGGAGCGCAAGCGCTTCCAGCAGGATTTCACCTTGCTCGAAGCCTCGCTCTCGCGGCTGCGCGATGGTGTGGCCATCATCGAACGCGGCACCGCGGACGCGCACCGGCTGATGTTCGTCAATCCGGCCTTCGCAGAACTCAGCCAGACCGAAGTGGCCGACCTGATCGGTTGCGACATCCTATCCCTGCTGGCCAGCGATGCCGCCCCGTCCAAGGTGGAGCTGCTCGAAGACGCGCTGCGGCAAGGGCGCGCCGCCTATGTCACCCTGCCGCTGCGCTCGCAGGGGGGCGCGCCGGTCTACCGTCAGTTCCACCTCGAACCGCTGCCCAGCCCCAATGGCGTCACCGCCCACTGGCTGCTGCAGCTACGCGACCCCGAATAAGCGCAACCCGCAACCGAATCGCCTGCCGCGGCCAGCAGTGGCTGACAAAACGTAGCCTGCAGTCGCCAGCGGGGTGCGGACGGCGCGGAAATACCGCAGTGTTGAGGACTCCGCGCACCGGCCGCGCCCGCCTGGCGGTGTGCGCCGTCGTTTTGATCGCTGCCCTAGGCCCGCGGTCGCAACACCAGCAAGGTGATTGTTCCGGCCACCAGGCCCCAGAACGAGGCGCCGATCCCGCCCAACGTCAGCCCCGATGCGGTCACCAGGAAGGTGATCAAGGCCGCTTCGCGCTCGCTGTCCTGCTGCAAGGCGGCCGCCAGGCTGTTGCCGATCGTGCCTAGCAAGGCGATCCCGGCGATGGCCATCACCAGCTCGCGCGGAAAGGCGGCAAACACCGCCGCCACGGTCGCGCCGAACACGCCGATCAGCACATAGAACACGCCCGCGCTCACCGCAGCGGTGTAACGCCGCGCCGGATCCTCGTGCGCCTCGCGGCCCATGCAGATCGCCGCGGTGATGGCCGCCAGGTTCAAGGCATAGCCACCGAAAGGTGCCAGCAGCGTATTGACCACCCCGATCCAGCCGATCGTTGGCGAGATCGGCACCGCGTAGCCGGAGGCGCGGATCACCGCCACGCCCGGCACGTTCTGCGAGGCCATGGTGACCACGAACAACGGAATCGCCAGCCCGAACAACGCCGCCCACGACAACGACGGCACCACCAGCACCGGCCGGGCCAGTTCAAGCTGCACGCTCTTCCACTGCATCAACCCGCTGCCGGCCGCAATCGCCACGCCGACCAACAAGGTCGCGATCACCGCGTAGCGCGCAAACCAGCGCCGCCCGGCCAGATAGGCCGCCAGCATCGCCAGCGCCAGCCACACCTGGCTCTGCATCGCCACGAACAGGTCCAGCCCGAAGCGCAACAGCACCCCGGCCAGCATGCCCGAGGCCAGCGAGATGGGTATGCGTCGGATCGCCTTCTCAAATAACCCCGAGAAGCCGGCCAGCATGCCAAGCACCGCCGCCAGCACAAACGCACCGACCGCCTCGCGCAACGGCACCCCGGCCGCACTGCCGATCAGCATGGCCGCACCCGGCGTGGACCAGGCCGTCACCACCGGCACCCGGTAGCGCAGCGACAGCCCGATGCAGGTCACGCCCATGCCAATGCCGAGCGCCCACATCCATGAGGCGATCTGCGCCTGATCCGCCCCCAGGTGACGCGCCGCCTCGAACACGATCACCGCAGAACTGGCAAAGCCCACCAGCACCGTGACAAAGCCAGCGGTTATCGCAGGCAGGGACAGATCGCGAAGCAGGCTGCGTAAGGGAGACATTGGAGCTCTCTATCTAGTGCATGCATTCTTACCGAGCACGCCGGTGATCGATAGCGCAGCACCTTGCGTGGTCGGCTCTCTATCGACGCTCTTGTTGTCCTGCCTGGAAAGCACGACGTCGCTGCAATGCGGACACATGGTCCTATGACCCTGATAGAGAGAGCAGGCCGGATACACCGAAAAGTGCGTGGAATCAGGCCTGGCGCATGGGCGCAATGACGCCCGTGTCATGCCAGTGTCAAAAAGTGCTTGCACTTCTGCACAGTCTCGATAAACTGCGCGGCCTCGCTCAGGACGGCGGCGCTTCTCGAAGCATCGCAACAACGAACGGGGCGAATCGGAAACATCACAAGGTGTTGACGAAACGAAAAAGCCGGCTATGATGGGCGGCTCGCTACACGGAAAGACGCTACGGCGGACTGAAGTGCAGCGGCGGCAACTTCCTCTTCACGAGGGGTTGACGAAGATGAAAAGCCTGCTAATATGGCCGGCTCGCTTCGCAGAAAACCTTCAGGTCGAAACGAAGCAGCGTCAACCACCTCGAAATGAGGTGTTGACGGCAAGAAAAAGTCCGCTATAATGGGCGGCTCGCTTCGACGGAAACGACGAAGCTGACGGGAACGGCGCTGAGGCCACTTCCCAATGTTCTTTGACAGTGTGCGCAGGTAATTTGTGCGGACGCCTGCAGGAAGGATGATTGTCCATCTTGCAGACGTTTAATCAAAATGCAACATATTAATTGCTTTGCAAGCGATAAGTTGCCAGTGGTTGAACTTCTGCAGCTAAAGTATTTGCCTTCGGGCATGTAATTTTAAGTGAAGAGTTTGATCCTGGCTCAGAGTGAACGCTGGCGGCAGGCCTAACACATGCAAGTCGAACGGCAGCACAGTAAGAGCTTGCTCTTATGGGTGGCGAGTGGCGGACGGGTGAGGAATACATCGGAATCTACTCTTTCGTGGGGGATAACGTAGGGAAACTTACGCTAATACCGCATACGACCTACGGGTGAAAGCGGAGGACCTTCGGGCTTCGCGCGATTGAATGAGCCGATGTCGGATTAGCTAGTTGGCGGGGTAAAGGCCCACCAAGGCGACGATCCGTAGCTGGTCTGAGAGGATGATCAGCCACACTGGAACTGAGACACGGTCCAGACTCCTACGGGAGGCAGCAGTGGGGAATATTGGACAATGGGCGCAAGCCTGATCCAGCCATGCCGCGTGGGTGAAGAAGGCCTTCGGGTTGTAAAGCCCTTTTGTTGGGAAAGAAAAGCAGTCGGTTAATACCCGATTGTTCTGACGGTACCCAAAGAATAAGCACCGGCTAACTTCGTGCCAGCAGCCGCGGTAATACGAAGGGTGCAAGCGTTACTCGGAATTACTGGGCGTAAAGCGTGCGTAGGTGGTGGTTTAAGTCTGTTGTGAAAGCCCTGGGCTCAACCTGGGAATTGCAGTGGATACTGGATCACTAGAGTGTGGTAGAGGGTAGCGGAATTCCCGGTGTAGCAGTGAAATGCGTAGAGATCGGGAGGAACATCCGTG